>NZ_BDBI01000005.1 GCF_001612905.1 Nocardia ignorata NBRC 108230 | reverse complement strand
CCGGTAGGCGCGCGCGTCGGCGGGATCACCGCACAGCGAATACTGCCGCAACCGGCCCGAGGGCAGCTCGAGATCCAGATGGGCGCCGGGACGCCAGCGCGGCAGCACGCGACCTTCGGGCGACTCGAGGCGCAGACTCACCACGTCCTGGTCGTGCGCCTCGATCCGGCGTTCGGTGACGACCACGGGCAGCCGGTGGTCGGCGACGCGCGAGCGCGGATCACGACGGTTCACCAGCGCGCTCCACCGGAGCCGGAAGGTGGCGATCGTGTCGATCACCCGCATCCCCGGGTCGTGCCGATGCCTGCCGTACAGATCACCGGGGATGTCGCGGACGGTCATGACGCCGCCGCGCGTGCGCCGGGCGAGGCGGCGAGGTAGGCCAGCGCCTGGGCGGTCGACCCGACATTTTCCGGGTTGTACCCCGGCTGAAAGGTCGAAAGCGCGCTCACCAGCAGCGACGGCACACCGGGGATCGCGCCACGCCACATCGCACCGAACACACCCGCGATCAGCCTCGGATACCCGTGGTCGGGCAGCTGCGGATCCTGATGCACGAGGAACCGCGTGCCGCGCAGGAGCAGCGCGAGGAAGATGGGGAAGACCAGCGTCATCGTCGCGCCGCGGCGCAGGTAGCCGACACCGAAGTACTCGGCGACATCATGGGCGACGCTGCGGTGCTCGACCTCCTCGGCGCCGTGCCAGCGGAACAGATCGGCCATGCGCGGGTCGGCGCCGAACTTCTCCAGGTCGGCATTGAGCACCCAGTTGCCGAGCCAGGCGAAGAAGTGCTCGAGACAGGCGATGAACGCCAGCCGTTCCACCAGCATCTGCTTGCCCGCGCGACCCTCGCCGCGCTTGCCGAGCGTCACCCGGAACAGGTATTCCATCTGCCGCTCGTACGGCGCGGTGTCGACGCCGTTGGCGGCGAGCATGTCGACGAGCACCTTGGCGTGGGTTTCCGCGTGCATGGATTCCTGGCCGATGAAGCCGAGCATGTCCTCGCGCAGCTTCTCGTCCTCGACGTAGGCCAGCGCCTCGCGGTAGGTGGCGATGAACATGCGCTCGCCCTCGGGCAGCAGCATGTTCAGGGCGCAGATCAAATGTCCCGCAACAGGTTCGGCGGGCATCCATTGCAAGGGAACGCCGGACCAGTCGAAGGTGACATTGCGCGCGTGCAGCGCGACCGCTCCCGGATCGATGTCCGGTCGGGTGGCACTCCAGCGAAGTAACTTCATCGGTACTCCTCGATCACCGCACGATCGTTGTGCGCCCGGGGCGCGACGGTGCGCCTCGCGGGTTGGTCCTGATCGTACAACTATCCCGTACTCAACGTAACACCAAATTCCTTCATTCGTGTATCGATACGAGATGGATCGATCGCTGAGTTATTGCTAACAGCTATCTGGGTATCCTCGATATATGCGAATAGAAGCCAGGCTTCTGCCGCACTACCAGCCACAACACTGCGAAGACCCCTGCAGCCGCTGGCCGGTAGCTGGCCAGATTTCACGAAGGAGGTGAACACCTATGTTTATCGATTTCTTTCAGGCAATCGCCGATTTGATCTGGAACTTCTTCGTCTGATCTGAAGGCCAGAACCGCGATGGCGCCCACCAACGGTGGACGCCATCACTACGTCAAGCGCGACGCACCATGATGTTTCTTCAGGCACCCACCGGGTAGGCCGCAGGCAGAACGCCCACCACCCAGGAGGTGCAGACTCATGCCGCAGCAAGCGTGGAGCGACAAACGCGAACGTCAGTACAAGGACGTCAAGAAATCCGAGCGTGAGCGGGGCCGCAGCGAGGACCGCGCGGAGGAGATCGCCGCCCGCACCGTGAACAAGACCCGCGCCCAGCACGGCGAGACCAAGTCGGGTGGGTCGTCGTCCGGCGGGAAATCCGGCGGCAAGTCCAGTGGCACCTCCCGTCGCGGCGGTCAGCAGGCCAAGGGCAGCGGCAAGACGCGCGACGAACTGTACGAAGAGGCCCGCCGCCGCAATATCGACGGCCGCTCCAAGATGAACAAGCAGGAACTGGCCAACGCCCTCGGACGCCACTGACCCGGAGAGGTTCGCCATGCAGATCGGATTCAAATTGGCGGCCGAGGCCTTCGACCCGAACGAACTGGTCCGCCAGGCCGTTCGGGCCGAGTCCGTCGGCTTCGATTTCGTCGAGATCAGCGACCATTTCCACCCGTGGCTGGACAATCAGGGCCATTCACCGTTCGCCTGGTCGGTACTCGGCGCTATCGCCGCGCGCACCGACAGCCTCGAGCTCGCGACCGGTGTGACCTGCCCGATCATCCGCTACCACCCCGCGATCATCGCCCAGGCCGCCGCCACCACGGCGCTGCTCTCCGACGGACGCTTCACCCTCGGGATCGGGTCGGGTGAGCGGCTCAACGAGCACGTGGTCGGCCAGGAATTCCCGCCGGTGCTCGTTCGGCAGCGGATGTTGCGCGAGGCGCTCGAGATCATCCGCCTGCTGTGGCGCGGCGGATACCGCAATTACGACGGTCGCTACCTGTCGCTGTCGGACGCGCGGATCTTCGATTTGCCGGACACACCGCCGAAGATCGCTGTCGCGGCGGGTGGTCCACGTGCGGCCGAGATCGCCGCCGAACTCGGCGACGGCCTGTTCGCCACCGAACCCGATCCCGATCTGGCGCGCACCTATCGAGATTCCGGTGGCATGGGACCACGCTATGTAGAGGTCGGTGTCGCCTTCGATCCCGACGAGCGCAAGGCCGCGGAGGCCGCGCTGTCGACGAATCGGTGGATGACCGGCGGCTGGAAAGTAATGAGCGAGTTGCCGAACCCGGTGAACTTCGCCGCCGCGTCGACCACCGTGCGAGTAGACGACATGCTCGAGGCGATGGTCTGCGGCAACGACCCCAAACGCTATGTCGAGGCTGTCCGCAAGGCCACCGACGCCGGCTTCGACCGGGTGGTGCTGATGAACGCGGGTCCGGATGTCGACGCGTTCCTCGATTTCTACAGCAGCGAACTCCAACCGCTGTTGCGCGCGGAGGGCTGAATCGGCGATGCCCCTGCGGATAGGTACCTCCGGCTGGCAATACCGTGATTGGCGCGGTGTGCTGTATCCGCAGGGGCTGCCGATGCGAAGCTGGCTGGAGCATTTCGCCCAGGCCTTCGCGACGGTGGAATCCAACAACGCCTTCTACCGGCTGCCGAGCCGGGAAACCTTCACCGCGTGGCGCGAGCGCACGCCCGCGGATTTCGTTGTCGCGGTGAAGGCCAGCCGGTTCCTCACCCACATCAAACGACTGCGCGAGCCGGAGGAACCGGTGCAGCGCCTGCTCGATCGGGCCGAGGGCCTCGGCGACCGGCTCGGCCCGATCCTGCTGCAACTGCCACCCACCCTGCGCGCCGACGCGGGCCTGCTCGACGACTGTCTGCGCTGTTTCCCGTCCTCGGTGCGGGTGGCGGTGGAACCCAGACACGAGTCGTGGTGGACCGACGAGATCCGCGATGTCCTGTGTACACGCGGAGCGGCGCTGTCCTGGGCGGATCGTGATTCCCGGCCGGTGACCCCGCTGTGGCGCACCACCGACTGGGCGTATCTGCGCCTGCACGCCGGTCGCGCCAACCCACCGCCGCACTACGGCAGGCAGGCCTTGAACGGTTGGGTGCACCGCCTGCTCGACACTTTTCCGGCCGACGCCGACTGCTACGTCTACTTCAACAACGACCCCGGCGGGGCGGCCGTGCGCGACGCCGTCACCTTCGCCCACCTGGCCGAGGGCGCGGGCGCCGAGGTGACCCGCGTGCCGGACCTGTCCCCCCAGCGAGCCGCCTCATGACCACGACCAAATACCCCGGTGCCGCCGAGTACGTGCCGAGCACCGACGACCTGGCCACCCTCGCGGCCGCCGCCGACGCCTGCCACGGATGCGACCTGTATCGCGACGCCACCCAGACGGTGTTCGGCGAGGGCGCACCGCACGCGAGCACCGTCCTGATCGGTGAACAACCCGGCAACGAAGAAGACCTCGACGGCCACCCGTTCGTCGGACCGGCCGGACGACTGCTCGACCGCGCGCTCGACGACATCGGCGTCGACCGGAAAACGCTCTACCTCACGAACGCGGTGAAGCACTTCCGCTTCGAGCAGCGCGGCAAACGCCGCATCCACCAGCAACCCCGCCGCACCGAGATCGTCGCCTGCGCACCCTGGCTCACCCGCGAATTGGACCTCATCGCACCGGAACTCGTGATCTGCCTCGGGGCCATCGCCACGCAATCGGTGCTCGGCCCGAAGGCCAAGGTCACCGAATTGCGTGGCCGCACGGTCGAACTCGAGAATTTCCGGGTCGGCGCGACGGTGCACCCGTCCTCGGTGCTGCGGGCGACCGACCGCACCCAGGCCTACGCCGAGTTCGTCGACGACCTGACCCACCTGTTCGAGCGGGCCTGATCACCAGCCGGGATCGACATCCATCGGCACATTGATCCAGCTCGGCCGCGCCGGGTCGAGCTCGAGGTGCTGGGTCCGCAGACCGCTCTCGTTCAGCAACGGCCGCAGCGGGATCGCACTGGGGAAGTTGCCCGCGAACACGTCGATACGCAGGCGGTGCCCCGGCAGCAGCACACCGTCGGTGGCGCGGATGCCGATCTCGATGGTCGTCGGCTCACCCGGCACCGTCGGCTGACGCGTGTCCAGCGTGAGGATGGGGTACGGGTCGGTGTAGTCGCCGTTGGGCGAACGGGTGGACTTGGCCTCGTCGATCGCCCGCAGCGACGCCATCAGCTGACCCTGCGACCAGACCGTCGAACGTCCGTCCGGCGCCACATCGTTGACGGTCACGGTCCAGTACCCGTCGGTGGTGTCGAGCACCGTGTTCAGGTGCGCGGCGATCGCCCCGGAGATCCGCGTCGGCTTGTCGACCGGCGCGGTGGTGAAGGTGAGCGCGGCGCCCTCGCTGATCCGGGCATCCTTGGCGCACACATCCGGCAGTGGAACGAGTCCGGCGGTGCCCTGTGCGGCATCACGCGAACAGATCGTCGACAAGCTCGGATCCACCGAAAGACGCTGCGCCCCACCGGGAGCGGTGACCAGACTGCCGTCGTGACGGGCACCGGGCGCGGTCCCCGACGGCGCGGCGTCCAGATACATCCGGCGGTACTCCATGCCGGGGCGCGGGAACGCCACATCGGTGGTCCACTGCTCGCTGCCCTGCTGCCACAGCGTCACCGGGTCGTACCGGTCGATGCCGTTGTCGATGCCCTTGAGCCACTTGTCGAACCACGCGCGCTGCAATGCCTCGAGCGGCGCGGGCGCACCCGGCTGGCCGAGCCCCGAGCTCACGGTCACGTGATACACGTTGCCCATGATGAGCTTCTTCTGCTCGGCGGGCACATCGAGCGCGTTGTAGATGCGCGGGGTCGAGTAGGTGAAGATGTCGTGCCAGCCGCCGTAGAGGAACGCGGGCACCTGAACCTTCTCCGGCTGACCGACCCACGCGGTGCGCAGCGCCGAATCGTCGTCGAGGATCGCCGACATCTCCGGCGGGATCTGTTCGACGGTCGGGGTGGTCAGCGCGGCGATGAGCACATTGAAGAAGGTGAACGGGTCGCGCACCCGGTCGGCCAGCCACACCCAGTCGAACTTGCCCGCCAGGATCGACACCATGTCGGGCAGCAATTTGGCGCCGTCGACCGCGAGCAGCCAGGCCGGGATGAAGCCGACGCCGAGCGCGCCACCGGGGGCGGCGACATCGCGGATCAGGTCGCTACCGGGCACCACCGGGAAGATCGCCTTCAGTGCTTCGGGCTGACGCTGAGCGGTGTGCAGCTGGTTGATACCCGAATAGGAGATGCCGCTCATCCCGATCTTGCCGTCGGACCAGCGCTGTTTCGCCGCCCAGTCCACCACCTCGACGCCGTCGAGCTGCTCGCGTTCACCGAACACCTGCCAGGTGCCCTGCGAGAACCCGGTGCCACGCACGTCGACGACCACCTGGGTGTATCCGCCGCGGATCAGATTGCGGTCGACACCGAAGGTGCGCGCGGCGCCGCCGGGCAGCGCCTTCATCATGTCGCTGAGGCTGCTGAACCCGAACGGCGAGAAGTCCAGGTTCTGCAGAACCGGCATCAGCAGATCCGACAGGCCGGGCACCGCGAGCGCCGAGTCCGCGATGTTGGACACCAGCTTGGTGTAGGGCGTCATATTGACGATCGTCGGCGTGGGTTCGGCGATGGGCTGACCGTCGGCACCGGCGGGGTGATAGACGTTGGCTTTCAATACCGTGCCGTCGCTCATCGCGATGGGGACGTCCCACTCGATGAAAACGTTGGGGTACTGCTGGGGCCCGGTATGAGTTGCCGCGAATTGGGCATCGAGCCCCTCGGCGGCCGGTGCGGCCGAACCCATCGGCGCGGACGCCACCGCACCTGCCAATACGACGACCGACGCCATCAGCGCCGCCAGTCGCCCACGATATTTGCCCATACCTCGACGTCAGCCCTCCCGCTATCGGGAACCGTATCGTTCCCGTACCGGAAAGTAACGTAGCCTGTGTCACACCCGATCGCAACGATGTGCTCTCCGCCGCCCGCCGACCAGCGTCGTCACCCCGACCTGACACAATCGCCCCTGTGACTGCGCCCGGATTCGACGCCGACGGTCGCCGGTACCGGGGCGCCGCTCCCGGGCAACGCCAGCAGGAACGCCGTGCCCGGCTTATCGAAGCCGCCACCGAGGCCTTCGGCACCGAGGGCTACCGCAACACCACGGTGACCACCATCTGCGCGGCCGCCGGTGTCGGGAAGCGGTACTTCTACGAATCCTTCAGCGACAGCGAGGATTTGCTGCTCGAGGTGTATCGCGAGATCGCGGCGCGGATGATCGAGTCGATCCACGCGGGCATCAGCACCGCCGACACCGATGTGACGACTCAGGTCCGGGTAGCGCTGGCCGCCTACTTCCAGCTCATCCACGACGACCCGCGCGTGCCACGCATCGCCTTCTTCGAGATCCTCGGCGTGAGTCCCGCCGTCGACCGGGCTTACCGCGATGTGCTCGACGCGCTGGTCGACATCTGCCTCGCCCTGCTCACCCCGCACGTCGACCACGACGCGCACCCGGCGGTGAGCGTGCGCACGGTGCTGCTCGGGCTGGTCGGGGCGATCGTCATCATCGCCCAGCAGTGGGTGCTGTCGGACTATCGTCAGCCGATCGGTGACGTGGTCGACAGCGCGTGCCTGGTGGTCGGCGCGGTGCTGGAACGACTGAGCCCCTAGCCTGTTGACCCGGCCCGTTCGGGGTACTCCACGGGCATGACTACTCACGAGCAGCAGCAACTCGACGAGGTCATCGAACGGTTGACCATCCGGTACCCGAACATTTCCCCCGAAGAGATCACCGACATCGTGCGCGAGACCTACCAGCATTTCGGATCGGCGCAGGTGCGCGACTTCGTTCCCCTGCTCGTCGAGCACCACGTGAAGGACGAGCTCGGCACGCCGACCGGGGACATTCCGCCGATCCCGGATTGAATCCGGCGCGGGCCCGGCTAGCGTGGAGGCCACCACGCAAACCATTAGGAGGTCCGCATGCCTGAATCAGTGCGCGGTGTCGTCGCTCTCACGAAGAACGCGCCCGTGGAAACCGTCGACATCGTGATTCCCGACCCGGGACCGCACGATGTGGTGGTCCGGGTGCAGGCGTGCGGGGTGTGCCACACCGATCTGCACTACCGCGAGGGCGGGATCAACGACGAGTTCCCGTTCCTGCTCGGGCACGAGGCGGCCGGTGTCGTCGAATCGGTCGGCGAGGCGGTAACCCACGTGGCCGAGGGCGATTTCGTCGTCCTCAACTGGCGCGCGGTCTGCGGTGAGTGCCGTGCGTGTCGGCGTGGCCGCCCGTGGTACTGCTTCGACACCCACAACGCGAGCGTCCCGATGACGCTTGCCGACGGCACCCCGCTCACCCCGGCGCTGGGTATCGGCGCCTTCGCCGACAAGACGCTGGTGCACGAAAAGCAGTGCACGCGCGTCGATCCCGGCACCGATCCGGCCGTCGCGGGCCTGCTCGGCTGCGGCGTGATGGCCGGTATCGGCGCCGCCATGAACACCGGTTCGGTCTCGCGCGGCGACAGCGTCGCCGTGATCGGCTGCGGCGGTGTGGGTGACGCCGCGATCGCCGGTGCGAATCTCGCGGGCGCGGGCACCATCATCGCGATCGATCGCGATGCGCGGAAGCTGGAGTGGGCCAAGGAGTTCGGCGCCACGCACACGATCGACGCCACCAGCGGCGACGTGGTGGAACAGATCAAAGACCTCACCGACGGTTTCGGCGCCGACGTGGTGATCGACGCGGTCGGCAGGCCGGAGACCTGGAAGCAGGCGTTCTACGGCCGCGACCTCGCGGGCACCGTGGTGCTCGTCGGCGTCCCGACCCCGGACATGAGCCTCGACATGCCGCTGATCGACCTGTTCTCGCACGGCGGTTCGCTGAAGTCTTCGTGGTACGGCGACTGCCTGCCCGAACGCGACTTCCCCATGCTCATCGACCTGTACCGGCAGGGCCGATTGCCACTGGACCGGTTCGTCACCGAACGCATCGGTATCGACGACGTCGAGGCGTCCTTCGCCGCCATGGGCGAGGGCCGCGTGCTGCGCTCGGTGGTGGTCTGGTGAGCGCCCGCATCGAAAAGGTCGTCACCTCCGGCACTTTCAGCCTCGACGGCGGCACCTGGGACGTCGACAACAATGTGTGGCTGATCGGTGACGACGACGAGGTCCTCGTGATCGACGCCGCCCACGACGCCGACGCCATCGCCGCCGCCGTCGGCAACCGTAACGTCACCGCGATCCTGTGCACGCACGGTCACAACGACCATGTCACCGTCGCCCCCGACCTGGCCGCCCGCCTGGACGCCCCCATCCTCCTCCACCCCGGCGACGAACCGCTGTGGCGGATGACCCACCCGTCCGTCGGCTACCGCTCCCTCGACGGCACCGACCGGATCACGGTGGCGGGCACCGACATCGACATTCTGCACACCCCGGGCCACTCCCCCGGTTCGGTGTCCCTGTACGCCCCCGACCTCGCTGCCCTCTTCACCGGCGACACCCTGTTCTCCGGTGGACCGGGAGCGACCGGGCGATCCTTCTCCGATTTCGACACGATCATCGATTCGATCCGGGACAGGTTGCTCACCCTCCCGGATGACACGACGGTCAACACCGGCCACGGTGACAGCACGACGATCGGCGCGGAGAAACCATCGCTAGCGGAGTGGATCGCGCGAGGTCACTGAGCTCCGGCGAGCACTGCCCACCTCGTCAGCCGACACGGCGGGAGCGGGCGAGCGAAAGCCCGCCGACGACCACGCTCGCCAGCCCGAAGACAATCGCCACGACACCCCCGCCGAGACCGTTCCCGGTGCCGAGCCCTCCTTCGGCCGTGGCGACCACCCAGGCGCCACCGACGATGGCGATCAGTCCCGCGACCAGAGCGAATACCGCTCTGGTCGCGGCCGGTCGGGCCAGCGCCCAGCCACCCGCGAGCACACCGAGCAGGCCGATGACCGCGGCCGAAGACGCGACAAGTCGACCGGAGCTCATGCCGTAGGACGCGGCGAGCGCAGTCGCCGCCGAAGCGGGTGCGGCCGTACCGACAGCAAGCGGGGCGGTGACAGCGAGTGCGGTCAGGGTGCGAATCGAGGTGGGCATGATGTTCTCCTTCGTGTGGACGTGTCAGTGAGATGCACGACCGGACGGTCGTTGCTCGCGCGGAATCGATGTGGACGTGGCACCGGCCGATCGCCGACTGCGAACCGGAGGCGGAATCACCGCCTGGCGACGATCGACCTGCTTCGGAGTACGCCTGGCACGAGCGGCGCAGCCCACGAGCCGATGTGGCGCCGTCGACCTCACCGGATGTCGAGGAGCGCCCAACCGCCGCGGGTGGTGGCGATCGGTTTTTGGAGTGCGCCGACGGGCAAGCGATATCGTCCACCGCGCCGATGTGCCACCGTCGCCACCGGCTTCGTGCCGGAGGTCGTCGGCGATCAGTTCGAGAATGGCCGAGCAGCAGGAGGCAGTCGTCGTGCCGCAGTAGGCAATTCGTGGTGCTGCGGATGCGGTACCGATGGGGCGGGCGGGACCGTTCTTCGCTCGGAGTACCGCGTTCGTGGTAGTCGACGGGTCACCCTGCCGGACGACGCGGTCGACGGCTGGACCGGGCTAGGGTGCACGGGTGAGCAGGGCACGGTTGGTCGACTGGGTGGTCGCCGTCGGTGTGGCGGTGGCACTGCTGGTCACCGGGGTGAGCCGGGCGCATGGCAGCCCCGAGTGGCTCGGCTACGCGCTGCTCGTCGCGAGTGGTCTGGCCTTGGCCGGGCGTCGGCGTGCACCGGTCGCTGTGCTGTTGGTGACCGGGTTGTGCGCGGTGGGTTATCAGGCGCTCGGCTTCGATGTGCCCGTTGTCGCGTTCCTGTTCGCGGTGTATTTCGCGGTGCGCGCCGGGCACCATCTCGTGACGGTAATCGCGGCGGTCGCCCTGATCGTCACGTTGCCGCTAGCCGCGATGATCACTCTGGACGACACCGCCGCGGCCCTCGCTCGCGGTCGCGACGCACTCGAACTCGCCTGGTTGATCGCGGCGGGCGCGGCCGGTGAGGCCCTGCGGCAGGCCGAGCGCCGCGCCGACGAAGCCGAACGCACGCGCGAGCAGACCGCGCGCCGCCGGGCCGACGAGGAACGTCTGCACATCGCCCGCGAGCTGCACGACTCGCTCACCCACCAGATCTCGGTGATCAAGGTGCAGTCCGAAGCCGCCGTGCACGTGGCACGCAAGCGCGGTGAGGACGTTCCCGCCGCCCTCCTCGCCATCCGGGACGCAGGCCGGGAAGCTGCCCGCGAACTGCGGGCGACCCTCACCGCCCTGCGCGATGACGAGACACCACGCCCCGGCCTCGCCCACCTCGACGACCTGCTGGAACGCGCCCGCGCGGCCGGAGTGGACACCTCGTTGACCGTCGAGGGCAACCGCACGGACGTGCCGACGGCCGTCGACCGAACCGTGTACCGCATCGTGCAGGAAGCACTCACCAATACCGCCCGCCACGCCGGCGCGACGACCGCGAAGGTCCGCGTCGACTACCGCGCGGACGGTCTCGTCGTCGACGTCGAGGACAACGGCCGCGCCGCGCCCACCGGCACGGGCGGGGTCGGGCTTCTCGGCATGCGTGAGCGGGTCACCGCACTCGGTGGACGCCTGCATACCGGGCCACTGCCGACCGGCGGTTTCGCCGTGCACGCCGAATTACCCTTGGAGCGATCGTGATTCGCGTCCTGCTGGTCGACGACCAGCCCCTGATCCGCAGCGGGTTCCGCGCCCTGCTCGACATCGAGGACGATATCGAGGTGGTCGCCGAGGCCGGTGACGGTGGCGAAGGCGTCGACCTGGCTCGGGCGCACCTGCCCGATATCGCGCTCGTCGACATTCAGATGCCGCACGTCGACGGCATCGAGGCGACCCGCAGAATCGCCGCCGATCCCACCCTCGCCGGCGTGCACGTGGTCATCCTCACCAACTACGGCCTCGACGACTACGTGTTCGAAGCACTCCGCGCGGGGGCAGCCGGTTTTCTCGTCAAAGACATCGAGCCCGAGGACTTCCTGCACGCCATCCGGGTGGCCGCCCGCGGTGACGCCCTGCTCGCTCCATCCATCACCCGGCGCCTCATCGCCCGTTACGTCACCGAACCACTCACTCCCCCAGTGGGTTCCGGACTGGAAGAACTCACCACCCGCGAACGCGAAGCCGTAGCCCTGGCCGCACGTGGCCTGTCCAACGACGACATCGCCAGCCAGATGTTCATCAGTCCCCACACCGCCAAAACCCACCTCAACCGGGCCATGACCAAACTCCACGCCCGGGACCGAGCCCAACTCGTCGTCTTCGCCTACGAATCCGGCCTGGTGACTCCGCGCAACCACTGACACCGACCCCGTGGTGCGCGGGGTCGCATGAATGGTCATTCGTGCGGCGGCCCGGGGCAGAGACAGCGTGCTCCGACTGACCGCCGCCGGTTCACGGTGAGTCACGTCCGGCGGCGGTCGAATCGATTCAGCTGTGCGGCAAGGGATCCGAGTTCGCAACGGTGTAGTGAGCGCGCCCCGGTGAGCACGGGCTGTAGAGCGACGACATGGTGGCGACGTCGCAGATTCCGCTGGTCAGCATCTGGAAGGGTGTGATGCCGAGCAGGACGATGAGGCCTATCAGGTCGCCGTTCTGGGCCAGATAGACCGCCGACTGCGCTGCCGCGGAGCCGGCGTCGGCTGCGGACGAACCGGTTTCGGATTCGGTGGCGATCGGCGCCGGTTGTGCGGCGGCGGTGGCCGTCGCGGTGAGGACGCCGGTCGCGACGATCGCGGCGGCGGTGAGGCGGAGGGTGGTACGCATAATGCTCCTCGGTCGGTACGGGCGGATCAGCGTGGGGGAACGCTCATGTCGCGGTTCATCGTGGGGATCTCGATGCTGATCGGTAGCCGCAATTCGGCCAGGTAGGTCAGGGCCGCCTTGCGCAGGAACTCGTCGAGCAGCCAGTAGGCGTCACCTACCGGTGGGACGGCACCGAGCACGCCCTCACGGACCGCGATGAACGGGCCCCAACTGAACCGCAACAGCGGATCCCAGACGGGCTCACGCGGGATGGCCAGGCCGTCGGCGATCTTGTCACCGAGCAGGAACCGGGTGAACGAGCCGAGCACCGGCTTGGTGAGAATGGCCAGGTCGATATTGGCGCCGAGACTCAGCAACCGGTCGGCGAGTTTGGCGCCCTCCGGGGTGGCCTCCAGAATCGGGTCGAGCACCTGTGCCGCTTGGGAATTGGCGGCGGGCCACGACTTCGGGATGTATTCGTCGCGCACGCCGAGCATGTGCGCGGCCACCTGCCAGGAATGCAGGAACGCTTCGGATTCGTGGTTCGGGATCGGCACCTTCCAGTTGTTGAGGTGCTTCATCACCGTCGTCGGCAGGCTGTGCCAGGTGACCATGATGTCGTTCTGGCTGATCGGCACGTCCTCCTCGGCCGATTGCACCCAGTGCGGCGACTGCGGCAGCAGATGCCGCACCGCCGCGTGAACCAGACGGGTCTTCACGCAGGTGATGATCATCTCGCCGTCGGCGGCATAGGCATTGTTGCTACCGATGTCGTAGCCGAGTTTGGCGGTCTTGGAGATACGGTCTTCGAGGTCGTGGCCACCCTTGGAGTAGTAGACCGACCGGGCCTCCTTCGGGATGACGGTGCTCATCATCCCGCTGGCGAACCCGTACAGCACACCGAGATACAGTCCGCGCTTCTTGTTGAACTCGATCGCGGTGTTCAGCTTCCCGTAATCGGTCCACTGCGGCATCCGCCGCGCGTATTCCATGAAATCCCGCAGCTCCGAGGGTAATCCGTCGGGCAGCGGCTGACCGTTGCGCGTCCAAGTGCGCAGCAGTTCGTTGACCCGCGGCACCTGACCGCTGTCGATCAGCCGTGCCACCACCGGGTCGGCCTCGGGATCCCACACCGTCAACGGGTCGACCCCCGACCCCGACCCGGCGACCGATTCCTCCGGCGACCAACTCCACGGCTCCGCCCGCGCCGTCGTCGCCAGCCCCAACGCCCCCAGCGCCCCGAGGACGCCACCAGCTTTCAGCGCATCACGCCTGTTGAGTCCATCCATTGCGTCACTCCTCGTCGAGTACAAGCACACCGCGACCGCAGGGAACGACCGATTCAGTCAGCCCGAGCACGCGCGGAATGAGTATTAACTTAACAGCGACGATCGATGCTATGCAGGCGTTTTGCCGACGACGGTCGGCGGCGCTCGATCCCAGACCCCAGCGGGCCATTTGGCCGTAACTTCTCCGAATGCAACCTGTTCTAGCCATATTTTCCACACCAGTGTTGTGAGCTGCGACGGTCTTGCGAAACGCAGGAGATCGCTGCGCACAGCGCCGATGACGCCCACCATCGACCGAAACAGTCAGTCACATATGGCCGGACCCCCGCATGCCGACGGCCCGAGATGGGACTCGGGCCGTCGGCTTCTGGGTATCGTGGTCGCTTCGGATACGCGGCTACTTGATCGAGCCGGCCAGCTGATCGGCATAGGGGGCCGTGAACTTTCCGACGATGGGAAGTTCGGCGCGGACACCGCCCTTGTTGTTCGCACCGACCATGGCCATGATCCAGACGACGAACGCGAAAATCCCGAGCGCGAGTCCGGCGAGGCTGAAGATGATCCCCAGGGCCCCGAGGAGCGAGCCGGCGATACTCAGCACGATGTTGAGCACCGAGACGGCGCCGAAGAAGACGACCGACTGCGCGGCATGGAATTTCACGTCCGGATCATTCTTTCCCACGAAGAGGAAGATGATTCCGGTCAACCATCCCAGCGCGTACGACAGGATCGCACTGGTCTTCTTGTCCAAGCCGGCGGACGGGGACTGGTTCGGGGGGAGCTGAGAAGATGTCATGGGTTCAGTAGACGGCGTCCTCGCCGCCTACCGATCCCAACTTTCGATAAAGCCCCAGTTAGCGGGGGTTCAGGGTCGAGCGGGCAGTCCGTTCGGGTAGGCCCAGGCCAGACGGGTGAGCACCAGGGCCGCCGCCATGAGGCCGAAGTCGCGCAGGGCGATGTCGCCGTAGCCGCCGACCATCAGCAGGTCGACGATGATCGCGCCCAGCCAGACCGCGACGAGCGGGGCACCGAGCCGGGGCAGCAGCAGAACCGCGATGCCCGCGACGATTTCGATCACGCCGATGATCTGCATGGCGGTGTTCGCGTCACCGGGGGCCAGAGTGTCGAACGAGTCGGCGAGATAGCGGGTCCAATCGGCGGTGAGGAGGGTGGTGAACTTGTCGATGCCGAACAGGATCGGCAGGATGCCGAATCCCAGCGCGTCGGGCCGCACAAAATGTGGTTCGTTGTGTTTGTTGCGGCGGACGCGCCGTGTCTTACCGATCAGGACCTGTTCAGATCCTGGGCGAGCAGCTCGCGCAGGGTCTGCTCCTCCTCGGCGCACGCGCCACAACCGGCCAGATGGGTGCGCATGGCCGGGTCGTCGTACCCGGGGTCGGCGAGGCGGCGCTCGACATAGACGTCGATGCGGTCGAAGTACTCGTCGCACGACAGGTAGGGGCTGGTGTCGGTCAGCAGGGCGTCGATCACTGTGGGAGTCGGATCGGTCATGGGGTGCTCCGATCGGGACGGTTGTCACGATGTCCGCTCGCGATCAGGGCGGCGCGCAGCTTCCGGCGGGCATCGTGGAGTGTCTTGTAGAGGGCGTTGCGGGTGCTACCCAGCCGCTCGGCCAGCACGTCGATCGGCACCTGCTCCACCACCAGCGACAGCAGAATGCGGCGTTGGTGCGGCGTGAGTTCGCGGGAAATGGCCGCTTCGAGCGCGCGGGCGAGGTCGGCGGCGCCGGCGAGGGCGTCCGGTGTGGGTGCGGGGTCGATGTGCCAGGCGAGTGCGTCGGGCAGCAGGATCTCGCGGTGCCGCCATGCTTGCCTGCGCACGGCCACACCCGCGATATTGACCCCGAATTTGTAGGCCCAGGTGGTGAACCTGCTACGCCCTTCGAAGGTCGAAAGTCGTTGCAGAACAGCTACAACCGCATCATCAGCGCACTGCTGGGCGAGGTCTTCCAGTTCGGTAGCGCCCGCGCCGGGCAGCAGGTCGCGCAACCGCCAGATCTGATGCCGGGTGGCGCGCAACAACACCTCCCGCAACCGCCTCACCGCGTGCCGGCCCGCGGCCCCGTCGTCGACCAGGTCGGTGAGCCATTCCCGATCGACGTCCGGCCGAGCGACCCCCGAGGTGGTGGGCGGCAGTGTGCTCATCGCGGCTTCTCCGGCAACGGCGCCAGGATCCCGCACCGCCAGCTCCGGCGCACAGCCCTGGTCGACGAGCTGCGACAACGCATGCACATCGACCTCGGGATCGGACGTCACCGCCTCAGCCAACCACGGCGGAAACCCCGACGCCACCAACCAACGGCTGCGCCATTCCCGCACCTCCCCGGGCACGGTGTCGACCGCGGGCAACGCGGCCTGAGTGAGTTGAACAGTCATGATCTCTTGGTGTCGCGCGACGCCGATTCCTTACCGGTTGTTCGCGAGACATTGGCGGGTCGCGAGGCCCGTGGTAGGCATGGAGCACGTCCACGCCGGACGATTCACGTGACGCCTCGCGGGCCGGTGGGCCACCAACGGTCACGTCCTGGCCGACCCACCGATTCCCGTCCTCGGTTTCGACACCTACGACGTCTTCCCCGGCGGCCACTTCCTGGTCCACCACATCGACGTCACCGTCGGCGACCAACCGGTCCGCGGCATCGAGATCATCGGCGAACCCGACCCCGACGGCCCCGCCTTCCTCGCCCGCTCCTACGACAACACCGGCAGCACCGAACTGATGCGCGTGGAAATCGTCGACACCAACACCTTCCACTTCACCGGCGTCCCCCAGACAGCCACCCCCGCCCCCACCGACACCGAAACCGCCGCCGTCCGCTCCACCCTCACCGTCGCCCCCTTCGGCGCCTCGATGACCGCCCTGTGGGAACGCTCCGAAGACGGCACCACCTGGCACCCGTGGATGCACATCGCCTTCACCAAGCAATGACCGAACTCACAGGCAGCGATAGAACTCAACCGCGGAAGGCCGACTCATGAAGGAGGGACGACCTTTTCGCCAACCCGCCCGAGTAGCCATGCACCTGAACGGTGGCTTCACCAAGGTCGTGCTGGGGGGCGTCACCGGCGAGTCCGGCATCACTCGCGACATCCCCACCCGAACCATCCCCCTCCACCTCCGAGCCATCGGAACCCGCGTACTCCTCGTCGGCCACTTTCAAATCCCAGAAACCGACGACTCCGCCGAGGACATCAGACGCGCCCTGCAACACCCCGAAGTTCTCGACTCGGGCAGGCACCCGTCCGGCTGAGGCTCTGTACGCTCGATCGTCGCCGCTGAGCGTCGAAGTCCTTTGGACAGCACAGGACTGATCAGTAGTGGTACCTGGCCTGAACGACCGTGACGGTATCTCCCGAGACCGAGTAGACCAGCCGATGCTCGCTATCGATGCGGCGAGACCAGTAACCCGACTTGTCACCGCGAAGCGGCTCCGGCTTGCCGAGGCCCTCGAACGGGTCGCGTGCGATGTCATCGATCAGGCGGTTGATCCGGATGGCGATCTTGCGGTCAGTGCTGACCCAATGTGTGTAGTCTTCCCAAGCAACCTTGACGAAGACGACTCTCATCGGTCTCCTTCAGGCTGGAACTCGACCACATCACCGGACTCCGCCTGTGCGATGCCCTGCGCCAACCTCGCCGCGTTGGCAGGCGAACGCAGCAGGTACAGAGTTTCCTGCATCGAGTTGAATTCCTCTTCACTCAGCAGGACGGCGTTGCCCTTTTTGCTGGTGATGTGAATGGCGGTGCGGTCGTTGTTGACCTCTTCGATGAGCGGGAACAGCTTGTTCCGTGCTTCGCTCGCAGAGACGGTATCTGTCATGAGATTCCCAATCCTTGTACGGGATACCTGTACCGTACAGGTTTTCGGCACGATACGCATTGTGCTGCAACAAAAAAGCCCCCTACCGCTGCGGTAGAGGGCTTCACTGCTCCCCCATCTGGACTCGAACCAGAAACCTGCCGATTAACAGTCGGCTGCTCTGCCAATTGAGCTATAGGGGAATATCCTGAGCTGTTGGGCTCGGGTCAGCTTGGCTGGCTGAACGAGATGAAACTTTAGCGTATGGGGTCGTGGGTTCCCAAATCGGGCCGCTACCTGCGGACATGTGGGGCGGTTGGGTGGGTGGGGTGGATCGACAGGGGTGGGGTGAGTCGGGCAGGATGGGGCGCGCACACAGACGTGGGAGGAGCTCCAGGAGATGCTGCGGTTGATCATCGGCGTGGCGGCCGGGTATGTGCTCGGCACGAAGGCCGGGCGGGCGCGCTATGAGCAGATCAGTGCGGCGACACGGGCGGTGACGGGTAGCCCCGTGACGAAGAAGCTGGTGTCGGTGGGCAGGCAGAAGCTGTCGGACAAGTTGAGCACTCAGCCGAAGCTGGAGCCGATGGAGCCGCTCGACGAGCGGACCACGGTGATGGTGCCGCACAACCAGCTGCGCCGGGGGCGTTAGACGCCGGTGACGTTGGGGTCGTTGCCCATGGCCCGCTGTCCGAGGTCCTTGCGGTACGCCTCGAGGGCCACCAGGTCGCCGAACAGCTCCATGTAGCCGTCGGGCTGATCGGACGCCGACATGCGCTGCAGGCGTGACTTCAGCTCGGCGATCTGGCGGCCCACCCAGATCTCCTGCACCCGGGCGAGCACCCCGGAGATGAGCCGCGGCACGTCCTCCTGGGTGCGAACGGGCAGTTGTTCGTTGGCCAGCTCCGAGACGAGGGCCCGGATGAGCAGGTCCTCGCTCTGATCGGCTACTGCCGCGACCCACTCGGCGCCGGTGAGACCCGATGCGGTGCCGCCGGCTTTCGCGATCATCAACCGGACCATCACGTAGGCGGGGTGGATGAACGCGTCGGCCTCGACGTCGTCGAAGGCCGGGCCCGCGATCCCCGGGTATTGCAGGGCCGCGCACAGGCTTTGGCGCTGGGCGAGCAACGTCGGTTCGCGGGGATCGGGTCGGGCCGAGTCGCCGTTGCCGCGGGCGGGCGCGACGGGCCGTGGCGCGACGGCACCTCGTCGGCCACCCTTGTCGTCGGCGGGCGCCGCGCCGCCGCGGAAGTGCTTGCGGGCTTCGTCACCGACCTGGCGCACCAGGGACTGGATGTCGTCCACGCCGAGCCAGCCGGCCAGCTTCGTCGCATAGCCCTTGCGGGTCGCGTTGTCCTTGATCTGGGCGACCACCGGAACCGCGCGCCGTCGCGCCTCGACCTGTCCTTCGACCGTGTCGAGGTTGTATTCGGCGAGCACGCCGCGAATCACGAACTCGTAGAGCGGGGTTCGGCGGGCGACGAGGTCGCGCACGGCGGAGTCGCCCGAACGCTGACGCAGCTCGCACGGATCCTGCCCGTCGGGCGCCACCGCGATGTAGGTCTGCCCGGCCAGCCGCTGGTCGCCGCTGAAGGCCTTCAGCGCGGCCGC
The DNA here is from genome assembly GCF_001612905.1 of Nocardia ignorata NBRC 108230. Classification (GTDB taxonomy): domain Bacteria; phylum Actinomycetota; class Actinomycetes; order Mycobacteriales; family Mycobacteriaceae; genus Nocardia; species Nocardia ignorata. The sequence continues at coordinate 432,790 of NZ_BDBI01000005.1, read as the reverse complement.
CTGGCCCGCCGCGTCACCGTCGAAGGTGTAGATGATCTCGCCGCGCCAGAAGTTGTCGTCCATCAGCAGCCTGCGCAGCACCTGCAGGTGTTCTTCACCGAAGGCCGTTCCGCAGGAGGCGACAGCCGTCTTCACCCCGGCCAGGTGCATGGCCATCACGTCGGTGTACCCCTCGACGACGACGGCCTGATGCCCCTTGGCGATCTCACGCTTGGCGTGGTCGAGGCCGAACAGCACCTGGGACTTCTTGTACAGCAACGTTTCCGGCGTATTCACGTACTTGCCGGGCATGGTGTCGTCGTCGAAGATCTTGCGGGCGCCGAACCCGATCACCTCACCACCGAGGTTGCGGATGGGCCACAGCAGCCTGCGGTGGAAGCGGTCGATCGGGCCGCGTTTGCCCTGCTTGGACAGTCCGGCGGCTTCCAGTTCCTTGAATTCGAAACCCAGGCGCTGCAGGTGTTTGGTGAGGGTGTCCCAGCCCGCGGGCGCGTAACCGCAGCCGAACTGCTGCCAGACGGCCTGGTCGAAGTTTCGGTCGGTCAGGTACTTGCGGGCGGCCTCGGCCTCGGGTTCGTACAGACGCGCCGCGTAGAACTCCTGCGCGGCGGCGTTCGCGGCGACCAGCCGCGAGCGGGTGCCCCGGTCGCGCTGCACCGAGGTGCCGCCGCCCTCGTAGTTGATCTGGTAGCTGATGCGGTCGGCCATCTGCTCGACGGCCTCGACGAAACCGATGTGCTCGATCTGCTGCAGGAACTTGTAGACGTCACCGCCCTCGCCACAGCCGAAGCAGTGGAACAGGCCGTGATTGGGCCGCACATGGAACGACGGGGACTTCTCGTCGTGGAAGGGGCACAGGCCTTTGATCGAGTCGGCACCGGCGCGTTTGAGCGCCACGTACTCTCCGACAACGTCTTCGATCCGGACACGTTCACGGATCGCCGCGATATCGCGATCTGGGATTCGTCCGGCCACGCGGCAAGTCTAGTGGGTCCAGGTCAGCGGCAGTCCAGCGCGGTCGCGACCCGCTCGAAGCGGCTTTCGGTATAGGAGGCGATCTGGTCGATCACCACGCGCACCCGGGCGGTGTCGTCGGTGGCGGCGTTCCACCAGGGCAGCATCTGGTCGTCGAGGTGGGCCGGAGCGGTGGTGAGCAGGCGGTCCGCGACGGCCTGGACGCGTTCGCGCTGGGTCTGCTGCCTGGCCAGGTGCCCACGATCGGAGCGCACGTACCGCAGCGCGACCGTCTTGAGCACGGCCACCTCGGCCGCGACCACCGGCGGCACGATCAGGTCGGCCTCGTAGCGCATCAGCGGGCCCGGCCCGGCGTGCTCCTGGGTGGCGACGATGGCGGCGGTGGCGAAGCGCCCGACCAGTTCGCTGGTGAGCCGTTTCAGGGCGACCGACGCGGCGAAGGTGCCGTCGTAGCCCGCCGCCTCGGCGACCACGTCGAGCTCGGACAGGCGTTGCGCGGCGGCGGCCAGGGCATCGATCGACTGGTCGGGGTGTTCGCCGTGGCCCTGTTCGGCCAGGGCCGCCTGTTCGGCGGGGTCGGCGAGGGCACGCAGATCGATGCGGCCGACGATCACGCCGTCTTCCACATCGTGCACGGAGTACGCCACATCGTCGGACCAGTCCATGATCTGGCATTCCAGGCTCTGCTTGCGCTCGGGAGCGTCCTTGCGCACCCACGCCAGGCGCTCCAGATCGTCGACGTAGGCGCCGAACTTGGTGCCGGAACCGCTTCTGCCCCACGGGTATTTGAGCGTGGCGTCGAGGGCGGCGCGGGTGAGGTTGAGTCCGGCGCTCTCGCCGTCGGCGTCGACGACCTTGGGCTCGAGGCGGGTGAGGATCCGCAGGTTCTGGGCGTTGCCCTCGAAACCGCCGTAGGCATCGGCGAATTCGTCGAGGGCGCGTTCGCCGTTGTGGCCGTAGGGCGGGTGGCCGATGTCGTGGGCGAGGCCGGCCAGATCGGCGAGGTCGGGGTCGGCGCCGATGCCGTCGGCGATGCTGCGCCCGATCTGGGCGACCTCGAGCGAATGGGTGAGCCGGGTACGCGGGGTGTCGCCTTCGCGCGGGCCCATGACCTGGGTTTTGTCGGCGAGTCGACGCAGCGCGGCCGAGTGCAGCACGCGCGCCCGGTCCCGGGAGAATTCGCTGCGGTGGCCCTTGCCCGCCGCACCCGGCCAGGCGGTTTTGCCCGGCTCGGTGACCATGCGTTCGCGGTCGTGCGGGGTGTAGGTATCGGTCATCTCACTGTCCCGCCTCGTAAGGGAAATCTGCCGAGAAATGAGTGAGCTGGTACCACAGCAGCGCACCGGTTTCGCGGGCGATACCGTGGAATTGCGACTCCCTCGTGTAGACGGCCGGCCCGGTGCGGGTGGGTGCGGTCCAGGCGTGCAGACCGGCGTCTCGCGCCATCGTCCTGGTTCGCAGTGAATGCCACGGGTCGCTCACGAGTACGGCCGATGACAACCCGCTCTCGTGCATGGCGGCGGCGACGGCCTCGACGCTGCGCAGGGTGTCGGATCCCGTTTCGACGGCGAGGATGTCGGCACTCGGCACACCCTTGTCCTGGAGATATTGCTTGCCCGAGGCGGCTTCGGTGTAGAGGTCGCCCTCCTGCTTGCCGCCGACGGTGATCACCAGGGGCGCCACACCCGTCTCGTAGAGCCGCCACGCCTGGTACAGCCTCGCTTCGAAGACCGACGACGGCGTCCCCGAATACTGGGCGGCGCCGAGCACCACGATCGCGTCGGCCGGGGTGTGGTCGTCGATCCGCGCGACCTGCCACACCCGGAACGCCGTCCCACCGACCAGCACCAAGCCCATCACGATCGCGCCGGCGACCAGCCTGGTGATCCAGATCGAGACCGTCGAGAGCAAGCCGCGCCGGTGCCGGGCATCCGGAGCGGGCACGGTCGTGCGCGAAGAACCCGATTTCACCTTGCTCAGTCTGCCAGGTGGCACCGACCGGTCGTCGGCTCAGCGGTCACTACTGAATTCCGGTCCGGTGAACGACGCGCCGTGCCCGGTCGGCCTCGGACTACCAGCCGCGGGCACGCCAGTCGGGCAGTTGGGGTCGCTCCGCGCCGAGGGTGGTGTCGTCGCCGTGACCTGGGTAGACGACGGTGTCGTCCGGGTAGCGGTCGAACAGCTTGGTTGTCACATCGGCGAACAGGGAGTCGAAATCCTCGGGGTTGTGCGTTTTGCCCACGCCGCCGGGGAAACCCTGCGGTCCACAGCGGATAACATAAGTCATGGCCATCATCAAAGCCGTGATCTACTGCCGCATCTCGGAAGATCCCCGGAACACGGAGCGAGGTGTTGCTCGTCAACGAGAGGACTCCGAGCAGCTGGCGAAAGCTCGTGGCTGGGAGGTCGTTGCCACCTACGTGGACAACGATGTTTCAGCGCTGAGTGGGAAGCACCGCCGCAATTACGAGGCGATGCTCGATGCTGCGGCGCGCGGCGAGTTCGACTTCATCGTGGCGTACGGGCTGGCCAGACTGTGGCGCAATCGCAAAGAGCGAGCGCATGCGATCGACGTCCTCTCTAAGGCCCGGGTCGGCATCGCACTGGTCAAGGGTTCCGACATCGATCTGACTTCGGCGGCGGGGCGCATGTATGCGGGCATTCTCGGCGAGTTCGACTCAGCGGAGTCCGAGATCAAGAGCGAACGAATCGCGCGCGCTGCGAAACAACGCGCCGAGGAGGGCCGGACGAACGGAGCACCTGCCTACGGCTGGAAGCGGGTCTATCAACGCGATTCTGCGGGCAACGTACTCAGCTGGGAGGACATCGAAGATCCCGTCGCCGCTGCCGTTGTGCGCGGAATTGTGGCTGACCTGCTGGCCGGGCTGTCGGTGAATCACATCGTTCGGGAGCTGAACGCCGCGAAGATACCGACCCCTCGGGGCGACGGTCAATGGCTGTCATCGACCGTGCGCAAGCTGGCTCTGCGCAAAATGAACATCGCAATTCGTACGCACCGCGGGCAGGAGTATCCGGCAGCATGGCCCGCGATTATTGATCGCGATACCCACGATCGGGTGACCGCACTGATTACCGACCCGACTCGGGTGACGACCAAGGGCGGCGCACGCCGACACCTGCTCAGCTTCGGAATTGGCCGTTGCGGAAAGTGCGGGCACGTTCTTCGGGTTGTGAACCGTGGCGGACCACATGTTTTGTACTGCTGTGACACACCTCGGGGCTGTGTCGGCCGCCGTGTCGAGTGGGTAGACGAATTTGTCGCGTCAGTGGTCTGCGGTCGTCTGGCACGCGAAGATGCGCGAGACCTATTCGTCAACAGCGAAGACTCCGCTGGTCGCGATGCGCGCGCGCGAGTGGATGCGATTCGGGCTCGGCTGGACAGCGCAGCAGACGCATTCGCCGACGGTGAGATTGACGCCAAGCAGCTTGCACGAATCTCAGCGAAGCTGAAGCCCGAACTCGCTGCCGCCGAGGCAGATGCAAGTCGGGCCACAGCGGGGTTGGACAGCGCACTCGTTTCACAGATCACAGCAGGCGACACACGCAAAGTCTGGGACGCACTCACCATCACCCAGAGAATCGCCGTGCTGCAAGCACTCGACGTCCGCGTAACGATCCTCCCTGCACGCGGCGGCCCAGGCTTCAAACCCCAGTATGTCCGTATCGACTGGAATGCTTCCGAACAAGCACCGTGAGGCAACGGTACTTCACTGGCACTGAACGCAGAGTACGGTCGAATCATGTTGACTACCTGCGGTTTTCGCTACAGCAATGTGCGCACTTTTGGCCGCGAATTCTCCGCGTAGCTCATAATTCACCAACTGCATGCCAAAAAGTTGCTGAGCTCTATCAGACTCCTGCCCGAGGGCGCTTCTGAGTTGCGGCAGACCAACAAATAGGCGCTGACCAGCCCACCCTTTTGGGCGGCCTGCCCCCGCGGCGAGCGGATGCTCTTCCGCGCCCCCGGCGCGATCTTCGATCCTGAGCGATGGCTGATCTGTGTGGTGTTCGTCCCTCTCGGTGTGGCCTGAGGGCGACTCGATCACCTCACCGACCGGAAGCAAGGGTGGCGCAGCCATCGCGCAGCGACGCCGCAGGCGCCCTTGCTGGAGGGCGGTGAGGTGATAGCCCTCAGATCAGGCCACGCCGAGAGGGACGAACACCATGCCCCGCGATGGAACGCGCGACCGCAGGTCGCGATACCCCCACCTAAACGCGCCGCGCACCAAACCAGCCTGTGCCGCAACCGAACCGCGACACCGCGCACCCGACCGGATACGCGCTACGCCACTACACCAACTACGACACCCGCGGCTTTAAACCGCAGCCACGCGCACCTGACGCCACCACCGCCACCGACTACCAAAGCAACCCACTCGCAAACCCACCGATGTACTCCCAACCCGACCACTTCTTTTCTCTCAACCACCATCCCATCCATCCCTTCTTTGTTCTTTGATTTCTGATTGCTCCCCACCCCCACCCAGTTCGACATCTCGTTGACCACGAAGTGGGTGATGAGATGTCGAACTGGGTGGGGGTGGGGAGTGAGCAGAAATCCCGCCCTTACGCCCAGCTCACGGGATGGATGGGATGGTGGTTGAGAGTGCGAAAACCTAGCACCGCACCGGTGCTCGGTTTTCGCTGGAAAGTCGCGCGGTTTTCGCGCCCTCGATCGCCACCAAGATCGACTACCGGACGGCTGAAGCCACGATGAGCTCGCCCTTCCTCGGCGTGTCAGTGTGAGTCCGGACGGCGGGCAGTTCAAGGGCGCTCCTTCGTCGCGTCGGCTTCGCCGATGGCCTTCGGCCACCCTTGAGCAACCCACCGTCCGGACTCGGAATGCCTTCGGAGGAAGGGCCAGGGGAACAGTTGGGGAACAACCGCGGTACCGATCGCTGCACATCGAACAGCCGGACATGACGGAGCCCCTGACCCGGAATCTCGGGCCAGGGGCTCCTGGTGTGTGCGGCGCCGTCTACGCAGGTGGCGTGTAGCTGCCGATGTCGTAGATACGACCATTGCCGCCCTCGGCGGGGCCGACGTACAGCAGGCCCTCGAGGCGACCACCGATCGCGACACCGTTGGCACGGGCTCGGCGCAGGCCGACCCGGATGGCACGCTGAACGTCGCGGTCCATGGTCACGGCCCGCAGCCCGTCGTCTTGGTCGTCGTCGCGGGCGTCCGTTTCGAGGATGAGCTGCGAGTCGATCACCGGGTCGCCGGCCTGCGCGACCGTGGGTCGACGGTTGATCCAATAGAGGGGCTGCCCCTGGCTGTTGTGGCGGTGGCGGCGGATGACGGCGATGATTTCGCCGCTCACTCCATCGCCGGGCTTGACCTCGCGGCCGAACGGATTGCGGGCGCTCCCGCTCATCAGCTCGGCGTTGATCTGGTCCAGGTCGGTCAGTGCGTTCGTCATGTTCGCTCCTTCGTTCGTGGTGTGGAGTTACAGGGAGAATCTGGGAGGGGCAGGCTCGGCACCTGCCCCTCAGTAACCGGTCAGCGAATGAACGTCAGCACCTCCGCTCCGGTGTCCACCGGCTCGGCGGATGCCAGGATCTGCGCCACGCGCGAGTGCGACAGACCGACCGCGGCGCCGATCGTGCGGGTGGACTCCCCCGCTGCGTGGCGGCGAAGGATTTCCGCGTCGCGCTCGGCAGTCGGGTCCGGCGCAGGAGCGCTGTCCAATGCCGCGAGCTCGGTTGTCGACCCGCTGTCCAGCGCTGTCCACTCGGCGTCTACCGGTGTCGAGTCGCTGTCCAGTCCGGTCGCGGCGCTGTCTACCGGGCTCGGGGCACTGCGGGGCACCTCGATCAGCGCGGTCAGTCCGTGCGTGGCGGCCAGGCCGGCCAGCGGGGCTGCACCGGCCACCGCGGCTGCGACTGCGGCGGGCAACAACCGACCGCCTGATTCCGCAGCGTGCAGGCCATTTCCGACAACCGAGACCGCCTCGGCGGCGAAAAGCTGCGCCCAAAAGAACACCCGCGTTCCGCCCGGAACCTCGATGTTCTGGCGGGCGCGGCGCTGCAAGGAAACCAGTGCCACAGCAGACTGGACAATGGCTCCGTCGACGAAGATCGGGCCGACCCACGCTAGACGCGGATCGATCCCGGCCATGACAGCCAGATCGGACAGGGCCGCAAAGCTCCACGCAAACGCACCCAAAGCGATCACAACCGTCATCGCCAATGCGGTTCCTTCGGCCCAGTCCATCCCCCCGGTGAACGGGCGCTTGACAGGCTGTACAGCGGTAGACGCGTTCATCGTTCGTGTCCTTCCTGGCCCATGGACGCTGTCCACGGGCTCCACTTCGGGGGGTGCACAAGCCGTTCCTGCTCGGCGTGCAGGGCGTGCCCGGCGAGCTGGTCCAGGGCGTTATCCAGGTCGCTGGCAAGCTCTCGGTTACGGTCTTCCAGCTCGGCACATCGCTGCTCGGCGGCGGCCAGCAGCGTTTCCAGCTCTGCTGCGCTGCGACCGTGCTGAGCGGACTCGGGCCGTTGTTCCAGATGTCGCGGCATCCGAATGACCTTGGCCAAGGTCACGACCTTGCTGCGCTCAGCCGTCACGGTTGCGGGCATCGTCTGTTCCGCGGCTATAACACTCACCGTTCGGCTCCTGCCCGTTCGTTCTGGCGCTCCATCGCGGAGGCCAGAGCATTCCCGCGGCTGGTGTAGCCCGCGAGTGCGCTGGTGCGGGCCGCGACGCTGGCCCCGAACGACGGAACCGGGTACTCCGGGGTGTACCGGGCCCGATCGTCGAGCGACACCATCGGGCCGGAGATCCCGAGCGAATGGGTTGCAGACTGCTCGCTGACCTGATGCTCCGCGATGGTGGGTCTTTCGCTGCCTCCGGTGGCCTGTTCGACGGCTGCCTGGTCACGCCGTACGTCGGCGAGCGAGCGCTGCTCGCCTCGGATCTCGGTGACGCGCTCGAACGACAGTCGAGCCACGTACGGCGAGTCGATCAGGCCCAACTTGTCGTGGCTGATGCCGTTGACGGCCAGGTCGCGGGCCTGGTCCCAGCTGCGGGCCTCGACCGGGCCGATGGCGTCACCCAGTTGGGCACGCTTGGCGTCGGCGGCGGCCGGGTCGTCGCGGTAGTCGAGGTAGGCATCCGACAGAGTGATCCACTCGTCGAGCCACCGGTCCTCGGCGTGGTTGATCCACGTCGAGGACCATTCGTCGCGGTCGACGGCGTCAGCTGGGTCGTAGTCGTCGACGGTGCGGCCGTTGCCGACAGCGGCCCAGTGGGTGAAGTCGTAGCGCATCAGCTGCTCGGTGTCGGACTCGGTGGTGAACTCGTCGACGGGGGCGGTGCGGTCGGTAGTCTCGGTCATTGGTTCGTGCCTTTCGGAACTGCTCATGGATTGGGTGGGTTCGTGGCCGGGCCAGGCGCCGTGGCCGGTCATCTCTCGTGCTTGCATGTGGGACGACCACCGGGTGTCGCTCATGCCGGGCGGCTGCAATCCGCCCGGCATGAACACCTCGTGGCCCTGCTTCATCGCCGCCGGTGCATCGATCCAGGCCTGGTGCATCTCGTCGAGCTCGGCCCAGTGCGGACCGACGACCGGGTCCGCGGACCACCGGGCGCGGATTTCCCGCGCTACCGGCAGCAAGCTGGCGTCTTCGTAGAAACCGCGGTCTTCGAAGTCCACGGCCCGGGCGAAGTCGGCCCGCCACAACACCTCTCGGTCGTCGGCGATGCGGTCGGCGTAGCGGGCGATGAACGGATCATCGAGATCGTCGAAGGCCCTCATCGCTGGACTTCTTCGCGTTCGGTCGAACGTGCGAGCGCCGACGCGACTGCATTTCCTGCCGCGTAGTCGGCCAGCGCGCTACGCCCTGCCTGGTCGGCCTGTCGTTCTGGGCTGCCGTACCGCTCGGCCTTCGGGGTGCGTTCGGCGAGCTTCTGCACCGCCTGATCACGCTCGCCGCGCAGCTGCTTGGCCTCGGCGAGGGCCTGGTCGCGCTCGGCGATCATCGTGGCCAGCTGCCGGGTCAGATCCGCGTTGCGGTCGGTCAGATCGGCGTTGTGCTCGATCGAGAGCCGGTGACGACGGTCCAGGCTGTGGTACTCCTGTGAGTACTCCTCTGTCCGGGCGTTATAGGTGTCCAGCTGCTCGCGGAACAACTCCTCACGGGAGGCGACCCGCTGATCGGCCAGCTTGGTCGACAACGTGCCGGGCAGCCCGTACTCGGAGAAACGCGGCGACTCCGGGTGCTTCGGGTCGGTGACCTCGACCCGCATCCGCGCGGTGTCGGGGCTCGCGGACCGGACGCTGTCGTACGCGAAGTCCAGCGCGAGCTGCTCGCTGGTGACCGTGGCGATCTCGCTGGCCAGCACCTTGCCGGTACCCGGCTCGATCCGAGCCACCGCCACCTCGTGCGGGGTACCGAAGTACTCGATCACCCCTTCGGATTCCCGCGACCAGCGCCCGACCGCGTTGATCGCCTCATGACGCGGGCCCATCGCGCTGCGACGCTGCACGTCGTCGGCAGCGTCCCCATCGTGCCGAGCCCCTACCTCGACGAACACGGTCCCGTCCCTGGGCAGGCGGCGATCCCAGCTCATCTCCCGAACGGTCTCCGACAGTGCTTCCTCACGGAACGGGTAGTGATTGGTCACCTGGACACCACCGGGCACCCCGTAGGTCGCGGCGTAGTAGGTGTGCTCGTACATGTAGTCGATCTCGTGACCCACCTCGCGGCGAGTCAGCCCAGCCGCCCGCGCAGCCTCGATCGCCTGCTCCCGGGCCTTCTCGGCAGCCTCGGAGGCCAGTTTGTTGCCTGCCCGGTCCATATCCACATGCGCGCTACGCAGCGCCTGCACCGCGTTGCGCTGGGCCTGGTCCAACTCCTCGTAACCGCGGGGCGGACGGGCCTCGCGGCGGGCCTCGGCCAGCTTGGCGGCCCGCTCGCGCTGCTCGGCGACCAGGCGGGCGTTGTCCTCGCGCCGCTCGGCCACCCAGTTCTCGGACAAGACAGCGACCTGACGGGCGACCCGCTCCTGCTGGCGGTCCATCGGCTTGAAGATCGCGCCATACGGCCGGTCGGGATTGCGCTGGGCCGCATTCAGCGCGAGTGCGACCTGACCGCGCTGTTCCAGCGGCAGCACAGCGGTCTCGTGCAGGGTCGACTCGATCCCGTACCGGATACCCTCCAACCGCGCGGCGTCGTTCTCGGCGTCAGCCGCGGTGAAACCGGGCTGATGGCGGCGCAGGCCGGCCGCGACCACCTCGGAGTGGTAGTCGTTGACCCGCTTGGTGTACCAAGCCTCGGCGATCTTCTGCTCGCCGACCTGCTCACGGATGGCCTCGGCCAGCTCGCGCCGCTCCTTACGCGACAGCTTCGGGGGCTTCACACCACTCTGGCGGCCCTTACGGCTCTGCATCCAGGCCCGGGCCACGGCCATGATCTGGCCGAAGGTACGACTCGTCTCACGGACGATCTCGTCCTCGACGGCCGGGCCGTCAGCGTGAGCGCCGGTGTTGTTGTTGTCGTTCGACATGAACATCGTGAATCTCCTTGTGTTGGTTGGTGAATCGGTGGTCAGAGGGCGGTGAGGCTGGGCAGGTTCGGCCACTCGCTGCCGTCGCGGACCATCTCCGCTCCGGCCCGCAGACGCTGGCGATCCAGCCGGGTGATGTCCTTGCGGCGCCAGTCGTTGCGGGCGTTGAACTCGACGTTCAGGGCGTCCAGATGACCGGCGCGGGCCTCGATCGCCGCGCGGTGCTCGACGGCTTCTGGAGTGGCGCCGTAGGACTGGGTCTGGCGCTCGGTCCGCAGCCACTGTTTGACGGCGGCGATCTCGGCGACCAGCTCCGGCACCGTCAGCTCGGTCATGTCGCGGACGTAGCGGCCGTTCACCGCGACCAGCAGGTCGGCGCGGAACTTCGCGCGGTTCTCGGCCTGGCGGGCTTCGAGGTAGGCGGTCCGCGCCTGATTGGCCTGCTCGATCTGGGTTTCCAGTTCGTCGAACTCGGCGCGTTCCGTGGGCGACATCCGCATCCGGCGCACCCACTGCTCGACCCGGACATCGATACCGGTCTCGGCAGCGGCGACCAGCGCGGCCACCCCGATCACGCTGACGGTCACGCTCAGTGCTGCGACCTGAATGTTGGTGTGGGACATGGTTACTTCTCCTTCTTGGGGTTGTTGGTGGTGCGGCGGGTTTCGTAGCGGGCCCGGCGGACGGCCAGGGTCTCGACGTGGCGGCGGATCCAGCTGCCGGTGTCGGCGAGCGCGTAGCCGATCATCTGGACGGTCTCGGTGACGCCGGGGCGTCCAGCGCAGTGCCACCAACCGAATGCGGCGATGGCCAGCACGTAGACCGCGAGCGGTCCAGGCAGCGGCAGCACCGCCACCGCTGTGCCAGCAACTGCGGTTCCGGCGACGGCGGGACCCCAGATCCGGGCCCAATCGCGGGCTCGGGTGACGCGGTCGACGACGGGCTTGGCGGTGCGCCCGATGTTGCCGCCGTCCGGGACGACCGGGACCAGTTGCGCGGCGAGCTTCGCGGCGGTGGTGCCCGTCATGTCGGCGGCGTAGCGGTCGAGCACGGACTGTTCGTGCTCGCGAGCTGCGTCGTTGCCCCCGCCCAGCACTTCGCCGTGGTCTTCGGGATCGGGTAGCGGATTCGGAATAGCCATGGTCGTAACTCCTTGTCTGGCAGTTGCTTTCACGCCGTGCGGCGCTTTGTCATGTCGATCACCGGTGCCAAATCGGCTTCGGCGTTCTCGGTGGCGGGCCCGGTGAACTTGTCCAGACCTGGCAGCGGGCGGATTCGTGCCAGTTCGGCATCGTCGAGCGGGGAAACGCGTCCCCACCGCGCCCGGCCGCCGGCCACCTGCACCACATCGCCCTTTGCCATGCCGCGCAGCCTGTTGGGCGGGACGAGGAACTGGTCGGAGGACTGCACGTTGCCCTCGTCGCCAGTGGCGTTGCCGCCGATCAACTTGCGGCTGAGCTCGAATTTCGGCCGGGTGCCGTAGACGTTGCAGATCTGCTCGGGGTTGGTCGTGCGGCCGAGAAGCGATCCCCCCGATGCGGCCGAAACCAGGGCGGTGCGGTTGTCGTCGTCGTGGCCCAGGCCCTGCCAGGACTGTGCGACCCACCAACTGCCGATCCCGGCCTTGCGCAGGCGCTCGACCCACTTCACAGCGCGCGTTTTGCCGTCCGACACCGCCGAGAACTCGTCGACCACCATCAGGCTGGTACGGCCGTGCTGCTTGTCGGCCAGCTGCTCGAACATCGTTCCCAGCGCACCGAACTGGCTGCGGGCACGGTCAGGGGTCTTCACGCCCTCCAACACGATGTAGATGACGTCGAAGTCCGTGAGCGCCTTATCGCCGTCGAATGCCGACCCAAGCGAGCGATAGAGGTTCGCGAACTCCGCGCGCGCGGAGTTGATGACCGGCTGCTTGCCGTCGATCGTCGAGGCGATCTCCATGTCGATACCGGGCACACCAGGCCACGGGTCGACACCGGTCTGGCCGCCCCACAGCTTCGACAACACGTCCGGGTGGAACCGTGACAGGAAGTCCAGCCAGGACCGGGGCGGGTTGTGACCGATCGGGGTGGGCTCGCCGTCGATCAGCTCGACCCGCGCAGGGGCATCCACGACCAGGTGGATCAGGGTCTCGCGGATCTCGTGGAAGTACCGTTCGGTGTCGGTTGTGGGGGTCGACCCGCCCGAGATCATTGCCGACAAAATCGATCGCAGATCTGTGATGACGGCCTGCTGCTCAGCGAGGTCGAGCTGATCGAAGTCCTTGCCGGGCCACATGCCCAGCGACACGTCCTCGGGGAAAGTGCCGAACCGATCCGGACGAACACCCAACGCGGTGAACCACTTCCGCATCCGAGCAGCGACCTTGCGCGACTCCGGGCCACCGTTGCAATCGACGATGATCACCAGCGGCCGACCGGGACGATCCGCACGCCACCACTGCCGGTGACGGGTCCAGGTCGTCACAAACCACGACACGAGCACTCGCAGCATCAGCGTGGTCTTGCCCGAACCGCTCGACGCGACGGTCGTCATGTGCTCGGCCACGTTGATCCAGGGCAGGATCAGTCGGGTTTCGTTGCGCCCGAACATGGTTCGCAACAGCGTGGTCGGCGGGGCCTGGTCGGTTTCGGTCGCCAATCGGCCGATCACCAGCTGCGGGTTCAGCCCGCCCGAGGTGAACGGCAGGCGGCGGCGCGAGAGTCGAGCCGCGGCGCGCTGCTCGCGCTGGGCCTGAGCCCACAAAGCCCGCTCAGTACGTGCTGGCGACTTCAAGCCCACAGTGGCCAACTGCACACGACGGTTGGCGTGCGCGACGGTCGCGGTGAACCACGCCATCGGCACCAGCACCACGGCCATCCCGAGGAGACCGGCCGCGTACTGACCGTCCATGAACTGACGCGATGCTTCGGTCGCGATGGTGCCCGGCGCCAGCACATCCCACGCCCACAGCGCAGTTACGCCCGGCATCGCGAGCAGCGAACCGATCAGCCAATTGCGCAGCTTGACCGGCTTCCAAGCCAGCATGGTCGCCGGAACCAGGATCATCACTGTCATCACCAGGATTGACACCACACACACCGCGAGCAGCAGCGCACCATCAGCGATGGCGTCCACCGGGATCTCGCTGACCTTCGGCATCCATCCGATCGGGTCGCTGTCCAGTCCAATCGGCGGCATCGACGGCTCGACGTGGATCTCGGGGGCGTTGGTTGGGGTCGGCTGGGCCGACAGGACCGGCGTCGGTGCGTACGGTGCGCAATCGGCCGGGGTGATCATCGGGGTGCAGGTCATTGCGACACCGCCTTTCCGTTCTCGGTTCGGTCTGTGACCTGGGAGTTGTTGTGATCAGCGGCTCCGCCCGCGATCACCCGGAGGCCGGGTCGCAGATCGGGAGAGAGCGTCTCGACCTTCTGTGAGGCCAGGAACTCGTCGAGATCGACAAGCACCAATTTCGGGCCCTTGGTGGCGTCGAGACCCCGCGCCGCCGACCGGATAACGGCCTTCACCGCCTCGCCTCGGCAGTAGTAGGCCACCCCGGCACACTCGGCAGACTGCGCTACCCGCCACGCCTGGAACACCGAACTCTTCGCCGCTGCAATGCTTTTCGCGGTCAGCTCGACCTCGATGGCCCAAAGATCTCCAGCCGCAGTGAAGTAGCGGCCATCGTGGATATGGGGCCGTGACTCGCCCGCCTTGGTGGCGCCGACCTCGCCACGCAGCCGTCGTTCAGCGACCCACCGATCGAGATCGGTGCCTGTCAGCGCCAACCGCAGCTGAAACACAGCCTTGGTGTGAGCCGCCATCATCGGCGTCGGCACCCAGTAGCGCACGGGACGCCCGAGCAGCGCTTCTGCCGTCGACTTCGTCGGAAAGATCCACGAAGGCCCCATGACGGGCCGTGGGCGGCGGTCGCTGATCATTCCGGCAGCGGCCCACTTCGCCACGATGCGGTACGTCCGGGAACTGCTCACGCCTAGCATCTCCCCGACCACATCCATGGGGGCGCCGTACATTTCGGCCAGGATCGTCAGGCCGGTCATGTCCCGCGGTGAAAGCCGAAAGCTCATCGGTCCATCCCTTCTCTGTCGTTGTTCCTGGCGAGCGCGTCGGCCAGGGCACTGCCCGAGGTCGAATAGCTCGCGAGCGCACTGGTCGGCGCGGTCCAGGCCGGGCCCGGATCACCGGTCGGCTCGTCGAACTCGGCGCGGTCGAGTCCCCGGCGTTCCGCTGCACGCAGCTGGTGCTCACGGGTGGCCTTCGCCAGCGCGACCCTCTGCGCCTCGCTCGGTTGACGCTTCGGCGCTGCCTTCTCCACGTCGAAAAGGTGCGCGACCAGCGGTTCCTTACGACTTCCGCGCGACCGGACGATCCGGCCCGCGATGTCCTGGCCGTTCGGCCGCAAACCCTCGGCAGCGAGCTGGCGGCGAGTCCGCAAATGCTGCGGCGCGGTGCGCCATTCGTAGGTCGGGATTCCTTCGCTCATGACGGCACCCGCGTCGGCTGAACCCGCTGCACGTGCACGCAGTCGGTGCGGTTCACCTCATGCGCTCGGCAGATGTTCGGAGACTCCACGTAGGACTGCTGATCGATCCAAGCGACCGAGCAGCCGACCATTCCGACGAAAACCAGCACCATCAAGGCGAGCAACCGGAGTTCGGCGGGCAGTTGGTTCAGCGGCGCGAAAACAGTTCCGACGCCGGTAAATTCAGCACCGCCCATCGAGTTCAGCGCATGACGACCGACCTGGTCGCGGTCATGATGCTGCGGCGTGTAGCTCCCCTGCCTGCTCATCGCTCCGCACCGTCCCGCTCGGCAGTGCGTACGACCGCATCCGCGATCGCGTTGCCGAACTGCGTGACAGTCGATTCGTGCGCCGCCTGCGTCGACGTACGGACGCGCCCCGCGCATTCACGCGCACTTTCGAGACTGTTTTGCGTCTGAACTGACCACATGATCCAGGAGCCGAGATTGCGTCCAGCGAACTCGATTCCCACGCTGCTGGCGACGAACTCGCCCGTCTCACCGTCATATCCGGTCAGGTAGTGGTCGCCACTTGCACGCAGGCCAACCAGCTTGGCGTGCAAGTCCTTCGCACGCTGACGCATCGCGGCCTGGTCCTCGAACAGCTGATTCAGTTCGGCGACCAGCTCCGAGGGCTCAAAGAACGGCGCTTGGCCGTGATCGGTGCTCATCGCCGCATCCCCGCCCGTTTCGTCGAGCGCCACAGCCACACCGCACCGACGACCATCAGGACGAATCCCAGGACGTCCGGAGCGGTCAAGACCATATATCCGACGGAAATGACGGCAACCGCCGTGAGCAATGTCTTGCCACGCATCACGCGGCCCCCCTCTGCGCGCGGTGACCCAGCAGCGTCGCGAGCTTGGCTCGCGCGTGCGCGGTCATCGGTGGGGCCTGAGCAACGATCTCTTCGAGGTAGTCCGCCACCTCGGGTGCGGCGGTGACGTTCCGCGGCTTCAGCCGTGTCGGCCCGTCACTCTCGTCGATGTCCGCAGCACACAGCGCGACGTTCTTCAGTCGCGGCGAAGTCGCACCGCCAACCAGCGTCCGCTTGTTTCGGATCGGCGCGCTCATTTCGCACCGTCCTCGACGAGCGGGCGCTTGAGCGCCAGAACCTCGGCACGGTCGACCTTGATCAGACGCGGTCCGACCTGGAATGCCTGCAACAGTCCGGCTTTGGTCCAGCGACGCACGGTCGTGGGATGCACGCCACCGGCAAGCACCCCGGCGTCGCGCAGGCCGATCAGAACAGGCCCTGTCGAGCTCTCCCCTGTGTTCATCTATGCAGCTCCTTCCACGTATGCGGTTTGTGTATACACACGAGCGTATACGCAACTGCGTATACGCTCAAGCATTGCGTATACGCAAGAAGCTATAGACAGCAAAAAGCCCTGATCAGACGCCTGATCAGGGCTCTTGACACCGGGGCTATCCCCGCGCGCGGCGACTCCGCATTACTCGCGGGGCAGAACCATCCGGAAGGAAAAAGTCCGGTACCTCCCCGGAATGTACGACACGTCCGACAGCATCAGCAGCCGGTCGGCAGACGTGAGATACCGCTGCTTGACCATCAGGATGGGCTCGCCGGCCGGAACTCCCAGCCACTCTGAATGACTTTCGGGCGGCACTCGCTCCGACAATTCCTCCTCGAGGATGTCCGCCTCGGGCGGCGACTGACCGGGCAAGTGGTAGGAGTCCGAGATCGAGATCGGCCGCCCATCTTCGGATGCCCGAACCGTCTCGTGCACCAAGGCGGCACCTACGTCGATACCGAATGTGTCGGCGAGAGCTTCATCGGCAACGACCTCGGCCGACTGACGGTCGATCACCACCTCGACGCCCGCCGTCGCCTCGGTCTCGTAGGTCGTTTCGGGGCTCTCCGTCTGCCGCTCCGGAGAAAGCCGCGTGTCGTCTCGCTGCGCGAGGACCTGTGTCCCTCTCCGCTCGACCGTCGTCACCAGCCCCCACCGCCGCAGCTGGCCAACAGCCTGACGAGCAACGATCTCGGACACTCCGTTTTCACGGGCGATCTCGGCATGACTAGGTAGCCAGACGTTCGGAGGGATCACACCCTTCCGGATGTCGGCTGCGTACTTGTTCGCGATCGCCACATACTTCGGCTCCGGCATCGAGCACCCCTCTCGGTCACTGACACAGGACATCACCTGCGTATACGCAGTGAATGTACCCTCAACCGCGCGACACACCCGCGGCGCGACGGCGTTTTCGTGTCGAGACTGTCAGCGCAACCGCCAGCACTGAGCAGCGTCGTCCAGGTTCCACCATGAGACGAAGGAGTCGTCCGTGGCCTCGAGCGCCCAGCCGTCCGACAGCGCGTCGAAGAACTCGTCACAGCCGGTCTTTCCACCCTTGGGCTCGCCGATGTAAATCAGCTGGTCGCCGCCTGCGGCGACATACTGACGCAGCGTCTTAGCAGACATCTGGTCGCCCCAACCAGGCGGCCAGCACAAAAACAGGACTCGATCCCCGAAGCCCACTTGCTCCAGCTCCGGAAGGCCGGCCACCGGGTGCCATTCCGCCCGACGCCCAGGAGCGTTCGGAAATGAGGGATTCGCCGATGCGACTGGCGGCTGGGAATCGAAAGCCGCGATCTCAACACCACGGTCGGCCAACATTGCGGCCCAGTACCCGCGCCCGGCTCCCACCTCACAGATTCCTCGATCGCCCGCGACCCGCTCGATCCAGTCGAGTGTGCTCGGTGCAGGGATCGCGTACGCGTAGGTCTCCTGCAGAACTGTCTGCGCATAACCGAGCCGAGCTGTACCCGCACCACCACCCGGTATGCAGCGCCCCCCGTTCACCCCCTCGCCGACAAGCGGTTCCACGATGTCCCAGTAGGGATTCAAGCTGTCACCGCCTGACAGGAAGTGAAGCATCCGCAGATCCAGCAGCCGCTCCTGCTCGGGATCAGGCCCGCCGATCAGCTCTGCTGCGGCGTCCAGGTACTCAGCGACCTTCGGATACTCGGTCTGCAACCTCACCTCATCCGCGAGAAGCGTAGCCAGCTGGTCGCGACGATCCGGCGACAATATGAAGGCGGTCATGAAAACCATTGTGCCTTGCGGCGTTCGCGACACACCCCGATAGGCACCCAAGGCACGGCCACTCGGCAAGAACTGCGTGATGATCCAAACTACTTGGTCGCTTTGATCAAGGCTGCGGTCGCACTGACGATGGCGGCAGCAACACTGAAGGCTTGATCGCACATCGCAGCCACGTCGGAGCGGGTCCGATGCACACGTTTGAGTGAGTCTGACGCTGGCTCTTCAAGATCCAGGTCGTGAACGATTTTGTTCCTCGCCAGAAAGAACGCGTCCAAGCTCTCCAAGTCGGCATCTGTAACAGACGCGCCTGAGAGCCCGAGGGTGTTTCGAACACGCCGTTTCAGGTCACGACTTCCTTGGAAACTCGCCCTCGTTCGTTCATTCATGTAATGGGCAAGCAGACGGTCTGCCACGTCAGGTGCGATCACCGCATCGCGGAAGGTGGGAGTGACAGTTGGCTGACTCAGCTGATTCTTCAAGAACTCCTCGTACTGCTTTCGGGCGGCACTGCCAGCTTTGCTGATCAGAGTGCGGCCAGCGTCGTTCACGAGACGCTTCATCGTTGAGTCCAAACCCGCAGAGGTCAACACAACAGCAGACCGGAGAACATCTACCTCCACCCTCGACATCCGCCCTTTGGTCGTGGCGTTGGAGTTCCTTCGTGTCTCGTCGAGGACATCAACTGCCGAGAACAGGCCTTTCACGCTCGCATGGGTACGCGAAAGGATGTTGTACGCCGGTCGTACGGCCGGGGCGTGACCCCTGGGCGGGTGGGGAAGATCCGCGATGATCGACATCACCAGATGCTATGCCTTCAGAGCCAGGCGGCCACCTGAGCGGGCCCTCACCAACCCCGACCTAGCCACTCGAGCAGGTGGGGACGCTCCTGGCCAAGCACAGTATCATCCCCATGACCTGGATAAACGACTGTGTCATCCAAATAGCGGTCGAAGATTTTACCGGTCACATCCTCATACAGAGTGGAGAAGTCGACAGGATTTGTTGTCCGCCCAAGACCCCCGGGGAACAGGGAGTCACCGGTGAACAGGTGGGTGCGGCCCGCGCCGTCGGTCAGGGCAAGCGCGATCGAGCCAGGGGTGTGGCCGCGCAGGTGGATGACGGTGAGGGTGAGTTCGCCCAGGTCGATCGTCTCGCCGTCGGCGAGGAGGCGGTCGGGGGTGACGGGCAGCGGTTCGGCGTCGAGGGGGTGCGCGGCCGACGGGACGGCGAGAGCGCCTGCCACATCCGCCAGCGCCCACCAGTGGTCGGGGTGCTGGTGCGTGGTGACGATGAGCTCGACCTGCCCCTCGGCCTCCTGATTCACCAGTTCGAGGATGCGGTTCGCCTCGTTGGCGGCGTCGATCAGCAGGGTTGCCCCGGTGGCGGCGCATCGCACCAGGTAGGTGTTGTTGTTCATGGCGCCGACGGCCATCTTCACGATGCGGGCGCCGGGGACATCGCGCTGCTGAGCGTCGCCGCCGGGGGCGACCTGACCGGTGTAGCGGGCATCGACTGTGACCATGGTCCCGATGGTAGTGAGGCACGCGCCGACCTGTCGTACCCGTCTCACTCGGTCCGGGCCGTTAGATTCGACTCATGCCGCTGCCGAGGAAAAGTCCGCGCATCCGATCGGTGAGGTACGTCGGGCGGGCCCGCACGTCGTATCGACCAGCGGCGGGACAACTCTGGGGCGCAGGTCCGGGGAAGCGATTCGTCGCGAATCTGCTCGGCGCGTTCCTGCTTCTGCTGTGTGCCCCGGCGGCCGGTGCGGAGCCACCGACGCGGATGGGCCCGCAACTGGTCGACTCCGCCGACGTGCTCGGCCCGGCGGACGAACAGCGGGTGCTCGGCGCCGTCGACGCCCTCTACCGTGATCACCAGGTGAAGCTCTGGCTCGTCTATGTCAACGATTTCGGGTCCATGTCCGCCCGCGACTGGGCTGCGCGCACGGCCGAGCTCTCCGATTTCGGCGATCGCGATCTGCTGCTCGCGGTGGCCGTCGACGACCGCGGCTACTGGTTCGACGGCATCCCACCCGCGAGCATCACCGACGCCGAGGTGGAATCGCTGCTGGCCGACACGGTGGAACCCGATCTGCGCGAAGAGAAATGGGCACAGGCCGGGATCGACACCGCCGAGGGACTCGGTGCGGCGGCGCGCGGTGGTGGCGCGTCGTCGGGTGTTCTGGTGTTGACAGCACTGGCCGTGGTGGTGGCGGCCGGTCTGCTCGTTCTGGTCATGCGCCGGCGTCGCCACGCCAAGGACCGGGCGGAACTCGCGACAGCGCGCGGCATGGACCCCACCGATTCGGCTGCGCTGTCGCGTCTTTCGCTGCCGACCCTGCACGCGTTGTCGAAGGAACGCCTGGTCGAGATCGACGACGCGGTGCGGACGAGCGAGGAGGAATTGGCGCTGGCGACCGGCGAATTCGGCGAGACGGCGGTGACCCCGTTCCGAAACGCCCTGAACGCGGCCCGTGCGGCGACCGCGAAGGCGTTCGCCCTCCGTCAGCAACTCGACGACGCCGTTCCCGAGACCCCCGATCAGCAGCGCGCCCTGCTGCTGGACCTGCTGGCCACCACCGGCAAGGCCGACCGCGAACTCGACGCCCAGGTGGCCGACTTCGACGCCATGCGCGATCTGCTCATCGACGCGCCCGCCCGCCTCGACGCTCTCACCCGCACCGTCGTCGAGCTCACCGCCCGCCTGCCCGCCGCCGACACCGAACTGGCCCGGCTCGACGCGACCTATCCCCCGGCGATGCTGACCTCCGTGCGCGACAACGTGCGCATGGCCAGGGAGCGAATCACCTTCGCCCAGAACAATATCGACGCCGCCCGCGACGTACTCACGAAACCGGCCGGGCAGCAGGGTGGTGCGGTGGCGGCGATCCGCGCGGCCGAGGCCGCTCTCGGCCAGGCCCGCACGCTGCTCGACACCGTCGAGCACGCCGCGTCCGACATCCAGCAGGCCCGCGACGGATTGCCCGCCGCCCTGGACGAACTGCGCGCCGATCTGGCCGCCGCGTCCACCCTGACCGAATTCGGCGGCACCCAGCTCAGCGGCGCGATGGCCACCGCGACCACCACCCTGAACACGGTCGACGACGCCGACCCGCTCGGCGCGTTCCACGAAGTGGTCACCGCCGACGCCGACCTCGACCGAGCCATCGCCGCGGCCTCGGACCGCAAGCTCGCCGTCGAGGACCTGCGCCGCCGGCTCGACCGCACACTGCTCGACGCGACCAGCCGTATCGACGCCGCGTCGTCGTTCATCACCACGCGGCGCGGCGGTGTCGACGCCGAGGCGCGCACCCGGCTGGCGCAGGCGCAACGTCATCTCGATCAGGCGCGGCAGCAGGCAGGCGCCGATCCCGAACTGGCGTTGCGGAGCGCGCAGGCCGCCGCCGAATCGGGTGGGCGGGCCCTGCAGGAGGCGGAGGCGAGCGTACGAGCCTGGGAGACAAGACAACCCATGTCCGGAGGTGGGCAGACCGGTGCGGTGCTCGGCGGCATCCTGCTGGACGGTCTGCTGCGCGGAGCGATCAGCGGCTCGCGCGGTGGTGGGTACGGCTCACGCGGGGGTGGGTACCGGCCCGGATCGTTCGGTGGCTCGTCGGGGTCACGGCGGGTGAGCCGAGGCGGCAGATTCTGATCGTTGACTCTCACACTGTGTGAGGCCGTACACCGGAGGGCGTCATGTTCAGTATCGGAGATTTCGCCAGACACGGTCAGGTGTCGGTGCGCATGCTGCGCCACTACGACGCCGTCGGATTGTTGCGACCCGCCCGGGTCGATCCCGCCACCGGCTACCGGTTCTATTCGGCCGCGCAGCTGGCCAGGCTCAACCGAATCGTCGCGCTCAAGGGGCTCGGGTTCAGTCTCGAGCAGGTGGGCCGGATGCTCGAGCCGGGGCCACAACCCCGGGAGCTGCGCGGCATGCTCACGTTGCGCCGGGCGGAGCTGGAACAGCGGTTGGCGGCCGACCGCGCGCGGCTGACCGAGGTCGAGGCGAGACTCCGCATCATCGAGAAGGAGGGCGTCATGCCCGAGCAGGATGTTGTGATCAAGTCCGTGCCCGCCGTGCGGGTGGCCGGGTCGAGCGGGGTGGCGGCGGGTTTCGAACCCGCCCACATCAGCCCGGTGATCCAGCCGTTGTTCCAGGGGCTCAGTGATCGGCTCGCGCAGGCGGGCATCGCGATCGCCGGTCCGGCCATCGCGTATTACGAGCCCGCCGACGACGGCACCGTTCGGGTGCACGCCTGTGTGCCGGTGAACGCTGAACCCGCTGCAGTACAGGATATTTCGATCATCGACCTACCTGCCTTCGATCGGGTGGCGACGACGGTCTACCACGGGAACGTCGGCGGAATCGGTGCCGCGTGGCAGGAGCTGGGTCGCTGGGTAGAGGACAACGGGTACCGCACGGCCGCCCCGGTGCGTGAGGTGACGCTCGAATGGACACCGGATCCGAACGGGTGGGTCACCGAGTTGCAGGAACCACTGGCCGCGAGGTAGTCGAGCGTCGGAACCGCTGCTGGCAGTGATTTTCAGGCGGACGCGGCAGTATCGCCCGAGCAGGCCCAAGTCAGTTCTGCGACAACCGCTGTCAGCAGTTCGGCCGCGCGTGCACCGCCGCCGAGGCGGCCGATCGTCAGCCTGCCGAGGTAGGTGTAGACGAGGAAGGTGACCGCCGCGGCCGCACCGGTGGACGGGCGCGGGTGGGCGGAGAGGTAGACGATCTCGTAGTCGTCGAGGATGAGTCCGGTCGGTGCGCGGAACAACGGCACCGTTCCGGTGTTGGTGACGGCGATATGGCCTGCGGTCGAGTGGATTCGGGTGGGGCCGTAGTAGTCCGGGAAGTGCAGTACCGACTGTTCGACGACACCGTCGGCCAGGTCGTTGTGCAGGCTGGTGCCGATGCGGCGAGCCAGGTCGACGACATCGTCGGTGTCGTCGGTCGCGAACGCCGCGAGCCCGGACACGTTCGTCCCCGCCTCCGCTGCCACCGGTGGGTCGAGACGCCTGCGCAGGTCCACCGGGTAGACGCAGCCGACCCGCTCGCCGCCATACAACCCGCGGTATGCCCGCAGCACGGCGGCGGTGACCAACCCGTTGACGCTCACCGCGTGCGCGCGAGCCAGCTCGAGCACGCGGGCGGTCTCGGCCGGTTCCAGCTGGACGCGAGCAGGTCTGGCGAGGGCGGCGGGCTCGGCGCGCTGCGACTCGCCGGTCTCGGCCACGACGAGCGGCCGCGTCACCGCCTCCAGCCCCGACCTCGGCCCGCGTCCGATCCCCCGCTGCGCCAGCATCATCTCCAGCGACACCGGCAGATCCCGCGCCCCCGCGATGATCTTCCCGGTCTCCACATGATCGGTGTAGTACCCCCACAGCCGCGCGAACAGCTCGACGCAATGCCCGGCGTCGGCCACCCCGTGGTGCACGAACAACGTGACCCTGGCCCGATCCTCTTCGGCGAGAACGACATCCAGGTACCCGAGCTGATCGGCGGGGTCCATGGTCTCGGCGGGCACCCGCACCTCGTCGGGATCACCGAAACTCACCCACGCGCCGACGGCCTCGAAATCACCCGGCCGCAACAGGATTCCGCGTCCCTCGGAGTCCTCGACGATCCGGCACACCAGAATCGGGAACGCCCGCTGCAATGCCGCGAACGCCGCACCGAGCGCGGCGGCGTCGAGTTCCCCGTGCACCGTCACCGACCGCCCGGTGAACGTGCCGTGCCGAACGAATCGTTGTTCCGACGGGTCGAGCACCCGCACCACAGCTTCCGGTTCCCACAGCACACGGAAATCGTGAACTACCCACCCAGCCGACGCAAACCGTCAGCTACACAGTGTGATCAACGCGGCTCGACCACGATCACGTGTCCGGACATGCGAAAGCCCGCGACGTGCGCGGGCTTTCGGTGGGTCAGGCGCCGATGAGGCGCGCGGCGAGGTAGGACTCGACCTGGTCGAGGGCGATGCGCTCCTGTGCCATCGAGTCGCGCTCGCGCACCGTCACGGCCTGGTCGTCGAGGGTGTCGAAGTCGACCGTGATGCAGAACGGGGTGCCGATCTCGTCCTGACGGCGGTAGCGGCGGCCGATGGCGCCCGCGTCGTCGAAGTCGATGTTCCAGTTGCGGCGCAGCTGTGCGGCGAGGTCCTTCGCCTTGGGGGTGAGGTCGGCGTTGCGCGAGAGCGGCAGCACCGCGGCCTTGACCGGCGCCAGACGACGGTCCAGGCGCAGCACCGTGCGCACGTCGACGCCGCCCTTGGCGTTGGGGGCCTCGTCCTCGGCGTAGGCGTCGACCAGGAACGCCATCAGCGAACGCGTCAGACCGGCCGCGGGCTCGATGACGTACGGGATGTAGCGCTCGCCGGAGGCCTGATCGAAGAAGCTCAGATCGGTGCCCGAGTGCTCCGAGTGCGTCTTGAGGTCGTAGTCGGTGCGGTTGGCGATGCCCTCGAGCTCGCCCCATTCGCTGCCCTGGAAGCGGAAGCGGTACTCGATGTCGGTGGTGCCGGCCGAGTAGTGCGACAGCTTTTCCTTCGGATGCTCGTAGAGACGCAGGTTGTCCGGGTCGATGCCGAGGTCGGTGTACCAGGCCAGGCGGGTGTCGATCCAGTACTTGTGCCACTCGGCGTCTTCACCGGGCTTGACGAAGAACTCCATTTCCATCTGCTCGAACTCGCGCGTGCGGAAGATGAAGTTGCCGGGGGTGATCTCGTTGCGGAAGCTCTTGCCGATCTGCGCGATGCCGAACGGCGGCTTCTTGCGCGCGGTGGTCTCGACGTTCTTGTAGTTGACGAAGATGCCCTGCGCGGTCTCGGGGCGCAGGTAGTGCAGGCCCTCTTCGTCGTCGACCGGGCCGAGGAAGGTCTTGAGCAGGCCGGAGAAGTTCTTCGGCTCGGTCCACTTGCCGGGCTGGCCGGTCTCGGGGTCGTTGATATCGGCCAGACCGTTGGCAGGCGGGCGGCCGTGCTTCTCCTCGTAGGCTTCCAGGAGGTGGTCGGCACGGTAGCGCTTGTGCGTGTGCAGCGACTCGACCAGCGGGTCGGAAAAAGTCGCGACGTGGCCCGAGGCCTCCCAGACCTGACGGGGCAGGATCACCGAGGAGTCCAGGCCGACAACGTCTTCGCGGCTGGTGACCATGGTCCGCCACCACTGCCGCTTGATGTTCTCCTTCAGCTCCACGCCCAGCGGACCGTAGTCCCACGCCGACTTGGTGCCTCCGTAGATCTCACCGCACGGGTAGACCAGACCCCGGCGCTTGGCGAGGTTGGCAACGGTGTCCACCTTCGACTTGGGTGCCACGCGAGATTTCTCCATCCACTGCGAGTCGGTTTGTTCGGAAACCAACCTGCACGGTTTTCCGAACGCATTTGGTCCAGCGTATCGGGCCGGGTCCAGCGAGATATCAGCAGCCGACCGATGCCACGCCGCGTCACATTCGACATGCGCACACTTGCATGTCAAAATGGTATCGGTTTCCATTAAGGAGTTGGTTGATGACCACCGATGCCGCGCCTGCGCACCAGCACAGCCCGTATCAGTCCCTGCCGCCCGCGCCGGTGCCCGCGCGCACGGTACTCGAGGACGCGGGTGAGCTGCTGCGCGCCCTGGCCGCCCCGGTGCGGATCGCGATCGTGCTGCAGTTGCGCGAGTCACCGCGCTGTGTGCACGAGCTGGTCGACGCGCTCGGGGTCACCCAGCCGCTGGTCAGCCAGCATCTGCGCATTCTCAAGTCGGCGGGCGTGGTGCACGGGGAACGCTCGGGTCGCGAGGTGCTCTACGAACTCGTCGACGATCATCTGGCGCACATCGTCGTCGATGCCGTCGCCCATGCCGAGGAAGGGTGAAACCGTTGGCAGACAACCACTCCGGCAAGCAGGTCGGCGTTCGCAGCACCCGTCAGCGCAGTGCCATCTCGGCGCTGCTCGGCGATATCGACGAGTTCCGCTCGGCGCAGGAGTTGCACGACGAACTGCGCAAACGCGGTGAAGGCATCGGCCTGACCACCGTGTACCGCACCCTGCAGTCGCTGGCCGACGCGGGCATGGTCGACGTGTTGCGCACCGACTCGGGCGAGTCCGTCTACCGCCAGTGCTCGAGCGGCCACCATCACCACCTGGTGTGCAGGCAGTGCGGCAGCACCGTCGAGGTGGAGGGCCCCACCGTGGAGGCGTGGGCCGAGGCGATCGCCGGCGAGCACGGCTTCACCCAGGTGAGCCACACATTGGAGATCTTCGGCACCTGCCGCGACTGCGTGCGCGCCGCCGCCGAGAACAGCGAGTCCGCCTCCGTGTGACTCACATCACATGATGGAACCCTCGCTCCGCGTGCCCCGTCCAACCATCACAACGACGAGGCGCGGTAGCGGAGGAGGGGGATTTCGTGAGTGGATTCTTGGGGGTCGAGCCCGGGCAGCTGACGGCGATGGCGGCCACCTGGCGTCGGGAAGCCGGGGCCGTCGAGGCGCTGAGCTGGGCGGTGATGCACGAGGCGACCGGCGAGGGAAGTGACGTGCTCGCTGCGCTGCGCGGCGTACCCGATGCGGCGCGACAAGCGATGACCTCGATCGCGACCAGGTATTCGGCGCTGTCCGATCTGCTCGACAAGTTCTCGGCCGACATCGAGGCCGCCGACGGCGCGACCGCCGCCGAGATCACGAAGCTGGAGCCGCGCTGATGCGGCCGACGATCCCCCAGCTCGACACCTGGAATCTCGACGCCGTCCACCGGGCGGCCGAGGCGGCCCGCGCGAACGCCGACCTGCTGTCCACCTCGGTGGACGACTGTTCGCGCGCGCTGTCGGCGGCAGGGAGCTGGCACGGCCGGACGAAAGACGCGGCCGCGCGGCGCATCGATGAGGAAGTCGATCACGGGTACGAGGTGCGGGCGGTGCTGCTGCGCATCGCCGACGACGCCGCTGATGTGTGTCAAGGTCTGAAGCACGCGAGAACGTATGTGCTGGAACAGAAGAACCTCGCCGTGTCGCAGGGGTTCACGGTTTCGGACGACGGTGCCGTGAGCCATACGAAGCCCGAGAAAGAGGGCGCCGCAGGGGTTTTCCAACTCAACCTGCGCAGCGGGCTGGACGAGATCGAACGGCTCGACACCCTGTTCGGTGGTCGGTTGCGCGAGGCGGTGGGTGATCTGGTCGCCATCCGCGATGGTCAGCCCAGCGTTGCGCTCGCCGATGGCTCGATGCACGACCCCGACGCGGTGGTGACACGGTTGGCGGCGCTGTCGCCCGACGAGCGGGCCGCCTTCCTGGCCGGATTGAGTCCGGAAGTCCAGCGTCAGCTGGTGATTGCCGCGCCGGAGACCCTTGGCAACCTCAACGGGGTGCCGTTCGCGATGCGGGTGGAGGCGAACGAAATCAACATCCGTAACGCGCTCACCAGGGAGAAAGCAAAGCCGGTGCCGGATGCGGCCCGGGTCGGCCAGCTGGAAGCCATGCTGTCGACGATCCCGGATCCGGAGGCGCCCGTGTCGGCCGCGGCGCTGGGCATGGTGGACCGCAAGTTCGTCATGTTCAGCACCGAGGGCAACGGGCGGATGATCGAGATGCTCGGCAGCATGCGATCCGGGGTGCCCGGTGTCGGTGTCTACGTGCCTGGCACCAGCACCAATCTCAATGCGTCCGGCTCGAATCATGTCGCCACCTGGAACCTGGCCGACCGGACCGACGGGCCGATCTTCCTCTACATGGAGGGCGACTTTCCGCAAAGTCTCACCAGCCTGTCCGATGGCGCGCCGAGCCCGTCGTTCGCCGCGGAGATGGCGCCGAAGCTGGTCGAGTTCGGTCGGGAAGTGGATCGGGAGGTGAGCGGCCACGCGCCGGGCACGCCCGTGACGTACGTCGGTCATTCCTACGGCGGGTCGGTGGTTGGTTCCGCCGAGCAACTCGGGCTGCGGGCCGATCGGATCCTGCACGCGTCGTCGGCGGGAACCGGTGTGTTCGAAGGTGGGTGGAACAACCCGAATCCCGATGTCCAGCGCTATTCGATGACCGCGCCCGGCGACCTCATCGGCGTTGTCCAGTCCTACCCGGATGCCGGGCTCAGCCTCCCCGGCCTGCGCCTGCCCGGCAACCCGCACGCCTCCGACGTCCTCGGCGGCGACCCCGACGAGGTTCCCGGCGTGATCCGGCTCGACACCGGCTACTACGGCGACAGCTCGTCGCGTGCGGGTGAGGTCGTGTTCGGTACCGACGGCCACGGCAAGTACTGGGACGATCCCGGATCGACCGCCTTCGGCAATATCGTCGGCGTCATCGCGGGAACGGACGCGAGGGCCTATGTGGAGCGTGGCATCGAAACCCCCTGGGTCGATGTGGGTCTCGGCGACAACGGCAACGGCGGCAAGGAAGCGTTCGACGCCGGTCGCGCCGCCACCGCGCAGGCCGTCCTCGATATCGAGAACCCGTATGCCGACCCGCGAGTGACCGACAATCCGCAACTCGGCGCCCGGATCGAGATCCGATGAGACTCATTGCCGTACTGGCCGTTTCGCTGGTGCTCGCGGGGTGCTCGCTGGTCGAAGAACACGGTCCGACCAATGAGGACATCACGCGGCGCTCGGGGCTGACCGTTGCCCAGAGCAAGCCGATTGTGGCCGACAACTTCGAGCTGATCTGGCCGGAGGAGCTGTCCATCGACCCGGCGGCGGTCGACACGAGCACCGGGTGCCGCAGCAGGATGGACTCGATCAACATGGAGGGCCCGCCCTGGCGCCCCCGATATCAGCGGGAGCAGGTCGACCCGTCGCAGGAGTTCATCGACCGGGCGATGGCCAATCTCGAGGCGATGACCGCACGCGGGTTCACCCTCGTGCCGAGTCAGAACCCCGATGCGGACCCGGTGAGCAGGTACTACCGGGACGCGCGCGGGTTCTCGGTGTCGTCGTCGCGCAGCCGGGTGGGACCCGACAAACAGGAGGTGCGCTTCACCATGGCGTCCACCTCACCGTGCGCGGCCGAGTGAGACTTCGGGGTGTCGCAGTGGAGACAACAGTGGCTACGATCGCGGGAACGTCGTGCACGGTACCGGTTCTGCGGGAGGGATGACAGACATGGCAGTTCGACGGGGTACGGGCATGGTCGGGGTTGTGGCGGCGGTGGGGTTCGTCGTCGCCGGGTGCGGGAGTGAGCAAGGGGCGGCCACTCCGCAGCCGAGTCAGGTGAGTGTGGCGGCCAGTCCTACCTCGGTGGATGCCGAGGCGAAGGTGTGGGATCCGTGTTCGCTGCCGGATTCGGCGGTCGGTGGGGTGGGGTTGAATGTGGGGAGTAAGAAGAAGGATGTTGCGGGGGTGGATTTTTCGGGGTGGAAGGTGTGCAGTTGGAGCGATTCCGCCAAGCAGTACACGTTCTCAGTGATGTCGTCGGAGCACACCCTCGCTGAGTCCAGGCAGCGCACCGATGAGTACACCGGATGGACCGAGCTCCAGGTCGGCGCTCACCAAGCTCTCGAGTTCCGGCCCATCGGCTCGGCCAACGACGTTGCCTGCTACGTCAGCGTAGAAGTACCGAATGGTTCAGTCGATTTCAAAGTGCAGAACCGCGTCAGCGCAGTGGGAGCGCCAGAACCGTGTGGCGAAGCTCGGCGCTTGAGCACCGCGTTGGTCGACTATCTTCCCTCGAGCTGACAGGAGGCACGCATGGTTCTCGGTATAGACCCGAATCAATGGAGTCAGCTCCGCAGTTCGGCAGAAGCTGGCGAGCTGTCGCTCGATCCGGAAGTCGGCAAAGGCCTAGATCGCGCATGTGATTACCATCTCGATCGCCTCGAGGAAATCTACGAAACGATCGAAAGCGTCAGGAGGGTCTCAGGCTTCGGCACCTTCGACTCCAGCGAGGTACTGGCGAAGAAATTCTCGCTGACCGCATCCGGCGGCGACCGAGCACTGGACACTGTGCTCAGACAACACATCGAAGTCGTCCAGACCGCGAAAGAGGTTGTCGCCAAGGCGATCGCGAATTTCGTCGCCCAGGACCAGGCGGCCGGCGACCAGATCTCCGCGACGGGAGAACACCTGTGACCTACGAGGACTACAAGAGCAGGGTGATCGCCGCGCAGGAACAGTGGAACATCGAACGGTCGAAGATCTACGCCAGCTATGCCGACGGCAACTACGCCACCATTTTCGATGGTGACCTGCAGCCGCCGCACATCACCACCCCCGACAATTACGACAGCATGTCGCTTGAACAGATGCAGGCCGCGGTCGCCGCGATGAAGCCCCGCCTGGTCGACGAGGCCGTGACGGCCTGGGCGAATATCGGCATGAATCTGATGGGTACCTTCCTGAAGTTCAATCAGGAGTTCTCCCGCACCGTCACCGGCGCCAACGGGCGCGGCGGGTGGACCGGTGCGGCGGCGTCGGCGGCGGTCGCGGCGGTGAACAACTACTCGGAACGGTCGATCCCGCTGTCGCAGGCGGCGACCGCGATCAGCTGGAAGCTCACCGAGATGCGCACCGGCATCGAGCAGACGCAGGCATTGATGCCGGGGCTCACCGAGCGCGAGAATGTCACCGGTAAGACGTTGCCTGCCGAGGGGGTGATGAAAGTCGACGATCACAATCGCGAGGAAGCCACGCAGGAGGCGCGCAGGATTCTGCGCACCGTCTACAGCCAGGTG
Source organism: Nocardia ignorata NBRC 108230 (assembly GCF_001612905.1). Lineage (GTDB taxonomy): Bacteria > Actinomycetota > Actinomycetes > Mycobacteriales > Mycobacteriaceae > Nocardia > Nocardia ignorata. The sequence goes on along the minus strand of NZ_BDBI01000005.1, from coordinate 402,047 downwards.
GCGGGGCAGGCCGATGTCGGGGTGCCATTCCTGCCGACCGCACCGGTCATCGCAGGCGACGGCGGTGGGCCCGGTGGTCCCGGTGCTGGCGGTGGTGGTTCGAATACCGTTGATACTCCCGGAGATTCGGCAGGCGACAGCCCTGAGGACACCGGCGCAGGCGACGACCCGGTGACTACCGAGAACCCGAATTCCGATCCTGCGGCCACCACACCGCAAGCCACCGACCAGAGCTCGACCACCGCGCAGAGTTCCACGGCGACACCGCAATCCAGCACGCCGTCCACTTCGGCCCCGTCCACCGGATCGCCGACGGCGACCGGGCCCGGCGTGACCGCTCCCGGAGCGACCGTGCCCGGCGGCGGGAGCAACGGTGCCCGAGGTGGCGGCAGCAGCGCCGGCCGTGGCGGCGGCTCGGCAGCAGGCGGTCCCGCATCACCGGGCAAGTCGAGCCCCGGCAACCACTCCCCTGCCGCAGCCGCTGCCACCGGTTCACGGGCGGGCGCGGCGGGCGGAGGCGGTCGCGGCGCACCCGGGATGGGTGCCATGGGCGCGCCCGGCGCCAGGGGCGGCGGCTCGGACGAGGAGCGGACCAAAGGCATTCCCGATTACCTGATCAACCAGGACAACGGCGACCTGCTGATCGGAACCGACGGAATCAAAACCGTGCCCCCAGTGATCGGCGGAGACCACGACAGTGCACCGAGTTGAGTTCACCGGCATCGAATTCGAGATCCTCTGGTCCGGTTACGGCCGCGACCGCCTCCCCTACCCACTCCAGTACCGCACCGACATCGCCGATTTCGACGAACTGAAACGCCACCGTGAAGCAGCCGTGGAGAAGCTGCTCGCCAAATACGATCCGGCGATCGAACAGGCCATCGACGTGCTGCTCGTACCCGATGCCAGGGTCGAGTCCAAAGGCTATGTCGGCCAGGACGTCTCGAACGTCATCCGATTCCACGGCGCCATCCGCGGCCGGGCCGGTGCCACCCTCGCCCAGGCGCCGGGGACCGCCGAGGACACCGGCAGCGATGTCGTTCTCACCTGTTGCACCGCGGATCAGGTCGCTGCCCTGACCGTCGCGGCCCTTCCCCGTACCAAGCCCGGCACCAAACCGCCCGTCGAGGTGCGTCGCGAACGTCTCGCCGAGGAAGAGGAACACTTCGAATACCGCGCGGGACGCCTGAGTTCCCTGGAACAACTCAACCGGATCTTCAACCGCCCCCGCCACGCCGTCGGCGAGATCTCCGCCCTCGCGGGCCCCGCCCTCGACTCCCGCCCCACCCCCGCCCGCAGCTTCTGGTGGATGGACTACCCCGACGGCCGCTACTACGTCAAAACCGGCGACCCCATCATCGCCGAACCCCTCCCCACCTCACGAATGATCGCCGGCATCCACCGCATGCTCACCCGAGCCCAGCGCTACCACCAGGAATTCGGCCCCAACCCCTGAATTCTCTACCGCTGAGGCGGCATCCCCTGCGGCGGATATCCGGGCTGCTGCGGGTAACCCTGCCGCACAGCATTCGGATTCCCCGGGTACTGCTGATACCCGGGCTGAGGCTGATACATCCCCTGCTGCGGGTACGCCCCCTGCTGCGGAAACTGCTGCCCCATCGGCGGAACCTGCCCCGGGTAATACGGCGGCATCTCACCACGGACAGGCGGCCGTCGAGACCCCGACGACACCTTCACGATCACAAGAATGATCCCCCCGAAAACCAGCGCGAACGCAATCAAACTACCCAATGCTTCGAACATGCCCGCATCCTCTCACACTCGAGCGGGACACCCTCAATTCCCGAAAGTCGTTCACCCAGAACATCTTCAACTGGCAATCAAGTCACGATGAACCAATCAGAACGCGGTCTGCGAAGCGACAACCTCACCACTACAGCTCGCTCTTTCCAGCCACCACCCGAAATCACGGCGCTTCGTCGATGCGACCACCTGGCACCAAACCGCTTCTGGTCTCTGCCAGGTCCCTTCTGGCTCCCGGCCTGCGGACTTCCTTCCGAGATACTCGGGTACGAGCGGTTTCCGAACAGCGCCTACGGGTTCTTCGCGTAAGGAAGCTTGATGCCGGCCTCCTTCATCATCACTTCGTAGGAGGCCTGCATCGCCGCGAACTCGGTGAGCAGTTCGCTTGCCGCAGACCGGGCCTCCTCGATATCTGCCGTCTCCAGAAGTTCCCCGACCTCTCGAAGGTCTGAGACCAATATGCTCAAAGTGTCCCCTTGGATCAGCAACCCCGGAAACCGACGGCCGGCCGACCTGATCAACGAATAGTTGCCCTGGGTGCCGAGAAAGTCCGCCGAGCCGTCCATGAGGCCTCCATGAAGAGAAGTCGCCTGTATGCCAGGCGAGCCGAAACGTGTACTACTGGCGCCCCGGCGTCGCCACCTCGCGCTCCGCGAGAAACATACCCGGTTGTGGAGGGCCGGAGGTCGACTCGTCGTGCAGCGATTACACTCTCTATTCGCTTCATATTTTGCAGCGAATAGGCGTAGAATCGCCGCATGGCAGGCAGTACGTACATCTGGGAGGCGGCGGATTGGCCCCGCCTCACGTACGACGCTGCACTGCTGGCCAAGCCGACAGCGGCCGTCGCGCTCGCTCAAGGTCGCCTGCACGGTCGCCTCGCGGAGACCGACGGCCTGACACAGGAACGTGCTGGACTCGAGGCCCTCACCGCCGACGTCGTGAAGTCGAGCGCCATCGAGGGCGAGTTACTCGATGCGGTGTCGGTTCGGTCGTCCATCGCACGCAGACTCGGTGTGGACATCGGTGCCGCCACCCTGTCGGACCGGAAGGTCGACGGTGTCGTCGACATGATCCTCGATGCCACTCGCCACTACGAACAACCCGTGACCGCCGAGCGACTGTTCGGCTGGCACGCGGGGCTCTTCCCCACCGGATATTCGGGTATTTCACGGATCCGCGTCGGCGACTGGCGTACCGACGAAACCGGCCCGATGGAGGTGATCTCTGGACCGTACGGCAAACAGCGCGTCCACTTCGAAGCGCCACCGGCCACGCGCATCGATACCGATATGCGCCGATTCCTGGAATGGCTCGACGCGGACACAGCCGAACCCGCGATCCTGAAAGCCGGACTCGCGCACCTGTGGTTCGTGACCATCCACCCGTTCGATGATGGAAACGGCCGAATCGCCCGTGCCATAGGCGACCTCGCCCTCGCCAGGTCCGAATCCAGCCCCCGCCGCTTCTACAGTCTCTCGGCCCAGATCCAGCGCGACCGCAAGAACTACTACTCCGTCCTCGAAAAGACCCAGCGCGGAAGCCTCGACGTGACCGGCTGGCTCTCGTGGTTTCTCGATGCCCTCCACCAGTCGATCATTCAGGCGGACAAAACAATCGACGCCGCGCTCGCGAAGGCCACCTTCTGGCGCACATGGCACAGCACCCCGCTGAACGTCCGTCAGATCGCCATGCTCAACCGCATACTCGACGGTTTCGACGGGAAACTCACCTCCCGTAAATGGGCGATCATCACCAAGACTTCCCAAGCCTCCGCCCTGCGCGACATCAACGAACTCATCGACTACGGGATCCTGCATCGCTCCCCGTCGAGCGGCCGAAGCACCTCATACGAACTCTCTTAGCCGGACCGGCTCCGCCGTACGGTCACACGGGGATGGATCGCCACCGGCGAATTGGTGCAACGCTGCGAAAAGCTTCACGGAGACGTGCATGATTCACCGACAATTTCCTTCAGCCGATTTACTGCTGATCGCCAGGGCACTCCACACACCTACACCAAAGATGCTCCACGCGAAAGGTCTTCGCGCGGAGCATCTTTGGTGAATGGTCAGGCGGGGACGGGTTGGCGGGCTTCGGTGGGGTGGGGCTGGCGGGTGCGGAGGGCGCCCAGGCCGAGGAGGGCGATTCCGGCGATGGCCCAGGTGAGGAGGATGGTGAGGGGGAAGGTGGCTCCCGCACCGTCGAAGTAGGCGGTCGAGCGCATCAGGGTGGCGGCGGCGCCGGGTGGGAAGAGTTGGCCGAGGGTGCCCCAGGGCTGCGGGAGGAGTTCGGGGGCGGAGGTGGCGGCGGAGAAGGGGTTGCCGATGAGGAGCATGAGGAGGGCGCCGAGGCCGATGCCCGCACGGCCGATGGTGGCGGCCAGGCCGACGATGGTCGCGGCTACCGCGAAGGAGGCCAGGGCGGCGATGGCGGCGAGGGCCAGGTAGGAGCCGGGGACGATCGAGAGCCAGGTGTGGAAGATCAGGGCGCTGAGGAGGCCGCCGACGATGCCGAAGGTGGCCAGGCCTGCCAGGCGGGCGCCGAGCGTGGAGACCGCCAGGGTGAGCAGGACGCCCGCGGCGATGCCGGACATGACCAGCGGGAGCACCATCGCGCCGAAGCCCGCGCCGCGTGGGTCGTCGGGGTCCGAGGCGATCACGTCTTCGACCGGGACGGAAGTGGCGCCGCCGAACTGCTGGGCGAGCGCGGTGAGCTGCTGGGCGACAGCCGGTGACGCGGCGGAGGCCACGAGCACCTGGGGTGCGCCGCCACCGGTGACGATCGCGCCGTAGACCTCACGGTCGGCGAGGGCGGCGCGGGCGGCGTCCGCGTCGGCGAGGTTGGTGATCTCGAACGCGTCGGGGCTGCGCTGCTGCAACTGCTGGCCGACCTGTGCGGCCTGTGGGCCGGCGACGGCGATCGGGAGGTCGCGAGGGGCGAGGTTGACCGCGGGCCAGGCGAACGCGATCAGCATCAGAGCCTGCAGCAGGGTGGCCGCGAGCCCGATACCGACTGCTCGGCGGGTGATCGTCATGGCATTTCTCCCTAAAAGCGAATGTTCGTTCTTTTTGCTGACTCAACGATGACACCGCCCACGCTCGCTTGTCAAGAACGAGTATTCGTTTTACTTTTAGGCATGCCCAGAGTCAGCGAAGAACACCTGGAACGCCGCAGGCAGCAGATCCTCGACGCCGCGCAACTGTGCTTCGCCCGCAAGGGCTTCCACGAGACATCCATGCAGGACGTTTTCACCGAATCGGGCATGTCGGCGGGCGCTGTCTACCGGTATTTCGCCAGCAAGGACCAGATCATCTGGGCGCTCGTCGCACGCACCCTCGGGCCCTTGCGCGAGCTGCTGGCCAACAAGATCAGGGCAGAGGAACCGCCGACCCCGGCCGAGGTGGTTCGCATGCTCACCGGCGAGATCGTCGCGCGCAGCGGCCCGGACGGACCGCTGCGGCTCGCACCGCAGGTGTGGGCGCTGGCGATGGTCCAGCCCGATGCGGCCGCGATCCCGGTGCGCGAGTCGATCGCGGGGATGCGGGAATTGTGGGTCGAGTACGCGACCAGGATGCGTGAGCTCGGCTGGGTCCCGGCCGACACCGATGTCGACGCCCTCGCCAAGACACTGATCGGCCTCCTACCGGGTTTCATCCTCCAGCATCTGCTGCTCGACGACGTGACGCCGGAGGATTTCGCGCGCGGCGTCGACGTGATGCTTCCCGGGCCGCGGCCGTAGCTGTTGTCGCGAACCTCACTGTTGAGACCGGCACGTTCGGGGTAGGTTCGGTGGCGGCACCGGAGGGGGTCCCGTGCGCCGGACATCGCCGATATCGATCCGACCAGGGAGTTTCCTGTGGCACTACACCGACGAACGCTTCGCACACGCGGCCTGACCGTCCTGGCCGCCGTCACCGTGGCAGCCGCTGCCGCCGCCGGGACGGCCCAGGCGAGGATGATCGGCGCATTCGAGGTGGGCGGTGCGATCGAAACCGAATACGACCAGGTGGGCGGCGCCGCGCTCGGCGACCCCACCGGCCCGGAGGCCGACGCGGCGGCGGGCGGCAAGTACCAGACCTTCGCCAACAACGCGGCGATCTACTGGCACCCCGACACCAACGCCAACACCGTCGCGGGGCAGATCCGCGACAAGTACGCGGCCCTCGGCAACGAGTCGGGGACGCTCGGCTACCCCGTCACCCGCGAACTGTCCACCCCGGCGGGCAACGGCCGGTTCAACCACTTCCAGCGCGGCTCGATCTACTGGTCCGTCGGCACCGGCGCGCACCAGATCAGCGGCCCGATCAAGGACAAGTGGGCGGCCCTGGGCTGGGAGTCGAGCCCGCTCGGCTTCCCGCTCACCGATGTTGCCAAGGCGGGCAAGGCCGACGGCCAGTTCACCATGTTCCCCACCGGCGCCATCTACTGGTCCTCGACCACCGGCGCGCACGCGGTGTGGGGCAGCATTCAGGCCGACTGGATCCGCGCGGGCGCCGAGAACGGCCGCTACGGCTACCCGACCAGCGACGAATACGACTACCAGGGCGGCAAGGCCCAGGACTTCCAGGGCGGCAAGATCACCTGGAAGCCGAGCAGCTAGCGGCTACGGCGCGAGCAAGCCCTGCCTGGCCTTGCTCGCGCCGGACAGCGTGAGCAGGAGCATGGTGGTGAGGGCCTGATCGTCGAGGCCCTCAGCCGGGAACGTGTAGCGCAGGATGATGTCGGCCAGTTTGCCGCGCGAGATCAGGGTGACCGAACCGAACTGGATCTCGGCGTTGCGTTCGGCGACGCGCTTGTGTAGTTGCGGTTTCAGCGGTCGGTCCCAGGCCAGCACGCACGTCATCGACAGGACCGTGAGGCCCGGCGCCAGGGTGACGGCGCGGATCGACGACAGCGCGCCGTCGTACTCGAAACCGAGCGAACCATCGGCGTCCACGCGCACGTCGATGTCCTGCATCTGCAGGCAGGCGCCGGTGCGCGCCTGCAGGTCCAGTTCGGGGGTGACCGTGGCGTCCATGTCGGCTCCGTCGCTCATTTGGTTCCACCGAAACGGCGGTCGCGCTTGGCGTATTCCAGGCACGCGGCCCACAGGTTACGCCGGTCGAAGTCGGGGAAAAGCGTGTCCTGGTAAACGAATTCGGCGTAAGCGGCCTGCCAGATGAGGAAGTTGGAGCTGCGGAACTCACCCGAGGGACGAAGGAACAGGTCCACATCGGGCATGTCCGGCTCGTCGAGGTAGCGGGCGACGGTCGACTCGTCGACCTTCTCGGGGTCGATCTCCCCCGCCGCCACCCGGCGCGCGATTTCGCGTGCGGCGTCGGCGATTTCGGCGCGCCCGCCGTAGTTGACGCACATGGTCAGCGTCATCACGTCGTTGTCCTTGGTGAGCTCCTCGGCCACCTCGAGTTCCTTGATGACGCTGCGCCACAGGCGCGGTCGGCGCCCGGCCCAGCGGACCCGCACACCCATCTCGTGCATCTCGTCGCGGCGGCGGCGGATCACGTCGCGGTTGAAGCCCATGAGGAAGCGGACCTCGTCGGGGCTGCGGCGCCAGTTCTCGGTGGAGAAGGCGTAGGCCGACAGCCACTTCACACCGATCTCGATGGAGCCCTCGACCGCGTCCATGAGCACGGCCTCGCCACGTTCGTGGCCCGCGGTGCGCGGCAGACCACGCTCTTGAGCCCAGCGTCCGTTGCCGTCCATCACCAGCGCGACGTGGTTGGGCACCAGCTCCGGCGGAATCGCGGGAGGGCGGGCACCGGAGGGGTGCTGCGACGGCGGACGGACGGTGCGGGTCGAGCTGCTCCCAGCGGCGGGGTCACGACGGAGGATCACGGCCTCCATCCTGCCTGATCCCCCGCCGCACTCCGCACGGGCTCCGACATCGCGGCCGGACCACACGACAACACGGGCTCCCCCGTCGATGCCCGATCCCGCACCGAGCCCCGCACGCGCTCCGACTCTCAGCCCGCGCGACCGGCCGTCGCGGCGCCGGGTTCGACGCGACTGCGCTCGATCAGCGGCAGGGTGCGCAGCTGGCGTTCCAGATGCCACTGCAGATGGGCGGCGACCAGACCGCTGGCCTGGCGGCGCACATTGTCGGGAACCTCCGCGATGTAGGCCCACTCCCCCTTGAGCAGTGCGACGAGCAGGTCGAGCACGCCCGCGGCGGGCGTGCTCGCGCCGGGTGGGCGGCAGTGCACGCACACCGCGCCACCGGCGGCGACGTGGAAGGCGCGGTGCGGGCCGGGCGTCGCGCAGCGGGCGCATTCGTCGAGCGCGGGTGCCCAACCGGCGAACCCCATGGCGCGCAACAGGTATGCGTCGAGGATGAGCTCGTGGGGGCGCTGTTTCGCGGCGATGGCACGCAAAGCGCTCGCGGTGAGCGCGTGCAGTTTCGGGGCGGGGGCGCGTTCCTCGCCGGCGAGACGCTCGGCGGTCTCGAGGATCGCGCAGGCGGTGGTGTAGCGGCCGTAGTCGTCGATGATGTCGGCGGCGAACGCTTCGACGGTGGTGACCTGGGTGACGATGTCGAGGGTGCGGCCCGGGTGCAACTGCACGTCGATGTAGGCGAACGGCTCGAGCCGGGCACCGAACTTCGACTTGGTCCGCCGCACACCCTTGGCGACGGCGCGCACCAGCCCGTGTTGCCTGGTCAGCAGCGTGACGATGCGATCGGCCTCGCCCAGCTTGTGCTGACGGACCACCACCGCCTCGTCCCGATACAACCGCACGCGCCCAGTCTTCCACGTCGCCCCGACACCGCGTCCACGGACACGGCGGACTCCCTCCCCGCGGTCAGCTCGGCCTGAGCAGACCGGTGATGAGCAGCAGCAGCGACTGCTGGGTTTCGGCGCGGGCGCGGTCGGGGTCCTCGGCGTGCGCGACGATGAGCGAGGCTTCGGTGATCGCGCTGAGCAGCAGCTGCGCGAGCACCGGGACCGGGACAGCGGGGACGATGCCGGAGTCGACGGCGCGCTGGAGTTCGGCGGTGATCAGGCCGAGCCCGTGCCGGGATTCGAACTCGCGAAAGTCGGGCCAGCCCAGGACCGTCGGGGCATCCATCAGGACGATGCGCACCATCTCCGGGCGGCCGCAGATATCGAGGAAACAGGCCAGACCGGCCGTCATGCCCGCGACGACGTCGCCGGGGTCGACCGCGTCGATCGCGCGCGCGATCTCGGCCGTGGCCTCGGTCTCGATCTGTTCGAGCACCGCGAGAAACAGCCCCCGCTTGTCGCCGTAGTGGTGGTGCAGGGCACCGCGGGTGACGCCGGCGGCGGCCACCAGTTGCTCGGCGGAGGTACCGGCGAAGCCGCGCTCGGCGAACAGGTCACGGCCTGCCTGCTCGAGCGCGGCGCGGGTGGTGCGGGAGCGGTCCTCCTGACTACGGCGCTGCATGCAGCCGAGTGAACTCCACGATCAGTTCGGCGAGCAACTCCGGCTGGTCTTCGGGCAGGAAGGTGTAGGAATCGCCGACGGTACGCAGGCTCGCCCGCGGCAGGTCGGCGACCAGCCGACGGGCCAGCGACATCGGGAACAGCTTGTCCTCGGTGGACCAGACGACGAGGACCGGCAGGTCGACTTCGGCGAAACGTTCGGCGGCGGCCAGGGTGTGCCGTGCGTCCACGCCCGCGGCGAAGCGGCGCAGGTCCGCCCTGACCCCGGCATCACGCCGGGCGGGACCGAGGTAGGACTCCGCGATCGGTCGGGGCAGTGCGTGTTTGGTCACCCAGCCGAAGGCGAGCGGTAGTCGCTGCGCGGGCCGCCAGCGCAACGGGGCGAGCAACGCGGCGATGGCACCCGGGATCTTCGTCAGACGGACCAGGGTCGTGAAGGGCTGCGGCGGGAAGACCTCGTAGCAGTCGACGGCGGCGAGGATGACGCGGCCGATCCGCTCCGGGTGGCGGGTCATCAGGATCTGGGTGAGGGCGCCGCCGGTGTCGTTGGCGACGATCGTGACGTCGGTGAGGTCGAGCGCGTCGAGGAACTCCGCGATCAGGTCGGCCAGGCCGACGGGTGTGAGGTCGGCGTCGGGCATCGGAATCGAATGCGAGCCGAGCGGCCAGTCGGGTGTGAGGCAGCGGTGTCCGGCCGCGACGAGGCCGGGAACGACACCGCGCCACAGATCGGCGTTGACGAGCAGGCCGTGGACGAAGACGACCGGTGATCCTGTTCCGGTGTCGTGATAGCGGATGCGACCCGACGACAGCGTGAGGTCGTGCGCCGGGCCGAGTGCTGAGCTGATTCCCATGGGGTCCTCCCCTGATCGAAAGCTTGGCCCAATCACTGTTACATACATACCGTATGTATGTCTAGGCGAGATATCCACCTAGGGTATGTGGACGAGTGACCAGTTGAGGGATAGCGTCGAGGCGACTACCTGCAGAGAGGGAGTTCAGATGTCCGCGCCCGACCGCATCGCGCCGCCACCGGCCGACCTCGGCCTCGCCGAACTCGCCTCGGCCCTGACCGGCGGCACGACCAGTTCGGTCGCCGCCGTCACCGACGCACTCGACCGCATCGAGGCGTCGCAGCCGACGCTCAACGCCTTCCGGGTGATACGCCGGGCGGCCGCCCTGCGCGAGGCCGCCGAGGCCGACGCGCGGCTGGCCGCCGGTGTCCGATTGCCGCTGCTCGGGGTGCCCGTCGCGGTCAAGGACGACACCGATCTGGCCGGCGAACCCACCGCCTTCGGCTGCGGCGGTGAGTTCCCGCCCGCCACCGAGGACGCCGAATCGGTGCGCCGATTACGCGCGGCGGGCGCGGTGATCGTCGGCAAAACCAACACCTGCGAACTCGGCCAACTGCCGTTCACCAGCGGCGCGGCCTTCGGCCACACCCGCAATCCATGGGACCGCACCCGTACGCCGGGTGGTTCCTCGGGCGGTTCGGCGGCGGCAGTCGCAGCCGGAATGGTCCCTGCCGCACTGGGTTCCGACGGCGCGGGTTCGGTGCGAATCCCGGCGGCGTGGACCAACCTGGTCGGCATCAAACCGCAGCGGGGCCGAATCTCCACCTGGCCGCTGCCGGAGGCGTTCCACGGGCTCACCGTCAACGGACCGCTGGCCCGCACAGTGGCCGACGCGGCCCTGCTGCTCGACGTGGCCGCCGGTGCGCACGACGGCGACCTGCACACCCCCGCCCCGATCGACGCGCGCGCCGCCGTCGGCCGCGACCCTGGCAAGCTGAGAATCGCTGTGTCGCTGAACATTCCGTTCACCGCGACCAAGACCGCACTCGATCCCGAGATCGCGGCCGCCGTGCACGCGATGGCGGGCACCCTGCGCGGGCTCGGGCACACGGTGACCGTGGCCGATCTGCACTACGGTCTGCTGGTCGGAGCGTCGTTCCTGCCGCGTTCACTGGCCGGGATCAGCCGGGTGCACCGCACGATGCCCGGCGCCGTCGTCGACCCGCGCACCACCGCCAACGCACGCCTCGGACGACTACTCGACGGCCCTGCCCTGTTCGCCGCCCGCCGCCTGGAACCGTTGCTGCACAGACGAATCGGCGGATTCTTCGACGACTACGACTTGGTGCTCGCGCCCACCACCGCTACCCCCGCGCCGCGCGCCGAGGACATCGACGGCATCGGTACGAGCTCGACCAATGCCCTCATCACCGGCGCCTGCCCGTATACGTGGCCGTGGAACGTCCTCGGCTGGCCGAGTGTGAACGTACCCGCGGGCTTCACCGAGACCGGACTACCGATCGGCGCGCAACTGATGGGCACGGCGAACACCGAGCCGCTGCTCATCTCTGTTGCGGCGCAGCTCGAATCGGTGCTGCACTGGGAGCGTCAGCGGCCGACAGCGTGGTGGTGAGTCAGAGCGGGGCGTTCACCCACCAGCGGTTGTAGAGGTCGGTGCCGTCCGTCCCGCCGAGGACGACGATCAGGCAGAAGTTGCGGGCGGTGTCGTCGAATTGGATGCTCAGCGCACCGGCGACGGTACCGGGAACGCGGCCGGGAATGTCCTGGATGACGATCCGCCCCCGGCCCGACGGCCGCTCCCACAACTCTTCCCTGGTCGCGAAGGCATCGTCGAACTTACCGGCGGTGCCCGGTGCGCGATTGCCCTTGCAGGCCACCGTCATCCGCTCGACCGGAGCGCGATCGCCGTTGCAGCTGAGGGTGCCCATGTCACCGAGTTGGTCCAGCGGTACGGGGTCGTAGTTCTTGTCGATCGCGGCGCACCGGGTGCCCTGATAGCCACTGGCGAACGGAGACTTCGGGAGGAGCTCAGGAAACGCCCGCACAATGTATTCGTGGGCCTTCCACGGTGATTCGGCGGCCGTCGTCGGGACCGCCGATGTCGCAGCGATCTCGGGGGTCTTCGCGTCATCCCGGTTCAGCGCGACGATCCCCACGGCGAGCGCGGCGACGGTGACCACGGCGGCTGCTCCGGCAACCAGCGAACGTCGCCTGCGCGGTCGGTCGACGGTCGGGCCGCCGCCGGAAACCCACGCCTGCTGCGCACCGTGCGAAATAGCCTGTGTGCCCATCCCTCTCGGAGCCTCGGGCACACGGCCTTGCACGCTGCGTGCGCCGTGCGGAGTGCCCTGCGTACCCGGCGCTCCGCTCGGCATTGCCGGCACGCCGCTCGAAACTCCCGGCGCACCACTCGACACACCGCCCCCCGGTGACGCGCCGAGTTGTCCGATCGGTGAGTTCCGCGGCAGCAACGCCTGGGGCTGCCCGAGGTGAGCCTCCGGAGGCACCGGCGTGCCGAATGCCGCAGACGCGGCCGCGGCCAAGGTGCCGCAGCTGGCGTAACGGTCGTCGGGGTTCTTGGCCAGCGCGCGGGCGATCACCGCGTCGATGGCGGGTGGAAGGCGCGGATTCAGCTCGGTTGGCCGGGGTGGCGGCACGGTCAGGTGGGCGTTGATGACGGCGGCGGGCGTATCGCGGGGGAACGGCTTGCGGCCGGTGAGCAGCTCGAAAAGCGTGCAGCCCAACGAGTACTGGTCGGCGCGATGATCGACGGCATCGAGCCGGATCAGTTCCGGCGCGGCGTAGGCGAGGGTGGCCAGGAAAACGCCGGACTCGGTCAGCGCGGTGCCGTCGGTGCCGGATTTGGCGATGCCGAAATCGGCGACCAGCACCCGGTCCGGCTCCCCCGCGCGCGACTCCAGCATCAAGTTGGCGGGCTTGACGTCGCGGTGCAACAGTCCGGCGCGGTGGGCCGCGTCCAGTCCGGCGGCGGCTTCGGTGACGATGTGCAGCGCCAACCGCGCATCGGGCAGACCATGACGCAGCACGGAGGCGGCATCGGTGCCCGCCACGTACTGCATCGCGATCCACAGCGCACCCTGGTCCATCCCGCGATCGTGGACCGCAACCACATTCGGGTGGTCGATCCGAGCTGCCAGTTCGGCCTCCCTGATGAACCTGGCTCGGAATTCGGCGGAGGCGCTGTGCGCGTCACCGAGCACTTTGAGCGCATCCCAGCGCGGGAGTCGCGGATGACGCGCGGCGTAGACGGTGCCCATGCCACCACTGCCGAGCACTCGCTCGATCACATACCCGGCGAAGACCGCACCCGGGCGCAGCTGCGCGGTCATTCGGCCAGTTCCAGCAGGCTGTACTGGGCGGCCGCCTTCTGCCGGATCTGCTGTTCGGTCGGCGCGAAGATCGTGGCGATATAGCGGCTGTGCAGCAGTGCGCACACATAGCGAACCTCCGGCTCGCTATCGGACGCGCCGGAATCGCCGCACCGGATGTCCTCGATACCCGCGGGACCGGGCAGCGGTCGCAGGTCCGCCGCCCAATCCGTGGCACCGCGCTCGTAGGCCTGGCGCGCCTCGGTGGCGTCGAAGTAGCGTTTGAGTCCGTCGAAGCCCATCAACGCCAGGGCATTCGCGGCGCTCCGATGCTGGCGTGAACTCATCAGAAAGGTCGCGTTGGGGCCGTACACCACGCCCCTGGCGTGCAGCATGCCCTTCCCGCCGGCGATGTTGTCCGCGTCGACCAGCAACACCGCGGGCGCCGACCAACGCCCCACCTTCTCCGGAACCATCCTGGCCAGCATGCCCTCACCGTCGATCGGCAGGTCGGCGAACCGCTCGGGCGGCGTCGGCACGAAGCGGGCGAGTTCGGGCAATTGCGCATCCAACGCTGCGCCGATCAGAGTGGTCAGCGCCGCGGCATCGGGGGTGGTGTGCACGGCGTACACGCTGACCACGAACGCGCCGTGTGCGATGGTGGCCGCCATGCTCGCCACGGTCGGTCGCCAATGCGCCTTGGCCGCAGGGTATTTCGGGATCGGCACCGCGACGTTTTCGGCGCTTACCGCTGCATCGCCTGCGTCGAGGCCGGCCGCCGCCGCGGTCGCCGCAGCCGCATTCGGCATGCGAAGGGCAAGAACGGTCAGCTGCCGGGTGCGGGCTGTGTCGGTCCCGCCGACGACGAAACCGGCGAGCATGCCGTGCTCGGCGAGCACGGCACGTGCCTGGTCGGACAGCACACCCGACACCTTCGCCGGAGTCGGCAGCGGAACGGCATCCCATCTGGAGGGTGGGACCGACAGCGCGGAATCGGCTTCGGCCGGATTGACCATGACCTCGCCGATCCGCAGCGACTCGATCACCCTCCCCGAGTATTCGGTTCCCGGCGGGGCCTGTAGCGGAACATGCTGGTAGTGCCCATAATCCAAGGTGGCGAGGTCGACCCGGACCGGCTCTGCCGTGCCGGATACCCGGCAGCCGGTCACCGCGGCGGTCAACAGGACGGCACCGAGCAGACCGCGGGCGGCGCGGGAATCACAGCGGCGCATCGGCCCACCACCTTTGGCGCAGTTCGGCGCCGTTGGCGCCGCCGAGGACCCTGATCCGGCAGAACGACCGGGCGGGATCATCGAAGTAGATCGACAGGTTGCCGAGGAGATTCCCGTCCATATCGGTGTTCCTGCCCCAGTGCAGATTTCCGGTCCCGGACGCACGGCGCCATTGTTCGCTGCCCTCCACCGTGTCCGTGCTCGGCGGCGGTGACATCAGCGAGCGGTCGGTCTTGCATTCGATGGTGACCGAGACCGCCGGGTCGCGGTTGCCTTCACAGCGCATTCGCGCGAAAGGCGCGAGTGTGTCGGTCGGAACATGGTCGCCGTTGTCGTTGATCATGTAGCAGGCCGTCAACTCCTGGTATCCGACGCCGAGCTGAAAGACGGGCAGCAGGTCGGGAAACAGGTCGGCGATGAAGCTGTAGGCGCCCCACGCGGTCGCCGGGGGCAGGGGCGGCGGCGAGGTGGTGGCCTGCGCGCTCGGCGACTCGGTGCCGCCACCGGTCCCGAGCATCGCGGCGGTGACGACGCCGACCATGAGCACCGCCGCTGCCGTGATCCAGAAACCACGGCGGCGGACGAGCCGGGCGAACGGGGTGCGCCGTGGTAGCAGGACCGCCGTGAACGGGTCTTCGGGGATGAAGCGCGCTCGTGGATCCGGTGCTGCCGCAGCGGCTCCCGCAACGTACTGCGGAGGCGGGGTGGATGGATGTACCGAGTTCGGGACAGCAGCGGAGGTGGGTGCGGCAGGTCTCTGGACCTGTGGTGCCGACGGTGCGGGTGCGGACCCGTTCATCGCCTCGCGGGCCGCGGCGGCCAGCGCACCACACGAATCGAACCGCTGCGCCGGGTCTTTGGCCAGTGCCCGCGCGATCACCGCGTCGAAGCCCGCCGGGAGCCCGGGGCGCAACGCGGACGGCCGCGGCGGCGGTTCGTGCAGGTGGGCATACATCACCGCAGCGGGCGTTTGCCGAGGGAACGGGACTGTGCCGGTGAGCAATTGGAACAGCGAGCAGCCGAGGGCATAGACATCGGCGCGGCGATCGACGGGGTCACCGCCCAGTCGTTCGGGCGCGACATAGGACAGCGTCGCGGTGAAGCCACCACCGGCCGACAGCGTCGCGGTGTCCTCGGCATGCCGGGCGATGCCGAAGTCGGTGATCAGCACCCGGTCGGGCAGGCCCGACTGTTCGGCGACGAGGATATTGGCCGGTTTCACGTCGCGGTGCAGCAGTCCCGCACGATGCACCTCGTCGAGGCCGCGGGCCGTTTCACCGATGATGTGCACCGCGCGCGCCGGGTCGAGCCCGCCGGGAGCGCGCCGGATCAGGTCGGCGGCGTCGGAACCCGCGACGTACTGGGTGGCGATCCAGAGCTTGCCCTCGGTTTCGCCGCGATCGCGCACCGCGACCAGATTCGGATGCTGTAGCCCGGCGGCGAATTCGGCTTCACGCAGGAACCGCGCCCGGTACTCCGCGTCGTCGGCGTGGTCGTCGGCGAGGATCTTGATCGCGTCGTGGCGGGGCAGACGCGGGTGCCGCGCCAGGTACACGGTGCCCATGCCACCGGAGCCCAGCTTCCGCTCGATCAGGTAGCCGGCGAACTCCGCGCCCTCGGCAATACTCACCCGCCCGGTCTCCCACGTTCACCACACTGCCGGGACCCTTCCGGCAGAGAACAGGCGCGAGGACCGGAATGGTCGGCTCGCACCAGGTCAGCCCCGGAAATCAACGGTTCCCGACCATGCCCGAGCGACTATAACAGCACGGATCAGGCTGTGCGGTCCAGCAATTCCGGGTGCGAACGGGCTACCGGCCCGGTTCGCGCCAGCTTTCGAGATCGCTCTTGGTTCCGGACGGGCACCCGTCTTGGCCGGGTTGACGGGGGAACATCATCAGGCAGCGCTGCGGTCCGCCCCCGCCCACCGCAGTGGTGACGAGCACCGCGATCGACGACCCGTCGGCGACCCGTTTGGTGGAGAAGCCCAATGTGCCGGTGACACCGCGATAGTCGGCCTCGCGCAACTGCACCGCGATCGCCGTCCGATTCGGCGGCTGGTCCCCGAGCACACCGCGGCTGGCGCGCACCGCCTGCAGGAACAACCCGCTCACGTCGAAGGCGAGCCCGGTCCTGTCCCCCGCCCACGTCGGCTGGTATTCGGCCATGTCCGGATAGGCGCGCAGGTCCTCGATGAGGCCGGCGAGCTCGGCGCACAGCTGTTCGTGTTCGAACGGCACCGGCCGGTCACCGAGTTTGCCGACGCCCTTCACACAGTCGGCTCCGCCGAGCATCACCGGCGCCGCCTTGGCCACGTAGCGCACCGTCAGGTTGGCCGGCAGGGCGATGGTCGCGCGCGGATCGGTAATAAGCCTCGTCACCGCGTCGTTGCCGAGCAGTGCCGGTCCGTCACCGCTGATACAACCGCGACTGAGGGCCTTGGCGAAGGTCGGGAAGTCGTCGTTGCGGCCCGCGAAGAAGAGCAGTTCGCGCCGGTCGAAGGACTCCGCCTCGCACGGTGCGGGCAGACCGTAGAGCTCCTGCTGTGCGCGCCAGCTCGTACTCCGGTGCGTCACACCGCGTTCGGTGAGCTCCTGCTGAAGGTCCTCGACCAGGGTCGTCACGTACAGGTCGTCGGGCGCCTCGGGGTGGTAGATGGTGACTTTGTCGTAGCGCGGGGTGCCGTCGGCGGCGCGTGCGCCCTGCATGTAGTCGGCGACCAACTTGGCCTGGACCGAATTGCTCGGCGCCGCTTGGAAATACAGCGGCGATGCCTGCTCCAGCCCGTCGGCCGACAGGGTGGTCGCCACCGCGGGCACGCCCAGCTCACCCAATCGCGTGATGGCCTTGCGGGTCTCGTCGGTGCTGCGGTCGATGCCGACCACGCCGAGCACGCTCGGGTCGTCGGCGACGAGCGGACGCAGCCGGTTCTCGACCACCCACCGGGCATGGCGCATATCCGAACCGCCGTTGGCGATGATGATCCGCAGCAACGGTTCGGACTCGTCGGAGGCGAGCAGGGCACGGCGCTGCTGCACCGCGAGCCCGGCCAGTTCCTCGACCTGTGCGTGCGGGTAGCGCACATTGGTGTCGACGTAGCTGAGCCCCGCGAAGTACACCAGCGAGATCAGCGGCCGGTTCGGGTTGCTCTCGCGCGCATCGGCGGCCGCCTCGTTCAGGCGGAACACCTCGCGCTGCATGGCCGACAGTTCCGGATCGTCGGCGAAGGTCTGGGCGACGTTGTCGCTGTAGCCGACGCATTCGCCGTCGACCATGCTCACGCTCACCCCGCCCGTCCACGGCCAGTGCGAGCACGAGGCGCCGCGCAGTGGTGGGAAGTACACCAGCGCGGCGGCCACCGCGAGCACGATCGGGATCAGCACGCACAAGCCGACGAACCAGCTGCGCGAGGCCATCGGCGGGGCGGGCGGTAGCGACTGCCCGCGGAAACGCGGATCACCTACGCGCGGTGTGGAATCCGGCGGTATCAGCGCGCGCAGCGGCAGGAACCAGGCGTCGGCCTGGCGGTGTGTGCGCCTGCTGTCGATCTCCCTGATCCAGGTCTGCAGCGGGTCGGGTGGCTGGGCGGTCGGCTGATCGGCGAGGCTTTCCAGCGTGCGCAGGGTGCGCAGATCGCTGATGTTCGACAGCTCACCCACCTCACGCGTCGGCCCTTCGTCGCGGAAGGCGACGACTACCAGTGGATCGAAAAGGCCGGTCTCGTTGCGGATCTCGTTGATCCAGGTGAGGATGCGCGCACCGTCACCGCCCTCGGTGAGACCACCGAGCAGGGCAACCGGGTAGGCGGTGCGCCGCCAGCTCGACGGCCGCCAGATGCGGCGGCGATACGCGTCGCGCAAGTCTTCCAGGAAGGCGTGGATGAGGAGTTTGGCGACCTGTTCCTCGTTCTCGTCCACCCGGTGCGAGGCGGTGAGCCGGGCGGCGAAACCCAGGAAACTGCCCGACAATTCGGGTGCGAGATAGCGCTGGTGCAGGAACCAGCGGGTCACCTTCGACATGCCGGGGATGCGTCCCGACACCCACAACCACAGGCGCAGCACAGGCCACAGGGCCAGCACAGCGAAGACCACGCTCGAAATCATGCCGCCCGCTGCGCCTTCGGTGGCGTCGGCACGGTTGGCGGACGAACCACTACGCAGCAGCTTGGGCAGGCGCCTGCGCAGTTCGTCGGGCGCCTCGGATTCGTCGGAGGTGACGCGCTGTCTGGTCAGCCAGTCGGCGGTGCGGTAACGCGGGAACTTGATGGCGCCCATCGCGGTGTCGTCGGTGGCGAAACCGGCGACCAGCTGCTGGATGATCGGCAGACAGTGGTCCGGGATCTCCTGGTCGTCGGCGTGCGGACCGGCGTTGAACGCGTTGACATCCGGGCTCAGCCGGGTGGGCGGCAGATCGGGAGCGTGCAGGTCGATCCTGGCGCGTGGGGTGGCCCGCCTGCCGCCGGACTCCCCCAACCAGCTGTAGAGATCGTTGACCAACGCGGTGTGGCCTTGTAAGCCGACCATCTCGACGATCGGGCGAGGCAGCGTGCGCCTGCCGTGCACCAGCGTGCGCCACACCCGGGGGCGGGTGTCGGGGATCTCCAGTGCCCGCAGCAGTTCCAGCAGCTTGCCGACATCGTTGGCATCGGGCACGTGCACAGCCTCCCCGGGTGATCAGCGAACAACGCCGATCACAATCGACGTGTTCGCCGAACGATACCCCGAACCGCCGACACGCAAACGGTCAAAAGCCCAGCTTCCCCAGCTGTTTGGGGTCGCGCTGCCAGTCCTTGGCCACCTTCACGTGCAGATTCAGGTAGATCCGTGTGCCGAGGATGTGCTCGATCTGCTTGCGGGCATTGGTGCCCACCTCCTTGAGGCGAGAACCGTTCTTGCCGATGACGATCGCCTTCTGGCTCGGCCGTTCCACATACAGCAGGGCATGCACCTCGAGCATGTCCTCGTTGGCCTCGTAGGGTTCGATCTCCTCGATCACCACGGCCAGCGAGTGGGGCAGTTCGTCGCGCACACCCTCGAGGGCGGCCTCGCGGATCAGCTCGGCCATGAGGGTTTCCTCGGGCTCGTCGGTGATCTCGCCGTCGGGGTAGAACGCCGGTCCCTCGGGCATCTTCGAGGCGATCACGTCGACGAGCACCTCGACCTGTTCGCCCTTCACCGCCGAGACCGGAACGACCTCGGCCTCGGGCCCGAGCAGCGTCGACAGCGCCATCAGCTGGTGGGCGATCTCGTCACGACCCACCTTGTCGATCTTGGTGACCACGCCGATCACGGTGGTCTTGGGCGCCATCTGCTTGATCTGCTCGACGATCCAGCGGTCGCCGGGACCGATCTTCTCGTCGGCCGGGATGCACAGCGCGATCACGTCGACCTCGGAGTAGGTGTCGCGCACCAGATCGTTGAGGCGCTGACCGAGCAGGGTGCGCGGGCGGTGCAGGCCGGGGGTGTCGACCAGGATGAGCTGGGCGTGCTCACGGTGCACGATGCCGCGAATGGTGTGCCGGGTGGTCTGCGGACGCGAGGAGGTGATCGCGATCTTCGACCCGACCATGGCATTGGTCAGCGTCGACTTGCCGGTGTTCGGGCGGCCGACGAAACAGACGAAGCCGGAACGGAATTCGGTGTCAGCCACCGCGCACCTCGCTCAGCACGGCACCCGAACGATCGGTGTGGATCACCGTCGCGCCGGGCGACACCTCGTGCATCGCCGCGATACCCGCGTCCTCCCCGCTCGCACCGACCACCACGGCCGCCTCGAAACCCTCGGCGCCACTGGAGATCGCGGCGGCCACCGCGGCCTGCAACGCGGTCAGGCGAAGGGCGGCGAGGGTCACCTCACCCGCGGCGTAGGTGCGGCCGTCGGTGTCACGCACCGCCGCGCCGCTCGCGCCGCCGGTGCGGCCGAGTGCGCCCCGCGCCAGTACCAGCAGTTTGTTGTCCTCTGCGTCGAGTTCACTCATCGGTCTCTCCATTGTCTGCGGGCACTGTCACCGGGTCGGTCTCGGCCTGCGCCTCGTCGGGCTTGCCGTTGCGGGCCTTGTCTGTCTTCTTTTCTTTGTCGGCCGCGCGGCGCACCAGCACGGTGTTCACCCGCATCCGCCCGCGCGCGTCGGCGCCGCCCTCGCCGCGCAGCACCAGGCCGTGCACGGTCACCTTGGAACCCGGCAGTGGGACGCGACCCAGTTCGTGGGCGAGCAGGCCACCGACGGTGTCGACGTCCTCGTCCTCGATGTCGAGGCCGTACAGCTCGCCGAGGTCCTCCACCGACAAGCGGGCCGACACGCGGTAGCGGCCCTCGCCGAGGTCCTCCACCGGCGGGGTCTCGTCGGTGTCGTACTCGTCGGCGATCTCACCGACGATCTCCTCGAGCACGTCCTCGATGGTGACCAGCCCGGCGATGCCGCCGTATTCGTCGACCAGCAGGGCCATGTGGTTGCGCCGGCGCTGCATCTCGTCGAGCAGCGCGTCGAGTGGTTTGGAATCGGGGATGAACACGGCCGGTCGCATCACCTCGCGCACCGTCACCTTGCGGGCGCGATCGGCGTAGGGCACAAGGTCTTTCAGGTAGACCACACCGAGCACGTCGTCGACGTTCTCGCCGATCACCGGGATTCGCGAATGCCCGGAACGCACCGCGAGCGACATCGCCTGGGCGGCGGTCTTGTCGTTTTCGATCCACACCATCTCGGTGCGCGGCACCATCACCGCGCGGGCGGCGGTGTCGCCGAGTTCGAAGACCGACTGGATCATGCGGCGCTCGTCGTCGGCGACCACGCCGCGCTCGCGCGCCATGTCGACCACCTCGCGCAGCTCGATCTCCGACGCGAACGGGCCGTTGCGGAACCCCTTACCAGGAGTGATGGCATTACCGAGCAGGATGAGCAGCCTGCTCACCGGGCTCAGCACCGCACCGATGATCTGCATCGGGACGGCCGCGGCCAGCGCGATCGAATAGGCGTGCTGGCGGCCGAGGGTGCGCGGGCCGACCCCGATCACCACATACGAGACGACGACCATCGAGGCGGCGGTGACCAGCAGCGCCGTCGTCGGGCTCCACAGCTCCAGCGTCGCGGCGGCCAGCAGTACGGTGGCGCTGATCTCGCACAGAATGCGCAGCAGCACCATCAGATTCACGTAGCGGGGACGGTCGTCGACGATCTTGCGCAAGCGCGCGGCGCCGGACCGTTCCTCGCGGACCATGTCGTCGAGCCGTGCGCGCGAAACGGTATTGAGGGCCGAGTCGACACCCGCGAACACACCACCCAGGCCGATCAGCCCGATGGCGAGCAGGATCTGCACCATAGATGTCACGCGGGGCCCAGTGCGTCACCCGGTGCGGTGAACCCTGCCTTACCGAGCAGGCGGGCGTCACGTTCGGCCAGTTCGGCGCGCAGTTGTTCCTCGCGCAGGCTCTGGTACCACTCCTCGAGCAGCTGGGCCTGCAGCGCGAACATCTCCTTCTCCTCCTCCGGCTCGGCATGGTCGTAGCCGAGCAGGTGGAGCACGCCGTGCACGGTGAGCAGGGCCAGCTCGTGGTCGAGCGAGTGACCGGCCTTCTGCGCCTGGCCCATGGCGAATTCCGGGCACAGCACGATGTCGCCGAGCATGGACGGGCCGGGCTCGGGGCTGTCGGGGCGACCGCCCGGCTCGAGTTCGTCCATGGGGAACGACATCACATCGGTGGGGCCGGGCAGGTCCATCCAGCGCACGTGCAGGTCGGCCATGGTGTCGAGATCCACGAGCACCATCGACAGTTCGGCGGCCGGATGCACGTCCATCCGTCCGATCACGAAACGCGCGACGCTGACCAGGTCTTCTTCGGGAATGTCCATACCCGATTCGTTGGCGATCTCGATGCTCACGTGTTCAGGGTACGGGCCGATGGACCGAGTCCTGTGCACCGCCCTACGACGCGACGTAACGAGTACGCCGCGTCGTATCGATGGGCATCGTCGCAGCGTGTGGCTGGTGACTACCGACGATCCGCCCGGCCCGCCGCCCGGCGCTGGGCCCGGTTGCCCGGGTAGTGCGGGGCGGGAACCGCGCGGGTCTCGGATTCGAAGCGGTCGTAGGCGTCGACGATGTCGGAGACCAACCGGTGCCGCACCACGTCGGAGCTGGTGAGTTCCGAGAAGTGGATGTCGTCGATATCGGTGAGGATCTCCGAGGCCGCCCGCAGACCCGAACGCTGCCCGTTGGGCAGGTCGACCTGCGAGATGTCGCCGGTGACCACCATCTTCGAGCCGAAGCCGAGACGGGTGAGGAACATCTTCATCTGCTCGGCCGTGGTGTTCTGCGCCTCGTCGAGAATGATGAACGAATCGTTGAGGCTGCGACCACGCATGTACGCCAGCGGCGCGACCTCGATGACACCGGAGGCCAGCAGCTTCGGGATGGCTTCCGGATCCATCATGTCGTGCAGGGCGTCGTAGAGCGGACGCAGATACGGGTCGATCTTGTCGTTGAGCGTGCCGGGCAGGAAGCCGAGACGCTCACCGGCCTCGACCGCGGGCCTGGTCAGGATGATGCGGGTGACCTGCTTGGTCTGCAGGGCCTGCACCGCCTTGGCCATCGCCAGATACGTCTTGCCGGTACCGGCCGGGCCGATGCCGAACACGATGGTGTTCACGTCGATCGCATCGACGTAACGCTTCTGGTTCAGCGTCTTGGGCCGGATGGTCTTGCCGCGCCGCGACAGGATGTCCAGGCTCAGCACCTCGGCGGGCGATTCGGACACGCCCGCGTCGGTGAGCATGGACACGGTGTGCCGGACCGCTTCGGGGGTGATCACCCGGTTGCGGCCGGTCAGCGCGACCAACTGCTCGACGACACGCTCGGCCAGGGCCACATCGGCGGCCTTGCCCGTGATGGTGACCGTGCTACCGCGCACATGGATGTCGGCCGGAAGCAACTGCTCGAGCTGACGAAGGTTCTGGTCGGCCGAGCCGAGGAAGGGGAAAACGGATTCGGGGGCGAGTTCGATGCTGGAACGCACGGTTCGCGCCGCCGGGGATGCTCCGTTGCCGTCGGTGCCGACGCCTGGGACGGGGAGGGTGGGATCGCCGATCTCGCCTGTGTTCTTCAAAAGTGGCTATAGCCTGCTTCCGGTCTCGACCTGGTGTTCGATGAGACCAGTTTACCGCCGCCCACCGACACCGCACAGCGGTTAAAAACCGGGACGTGGTAGAGGACCCCATCACTACCCGATCGGGGTACCTTTCGGGGGCGATTTCACGCCCCCTCACCAGCGCTTCGTCAGCGCTCCGAGGGCGCCGAGCGCGACCGCGGCGGCGGTGGATGTGCGCAGGACGGTGGGGCCGAGCAGCACGATGTCGGCGCCCGCGTCGGCGAGCGCGGTCAGCTCGGCGTCGTCGAGGCCGCCTTCCGGTCCGACGATGAGAATCACTTCCTTGCTCCGCGCGAGCGGAAGCTCGGTGAACTTGCCGGTGCCCGACTCGTGCAGGGCGGCGACCACCGCGCCGTCGGCCTTCGCCGCGCGCACCAGCTCAAGCAGGTCGCGCGTGCGGTGCAGGCCGGCGACCTCGGGAATGTAGGCACGACGCGACTGCCTGGCCGCGGATTTCGCCGCCGTCCGCCACTTCTCGATGCCCTTGGCGGCCTTGGCCTCCCAGTTGGCGACGCAGCGCGTGGCCTGCCAGGGCACGATCAGGTCGGCGCCCGCCTCGGTCATCAGCTCGACGGCCAGCTCGGAACGATCCGATTTCGGCAGAGCCTGCACCACGGTGACCTGCGGGATGACCGGTTCGGCCAGCCTGCGGTTGCGTACCGCGAGCTCGAGGCGGTCCTTGGCCGCTGCGATCACCTCGGAGTCGGCGAGCACACCGTGTCCGTCGGACAGGGTGATCAGCTCACCCACCCGGGTCCGGCGCACCGTCGCGGCATGGCGACCCTCCGGGCCGTCGAGCACCGCGACAGCGCCCGGCTCCGGGATGTCGTCGAGGTAGAAGACCGTGGCGGCCATCGCCGGTCAGCGGCCGCTGAACGACGCGCGCAGCCGGGCGAACAGGCCGCTGTTGTGCTCGGACTGCGACGACATCACCTCGGCGCGATCCTTGTCACGCATGCCCTTGAACTTGCGAAGCAGTTCGGTCTGCTTGCCGTCGAGCTTGGTCGGCACCACGATGTCGAGGTGGGCCAGCAGGTCGCCGCGCGCACCGGAACGCAATCGGGGCATGCCGTGTCCGCGCAGGTGAATGACCTCGCCCGGCTGGGTGCCCGGGGCGATGGTGAGCTCGGTCGGCCCGTCGAGGATGGTGTCGACGACCACGGTGGTGCCGAGGATCGCGTCGACCATCGGGACCCGGACGGTGCAGTGCAGGTCGTCGCCGTCGCGGACGAACGTGTCGTGCGGCTGCTCGACGACCTCGACGTACAGGTCGCCCGCATGGCCACCGCCGGGGCCGACCTCACCCTGGGCGGCCAGGCGCACCCGCATGCCGTTGGCGACACCGGCCGGGATCGGCGCGGCGATCTCGCGGCGCGCACGCACGCGGCCGTCGCCACCACACTTGGTGCAGGGATCAGGGATGACCTCGCCCGCGCCGCGACAGGTCGGGCAGGGGCGTGAAGTGAGTACCTGGCCGAGGAACGAGCGCTGCACCGACTGCACTTCGCCCGCGCCGCCACAGGTTTCGCAGCGCACCGGCTTGGAGTTGCCGTTGGTGCCCGCGCCGTGGCAGAGGTCGCAGAGGATGGCGGTGTCGACGGTGAGGTGCTTGGTGACGCCCACCGCGCACTCGGCCAGGCTCAGCCTGGTGCGGATCAGCGAGTCGGCGCCCGGCTGCACGCGGCCGCGCGGCTTGCGCGCACCGCCGCCCTGGCCGCTCATCCCGCCGAAGAACGCTTCGAACACATCACCGAGACCGCCGAACCCCGCACCGCTGAATCCCGCACCGCCGCCGCCGTTTTCGAGCGGGTCACCGCCGAGGTCGACGATCCGGCGCTTCTCCGGGTCGGTCAGCACCTCGTAGGCGGTGGAGACTTCCTTGAACTTGGCCTGCGCGGCCTCGTCCGGGTTCACGTCGGGGTGCAGTTCGCGGGCCAGTTTGCGGTACGCGCGCTTGAGCTCCTGGTCGGTGGCATTCTTGCCGACGCCGAGCAGTCCGTAGTAATCCCGTGCCACTTGAGTTCTCTAGTCCTTGGTCGCTGTGGTCCAGCCGAACGCCGGGCGCATCCTTTAGTCTGTTCGACTCAACTTTACCCCGGTCGAAGTACCGACCATAACAGTGCCCGCACGGTCGCCGCCGACCCGGCGGTCACCTTTCGGCCAGGACCTCACCGATATAGCGGGCAACGGTCGCCACCGACGCCATGGTGCCGGGATAGTCCATCCGGGTCGGGCCGAGCACGCCCATACCGCCCAGCACCGCGCCCGCCGCGCCGTATCCGGTGGACACCACGGAGGTGCCGCGCATCTGCTCGACCTGGGTCTCCTCGCCGATCTGCACGGTCACCTGACCTGGCTGCTGGGCGGCGGCCAGCAGCTTCAGCACGATGACCTGTTCCTCGAGCGCCTCGAGCACAGTGCGCAGCGAGCCGGGGAAACCGAAGTCGGCGACATTGCGGGTGAGGTTGGCGGTGCCGCCGAGCACCAAACGCTCCTCCGGATGCTCGACCAGGGTTTCCACCAGCACGGTCGACACCCGGACCAGCACATCGCGGATCTTGGCCGGCGCGCGTTCGGGCAGTCCGGCCACCGACGCGCTGGCCACCGAGAGCAGTTTGCCGTCCATCGCGCCGCCGAGCAGACCGCGCACGGCGGCGAGGTCGTCCTCGGAGATCACCGCGCCCAGGTCGACGATGCGCTGATCGACGCGGCCGGTGTCGGTGATGACGACCAGTAAGAGACGGGCGGGATTGAGCGCGACGACCTCGATGTGGCGCACGGTCGATGCCGACACCGTCGGGTACTGCACCACCGCGACCTGGCGGGTGAGCTGGGCCAGCAGCCGCACCCCTCGGCGCAACACGTCGTCGAGGTCGACACCGGATTCGAGGAACTCCATGATCGCGCGGCGTTCGGCGCCCGAGAGCGGCTTCACCTCGGCGATCCGGTCGACGAATTCACGGTAGCCCTTGTCGGTCGGCACGCGCCCGGAACTCGTGTGCGGCTGGGTGATGTAACCCTCCGCCTCCAGCACGGCCATGTCGTTGCGGACCGTGGCGCTGGACACTCCGAGATTGTGCCGTTCGACCAGCGACTTCGAGCCGATCGGTTCCTTGGTGGCGACGTAGTCCGCGACAATCGCTCGCAGGACCTCGAATCGCCGATCTTCGGTGCTCGAAGCCATCGACCCCACCTCCTCGCTCGTGCCGGGTACGTCGTCGGCCCGCGTTGTTGTAGTGCTGGGGCACAGACTCGCACGCGGGCGCTCGGGGCGTCTTGCAGTCCAGTCTAAATTGTCTCGTTCTCCGGTGAGTTCTCCACAGGGCGGAGTTATCCACAGGGCGCGGATCAGGGCTTGTCGCGTTATTGCGCCCAGCGTACGTTCGGTCGTGAATCAGGCGCTTTACCAGCGCTTTTCCGGGGCGGGAGGGGTTTGCGATGCGATTCGGTGACGAGTGGGGCGGGGGTGACTCCGCGGTCGTAGTGCGTCCGGAGGAATTCGCCGGGATCGATCGGGCGTGTGTGATGTTTCTCGAGGTAGTCGAGAGCGTCTCGCTGCTCGCCGGGCAGATTTCTTCGCAGATGCACTGGGGTCTGGGGGAAGGTGACGGGCGGCTGATCTCGGGGCCCACGCTGGTTGGCCGGTTCCGGGAGACGGCGGAGGCGGTGGGTGCCGCGATGGAGACGCACCGCCGGATCGTCGGTGATTTCCGCGAGGCGCATCGGCTCGCGCGGGACCGGCTGGTGGCCGTCGACGAAGAGTGGGCGCTGCGTCTGGCCGACGCGGAAGCCGCACTGGGGACGCGTGATCCGTTCGCGGTCGGTGCCCGATGATGCCGGGCGGTGGTGAGAACGTCCACCACTGGCGGCATCGAGAGATCAGCGGGACGTTCTCATCCCTCGATGTCACCGATGCTGTTGCACAAGCGGACGCGTTCCAGCAGTTGGCGCGGTGCTGGGAAGAGGGGCTGGATGCCTTCGATCACGCGATCAGCGTGGGGCTGCCGGCGGCCTGGTCGGGTGTCGGGGCGGAGGCCGCCATGTCTTCTATCCGGCGATACCTCGATCAGGCACGAGAACTCCTTTCCACTGTCCATTCCATCCCCGCTTTGGTCCGAGCGGCGGCCGACGCGGTAGTCGCGACCAAGTACGCAATTCCCGAGATCGTCGAGGAGTCCGCTGTGCCGGTGTGGTCCACCGATCCGGGTGGGATGCGGGAGGCCTGCATCCGGGAAGAAGAGGCGAGAGCTGCCATGCGTGATCGCTACGTCCGTCCCTTCGGCGAGATCCTCAGCCGAATCCCTTTGATAACGCAGCCAATTCGTCCCTACACGACTGCCGAGAACGGCGGCGCTCTCGGCCACGACCTGTCCGCGCCCTTGCCGGCCGACGTAGTCCCGGACGCCGAGCATTACCGACCCATCGGGACCGATCGCACCATGGACGCGAATGTGCAGAGAACATGCGACGAATCATGCGGTCCCGCAGCGTCTTCGGGCCACGATGTGGATCGGTCTGCCCTTACCGGCGCGGCGCCCGGCTCCCTCGCCGACCTGCCGGGTACTGGCACAAGGCGATTCGCCGCGAACCTCGACAGCGCGAGCGGAGCTGTGACGGGCATCCGTATCGGAGCCGGTGGCGGAGGAACAGCAGTCGCACTGGACGTCGGCGCGGCGACGGTCGATGTGATGCGCGTCGGTGAATCCCCAGGGTCGAATACTGATGGACCACAACAGCCCGACGATGCCGAGCAGGGACGCAACCGCAGCCACGGCGGTGTGGCGAGTGCTCCCGGTGCCGAGACGGCTGGGACGTCGACAGGCCCAGCAGTGTCGAGTGCGGGATTTCGAGGGGAGGCGAGGAATGGGGGCGCAACAACTTCGGGTGCGGGAGCGAGAACGGACGCCGGCGAGGGTGTCACGCACTGGGACGACGGTGCACTGACAACTCGGTCGGGTGGTGGCGGGCCTATGGAAAGCAGCGGCAACCACCACGGCGGTGGCCCGAACCCGAGCAGCGGGCAACGCGGGCCAGGCCAGGCGAACACAGCGACTGACAGCCCCGGTGCGGCGGCACGGAGCACATTCGCAGACCGCATCGCGCTCGCAGATATGGCGTTGTCCACAAACGATGCCCTGGCAGGCAACGCAGTCGCCGCAGACAACGCCCCGGCAGACAACGCACTCCGGGCGATCAACGCCCCGACGGGCAACGTACTAGCGGCGGATAAGGCCCTGGCAGGAAAAGCGCCGACGGCCGGCGATGCGGGAGTCGAGACGAGGGCTTCCGGCGCGGGGCAGGGACAGGTGGCCGCGCGGTGGTTCCACTGCGTTGCACTGGCGCCGGGTATGCCTGGCGCAGAGCAGGAGGAGCACGCTCATGGGGTGCCGGAGTATTTGACTACCTCGGCCAATACCGAGGTGTTGCTCGGTCGACCGGCGCCGACCATTACCGGTGGGGTGCGGGGTGACGGGCACGGGTCCACGGCGCGGGGTTGTTGATGTCCGCGGGCGGAGAGGTCGGGTCACGGTCGCCCGGGGTGGGCGACCGTGAGCCGATCAGATGCGGCGGGCGGCGCCGACGCGGGCGGGCGAGTGGGCGGCGCCCACTTCTTTGCCCGCGAGGGCATCCAGGCCGAGCATGGCCAACAGTGACACGCAATCTTCGGCATCGTTGGAATGCGAAGCGACCGTCCGCGCGGCGACCGCGCACTGACGAGCGTTCTCCGCCTTCTCAGCAGAGCGCGCTTCAGCGAACTCGCTCTGCTCGTGGACGAGGGTGATGTGCCGTTCGGTGGACATATAGCTCCCTAGGTTTCGACCCGAAGCCTACGCCCCCAATCGTTATCTTCGGCCCCGAACCCACCGAAGAATAGGTTCGGATACCCCGGTGGCCGACCCTCGCCGGAGGGTGTGCATCAGCCCACATCATCCCGATGACCGGGGGATCATCGAAGCCGCGGTGAGCTCGACCACGCCGCGGAAAAGACGTCACGAAACGGCATCGCGTGCCGCGCGTTGCAACCGCAGCTGTCCGATCTCGGCCACGTTTTTCATCAGTTCGGCATCGACCCAGCCGACCAGATGCGCGACGGTCAGGCCGGCGTCGGCAGGCCATGGATAACCGGAGGGTAGGTCGAAGTCGGCGTCGTCGAGTTCGCTCAGCGTGTCGAGCCACTCCTGCCGTAGGTGGCGGAGCCACTCGATGGTGCTGTCGCCGGGTCCCGGCCAGGCGATATCCGTCCGTTCACGTGGTGCTCGCTGCCGCAGATGATCGATGGCCACGCTCCACCACCACCCGATGTGCCAGGTGAGCCAGCCGATCGTCGGTACCGGAATCGGATCGGGTTCGGTATCCGCCCAGTCCGCGACCCACCCGCCCGCGGGATCTTCGCGCATCGTCCAGCACAGCGCGCTCGGCTCCCACAGGAAGTCCTCCTCGTGCAGCCGCTCGAGGTGGTACTCGAACAACGACCAGACGAGATCGAACTGCCAGCGCAGCAACTCACTTCGTGACGTGGACACGGGCGGGATCGTGCCACGACACCCGCGAACGAGCGAACGAATTCTCGGCGAAAGAGCGTTGGTGGCGCTCAGCCGAGGAGATCGCGGACGATGCCGTCGGCCAGCAGCCGTCCACGATCGGTGAGGACGAGGTGGTCGTCGACGACCTGGGCCAACCCGTCGACGAGAACACGGTCGAGGGCGGGCCGGGCGGAGGGGGCGAGGTCGGCGAGGGGAAGGCCGGTGCGCAGGCGAACGGTGAGCATGAGGTGTTCGGTGTAGCGCTCGTCGTCGGTGAGGGCTTCCCAGCCCGCGGCGGGCAGACCACCGAGGGCGACGCGGTCGGCGTAGCGGGCGGGGTGCTTCACGTTCCACCAGCGCACACCACCCACGTGGCTGTGCGCGCCGGGCCCCGCACCGAGCCAGTCACCACCGGCCCAGTAGCCGAGGTTGTGCCTGCAGCGCGCGGAATCGTTCGCGGCCCAATTGGATACCTCGTACCAGCCGAGACCGACCTCGGCCAGGCGGGCATCGATGCGCTCGTAGCGGGCGGCGAGCACATCGTCGTCGGGTGCGGGCAGTTCACCACGGCGGACCTTGCGCGCCAGCGCGGTTCCGTCTTCCACGATCAGGGAGTAGGCGGACACATGATCCACACCGGCGGCCAGCACCGCGTCCAGGCTCGCGTCCAGATCGGCGTCGGTCTCGCCGGGTGTGCCGTAGATGAGGTCGAGGTTCACGTGCTCGAATCCGGCGGCTCGCGCTTCCTTCGCCGCGGCCACCGCCCGGCCCGGCGTATGGGTGCGGTCGAGCACCTTCAGGACGTGCGCGGCGGCCGACTGCATGCCGAGCGAGATCCGGGTGTATCCCGCCGCGCGGAGGCGGTCGAAGAACTCCGGCGAGGTCGATTCCGGGTTGGATTCGGTCGTCACTTCGGCATCGGTGGCGAGGGTGAAGTTCGCGCGCACCGCGTCGAGCACCGAGGCGAGCCCGTCACCGCCGAGCAGCGACGGTGTTCCCCCGCCGACGAAGATCGTCGAGACCTCAGGGGTCGCGCTCGGCAGCGCACCGAACTCGGTCGCCGCGGTGGCGAGCTCGCCGCGCAATGCCTCCAGCCACGACTGCGGCGACGCCGACGTGCCGAGCTCCCCCGCCGTGTAGGTGTTGAAGTCGCAATATCCGCAGCGTGTGGCACAGAAGGGCACATGCACGTACACGCCGAACGCGCCGCCCCCGAAATCGCGCAGCACCGGCCGCTCGGCGTCGGCCGGTGTCGCCCCGGGAGCCACGGGAGTTGCGCTGGTAGTCACCCCTACAGTCTGCCGGGCCTCGGCGAACTGCCGCGTCCGGCCCCGGCACCGGTCGTCGCGCCCACGCTTCGCCACGCGGGACCCAGCCGGACTCGGCACCGCGCGGGTCGCTCGACCGACCGAACGAGCGACCCGTGGCCCAGCTGTGCGCCTGTCGTCGAAAAGCCCGAACCCCGCCCGGACGCCCGGCGGTCAGTCCACCACGGGGGTGTTCTGGTTGGCCGTGAGCACCCAGACCCCGTCTTCCTTGGTCATCACGTACATGGGCGTGCCCTGCCCCGACAGCTCGCCGTCCAGCGTGAAGTAGCTCTGCCGGATCTTCACCGCGGCCACGTCGGGTCGCAGGAACAGCACGTGCTCGATCTCGTAGGTCGCCTTGCCATGGGTGGTCGCGCCGGGCAGCACCTGGGCGGTGAACTCGGCGATGGCCGCGCGGCCGAACAGCCGCTTGCCGTGCCCCGTGGTCCAGATCGCGTCTTCGCGGAAGACGGAGACGAACTCCTCGATCAGTTCGTTGTCCTGCGCGTGCGCGATGGTCCCGACGACGGCGCGAATCGCCGCGAGTTCGGTGTCGAGATCGGCGGGGATCCGGCCCGCCGCGGTGACGTCGTTGCTCATGCGGACACTGTGCGCCCTCAACGGCGGTTGAGGTCAACCGTTGTGGCGTCCGACACAGCTATGCCATCGGGCGAATCGCCGGTAACTTCCCGCGCCGGAACTATGACCCCTGTCACAGAACGGTACGGTCGTCCAGGGGATTTCCCTCGAAAGTGCGGGAAATATCTCCTTGCGGTCGGAACGACCCCCCTGACATGGCACAATAGGCGCATGCACGCAACTGGAGTACGACTCGTGGCTCGTCGCCACGTCGACTTCCAGCGCGTCTGCAGCGCCTGTTGTCGGCCCGGTTTCCACCGGTAGCGCAGCGGCGTCCGCCCGGGAATCTCCCGGTGCCTTCGACTTTCATCGGCCCGCTGACCACCTGACGCGAGCCAGCCCCTCGCGCCTTCAGCACGGATGTTCACCCACCCCCGCAGGAGCGACCCCACATGACGTCGAGCACCGACGCCGGTTCGACCGAACAGTCGACGGCGCAGGCCCGTCCCGAGCGCCCGGTCACCGAGCGCCGCGTCCGGCCCGACCGCCCGCGCCCCGAAGGCGCGGTCGCGCCGCGCGAGCGCACCGGCAAGCCGGTCCGCCGCCGCTCCGAAGGCCAGTGGGCCCTCGGTTACCGCGAACCGCTCAACCCGAACGAGCAGTCCAAAAAGGACGACAACCCGCTCAATGTGCGGGCCAGGATCGAGAACATCTACGCCAAGGGCGGCTTCGACTCGATCGACAAAGCCGACCTGCGTGGCCGTTTCCGCTGGTGGGGTCTCTACACCCAGCGCGAAGAGGGCTACGACGGCACCTGGACCGACGACGACAACATCGACCTGCTCGAAGCCAAGTACTTCATGATGCGGGTGCGCTGCGACGGTGGCGCGCTCAATGCCGCCCAGCTGCGCACCATCGGCCAGATCTCCACCGAGTTCGGCCGCGACACCGCCGACCTGTCGGACCGCGAGAACGTCCAGTACCACTGGATCGAGGTCGAGAACGTCCCGGAGATCTGGCGTCGGCTGGAGTCGGTCGGCCTGCACACCACCGAGG
Source organism: Nocardia ignorata NBRC 108230 (assembly GCF_001612905.1). Lineage (GTDB taxonomy): Bacteria > Actinomycetota > Actinomycetes > Mycobacteriales > Mycobacteriaceae > Nocardia > Nocardia ignorata. Next base: position 368,894 of record NZ_BDBI01000005.1, on the reverse strand, counting down.
CGTGCGGCGACTGCCCGCGCGTGATTCTCGGTTCGCCGCTGGCCGGTGAGTCGCTCGACGAGATCATCGACCCCACGACCGCGATCGACGAGATCGTCAAGCGCTACATCGGGAAGAAGGAGTACTCCAACCTTCCCCGCAAGTTCAAGACCGCGATCTCGGGTCAGCAGGACGTGGTGCACGAGATCAACGATGTCGCGTTCGTCGGCGTGAACCACCCCGAGCACGGACCGGGCCTGGATCTGTGGGTCGGTGGCGGCCTGTCGACCAACCCGATGCTCGCCAAGCGGGTCGGCGCGTGGGTGCCGCTCGACGAGGTTCCCGACGTCTGGGAAGCCGTGGTGTCGCTGTTCCGCGACTACGGTTACCGTCGCCTGCGCACCAAGGCGCGCCTGAAGTTCCTCATCAAGGACTGGGGCATCGAGAAGTTCCGCCAGGTCCTCGAGGACGAGTACCTGAAGCGCAAGCTGATCGACGGTCCCGCCCCGGAGCAGCCCGCCAAGCCGATCGACCACGTGGGCGTGCAGAAGCTGCGCAACGGCCTCAATGCCGTCGGCTTCTCCCCCATCGCCGGTCGCGTCTCGGGCACCATCCTGAGCAAGGTCGCCGACGCCGCCGAGAAGTACGGGTCGGACCGCATCCGGTTCACCCCGTACCAGAAGCTGATCGTCCTCGACATCGCCGACGACCAGGTCGACGCCCTGATCGACGAGCTGGAACCGCTCGGCCTGCAGGCACGTCCGTCGGTCTGGCGGCGAAACCTGCTCGCGTGCAGCGGCATCGAGTTCTGCAAGCTGTCGTTCGTCGAGACCCGCAAGCGTTCGCAGGTGCTCGCCCCCGAGCTCGAGCAGCGCCTGGCCGACATCAACGCGCAGCTCGACGTGCCGATCACCATCAACATCAACGGCTGCCCGAACTCCTGCGGCCGGTCCCAGATCGCCGATATCGGCTTCAAGGGCCAGCTCGTCGACGACGGCTACGGGAATCAGGTCGAGGGCTTCCAGGTTCACCTGGGTGGCAGCCTCGGCCTGGACAGCGGGTTCGGCCGCAAGCTGCGCCAGCACAAGGTGACCAGTGTCGAGCTCGGCGACTACATCGAGCGAGTCGTGCGCAACTTCGTCAAGAACCGCGAAGACGGTGAACGCTTCGCGGTGTGGGCGGTTCGCGCCGACGAGGCCGACCTCCGTTAGTGGATGAGGAGATCTCAACTGTGACAACGAATCTCGCCGCCAAGCTGTCCGAAGACGAACTGCGCGCGCTCGCCGAGCAGGGCGCGGCCGAACTCGGCCCCGACGCCTCGGCCGCCGACCTGATCGCCTGGACCGACCGCACTTTCGGCAACAACTACATCGTCGCCTCCAACATGCAGGACGGCGTGCTGGTGCACCTGGCCGCGCAGACCCGCCCCGGCGTCGACGTGCTGTTCCTCGACACCGGCTACCACTTCGCCGAGACCATCGGCACCCGTGACGCGGTCGAGGCCGTGTACGGGGTGCACGTGATCAACGTGCGCCCCGAGCACAGCGTCGCCGAACAGGATGAGCTGCTCGGCAAGGACCTGTTCGCCCGCGACGCCGCCGAATGCTGCCGGTTGCGCAAGGTCGTGCCGCTGAAGAAGTCCCTCGCGGGCTACAACGCGTGGGTCACCGGCATCCGCCGCGTGGAGGCGCCCACCCGCGCCAACGCACCGCTGATCTCCTTCGACGAAGCCTTCGGCCTGGTGAAGATCAACCCGATCGCGCCGTGGTCCGACGACGAGATGCAGGCCTACATCGAGGCCAACGGCATCCTCGTCAATCCCCTGGTGGAGGAGGGTTACCCGTCCATCGGCTGCGCACCGTGCACGCGCAAGCCCGAGCCGGGGTCCGATCCGCGCAGCGGCCGCTGGGCCGGACTGGCCAAGACCGAATGCGGATTGCACCAATCATGACCGTCACCACCTCTGGGAGTGAGCCTGTGAGTACCCACACCACCGAACGCGACCTCGGCCTGACCGAGTTCGACACCCTCGCGGCGCTGGAATCCGAGGCGATCCACATCTTCCGTGAGGTCGCGGGCGAGTTCGAGCGGCCGGTGATCCTGTTCTCCGGCGGCAAGGACTCCACGGTGCTGCTGCACCTGGCGCTCAAGGCCTTCTGGCCGGCGCCGCTGCCGTTCGCGCTGCTGCACGTCGACACCGGGCACAACCTCGACGAGGTGCTCGAGTTCCGCGACAAGGTGGTGGAGAAGTACGGCCTGCGCCTGCACGTGGCCTCGGTCGAGGAGTACCTGGCCGACGGTCGCCTCACCGAGCGCCCCGACGGTATCCGCAACCCGCTGCAGACCGTTCCGCTGCTCGACGCCATCACCGAACACCGCTTCGACGCGGTGTTCGGCGGTGGCCGTCGCGACGAGGAGCGGTCGCGCGCCAAGGAGCGGATCTTCTCGCTGCGCAACGCCTTCGGCCAGTGGGATCCGAAGCGTCAGCGTCCCGAGCTGTGGAACCTCTACAACGGCAAGCACGCGCCGGGTGAGCACGTGCGCGTGTTCCCGCTGAGCAACTGGACCGAGCTAGACATCTGGCGCTACATCGCCCGCGAGGACATCGACCTGGCCTCGATCTACTACGCCCACGAGCGCCCGGTGTACCAGCGCGACGGCATGTGGATGACCCCCGGCGTGTGGGGCGGCCCGAACGAGAACGAGGTCCTCGAGACCCGCTCCGTGCGCTACCGCACCGTCGGTGACGGTTCGACCACCGGCGCCATCATCTCCGACGCCGCCGACAACGAGGCCATCCTGGCCGAGGTCGCCGCGTCCCGGCTGACCGAGCGTGGCGCCACCCGTGGCGACGACCGCGTCTCCGAAGCCGCCATGGAAGACCGCAAGCGAGAGGGTTATTTCTGATATGTCCGACCTATTGAGGCTGGCCACCGCCGGTTCTGTCGACGACGGTAAGTCCACCCTGGTCGGACGGCTGCTCTACGACACGAAGTCCGTGCTGGCCGATCAGATCGACGCCGTCACCCGCGCCTCGGTGGACAAGGGTCTGTCGACCCCCGACCTGTCGCTGCTGGTCGACGGTCTGCGTGCCGAGCGTGAGCAGGGCATCACCATCGACGTGGCCTACCGCTACTTCGCCACGCCCAAGCGCTCGTTCGTGCTCGCCGACACTCCCGGCCACGTGCAGTACACCCGCAACACCGTGTCGGGCGCGTCCACCGCGCAGCTGGTGATCCTGCTGACCGACGCGCGCAAGGGCGTCATCGAGCAGACCCGTCGCCATGCCGCGGTGCTGGCACTGCTCGGGGTGCCGAAGCTGGTGCTCGCGGTGAACAAGATCGACCTGGTCGACAATCCGGCCGAGGTGTTCGCCGAGATCTCCGCGGAGTTCAACTCGCTGACCTCGAAGCTGGGCTGGGCCGACGAGGACGTCCTCGAGATCCCGGTGTCGGCGCTGCACGGCGACAATATCGCCAGCCGCTCGGAGAACACCCCGTACTACGACGGTCCCTCGCTGATCGAGCACCTGGAATCGGTTCCGGTGGACGCGGATTCGACGGGCACGCACGCACTGGGGCTGCGGTTCCCGGTGCAGTACGTGATCCGTCCGCGCACCGCCGAGTACCCCGATTACCGCGGGTACGCCGGTCAGATCGCGGCCGGTTCGGTGTCGCCCGGCGACGAGATCGTGGTGCTGCCCTCGGGCATCCGCACCACCGTCGAGCGGATCGATACCCCCGACGGTGAGCTGGCCGTCGCCCAGGCGGGGCGCAGCGTGACGCTGATCCTGGCCGACGAGGTCGACATCTCGCGTGGCGACATCATCGCCTCGGTCGCCGATGCCCCGGAGGCGATCGACACCTTCGACGCCACCGTGTGCTGGCTCGGCGACAAGCCGCTGCGTCCCGGCGCGCGACTGCTGCTCAAGCACGGCGCCAAGACCACGCAGGCGATCGTCGGCGCACTGGTGGAGCGGTTCGACGAGCAGACGCTCACCGCGCAGCCGAGTCCGGAGACGTTGGAACTCAACGACATCGGACGGGTGTCGCTGCGGCTGGCCGAGCCGATCCCGGCCGACGACTACCGCACCAACCGGCACACCGGGTCGTTCCTGCTGATCGACCCCGCCGGTGGCAACACCCTCGCGGCCGGCCTGGTCGGCGACGTGCTGACCTCGGTCGAGGTCGGTACCACGGTCTGATGACACGCTCGCTCGTCCCGCCGCGCGGTGCCGTTCCGGTGCCGCGCGGCGCAGGCGGGCCCGCACTGATCGCGGTGGCCCACGGCAGCCGTGATCCGCGTTCGGCGACGACGATGGCGGCGGTGGTCGCCTCGGTCGCCGCATCCCGACCGGATCTGACGGTCCGGTTGGCTTTTCTCGACCTCAGCGCGCCCTCGCTCGACCAGGTGGTCGACGAGCTCGCCGCGCTCGGGCATCGCGAGGTGATCGTTGTTCCGTTGTTGCTCGGCAACGCTTTTCACGCGCGAGTCGATCTGCCCGCCCTCCTGGCGGAGTCCGCCGACAGGCATCCACTGGTGCGCCTGACCCAGACCGAGGTGCTCGGCGCCGATTCGCGATTGATCGCGGCGCTTGCCGACCGGGTCGCCGGGGTGTCGGTGGGTTTCCCTGTGCCCGAGCCTGTTTCGATGCACCGCCCGGCGACACCGGCAGTTCTTCCGCACGAAAGCGGCCGTGCCACCGTGGGGGTCGCGGTTGCCGCCGTCGGATCTCGCGACGAATCGGCGAATCGCCGGACCGCCGCCGTTGCTCGACGGCTTGCGATGACGACCGGTCTTCGCACCGAGATGTGCTTTGCCACAGTCGAACCCAGCATCAATGTCGCGGTCGACCGGTTACATGCGCGCGGAGTCGAACAGGTCATCGTCGCGCCGTGGTTCCTCGCACCGGGGCTGCTCACCGACCGCCTGCTCCACCACGCGCCGCGCCTCGTACACGCCGATGTCATCGGCCCGCACCCCGCGCTCGCCGAGGTGATCTGGTCCCGCTACGACGCGGCGATCGCGACAGACCTCGAACTCTCCGCCTGACGAATCCCGCCGGCGCACCGCCGAGGAGCTGGTCGCGCCCGATTTCCGCGCCGATCTTCGGCGCACAGCATCCGCAGACGCCTCCGAGCGCCTTTCCTGCGCATAGCTCGCGCCCTTGACGCCTCGCCTGCATCTCCCGAAGTGCTCCCCAAGCCAGCTGCGCTAGTGCGCCAGATCACACCCCGATCCCTTTACTGCATACCCCTAGGGGGTATAAGTTCGTGTCAACGCACCAGGGATCAGAGAGGCAAGACAATGACCATCAACTCCCACACCGCCCACAACACGAACGCTCTCGATGCCACTCCCGAAAGCGCTGCGGCACCTCACACCTCACACCTCGGTGCGCACGGCGAACATGCCGCCCACAGCGCCCACGGCCATGCCGAACACGGCACTCAGGCGCAGCAGGAATCGCACGCAGGACACGGGCACAGCGCACACGCGGCGCGGGCAGCCCATGCGGATCACGTCGACCACGCAACACACGGCGGCCGCGACAGCCAGGCCGCGCACGGGGACCACGCCGCGCACGGTGCGCATTCCGGCCATGGTGGTCGTGGCACCGGCGACGCAGTCGCAGCACCGCAGGGAAACCATGCCGGTCACGGTGACCACGGCGCGCACGCTGCCGGACTCCCCGGCGGGCTGCAGATCGCCCAGGACGGGTACACCCTCGACCTGGAGACCACCGTGGCTCAGCCGGGCGTCATCGACTTCCGGTTCCGGATTCTCGGGCCCGACGGGGCGGCGGTGACCGAGTTCGATCCCATCCACGATCGCGAACTGCACCTGATCGTGGCGCGGCGTGAGCTGACCGGGTTCTGGCATGTGCATCCGCGTCGGGAGGCCGATGGCACCTGGACGATCCAGCTGAAACTGCCGGAGGCGGGCGCCTACCGGGTATTCACCGATATCGCGCCGCGTGCTCTCGGCCGCACCATCACTCTCGGAGCGGACCTCGCCGTCGCCGGTCACTTTGCGCCGCAGCGGGTTCCGGCGGTGAATCGCAGCACGGAGGTCGACGGGTACACCGTGACCGTCGACGGCGAATTGCGCGCCGAGGGTGATCTGCTCACCCTCACAGTGCACAAAAACGGTGTGCCGGTCACCGATCTGCAGCCCTACCTTGCGGCTTTCGGTCACCTGGTGATCCTGCGGGCGGGCGACCTCGCCTACGTCCACGTGCACCCGAACGGCGAACCCGGCGACGGCATCACGCCTTCCGGGCCCGAAGTCTCCTTCCACACCGCCGTTCCCGGGCCGGGCACCTACCGCCTGTTCCTCGATTTCAAGCACGACGACACGGTGCGAACCGCAGCTTTCACCCTTACCACTCAGCACCACTGAGAGCTGCTTCAACGCCCGGCGCGCGACATGCCGCGCCGGGCGAACCATCGGACGACAGCCTTGACATCAACCACGCTCGAGGTTTCACGATGACTTCATGAGCATCCTGTTTCACAACACTATGCGGATCACCGAGGGGCACACCGAAGAGTTCGGCGAGGCGGTGCGGCGTGCCGTGGCCTTCGTCCGAGAGCACGGACCGCAGCTGATGGTGCAGGTCTTTCTCGATGCCGAAGCCGGGCTGGCGCACAGCTTTCAGCTCTATCCGGATTCGGAAGCGGTTCTCGCGCACTGGCAGATGTCGGACCCCTACATCCAGGAGGTGATGGCGCACTGCACCATCGAGTCGTTCGAGACCTTCGGGGAGATGTCGGACGCGGTGCTCGAGGGATTGCGGTCGGGGCCGGTCGGGGCGGTGACCGTGCGACCGCTATCGACCGGGTTCACCCGGTTGTGAACTGTTGGCGCGCACCAGTTCCGCGCCGATAGCCACCAATTCGGCTTTCACCTCGGCGGGGCCGAGCAGCTCCACGTCGCCCGCCCAGCCCGCGAGCTGGCGGGCGACCATCTCGGTGGTGTCGGCGGTGATCTCGGCCAGCACCCGGCCGTCGTCGGTCCTGCCGACCAGGGTGCAGTTGCGGCCCTGCTGATCGGCGAGGATGGGAGCCAAGCGCTCGGACACCGCGACCTGGGCGGCGACGGCCGAGCGGCGACGCTCCATCCGGTCGACCACCCGGGACCACTCGGTGTGCAGATCGAAGTCGGCCGGTCGCTCGGCGGGTTCGTCGAGAACGGTCACCGCGCCGATCCGGTCGAGACGGAAGGTGCGCTGACCTCGCTCGGTCCCCGCGAGCAGGTACCAGATCGTTTCCTTCTCGACCAGGCCCCACGGGTCGACGGTGCGCATCGTGGCCTGCCCAGCCCGCGCGTATTCGATGCGGACACGTCGTCGATCGACCACGGCACGCTGCAACGTGTCGAGGACGGCGGGTGGTTGCGGGTCGGGCCTTCCCCAGCGTGCCGGGTCGACAACCACCGCGTCGGCGGCTGCCGCGGCGTCGGCACGGAAGGTCTGCGGCAAGGCCCTGACCAGTTTGCGCAAGGCGGACTTCACCTCGGGAGCCGCCGCGGCCGCCGGGCCCGCGAGCAGGAACAGCGCCCTGGTCTCCCCCGCCGTGAGTCCGGACAGGTCGGTGCGCGCGCCACCGATCAGCGACCACCCACCTCCCCGTCCGGCTTGCGGATACACCGGAATGCCCGCCGCCGATAGCGCCTCCAGGTCGCGGCGAGCCGTCGCCACCGACACCTCGAGTTCGGCGGCGACCTCGGCCGCCGTCACCCGCCCTCGCGCCTGCATGAACAACAGGGTCGCTACCAATCGGTCCGCTCGCATACCCACGATTCTGCCGAAGAAAGTGCTCATTCGGTGAGCACTTTGCCTGGCAGAGTTCAGGGAAACACCAGCACACCGACCCGGGAGCAGACATGTTGCGCGGAATGGCCACCACCACCTACTACGCCGACGACCTCACCGCCGCCAAGGACTGGTACACCGAATTCCTCGGCCTCGCACCCTATTACGAGGTGCCGGGCGGCTACTACGAGTTCCGGCTCGGCCCGGGGCAGGATGAACTCGGCATCATCAACCGGGCCTACGCACCGGCCGGCGCCCGCAATGCCCCCGGTGGCGGCGGAATCGTGTACTGGCACGTCGACGATCTCGCCGCCACCCTCACCCGGCTGCTCGAACTCGGCGCCACCGAATACGAACCGATCACCGAACACGGCGACGGAGCGGGTTTCGTGACGGCGTCGGTCCTCGATCCCTTCGGCAACGTCGTCGGCATCATGTACAACCCGCATTTCGTGGCGATGACGGCCGCACGGGAGGCGGCGCTGAGCTCCTGAGCTCAGAACCAGCGCTCGAGGACGGTGGCGACACCGTCCTCGGTGACGTGACCGGTGACCTCGTCGGCCATGGCGAGCACGTCGTCGGGTGAGCCCGTCATGGCGACCGAATGTGCCGCCCAGCGCAGCATTTCGCGATCGTTGAAGCCGTCGCCGATGGCGAGAGTCGCCGAGGCGTCGACGCCGAGAGCGCACCGGAGGCGTTCCAGCGCCCAGCCCTTCGACACGCCACGACGTGAGACGGTGAGCCACGGCCCGAATTCACCGTGGACCCAGGAGGTTTCGGGCACCACGATGCTGTCGAGCTGGCGCACCATCTCCGCGAGGTTGCCACCGGGCCACCATCCGTTGAGTCGGGGTGTGGGTTCGCTGCTGAGCACGTGGTGGTCGACGAGCTGGAAATCGCCGATCGAGTACTCCCCCGGACTGTGGCCCGTTGCCCAGATGCCGACGCCGACCCGCTCGGCGGCGAAGATCATCTCGGGGAACAGCGCGCGCAACGCGCCGACGGCGGGTGCCGGGTCGAACAGTTCCACCGCGACGGGTTCACCACGTGCCACGTCGATCTGCACCGCACCGTTGGAACACAGCGCGTGCCCCTCGATGAGCCCGAGTTCGCGCAACACCGGCCGGGTGGTGAGCACGGTCCGCCCGGTCGTCACCACCACATGCGACCCCGCGGCCACCGCCGCCCGCACCGCCGCGACCACCCGCCCGCTGATCGGGCAACCGGACTCCAGCAAAGTCCCGTCGATATCGAGCGCGATCAGTTTCGGCGCTCCCCCGAGTGCAGCCATCCACCCATTCTGCCCCGCCGCCACCCCGATCCACCCTGGAATTCACCGCCCTTGACGCACCCTCGCTCCAGCCCGCGCAGCCGAATCCTGTCTACCCCTGGGCCTCTCAGCGGCGCGAGGTGGGCGCCCAACGGTAGATCCGGCAGCACGTAGAGGAACCCGGACGCAGATCCGTACAGCGTCGGATCACCTGGTTGCTCGGCCCAGCAGATTTCCGATAGGGCCGCAGGTGTCGGTGTGCGACGACAGGTGCGAATGGTCTTCGAGCGCACGACCCTGCAGCCCAGGGACTTTCAATCGGTGGCCACACAGACCGAGGACGCTCCGCCGCCGGTCGATGCCTGCCGCCCCCCGACGTACTGTCTTCGACCTCAGCGGCGCGAACCGCCGCCGCCTCCACCGCCGTCGCCGCCGGACGAGCCACCGGAGTCGCTGCCGCCGGAGGTACCACCCGAAGTCGAGCCACCCGAAGTCGAGCCACCCGAGGCCGAACCGCCCGAGGTACCACCCGACGTCGAACCGCCCGACGTGCCACCCGACGTCGAACCACCCGACGTGCCACCCGAGGTCGAGCCACCGGATGTGGAGCCACCGGACGTTCCGCCCGAGGTGGACCCGCCGGAGCTGCTGTCGCCGGACGTGCCCCCGGAGCCGGCGCCGCCGGAGTCACCACCCGAGGCGCCGCCCGTGGAACCGCCTGCGTCCGAACCGCCGGAGGTCCCCCCCGATGTTCCGCCGGCAGTTCCACCCGACGCGCCACCGGATGTCCCGCCGGAGACGCCGCCCGACGTTCCGCCGGTCGTGCCGCCGGTCGACGCACCCGAATCGGTGCCGCCGGTGCCACCCGGATAACCGCCGGACGTGCCGCCGGATGGGATGCCGCCGGTACCACCGGGGTTGTACGGGTTGTCGGAAGGCCCCGGGCCGCTACCGATTCCGTCGGACACGCCGATATCGATGCCATCCGTGGCGGGAGGCGAGACGTCGGGAGCACCGGTGCCGGGAGCCGGGAGGGAGGTGTCACCGGGAATGGTCGGAGCCCCGGCGGAGGGAATTTCGGAATTGGGCGATCCCGCCGAGGGGACACCGGCGATCGGGCCGGGGTCGGTGATGGGGCCGGGGCCGGGTTTGGTGATGGGCCCGGGGCCGGAGCCGGGGTTGGTCGGCGACTCGGCGGAAGGCTTGTCGAACGGCAGCGGGTTGACGAAATGGGCGGGGTCGCCGTAGGACGTGCGAGCCAGGACCGGGGAACGGCAGTCGCCGCCGCCGGCCCGGAACCGTTCGCCACCCTCGGAATCCGCCTGCGATGCCCCACGCTCGGGTGCCCCTGACGCCGCACCGACGATCATTTCGTACGCGGTGCGCGCGGCCGCGCTGACGACGCGCACCTTGCCGGTGACCGGGTCGATCGTGTTGACCAGTCCCGTGGTCTGGGCGGCGAGCAGATCGGCGCTCATGTCGTAGAGCAAGGCGTCGGCGGGGGCGCCGAGGGCGGGGAACCGTTCGAGGACGGGTGTCAGGCCGGGATCGAACGGGCTGCCGAACACCGTCATCGCCGACATCGCGAGCGCGGAAACCACGGCGGCGCTGGAGAAGACGGCCACGTGCGGCGCCGAGTTGCCGCTCTGCTGTGCCGGCGCGAAGGTGCGGGCGGCCAGGGCGGCCGCGCCCGCCGCGACGACCTGACCCGGATCGGCCACGGTCACCAGCGGTACGCCGAGCTCGGCGAGGGTGCGCGCCACCTCCGGCGGCCGCGTGGCCCCGCCGACGAGCAGGATGCGCGAGATGTCGGCCAGCCGCAGGCCCGCGGCGGCAACGGTTTTGCTGACCAGCGGGAAGGTGTCGCGGATGTGTTCGGCGCGCAGGCTGTCGGTGTTCACCATCGAGGTGAGTGTCGCCGTGGCGCGGCCGTTGCGTGACTCGACGGCGTACCGGGCGACCATCTCGCCCAGCGGCTTTCCGCCGAAGTCGGTGGACCGCGCGGGCGTGCCGACCATCGGGTGGTGCGGCCAGTCGGGACCGACGCGCAGCACGGTCAGGTCGAGGCTGTTGGCGCCCAGGTCGTAGACGAGTACGAAGCCCGGTGCGAGCGGCCCGTGTTCGACTTCGAGCCATTCGGCGGCGGCCACCGGTTCGGGCGCGAGCAGCACCTGACCGGCACCCGCCAGGTGTAATGCCTGACCGAGCAGGGCGACCTGCTTCTCGGTGTAGGTGGCCGGGTAGGTGAGCACCACCCCGGCGGCCGGCTCGGCCAGTTCGATGAGCCCCGTGGCAACGGCGGCGATCAGGTTGGTGGCGGAGTAGAAACGCCCCGCGATCACCATCGGCTCCGGTTCGCGGCTCAGGTCCGCGAAATCCGTGATCGCCGAGGCGAATTCGTTGATCGCGCCGATGCGGGGGCGGCCCGCTTCGTCGAATGTGAGGGCGGTACGGCGTGTGCGTACCGTCGGCTTGGCCGGATCCTCGGCGACAACCGCCGAAATCGCATTGACCGTGCCGATGCTCAAACCCAGACCTCTGGTCATTGTTTTGCTATCCCGTCAACGCACCGTGACCACGTCCAGCACGCGAGCGCACTCATGTGGCCGCGGTCGTCTTCCCAAACAGCTCGCCTAGATTAACGGCAACATGGCCGAATTGCTGTGAGATTGATACCCGACACTCCACCTCGGATGCAAGAGGGCGCATAATCGCAGGTAGAACCCTATGAGGTCGACCGTCCAGTCCCCTGAACGTCCGCGCGAGCGCTTACAGACTCCGAGAAGCAGCTACCCGGGAGTAATCGCCCGACGCCGATCGAAAATACATTCTTGCGGTTTGTTATCAGGGCTACGACAGTAATTACCGACCGGTAATCAATTCTTTTACTGCGAGTTCGCATACACGTGCCGGAAAAACCAAAAGCTCGATTTGTATAACCCCCGGAAAGCGTGACATGTCAACGCAACGGCCGAAACCCGCCAGCACGCACCGCTGCCCGACGGTTGACTCGAAGTCCGGGAGGCCGATCCACACGGACTCCGAAACATCAAGGGAGAGAAGGTACTACGCATGTCCACTCGTTTCGCCGACCAGGTCGTCCTCGTCACCGGCGCCAGCTCCGGCGTCGGCAAGGCGGTGGCGCTGCGGGTCGCGGCCGAGGGTGCGGCCGTCGTACTCGGCGCCCGGGGCAAGGACCAGGGCGAGCAGGTCGCCGAGCAGATCCGGGCCGAGGGCGGGCGCGCGCTGTTCGTGCCGACCGATGTCACCGTCGACACCGATGTCGAGCGGCTTACCCAGGCCGCGCTCACCGAGTACGGCAGGCTCGACGCCGCGTTCAACAACGCGGGCGCGGTGAACGCCTTCGGGCCGGTCGCCGAGATCGGCGACGACGCCTGGCGCGCCGACCTGGAGCTGAACCTCACCGGCGTGTTCTACGGCTTGCGGCACCAGATCCCCGCGATCATCGCCTCGGGTGGAGGCGCCATCCTGAACAACGCCTCCAACCTCGGCGTGGTCGGGATGGCCTCGGTGGCGCCCTATGTGGCGGCCAAGCACGGCGTGGTCGGGCTGACGAAGTCGGTGGCGCTGGAAACCGCGGCTGCCGGTGTGCGGGTGAACGCGCTGGTCTCCGGCGCGGTCGACACCCCGGCGTTCCGCGCGTCGATGGGCGCCACTCCCGAGGGAGAGGCGGCAATCGCGGCGTTGCACCCGATCGGGCGTATCGCGCAGCCCGCCGAGATCGCGGCGCTGTGCGCGTTCCTGCTCAGCGCCGAGGCATCGTTCGTCACGGGCGCCGCGGTGACCGTCGACGGCGGCTTCACCGCACAGTGAGCACCGATCGGTGAGAACGACGAAGGCCCGCTACACCGCGCAGTCGGTGTAGCGGGCCTTCGGCTGTTCGCTCAGCCGCGAGCGAGCAGGCGCTTGATGCCGCCACTCGCCACGCGCGGTGCGGCGGCCCCACCGGCCACCGCCTGCGGACGACGTGAACGCACCAGCTTGTCGAACTCACCCGCAGCACGCGCCGGGTCGCGCAGCGCGCCTCGGTTGAAGTCGTCCGCGAGCTGCTGCACGGTTTCCTGTGCACAGGACTTGTTGGTGCCGATGAACCCGGTGGGACCGCGCTTGATCCAGCCGGTCACATACGTTCCCGGCACGACATCGCCGCCGGGAGCGTCGAGCACCCGGCCCGCCTCGTTCGGGATCACGCCGCGCGCGTCATCGAACGGCAGGTCCTTGGTCGGCACGCCCCGGTAGCCCACCGAGGTGAGCACGACGCCCGCTTCCAGGAGTTCGGTGTCGCCGGTCGGCACCGCGCTGGTGCGGCCGTCGGCGTCGGTGACCAGCTCGTTGCGCTCGACCCGTACGCCGGTCACCGTTTCGGCGCCGAGGATCTCCACGGGCGAGGACAGGTACCGGAACACGATGCGCTTGCGGTCACCGAACGGGCGCTGCGCCACGCTGTGCAGCAGACGCAGCTTCTGCTCCACCTTGTAGGGCAGATCCGGGGTCACCGGGGGCAGCTCGCCCTCGATCGCGATGTCGATATCGGCGGCCAGCAGGCCGACGAACTCGGGCACCGTGAACGCCGACTCGGCCGGACCGCGGCGGCCGAGCACGACCACCTCTTCGATCTTGCTCTCGCGCAACGCCTTCAGGGCGTAGGGCGCGATGTCGGTATCGGCGAGGGTGGCCGGGTCGACGGTCAGGATGCGGGCCACGTCGAGGGCGACGTTGCCGTTGCCGACGATCACGACGCGCTTCTGGTTCAGATCGAACCGATCCTCGGCGTGGTCGGGATGACCGTTGTACCAGGCGACGAAGTCGGTGGCCGACACGTTGCCGGGCAGCCCCTCACCGGGGATGTTCAGCTTGCGATCCGCCGACGCGCCGACCGCGTAGATCACCGCGTGGAAGTGCTCGAGCAGTTCGGCGTGGCTGATGTGCGTGCCGATCTCGACATCGAGGTAGATGCCGAAGTCGTCCTGCTTCGACATCACGTCGAACAGGTCGGCGACCTTACGGGTGCGCTTGTGGTCGGGCGCGACGCCGAGACGGGCCAGGCCGTAGGCCTGCGGCAACCGGTCGAACATGGTCACCGCCACCCGCGGCTGGGTGAGCAGCTCGTCGGCGGCGTACATCGCCGACGGCCCCGACCCGACGATCGCCACCCGCAGCGGCGAGCGCTCGGTGTCGATGGCGGGCGGCATCACCGGGGCGGCCAGTGTGGGACGCGGGCGCTGCACGCGGTAGAAGTCGGCGTTGATCTCGATGAAGGGCTTCTGCTCTTCGGTGAGTTTCTTCGAGGAGGTGATCGCGTCGACCGGGCACGCGGTGGCACAGGCGCCGCAGTCCACACACGCGGCCGGGTCGACGTAGAGCATCTCCGCCGTACGGAAGTCCGGCTCATCCGGGGTCGGATGAATGCAGTTCACCGGGCATGCGTAGACGCACGAGGCGTCGCTACAGCACGACTGGGTTACAACGTAGGGCATCTATTTATCGTCTCAGGCGGCGTGCTTCGCGGAGCGCTTGGGCTCGGAACGGTAGCGGCTCGACGGACCATCGATGCCGAGCAGCTTCCAGACCTTCTTGGCGACCGGGTTCATCAGACCGATCTCCTCGGCCAAGGCGCGCACGTCGATGAAGTAGTCGGCGAAGACCTGCTTGGCCTCCTTGGAGCCGTAGAACAGTTCCTTGCGGACCGCCTTGGGCATCTCGAACTGCTTGAAGAAGGTTTTCGGCGGGGTCGCGATGGCGCGGCCGAGCACGAACATGACGATCGGCATAGCGATCGACAGCACGAACTTGTTGACCGCGGGCTGCGCGGGCACGTTCTTCTTCAGGAACTCGTGGGCGAAGGAGATGTGGCGAGCTTCCTCGGCCACGTGGATCGCCATCACGCCGCGCATGATCGGGTGGATGTCGTCACCCGAGCGCAGGATGTCCTTCTGGATGTGGTCGATCGGCTCCTCGCCGGCGAGCACGGCCATGAAGAAGAAGTTCGGGAACAGCGCACCGGCCGGGGCGGCCAGGTGGCGCAGCTGACGCACGAGCGGGTTCATGCCCGGCACGTCGGCGACGCGGTTCACCATCTCCTGGAACATCAGGGTGTGGTTGTGCTCTTCGATCATCTCGTGCGAGCAGTACCGGAATTCCGGATCGTTGTTCTTCAGGTTGAAGATGTGCTGCATCATGCCGATGATCAGGATGGCCTCGAACTGGAGGCCGACCTTGGCGACATTGGCCTGGCGAACCTTGCCGATGGCGATCTTCTCGTCCAGCGGCAGGGCCTGGTACCAGGGGTGGCGACCGATCGGGTCGGCGGAGGTGACAAGCACCCAGCGCTCCGGCTTGTAGTCCGGATCGAATTCGGGGTTGTCCCAGTCGATGTCCTCGAACGGGTCGAAGTGGCGATTCACCGAAGCCTCGGACAGCATCAGCAACTTCTCGGCGTACGCCTGAGCCTCCGCGACTACAGGATCGACGTCAGGGTTGGTGGGCGCAGACATCGTCGTCACTGCCTCTCCTCAAGGGACGTTTACTGTTTCCAATAGTTACACCTACGGGTGGTCACGTCAACTCCGCGAACCCCTGGAATCCGGCATCCGCGCGACCGGAGCCGGTGCCTGGTCAAGCTACTCACCAGTAAAAACGCCTCTACCTGTGACACCGTGTCATGCACAGTCCACGAGCCCGCGTGGCGAGATCCGAAAAATTCTTCGCGCGCGGCGCGTCACGGGACCGGCGGTACCGACTACCTGCGGTGATCCGCGCAAGAACAGAGGCCTGAGTGAGCTCAGGCTTGCGGCAGGTCCGGAATCCGGGTCGCGCGGGCGTAGACGGTCTCGCCCTCGTTGAGCCGGAGGGCGGCGGCGTCACCGCGCGTCACCTGCGCGGCGAACTGATCGCCGGTCGCGGCATTGCGCAATTCGAGGCGGACCTCGAAACCCAGCCGGACGATGCGTTCGACGGTGGCCCGGGTGACCCCAGCCGACTCGGCGGTGCCCTCGTGCTCGGCCAGCGCCATGCTCGGATCGCGACCGATGCGGATGTCGTGCGGGCGGACCAGGTGACCGTTGAGCCGGGCGACCGCGCCGAGGAACGACATCACGAACTCGTTGGCCGGCCGGTCGTAGACCTCCTCGGGCGAACCGACCTGCTCGATGCGGCCCTTGTTCATCACCGCGATCCGGTCGGCCACGTCGAGGGCTTCCTCCTGGTCGTGGGTGACCAGCACGGTGGTCACGTGCACCTCGTCGTGCAGTCTGCGCAGCCACTGACGCAGATCGGTGCGCACCTTGGCGTCGAGCGCGCCGAACGGCTCGTCGAGCAGCAGCACCTGCGGGTCGACGGCGAGCGCGCGGGCCAGTGCCATGCGCTGACGCTGACCACCCGAGAGCTGCGCCGGGTACCGGTGCTGGAAACCGTCGAGGCCGACGATGCCGAGCAGCTCGTCGACGCGCTTGTCGATCTCCTTCTTCGGCCGCTTGCGGATCGTGAGACCGAAGGCGACGTTGTCGCGCACGGTCATGTGCTTGAACGCGGCGTAGTGCTGGAACACGAAGCCGATGTCGCGCTTCTGCGGCGGCACGTGGGTGACGTCGTTGCCCGCGATGACCACGACACCCGAATCCAGATTCTCCAGGCCGGCGATCGAGCGCAGCAGGGTGGACTTGCCCGAACCGGACGGGCCGAGCAGGGCGGTCAGCTCGCCGGACGGGATGTCGATGCTGACGTCGTCGAGAGCGGCGAAGGAACCGTAGTTCTTACGCGCGTTGGTCACGGTGATCATTCGGTGCCCCGCTTGCGTTCGAGAAGAGTCATCAGGAGGAGGACGACCAGCGCCATGCCCATCAGGAGGGTGGCCGCGCTGTAGGCGCCGAAGGTGTTGTGGTCGTCGATGTAGCGGCCGTGCACCAGCAGCGTCAACGTCTGGGATTTGCCGGGCAGTGCGGTAGAGACCATGATCACCGCGCCGAATTCGCCGAGCGCGCGGGCCACCGTGAGCACGATGCCGTAGGTCAGGCCCCACCGGATCGCGGGCAGCGTGATCCGCCAGAAGGTCTGCGCCGCGGACGCACCGAGGGTGGCCGCGGCCTGTTCCTGGTCGTCACCGATCTCGTGCAGCACCGGCTCCACCTCGCGCACCACGAACGGCAAGGTGACGAAGATGGTGGCCAGCACCATGCCCGGCAGGCTGAAGATCACCTGGAAGCCGAGGTCGCGCAGGCCACCGAACCAGCCGCCCGCACCCCACAGCAGGATCAGGGCGACGCCGACGACGACAGGCGAGGCGGCGAAGGGCAGATCGACGATGCCCTGCACCAGGCTGCGCCCCGGGAACTTGCTCCGCACCAGCGCCAGCGCGGTGACGACTCCGAAGACCACGTTCAGTGGCACGACGATAGCCACGATGAGCAGCGAGACCTGGAAGGCCGAGATCGCCGCGGGAGTGGTGATGGAGTCGTAGAATGCGCCGATCCCGCGTTCGAAGGTGCGCCACAGGATGACGACCAGCGGCAGCACCAGCAGAATGAGCAGGTATCCGAGCGCGACCGTGCGCAGCGAGATCCTCGTGAACGCGGACAGTTTCATCGGGCCGCCTCTTCTTTGCGGGCGGTGCGCTCGGCCAGCAGCCGCAGTACCAGCAGCGTGGCGAAGGCGATGACGAGCAGCGCCACCGACACCGCGGCCGCGTTGACCGGCCGGTCCATCTCGATCTGCTGCTGAATGTACTGCGAGGTCACCTGGGTTTCGCGCGGGATGTTGCCCCCGATCAGGACCACCGAACCGTATTCGCCGATCGCGCGGGCGAAAGCCAGGCCGCCACCGGAGATGATCGCCGGCGCCAGTGTGGGCAGCACGATGCGCCGGAAGGTGATCCAGTTGTTCGCGCCAAGCGAGAGCGCGGCCTGCTCCACCTCACGGTCGACCTCGATCAGCACCGGCTGCACCGACCGCACGACGAACGGCAAGGTCACAAACGCCAGCGCCACGATCAGGCCTGGCTGAGTGGCGTTGAGGTGGATGTCGACCGGGCTGCTCGGGCCGTACAGCGACAGCAGCACGATGGAGGCCACGATCGTCGGCAGCGCGAACGGCAGATCGATCAGTGCGTTGACGATGCCCTTGCCGGGAAATTCGTCACGCACGAGCACCCAGGCGATGAGGGTGCCCATCACGACGTTGAGTACGGCCACGATCACCGAGACACCGATCGTCACCCGCAGCGAATCCAGCGCCGTGGGGGCGGTGATCGCAGCCCAGAAGCCGGACCACCCGCGTTCGAACGAGCTGACCGTGAGCGCGGCGAGGGGCAACAGCACGATCACGCTGAGCCACAACACGGCAGTGGCGATGGCGAGCGGGCCGACCGAGCCGGTGACGCGCAGCCACGACCAACGCCGGCCCGGCGGCTTGGTCGCTTTGGGTTCCAGGGCTTCGGCGGCGTCGGGGCTGGAGATATCCCCGGTTCCGGCGTGCCCACTGCTGTCAGTCACAGTTGTCCAGTATCTCGTGTGCGCTGGGTCACGGCTTACCTGGTCGCCTGGTCGTAGACGACGGCGATCTTGCCGGTGCCCTGTGTGAACAGTTCCTTGTTGACCGTCTTCCAGCCGCCGAGGTCGTCGATGGTCCAGAGCGTGGCCGGTTGCGGGAAGTCGGCGGTGAACTCGGCGGCCACGGCAGGGTCGACCGGGCGGAAGCCTTCCCGTGCCCAGGTGCGCTGTCCCTGCGGGGTGAACAGGAAGTCGCGGAACGCGAGCGCCTGGGTCATGTTCGCGGAGTGCTTCAGCACCGCGACCGGGTTCTCGATCTTGATGGTGACCGGCGGGTTCACATGTTCGATCGGCTCACCGTTGCGCTCGGCGAAGATGGCCTCGTTCTCGTAGCTCAGCAGCACGTCACCGGTGCCCTGCAGGAAGGTCTCGGTGGCTTCGCGGCCGGACTTCGGCTGCACCTCGACATGCTCGGAGATCAGCTGGGTCAGGTAGTCCAGGCCTGCCTGCGGGTTCTTCCCGCCCTCGCTCTTGGCGGCATACGGCGCGAGCAGATTCCACTTGGCCGAGCCGGAACTGAACGGGTTGGGAGTGACGACCTCGACGCCGGGCTTCAGCAGGTCGTCCCAGTCCCTGATGCCTTTGGGGTTGCCCTCACGGACCACCATCGTGACGACGGAACCGAAGGCGATGCCCCGGCCGGCGTCGGCGTTCCAGCTCTCCTCCACCAGACCCGCGTCGACCAGGCGGGTCATGTCCGGCTCGAGGGAGAAGTTCACCACATCGGCCTCGGCGCCGTCTCTGACCTTGCGGGACTGGTCTCCCGACGCACCGTAGGATACGCGGACCGCGACACCGTCGCCGGCTTCTGTCTTGTTGAACTCGGGAACGAGGGCGTCGAAGCCAGGCTTGGGTACGGCGTAGGCGTAGAGCGTGATGGTGCCCCCGCTCCCGTCGGCCACCGCCACACTGTCGTCGGTCGAGTCGCTGACCCCGCCGCCGCACGCGCTCAGCGTCATCGCCGCGACGAGCGTGCAGGCGAGCGCGGCGGCACGGCGAGGCGAACCGATCCAGGTGCTGCGAGACATCGGGATGAACCTTTCGGGAAAGACCTGCCGCGCAACTTCTTTCGTTGCCGCAGGGTTTGCTCTTGTCGACAGTGGGCGCGACTCGGCCCGGTGAGCCCCGGCCGTGCCGGACTACGACTGCGAAAGGAAAGCGCGCGCCAGTCTAGTCGGCGCGCACGCGGGGACGTGTCCGGTGGCCGGATCAGCGACAGAGGATGTCGGCGACAGCGAGATTGCCGACCGCGATCAACGCCAGCTCATGGCGGATCTGCGGAACGACGCTCGACAACACAGGCAGACTCTAACAGACTGCACGAGATGGTTCACATCGACGAGAGTTCAACAACGAGGGGGGATTTCAGCCATGACCATGGCTCCTGACCGGGTCCGGACACGTTTTCCGGAGATCAGCACGCGCACCTGGGAGCACCCGGCCGACCGCACCGCGCTGGTGACACTGCGGTCGCTGAGCGGGTTCGACACGGTGCTGCGCGCACTGTCGAGCCTGCTGCGGGAACGCCAGCACCGGTTGCTCTACCTGGCTACCGCAGTGCGGGTCGACGATCGTCAGTTCCGCACCCTGCACCAGTTGCGCGCCGACTGTGTCGGCGTGCTCGACGCGCAGGTCACCCCGGAGATGTTCGTGCTGCAGGACCCGTCGGTGAACGCCTTCACCATCGGGATGGACAAGCCGTTCATCGTGCTCACCACCGGCTTGCTCGAGCTGATGGACACCGAGGAGCTGCGGTTCGTCATCGGGCACGAACTCGGGCACGCGCTGTCCGGGCACGCCGTGTACCGCACGATGCTGATGCATCTGATGCGATTGTCGGCCTCGGTGGGCTGGATGCCGGTGGGTGGCTGGGCGCTACGCGCGATCGTCGCTGCGCTGATGGAGTGGAGCCGCAAGTCCGAACTGTCCGGCGACCGTGCGGGACTGCTGTGCTGCCAGGACGTGGACGCCTCGGTGCGCGTGCACATGAAGACGGCGGGCGGCGCCTGGCTGAAGGAGATGAACCACGGCGCCTTCCTCGACCAGGCCGACGACTATCTGCGTTCGGGCGACCTGCGCGACGGCGTGCTCAAGCTGCTCAACCTGGAATTGCAGTCGCATCCGTTCTCGGTGCTGCGCGCCGCCGAACTGCGCCGCTGGATACAGTCCGGCGAATACGACCGGGTCCTTTCGGGCACCTATCCGCGACGCGAGCAGGATCGCAACGCGCGCATCAGCGACGAGGTGAAGGAGGCGGCCCGCCACTACCGCGAATCGTTCGACCAGTCCGAGGACATGCTGGTGCGCACCGTGCGCGATCTGGGGCGCGATGTGGGATCGGCGGTGAACACCGTCGGCCAGGAAGTCGGCCGTACCGTCGCCGACCTGGGCAAACGTTTCGACGATTGGCGTAAGAACTGATCCGGCCGACCGGTGTGCGCTATCGGCGCGCGCCGGTCACCTGGTGAAGAACCAGGCGATGACGACCAGGACGAGCAGGGCGACGAGGGCGAGCTGAACGCGTGAACGTGGCATCAGCGGGCACCGCTGCCGACGGTGGGGCGTGCCGGAGCGGGCGCCGGGACGGATGCGAGCTCGGCGCGGTCGTCGCGGCCGAGCGCACGGAAGATCGCGCGCAGGGCGCGGTCGAGGCCGTAGGCGATGGCGAAGCTGATCGGAACCATGCCGACCAGAACGACGAGAAATTGGGGAATGAACGGCAGCCCGGCCACCCACAGTTCGAAGCCGTCCCACCATCCTGCGATCCGTTGCACGACGACCACCCTAGTCGGTCATCGTGAACACCCCTCACGACCGGGCGGTCTATCCAGTGCGGTGGACGCGGGCCGACATCGCACAGATCATGAGGTATGCCCTCTTCTCACGAAGACAGTTTGCCGATTCTGACGCCGGTACTCTCGAGTGGCCGACGAGGCGCCTTCCCACCGATCGACGACTACGCCTTTCTGTCCGACTGTGAGACCAACTGCCTGATAGCCAGCAGCGGCTCGGTCGAGTGGATGTGTGTGCCGCGGCCGGACTCGCCGAGCGTGTTCGGCGCCGTCCTCGATCGTGCCGCCGGCCATTTCCGGATCGGGCCGTACGGCGTGCACGTGCCCGCCGCGCGGCGTTATCTGCCGGGCGGGATGATCCTGGAGACGACCTGGCAGACCGAGACCGGCTGGATGATCGTGCGCGACGCGCTGGTCCTCGGCCCGTGGCACAACACCACCTCCCGTTCGCGCAGCTTCCGCCGCACCCCGATGGACTGGGACGCCGAGCACATCCTGCTGCGGACGGTGAAGTGTGTGAGCGGCACGGTGGAACTGGAGTTGAGCTGCGAGCCGTCGTTCGACTATCACCGCGACGGTGCGCGCTGGGAGTACACCGGCAAGGTGTACGAGCAGGCCACCGCGTCGTGCGTCGCCGACGACTCCTGCCCGAGCCTGACACTCACCACCGATCTACGGCTCGGGTTGGAGGGCCGCGAGGCGCGGGCGCGGACCAGGCTCAGCGAGGGCGACAACAGATTCGTCGCGCTCACCTGGTCGGAACTGCCCGCGCCCGCCACCTTCGACGAGGCGGCCGACAAGATGTGGACCACGGCCGAGTGCTGGCGGCGCTGGATCACCCTCGGCGATTTCCCCGACCACCCGTGGCGCAACTATCTGCAGCGCAGCGCACTGACCCTCAAGGGCCTCACCTACGCCCCCACCGGCGCCCTGCTCGCCGCGCCGACCACATCGCTGCCGGAAACCCCTGGCGGCGAACGCAATTGGGACTACCGCTACACCTGGGTGCGGGACTCGAGTTTCGCGCTGTGGGGCTTGTACACCCTCGGTCTCGACCACGAGGCCGACGACTTCTTCAACTTCCTCAACGACGTGACCACCGGCGACAACGGCGACGCCGTACCCCTGCAGGTGCTCTACGGTATCGGCGGCGAACGCCACCTCACCGAGGAAACGTTGCCCGAGCTGTCGGGCTACGACTACTCCCAGCCGGTCCGAATCGGTAACGCCGCCTACGACCAGGACCAGCACGACATCTGGGGCACCATGCTCGACGCGGTGTACCTGCACATGAAATCGCGCCAGCAGGTGCCGGATTCGTTGTGGCCCATGCTCGAACGCACGGTGAACGCGGCGATCGACCACTGGCGTGAACCCGATCGCGGCATCTGGGAGGTACGCGGCGAACCGCAGCACTTCACCGCGTCGAAGGTGATGTGCTGGGTGGCGCTCGACCGTGGCGCCCGGCTGGCACAGCTGCACGGCAAGCACACCCACGCGACGCGCTGGTTCGAGATCGCCGAGGAGATCCGCGACGACGTCCTGGCCAACGGCGTCGATGCCGACGGGGTGTTCACGCAGACCTATGGCGGCACCACCCTCGACGCCTCGCTGCTGCTGATCGTGCTCACCCGGTTCCTGCCCGCCGACGACCCGCGGGTGCGGGCCACGGTGCTCGCCATCGCCGACCGGCTCACCGTGTCCGGGCTGGTCCTGCGCTACGACACCGACACCACCGACGACGGGTTGTCCGGCGAAGAGGGCACTTTCACGATCTGCTCGTTCTGGCTGGTGTCGGCGCTGGTGGAGATCGGCGAGCTCGAACGCGCCACCCACCTGTGCGAACGGCTGCTCGGGCTGGCGAGCCCGCTACGGCTCTACGCCGAGGAGATCGATCCGCGCACCGGCAGGCACCTGGGCAACTACCCGCAGGCGTTCACCCACCTGGCTCTCATCAACGCGGTGACCCATGTGATCCGGGCCGAGGACTCACGCCAGGCCGGCCAGTTCCAGCCCGCCCACACCCCGGTACACCAGTCGAGTCAGTAGGCGAGTTTCTCGGCCCGTGCGCGCAGCGCGGCCACCGTGCGCAGTCCGGCGTCGATCTCGGTGAGGCGCAGTTCGCGGTGGTCGCCGTAGCGCAGCCCGGTCTCCTCGGCGGCGCGCAGTGCCTCCTCGGCGGTGCGCGAGACCTCGGCGGCGATCTCGGTGTAGTGGTCGCGCAGCACCCGCTGCAGCGTGCGCAGCCGGTTGCGGGACTCCTTGCCCACCTGGAAGATCACGTCGTCGGCGAGCCGGGCGACCGCCACCTTGGCCTCGGCCTGCCTGCGCTGCTTGCGGTTTCGCCGGTCGTCCCACAGCGCGTTCACACCGAGCAGCACGCCCGCGCCCGCCGAGTACCAGTTCACCAGCGACATACCGAGCAGGCTGGTGGCGAGACCCACCATCAGGATGCCGCCGTAGGAGCCGCGCAGGGCGGACAGGAACTGCTGTCCCACACCGGCTTTGGCGCTCTCCAACGGTTCGAGCGGTTGCACCGGTTCGAGCACCTCGCCCGGATTGGTGAGGCGCAGTTCCGGCAGCGGCGGGGTGCGGTTGTCGGGTGGGAACTTCGCGGCCACCTGCTCGGACAGCTCGACGGCACGGTAGTGCGCCATCACGAAGTTCTCCTCGACCGCCTCACAGATCCGCGCGTCGAGTTCGGTGGCGAAATCGGCCCACTTGCGAGCGGGGTCGATCCGCGAGATCTCGGCCTCGGCCTCCCGGACGAGGCTGCGCAGCCGGTGGCGCAGGTCGTGTTCGATATCGGCACCCAGTTCGGCGCTGCCGTCGACCAGGGTGACCTGCCAGGTGGCGGTGCGCTGACGCAGCTGATCGGCCTCGGTGCGGGCGGCGGCCAGTCGCTGCGTGATCTCGGCGCGGCGGCGCGGGTCGCGCAGGGTGTCGGCCTCGGCGCGCAGGGTGACGGTGAGCTGGTCGGTGACCAGCGCGATATCGCGCACCGCCGCGGTCACCGCGACCGAATCGGCGCGGGCGACCACGAATTCGCGCAGGTGATCGATGAGCTGGGGCACCCCGGATTCGATATCCCGCTGCGGGTCACGGGTCTCGCCCGCCTGGCGGTGCAGCACCGCCGACACAGGGGCGACAGCGAAGTTCAGTCCCGCTTCGTCGAGCAGGGCCCGGTTGCGGCGCTGGGTGAGCGACCAGTGCGGGTTGCGGTCGATCTTGGTGAGCACACACACCACCGACGGGCAGACCCGTTCGACGCGGCGCAGGTAGTCCAGCTGAGCCGGGGTGAGTTCGGCGGCCGAGTCGGTGGCGTAGAGGACCACGTCGGCGGCGGCGATCATCGACCAGGCCGCTTTGTCGTGGGTGGTCGCGCCCGGTGCGTCCATCACCACGAGGCCGTCGGCGAGCAGGGGGCTCGGCTCGGCGAATTCGGCGCGCACGACGCCGAGCGAGATCAGCGCCGGACCGGGGTCGAGCGGGTCGACCGGCACGCGCTCGATCCGGCCGCGCGGGTCCGACTTCACCAGCGTCGCGGTCGGTGTCCGGCCGTATTCGACGATCACCGGCACGCTCGGCTTGCCGTCGGTGGCGCTGACCGGAGTGCCGACCATGCTGTTGACCAGGGTGCTCATCCCGGCGCCCGGTTCGCCGACGACGACCATGCGCACCCGGGGATCGGTGAGCCGTGCCCGCACCATGCCGAGGCGGGCATCGAGGTCGTCGCGCCCGCCGGAGCGGACCAGGTCCCGCAATTCGTCGACGAGCGAGACCACCGGTGCCATCGCGTCCGGGTGCTTTACCGTCGCGGTCTGCAGTCCGGTCGCGGCAGACAACCTGTTCCTCACTCTCGTTGCATGGGCCCGGTCCTCGTTCTGGGACTAGACGAAGTCGTACCCAGCGTGCGCGGTGGGAAACGCCGACGACAAGTCGGCGGCACCGACGCCCGGCTCGAACAGACCGGCCGAGGCGCCATAGTAGCCGCCGTCGTGCTGATCGAACTCGGCGGCGATGGGCTTGGTCTCGATGACCGGCGGTTTCACCGGTGCGACGGTCGGCGCCACCGTGGCGGGCGGGGTGACCACCGCGGGCGGGTCGACGTCGACGGTCGGTTGCTTGGTCGGCGCGGTCGGCTGCTGTGTGGGTACGGTCGCCGTGGGCACCGACGCGGTCGGGCCGGTGGGGTCGGCGGGCGTATCGACGCTGGGGGTGCTCGGCGTGGTCGCGCCCGTACCGGGGCCGGTGGTGAGGTCGTCGTCGGGGTAGGTGGGCGTCACCGGGACGGTGACTCCGGTGGTCGGCACGGTGACCGTCGGCACCGTCACGTCGGGGCGTGTTGTCGGGACTGTGACGGTCGGCACCTCGGGCAGCTTCACCGTCGAGGGCGTACTGAGGTCGACGGTCGTCGGCGTCGACGGCGGGGTGACGGTGGGCAGGGGTGTCGGCGTGCTGGTCGAAGGCTCGGGAACCACAACAGGTTTGGTGACCGGCGTCGGAGCGAGCAGACCCGGCACAGCCGCCGCGGGCGCGGTGAGCGGGGACGCACCCGCCGGACCGCCGAGCACGTTGGCGATGGGGGTGGTCGCCGCGTCGGGCTGGATGGTGGTCTGCAGGGGCGTGCTGACCACCGGGCTCGGTGCGATCGGCGCGGCGACGACTGGAACCGGAGCCGGGACCGGGGCGACGGGTGCCGGAGCGGGTGCCGCGGCGATCGGTGCGGGTGCGATGGCGGCGGGGGCCGGAGCGATCGGCGCCGGGGCCACCGGTGCGGGGGCGACGGGCGCCATGGCGGTGGGCGCGGGCACACCGGTTACCGGCGCTACGCCGCCCGGGGCCGCATGGCTGGGGGCCGGAGCGGACTGACCCGGGACGACCGTGCCTTGCGTCGGTGCGGTCTGACCCGGTCCGGTGTGACCGGGCGCGGTGGCGCCGGGCACGGCCGACCCGCCAGAGCCGGGCGCGGTGGCACCGGGCAAGGCCGATCCGCCGGGGCCGGGTGTGACGGAATCGGTCTGACCGGGTGCGCCGGGCGCGGGCTGACCGGGTGCGCTCTGTCCGGGTGCGAGGGACCCACCGGTCGAGCCGGGAGCAGTCGATGCGGGCAGATCCGCGGATCCTGGGAGACCAGGGCTCGCCGCAGGGGCCTCGGAGCCGGGCAGCGCCGGACCCGTCGATCCACCGGGTACGTCCGAACCAGGCAGTGCCGAACCGGGCAGCGCCGGGCCGGTCGGGGCACCAGGTACCCCACTCCCCGCACCGTCGAGCGGTGCGGGCTCGCCGGGGATGCGAATTCCGTCGCCGAGCCACTGGCTGTAGTCGTCGAGTGCGTCGCCGACATTGCCGACCTGCACGTCGACCTTCATCTGGGAGGTGAACCACACACCGTCGAGCCCGGCGTGCATGTCGATCTGCCAGTCGGAGGTCACCATCGCACCGAAGCCGTCGAACAGGCCGCCGAGGTCACCGATGCCGTCGAAGGCGCCGCCGGGGCCGGCGACCTGGCTTGCCCCGTCGGAGCCGGGCAGCCCACCGAAACCGGGCAGGCCGTGGTCGTAGCCGGGGATACCGCCGTCGTAGCCGGGAATGCCCGCACCGGGCAGGCCGTCGTAGCCGGGGATGCCGATGCCGCCGCCGGGGACGCCGTCGTAACCGGGGATACCGCCGGGGAGGCCGTCGTATCCCGGGATGCCGATGCCGGGAATGCCGTCGAGTTCGGGGAATCCGGCGCCCGGCTGTCCGGCGCCGGGCTGGCCGGCGCTCGGCTTGTCGGTGCCCGGGATGCCGAAGCCGCTGTCGCCGTAGCCCGGTTTGGGCCCGTAGGAGGGGATGCCGATGCCGTTCGACGAATCGTCGTCGTCGGTGCCGGGAATCCGCATGCCCTGGTCGCCGTCGGAGCCCGGAATCTCGGGGCGCCAACCGCTTTCGCGTGGCTGCGAGGTCAGCGTGACATCGCCGTCCATGGGGCGCTGCGTACCGAAGGGGCTGTAGGGCAACGGGTTCGGCGCCGGTTCCGCGGGCAGGTCGGGGAAGGTGAGGACCGGGCTCGGTGCGTCGGGCTCCGGGTCGCTCGGCACCTGCGACGACCAGCCGGCGTAGCGGCTGTCGGCATTGCTGGTGCCCTGTTCCGGGCTCGTCCCGTTGGCGGCGACCAGCGCGCCACCGGTGACGTACGCGCCGGCCCGCGCCACCCGAGCAACACCGTTGGCCACCAAGTAGGCCGTGTCGGTGCCGTCGGCGCGCGCGTCATCGTCGTCGAAAGGCAGTTCCCGCGTCATTCTTGCTCCACCACTCGCATCGCTGACTCTCCCCACCCACGAACGAGGCGAAGTGAAGATCATCCAACACTAATTGCCCGGATCTGTACTGTCATTTCCACCAGGACGACCGGTCCCACCTTATGGCGAGCAACGCCTTTCGGCGAGCCGTCGGAATCAGGGGGACGCAGATCCCAAGAGAACTCTAACGATCGCTCAACGAAGCGTGAAGATCGCCTGCCTAGCGTCGGTTTCGCCGACCGAGACGAGTCGGCGACCACACAGCCAGGAGACCGATCATGACCACTTCCTCCCTGCGCCGCCGCATCGGCGTCGTCACCGCGACCGTCGGCGGCGTGGCGCTGCTCACCGCGACCCTCAGCGGCGCCGCGCTCGCCCAGCCCGGCGCACCCGACCACGGCGAACACGTCCGGATCATCTGCACAGCCCCCGGCGGCGACCTGCCCGTGCCGCCGGAACCGCCGCTCGAACCGCGCATCGACCTCGAGCGTTTCCCCGCACACCCCGGCCACGACCACACGATCCATATCGGCCCTGGCGCGCCCGGCGAGCTGCCCGAGGGCGTCGAGTGTGTGCGGATCGCGCCGGGCGGGGAGCGGACCGTCATCGAGCTGCCCGACGGCGCGCGCCCCGCGCGTCCGGCTCTCCCGCGCTGACCTGCTGTGACGATCGATCGCACTAGGGTGAGCAGATGACCGGACAGCAGATCTTGGTCGTCGACGACGAGATCCGCGTGCTCGCGTCACTGCGGCGCGGGCTGGAACTGTCGGGGTTCGAAGTGCTCACCGCGAGCGACGGCGCCGCTGCCCTCACCCTGGTGCGCTCGGCCGCACCCGACGCGATGGTGCTCGATGTGAACATGCCCGAGCTCGACGGCGTGGGCGTGGTCACGGCGTTGCGGGCGATGGGCAACGACATCCCCATCTGCGTGCTCAGCGCCCGCAGCGCGGTGACCGACCGCATCGCCGCCCTGGAAAAGGGTGCCGACGACTACCTCACCAAGCCCTTCGACCTCGGCGAACTCGTGGCCCGGCTGCGGGCGTTGTTGCGGCGCAGGCCGGTCACCGGCGGGTCCAACGGCGAGACGATCCGTGTCGGTGCGGTGGCGATCGACCTGGCCGGGCACCGGGTGCACGCGGCCGGACGACCGGTCGACCTGACCAAACGCGAGTTCGAACTGCTGGGGATGCTGGCCCGCAATGTGGGCATCGTGCTTGGTCGTGAACAGATCCTGTCCACCGTGTGGGGCTACGACTTCAGCACCGACACGAATGTGGTTGATGTGTTCGTGTCGTATCTACGCCGGAAATTGGAGGCCGACGGGGTGGAGCGAGTGGTGCACACCGTGCGCGGGGTCGGGTTCGTCATGCGGGAGCAGCCGTGAGAACGCGCTCGTGGTCGTTGCGTACCCGAGTCGCGGTGGTGTCGGCGGTGGTCGCCGCGGTCGTCGCGGTGACGCTCGGGCTCACCTACGCGGCACTGCTCAAGGCCGCGGGCGACCGTCAGCTCGACGAGACCGTTTCGACGATGCGGGTCATCGTCGCCCACCCCGCCCATAGAATCCCTTCCGCACCACCGATTCCGCCCGAGCCTGCGACTCCCTTCGAAACGTCACCCGCGCCCGCACCGGACGAGGTCACACCAGACGGCTCGGCCGGTCCGCTGCCCGACGGCCGACCGCTCACTCGTCCCGCGCCGCCGGATGTCGGGCTGGCGCTCGTGCAGGGCGCGCCCGGGATGGTCGTGCGGCTCAACCCCGATCGCGACCTGATCGATGCCGCCATCACCCGCAGCCAGCTGATCGGGCTCGGCATCGGCGTGGGTGGAGTGCTCGTCGCGGCCGGATTGGGTTGGGTGCTGGCCGGTTTCGCGGCCCGGCCGCTGCGCAGGCTCGCCTCGGCCACACACGAGATCGATACCCTCGACCGCCTGCCGCCGCTGCCGGGACGCGGAGTCAGGGAGGCCGAGGAACTGTCCGACGCCATCAACCGCATGCTCGAACGCCTGGAAACCGCCCACGGACAAACCAATCAGGCCCTGGCGAGCGCCCGCGATTTCGCCGCCGTCTGCGCGCACGAACTGCGCACCCCGCTCACCGCCATGCGCACCGACCTGCAGGTGCTCGCCGGTACCGAACTACCCGCCGAGCAGCGCGGCACCGTCCTGGCCGACGTGCTCGAGGCCGAGCGCCAGATCGAGCACACCCTCACCGATCTCGAGCGCCTGGCCGTCGGCGAACTCACCGACCGCGCCGCGTTCGAACCGTTCGAGCTGTGCGAAACCCTCGACCGCGCGGTGCAGAACGCGCGCCGCGCCCACCCCGGCACCGAGATCACGCTCACCGCCTGCGATCCGGTCCCGATGACCGGGCTGCCCGGCGGAATCATGCTGATCGTGACGAACGCCGTCGCCAACGCGGTACACCACGGGCAGGCGAGCGTGGTGCGGGTCCGGGCGGAGCCTGGCTCGATCACCATCGACGACAACGGCACCGGCATCCCGGAACACCTGGGCGCCAACGCTTTCGACCGCTTCGTCAAACGTCCCGGTTCACCCGGATCGGGACTCGGACTGGCGCTGGTTCGTCAGCAGGCAGAATTACACGGCGGTACAGCCGAATTGAGCCGCAGCCCGCTCGGCGGCACACGCCTCACCGTGCGTGTGCCCACCGAACCCGGCTGAGTTACTTGCCCTTCGGCTTGTCCGAGGCCGCGTCCGAGGACAGCGCGGCCACGAAGGCCTCCTGCGGCACGTCGACCCGCCCGATGGTCTTCATACGCTTCTTGCCTTCCTTCTGCTTCTCGAGCAGCTTGCGCTTACGGCTGATGTCACCGCCGTAGCACTTGGCGAGCACGTCCTTGCGGATGGCGCGGATGTTCTCGCGCGCGATGATCTTCGAGCCGATCGCCGCCTGGATGGGCACCTCGAACTGCTGACGCGGGATGAGTTCGCGCAGCTTGGTCGTCATCTTGTTGCCATACGGCTGGGCCGCGTCCTTGTGCACGATGGCGCTGAACGCGTCGACGGCCTCGCCCTGCAACAGGATGTCGACCTTCACCAGTGCGGCTTCCTGCTCGCCCGCCTCCTCGTAATCGAGGCTGGCGTAGCCGCGCGTGCGCGACTTCAGCGAATCGAAGAAGTCGAAGATGATCTCGGCCATCGGCAGCGTGTACCGCATCTCGACGCGGGTCTCGGACAGGTAGTCCATGCCGAGCAGCTCGCCGCGCCGCGACTGGCACAGCTCCATGATCGAACCGATGAACTCGCTCGGCGCGATCACGGTGCACTTGGTGACCGGCTCGAACGCCTGGCGCACCTTGCCCTCCGGCCAGAACGAGGGATTGGTGACGATGTGTTCCTTGCCGTCTTCCATGACCACGCGGTAGATCACGTTGGGCGCGGTGGAGATGAGATCGAGGCCGAACTCGCGCTCGAGGCGTTCGCGGGTGATCTCCATGTGCAGCAGACCGAGGAAGCCGCAGCGGAAGCCGAAACCGAGCGCCACCGAGGTTTCCGGCACGTAGGTGAGCGCGGCGTCGTTGAGCTGGAGCTTGTCCAGGGCGTCGCGCAGGTTCGGGTAGTCCGAACCGTCCACCGGGTAGAGGCCGGAGTAGACCATCGGCTGGGGTTCGCGGTACCCGGTGAGGGCCTGTGTCGCGCCGTCGCGGGCGCTGGTGATGGTGTCACCGACCTTGGACTGACGAACGTCCTTCACGCCGGTGATGAGGTAGCCCACCTCACCGACGCCCAGGCCCTGGGTGGGCTTGGGTTCGGGCGAGACGATGCCGATCTCGAGCAGTTCGTGGGTCGCGCCGGTCGACATCATCTTGATCTTCTGACGCGGGGTCAGCTTGCCGTCGACCACGCGGATGTAGGTGACCACGCCGCGGTAGGTGTCGTAGACGGAGTCGAAGATCATGGCGCGGGCGGGCGCGTCGGCGTCGCCGACCGGCGGCGGGACCAACCGGACCGCCTCGTCGAGCAGCGCGGGCACACCGACGCCGGTCTTGCCGGACACGCGGAGCACGTCGTCGGGTTCACAGCCGACGATGTGGGCGATCTCGGCGGCGTAGCGATCCGGGTCGGCGGCGGGCAGGTCGATCTTGTTCAGGACCGGGATGATGGTGAGGTCCTTGTCCATCGCCAGGTAGAGATTGGCGAGGGTCTGCGCCTCGATCCCCTGCGCGGCGTCGACCAGCAGGATCGCACCCTCACAGGCCTCCAGCGCGCGCGACACCTCGTAGGTGAAGTCGACGTGGCCCGGGGTGTCGATCAGGTGCAGCACGTAGTCGGTGCCGTCGACCTGCCACGGCAGCCGGACGTTCTGCGCCTTGATGGTGATCCCGCGCTCGCGCTCGATGTCCATCCGGTCCAGGTACTGGGCGCGCATCGCCCGCTCCTCGACCACACCGGTCAGCTGCAACATCCGATCGGCCAGGGTCGACTTGCCGTGGTCGATGTGGGCGATGATGCAGAAGTTCCGGATCCGGGACGGATCGGTGAACGTCGTGTCGACAAAGCTAGGCACGGGTCTCCTGGTCACAAGTGGGATTCGGCGTTGTCCATGATCCCACGAGGCTAGGCAGCCTCTGCCCGCAGGTCCGATGCCATCCCATTCTCATCCCATCGCTTCGCAGTAATGTCCTGGAGCGCTTCGTCCATGTCTTCCCTCAGAGCATCTTCCTGGCCGGGCCACAGGTGGACGTAAACCTTCCAGGTCATATTCGGAGAGGAGTGTCCTAGGAGTTCGCTGACCGTCTTTACATCACGGCCCTTGAAGATTAGCCGCGACGCGAAATAGTGGCGCAGGTCGTGCCATGACCAGCCCGTCCCGAGCCCTGCTTTGTCACACGCTCGACGGAAGTTGCCACCGAGCAAGGTGGCATACCAGCGACCACCTCGCGGCGCGGCGAAGATCAATTCGCCGGGACCACGGCTGTGGGCATCGTCGGCGAGGTAGGCGGCGAGGGTTTCCACAGCCGACTTGGACAGCGGGATGGTGCGGCGCGACGACTTTGTCTTGGGCGTGATCGGTTCCTTTTTGGGGCTGCGTGCAGCCTGCTGGACCACGTTGAGCTCTCGCCGCACGAAGTTCACGTCCTGGACGCGGAGGCCAGCGACTTCGCTGACCCGCAGGCCAGTCAGCGCGCTCAGCAGGATCATGATGGAGACGGTCTCGGAGGCGTGTTCCCGAACGCGACTGATGAGCTGTGGCGTGAGGAGCTCTGTAGCAGTCGGGCCTTTCAGCCCCTCTTCGTAGTCATCCCCGTCGAGCCTGAACTTCCTGGCCGCATTCTTGACAATCAGCTCATCGTCCACTGCGATTTGCAGAAGAGTCGTCAGATGCTGGAGGTACAACGAGGCAGTCGAGAGCTGGACCGACTTTCCCTTACACCATGGTCGCCCGGTGAGGAGTAAGTCAGTCCAGTCACGGATATCACTGCGTTGAATCTGCGCCAGGCCGAGCTTTGCGAGAGGCCCCAGGTTGTTGATGAACTGCTGCCGAGCCTTAAACGTTCCATCCTTACGGGCACGGTCTCGCCATTTCTCGGCATACGACTTAATATTCTGCTTGCCGAGGTCGGGATTAACATACTCACCGTCACGAAGCTTCGCCTCGATCTTGCTCTTGAAGTACTCGGCCGTGTCCGGAATATCAAAACGACCACGCTTGTCGAAGGTTTTCGAGTCAGGTATCCCGTTCTGATCCTCCCAACGAACGATGTACCGCTTTACCTTCTTCTTTGGGCCACCCCGCGGGCCCATCATGATTTCACGGACCTGGATACTTGCCATCTCCACGCTCTCTGGATCGAATTATCTTCCGCGCCTCCCCTGGACCGAGGCGCAGCAAACTATTGATTGCCAACCGAACATCCGTCTACCGAGAAAAATTAGCCGACAGATAGCTGAACCTCGCCCTGCGTACGCGCTCCGACCCCCCGTAGACCTATCGTCGTAGGGGGGTCGGAGTTTCCGGTCTCAACCGAGAACGAGTTTCCTTATGCAGCTCGCCGAGTGCGGCTGGTTTTTAGGAGATCCTGCTCCCACTCTTCGATGTCACTCAGCCGATATCGCCTGTACCGGCCGACCTTTATGTAGCGAGGACCTTTTCCGGCTGATGCCCATACGGATATCGTCTTCACTGGGACCTGAAACCGCCGGGAAAGATCTTCGGTGGTGAGCCACACCTCATCGGCGGTCATAAAACCGCTTCCTTCGCGATTCGATTCGCACACACATCGCCGTCACGCCACCTGGCGGACGCCGTCGTCGGATCAGCGGCCATGACTATTGATCGACCGGATGCGATAGCTGCACGAAGGGCCGTCTTCCCCGGTCCGATTCCGACAAGAACGGCAGGCTGGCCTACCGCGATCCGGTTGACGTCAAGCTCATAAATCGGCGGCAGTGAGGTGATGTCGTACTTACCGAGGTTCAAGCCTGGCGAGAATTGGAAACCTAGCGCTCCGCGATACGACCGCCGGAGGGTTTCGAGGTACCGGTTTTCTACGTGCGATGGCTCGCCAGGATCTCCCCGGTGGACAAGCTCATCAGGGTTGAGTGCCTGAATCATGCACACTGCCGCAAACAGGACATCCGGGTGATGGCGGGGCAGCTCGAACGTCGGCACGACGAGGACGAGTCTGCTTATGGCGGTGCCGGGCGGTCTCAACCTTCGCCGACTGGGATCGAAGATCGAAACGTTGTTGTCGGAGTGAGTTTTCATTTCATACCTGAACTGTGTGGATGATGGCAACGATTGCGCGGGAGATCCCGAGTAGCGCTTGTGCGCCACTTGCAAGAACGCGTCAGCGAGGCTCCTGCGTCGATCGGGCAAGCCTCCGCCGATGCCTCAGCTTGGAAGCGATCAGGCGACGTGACGACGGACATTGGCCTGGGCGATTTGCCGTCGAAGTTTCGCTTCGGCCCGTAGTCGGTCCTCCCACGCGATGATGTCGGCCAGGGCATAGCGGCGGATACGTCCCGGCTTGATGAAGTCGGGACCGGTGCCGGTGTAGGCCCAGTTGTCCAGCGTGCAGACCTCGACCTTGAGCCGTAACGCGACTTCCTTGCTCGTCAGCCAGATGTCGTTGGTGTTGTCCATTGCCTGTTTCCTTAGTTGAAGCGGTAGCCGGGTGACGCCTGTGAGCTAGCTCGGTACTGAGCAGGCTCCACTACACGGGCGTCACATCAGGGCCTGACATGTAGCTACCTGTCGCTGCAGCGTCATAGTACGCATTTTGGTGCGCAGTTTCAACCAGTTAAGTACACACTATCGGCACTACAGCTATGTAGTTAACTTTTCCCGCGCCTGTATATGACGTAGATAACTACGGATATCCCGACTAGGAAGTACCGACTCAGGTCATGTAGTGTCGACAGCAATGTGGGTACAGCAGCCCGTTCTGCCAGCCCTTCTACACAGAGTCGAGGCGATGACTACACGACACCCCGAGTACCTAGGCCAGGTAGTGCAGGCGCGGCGTGAAGAGCTGGGCTTGTCCAAGCAGGCGGTTCATGCGGCCGTCGGGCTGAACCCAAGGACGATCGACAAGATCGAAAGCGGCCAGGCCGGGCGAATCCGCAACGACACATTGCCCAGGCTGGACACGGTGCTGCAATGGAAGGACGGCTCCGCATCGGACGCCTTCACCAAGCACCTCCCCCCAAGAGTCACCGCTGTCGCTGATGCGGCCCAGCCGACGTCAAAGGTGCTCTACGTTCCGATCCCGGCCAACTTGTTCCAGGACACCGTGGCGATGGCGCAGAGGGTGACCGAAGCCGCGGGTGATGATGAACGTCTCGCACCGCTGGTCGAAGGCATGAACACTATCGCTGACCGCATACTGAGGGCGTGGACTATCGCCGATATCGAGCATCAGCGCTTCGACGGGACACTGAGCGCGGCCACCATCGAAATGCTGTTGGGCCACTATCTGCGCCGCGCGCCGCAGGCACCCACCGCCGACGATCACACGGAGTTGTTGTATCTGCGCTGGCTACTGGAGCGGCTGCCGGAATCGGAGTCCGAGCGCGCCGAGGAGTTCGCGCAGCGGTGGTCACAGATGCAGCAGACACTTTCGGCAACCCGACGGATCAACCGGTGAGGACTCCCATGGCACTGCCGTTAGCTCGGAAGATCGACCGCATGATCGCCTATTCGCACCGATGGGACGAACCGGCGATGAACAACGAGCAGATCGCCGCCGCGCTGACCGAGGCGCTGGGGCGCACGGTGGCTCCCTGCGAAATCGCGGCTCTGCGCACCGGTGCGGTCCTGGAGGTCACGCGCGAGGTCGCGGACGCGCTGTGTGCACTATGCGGTGTCACCGATGTGGCCTACCTGCTGCCGGTCGGCGACGAGGATGTGGATATCGATTTGCGGCTACAGCTGTGGACCCTGGCGCGTGATCGCGGGGTGCAGCACGTTGCGGCACGAGCATTGACACGGGACAAGCTCAGGGAGCTGATCGCCGATCTGCGAGCACTTCCTGCCCGCACGCGGTAATTCAGCCCCTGCGCTGGTCATTCGATGCGGCGGAACCCGACTTTCAGGTTCGCCGGGCGTAGCGTCAGATTCTCCTCGACATCGAGTTCGCCGTGTGCGGTGAGTTCGTAATCGCGCACCAACGAGGCGATCAGCAGTTTCGCTTCGTGTAGCGCGAACGCCTGGCCGATGCACGCGCGCGGGCCGGTGCCGAACGGTCGATATGCCCAGGGTTTCGGCCGGAATCCACCTAGCCAGCGATCGGGGCGGAACTCGTTCGCGTCGCTCCCCCACACGGCCGGATCGCGGTGCACCGCCAACAGCAGCACGAACACCCATTCGCCCGCGGCGATGGGGTATCCGCCGAGCGTGGTGTCTTGGCGCGCTTCGCGGAAGAATCCCGGCGCGATGGGCCACAGCCGTAGCGCTTCGGCGATCACCGCATCGGTGACCTCGAGCTTGGCGACGTCCTCGTAGGCGATGCGGCCGTTGGTGGTCAGCGCGGTGGCCTCAGCGCGTACCCGCGCGGCCAGCTCCGGATCATTGGCCAGGAAGTGCGTCACGAAGGCCAATAGGTTGCCCGTGGTCTCGTGCCCGGCGACAAAAAGCGTCAGCACCTGCTCGACGAGGTTGTCATCGGGCAGCGCCGGCCCGTCGACGGGGTACATCATGCGATCGAGCAGATCCGGGTACCGCTGGCCGGACTGTCGCCGCGCTTCGATCACCTCGGACACCACGCCCTTCATGAACGCGACATCCCGGTCGTTCTGGCGGGCGCGCTTGCCGCCGGTCAGCTTGCCCACCAACGGGATTGCCGATTCCTGGGCGTAGGCGAAGACCCGCGTCAGTGCGTCGGCGAACGGGTTGCGACCGTTCTCGCGGTCGGCGAACGCGCCGACTGAGTAGCCGAACCCAGCCAGCCCGATCGCCTCCAGCGCGGCATCGCCCATCATCGCGGCAGTGTCATCGACGGTGCAGCCCTGCCCGAGCCACTGCGCGGTCTGCTCCGCCACATGCACGAAGGCATCGTGGTAATCAG
Source organism: Nocardia ignorata NBRC 108230 (assembly GCF_001612905.1). GTDB lineage: Bacteria > Actinomycetota > Actinomycetes > Mycobacteriales > Mycobacteriaceae > Nocardia > Nocardia ignorata. The sequence continues at coordinate 331,660 of NZ_BDBI01000005.1, read as the reverse complement.
CGAGCGCGGCGGGCACGAAGCCCTGAATCAGCGCCTCGTGTCCGCGTTTCCACTCCATCGAATCATTCGAAGCGGTGAAAAGACCGTTCCCGGCGATGGCGCGTAGCTTCTCGTATGGGCGGGCGAAATGGCGCTGCCATGACTTCTCGTCGATGACCTCGCGCATGAGGTCCGACGACCCGGCGAAGGTCAGATGGATTCCGCCGACGAACGTGCGCCGATACAGCGGCCCCAGCTGGCTGAACTGCCACAGCGTCTTCTGGTTAGGGCGTTTGCGATCCATACCCAGCACGTCACCCAGGATCGGCACCCGCTTTGGCGGATGCGGAATGCTTTGCGCCGCAGTAGTTTTCGTCATGGTCATACGGTTACCTCTCTGGGATGCAGTTCTGTGGCCTGGTCAGGGCCGGGACGGGTCCTGCTCCATTGGCGGGCGATCTTGAGTACGAACGCTTCGTTTCCCACCCACTCCGGCGCGGTCGCGTCCTGGTAGTGGTGCCCCTCTTCGCCCGCGTCCAGGGCGGCGCGCAGCGCCTCGCACACCTGGGACGGGTCCGGACGCGGGCCCAGACCGGCGAGGTAGGGGGCGGCCGAGATCATCGTGTCTTCGATCTCGATGCGCATGCGGTGTTCGGTCACCTGGGGCAGCGTTTTGCGCGCTTTGACGTGCAGACGCATTTCTGGGCGAGCATCCATCATGTCCGCCCACATCGGCTCGAGCACCGCGATACTGCGCGAGGCGGGGTCTCGGCGCAGCCGGATCGCCAGGGATGTGGTGATCGAGGGCAAAGCCAGCAGCATCAGCAACGCGACCGGGGCCAGGAACAACAGATCATTGGTCCCCGCCCGGTCGACGGTGAGGTCGTCCCGTACCCCTGCGGTGATCAACCAACCGGTAAGGATTCGAGTCCAGGCGTCGATCTGGGAGACGACGATACAGACGATGAGGACACCCGCGAACGCCGCGCGTGCGAGGCTCTGGCGCCAATGCCACACCAAACTCACGGCGGTGACCAAAATCATCAGCTCGGCGAGCGCGGTGGGCAGCGAATAGGTCATCAGGTAGACGCCGGGCCGCCAGCCCGAAAGCTCCTCGACCGCGATATTGGCCGTGCGCGCAGGGGCCGAGATCCACGCCAGCGCGACGACGAGCACCGCGACCCCGACCCAGATCACCACTATGGTGCTGTCGCGCACGGGTTTTCGCGCGTGCCACAACAATCCGATCCACACGAGAGCGCCAGCAGCACACAATGCAGCCGCGTGGGTGGCCAGGCGGATGTCAGCGAGTGCGATCCAGCGTGTCAGCACCGATTGAACGGCCCGGTCCCGCAGCAGCGCGGTAAACCAGAACGACACCGCCAGCGTCGCCAATGCCCAGTCCAAGCTCAGCCGGTCGATGAGCGCCGTCATGCGGGCCACAACTACGACTGCGATCCAGACCAGCAGCGCCATCGCGACCGGTTCGGACAGTGACGACGTGGCTTCGGCGACGAGAAGGGGGCTCGGGTTGGGACTCATCGCCACATCAGTTCGATTACAGATGCCGCGCGGTGGCGCGCGCCGCTGATGTCATCGGGCCGCCCGCGGCTCATCCCTGCAAGATGGGTTCCCAGCCATTCGGCTTCGCGCTCCGCAGTGGAATCGAAGTGGCTCCGGTGCATGATCTCGCGGACTCGTTGCGGGTCCAGGCCCTCGGCCAGCGACGAGTCGGTCACCTCGAATTGGTCGTCACCTCTGTGTTCGAGCAGAACGTGACCGACCTCGTGCATGATTTCCTGCCGCTGCCCGCGAGGTGATCTCGCGGGGTCGTACTTGACGACAAGCTCCTGCTGCGTGACCCAAAGGGCGCCGCATCGCGACACCGACGGCACATGCACCCGCCATGGGTCCAAGACGATCCGCTTGCCGAGACGCCCGGACAGCCACCTCGCGAACTCCCCGACCGTCCAAGGTGGCGTTAGAGGGATTCCGTCCAAGATGCTCTGTAACCGGCTCTCATCCACCGCAGTCCCGACCTCCAGGTTCTGTACACGATCTCCATCTGTGCACCCAGCAGCGCACGCTTGTAGAAGCGACCGTTCCACTAATAGCTCCCCAGCATAATAGCTGGTACATAGCCGACGCGCCCTGGCGATGTTTACCGCATAAGCCCGGCCATATAGCAAGTCGACGAGCTGATGCAACCGCGGCACCGCAGTGATGACCTGGCAATGTCCGCCAGAGATCCGCGACGACAACCAGTGAATCAGCGTGCGAGATATCACATGGTTCGCCAGGTTTCGATCCCACATAGCGAGAGCCACTGGCCGCCCCCTGGGCTGATTTCGGTTTCGACAACCCCGATGCGTGATCTATCTCACTCAATCCAACGTGATCGAGCCTGATCGAAGTTGGTCGTAGTAGCCCGTGCCGAATAGTTGCCATTACTTCGATTTACCCCTCTGAACTGCACATTGCCCGTTTGCCAAAGGCCATTTACCTTCATTTCGCGGCCGGAAATCGGTCGTTGAACTGCAAGTGAGGGAGAAGTGCCGATGTGGGAGCGACCTAGTCGACAGGCTGCCGACCAGGCAGACGCCCGCGTCCTTCCGCGCGGCGCAACCAGCCGTCGGCGATAGCAATTTCGCGCGGTCACCGGATGAGCCGCAGCCCCAATTAAGCGCACATCCAGACCTGGAATCGCCATGCCCACTTGCCTTTTGAATGGAGCATCAACATGTCCACAATCCCGACAATGACCGTGCACGTGGAATTCCCCGGCGGCGCACGATTTTTCTACGATTTGCCCGCCGTTGAGGTCGAGGAGTTCGTGACTGCGGCACGCCGAGTCGGTGCGTCCGCGAGCATCGTGGGCAAATCGTCCCCGCGCGTCCTGTCGAGCGTGCCCGGGCGGGCCGCCGCATGACCGCGAACAATGTCGAACCCGATGCCAATCGCACTGCACCGATCTGGGATTGCCCCGTCGCGCACGGGGGGAGGAACGCCCGGATGACGGGACTGCTCGGACCGGGCACCGGCCTTGTGCGGGTCGCGATGACCTCGGCGGTAGCAGCGGCGATTGTCCTGGCCGCGAACTCGGCGTTGGCCCAAGCCGCGCCGACGCAGCAGCCCGGCCTTGCTGGTCCTGCAACAACGCAACCGGGTTTCGAGACCCGACCGACCGCTCCGGTCCGTCCTCCTACCGAGCAGTCCCCGTTGGGCAGAGCAATTCCCACGCCCGCGCTACCGACCGATCCGAGTCAGTATCGCGACCCGCGACCGTCCACCGATCAGGGAACTGGCCCTGCGCTACCTCAGCAGCAGTCGAGCCCGCAGCGACTACACCTGCCCGCGCCAGAACCGGACCTGCCGGTCGCGGTGGAGCCCGCGCCGATCCCAGTCGAGCCGCCGAAGGTGATCACTCCCCCTGCCCCGGAGAAACTCGGGCTCGGTGATCTGACCATCGACCGCCCGGATTGGGTGCCCGCCGATGTGGCGTGGAAGGTCAACGGCCACGTGGCCCTCGCCCAGCGCGACACCAACGCAGCCCTTCAATCGGCGGGGATCAGCGCCTCCCGCGCCGACGTCATGTCAACCACGATGGTCCTGGGCGGTGCGAGCGGACTCGGCATCGGCGCAATCACTCTGGGAGTTCCCGCTGCGGCGATCGGAGCAGTCGGCGGCGGTCTCGTCGGAGCTGCGATCGGCGGTGCGGCCGGTGCTGCGGCAGGCACGCTGGTCCCGGTGCCCATCGTCGGCATCGTCCCCTCCGCAGTGGCGGGAACCGTGCTGGGCGCGGCGACCGGCGCAGCGGTCGGCGCTGCGGTTCTCGGCGTCCCCGCCGCAGTTGCCGGTGGTGCGGCTGGCTGGGCAGTTGGCGCTCTGGTCGGCGGAGTGGCGACGGCGGGCGACGGCTCAGATTTCGTCGCTCCGCCGGAAGAAGTCCCCGGTCCCGGTGCGCCCGACCTGTCGCTGCACGATCAGCTGCACGCGGGCGCCGATACCGCACGATCCGCGACCGAGTCGGCGGTGGACTGGGTCCAGGCCCAACCCGGCGGGGTCGAGGCTGTCCACACGGTCGCCTCCGCGCTCGAGAGCAGCGTACAGGCGTGGCAGAACGAGCCGATGGCCGCGCCGGTCGATGCCGCGTTCGCGGAGGTGACCTCTGACGGCCTCTCCGCTGCCCGTTCGACGCCGGGAACCTCGGGCATCGTCGACGCGGTCACCTCGACGATCGGCGAGCAGGCTCCGTTCGAGTCCGACCAGCTCGGTCCGCTGACCGAGACCGCCAACGGTGCGCTCACCGCTGTGCAGGGACTGGTGCGATGATGTCGGCCGCGAGGATCGGGCGGCGATCCGCGTGCACCGTGGCGCTGGCGGTGGTGCTGACATCGGCTGCCTCGGTGCCCGCATGGGCTGATCCCGAACCGGCGCCGACGGCGACCGACTGCTCGGATGTGATCACGTTGGCGGTCCCCGGCACCTGGGAGACCAGTGCCGACGCCGACCGTAAGGTCGTACCGGGCATGCTCGGCCAGATCACCGGGCCGCTCCTGGCGGCCTTGAATTCCACACCGCCTGCTGCGGCGGAGACGGTGCCGAAGCAGGCGGCCGGGTCCTCGTCGACCCGGAGCACCCCGACGAGCGCACCGAGGCCCAACGCGACGTCCGTGCGCGCCGAACAGGTGCCGTACGTGGCGCAGGTGGGTGGTCCGATCGCTGGTATCGCGACGGGAAATCCGTTGACACTCAGTCAGTCTCGCGCCAACGGCAAGTCAGCGCTCGAGGCGCGGGCCACGGAGTTGGCGCAAGCGTGCCCATTGTCGAAGTTCGTCATTCTGGGCTACAGCCAGGGTGCGCTGATCGCGGGCGACTTCCTGTCCGAGGTCGGCAACCGCCGGGGCGTGGTCGACCCCTCGCGCATCCTGGCCGGCGGGTTGCTGTCGGACCCGAAACGTTCGGCGTCGACTGCTTCTTCCGCTTCCGATGGTGCTCCGTCGACGACCTCGGTCAATACGAAGTCGTCGACGGTGGCCGAAACGTTGGTCGGTGCCGACCCGGGCGGTGAGGGTGTCCTCGGTCAGCGCGACGGCGGGATGGGCGTTCTCGCAGAGCGGGTGACCACGATGTGCGCGCCCAACGACACGATTTGCTCGCTCTCGGGTAAGTCCAAGGTCGTCGCCGCGGTGGTACCGCTGCTCAACATCACGCCCGAGGATCTGCCGAACTATGCAATCGGCCGCGGCATGGAGCTGGTCAAGAACGTCGCCGAGGCCGACCCACAGGTCGTCGCGAAGGCCGCCAGTTCTGTGATCACCGAGCTGACGAAACTCGGAGTGGTCGCGGCGACTTCACCGTACTCGCTGCCGCTGACACTGGCGGAGATGGTGTTTTCCTCGACGATGCTCGATGACGTCGCCGAGGTTGTCAATATGCCCGAGTTCGATGCGCTGGTCAGCCTGACCAAACCCGACGAACTCGTTCAGCAAGCATCACAGGCCGTGTCCTATCTCCTACTGGATGCGCACCGGTCCTATGCGAGCAATTACACGGTCAATGACAGTGGTGACACCGCCGCGCAATGGATCGTGAAATGGCTGACCGCGAAGATCCAGGCCGGTCTCTGATTCTGTGACCTCCTTTCTGCTTACGCCCGGCGTCAGCGCGCCGGGCGTAAGTGAAAGAACGTAGCGACCGCAATTCTCTCGGCGCCTGATGCCGAACAAATACCACTTTACCGTATTCCCAGTGAATACGGCCTTTCACGAAACATGCCCAAGGAGGTGTATCGCGATGAAATCAGTATCGAAATTGGTAGCGCTCTTGATGGCGCTCGTCATGATTCCGGTGCTGGTTGTCGCGATCTTCATCGACAGCGACCGGGACAATCCGAGTTTCGCTCAAGGAAAACTTGCGACTGGCACTGTTCCACCCGAATTCGAGGCGTGGGTCATCCGGGCGGGCACTCTGTGCGAGGAGATCTCGGCCCCGCTCATCGCCGCCCAGATCGAGCAGGAATCGGGCTGGAACCCCAACGCGGTCTCCCCGGCCGGCGCCCAGGGCCTGTCGCAGTTCATGCCCTACACCTGGCCGTCCTATGGCGTCGATGCCGACGGCAACGGCGTGATCTCTGCCTTCGATCCGGCCGACGCGATCATGGCGCAGGCGAAGTTCGACTGCGACACCGTCGCGCGGGCCAAGCAGGACCTGGCCAGCGGACGGATCAAGGGCGACCTGATCGACATCGTGCTCGCCGCCTACAACTGCGGATACGGCTGTGTGATATCCGCTGGCGGGCCCCAGATCGTCAATGGGGAGACCGAGGGCTACGCGCCTGGGGTCAAAGCCAAGCTGGCGAAATACACCCAGCTCGGCACCGTCGAACTCACCCATTGCAGTCAGTTCCGCCCCGGCGCAGTCTTCGGCACGAACGTGGCTGCAGCGGCACTGTGCTGGCAAGGAACGCCGTATGCGTGGGGCGGCGGCACTCTCGACGGGCCGTCACAGGGAATTCGTGACGGCGGTGTCGCCGATTCCTTCGGCGACTACGAGAAAGTCGGCTTCGACTGCTCGGGACTTGTTCTGTACGCCGTGGGGCAGGCGAGCGGCAAATCTATTCAACTTCCCCACTACACCACCTCCATCCTCAATGACACACGCGGTCACCCTGTGAACGAGGACGAAATCCAGCCGGGAGACATCGTTTTTCCGAGCGGCGGAAATCCGCAACATGTCGCCATCGCCCTCGGCGGCGGACAAATGGTCGAAGCCCCCCAATCAGGTGATCAGGTGAAAATCTCCCCCTTATCGAATTTGGGGCCAGGAATCGAAATCAGACGATTCGGAGCAGGAATCCAAAGACAATGATGCCGAAAACTACTTGGACGATGCAGGCGGTCGCATTGGCCGGGGCGGCGCTGGCAGTGGCGGCATGCTCCACGGGCCAGGCGAACCACAACGCGCCTACAACCACCCCGACACCGACGACCCCGGTCGCGACCCCGACCGAAACCACTTCGCGAGTTCCGGTGACGCCGCCCTCGACACCGCTGGCGGTTCCGACCTCACTTCCCGTCGAGGTCGGACCGGTCGAAGGCTCCGACATCGATGCGGTCGCGGTCGCCGTGGCGCGGATCTGGTATGGGTGGGACACCACCCACGATCTGTCCCCGCACGACGCCAAGCTGCGCGCGGCCCCGTTGCTCGAACCCCGGCTCACACAGCTGCTGCGCGACTATCTACCGATATCTGGCCCGGGAGCGGACTGGCTCGACCTGACCGCACGTTCAGCGGTACTGCGCGTGCCCGCTGACGGCGTACGCCCCGGCGCGGAGGCCGGCGCTCCCGCCGACACCGCGAACTCCGCGACGCGATTACTCGAGGTCACCCAGAGGGTGAGCACGGCGAACGGGCCCCTGCCGGAGCGTCACTTGGTGGTCGGGCTAGCGCTGGTCAAGGTCGGCGCCGGTTGGCGTGTGTCCCAGATGGTCGCGCGATGAGCGCGCGACCGCGGCGACCGGTGATCGGCGGAATCGCCGGTGGCGTCGGCACGACCACGGTGGCACATCTGCTCGACGGCATCGACGTCGGCGTCATCGAAGCCAACGGCACCCAGGCCGTCGACGTCCTGGTAACCCGCGCGACCGCCGTCGCGGTCAGTTGGGCCATCGCCACCGCCCAGCAGATGCTCACGCGCCCGGTCCTGGTCGTCGTCGCCGACAGCGAGGCGCGCTGGCCCTCCGTTGTCCAGCGCCGACTGAAGATGGCCGCCACCAACCTCGATACCCCGGTGCTGCGGCTCGGCTGGTTGTCACCGCTGGCCGCCAGTGACAACCCGTGGGACCTGCTGTCCACCGGCGTCTTCGATGCCGACCGCAAGACCTATCGGTGGGCCGAACCCGCCCGCAAGGTCCGCGACGAGCTGGCTCAGGCGGTGCGCACCGCCATTGATCGCGAAACCCCCACCACCACAGCCACATCCGAGACGGAACCCATCGACGAGGACGAGCACGAGCGTCCCGTCCTGCGGGTGACTTGATCGATCACGAGAAGGAAATCCCCATGTCCACATTGCTAATGGCCGCCGACTGGTTGGCGCAAGTCCCCAATCCGCCCGCGAAGGAACTGCCCGGCGAATTGGGCAATCGCGTCAACGACACGCTCGGCTACGCCAAATCCCTCTGCTACGCACTGGCTTTCGCTGGACTGCTTGCGGTGGCCGGAATGTTATTCGTCGGCCTGCGCGGTCGCAGCGACGCCGCCAAGAACGCTCTCGGGCACCTGCCGATGGTCATCCTCGGCATCGTCATCACCGGCGGCGCGGGCGGAATAATCGAGGCGTTTCGGTGAAACGGGCGCTCTGGGTGTTCGCGCTCACCGCGACCCTGACCGCTGTGGGTGTCGGAGTCGTACACGCTCAGCCGCCGACGACCGCACCGGCCCCGCCGACCAGTCAGCAGCTCAGTCCCCAGAGTCCGGGTGGCGGCGGCACCGGAGAGCAAATTCCCATCCGTGACCCCACCACCGGCGGCGTGCGATGGGACCGGTTCGGTGGAGATCCCGCCGACGCTCCCGAGGACCTGGATTCCTTCATCGCTGACTCGCTCGGCTGGATGCGCACCCTCGCGCTCGCCTGCGCGGTCGGCGGCGTGCTGATCACCGCCGCGGTGCTGATGGTGGGGATTCGCGGGCGCTCCGAGCAAGCAAAGAAGGCCCTGCACTCGCTGCCGGTCGTCCTCGTCGCCACCGTGCTGTCCGGGTCGGCCTACACCGTCATCAACGCATTTCTGTGAAAGAGATCGAACACCAATGTCATTGACTACCTCCGAGTTCCGCGACACCACTGGCCTGGCGAAAGCGCGCCGCGCGTATCTGATCGGGTCGGTCAGCGCGGCGGCACTCGCCGTTGTCGGCGCGCTCGCCCTTGTCGGTGTGGGCTTCCACGGCGAGACCGATGCCCCAGGCGACGCAATCGCAACAGCCGCGACGCCTGTGGTGACGACCGCCGCGAAGGGTTCGCTGGTCCCCCAGATCCCGGTCACCCGCTCCCCTGCCGACCCGGCCTGGCTGACTGCCGCGCCCCAGGGGCTTTCTTGGCAGCGCGTCGACGGCGTGCCACTGCCCTTCACCGGCTCGGATGGGCCCTCCCACATCGACGGGGCGGTCACGACCGGTTACGCCCATACCCCGCAAGGCGCGACCGTCGCGGCACTGCAGATCGGCATGCGACTGCTCTATTCCCCCGATTTCGCCCGCGTCCTCGACATTCAGGCCGCGGTCTCACCCGCCGACCGTCACCAGATCCTCACCGCCCGTATCAGCCAGCCTCGGCTGGACCCGGCCGCCGTGCAGGCCAGCACTGTGCAGCCCGCCGGCTTCAAGGTCGGCGACTACACCGGCGACGCCGCAACGATCTATTACGCCTACCCCCGCGCCTCCGGTTCCTTCCGGATCACCCGTCAAGCGGTGGTGTGGCGCGACGGCGATTGGCGCTACAGCAACGAGCTGAGCGCCCCGGCGCTGCCAGAAACGGCAGACCTGACCGGATTCACCCCGCTGTAGCAAGGAAAACTCTGATGTTCACCACCCGAGAATTTGCCGAACACCCCGCACCCCGCGACCCACGACCACTGTGGCGCTGGTTGCCGGTGGCCGTCACCGCCGTACTGGGCGCAGTCGCCGGAATCATCGCGGTCGCCGTAATACGCGACCAGCCAAACGATTTCGCGACACCCCCCTCGCCAGACGCAGTCACCGTCACGACGCCGCCACGCGAGCTGGACTGGAAGTTGATCAACGGCGTCCGTCTGCCCTTCGGCGCGGACGGGCCCACCCAGGTCGATGGGCCGCGCGCCCACGGCTACACCCACACTCCGCAGGGCGCGCTCGTCGCAGCGTGGCAGATCGCGGCACGGGTTCAGACCGACGCCCGCTACGAGCAGTTGCTCGGTACCCAGGTGCGCGCCGACCTCGGCCAGCAACAGCAGGTACGCAACGCGGTCACCCAGACCCGCAACCTGTCCGCCGAAGAGTTCGAAGCAGCCTTCCGTCAGCCGGTCGCCTTCCAATTCGCCACCTACACACCGATGTTCGCGCGGATCTACTTCGCAGTGCCGTCCAACAAGGGTGGTTACGACTTCGTGCGCCGCGCCACGCTCTGGGACGGCAACGACTGGGTCTACCAGGTCGATTCGGGCCTCCCCGAACTGCCGAACTCGACGGGCCTGACAGGGTTCACGACCTTCCATGACAGGGCAGGGCGATGAGCACGAACACCTGGTCGATTCTGCGGCCCATAGCGCTAGTGGGAATGCTGCTGGCGCTGATGATGGGCCCAGCGGCATTGGTCTCGGCCGAGCCGCCACCACCGGGCATGCCACAGAAACTCTCCGAACTCAGCTCTGAGCAGAAGAGCTGGCGCGACGCCGACGGCGTGATCTGGTGCTCGCAGCACCCCCAGTTCCCTGGGTGCGAGAACAAACCCGACACCGGTTACCTCTACTCGAACGACGACACCGCGTTCCGAGCTCAAATCAACAACGGCGCAACACAAACCACGATCGACCTGAACCCGGGCAGGGTCGCCGACAACACGGTCGGCAAGGCGGTGGACTCGGCGTTCGGTAAGGCTGCTGAATCCATCGGAAAGTTCAGCGGTGACCTGCTGGTCGAGTCGATGACCTGGTGGATCGGTACCGACTCGATCAGCCTGTCCTATGCGGGTGTGATGGCGGACAAGGCACCGGTCCAGAAAGTCGTGTTCTTCATCATGATGGCCGGGGTCCTCAGCGGCGCCATGGTGATGATGGTGACCCGCCGCACCGAGCCAGGCGCGCAGATCCTGCTCGGCGGAGTGAAATACATCGTCATTTCCTCGATGGCGTTGATCGTGCTCTCCGGCGCGATCCACGCCGGAGACGACTTCGCTCACCAGATCATCGACACCGACGCCAACCAGTTCGGCCAACGAGTCCAAGCCATGCTGGGCACCTCGACCATCGGCAACCCGGGCGGTGTGCTGCTGCTGGGTATCGTCGCGTTCTTGCTCGGCGCGATCCAGTGGGTGATGGGTTTTATCCGCCAGGCCGGAATCGTCGTGCTGCACAACATGATTCTGTTCGCTGCTGCGGGACAGCTCACCACGTGGGGGCGGCAGTGGTTCCCCCGCATCGCCGCCACGTGCGTGGCGCTGGTGCTCTACAAGCCGATGGCGGCGTTCATCTACTCCCTCGGTTTTCAGCTCATCGGTCAGGAGCAATCGCTGACCACCTTGGTCACCGGCTTGATGGTGATCGCGCTCGCGGTGATCGCCTTGCCCGCGATGCTGAAGTTTTTCGACTTCATGGGCATGCACGTCAGCGGCGGCTCCGGCGCGCTCGGCCTCGCGGTCGGTGGTCTGGCGGGCGGGGCGCTCGGCGCCGCTGCGGCCATGGGTGGAAGCGGCTCGGGCTCTTCCTCGGGTGGGGATGGATTCGCGAGCTTCATGTCCGCGACCGGCCCCGGTGGCGGCGAGCCCGACCCGTCGCCGGGCAACGGGGGCACCTCCGCTCTGACTTCTGGTGGTGGACAGGCCCAGTTGGAATCGGGGTCCTCGCCCAAAGCGCTGGGCACCGGTAGTTCCGGGCTCGAACTCGAAGCCGGACCAGGCCCGCAGCCCGAGAATCCCGATGCCTCCGGCACACCCACCACACCGAGCGGCAGCGACGGCAGTGGCATCGACGTCGCCGGTGGCACTGAGGCTGGTGGCGCCGCAGCGGCCGACGGTAGCTCCACCGCCGCCGCAGGAGCAGCTGCCACCGGCGGGGTCTCCATGGCGATCCAAGCCGGGCTCTCAGCGGCCAGTGCGGCCGCCAATGCCGCCGACGACGTCGGCGCGGAGATGACCGGTGACGACGTCGGGCCCGAACACCGATGAGCGCCAACACACCTCACCCAATCAGGACACATCCATACACCGCGAGCCAGGCGGCACACGTTAAGGACAAACAATGAGCGACACCGGCTACGGCGGATTCCGCGAAGTCAAGGGCTACGGGCTGGGCCGCCTGGGAACCAGCGGCACAGCCATCATCCTGGCCTCGGTGGTGGGATTGGCCTTCACCACATTCATCAACCTGTTCGCGGCCTTCATCGGCCTGTTCATCGCCATCCCCGTGCTGGCACTGACGATCGTCCCGATGGGCGACTCGCGACGCACCGTCGTCGAACATCTGATCTGGAACGTCCGGGCGTGGTGGGGCAACCGCCACAACAGCGACGCCTACGCCGCCGACGTCCTCGAAGAGGTGCCGCGCGGGGAGAACATGCCCGGTGTGTTGGCTCCGCTGATGCCGTTGACCGTCGAAGACGGTCGCGGCGGCACTCAGTGCCTGATCTGGAACCGACGCACCGGCATCCTGTCGGCGGTGCTGAGGGTGTCCCCGGTCGGGATCACCCTGGCCGACAGCGCCGACACCACCGCGTGGGTCCGCAACTACGGCGCCTGGTTGGCCGATCTCGGGTTCACCCCGATCATCTCCTCGGTCGTTTTCACGTGTGAATCGTCGCCGACCGGCGGTGTCGACCAGCGCGCCTACACCCTCGCGCGTATGGAGCGCGACGGCAAAAACGCGCCCGCGCTGGCCAAGAAGATCATGGAAAAGGCCGTCAACCAGTCACGTTCGACCACCGCCGACATTCAGATGCGGGTCACGGTGAACTTCGATCTATCCAAGGCATCGCCGCAGCCCAAGACGCTGTCCGAAGGTGCGGCCGAGGTGGTGCGGTGGCTGCCGCGCATCGAGTCCGCGCTCGCCGCGGCCGGGGCGACGGTGACCGACCGCGCGTCCACCGCGTCGGTGATACGCAACATCCGCGCCGCGGTCGACCCCGCCATCCGGATCTTCCTGTCCGACACCCCCGACGATGACGACGAACTGCTGGTCTGGACCGACGCAAGCGCCCTGCGCGCCGAAACCACCAAGGATGTCTACTACCACGACTCGGGCTATTCGGTGACCTGGGTGCTCAAGGGAATGCCCAGTAGCGTTGTGCGCCACCATATCCTGCTCAAACTGGTCAGTCCGGGAAAGTTTTATCGGCGTTTCTCGTTGGTCTACCGACCTTACAGCGCCGCAGCCGCAGCCGACATCGTCGAACGTGAAATTCAGGGCGGCAAACTCCGCCAACTCTGGAACACCAAAACGAAAAAGGACGAGACCCAGAGAGAATTCGACGATCGTGTGCGCGCGCGTAAGGCCGCACAGGAGGAGTCGATGGGCGCGGGACTCGGCCGATTCACCATGTATGTCACGACCACGACACGCAACGAGGAAACCTTGGCAGCGGCCTGCGCCGATATCGAGGATCGAGTCAGCGCGACCAAATTGCAGTTCCGCCGGGCCCGTGGCGCGCAGCCCGCCGCGTTCGCGGCTTCGCTCGGTTATGGCATCGAGCCGACCTCGGGACTTTCGCGTAGTGCCGCACAGAGGTGGCTAGCGTGACCGGCACCGGATTTGTCACCGAAGCCGAGGCCACTGCGCGGCTGCATCGGGCGGCAGGCCGTGCAGGTTTGGCTGAACGCTGGCTGGCCAAGCTGGGAGTTGTCCCGGCTTACCGCACACAGGATTCGCTCGATCCTGATGAGCCCGGCCAAGAACCGTTCAACCCGTTCGCGCCTTTCGCGTCGATGCCCCCGATTCCCGACGCGCGAGGGGAGCATCGACCCTTCGGTGGGTACGCCCACAACGTCGACGCCGGGCGCCTGTTCGCGGGCACAACCACCCAAGTCCAGGGCCTATACCCGTTCCCTGCCGCGTCCGGTGCACGAGTGCGCGGCGTCCCGTTCGGCCGCCACCTACACACCGCCGAACCCATCGGACTCGACCCCTCGCAGTGGCTGGTCGACGGTTTGGTCACCAACACCGGCCTGTGGGTGCAAGGACAGCCCGGCATCGGGAAGTCCACCGCGATCAAGCGCCTGCTCGTCGGTCTTGTCGCGTTCGGGTTCGCCGCGGTGATCCCCGGCGACATCAAAGACGAATACACCCCGATCGTAGAAGCGTTGGACGGCAAGGTGTTCCGTATCGGGCGCGGCCTCCACAGCCTCAACCCCCTCGACCTCGGGCCGCTACGCGGCGCGATCAACGCGGCGGTGGGCACCGCACGCGAGCAGCTGGTCTCCCAGGCTCGCGGTCGTCGGCTGGACCTGCTGGAATCGCTGATCACGATCGTCGGCGGCCAGGACCTCACTGCCACCGAACGGCTGCTGCTGGCCATGACCGTCGACCAAGCCGATGCCGCCAGCCAACGCTGCGGTTTGCCCGATCCGACGATCCCCGAGCTGGTAAAGATCCTCGACTCCGCCACCGACCCGCTGCTGCGCGTCGTGGCAGCCCGCGATGAGCACGACTACCAGCGCGAGATCCGCGAGCTGCGTAATACGTTGGTCCTGTTGTGTGAAGGCCCGATCAAGGGCATGTTCGACCGGCCGTCGAGCTTCTCCCTCGACGCCGACCCGCCAGCGATCTCGCTGTCGCTCGGCGCCGTGGAGGACGACGGCGACGATGTGGTGGCCGCCGCAATGATGTGCGCATGGGCATGGTCGGCGGGCCTGATCGAGGGCAAGCAGGCCGCCGGACAACGCCGCAATATTTTCCAGCCCCAAGACGAGCTGTGGCGGGCGCTGCGCGCGGCTCCCGGCTTGGTCGAGAAGTCCGACCGGATGACCCGACTCAACCGCAGACGCGGAGTGGTGTCGGTCCAGTCGACGCACTCCATTACCGACCTGGAGGCGCTCCCGACCGAGGCCGACCGCGCCAAAGCCAAAGGCATGGTCGCCCGCAACGCCATCAAGGTCATCGGCGGGCTCGACAATGCCGAAATGGATCGGCTGCACGCGATTTCACCGTTTACCTCCGGCGAGAAGGAGTTGGTGACGCGATGGTCTGCGCCACCGACCTGGGTGCCCGGTCAGCGACATCCCGGCCGAGGCAAGTACCTCATCAAATCCGGCTCACGCATGGGGTTGCCCGTGAATGTCGACCTGACACCAGAAGAACTCACCCTTTACAACACCGATGGCGCCTTCAGCGCACTCGACGGCCCCGCCTCGGAGCGGAGCAACCGTGCAGCATGAGCGACCGACTCGGGAAAGGATCGTGATGCGGGAGGTCATCTCCGCACCAGACTGGAACCCCGATCCCGGTGGCACAACCACCGCCATGATCATCACGGTCACCGACCATGTTGCGGCACTGCCGCGCCGCTGGTGGGGCCAGAGCCTCGTGTGGAACCCCGAACTATGCGGCCCAGCAACAGCTTTCCGATGGGACCTACTCGCAGCAATCACCGATGCCACCGACGCCGACCGCATCGCCGAGGCGCTGTTCTCCGTGGTTCAAGACGAAGGCGCGTTGTTCTTCGTCCCAGAGGCATCGCTGATGACCGCGAACCTGCTCCTGGCCGCCGTACGCGGACGACGCAACCTCACCGACGTTCTCGACTGGATCCACACCGGCAACCTGAACGAGCCCTACCGCCTGCTGGACCTGTCCGGCGAGCACGGTCCGACCGCGGATATGGACACGTTCCGACAAGCGCCGGCGGGAGAGCAGGCCGCGATCTGGGCGGTGGTCCGCCAAGCCGTGCTGCCACTGGATTACGGCCCGATCCTCGCCGCCCTGAGCCCGCAGGCGGGGGCAGGGTCGGTTATGGAACAACTGCCGCGCCTCGAATCGGGTGCGCTCGCCGCGCATGGGGAGATCTTCGTCGTCGAGGTGCCTGGCACCCGCAGCGCGGGCGTAGCCGCAGCATTGAGGGCCGAGCTGCTGCTGGCGGCCCAGGAGGCGGGCGTGTCGGTGCAGGTTGTGAATGTCGGCGCCCTGCGAAGGAGTGCGTGATGGAAGATTCCGCGCTGGCCTGGGTGTGGATCGCGGCGTTCGTCGCGGCCGGAATCGGCTACGGCGTCTACCGAATCCACGAACAAGGCACCTCATTGCTGGTGATCGCGCTGGTCACGGTGGTGCTGGTTCTGCTGGTGGCCATGCTGGGGTGGGCAGTGCGCAAAGCGTGGCCGCGCGAGACGCCAGAAACGCTGCTGCGCGACAAGAGCCAGATCCCAGACATGCTCGGCAAGAACGCTGCCCAGCGGGGGGCTGGCCTGCGTGCCTCCATCGATACCGCCAAGGGCGTGTCCATGCGGGAGCTGGCCCCGGTGATCGGTCGCCTGGTGGGCAAACTGGTCTACGCGTCCTGGGAGGACTTCACCATCGTGCTGATGGGACCGCGCAGCAACAAAACCTCGGCCGTCGCCGTCCCGCGCATCCTGTCCGCACCCGGCGCGATAATCGCCACCTCGAACAAACCCGACCTATGGATTCTCACCGGAGCCCTACGCAAAGCAGTCGGACCGGTCTACGTCTTCGACCCCAGCCAGATCGCCTACGCCCCCCAAACATGGTGGTGGAACATCCTTTCCGCCGTCACGACGTTGCGCGAGGCCAAGATGATCGCCGAGCACTTCATCGAGGAGAACCGCGGTGCGGGCTCCGCCCAGAACGAAGACCCGTTCTTCGCACCCACCGGAAAAAACCTATTGGCATGGGCGCTGCTGGCCGCCGCGCTGAGCGGACGCACCATGCGCGATGTCCTGGACTGGATCGACACCTACTCCGACAAACCGATCGACATCCTGCTCCAACACGGAAATCGCCGCGCGGGCAACGCTCTGGCCGCCGTGCTGGACCTACCACCCGAAACCCGAGGCGGCGTCTACGGTGAGGCCCAGACCGCGTTGGCTTCGATCCAGGACGAAGAGACCTTGCGCTGGATCACCCCACCGCACACCTGGGAACAGCCAACCACGGAAAAGATCACCGAACTCGACCTGTGGTCGCTGTTCGCCTTCGAAGACGGCAAGGCTCCAACCCTGTACCTGATGACTCAAGAAGGATCGGGCAGCGCCGGCGCGGTGATCGCCGCGATGGTCGCCAAGATCTTCGAACTCGGCGACCTCGCCGCATCAGCCCATGGCGGACGCGTCGACCCGCCTCTGACACTTGTCCTTGACGAATGCGCCAACATCTGCCGGATCAAGCGCCTGCCGAAACTTGCTTCGCATCTGGGCTCGAAGTCGATGTGCGTCACCGCGATCTTCCAGTCCGAAGCACAGATCATCTCCACCTGGGGCGCCGACGAAGCAGCTGCATTGTGGGGCGCGTCGACCGTGCGCATTCTCGGCGCCGGATTGCAGGACGAGCCGTTCTTGCGCAAGATCTCCGGTCTTGTCGGCCAGTACAAGCCCCGCGAGCGCCGCCGCTCGCACGGTCCTGGCGGTGTCACCACCTCCAACGACCGCGGATCACTCGAGCCGATCATGCCCGTCGAAGACATCGCCGCGATGAAAAAGCACAACGCGTTGCTGATCCGGCAGTCCTCGAAGCCGGTCCTGATCGACCTTATTCCCTGGTACACCGAGCCGGAAAAGGGCGACATCGAACGGGTCCGGGACGAGGCCACCCAGGAGGTGCAGAACGCCGCGATCGAGCATTTAGGTCCGGCCAACCCGGTCGCGAAGACACTGCGTCGGCGACTCGACGACAACGCGGAGGCGAGTGCGGCGTGAGCACTGACGGGTCTCCGGACACGCGTCTCGGAGAACTGCGCGACCAGCTCGCGATGCTGAGCGAAGCGATCGTCGAGATGCGCACCCAAAACCGGTTGCTGTCAACGAAAGTCGAGCGTGTCGACGCTACCGCCGCCCGCTCGGCCCAGGGACTCGACGAGTTCGAAACAGCGCTCGGAGTACTCGCTGACCGGATGACCGCGAGCGCCCCGCCCAGCACAGTCACCGGCGCACCACCGGGTACAGCCGAAACGGTGGCAACCCCAGCGACTACTCCCCCTGACTCGGCCATGGACCAGATCGACATGGAAGTGCTGCTGGACTGGGTGATCGCCAACATCGGTACGTGGGCCCAACGCAAACTACCGCGCTCGGCGACAAGCACTGCCAACGGCGCGATCTGCTGGTGCTCACAATGGTACGAACACCCCGAAGCGGTCACGGTGCTGTGGTCGCTACGCCGCGCGTGGCTCGAAGCAGTCGTCCAGCCCGGTGCCGCCATGGCCGTGTACTTCCGCGACTTCTTCTATCCGCTGCTCAACACCCTGACCAACCCAGTCGGCCCGTTTTACGCCTGTACCCCCGACAGCCACGACCTTGACGCGAAGTTCGTCCCGGTCAGCCCCGCGGCCTTCAGGATGTAGTCTCTGCTCGCCCACGCCTGAGCAGAACCCATCACACACCCTCCGCGGTGCGGGAAGTGGACAGCATTAGCCTCAATCTTTCGCGGGGCTGACGTGCTGGCCTGAACGGTCTCGGATTGGTATTTCGATCGTAGTTTCCCGGTCATGCGTGCGGCGGTCGGCCCGCGCAGCGGGCTGGCTGCCGGGTTCTACGAGCCCGGGACGGTCGACTACCGGCCGTGTTGCCACGGTCGGAAACCTGGGCGGCAACGGTGCCGGGTGCGACGACGAGGGCGCCCCTCCCAGTCACCCGACATTTCAAGGGGTTCATTCGGCTCACCCCCTCCTTGTAGACGGCAAGGCTGGCAGGCTGGCGCTGGCATACTTCCAGCGGCCGGGGGTAGTCGCGACTATATGGGGGCCTGCGAACGAGGAGGTGGATATGATGCCCGGGATGTGCATGCAGATGATGAATATGCTGCGCGACATGTGGAACATGATGTTCCCGTCCATGCCGATGTGAACGAGGTCGAAGCGATAAGCTTCCGACTGTCCGTCGGAAGACCCGATAATCCGCGGGCCCGGCAAGGGTGCCCTGCGGCCCGTCGGTCGGTGATTCAACGTGAAGGTCATGTCCCGACTCCTGAGGAGTTCACATGTCTCGACGTTCCATCATGGCTCGAAGGCTCATTCCGTGTATCGGGTTGGTCGCATTGGTCGTCGCCGGCTGCGGCGATGACGGCGACTCCCCCACGGTCCAGCCTCCCTCCACCACACCCGGCGTGTCGGTGAGTTCGGCGGATACCACCGCCCCGGCGGCCACTTTCAACGACGCCGACGTGACGTTCTTGCAGATGATGTACCCCCACCACGAGCAGGCCGTGCAAATGGCACAGCTGGTGCCTTCACGGTCCCAGGACCAACAGGTCATCGACCTCGCGGCCGGGATCGAGGCAGCCCAGCAGCCCGAGATGACCCAGATTCAGTCGCTGCTGGCGAGCTTCGGAAAACCGGACCCTGCCAGCGGCGCGATGAACCACGACATGCCCGGAATGATGTCGCCGGAGCAGATGTCTTCGCTCGAGGCGATGTCCGGGCCGGAGTTCGACAAGATGTGGTTGCAGATGATGATCGACCACCACCGTGGAGCGGTGGAGATGTCCCAAACCGAGATCAGCTCGGGAACCAACCCCCAGGCAAAACAGCTGGCCGAAACCATCGTGGCGGCACAGCAGCAAGAGATCACCCAGATGGAGACACTGCTGGGGCAAAAATGAGCGTGTCCAGTCCCTCGATACTCGTAGTCTCCTGCGCCCGATGGGTCCATGGGCTTGCGGAGCCCGAGCACGGTGAGGCGGGCTCGAGCGGTTGACCTGCGAGTGCGACGCGGCTGCCTCCGTCACCAGCGATGTTGCGCCAACAGATCAAGCAGACTACTGTCTACTAACGTAGATAGTAGATGCTTGCGTCAGCGACTTGAGCTGGCGCGAGACGCTCCCTCCTGGGGCGTCGACTGCGGCGAAAAATAGCACGATCCCTCATCTCGTGCTTTCGCCGCAATCCCCTGAAGTGGGGCGAGAGATTGTGGCGATCCGGCCCCACTTCAGGACCATCGGTCAGTCAGCACCCCAATGCTGTTCCATCACAATCCCCTTGCTGGCCATCCAGGGCAGTGGGTCGATCTTGACACCGTCCTGATCCCAGATTTCCAGATGCAAGTGCGGGCCGGTGGAAATGCCGCGGTTGCCGACCGAAGCGATCACATCGCCGGCGTTCACTCGCTGACCTTCCTGGACATAGATGTCATTGATATGGCCGCACACGGCGGTTGTTCCGTCGTCCTGCCCTATACGAATCCACTGACCGAATCCGGATGCCGGACCGGCTTCGAGCACCGTCCCGGCGAGAGCGGACCGAATGGGCGTCCCTAGCGCATCCGCGATGTCTACACCGGAATGGAACTGACCCCATCGCGCACCGAATACAGAACTGATGTCACCAGCCAAAGGCAACGCCGCCGGTGGCGCTACCGCTTGCGGCGGGGCGGGAATAGCCTGCTGCTGCAGATCCTCGATGAACTGTTCTGCCTGGGCGAGCGGGCCGACAACTTCGGCGGGCAGTCCAGCCAATCCAAACGGTGCGGCAGCAGGTTCCACGTCATGGGCGACATCCGGCGCCAACGGCGCTGCCATCGCGACCTGCGTCGACGTACTGAGGAGAGCTCCGGCAGCAGCCGCGACGCCGACGGCCACCTTTATTCGGCCATCCGGCGTGGTTTCGGCGCGATGCCGACCCGAACGCCTGGAGTCGGCGAGCAGATGTTGAACGGACACGGAACCAGAAGCTTTTCGGTGATGTGACAAGGCTCGTCCTCGGGTCGGTCGGCGAAAGGCCGGCTCGACCAGGTCGTTGCCGACTTATCGACAGCGACTTTCGGCGCGCGGCGTGATAGGAACTGTACCGATCCATGACCGTCCCGCAACATTTCGTGAACACCGCGGTTCGGGCGTGAGGACTCAGGTAGTTAGGCGACTCACCTGCGGATATCTACTGCGTCATGCAGTAAGAGACCCCTTCAACCGAAGATCGTCTCACTGAATTGCCCTGCTACACAGAATATTTCGAAACCATGTGATTTGTGTCACTTTTCGAATGAGCGGTACCTACTGCCCGAATACATAGTTCGCGCCCAATGCCAGCCAGGCGGGGCCGGACCGCCTTGCCGCGGCCGTCCACCTGAGCGCGACATCCCCGCCCGCCTTTGTCAACCCCTAGGGGGTATAGGTATTCTCGGTTTACCTTGATACCCCTAGTGGGTATATTGGTGTCGTGGGTCACCAGGGCTCGCATCGAGCCGAAGAGAGACCGGACCATGGTGAACATGCAACGGCAGGACGGCATAGGCGTTGGGTCAACGACCGCCGACAGCACCCATGGCGAGGACCTCGCCATGGCCGCCGCGAGCGTATGGATCGTGGTGGCAGTGCACCTGGACGGGCGCGCACACTATCTTGATTTGCCCGATTCGTTCTTCACGTGGTGGCATCTGCTGCTGTATTCCGGCCTCGGCACGGCGGCCGCCCTGCTGCTGGCGATGGGGGTGCGGCGCAGGGCAGGTCGATCACTGATCTCGGCGCTGGTATTGATGCCCCCGGGATATGGCTGGTCACTAGCCGGGGTCGGTGTCTTCTTCGCCGCCGGAGTCGCGGACATGGGATGGCACATCAGGTTCGGAGTCGAATCCGGGCTCGACGCATTGATCAGCCCGACCCACCTGCTCCTGTTCACCGGGGCGGTGCTGCTGTTCTCCGGCCCGCTGCGCGCGACCCAGATCAAACAGCCGACCGCCCCGATCTGGGCAGCGCCCGCGGTCGTCGCCGCCACCGCGATCACCGGGATCATCGGCTTCGCCCTCAGCTACGTCTCCGCGTTCACCACCGACGCGCCACTGCGCGCGGTCGGCAACTTTCCCGAGGGCACGCCGGAGCACTACGCCACCGAGATCCCGGCCCAGGCCGGCCTAGGCGCGTACCTGGTCACCACGGTGCTGGTCGTGCTACCAGTGGTGCTACTGCTGATGCGGCGACGGTTGCCGCTCGGGGCGATCACCGTCTTCGTCACCGTGTTGGCGGTCCTCGCCCAGACAGTGCAAAACTTCACCCGGCCCTCGGTCGTGATCGCGGCCGTCGTCGCCGGGCTGGTCGTCGAAGGATTTGTCGCGGCATTCGCAGCCGTGGCGCCCCGGGTACCGACGGTGGCGGTGGCGGCGGTCGCGCTGCCGACGCTCCTGTGGTCGGCGCAGTTGGTCGCCTTGCAGCTCGGCCCGGGGGTGGCCTGGTCGGCCGAACTCGCCACCGGGACAGTCGTGCTGTCGGCCTTGGTGTCCGCGACGCTCGCGACCGCGTTCGAGATTGGAAGTCGGCAGGCGTGAAAGAAGCCATGGAGACGAGCAGGACGGACGGGTGCGCTCGAGCGCTACCCGCCGCCCCCACCACCGAACGTGTATCTACGATTTCCCTACGTAGACTTCGCCCGCCGGGGCACCAGCAATCAGCGGCCCGAACTAGATGGACCCGGAATCGCTCGAGCATTCCGCGCCTATCGTGACGGCGCCGACCTCTCCGGTGCATGGGTCGGTCAGCCGAGTGCCGCGATCAGCTCCCGGCAGGCTGTCTCGCAGCGCCGGCATGCTTGTGCGCAAACACGGCAGTGCTCGTGCGCGGTATGGCGTTCGCATTCATCTGCGCAGCTCGCGCATGCGGTGGCGCACGCCTCGAGTAGGGCCCGGGTCAGGTTCGCGTCGTAGCCGGTGTGGCGAGACACCACTCTGCCCGTGGTGTCACAGATGTCGGCACAGTCGAGGTCGGATCTGATGCATTTGACCATCTCGGCCACACCCGGCTCGCTGAGGCAGGCATCCGCGCAGGCGGTGCAGGCCTGTGCGCATTCGAAACATCGCTCGATGCAGGTGGCAAGCACCTTTCGGTCGACCTGGCCGAGGTCGGCCGGATATGAGTCGAGCAGTTCAGCGACGGTACCCATGAATTTTCTCCTCGACGGCGACGGGTCGCCGACTTATGTCGGCGACGGCGAATCAGCTGGTCGTCGGCGCATTACCCGGCTATCGGGCGGTGAAACCGCGACGCCACAGCGGATCAGTCGAGACAACCAGTCTCGCGGAACTGGTCCCGATGCAGTCTCCCGGTTGCCTAACTAGCAGCACATGGCGTGCGCCACACCTCGGATCAGTTGCTGTGCTCGCGCCCAGTATCTACTGTCTAACTACGTAGATAGCGACATTCTGTTCGACACGAACTCACCGTCGAACCCAGCCAGAGGAGTACCCCACAGTGAGCCAAGCAGGCCGTCCTGTAGTTCTGATCGCCGACAAGCTCGCCCAGTCGACCGTCGACGCACTCGGTGACGGTGTCGAGGTTCGCTGGGTCGACGGTCCCGACCGCCCGGCGCTGCTCGCCGCGGTCCCCGACGCCGACGCGATTCTCGTGCGCTCCGCCACCACCGTCGACGCCGAGGTGCTCGACGCGGGCAAGAAGCTACAGATCGTGGCGCGCGCCGGTGTCGGCCTCGACAATGTCGACGTGCCCGCCGCCACCGAGCGTGGCGTGATGGTCGTCAACGCGCCGACCTCCAACATCCACACCGCCGCCGAGCACGCCGTCACGCTGCTGCTCTCGGCCGCGCGCCAGATCCCGGCCGCCGACGCCACCCTTCGCGAGAAGACCTGGCAGCGCAGCAAGTTCAACGGTGTCGAGATCCTCGGCAAGACCGTCGGCGTGATCGGCCTCGGCCGCATCGGACAGCTGTTCGCGCAGCGTCTGGCCGCGTTCGAGACCAAGATCGTCGCCTACGACCCCTACACCTCACCCGCGCGCGCCGCCCAGCTCGGCATCGAGCTGCTGACCCTGGACGAGGTGCTCGAGCGCGCCGACTTCCTCTCCATCCACCTGCCCAAGACCCCCGAGACCAAGGGCATGCTCAACGCGACGACCCTGGCCAAGACCAAGCCGGGCGTCATCATCGTCAACGCCGCGCGTGGTGGGCTGATCGACGAGCAGGCGCTCGCCGACGCCATCAAGTCCGGCCACGTGCGCGCCGCCGGTCTGGACGTGTTCGAGACCGAGCCGTGCACCGATTCGCCGCTGTTCGACCTCCCGCAGGTCGTCGTGACCCCGCACCTCGGTGCGTCCACCTCGGAGGCGCAGGACCGCGCGGGCACCGATGTCGCCAAGTCGGTGCTGCTGGCACTGGCCGGTGAGTTCGTGCCCGGCGCGGTGAACGTCACCGGTGGCGCCGTGAACGACGAGGTCGCCCCCTGGCTGGACGTCGTCCGCAAGCAGGGCGCGCTGCTGGGTGCCATCGCCAACGAGCTGCCCGTCAGCGTCGAGGTGCAGGTTCGCGGCGAGCTGTCCGCGCAGGACGTGGCCGTGCTGGAGCTGTCGGCGCTGCGCGGTGTGTTCTCGGCGCTGGTCGAGGACCAGGTCACCTTCGTCAACGCGCCCGCGCTGGCCAAGGAGCGTGGCATCACCGCCACCGTCACCACCGCTTCGGAGAGCCCGACTCACCGCAGCGTCGTCGACCTGCGCGCCGTGTTCGGCGACGGTTCGACCCTGAACGTGGCAGGCACGCTGACCGAGCCGAACCTGGTCGAGAAGATCGTCAACATCAACGGGCGCAACTACGACATGCGCGCCGAGGGTCTGAACCTGGCCGTGCTGAACTACGAGGATCGCCCGGGACAATTGGGTTACATCGGAACCGTTCTCGGCCAGGCCGGAGTCGATATCAAGGCCGCACAGTTGGCACAGGATGTCGATGCCGCAGGTGCCACCGTGGTCCTCCGGGTCGACAAGAAGGTATCCACCGAAACGAAAGCGTGGATCGAGAAGGTCGTCGGCGCCGCCAAGGTAGTGCTGGTCGACCTGACCTGATCGACAAGCCTCCAGTACCCCCGATGAAGTGACGCCTGCGAGGAAGCCTTCGCTGCATTTCTCGACATGAGCGCAGCGTTGGACGCATTGCTGTAAACCCGGCCACCGGTCTGTCTCCGTCGCCCACGGCGGGGACAGATCATGTCGCTATCGACCATGCCGTGTTCTGGGAAGACCGGTCAGAGTGAACACCTTCGTGCAGGGTATGCGCCTACCAGGAGCAATCAACCAGGAGGCATACCGATGACGATTCAACTCACTCGACTGGCCGCATCTGCTGCTTTGGCGTCCGCGGCGATAGTCGCGGGGGCTGGACAAGCCGCAGCTGATCCGGGATCGGTCGCGATCGACGGCAACATGCAGGTGTTGGGCATGAACGTGCTGCATATCGACGCCCAAGGCACAGGAGACGGCCCGGCGACTGGCACCTACGTCGCGAGCGGGCGGTTGGGAAATATGCCATTACCGGTGCGTGTGACCGGCCCGGTGACCTGCCTGACGATCAACGGAAATACCGTCTCGTTGATCTATCCGATCACGACCGCTGAACCGGTCATGATGTTCGCACCCGATTCGATGGCCATCCAGATTACCGTCACCAAGGGCATCAACGGCGAGCCGAATCGGATCGGCTACGGAATCCCGATGCCGACGACCAGCTTCAGTGGATGCCAGCCGGGTCCGACGCCGCTGATCTTCGACGGGACCATCGACATCAACTGACGCGCGTACGTCAACCGTTGTGGGAGCGGAAGCGGCGCAGACGCAAGCTGTTGCTCACGACGAACACCGAGGAGAACGCCATCGCGGCACCGGCCAACATGGGGTTCAGCAGACCTGCCATCGCCAGCGGCAAAGCGGCGACGTTGTAGGCGAACGCCCAGAACAGGTTGCCCCTGATCGTGCCGAGCGTCTTGCGCGACAACCGGATCGCGTCTGCCGCAGCCCGTAGATCGCCCCGAACCAGGGTCAGGTCGCTGGCCTCGATCGCTACGTCGGTGCCGGTGCCCATGGCCAAGCCGAGGTCTGCCTGGGCCAGCGCCGCCGCGTCGTTGACGCCGTCACCGACCATGGCGACGACCTTGCCGTTGGCCTGCAGCTTCTTGATGACGTCGACCTTGTCCTGGGGCAGCACCTCGGCGATCACCTGTTCGATGCCGACCTCGTCGCCGATGGCCCGCGCCGCGGCAGCGTTGTCACCGGTCAGCAACATCGGTGTCAGCCCCAGCGCACGCAGTTGTGTAATCGCTTCGGCGGACGTTGGTTTCACCGTATCGGCGACTACCAGGGCCCCGCGTGCCCTACCGCCCCAGGCCACCGCGACGGCGGTCTTCCCCTCGGATTCGGCAGCGGCCATGGCTTGCTCCAAGTCCGAGTCCAGGTTTTGCACATGCTCGGCCACCAGACGGCGACGCCCGACCACAACCGAGTGGCCATAGACGACACCCTCCACACCCAGACCCTCGACGTTGGCGAAGCCCTGCACCGGTCCGAGATCGCCGACCCTCTCCCGGGCACCCTTGGCGATCGCCTGCGCGATCGGGTGCTCGGAGGAATCCTCCAGCGCCCCGGCCAACTCCAGGATCTGCACCTCGTCCTCGCCCTCGGCGGCGTAGACCTTCAGCAGGCTCATCTTGCCGGTGGTGACGGTACCGGTCTTGTCCAGCACCACGGTGTCCACCCGTCGGGTCGATTCCAGCACCTCCGGCCCTTTGATCAGGACGCCCATCTGCGCACCACGGCCGGTACCGACCATCAGCGCGGTGGGCGTGGCTAAGCCAAGGGCACAGGGGCAGGCAATGATCAGCACGGCGACTGCGGCGGTGAAGGCCGCGGCGACAGAACCTCCGGTACCGAGCCAGAACCCGAGCGCCACCACTGACAGCGCGATCACAATGGGTACGAAGATCCCGGAGATTCTGTCTGCCAGCCGCTGAGCCTGGGCTTTGCCGTTCTGGGCCTCCTCCACCAGCTTGGCCATCTGGGCCAACTGAGTGTCAGCGCCGATCCGGCTCGTACGTACCACGATTCGCCCGCCTACATTGACGGTGGCGCCGACCACGGCGTCGTCGATGCCTACCTCCACGGGCACGGACTCACCGGTCAGCATCGAGGCGTCGACCGCCGACGAACCTTCCACGACCGCACCGTCGGTGGCGACCTTCTCCCCGGGGCGCACGACGAAAAGATCGCCGACTGCGAGCTGGTCGGCGGGTATGCGCTCCTCTTTACCGTCGCGCAGCACCGATACTTCTTTGGCGCCGAGCTCCAACAGCGCTCGCAGCGCGGCACCGGCCTGCCGCTTGGAGCGGGCCTCGAAGTAGCGTCCGGCGAGGATAAATGTGGTAACGCCAGCCGCCACCTCCAGATAGATGTTGCCGGCGCCGCCTTCACGAGCGATGGCCAGTTCGAACGGGTGCGTCATTCCCGGCATACCGGCGGTGCCCCAGAACAGTGCGTACAGCGACCACCCGAGTGCGGCGAGCGTGCCGATGGAGATGAGCGTGTCCATGGTGGCGGTCGCGTGGCGCAGGTTGGTCCAGGCGGCTCTGTGGAACGGCAACGCACCCCAGATCACTACCGGCGCGGCCAGTGTCAGTGACAGCCACTGCCAGTTGGTGAACTGCAGTGCCGGAATCATCGCCATGGCGATCACCGGCACCGTCAGGATCAGCGAGATGAGCAGGCGCTGCCGGAGCGAGGCAGTCGGGTCATCCGCGTCCGTGGCCGTTGCCGAGTGTTCTTCTGCCCCGATCTTCGAGGCCGCGTGCGCGGCGGTGTATCCGGCTTCCTCGATCGTTGCAACCAGGCTCTCCGGCGTCAGCTCGCCGGAGTATTCCACGCGCGCCTTCTCAGTGGCGTAATTGACCGTGGCGGTGACCCCGTCGAGCTTGTTCAGTTTCTTTTCGATGCGATTGGCGCACGAAGCGCAGGTCATACCACCGATGGCCAACTCGATCCGGGTGGGCGGTTGCGTTGTGGTGCTCATCGCTGACTCCGATCCGTACCGCGATGAAGATGGATCTGAGAACTGATAGAGAGACAGAGGGCTTCGGTCAGTCGGCAAGCTGATAGCCGGCTTCGCCGATAGCCGCGGCGATTGCGCTTCGGTCGAGTGGGCCCGTCGCTTCGATGCTCACGTGCCCGCTGGCGAAGTCGGCTTCTACCCGGTAACACCCGCAATCTTGCCGACTTCCTTGATCACCGACTTCGCACAGCAGCTGCAGGTCATTCCGCTCACGGTCACAGTGATGGTGCTCATGACAAACCTCCTGAAGTCTCGCGATCGCCTCACTATCGCCTGACCACGATTATACCCCCCTCCGGTATTAATGGGTGAGCCGCGCGCCCGCCGAAAGTCTGATAGTTGGCCACGTGGCACAGATGCGACCAGCTCAGGCTGGCGGATCGCGCGTGTGGCGAACCGTCCGAACAACCTACGAAATCGCTTAGTAGTATCGTCGCGTGATCTTCGCGCCGATGATTCCGCGACGAGCC
This sequence comes from Nocardia ignorata NBRC 108230, assembly GCF_001612905.1. Lineage (GTDB taxonomy): Bacteria > Actinomycetota > Actinomycetes > Mycobacteriales > Mycobacteriaceae > Nocardia > Nocardia ignorata. Next base: position 303,506 of record NZ_BDBI01000005.1, on the reverse strand, counting down.
GCGCTGCTGCGGCTCGCGATCGTGCTGTCGGCGCTAGTCGGGATCGCGCTCGTTCATGGGGCCCAGTGCCAGGCCGGGATGCCGATGGGGATGGCGCAGTCGGTTGTCATGCGCGATGACGCGGGTCAGTGCGGCGCGAGAGGCGATGATCCCAGTTCGCACGCGCACGACCGAGGCCACGATTCCGGGAAGGGCGTCCAGGCGCCTGATGCGCCGATGCCGATGGTCGAGGATGCCGCGCCTGCGCCGCCGGTGGGGTTGGCGATGGCGTGCTTGGCGGCCTTCTTGGCGTTGCTGGCGGTATTCGTCTTTGCGCGTCGGGAAGTCACCGTCACTGTGCTGCGGCAGGTTCAGAATGTAGGGCTGACAGGGGTGCGGGCGGTCCTGCCGCGTGCGCCGACCCTGGCGCAACTCTGCGTGTTACGGACATAGAAAGCCCTCGCCCGGGATGCATCGGGTGCTGTGACCGTCCCGGGTATCGCACCGACAGCTCCGCCGCCGGTGCGATTACTCATGCCCTCCACGTTCCTCTCCTCGCAGGAGTCTTTTGTGAATCTCGTTCCTGTTCTCGTCACCGGCTTGTTCGCCGGTGGCGTGTCCTGTGCCGCCGTGCAAGGTGGGCTGCTCACCGGGTTGATCACCCGTCAGCGCGCCGCGGCATCAGCGGTCACTACGACCTCGTCCACCGCGCGAACCTCCGGCGACGTGGCTGTGACAACGACATCGAACCCGGACTGGTATCGGCGCGTGGCCGACGATCTCGCCCCGGTCGGCGGGTTCCTCGCCGGGAAACTGGTGTCACACACTGTGCTCGGTGCGGTGCTGGGTGCGGTGGGCGGTGCCGTGCAGTTGTCGACCGGTGCGCGGACCTGGCTGCAGATCGGGGCCGGACTTCTGATCATCGCCTTCGGTCTCGCGCAACTGGGTGTGCCGGGATTCCGGGGCATCGTTGTCGAACCACCGGCGTCGTGGATGCGCGTACTGCGCAAGCGGGCGCGTTCGCAGGCCGCGGTGGCGCCCGCAGCGCTGGGTGTACTCACGGTCCTGATCCCCTGTGGGGTGACGCTGTCGGTGGCAGCGCTGGCCCTGGCCTCGGGGTCACCATGGTGGGGTGCGGCGATCATGGCGGTCTTCGTGCTGGGTACCAGCCCGCTGTTCGCGGTACTCGGATACGCCGCGCGAGTCGCGGCGACGGCGTGGCGGGGCCGATTGACCTTGGCCACCGGTGTCGTAGTGCTCGCGATGGGCTTCTACACCGTAAATGGCGGCTTGGAGCTCGCCGGTTCGCCGTTGGCGGCCAGTCGGATCGTGGAGTCGATCGGTGTCGAACCGCCGGCAGCGGATGCCTCGGCCGCCATCGTCGCCGACGGTGTGCAGACCCTGACGGTGACCGCGAAGACAGGTGCCTACAGCCCGGAAAACATCGAAGCCGTCTCGGGCGTCCCTACCACGCTCGTCGTCAAAACCAGCCGAACGCAGGGATGTGTCCGGTCGATGGTTTTACCGAGCCTCGGCATTACCACGACGCTGCCGACCAGTGGTGAAACCCGCATCGACCTGGGGACGTTGCAGCCAGGCCGCTTGGACTACACCTGCGGCATGGGCATGTACTCAGGCATTATCACCATTCTCTGAAGGGACAACACCGCATGACAACCCTTATTTTCCGGATCGAAGGCATGCACTGCGGCAGTTGCGCACTGCTCATCGACGACACCCTCGAGGACCTGCCCGGCGTGGCCGGCACGCAAACCTCGATGAAGAAGGGCCGCAGCACCGTGGAGCTCGATGCCGCGGTCACTACCCCCGACGACGTGATCGCCGCGATCACCGAGCTCGGCTATACCGCGGTAGTCGACGGATAGTTACGGGGCCGACCAGGGTTGCGTCAGCAGGTCCGCGTTGATCTGCTGACGCCCCCACAACACGAGCATCCCAACCACGGCGACGATCCGCACCGCCCGGCTCAGGCCAGGACGCAACGCGAACTGCAACCAGTGGCCGGTGAGTACGCCGAGCGTGCCGCGGGCGAGGGCAAGGACAACAACGACGGCGAGGACGAGCACGCCTGGGTTGTAGCGAACAGAGGCCGACACGTCCCCATCGAGCAACAGGTACGTTGCCCGGGTTCCGCCACAGAACGGATCCATGAGCCCGAGGTAATGCGTCGGTCCGTGCAGGTCCACCGACGGCACCCCGACCACCCGCAGTGCTGTGCCGGCGAGCGCGATCACCACGGCGGATACGGTGAGCCACAACAACCGGTCCCCGTCTTGCCGAGCAGTCGACTCGGGGACTACGGACCCACCATCCATCATCTACTTCCTCACTACGTAGTCGATGTCTCGAACATTAGTTCACCAGGCACATCACGACCACGGTGAGAACCACATCGAGGCGTGCGGACGGACTCCATCCGCCGCAGGAAGGCATCCAATCAACCGCGTCTCGGCGGCGCTGAGCATCGCAATCACAACCGCTCGCGCGAGAACGCTGACGTGGGGCGACGCCCCGACTCGTCGCCCCACCTGTGATGACTGAGGCGGAGGCATCGCGAGATGAAGGGAATCGCACGCCTCCGCCGCAGCCGACACCCCGGGGTCTCGGGGGTGCCTTGTGCCGGAATCACCAATCGGCACAAGTACTATCCGCCTCAGTAGAACGCTAGCCAGCGCTGTCGAAGAATGCAACAGCCTTCGAGGCGTAGATTCATGCCGGGCTCAGGGACTATCCTATGAGATTGGATAGGAGCTTGGTCTACATCGGAGATCAGGAGATCGCCATGGCTTCGGGACGAGGCTGGTGGACGAAACGGCAGTTGTACGCGGTCCTCGCCGTGCTGCCAGCGCTGGCACTGTCGGCATGTAGCTCTGAGGGCGTGGATACGGACGGCCCGGCAACTGCTCAAGAATCCGTCATCACATCCGACGCGGTCGATTCGACACGGATTGAAGTCAGTGAGACCGAATTCGCGATAAACGTGCCTAACTCTCGGTTGACACCGGGAACGTACACGTTCGTCGTCGAGAACTCCGGTTCGGTCTCTCATGATCTTGTGATCCTGGGTCCAGGCGTGGAATCACAGCGCACATCGCGGATAGAAAGCGGCGGCTCGAGCGAGCTGACCGTAAACCTGGAGCCTGGTTCTTACACACTGTGGTGCTCGGTCGGAAACCATCGGGAACTCGGCATGAGCACCGAAATTGCCGTGAGCTGATCGGGAGCCAGGGCCGCCCAACGCGGGTAAGCGCGCAGTCTCTCGCCGCGCAGTCTTTAACCAGATGGACATGGCACCGATCGACGGCGCAATGGCCCTCGGGCTCTCGTGCACAAGGCTGGGTGTCGCGCTTGCCTCCACAAGCGGCGCCATGTGTAGATCAGCGCGGCATTGGGTTCGGGTGGCGACTACGACCCGGGCGCCCACCCCGCCCGCGAACGCGAGCGAAATCGCGGCGCGAGTAACCAAGAGTGGAGACGACGCCACGAGCCGTCGCCCCCACTCTCGATGGCCTGACCGAGCGCGCGAGATGAGGGGATCACGCGCCACGGCCGTGGCCAACACTCCAGCTCTTAGGGGCGCCCGCGCCGAGACCGGCGCAAGCACAATCTACGTCAGTAGATAGTAGATGTAGCGGAATGCAACTGCCCGGCCGGTGTTCATGACTGGCGCCTCGGCGGCGGAATCAGTCGGCGCCTTCGGCTGCCGATAGTATGGCGGCAGGCTGCAAATACTGTGTGCAACGCCCGTATCTCGATCCGGCAGAGGAGCCAATCGGTGCCATCGACGTCTGTGCGTACGGCCGCGATCGTCGGCGTCCAGGCGCTGCGGGGGATGTCATGAGTGTGGCGCTGTGCCTACTGGCTTACATCGTGGTCGTAGTGGTGCTGGCGCCGCCGCTGTTGCTGCGGACGGCCGGTGACGGGCAACATCCACGCTTGGGGCTGGTGGCCTGGGTCAGCGCTATGGTGTCGGCACTGCTGTCCGGGGCGGTCGCGATGGTGTTCCTCGGCGTCGATGTCGTTCGTGATCTGCTCGCTGATCAGCATCTGGATCTCGGACGCTGTTTCCGACAGCTCCACGACGCCGCGAGCGGCATCTACGGAGCCGCTGTGCAGGTCGGATTGTGGGCACTGGCGGGGCTGGCGGTGATCGCGGCCGCAGTTGCGGTGTGGCGGTTGTGCGGTTCGCTGCTCCGGGCGCGCTCTGTGACACACCAGCATGCGCAAGCGGCCCGGATGGTCGGTCGCCCTCATGACCGACATGACGCGGTGGTGCTCGATCATCCCGAACCGGCGGCGTATTCGGTGGCCGGGAACCCGCACACGATCGTGTTGACCCAGGGCATCGTGGCAACTCTCGACGACGAGCAACTGGGCGCGGTCATGGCCCACGAGCGCGCCCACCTGAACGGACGCCATCATCTGCTGCTCGCCTTCACACGAGCGTTCGCCTCGGTGTTCCGGGTCGAGTTGTTCGTCACCGGCGCCGCCCAGGTGGGGCGCCTGGTCGAGATGATCGCCGATGACGCCGCCGCCGACATCTATGGGCCCATCACCGTGTGTGAGGCACTGCTGACACTGGCCGACTCTCCCGGCAAGGCCCCCGTCGCGGCCACGGAAGTAGGCCTGGCCGATCGGGTCCGCCGACTCGCCGAGCCACCGGTACTCACCAGGATGAATCGTTTCGCCGCCTCGGCCGCTATCGCCGCGGTCGTGTTGGGACCGATGATCGCGACCCTGGCCGCCGCAGGTGGGATCGGCGTCTGCGCCCTGGGCGGCTGACCCGCTGTTTCTGCCTCGAGGGGTCTCCGGAACAGCGCCGCGCGCTCGCCCTGACAGGACCAGTGGGTGCCGGGTGCGGACAACCGCACCCGGCACCCACTGGTGAAGCGGTGACTAGCGAGACGCGCGGCGGGTGCGCGCCAGTGCTGCCACAGCCGTGGCCGCGGCGATCACGGCCAGGCCCACCCCGCCGACAGCCATCCAGCGGGTCGCCGAATCGGTGCCGGTCTCGGAATCGTGCCCACCCTGGGCCGCCGCCGGACCGGCGGCGTGGGAGTGTCCGTCACCCTCGGGAGCGGCCGACAGCGCCAGGACCGGCAGCGGGAACTCCGGTTCGGGTGCACCCTCGGCGCTGGGCTGGTCCCATGTGACGACCTTGCCGTCGCTGTAAGTCTGCACAGCACGGAAGGAGACCGTGTCCTGGGTGGGCAGCGGCCCGGCGTAGAGATCGAAACGCTGGAACTGTCCCGGGCCGACACCGGATCCGGGTTCCGCGGTCCAGGTGACGGAGGTCGCCATCTTGGCCGCGTCCCTGTTCACTGTCGCGGTCCACCCGGGCATCGGTTCGGTGCGCGCGGTTTTCAGGCCGGGCAGTTCGACGGTCAGCGCGGTGGTCGAGGCTTCTTCGGATTCGTTGGAGATGCGGAAGGTGAGAACCACTGAGGCCTTTTGCTTGGCGCCAGGGGCCTCGACGCCCAAGTGCGCCGAGGCGACACCGCCGGCCAGCGCGGTAGCGGCCGCAGCGGCGCCGAGGGTCACGGCGAGGCGCCGCAGAACTGAAGTCATTTCATGTGTCCTTGAGTGGGTGGTGACTAACGGTCGGATGCCGGGACCCTGTGGGAGGGCCCCGGCGCTCGACGTCATCACCAGCCTGGCTGTGCAACCAGGCGGGCCTCACCGCCTGGTTTCCGGTCCGGCGGCGGGATAACGCGAGCGCCGGTCCTCGGCAGAGGGGTGGGTGCGTGGTGTGGGAGGTGGAACCCGGCGATGTGGGCGCCGGTCGGGTTCCGAGCCCGGCCACGGTGGTGGCGCGCCGGTCGGGATACGAGGCGCGGGACCGAGGCGGTCCTCTGCCGGCTGTCGCAGCCGGGGCGGCGGGGGTTGGCGGCGGTAGGTGTGTTGGGCGGACTCCGGCGCGGGTCGGGGCTCGGTCGATGCTCTTCGCGGTTTCACCGGTTCGGCGCGATATCCGGTACGTCGGCGCAATGGTGTGGTCACCGTATCCGCGCCCGCGAACGCGGGTTCGGTGGGCCGATGACGTCCGCTGGGCAGACGATGACGTCCGGTGACGTGTTGCTCGGGTGCGGTGGTGGCGCGGTCGGTGCGTTCCAGTCGCAACAACGCGTAGGCGGCGAGGACGCCGATCGCGGTCAACCCCGCCCAGACGAGCCAGTCCAGTCCGGCGTCGCGGGCGGCACCGACGAGGGTGCCGGTGGCGAGGTTGCCGATCAGGATTCCGACGCCGACGACGGTGTTGTAGAAGCCGTAATGGGTGGCGACCAGCTTGTTTCCCGACAGCGACACCACGGTGTCCATCTCGAACGGGAACACCGCCGCGGTGCCGATCGCGAGCAGTGTGGTCGTTACCAGGAGCGCGGTCACCGCGGCCACGGTGCCGAAGAGACTCGGTGTGGGCACGACGATCAGCGGAATGAACGCCGCGGCGAGCACCGCCATTCCGGCGACCAGGCTCTTGCCGGGCCCCCAGCGGGCACGCAACCAGGCGGTGATGCGGAGCTGCCCGGCGACGGCGACGACACCGGAGACCACGAACAGTGCCGAGACCAGGGTTTGTGACCGGGCCCCGGCGATGAATTCCGCCTGTAGCGGCAAGGCCAGATAGACCTGGAACGACAAGACGTAGGAGCCGATCATCGCCACCGAGAACGCCAGGAAACGCCGGTTGGAGATGACCCGCCGCCAGTCATCGAGCACCGAGGTCTTCTCGGCAGGGGCCTCACCGCGCCGGGCGGGTAGGGCGAACAGCTGGGCGATGGTCAAGGCGGCGAACACTGCCGCAGCGACACCGGCGGTGACGCGGAAATCGACCGCCATCAAGGCCAGCCCGACGAGCGGACCGGCCAGAATCCCTGCCTGGTAGAACATGTTGAACACCGCGAAGGCTTCGACGCGACGCTCGCCGGTGTCGGCGGCGAGATAGGCGCGCACCGCAGGGTTGAACAAGGCACCGGCGAAGCCGGTCGCCGCGGAGGCGATCAGCACCGCGGGCAGCGAATCAGCGAAGACCAGCAGCGCGAAACCGCCGGTGCGCAGCAAACAGCCGGCCACGATCAACGGTTTGTACCCGAGCCGGTCAGCCAGGGTACCGCCGATGAGGAACATGCCCTGCTGGGAGAAGTTGCGCACACCCAGCACCAGACCGACCGCCCACGCCGCCAGCCCCAACGGACCGGCCAGGTAACCGGCCAGAAACGGCATCAGCATGTAGAAGCCGAGGTTGATGCCGAACTGGTTGATCATCAGCAGCCGCGCGGGCAGGTCGAAGCTGCGGAATTTGGCGACCACTGTCATGAGGCGAGCTGCCCTTCTCTCAGAGCTGTCGGCGAAACGACCGTGGTGCAGCGGGTCCATCGCTGCACGACCCGGTCTCCCGGGTGCTCGATCGCCTCGGGCGCCACCGGTGCGGCGGTGTCGAGCAGCCCGTGCTGCGCGCAGTAGGCGTCGTTGTAGATGGTGTCGAAGTAGCGGTGGGGCCCATCAGGGAACACCGCCGCGATCCGGGTCCCCGGCGCGGCGACGCGGGCGGCCCACCCGGCAACCAGCGCGACCGCGCCCACACTCCATCCACCGGTCGCGTGGTGCGTGGCGGCCAAAGCGCGGCATGCCCACACTGATTCGGCGGGGGCGACCCAGTGGACTTCGTCGAAGGCCTCGTAGTCGACGTTGGCGGGGTAGATGCTCGAACCCAGGCCGCGCATCAGCCGCGGCCCGGCCGGTTGGCCGAAGATCGTCGAGGAGATCGTGTCGACACCGACCAGTTTCATGTCCGGGTTGTAGCGGCGCAGGACCCGTGCCACACCGGCGGAGTGTCCGCCGGTGCCGACCGCGCAGACCAGGACATCGACGGTGCCGAGCTGCTCGATCAGTTCCAAGGCAAGAGACTCGTAGCCATCGACATTGTCGGGGTTGCTGTACTGATCCGGGCACCAGGCATCGTCCTCGGCGGCCAGCAGCTGGGCGACGCGCTCACGACGAGCCTGCTGCCAGCCGCCGACAGGATGGGGCTCGGTGACCAGGTCCACGGTGGCGCCGTAGGCGGCCAACATCTGCGCGACGATCGGTTCCAGCCCAGGGTCGGTAACGACGGTCACCGGGTGCTGGTAGACCATCCCGGCCAGCGCCAGTCCCAGGCCCAGGGTGCCGCTGGTCGATTCGACGATGCGCGCGCCGGGTGCCAGGTCGCCGCGTTCGCGCGCCTTGTGCACCATGTGCAGAGCGGGCCGGTCTTTCATCCCGCCGGGATTGAATCCTTCCAGCTTGGCCCAGAATCCACGATCGGCGGCGGCCAGAGGCTCCCCGATCCACAGCACAGGGGTGTTGCCGACCAGGCCCCGGGGGGCGTCGGCGGCGTCGGGTGCGCCGAGCATACGACGGGTGTGACCGAATTCGGCAGTGGGGAGGGTGGTGTTCACGGTAGCTGTCTCTTCTCTGCACAGGCGCCCGCTTGCGCGGTACGCCACGACGGTGGGCAGCGAGCACCGGCCGACACGACTGGGTCGGCCTGGCGCTGACCGGTCAGCGTCGGGAAATGCAGTACAGAGTCAGAACGGTGCGCCCGCCCGGCGAGCGCGGCGCAGCAGGTGGACCTCGAATACCCCCAGCGAGCGAGCCTGGTGTCGATGCCGGTGCCCACACTGCCGCGGTGAGAGCGGCGAGAACCAGCGCGGCCGATGTCAGCGACACGATGCCCGCAGGCAGCGCCTTGTCCGGGCAGTGCACGGCGTGCGCGACGCACTGCTGCGGCGCGTCATTGATGGCGTGGTCGTGGTCGTGGTCGGCCTCGGGCGCGGCGGCGGTGATGGAGTGATGGCCCTGCGGGCCGGTGTGGCCCTGGAAGAGCAGGCAATCGGCGGCAGGAGCGATCACCAGAGCGGCCAGCAGCAGAACTGCCAACCAGCTACCCCTGCGCATCCGACCGAAAGTTTTCACGGTGCCGCGATGGTAACGAATATATAACGACGCGCGCAATGGCGGGCGCGCCCAGTCGGTTGAGCTGCGATGCGATCGCGCACCCGGCTCCGTGTCGTAGATCGGCACGCGGAGCCTCCGCGTGGTCATGCTGCGCAAACTCCACCTCCTAGCTCGATCGCGCTGGGTACCAACATTTCTCGTGGTGTCGAGCCCCCTGCGTTGGAGGGGGTGGTTGACAACCACGATGATCAATCTACTATCTCGGTACGTAAATAGTTTATGTTGTGTGATCAGGCGCACGCCTCGGCGTGTCGGGCCACCGCCGCCCTACAGGCGTCACATCCGCGACATACCCCGGTGACGAGCACGTGACCATCGCCGACCGTTCGTCGGATCGTGGCTATCCCCCGCCCACTGGGCGGCAAACCGCACCGGCACCGATGAAAGGAACCACCACCATGAGCACTTCCGTCCAACCCCCACGACATCGACTTCTCGCCCGGTTACTGGCGGCGACATCGATCGCCGCCGCAGCGACCTTCCTGGCCACCGTCCCCGCAACCGCTGCACCGCCGTCGGCCTCCGGGACCAGCGGCCGACCCGCAGGCGTCGACGACGGCCGGGGTACCGCCTGGCACGGGAACAGCCGCGTCGACAACGGCCACAGCACCGATGGGGGCGCAGCCGGGCACGGCCACGATCGCGCCGACACCGGGCGTCACGACCCATCCGACGACGGTGGCCACTGCACACCTCGCGGTTGCTCCGGGCCGCGCTAGTCGACGTGACCGGGATCGTGGGTTGCTCGACGACGTCGGCGCAGCGCCTCGCGCAACCGCTGCGATTGCGCGGGGGTCATCGTTTCGAGGAATCGGGCCAGCACTTCGTCGGCCCGTCCGCCCGCAGCGAGCGCGGCGCGCATCAGTCCGGCGCTGTATTGCTCGCGGGTTACCGTGGGCCAGTACAGGTAGGCCTTGCCGCGGCGTTCGCGGTCGAGCCAGCCCTTGCGGTGCAGATTGTCCATGGTGGTCATCACCGTGGTGTAGGCGATCTCACGCCCGGCGGCGATCACCTCACGCACCTGGCGAACACTGACCGGCTCGGCAGCCGACCACACCGTGTCCATGACCACCGATTCCAGCTCGCCGAATCCACCGCCCGCCACCCGAAACCTCCTCTACAGGCCGTGCCGCGGTGAACGGCTGCGACCATCTCGGCGCCGAGCATCGCGCGACAGGCCTGGCGCGATCGTAGGACGAATTTGTTTCGATCGCCGGGCGAGCTGCGACCCCCACCGCGCGGTGGTGGACGTACCACCACCGGTGCCCGATGCCTGATACGCCCCCACCGATCGAAAGGAGGTGACCGACCGATGAACCCGATGAAGATGTTGTGCGACTGGATGTGCTCGATGATGGCCTCGTGCTGTCAGATGTGACCCAACCCTTGATCACAGGGGGTCGGCCGACAAGTCGCCAGCGGCCGACCCCCAACAAACCGTACCGGGCAACACCATCCATCCATCTACTATTTACGTACATAGATAGTAGATAATCGAGATAGGTCCTCATGAACTCCGAATACTCACGGCGGGGCACGCGCCGCATCGCTATCCGCGTCGGGCTCGCGATCTCCGCTCTCGCTGCAACTGCCGCGCTCGCGGCTCCGGCATTCGCCGACGCCGGCGTTGCCGCTTCAGCCACCGAGATCGCCGCCGCACACGACGTCGGCCGCCGCGACCACCACCCCGGCAGCCGCCACGGCAACCATCGCAACCACCAGGCTCCGTTGCTCAACAACCACCGGCCCAGCTTCCCGCTGCCGCGTACCGGCAGCTGGTAGCGAACCCGATGCGGAAGGGGCGATCGGCGTACGGTCGGTCGCCTCTGCCGCGATGCTTCGACCGGGATCGATGTGACAGGACATCACCGAACAACCTACGATATTGCTACGTAGATTTAAGGTTCTTGTCAGGAGGTTGGTCGTGGCACACCGATTCGGCGATCTCGAAGCCGTCGTGATGGACCGCGTATGGGCGGCCGAAGATGACCTCACCGTGCGTGACGTCTACGAAAGTTTGCTGGTCGAACGCGAGATCGCCTACACCACGGTGATGTCGACGATGGACAACCTGCACCGCAAGGGCTGGCTCGATCGCGAACGCCACGGCAAGGCCTACCTGTACTGGCCGACCCTGAACCGCGAGGAATACAGCGCTCAGCTCATGCGTGGCGCTCTCGAAGGCACCCGTTCCGATCTCGTGCTGGCACATTTCGTCGAACAGATCAGCGAGGATGAATCCGAGGCCCTGCGCGCTGCACTCCGCCGCATCAAACCCAGTCGTACCAAGAGCTGACCATCCACCGTTCGGCCACGGCCGCGGCGAGTCGCGGCCATGTGGGGCCACTGGCCACAGGCGTGCTTCCCAGTGCGCAACAACCCATTGACCTGCGTAGCGCGACATCAGAACATCATCGACGCAGGCAGATCGTAGATCTGTTCGAGGCGTTATCTGTCGCATAGACCGCCCACAAAGCGCTTGGCCAGGGACCCCGTCCGGAAACCGAGTCGCGGAGGAGGCGTCGTTGCCGTCAGTCCGACACTTCACTACTGTCTACGTACGTACCCAGTAATGCGAATCGTATGCCCGAATCGCGACGGCCGAATGATCTAGGTTACCTATCGGCTCGACCCTCCCCGACGAAAGGCCGCCTGTGAGCGTCGCGGTGTGTCTGCTGCTCTATGGATTCACCGTCGCGGTCCTGGCGCCGCGGGTGCTGTGCCGATTCACCCGAGATGGCACCGCACCGCGCCTCGGCGTGGTGGCCTGGTTGATCGCGATCGTTTCGGTCGGCGTTTCCGCTGTCCTCGCTGTCCTCGTATTCGTCGCCGATGGGATACGCGACCTCGCCAACCCCGGTGGGCCGGGTGTTCTGGACGAATGCTTTCTCCAGTTACACGATGCCGCGATCGGCCGCTACGGTGGCATCGTGCAGGTCGGCCTGCTGGCCTTGACCGGCGCCGCCGCAGTGGCGGGTTCGACGCTGGCTTACAAATTGATACGCACCCTGCTGCACGCGCGAAACACGACCTACGAGCACTCCCGGATGGCACGCATCGCCGGCCGCCATCACGGCGGGCTGGACGCGGTGGTCATCGACGTCGATGAACCGGTCGCCTATTGCGTCGCAGGCAGTCCACCCACGATCGTGGTCACCGAAGGCATCATCGCAGCTCTCGAAGACCGTCACCTTTTGGCCGTTCTCGCGCACGAGCGAGCGCATCTGAGAGGCCGTCATCATCTTCTCCTCGCGTTGACTCGCGGACTCGTCTCGGTTTTCCCGCATATAGCGCTGTTCCGTACGGCTGCAAGGGAAGTCGCATTACTCATCGAGATGTGTGCCGATGACGCGGCCGCCCGCACACACGGCCACCGCACGGTGCTGGAAGCACTGATCGCACTGTCACACGGCCGCGAAACGGCGGGCGTGCTCGGCGCCGCCAGCGTGGGGGTAGAGGCGCGGATCGCTCGACTGGCTACACCGGCAGACCCCGCGCAGCGGGTGCGCGCCCGCCTACACATCAGCACCGCGACCGCACTGGTTACCATCGGTCCGCTGGTCGCCGCGCTGCTGGCAGCGGTCGGAATCGCGATCTGCGCCGACGAGGAGCGCGGTGAAGGCATTGCTTTCGGGCACCACCGCACCGACGGGATCTCCTTGGCGATCACGCCGTTCGGCTGTGACGAGCACCGATCGATCGACGCCGCGAAGATGCTGGTGCCGATCGAGCGGCGAGCGCGCTGACACAGATCATTTCGAGGGTAGCCGCGGAAAGGACTCCGAAGTGTTCGACAGTCGATACCGGGCCAACGCCGCACACAGACTCTCGGATTGCTCGCCGCTGATCCCTTCCACGAAACAGGCGAGGACCGTGGCGGACTCACCCCCTGCGCGAAGAGCGTCGTGCATCAGTCGCGCGCCGTATTCTTCTCGCGTCAAGATCGGCACATACCTGTATGCCTTACTCTCACGCACCTGGTCGAGCCAACCCTTGCGATGCAGATTGGTCATCGTCGACAGCACCGTCGTGTATGCCAGGGACCGGTCACCGGACAAGTCCTCGAACACCTCCCGAACCGTGGTCGGCCCCGCGCGGTGCCACAAACGGTCCATCACCGCAGACTCCAGCACTCCGAATCCTCGCGAACCCATTGCCGGCCTCCCTACCTCGAGGCGAAACGCGTCGCATGCATCCTCGCGGCACGAACCGCCGCTCCGCGCACAGCCGGAAGAAGGGCGGACCCGCGACCCGAGTCGGTCAGCGATACATCCTACGTACATAGATAGTATTGACACCGCCTGCGCGTCGGCGCAACATTTCCGCGCAGCTCGATCAAGTGGTTACGCACCAGAAATGCCACCGTCACAGCACTATCGACCTCGGCCGACGTTCTCGGAATCGCCAAACCCGCAACACAGCGGAGCCGATCAGCTACTAAGTTAGATAGTAGATATTTGCTAGTCTGAACTGAGCCCGAGGTCGCTCGCACGTTCGATCGCTGTCGAGCGGGGTCTTCGGATGACCACGCACAAGGGAGAGCCCATGCCGTCCAGTCACCTTCCTTCCGGTCCGATGAGTCGGCGAGGGTTCCTCGCCCTCGGGACCGGTGCGGCCACCGCCGCTGTACTCACCGCCTGTTCGCAGAACCCACCGGGTTCGCGGACCCTTGTCGAGCCGGGATCCGAAGCCGTGCAGGCTGCGGAGAACAGCCGTCGCGCCGCCGACGCGACAGTCCGCGAGGTCCTGCTCCGCGCAGAGCCGACGACCCTCGACCTCGGCGGCGTCCAGGTGCGCAGCTGGGCCTTCGGAAACACCCTGCCCGGGCAGGAGATTCGGATCCGTCGCGGAGAAGTACTGCGTGCCGACATCACCAATTCCCTCCCGGCTCCGACGACCGTGCACTGGCATGGCATCGCGTTGCGCAACGACATGGACGGGGTCCCGCACGTCACCCAGTCCGCGATCGACCCCGGCGGCACCTTCCGCTACGAGTTCGCCGTGCCCGATGCCGGAACCTACTTCTTCCACCCGCACGTCGGAGTGCAGCTCGACCGCGGCCTGTACGCACCGCTGATTATCGAGGATCCCGAGGACGGCAAGGACTATGACCTGGAAGCCGTTGTCGTGCTGGATGATTGGCTCGACGGTGTCGATGGGCGCAACCCCGACAGCGAGCTCGAACAGTTGCGCGCCAAAGGCATGGCGGGCATGAACATGGGAGGGGCGACACCGTCGGGAGGTGGTCACGGCGGCATGGACATGGGTGGAGCGACCACGACCATGATGATGCCCACCGATCCCAACGCTCCGCTCGGCGAGGACCCGGGCGATGTCACCTACCCGTACTACCTGATCAATGGCCGTATCGGAACCGACCCTGTCACTTTCGCGGGTCGCCCCGGTCAGCGCATACGTCTGCGGATCATCAACGCCGCGTCCGACACTGCGTTCCGTTTCGCTGTCGGCGGCCATCAGCTGCGTGTCACGCACAGCGACGGCTTTCCGGTGCAACCACAGTCGGCGTCGAATCTGTTGATCAGCATGGGCGAGAGGTATGACGTCATCGTCGATCTGGCCGACGGTGTCTTTCCCGTGGTCGCCGTTCCCGAGGGCAAGACCGGGCCACAAGGTTTCGCGTTGATTCGGACCGGCGGGGGAACTCCGCCGGTCCGCGACGTGCGCCCCACCGAACTCGCCACCGTGCCCGTCACCGCAGCAGTACTGACCGCGGCTGACGCTGTTCGGCTCCCTGCCCGCAAGCCTGACAAGACACACGACGTCACACTCGCCGTGGATGACAAGGAGTACATCTGGACCATCAACGGCAAAGCATTCCCCGACCACGCGCCGCTGGACGTGTCCGAGGGACAACGGGTTCGCCTGCGATTCGTCAACAAGACGATGATGTTCCATCCGATGCATCTGCACGGCCATACGTTCCAGGTGGTCACCCCAGCAGGCAATGGCCCGCGCAAGGACACCTCGATAGTGCTGCCGATGAAGACTCTCGAAGTCGATTTCGACACCGATAATCCTGGACAGTGGATGGTCCACTGCCACAACATCTATCACGGTGAGGCCGGAATGATGGCAGTGGTGTCGTATGTGAGCTGACCCGAAACTCGCCGTTCGATCGAATAATCAGGGCACCGCGAGTGAACCCTGCATCGCGTTCAGGGTCGGCCCGGCGAAGATGCCGATCAGGATCGACGCGGTCGCCGCGCAGTAGGCGACCGCCCCGGCGACCGAGAACGACCCCGGATGTTCTCCGTCGACGGCGGGCTTGCCGCTCACGGCCGGAACGATCCAGCGCAGGTAGTAGAAAACGCTGGCCACCGCGTTGATCAGCGCGAGCACGACCAGCCACCCGAACCCGGCATCGAAGGCGGCGGTGAAGACCGTCAGTTTGCCCACGAACACTCCGGTGGGTGGAGTGCCGATGAGGCCGAGCAGGCAGACGATGAGCGCGATGACCAGCGCGGGTTTGTGGCGGATCAGCCCGGTGTAGTCGCTGATGGAGTGCGACCGCGGTAGTGCGCAGACCACCGCGAACACACCGAGATTGGTGAGGGCGTAGGCCGCCAGGTACAGCAGCACGGCGGGCAGCGCGAGAGTGCTGCGGTCCGCGGCGATGACGCCGACCAGTAGGTAGCCGACCTGGCTGATCGTCGAGTAGCCGAGCAGACGACGGACATCGGTCTGGAAGAAGGCCGCGAAGTTTCCCAGGGTCATCGACAGTGCGGCGATGATGGCAACTAGCAGGCGCCAGTTCAGACCGCTCGGGTCGAGCACGAGCGCGCCGAGCCGGTAGATGGCGACGACCGCACCGAGTTTCGGCACCGTCGTGACGATGGCGGCGACCGCAGGGCGCGCACCCTGCGTGACATCGGGCACCCAGAAGTGCACGGGGACAGCCCCGGCTTTGAACAACAGTCCGCTCAGCACCGCGACGGCGCCGATGCCGAGCGCGGCGCGCGGCGCGTCGTAGGTGGTCGTGGCCAACAGCGGGTAGTCCGTACCGCCGCCCACGCCGAGCAGCAGCGTCGCGCCGAAGAGCATCGTGGTGCCGAACAGGGCCCCCATCAGGTAGAACTTCAACGCCGCCTCGGTGCCGAGCGAGTCCTTGCCGAAAGCGGTGAGCGCGTACAGCGGGATACTGGCGAGCAGGTAGCCGGTGAGCAGCACCAGCAAGTCATTGGCCCCGGCCAGCAGTACCGCGCCCAGTCCGCCGAGGACCAGCAAGACCACGAACTCCGATTCCCGTGCATTGCCTCGGGTTTCGGGCTGCGACATCGCGAGCAACAGCAGAATCGACCCGGCCACGGTGATCCGCACGGTGTTGGTCGCGGTGTCGATGCCGTAGCTGCCGTCGAACAGTGTGTGGACCTCGCGTTGCCATACCGCCACCGTCGTGGCGATGGTTGTGGTCGCGGCGACCGCCGCGAGCATACGCACCGGCCACTGTCGGGTGCGCGGCAGGAACGAGCCGAGGAGCAATCCGAGGACAGCGGCCAGCGCGAGGGCCGCTTCCGGGGCGAGGGCGATCAGATCCGTGACCATCATGTCGTCGGACAACTGGTCCATCTCCCCCATCTCAGCGCCCCACCAGCACACCGAGCGTCCGCGCGGCCGGTTCGATCACATCGAGCAGGAAACGGGGGAAGATCCCGATCACCAGCGAACCCACCATCAGCGGAATAATCGACACAGCTTCGCGACCGGTGAAATCCGCGAACGCCCCACTCGTCGACTCGCCGAGGAACATCCGTTGGTAGGCGCGCAGCAGCAGAGCCGCGGTGATCAGAATGCCCAGAACCGACAAGGCTGTATACACCGGTGCGGGCGCGAACGATCCCGTGAAGATCTGGAACTCGGCGATGAACCCGGAGAAGCCCGGCAAGCCGAGCGAGGCGAATATCGCAGCGGCGGTGACGGCGGCGAAAACTGGTGCCTGCCCGGCCAAACCGCCGTAGGCGTCGATGTTGTAGGTCTGTCGACGTTCGTAGAGCACCCCCGCGAGCAGAAACAGCGCACCCGTGATGAGCCCGTGGCTGACCATTTGAGTCACCGCGCCCGTGATCGCCAACGTGCGCGCTTGTTCGGTGTTGTCGGCGACCAGCCCGGCCGCACCGACGGCAAGGACGATATAGCCCATGTGGTTGACGGATGTATAGGCGATCATGCGTTTGAAGTTGGTCTGTGCGAGGGCGACCAGCGCGCCGTAGAGGACGCTGATCACGCCGACGATCACGATCACCAGGGCGTAGCGCCGCCACTGGTCGGGCAGCATCGGGATCGCGATCCGCACGAAACCGTAGGCGCCCAGTTTGAGCAGCACGCCGGCCAGGATCGCCGATCCGGCGGCCGGTGCCTCGGTGTGCGCGGGCGGGAGCCACGTGTGGAAGGGCACCGTGGGTGTCTTGACAGCGAGGCCGATCACAATGGCAGCGAGCGCGACCGCACCGCGAGCGGTATTGCCTGCCAATGGGTTTGCCTCGGTCAACTCGACCATGTCGAAGGTGTGCGGATCTGCCGCGAGGTACAGGACGATGAAACCGAGCAGCAGGGCCAGCGAGCCGATGAAGGTGTAGAGGAAGAACTGCAACGCCGCCCGCCGCGCCTGGCCGTGCCCCCAGCCGTTGATCACGAAGTACATTCCGACGATCGAGAGGTCGAAGAAGACGAAGAACAGCACCAGATCGAGGGATACGAATACGCCGAGGCAGACGCTTTCGAGGAACAGGAACAGTGCGGCGTAGAACCGAACCCGGCGGGTCTCGCGCAACGAGTAGATCGCGCAGGCCAGGAACAGCACGGTGGTCAACGCGACCAGCGGCAAGCTGAATCCATCGACGCCGACGTGATAGCTGGAACCGACTGTAGGAATCCAGGAACGACGCTCCTCGTAGGCGAATCCGCCGTCGACGGGCGGGGTCCGGCGATAGCCGATCCACAACCCCACGACCTGCACGACCTCGACGGCGCTGACCACGACCCACGTCCATCGCGACACGCGGTCGCCGATGCGTGGCATGGTCAGCAGCACAGCCGCCACGATCATCGGCAGGAACACCAGGATGCTGAGCACGCTTACCTCACCTCTGTTCGCGGCAAATTCGTCACTGTGACACCGTGTTTCATCGCAAGGTCAACACCATCACCGCGAGGAGCAGCAGACCTACCACCGCCTGGGCGTAGTACTGGTGCACCTGGCCTGTTTCCGGACGGCGTGCCCATCGCCCCACATCGCGTGCCGCGGCGGCGGTATCGCGCACCGCCGCGTCAAGTGGCTTCTCCACGCGCTGATCGAGATCGTGAGAGATCGCCAGAGTTGTGGTGGCCGTGGCATATACGCCGCGGTTGAGCACCCGGTCGTCGAAATCCGCCAGCCATCGCGACACAGTGAGCGTCGGCACGACCACCGCGTAGTGCGCTGCCTTCTCCAGACCGAACCAGTCGGCAGCCGCCGTCGGCGCGGGAAGGTCGCCGCGACGACGAATCACCGCGCGCACGACCAGCACGGTCAACACCGCAATAAGCCCTGACATCCCCAGTTCCCACCATGTGGCTTCGACCATCGCTCCCCCGCCGACGATGTCGGCGAATCTGTCACGCACAGAGGGCAGCACGGCGGCTCCCCCGGCCAGGGTGACCCCAGCCAGCGCCACCAGCGACAACCGTTCGCTGACATTCACCCGACGAGTTCCGACCTCCTCGGTGTCGCGGAAGCTATCGGTGGCGGCGATCGGCCGGGACCACACGAGCACGAGTGCACGACCCGCGTACACCGCGCTGAGCACGGCGGCGACCATGCCGGCCAGGTACAACGCGCCCGAATCCGATCGGACCGCGGCGAGTACGGCGTCTTTGGTCGGCCACAGCGCAAACGGGGGCACGCCCGCCAGGCTGAGGGCACCGATGGTGAAGGTCAGGCCGACGATGGGATAGGTACGCGCCACTCCACGCAGACCCGTGAGCTGTTTGGTTCCCAGCGCCGAGAGCCAGGCACCGGCACCGAGGAACAGCAGACTCTTCGTGCCGGCGTGGGCGACGAGTTGTCCTGTACCCGCCGCAACTCCACCGACACCGGCAGCAACGACGATGAAGCCAACTTGAGCGCACGTAGACGCGGCGAGCAGTTGTTTCAAGTCGGCCTGGCATACCGCAACGGCACCGAGCACGATCGCGGTGGCGACTCCGATCCATGCCGTAGCCGGACCCGCCCACGAGGTGGACTTGAGCAGCGGGTGCATCCGAAGGAGCAGGTACGCCCCCGCGGCGACCATCGTGGCGGAGTGCAACAACGCCGAGACCGGACTGGGGCCGGACATCGCGCGGGAGAGCCAGAAGCTGAACGGTAGTTGTGCGGATTTGCCCAGTGCGGCCAGCAGCACCCCGGCGGCCACGACGTCGCGCCATCCGCCCTCGACCCCGGCGGCGGAACCCAGTGCGAGAGTGACGTCTCCGCCTGCCAACAGGGCACCGGCGGCGAGATAGAGACCGACATCGCCGGTGCGGGTGGTCAGGAAAGCGACCAGGCCGGAGGACACACGATAGTCGTCGTGCCAATGAAAACCGATCAGCGCGTAGGACGCGGCGCCCATGATCTCCCACGCCATCAGCAACGTGACGATGTTCTGCGCCACCACCGTGGTGAGCATGGCCGCGGCGAAGACCAGCATGAGACCGTAGAACCGGGCACGTGGTTGGTCGGCACCCAGATCACCGGTCGCGAACACCAGCACCGCGGTGGTCACCGCGGCGACGGTGACGATCATCACCGCCGACAGCCCGTCCACCCCAACCGCGAACGGTATCCCTGCCAGCAGCGGAGCCGACCCACTTGGCCGTTCGACGGCGGTGAGCACGGCCAGCACCGTGCTTACCGCCGCGACCGTGACGCCGAGCATCGGCGCGACGTGGTCGACACGGCGGCCGCACACCAGCAGGGCCGCGCCGACCAGACCCGGCAGCGCGATCAGTGACCACAGCATCGCCTCAGCCCTTCAGGTCGTCGGCCATATCGACCATGTCGATGTCGCGAGCGCGGAAAATGGCCGTAGTGACGGCGAACCCGGCCGCCATCTCCACCGCCATGGCAGTCATCGCGACCAGCACGAGCACTTGGGGGTCGGCGGATGGCCAGGCGAAATACCAGAACGCCGCCGCGGCGACGATGACCGCGTTGATCATCAGTTCCACGCCCATCATGATCATCACGATGGACTGCTGAGACAGCACTCCGTAAAGCCCGATGCTGAACAAGGCCGCAGCGAGCAGCAGATATTCCGGCAGATTCATCGGCCCACTCCGCCCTTGACGGGATCGTCGGGAATGCGCTGGTCGAGCCGGTCGCCGTAGCGGTCGTAGCGGCCCCGATGGGTTGCCAGCACCACCGTCGACACGATCGTGGCGAACAGCACCAGCCCGACAACGATCATCACCAGCATCTTCGAGCCCATGATGGACTCACCCAGCTGAACCGTCGGGTCAGCGGGCCGAGGTTGCTCCCGTGCCGGCCAGTCGACCAGCAGCGCGACGCTCGCCAACCCGAGAAAGACCACCACCGAGATGCCCAGCGCCGCTTTCTGGTTGTGCACCATCGACATCGGCATCAGCCCTGCCGGGTTCATCATGTACATGATCATGAACACCACCATGATGACCATCTCCATGATCATCATCAGCACGACGAGGACTCCGAGGTAGTCCAGGTCGACCAGAAACACGGTGCCCGCGGCAAAGCAGAACGACAGCAGCAACGCGAAGGTCGCACGCGCCATCGAATCCACACGAAAGACCGCGAGCCCGGTCGCGACAGCCCCGACCGCACACACCCAGAAGACCACCTGCGCCCACATCGTCGGCTCCTTCTCAGCGAATCATCACGATCGACACCACCAACGCCTGCAGCAGAATCACCGGCAGCAAAATGATCCAGGCGACCTCCATATAGCGCGACATCCTGATCATCGGCCAGCTCCGCCCGAGCCAGATCAGCGCCCCCAGCACGGCCAGTGTCTTCACCAGCGACCACAGCCAGGCCGGCAACCACGGACCGGCACCACCGCCCAGAAACAACGGCACCGCCATCGCAGCCGCTGCCACGAACAGCACCCGGCGACCCACGATCAGGACCAGGCGATCTACTCCCGACACCTCGGCGAACACTCCACCAGCGATATCCGCGCCCACCGGAGCATCGAACGGCGCGGTGAACGACATCGCCGGCACCGAGAGCAGATAGATCACGAAAGCCACCGGCATGATCACAACGAACCACCGGTCCTGCTGTGCGGCAACGATGTCGGAGATCTCGAGTGACTCGGCGGCCACCGCGGCGCAGATCAACGCGAACATATGCGGCAACTCGTAAGCCAGGCCCTGCGCGACGAAGCGATACCCACCCACGAGCGAGAAAGCCGAGTCCGCGCCCCACCCGGCCAACCACACCGCCGCCCAGGAGAGGATCTCGACCGCGTTGAACCACGCGAGCGACACGCTACCGCCCAGCACGACGCGATCACCGACCGGCACGAGCGCCGCTGTGAGCACACCGCCGACCAGCAGTATCAATCCCGCACAACGCCAGAGCAATACATCAGCACCGACGATCCGGCGGCGCTGCTGGGTGAGTAGTAGCGCGACAGCCCGCGCCGGTGCGAACGCGGCGACCGGCGCGGAAGCTCCAGCGACTCGTGCGTTGAGCACCCCCTGGCAGACCTCGACGGCGAAGGCGAGGACCACCACGACGACCGGCAAGAACGCGGCTTGCCACCAGGGCGCCGACTCAACCATGCGCCGCCTCCGCAACTGATGCGGTCAGCACCTCGATGTCGGGATCGAGGCTGGCCACGGTCAAGCGGGCCTCCGCTAGTTCCGTTCCGGCAAGCAGTGTCGGCAACGTGTCGACGATCCACTGGCATCGAGTGATCTGGGCATCGATGAATCCGCCTGTGGTCTTTTCCTCGTGTCGGCGCGCCAGGTCCGTCTCGGCGATCCAGCGCAGCAGCCGGTCATGCGCGTCGCCGACCAACCCCGCCGGTACGTCCGATCCCTCGGCGATGCGTCCGACATCACGCAGCGACGACCTCAGTACCCACGAGCCCGCGACCCGACGTGTCCAACGGCGCAGCCGCACCTCACCGGCCCCGGACAGCTCACCGGCCAGCAATTCGTCTCGCAACCGGCGCGCGGTCGTCGCCGCATCCGACCATCCCGCCAGCGTCAGCAGCGTCGAGG
Source organism: Nocardia ignorata NBRC 108230 (assembly GCF_001612905.1). Taxonomy (GTDB): domain Bacteria; phylum Actinomycetota; class Actinomycetes; order Mycobacteriales; family Mycobacteriaceae; genus Nocardia; species Nocardia ignorata. The sequence goes on along the minus strand of NZ_BDBI01000005.1, from coordinate 281,267 downwards.
CCGAGTCCAACGCCCGTGCCGCTCGCCATCGTCCCCGTAAGTTTGCGTCGACCTGCCCTGGGTGTAACCACGGCTTCAACCAGAAGGGCACGGTGCCCGATGGTGCCGCGAGAACTGAAACCGTTGCGTCGCAGACGATATCGCCCTGCCATCGTGTGACAGCGGTCAGGCCTGCGGGCCACCAGGCGAGCACCGGCCCCAACGGAACCGTCAGCACGTCGAGCTTCAGACCGTCCCGATCATCCGCCCGATCAGCCATCGCCAACCCACCCGGCATCATCATGCCCATATCGTGGTTGTGCCCACCGTGCGCCGCACCGCCCGCGGCGTGCCCCATGTGCTCGTGTTCCGCGGCGTGCCCGATGTGCTGGTGTTCCGCAGCATGCCCGATGTGCTCATGCTCTGCGGCGTGCCCCATGTGCTCATCCCCTGCGGTGTGCTGCGTGTGCTCGTGCACCGCAGCCTGCTCGCGCACCGGCGCCGGCTCAGCGTCGTGGCCACTCGTCCTGTGGTGCTGTTGGTGTGGGCCGTCTACGGATTCGGGGTGCGACGGTGGTGAGACAGCAGCTACTCCAGCGCGCAGACGAACGATCGCGGCACCGATTTCTGTTGCGGCAGCATTGGGTTCGGTAATCCACGCGCGATCTCGGGGCAGCGGCATGCTGTCGAAGACCCGCGTGACGTAGGAGTCGAATTCCTCGTCGGCCGGTCCGGCGACGACCAGCAGGTCGGCCGCGGCTGGACTGCCCACCTGCAACCGACCGTGTTCTCGGATCTCGCGTTCAACCGCCACGCGTACTGAGGTACCACCAGGGGCGGTCACCACGAACGGCGCAACGGCAACTCGCCCACGCAACCAGGAGTTCAGACCCATCGCAGCGCTCCCTCGCGCCAGGCATAGAGGACCGCGATCATCAGCACCGCCAGAAATCCGAACATCTCGGCGACCGCCATGGCCCCGAGATCGGCGACGACGACAGACCACGGATACATGAACGCCATTTCCATGTCGAAGGCCAGGAAGATCATCGTGATCGTGTACCAGCGCACGTGATAACGCGACACAGCGTGCTCGGTGGCCTCCGCGCCCGACAAGAACGGCGCGACATCCCTCGCAGCCGGTCCCGATTGCCCCACGCGGGCCGCCGCGTATGCCAACGCCGTCGAGGCCGCCACCACGGCAAGGACTATGAGCAGATTGAGCATCGACGGTCACCTCCTGCTCCCCCGCGAGTGACAGTACTATTTCGGTCCGTAAACCGACGGGACTGACACGGACGATTACCGACCCAGAGGATCCGCTTCAACAGCGCGCATGTCCGCCGGAGCGGGTGCCAGGCACGCGCGCTCGCCCATGAGTCTGCGACGCAGCGCCCATACCAGCAGCGACAGCGACGCCACCGCGATAACCGGCTGCAGAGGCGCCCAGATGCTGAGCGCGCCACTGACTCCCAGCAGTGCCACAATCAGCTTGTTGCACACCGGACAACCGACAGCGAACGCCGATGCGAGCGTAGCGAACAGCCCCGCCGAGCGCGTGGTCGACGGCATCCGACTTCGTACGTAGGTCGCCGCGACGAGACCGCTGAGTACTGCGGTGAGAAGCCAGATCGGGTAGTTCCACCACAGCACCGGAGTCATCCGCGTATAGAACGGCGTCTGAATCACCCCGGTGGGAACGCCCACCACCGCAGCGACCACCGTCCCCACGGCCAGCGCCACCAACCACCGCTGAATCGGCCACTGCGAGATCGTCACGACTGCATCTCCTCCGCCACCCGGCAAACTACTAAGACAAATAGTAGATCACGACCACGCTGGCGCCACACGGTTGCCCGATTTCGGATCGAAGTCGTGGCATATACGGCCCAATCACCAGGCCCGGCGCGGACGGCGGCAAATCAGGACCGTACGGCTCAGTCCTTCTTCCGTCGGGAAGTCAATCCCCGCAACACAGTTCGCAGCGCGTTCGATTCGTCTTCGGTGATCTGATCAATGAAATGCGCCAGCACCAAATCGGACCGGCCACCGTCACCGAGTGCATCGCGCATCAGCTTCGCGCTGTACTGCTCACGCGTCAGCGTGGCCCAGTAGGTGTAGGCCTTGCCGAGCCGTTCCCGCTCGAGCCAACCTTTGCGGTGCAGGTTGTCCATAGTCGTCATGACGGTCGTGTACGCGATCTCGCGGTCACGCAGTAGGTCGTCGTAGACCTGCCGGACGGTGATGGTGTCGTCGGCCGACCAGACGCGATCCATCACAACCGCTTCCAGTTCTCCAAATCGATGACCCATCGTCGCCCTCTCCCGTTCTCCGCCCGACCGTGCCGCAGCGGCGTCCGGCGCGCCAACACATACTATATCTCTACGTATTCGATGACGTCATCGGGGACCGCTCGGTCGTATGCCCCCACAGCGCCGTCCAAGCTGGCGCGGAAACGGCCCAGAGATCGTGATCACGGCGCCTGCCACCGACGCTGAGATAGCTGACCATCGTCCCCTCGCGCACCAAACCGATCCGGCGGGCCAACCGAGCCGACTGGGCATTGTCCACATCGATAGGCGCCGTGACCCGCGCCAGACCCAACTGGTCGAAGGCGTAGCCGATGAGCAGGCGAGCTGCCGCACCGGCGACGCCGCGCCCGGCCAGTCGTGAGTCGACCCAGATACTGAGCTCGCCGCGCTCGTCGTGCATCCACAGGTCACACTGCCCGGCGAATCGACCATCGACCTCGATCACCGTGCGTAGGACTCGGCCGGCCTTCGCCTCCGACCTCGACCACAACCACTCGTGAATCCATATCCGCTCACGGTGGCGCCCTTCCCAGCCGCGATCGTCTGTCACCCAGAACGGCTCGATCGCGTGCCGATCGGCGATTCGGATCTCGCGCCAGGTAGCGGCGTCGGACAGTCTCGGAGGGCGCAGGCTGACCGGTTCTCCGCGGGAGGTTCGACCCGCGAGGGTGACACGAGGCGTGGTACGCAGCGAGATGATCATTGGCCGCAGAACACGCGAAGCGTAATAGCGCGCAACCCCCACCACCATCGCGGATGGCCGACTACGCCTCGCAATGATGCGCCGAGTAGTCCGGGTCGCACCGACGCTCTTTCGAGCGGACACCCCCTCGGGTGTCGCAGACGCGGACCGCCGAATCACACGAACCTTCCGATCATATCTACTAAGTAATTTAGTATTTAGCCGGTTCGTTGCAGCTTTGTCAACGCTTCGAGGATGGGGCTGCGATACGAAGCGTCGCCCCATCCTCGAAGCCAGCAGATCACGGTGCCACGCCGCGACAGCTACCGACCACGATGCGTTTGGTCCGTCAAGCCGCAATCTCGTCATTCGAGGCGCGCGCGGCGATGGCGCGCTTCAGCCGGATGAGATCCTTCGGCGCGTTCACCGCCACCGCACCAACAAGGACGCCGCGCGACGAGAAGGCGACCACGAGGCGATCCTCGGCCGATTCGTCGACAACGATCCGCTCCTCGTCAGCGAGCGCGAGCACACCAGCGACCTGAATGCGGGCACCGTGAATATGCGTCGCGAAAGACGGTACCGGCGCATACGTTTCGGCTGCGTCGAGACCAGTAAGCAGATTGCGGGCAGCCAGGGCGCCCTGTTCATTGGCGTTGGCCCAGTGTTCGACGCGGATCAGTTCGCCGTTGTACAGCGGGTGTGACCAGCGGGCGACGTCACCCGCGGCGACGATCGACGATTCCCCTTCGGCGAACAACGAACTGGTGCACACGACACCGTTGTCGAGCTTCAGCCCACTCCCGCGCAGCCAGGCGGTATTCGGTACGACGCCGGTGCCCGCGATGACGACATCGGTCGGAATTCGACGGCCATCACTCAACAACACCGCGGTGGCCCGGCTTTCCCCATCGAAGCCGAGGGCCCGGACCCCGGACACAAGGTCGACGCCGTGCCGCTGATGGTGCCGGGCGAGCCACCGCGCGCCGTGCGTTCCCAACGTCGTGACCATGGGGTGAGATCCGGCGTCGACCAGGGTGACCGAGATTCCTCTCCGTCGAGCGGTGGACGCCACTTCGCTTCCGATGAAGCCACCACCGATCACCGTGACATGAGCAGGTGCGGCCGCCAGCTCGGCGCGCAGGGCGAGAGCGTCGTCGACGGTTCGAAGGCTGTGCACGCCCGCGGGCTGCGCATCGAAGCGGCGCGGGCTCGCGCCGGTCGCCACCACCAGTCCATCGAACGCGATTTCCGATCCGTCATCGAGGACGACCAGGCGCTCGTCGGTGCGCAGCGAAGTGGCTCGGCGGTTGCGCAGCCAACCACCCTCTAGCTGTTCCGCGCCGGGGAGTGCGATGTCGTCGTCGCCGTCCAGGACACTTTTCGACAGGGGCGGCCGGTTATAGGGTGCGTGGTTTTCCGCGCCGATCAAGGTGATCTCGCCGGCGAAGTCCGCAGCGCGTAGTGCCTGCACGGCGCGCAGTCCCGCCAGCGAAGCTCCGACAACGACGATCCGATTCAACTTTGTCATTCCGCCACCATACATACCCCTTGGGGGTACTGGTAGTCATCAATACGTATACCCCCTAGGGGTAGACAACGAACCTTGACTGTCGTATCGTCTGTTCTCGGAACGCCCCTGAAGCACAAGGAGACAAACGGTCATGAGCACCAACAACAGCACCAGCACCTACGTCGTTTCGGGCATGTCCTGTGGCAGCTGCGTCGGCAAGGTCAAGAACGAGATCGGCAAGCTCGACGGCATCAACGGTGTCGACATCGAACTCGCCACCGGCCGGATGACCGTCATCGGCGCAGGCGCGATCGACGACGCGCTGATCCAGGACACCGTCGAAAACCTCGGCTACGAGCTCGTCCAGAACTGACCCCCCGCCACCGTGTTATCGACTCCGATTCGATGACACGGTGGCCATCCTCGGGGAAGTCAGCGGGTCTGGACGGTAGCCCGTTCAGCAGGTGCCACGCACCGCCACAGAAGTAGAAGGACAACCCCGATGATCACGTCACTGTTCGCCAACCGCGACTACATGCGGTTGTTCACCGCGCAGATGACCGCCCTGTTCGGCACCGGCCTGACCACGGTCGCGCTCGGACTACTCGCCTACGAACTCGCCGGAGCCGATGCCGGAGCCGTGCTCGGCACCGCATTGACCATCAAGATGGCCGTCTACGTCACGATCGCCCCGATCGTGGCCGCCTACGCCGACCGATTCCCCCGCCGACTGTTCCTGGTCTCGCTCAACATGATTCGCGGCGGCGTCGTACTGGCGCTGCCGTTCATCGACCAGATCTGGCACATCTACGTCCTGATCGCAGTCCTACAGACAGCCTCAGCCGCCTTCACCCCCACCTACCAGGCAGTGATCCCCGATATCCTGCCCGACGAACGTGACTACACCCGCGCACTGTCGGCCGCCCAACTCGCTGCGACCATGGAAACACTGTTGAGCCCCATGCTGGCCGCGGCCGCGCTGACCCTGATCAGCTTCCACTGGCTGTTCGTCGGCACCGCGATCGGCTTCGTGGTCTCCGCCGCCCTGGTGATCTCGACCCGAATCCCCAACGCGGGCGCCACCACTCAGGGCAGCTTCCGCGAACGGATCGCGGTCGGCATGCGGATCTTCGCCGCCACTCCACGCCTACGCGGGCTGCTCGGTCTGAATCTGGTCGTCGCCGCGGCTGGTTCGGTGATCATGGTCAACACCGTCAACTACGTCCGTGACACCCTCGGTGGATCCCAGACCGGCGTGGCGATGCTGCTGGCCGCCAACGGTTTCGGAACAATGATCACCGCTTTGTCACTGCCGCGGGTCCTGGACCGAATCGGTGCGCGCCCGGTGATGCTGTCCGGCGCCGCGACGTTGATCGTCGGTCTCAGCTCGGCCATCGCGCTGTCGACCGCTACCGGCGGTCAGTGGCGCTGGGGTGCCGCGATCGGCGTGTGGGCCTTGATCGGTGCCGGCACCGCCGCGGTCCTCACCCCCACCGGGCAGATCCTGCGTCGCTCGTCGCAGCCCGCCGACCGTGCGGCCTTGTTCGCCGCCCAGTTCTCGCTGTCCCACCTTGCCTGGCTGCTCACCTACCCGATCGCCGGATGGCTCACCCGCGCAGCCGGTTTCACCACCACCTGGGTGGTGCTGGCGGCACTCGCAGTTGTCGGCACCACAGTCGCGCTGCGGTCCTGGCCGCGTCACGATCCCGAGCAGATCACCCACCTGCACGAGGTCGGCACCATCGATCCCGCCCGCCTGGTCGACGCGATCCGGGTCAGCGACCGCCTCTACCTGCACACCCATCCCTACGTCATCGACGCAGAACACCTGAGGTGGCCGCGTGACACCCGCCAACCCACCCTCATCGGCTGATCCGATCCCCTTGTCGGACAACCAAGTACAGAAAGTGCGGAACTCTCGATGAATGCCACCACCAAGTTCGCCGGATTCGCCGTCGGCCTCGCCGCGGTCTTCGGAATCGCCGTCGCCGTCGGCGCGACAATCGGACCGGACCCTGATCCGAGTGGACCTGCCGGACACGGCGGCCACGCCGCACCCAGTGCCCCTGGCCCCTCCACCGATATGCCCGGCGGCCTCATGGTCACCGATCAGGGCTACACGCTGGAGCTGGACAAGCCGAACACCACCACGGCGGCGCAGACGCCGATCTCCTTCCGCATCCTCGATGCCACCGGCGCCCCGGTGACGAAGTATCAGACCAGCCACGACAAGGACCTGCACCTGATCGTGGTGCGGCGCGACATGGCCGGTTTCCAGCACGTGCACCCGGTGCTGGATCCGGCCGGGACCTGGTCCGTGCCGCTGAATCTGAGCCGGGCCGGTGACTACCGGGTCTTCGCCGACTTCACCCCGGCGGGCGGGTCGAACCTGACCCTCGGCGCCGACCTCCGGGTCGCGGGCAACTACGACGTGCAGGCCCTACCCGCCCCGGCGGCGACGGCTCGGGTCGGCGAGTACGAGATCACGCTGACCGGCACGATCACTCCGGGCGCCGCGTCGCCGGTCACCCTGTCGGTCAGCCGCAACGGCGCACCGGTCACCGACTTGCAGCCCTACCTCGGCGCCTACGGGCACCTGGTCGCTCTGCGCGCGGCCGACCTCGCCTACCTGCACGTTCATCCGGAGGGTGCACCCGGCGACGGGGTCACCCCGGCCGGGCCCGGCGTCGACTTCGTGGTGAACGCACCGAGTACCGGCGACTATCGGCTGTTCCTGGACTTCCAACATCAGGGCGTAGTGCGCACCGCTGAATTCACCCTCAGCGTGACCACCTCGAACGAAGCTGCGGCAGCGCCGACAGCGCCGACAGCGCCGACAGCGCCCGCCAACCATGGCGCGCCCGGCCATGGACACTGACACGCTCGGCGCAACGGCGCATTCAATGCCAACCTCCCCGGTCGGTCCTGCTACTAGCCCCGGTCGGCCCCATCGGATCCACGCAACGCCAATCAATTCGGCACCACTGTCGACACAACGAAGGAGCACCCCATGACCACCGTGACACACCCACCGGGCACCGGCCAGGTAGAACTGGTGATCGGTGGCATGACGTGCGCTTCCTGCGCGAACCGGATCGAGAAGAAGCTCAACAAGCTCGACGGGGTCACCGCCACGGTCAACTACGCGACCGAGAAGGCGCGGGTCGACTTCACCGGTGACGTCTCCCCCGAGGAACTGATCTCCACCGTCGAGCAGGCCGGCTACACCGCGGCGCTGCCCGCGCCGAAGAAGCCGGAGACCACCGACGAGCCCGCCGCCGAAGCGGACCCCACCGCAACGCTGCGCACCCGCCTGCTGGTCTCGCTGGTGCTGACCGTCCCGGTGATCGCGATGGCGATGATCCCCGCACTGCAGTTCACCAACTGGCAGTGGCTCTCGCTCACGTTGGCCGCGCCGGTCGTGATCTGGGGCGCGCTGCCCTTCCACAAGGCAGCGTGGACCAACCTGAAGCACGGCACCGCCACCATGGACACGCTGGTGTCGATGGGCACCCTGGCAGCGTTCGGCTGGTCGCTGTACGCCCTTTTCTGGGGCACGGCGGGCACGCCGGGGATGAAGCACCCGTTCGAATTCACCATCGCGCGGATGGACGGCACGGGCAGCATCTACCTCGAAGCCGCGGCCGGTGTGACCACGTTCATCCTGGCGGGACGGTACTTCGAAGCACGGTCCAAGCGACGTGCGGGGGCGGCACTGAAGGCACTGCTCGAGCTCGGCGCGAAGGACGTCGCGGTCCTGCGCGACGGCGTCGAGACGCGAATTCCGGTGGAGCAGCTGGTCGTCGGTGACGAGTTCATCGTGCGGCCGGGCGAGAAGATCGCCACCGACGGTGTGATCACCGAGGGCACGTCGGCGGTCGACGCGTCCATGCTCACCGGCGAGTCCGTGCCGGTGGAGGTCGGTGTCGACGACGCTGTCACCGGGGCCACCGTGAACGTCGGCGGCCGACTCGTCGTGCGCGCCAACAGAATCGGAGCCGACACCCAACTCGCCCAGATGGCACAGCTCGTCGAGGACGCGCAGACCGGCAAGGCGCAGGCACAGCGGCTGGCCGACAAGATCTCCGGCATCTTCGTCCCGATCGTCATCGCACTGGCCGTCGCCACGCTCGGATTCTGGCTCGGCACAGGCGGTTCCATCGCCGCGGCCTTCACCGCGGGCGTGGCGGTGCTGATCATCGCCTGCCCGTGCGCCCTCGGCCTGGCCACGCCGACCGCATTGATGGTCGGCACCGGACGCGGCGCGCAGCTGGGCATCCTGATCAAGGGACCCGAAGTGCTGGAATCGACCCGCAAGGTCGACACCATCGTGCTGGACAAGACCGGCACCGTCACCACCGGCAAGATGACGCTGCTCGACGTGATCCCCGCCGACGGCGAACTGGGTAACAAGGTGCTGGAACTCGCTGGTGCGCTGGAGGATTCGTCGGAACACCCGATCGCGCAGGCGATCGCCAAGGGCGCACGCGACGAGTTCGGCACACTGCTGCCGGTGGAGGGCTTCGCCAATGTCGAGGGCCTCGGCGTGCAGGGCGTGGTCGACGGGCACGCGGTGATCGTGGGCCGGGCGCGACTGCTGGCCGACTGGTCACAGCCGCTCGACGAGAAGCTGGAAACCGTGCTGGCGGAAGCGGAGTCGGCGGGCAAGACCGCGGTCGCGATCGGCTGGGACGGTAAGGCGCGCGGTGTGCTGGTTGTCGCCGATGCGGTGAAGCCGACCTCGGCCCAAGCCATCTCGCAGTTCCGCGAGCTCGGCCTGACGCCGATCCTGCTCACCGGTGACAATGCCCGTGCCGCCCGCACCATCGGCGACGAAGTCGGCATCGACGAGGTCATCGCCGAGGTGCTGCCGCAGGACAAGGTCGACACGGTGAAGCGGCTGCAGGCCGAGGGCAAGGTCGTCGCCATGGTCGGTGACGGCGTCAACGACGCGGCCGCCCTGGCCCAGGCCGACCTGGGCCTGTCGATGGGCACCGGCACCGACGTCGCCATCGAGGCCAGCGACCTCACCCTCGTCCGCGGCGACCTGCGCGCCGCCGCCGACGCGATCCGCCTGTCGCGACGCACCCTGGCCACGATCAAGGGCAATCTGTTCTGGGCCTTCGCCTACAACGTGGCCGCGATCCCGCTGGCCATGGCGGGCCTGCTCAACCCGATGCTGGCCGGCGCCGCGATGGCGTTCAGCTCGGTCTTCGTGGTGAGCAACAGCCTGCGCCTTCGCCGGTTCAAGTCGACCGCGCAGTAGGCGGTAACCGAAATACAAGGGGTGGTGGCAGCAGAACCATTTGCTGCCACCACCCCTTCTTCGAAGGAGACGATTGCTATTTCCTCAACAGCCACCGCCCTACGGATCGCCCGCCATCCCGCCGTCCGAACCATCGCGCGCTGCGCCGTCGCATGCGTAGCCGAAGCGATCCGAAACGCGATCCTGAACCCGGACGTCGACACCCAGCACCGACCAGGCTCTCGAAACGCATAGCCCGAAGCCAACTCCCGCGGCAGCGGCCGCCAACATCGGCCAGCACAACCGACATAGCCGAGACACATTTCGCACGCGACGGCTCCTCAGGCAGTCAGCTGGTATCGCCGCTCCCTAGCCGAATTCGCCCGTTTTCACCGTTGCTCGAGCATCGCCTTCATCTGGTCGATTTCACGCTGCTGGGTGGACACGATGGTCTCGGCCATTTGTTTGGCTTGGGGATTGGCGCCCGAGGCGATTTCGGTCTGAGCCATCTGCACCGCACCGTTGTGGTGGTCGATCATCATCTCCAACCACATCCGATCGAACTCCGGCCCGGACATGCCGTCCAACGACGACATCTGCTCCGGCGACATCATCCCTGGCATGTCGTGCCCCATCGCCTCACCACCCGACGGCACCGACTTTCCGAACTCCGTGAGCATCGACTGCATCTGAGCCATCTCAGGTGCCTGAGCAGCCTTGATATCGGCCGCGAGATCGATCACCTGCTGATCCTGGGACCGGGACGGCACCAGGTCCGCCATCTGGATAGCCTGCTGATGATGTTGGTACATCATCTGCAAGAACGTGACGTCGGCGTCGTTGAAGGTGCCGGCGGGGGCCGTAGTACTGGTCGAACTCGGCGACAGTGCAGGCGCCGAAGTCGCGGCTGTGTCGCCCGAATCGTCATCGCCACAGCCGACAGCAACTAAAGCGACCAGAGCGACGCATGGAACGAACCGTCGAAGCATGATCGAACGTCGAGACATGGTGAACCGCCTCCTCGCATACGCCCCCACGGAACCGACCTACCCCGGATTGCCGAGGATATGCTCGACACGCGTGCTCGGCGTCCAGCGAGCCCGGCGCGTCGCGGGAAGACTGCAGCTCAAGCCGGATCCAACCCGGCCTTGATGATCCCGAGCAGTCGTTGCACCGCTTCCTCGGATGGCAGCGAAACAGCGGCGTCCAGCGCGTGCAGGCAGTAACCCGCCAGTTCAGCGGCAGGTACATCCGCTCGGACGGCGCCGATAGCGGCAGCTGCGCGGATCGAATCGGTCATCAGCTGACGCAACTTCTGTTCGGCATGAACAACATGCGATCCGTGGTGGACAAGCGCGCCGAGATCGGTGCCGTGGTGACGGCGAGATTCTCGCAGGATCCTCGCGTACGTACTCAGCAAGATGTCCAGACGCTGCGAAGCGTCGCCCTCCGCCGCGCCCGCCGCCTCCAGTTGCCCCAGGTGGTTGCCGACTTGCTGCTCGTGCCAGGCACCGAGGATCGTGCCCACGTCGGAGAAGTACTTGTACAGGGTTGCCCGCCCGATGCCCGCCTGTTCCGCGATCTGGGACATCGTCACCGACGACACCCCGTGCTCGATCGCCAACCGCGCAGCGGAGTCGAGGATCGAGTCGCGCACCGCACGGCGATGCTCATCGATCGTCTCGCTCCATAACTTCGGCACCCCCGGATTATACGTTCTGGCATCGCCCTAGACATTTCGTCGCTGTTGAATACATACTGTATTGCAAAACGCAGCCGACCTCGTAGGTCCACCGGAAGGGCAATCCTGATGACCGAACCAACGCCTCGTCCACGTCCCGCTTCACCCACACCTCGCTGGGTGAAAGTGACCGGAATCGTCATCGCCGCCCTCGTTGCATTACTCGTGATCGGCCTGCTGGTCGGCGGCGGCGAACACGGCCCAGGCCGGCACAGCAGCTCGGCAGAAGTAACTGAGTACGTACGGTGAGCCGGATGCGTCCACCGATTCGTCAGCTGGCCTTGACCATTCACGTCAGCGCATCGGTGGGCTGGCTCGGCGCAGTCGTCACCTTCTTGGTCCTAGCGATCGTCGGAGTCGCCAGCTCCGACGTCGGCATGGTGCGCGCCGTAGACCTAGTCGCCCGGCCTTTGGCGTGGTGGGTGCTGGTGCCACTCTCGGTGGCCTCGCTCTTGACGGGAATTGTTCAATCTCTCGGCACACCATGGGGATTGGTCCGCCACTACTGGGTGCTGTTCAAACTCCTGCTCAACGTCATCGCCACCGCGATCCTGCTGCTCTACACGCGCACCGTCGACCACTACACCAGCATCGCCGCACGCCCGGAATCCACCATCGACCAGATGCGCGCACCGACATTCGTCATCCACGCGGCCGCCGCCACGCTCATCCTCCTGTGCGCGATGGTCCTGGCGATCTACAAACCGCGCGGCCTCACGCCATTCGGGATTCGAGCGCGGAGATCATGAGCGCGACTCCGATCCAGCGGTCGACCACCGCTGCTGAGCCCTGCGCAAGCTCCGCTCGTCGCGGTATCCCAGCCGAGTTGCCACTACCCGTTGCGACAAGCCGAGGTCGAGCGACCGCGCCTGCTCGGCCCGCACCGAGTCGACCTCAGCGCGCCAGCTGGTACCTGCTTCGTCCAGTCGTCGCTGCAGTGTCCGAGGGCCGATTCCGAGGCGGGCAGACACCGCTGCCAGAGTCGGCGTTCCCTCCGCGATGGTCGCGACGAGCACGACGCGCAGCATCATGCGCCAATCACCGACGACCCGCGCACTACCCAGGAGCAGGTCGGCGTGGTCGCGCAGAATCCGGGGCAACCCGGATCTGGGATGCGGCACCGGCGCCAGTGCATCAGCCGCAAGAATGACGATCCTGTCGTCCAGTTGTTCGTAATCCACGCGCGAGGTGCCCAACCGTTCGGCGAGCAGTCGGTGCGCGGAGCCCCTAGGTGCTCGATGAGCGAAGCCGACCTGCACTGGGACGATCGGCCGCCGGGCAGCCTCGGCCATGCGCGCGACAACCATGGCCACGACGAATTCGCCAACTGCGGCGGCAACTTCGGGGTCGAGATCCAGCGACCGGTGACGTAGGACGATCAGGTCCCCGTCCGCGCGTACATCGAGTTGCTCACGGTCGATGTCGGCGACCGACCCGAGATAGGTGGTGGCGTCACGCAGTCCGTCGAGGACGGTCGCACCCGCGGTGAAGAACTGGTCCCATACGCCGAGTTCGCCGGGGCCGGCCCGACCGGCGAGCTCCACGCCTACTCGACCCGGGCTACTGGATTGAACCAGGCAGCCCCACAGCGCGTTCGATAATTCTGTGTTGACTCGGTTGCGGTCATCCAGTAAGGCCTCACCGGTCAACCCGGGAAGCATGGCTTGGCTGCCGCTACTCAGTCCAGCATCGCGCGCCGCAGTCAACAGCAGCCGAATGATGGCTGTTGACACGGAATTCCGCGGCGGACGTGGCGGATGCCCTGTCGTGATCTGTCCTGTTTCTGACACCTTTGCGCCCTCCGACGCGGTCAGCGCGTCTCTACGGTGAATACCTGTGCCCCGTAGGGGTGAAGGTTGACTCACGGAGGACGCGCTGAAATGGAGATCTGCTGTTCGACGGCAATCGACGACTACTCGGTCGACCTGGCTGTTGAGCCGGAGCGGACGAGCTCGATCCTCGAATTCACGGTGAATCGAGCAGGGCAACCCGTGGCGGCTCTCGACGGTCCGGTCCAGCTGTTCGTCCACCATGGCGAGACGCCGATAGACACCGAGCCGGTGCTGACGCGAATTCGCCCGAATACGCCGCCGCCCTTGCGGTTCCGTCTCGGTACGAGGTTTCCGGCGGGGTGCCGCGTCCAACTGACGTTCGCGGTCGACGGTCGCGTACGCACCGCGGATCTCACGGTGCCGACAAGACACCGGACGAGAAGCGGTGGGTGGCGCCGTCATTCATGCCTGGTCGCACCGGGAGCGTGATGTTCGTCAGCGCCGATCGATGCAGCAGTGAAGGAGAGTGTCACGGCCGTAGCCGGACAGAGCGCGCCCCGGTGGGCCACGTACCGAGGCGAATCCCGGGAAAGAATCGGATACGGCGGGCACTTCGACCACCTGAACGATTGCGCAGTGCGCGGTAGTGCGCGGGCACCAGTCGTTGCCCGCGCGCTGGACAGCGACCGCAGTCCAGTCGGCGGATTCGGCGGTGAAGTGCGGGTGCGCGGGGACCCGCAGCGGCGTCTCGGACTTCACGAAGGCATTGCCGCCGTGGTGCGAATGTTGCACCGGCAGTTCGAATTCCCCGAACGGCATCACGAGCAGCAGCACCAACAGTGCGGCCGGAAACCATCCTCGCCAAACCCGACCGACCAGTCTCACGGCATCAAAATAGCAACCGGTCTGTGCTTCCGAAAGCTGAGCTACTGCCAGTCCGCGATGGTTGCATGACCGAGCACTGCCGGCCGACTGGTCGGCCATTCGACAGCGCTCGGTGTCGATCGCTGCAGCACAACCCGAATCGGCAGCGGTGATGCCTGAAGATGCCGATGTCGACCAGGCCCGCTGCGGCGGACACTCCCAGAACAGAGATTGCTGTCGACACTACCGGCCCGGTCGGCAACCGGGGCGATGCGAGGCCACTGGCCGATCGCAACGAACACCGGTGCTCGGTATGTTTCGCAGCGTCGAAATAGTGCAGCCAGCAGGGATCCTCGACCGGGCAAGCATCGGCGAAGCCGCAGCCAAGTCCGCCGATGTCGATGCTCGCAGCCAGAACGCAAACAGAATCGAGGGCGCGACGGTAATGGGCGGAGCCCGAATGTCCGGTTCACGGTTTGGTAACCCTGCGGCTTACCGCGGAGCAACGCGGCCGGGACGCGCACTTGTCGAGTACGTGTCCCGGCGGTCACCGTCGCTGGGGATAGGGTCACATCGGGCAGCAAGGGCCCATCACTGCACACATCCAGTCGCAGAGCATTTTCAGTGGATTCATCTCATTCACCTTTCCTGGGGTCGATGGCCTTGGGTGCCGGTCGCCGACGATCTTTCGGGTGCCGGGTTGGCCCGGCCGCGAGAATGCTAAAGCCTCCAGTGTGATGGAAGGTCAAGTCAAGTGTGGCTCACCACGCTGCCGGGCCAGATCACGGTCGCGGTGTAGCCGAGTTCGGTAGTCACGGCGATAGTGGTCGAGCGTCGCCGCGGGGTATCTAGCACGAGGGTGGTGCCGGTCTTTTGGCGGTGCGCATGACCTGGACACCAGGTATCTCGACCAGAACGTCGTAGATAAGCAGGGCCGAGGACACCCACATGGTCGGCCCTTGCGGACCCGAGCCATGAGTGTCAGGAACACCGCAAGCATGCGATCGCGAACCCAGCGGCGAGTATCTCTGACGCCGGGAATTCTTGGGCGCCGCCGCGGATGCGTCTTCGCATGCCGTTCGGCTGGACAGCCTGCATGCTGTCGCCGGGCAAGCGACGAGACTCGTTCTGCCTCGTTGCCAGCGGCGGGGAGGCAGGGAGGCCGAACCGAGCGACCCCGGATCCGTAGTATTTTCGTTGAGAGGAGGACAGGCTGATGAAGATCGGTGAACTCGCCGCCGCCAGCGGACTCATACCGACCACAATCCGGTTCTACGAGAGCCAGGGGCTGATGCCCGAGCCCGACCGCACCCCCAGCGGTTACCGCGACTATACGAACGAACACCTCACCAGACTGCAGTTCATCCGCCGTGCCCAAACCGCCGGGCTGTCCCTGCGTGAAGCCGGTGAGATCCTGGATATCCACGACGGAGGCGAGCAACCCTGCGGGCACGTTCGCGAGGTCCTGGCGACCCGCCTCGACCAGGTGCGCGCGCAGATCAGCGAGCTTCTCACCCTCGAGTCCCACCTTCAAGACCTGCTCCACACAGCTCGCGGCGCGGCTCCGAGCTCACACGACACCGCCGCCGTGTGCTGGATCCTCGAAGCCGAGCCCGCAGACCACCAGACCGCCAAGCACCACGGCTGACGGCTATCACCCACAGCGCAAATCTTTCTTGCAAGGCGGTCGGGCGAGTTGGCGCAGCGTGACCTGCAGTCCCGGGTGCCTCAGCAAGGGGCCGGGCATACGCGGTGGCGGGCCCACCTGTTCCGGCTTTTACTCTTGCTGTTCCCCATGACTTTCTCGCGACCGTCTCGTAATATTGCACCGGCCCATTCTCGACGGTAGCTGGTCATTGAAACGTCCGGTCAACATCGCAGTCCTGCGGCGCCCACAGGCCGCGCCTCCCTGGTTGTGTGCAGCCTCGCCGCGACTGTTCCCGCGATGATCTGGATGGCGTTGCGGCCGAGCGGGTCCGAGGTCCAGCAGGTCAGCGCGGTCGCGCCGCTGGCGCCGTCGGCGATCGAGCTCGATACGCTGCCCACACTGGCGCATGACGCGCCGCCAGAGCCGGGGCTTCCTCGCGTCGCCGCAGACGACGAAGAGGCGAAGCTGTCGGCTCTGAAGGCGAAAACCCCCTGCGGAACGCAATGGAAGGGCACCCGGCCGCATGTCGCGCAGGTCAGTAACATGGTGCAGCAGATGTTCGGGATTTCCGACATCGGTGGCGCGCAGGGGCGCTACGACGGTGATCACGGTGCTGGTCTCGCGCTCGACATCATGACGCCGAATCCGGCCCAGGGCGATGCGATCGCTGCTTTTGTGCTGGCCAACAAGGCGCGGTTCGGTGTCAACTATGTGATCTGGCAGCAGCGTTACAACGATGGCGGCGGGTGGTCGTACATGGAGGACCGTGGTAGCCCAACCCAGAATCACTACGACCATGTGCATGTTTCGTTCGCCTCGTCCGGGGCAGCGAATCTTATGTGCTGATCAGGGGTTTGGTGTGCGATTTGGCTCTGCCGAGTGCTCCGGATCTGTTGAGCAGGCCGAGTGCTGTCGTGGTGATCGCGCCTATCACGATCAGTCCTGCCCAAGCCAGCGCGTCGAGCCCGGCACGATGAGCAGCGCCCAGCAACGCCCCGGTCCCGAGGTTTCCCAGCAGGATTCCGATTCCCACGATGGTGTTGTAGAACCCGTAGTGTGTTGCCACCAGCCGTCCGCCTGACAGCGCGACGATGGTGTCCATTTCGAACGGGAAGACCGCGGCGCTGGCTACGGCCAGGACTGCCGCCGACACCAGCAACGCGATGATCGCGACGGCGGGACCGAACCGGCCCGGGCCCGGCACCAGCAGCAATGGCACGAAGGCGACGGCGAGGGTTCCCACGCCGATCACCAGCCCGAGTCTGCTGCCGAAACGAGCCTCGAACCACCGCGTGATCCGAAGTTGTCCCGCGACAGCGACTGTCGCGTTGACAACGAACAACGCAGCTACCAATGGTGCGGCGGCACCATCGCTGAGGTATTCGGCGTGCAACGGCAACGCCAGATACACCTGAAACGACAGGACGTAGGAGCCGGTCATCGCTACCGCGAACCACATAAACGCGTTGTTCGATGTGATGCTCGCCCAATCCTTCCAGACCGATACTCGGTCGATGACGGGCTTTCCGCGACCAGCTGGTAGGGCTGCCAGTTGTCCGATTGTCAGCACAGCGAACACTGCGGCGGCCGCTGCGGCGGCCACGCGGAAATCCAATGCCAGCAATGCGATCCCGGCCAGTGGGCCCGCCAGAATCCCGGCTTGGTAGAACACGTTGAACATCGCGAAGGCCGGAACCCGGCGTTCACCAGCTTCGGCGGCTAGATAGGCACGCACCGCCGGGTTGAACAACGCACCGGCGAATCCTGTTGCCGCGGAGGCGATCAGCAGAGCGGGCAACGTTTCGACGACAGCGAGCAACCCGAAGCCCGCCGTGCGCAACAGACAGCCGGCCACGATGAGTGGTTTGTAGCCGAGGCGGTCGGCGAGGGTGCCGCCGATCAGGAACATCCCCTGTTGGGAGAAGTTCCGCACCCCGAGCACCAGGCCGACCGTCCAGGCGGCAAGACCCAGCGATCCGGAGAGATAGCCAGCCAGGTAAGGCATCAGCATGTAGAAGCCGAGGTTGATCGCGAACTGATTGACCATCAGCATGCGAGTGACCTTGTTGTAGCTGCCGAAGCTGCGGACGATCTCGATCATCGCGCGCTCCGCGAGAAGCTCTGCGGTTCGATTGGTTTCGGCTGGCGCGGGTCGACGACGTCGGCGCAGCGAGTCCATGTTCGGACCACTTGATCGCCAGGATGGGCGATGGTGGTCGGTTCGATCGGAGGGTTGGTGTGCAGCAACCCGTTTCGGTGGCAGTAGTCGTCGTTGAAGACGGTGTCGTAGTACCGGTGCGGTCCGTCGGGAAAGACAGCGGCGAATCGGGTATCGGATGAGTACTGCGACGCAGCCCATCCTGCGACCAGCGCGACGGCTCCGACGCTCCAGCCGCCGGTAGCGTGGTGGGTGCTCGCCAGGGCGCGGGCCGCCCAGACGGCTTCTGACGGCGCTACCCAGTGCACTTCGTCGAAGGCGTCGTAGTCGATGTTGCTGGGGTAGATGCTCGAGCCGAGCCCACGCATGAGGCGGGTTCCTGCCGGTTGCCCGAATATCGTCGAGGAGATGGTGTCGACCCCGATCAGCTTCAGGTGCGGGTGAAACCGGCGTAGTACCCGGGTGATTCCGGCGGAGTGCCCGCCGGTGCCGACCGAGCACACCAGTACGTCGACTCGGCCCAGTTGGGCGACCAGTTCCAGTGCAAGGGAGTCGTAGGCGTCGACGTTGTCGGGGTTGTTGTATTGGTCTGGGCACCATGCCGACGGGTCGGCGTCGAGAAGCTCCGATACCCGGTCACAGCGTGCACGCTGCCAGCCGCCGTCGGGGTGCGGGTCGGTGACCAGGTCGATATGGGTGCCGTAGGCGGCGAGCAGGCTGCGCATCAGAGGTTCCATACCCGGGTCGGTGACCAACGTGACCGGATGCTTGAAGAAGGTGCCTGCCAGTGCCAATCCCAATCCGAGTGTGCCGCTGGTGGACTCGATGATCAGAGCGCTAGGCTGGAGATCGCCGCGTGCGCGGGCTCGGGCGACCATGTGCAGGCCGGGGCGATCTTTCATTCCGCCGGGGTTGGCTCCTTCGAGTTTCGCCCAGAACCCGTGGCCGTGTGGGGCCAGCGGCGCCCCGACCCACAACACGGGGGTGTTGCCGACCAAGGCGTCGGGCCGTAGGCACCTCGCCCCGGTGGTGAGCAGGTTGGCGGGGGTGATTCGCAGTTCGTCGAGCAAAGCGTCGTCCATGAAGATTCCGTTCTGTTCGCCAAGCGTTGGACCAGGCCGCGACCACCGGCCGACACTGTGTAGGTGTTGGCCTGGCGCTTGCCTGTCAGCGACGGCAAATACAGTTCCGGAGAAGACGTTCGGCTCCGCTGTCGGTTCGAGCCGCGCTCGATTGTGGTGGTCCGCGCAGTCGGGATATCGGCGCAGAGTCTGCGTCGAACAACGGGTCTGCGGCGACGGTGCTCGCGTTACCGGTCTCGTCGGTGCGGGTCAGGACCGCTTCTATCCGGACGCCATCGTGCGGACAGCGCGTTGCGCCGTCGAGGTCGGTGTGGCTGCAGTCAGAGGCGGTGACCGCGCCGTCGGCGCGGGTCGCCAGTGCAGCCGAGTGGTGATGTGCGATGGACACTGGGTCACGAGCTTCGAGCAGTCTGCAGTCGGCGATCCCCAGGGTCAGGACGAGACCGGCGAGGAACAGCACAGCGCCGCACCACACGCTCGGGACGCGCACCCTGTGCCACACGCTCGGGACGCGCACCCTGTGCCACACGGCAGCCGATCGTACGCCGCTGTGATCTTGAAAACGCCAGACGCATTGTCGCGGCGGCATGCCGTGCCCACTCTCCTCACTAGGGGTGCCCGGCCCACAATCCGACGGGACTGCGAGCCGGGCCGAGGTGATGCTCGGTCAGACGGGCGCGGCATCCGGGATGAGTTCGTCGTGGTGTGCGGTGACGGTGTCGGATCCGACGTGCCACACGGTGGCGGTCGCGATGTCGAAGAACAAGCCCGCGATATGGACCTCGCCGGTGGCTGCCGCGGCGGCTACGACCGGATGCCTGCGCGCGGTCTCGACCTGGATCGCGACGTTGACCATACTCAACTGGTCGCGTGCATCGAACCCGGCCGCCGCGGCAGCGGCAGCAACCGGGTGCCCGGTGAGGTAGGCGTGCACACTGGGTTCGGCGTGGTCGAGCCACCCACGAATGCTCGGGGACACCGTGGCGTCGCCCAGCAGCGCACCCATCGCGCCGCAACCGGAGTGGCCGCAGATGATCACCGAAGACACCGCGAGCTCTTCCACCGCGAAAGCCAATGCCGCCTCGGCTGAGGGGTCGGCGCTATCGGCGGGTATCAGGTTGCCGACATTGCGAACGGTGAACAGGTCGCCGGGACCGCTGTGAGTGATGACGTTGGGTACCAGACGCGAATCGGCACAGGTCAGGAACAGCGAATTCGGGGCCTGACCGTCGCGCAGGTCATTGAGGTGGGCGCGAACCATGGGTGCGTGACGGCGTTGATAGCGCGAGATTCCGTCGAGGATGGGCCGCAGCGCGCCAACGGACAGCAACGCTGCAGAGTCGGTGTCGGTGTTCTGCCACGCCTTCCACGGCTCCAAACCCCGCGCCTGCGCTGACGATCCCCGCTGCGGCGGGCCAAGGGCCGTGGCCGAGAGTGTGTCCGAGCCGAGTTCGTCGATGAGGACGGTACCGCCGGTTTCGCGGTGGCGGCGTTCCCATTCGTGCAGTACCTCCGTCGCCGCGTGGTCGATGAAGTCGACGGTCAGTTCAACGGTCACATCGGTACCTGCGGGCACGGAGTCCAGCGCGCTCGACAGCTTCGGCAGCGAAAGGAAGCTGCAGGTTCCTTCGATGACGACTCTCCAGCGCCGCGAATCCACGTCGCCCACCTGCTCTGCGTGGATGTCGGCGCGGGCGGCACGCCAGACGACGAGCGCGATCGCGACGACCAGACCGACGAGGACGCCTTCGAGCAGGTTGAGGAACATCACCCCGGCCACGGTGATCAGGTAAACCCACAAGTCACCGGTGCGGTGCGCCAGCCTGATGTGGGCGAGTTTGACCAGCTGGATGCCGATGACGATCAGTAGTCCGGCGAGTGCGGCCTTCGGAATCTGTTGCACGACTCCGGCCAGCAGCACCGAGAAGAGCAGAACCCACACACCGTGCAGAATCGTCGATGCCTTGGACTTCGCACCAGCGGCGACATTGGTCGCACTACGCACGATGACACCGGTGATCGGAAGCCCGCCGAGCATCCCGGAGGCGATATTCGCGGTGCCCTGACCGACGAGCTCCCGGTTCAGATCAGTGCGCGAACCGGAGTGCATCTTGTCCACCGCCACCGCGGAGAGCAGGCTCTCCACACTCGCGATCAACGCCACGGTCAACACGCCGGTCGCTACCGCGAGCCACTTGCCATCGGGCAACGTCGGCAGGGTGATCGCGTCGAACAGCGACCCGTCCATCACGATTCGCTCGACACCCAGCGGCGCCACCAACGAAACGATCGTCGCGGCGACCACCGCGACCAGCGCCCCGGGAACGCGTCCCAGCGCGCCGGGCACCTTCTTCCAGAACAGCAGCGTCACGATGACGATGAGGCCGATCACCACGTCGCCCCAGTGCAGGCGCGTCAACTGCGCGGGCAGCTGACTGAGGTTCTGCCACACCGAACTTCGCGACGTTCCACCGAGCAGAACATGTACCTGCTGCAGCGCGATCGTGATACCGATGCCCGCGAGCATCGCGTGGACAACCACCGGGGAAATGGCCAACGCGGCGCGCGCGACACGGCTGAGGCCGAACAGGATCTGCAGCACACCCGCGGCGACGGTGATCGCGCAGGTGACCTGCCACCCGAACTCGGCGACCAGCTCGGCGACGACGACGGTCAAGCCCGCAGCGGGACCGCTGGCGAGCATCGGCGAGCCACCCACGGCACCCGCAACGATGCCGCCGATGACCGCCGCGATCAAACCGGCCATGATCGGCGCGTCGGAGGCGATAGCGATACCGAGAGACAACGGCAACGCGACCAGGAACACCACCACAGAGGCGGGCAGATCATGGCGGAGCACGCCACGAAGCCGTTCGCCGAGTGGGGATGGTGATCCTTGTGAGTCGCCTGCGCTCTCGGGCGCCTCGGCCTGGGTCATGATTGTTTCCTCCACCGGTCGGTTTGGGCCGTTGACGGTCTGCCGTCGACGGTCGGAGCTCAGTGCGGATCGGTACGCACCGATCGCTTCCGCGAGGCCCGACGGACGATGGTTTCCCTGCCGGGGGAAGCCATCGTGCCCGTCGGGCATGTGCCTGAACCTGATGAGGGGACGAGCGGCACGCCCCGAAACCATAGGGTCTCAACGACGTTGGGATCCGTTGCCCACGTCACAATCCAGCTAACTCTAAGTCACTTCTCAGGATCAACTATGTTTCATAGTACTTAGCGGCGCGTAGTTCTTAGGGTGCGTCCCAGCGGGCGGTGTTGGGTTGCACGCGGGCAATCGGCGATAGTTGATCGGACGCGTCTGTACCGCAGCAAGTGAACGGCGCACGCAGGAAGGGCAGGCGATGAACGGATTGGGCACCTTGGAGGCCCGAGTGATGGACGTACTCTGGGGTACCTCCGAGGCGCTCACCGTGCGCGACATCTTGGAGCGGCTTCCCGACCCCTACGCCTACACCACCATTCTGACGGTTTTGACTCACCTCCACGAGAAGGAGTGGGTAGTGCGAGTGATGCATCGTCGGGCATATCTCTACCGGCCCGCACGCTCGCGAGCGGAAGCGACCGCCGAGGTCGTCCGCGGCATCATCGACTCCAGCAACGACCCGGAGTCGGTGCTTCTGCACTTGGCGTCGATCGTGACGGAGGCCGAATCCGAAGCGTTCCACCGCGGGCGCACCCGCCCCGCGAAGCGATCCAAGAAATGATCATCGCCTTGGGTGCGGCCTGGGCCGCGGCACTGTTGTGCGTCGCGGCGCCGGGAGTCCTGCACCGCATCACGCCGACAATGACGCCTCGTGCCGCTGTCGCGGCCTGGCTGATCTGCCTGTTCTCGGTCGTTGCGCTCGCTGGCACGGCGGTAACGGCGGCGGTCTGGCCCGGGCATGCGCCGGGCGTGGGTGTCGCCGAAGCGGCAACGCAGTGCCTGACCCGCGTGGTCCATTCGGTGCCCGGCTGGATGGTCGATCCGCTGACCGGCGTTGTTGTGGTCGTCGTGGTCAGCCTTGGCATTCGGGTCGCCGCCAGTGCACGGCGGCATGCCCGGGCCGGAGCTCGCGTGCGCGCCTACCACCGCGATGTCGTCAGCGTGGTGGCTCGTCGTGGCGGCGAGGAGGTGCCGGTGATGTGGCTCGATCATCCCAAGCCGATGGCGTACAGCGTCGACGGCCGCCCCGGGATGGTCGTGGCGACCGAGGGACTGGCCAATACGCTCAATGATGGTGAGCGGCGCGCCGTCCTGGCGCACGAATACGCCCATCTGCGCGGCGGCCATCATCGCCTGATCAGAAGCTGCGAAGTCCTGGCTGCGGCACTGCCGTGGATCCCACTGTTCGCCAAGGCGCCGCGAGCGGTCGCCGCGTTGGCCGAGTTCGCCGCCGACGACTCCGCCGCGACGGCCACCAGCCCCGCGACAATCCGCTCAGCCCTGTGCATAGTCGCGGCCTCGACCAGCAACCAGCCTTCCGCCACTCTCTCACTGGGCGGACAGGTCCTTCAGCAACGTTTACACCGGCTGAACGGCTCGAACCCACCGCGACGGTCATCGCGCTGGATAGCGGTGGGCTTCTCCTCGGTCTTCGCCGCGACCGCCGCACCAGCTGGAATGCTCGCCTGCGCCGCGATCGCCTGCCTGCTCGTGCCCTGACCAAGCCTGGACGCCAGGCATCAACTATGTAGCATAGTTGCCGGTGCCCGATTACAGACGGCGCCGCGCGGCGACGAATGCCTCCGCGGAACGCGCACGATTTCGGGAGGCCCGGGAATGATTCGACGCAGCGTCGTTGTCGCCATGCTGACAGCGCTGGGATTGGCGCTGATCGGCGGCCAGGCACAGGCGCACAGCAAGCTCGACAGTTCCGTTCCGGCGGCGGGGGCCACCGTCAACACTGCCCTGACCATGATCGAATTGACGTTCAATCAGGAGATCGGGACGGAATTCGCCAACGTCGGCCTGACCGATTCCAGCGGTGCCAGCTGGGGAGCCCAGGTGTCCAAGGTCGAGGGCAAGACAGTGCGCGTCGCAGTGAGCCCGTCGATGCCGCCGCAGCAATACACCGTGGCCTACCGGGTCGTCTCCGACGACGGCCATCCGATCACCGGATCCTACGAATTCACCTACGCCGCCCCGTCCGCGGCGCCGACCGAGGCACAGCAGAACTCGCCGTCGGCCCCGACGTCCGTGGTAGCCGGTGAACCTGCGGCTACCTCTTCGTCCTCGAGTGGGCTCCCGTGGCCGCTGATCGGCGTGATGGTGGCGCTCGTCCTCGGTGGCGCTGCCGTGACCCTGCGGGCAAGCAAACGATCGGGACGCTGAGGTCCATCCCGAAAGCCTCATCGCCATGATTGCCCTGGATCCGGTCGCCTTCTCGATCACCGTGCCGAACACGCCGCCCTCGATCGGTTCGATGCTGGCGTGGTATCCCCAACCGCTCCCCATTCTTCCGATTTTGGCGGGTGTGGCCGCGGTGACCTATCTGTTCGGTCTCGCCCGGCTGCGGCGGTTGCGTCGCCCCTGGCCGTGGTGGCGGACCGCGTGCTTCCTCGGCGGCTGCCTGCTGTTGGCCGCGACGACCGGTTTGGGGATCGAAGGCTACGGATACCAACTGTTCAGCGTGTGGATGTTCCAACACCTGACACTGTCGATGACGATCCCGCCGCTACTGGTATGGGGTTGTCCCGGTGTGATGCTGCTTCGGGCGACACCGCACCACGGTCTCGGGCGCATCGTCCTCGCCGTGGCGGTCAGTGGGTTACGCAGCCGAATGGCGCGCTGGGTGCTCCATCCCGGGTTCACCATTCCGCTGTTTCTGTTCAGCTATTACGGCATCTATCTGTCACCGGTATTCGACAAGGTCGGCTCCACTGTCCTAGGCCACCAAGCGCTCGAATTGTTCTTCCTGCTCAGTGGGCTGCTGTTCATCGTGCCGATCCTGTCGGTCGGCCCGCTCCCCATCCGTCAGACCAACCTCGGCCGGTTCTTCGACCTGTTCGTGGAGATGCCGCTGCACGTGTTCTTCGGCGTCATTCTGATGATGGCCACCACGCCCCTGGTCGGACTGTTCGCTACGCCACCGCCGGACTGGGGCATCGACGCGATGCGGGATCAATACCTGGCCGGAGCGCTGGCCTGGTCCTACGGCGAGCCGGTCGCACTCGTCGTGGTCATCGTCTTCGCGATCCGCTGGCGTCGCGACGAGCAGCACGAGAACGCCGTCGCCGATCACCGCGCCGATCGAGTCGGCGATGCCGACCTCGCTGCCTACAACGCCTTCCTGAAAGACCTCCACCCGGCCGGCCATCCCACGCGTGCCGGTTCGACAGCGCGAAGGAACACCGAATGAGCAACAAGTCCCGCCGGACCCCGAAGCGGGCCCCCGTCGGCAACCTCGGCCGCCGACAGCCGCCTTGGGCACTGATCGGGGGCGCGGTCGCCATCCTTGTGTTGGTTGCCGGGCTCGCCTGGCACTTCGTGCCCAAGTCTCGCGAGTTCGCCGAAGCCCAACGCTATGTTCCCGGCAGCAGTCAACCTGATCCGTCCGACCTCATCGACGGGGTGACCAAACAGCAGTACCCGGCCGGCAGTCACGTGCGCGCGACACAGCGAGTCGCCTACGACCAGGCCCCGCCCTTCGGCGGACCCCACGATCAGAGCTGGGCGACCTGCACCGGCGAGGTCTACACCAACCCGATTCGCAGCGAGAACGCCGTTCATTCACTCGAACACGGCGCCATCTGGATCACCTACAACGCCGACCGGCTCGATGCCGCGGACATCGCCGCCTTGCGCGCCGAGGTCGACGGCAAGCCCTACATGTTCATGTCGCCCTACCCGAACCTGGATTCGACTGTGACACTGCAGTCTTGGGGTCACCAGCTCGAACTCGACAGCGTCGAGGATCCCCGCATCCGACGATTCGTCACCGCCCTGCGCCAGAACCCGAACACCCATCCAGAGCCGGGCGCCAGTTGCGCCACCTCCGGGACCGGATTCGACCCCGATGCTCCGCCGCCTTTCGATCCCAGCCCGCCGGGACCCGACGCAGTCCCACTCGCTCCCGCCGACAGCGGATCAACCGATCCTTCCGGAGGCCCGCGGTGACATCGGAGCTCCCCAAGCCCTCGTCCACGACGCCGCAGCGGCCCCGATCGATACCGGTGATCGCCACGACCGTGGTGGTCACGCTGGTTATCGGCGTGCTCGCGGGCCTGTGGCTACGCGGACTGGTCACCGCCGACGCGGCGGAAACACCACTCTCTGTCGTTGACGTGGGGTTCGCCCAGGATATGGCGACTCACCACAATCAAGCCGTCGAGATGTCTGCGACGGCCTTGGAACATGCGGTCGATCCAGCCGTGCGCACGTTGGCTTTCGACGTTCTGACCAGCCAGCAGAGCCAACTCGGGATGATGCGCGGCTGGCTGATGCTCTGGAATCAACCGATATCGGCCGAGCAACCGATGCGGTGGATGAGTCCCGCGGACCCGCATGCTGCGGGCTCGGAGCACAAGATGCCCGAGCAGGAATCGATGAGGATGCCCGGCATGGCCACCACCGAGGAACTCGCCGAGCTCCGCAGAGCACGAGGTACCGCCTTCGACACCCTGTATCTACAACTGCTGTTGCGCCACCACGAAGGCGGCCTCACGATGGCCCGCGCGGCCCGCGACACTGCCACAGTTGCGGCAGTCGCGACCCTTGCCAAACAGATCGATACTGCTCAGTCCGCAGAATCGCAGGCCCTTCGAGACATGCTCACCCAGCGCGGGGCACCCACTCTGCCGCTGAACTGACCGCACGATCAAGCGACCAGATCTACCAAGACTGCTTCCTGCACTCCGCGGCCATGCCGACCGGCTCGACCTGAAGGGTGGCGTGATGAAGTTCGAACGATTCGGCCAGCACATGCTTGGCCGCGCCCAACACGGCATCAGGGTCGGCGGCATCGTCGATCGCCAGGTGCGCCGAGGCGACTTCCATGCCGGGAGTCAGGGTCCACACGTGCAGGTCGTGTACTTCCCGCACACCGTCCACGCCCTCCAGAGCTGCGGTGACCTCGGCGATGTCCAAGCCGGTCGGCGCATGCTGGAACAGGATTCGCAGGGCTTGTTTGCCCAGGTTGTAGGCACGCGGCAAGACGAAAAGCCCGATGAGGACGCCGATGACCGGGTCGGCGTAGCGCCAGCCGAAGATCAATGTCACCAGACCGCTGATGAGCACACCGATCGACCCCAGCATGTCGGCCATCACTTCCAGATACGCACCGCGCACATTGAGACTGTCTTTCGCGCCGCTGCGCAGCACCAGCAGCGCAGCCACGTTCATCAACAGACCGACGATGGCGACGATCACGACGGGAAGGCCGGGCACCTCCGGCGGCTCCGACAGTCGACCGAGCGCTTCGTAGAGCACCCAGCCCGCCACGCCGAAGAGCAGCACCGCGTTGAACAGCGCGGCGAGGACCTCGGCGCGATACATCCCGAACGACCGGTCGCTGCGGCGTACGGTGCGGCGCGCGACCAAGATCGCCACCAGGGCCATCACCACACCGAAAACGTCGGTGAACACATGAGCCGAATCCGACAACAGAGCCAGCGACGAGGTCGACAGACCCACCAGGAGCTGGGTGACGAAGGTGATCAGACCCAGCCCGATCGCTATCGCCAGCCGCCATACGTACTTGCTGGATGCGCTGGTCGCCTCCGACGCCGAGACCCCGTGGTCATGGCTGTGGCCCATGATGACTCCTCCTTCGAACAGGTCGCTGGATACATATTAACATGCGCATGTAACCACTACAGGATCGAGCGGCGGCATGTTGCCCGCCACTCCGCGCCCCCACCAGGTGGTTCGTGTTGTCAGTCCGGCTAGATTTCGGGGTGTTGAATCAATTTTTTCGGTGTGCCAAACTATGCAGGTTATGAGTGAACCGAACCGCCGATTCCTGTTGGGTAGCGCGCTGGCAGGGAGCGCCGGTCTGGCGCTCGCCGGGCGGGCTGTGCTCGACGCGTCACCGGCAAGAGCACAGGCGCAGCCCACCTCCGGACACAGCGGATCCCATGGCGGGGGCGCCAGTGGACCGACCTTCCGGATCGGCCAGGTCGTCGATCATGATGCAAACGGATTCAACCCGACCCAGGTGCTGCGCGACTTCGATTACGGCAAAACCACGCGGCTGCCCGACGGGCGGACCCTGCGCGAGTGGGAGGTCTACGCCAGCGACGAGGACATCGAGGTCGCACCGGGTGTCACCTTCCCGGCGTGGACGCTCAACGCGCGCATCCCCGGCCCGACCCTGCGCTGTCGGGAAGGTGAACTGCTGCGGGTGCATTTCCGCAACGGCTCGAAGCATCCGCATACCCTGCACTTCCACGGGATCCACCCGGCCGAGATGGACGGCATCGCTGGATTAGGTGCTGGGATCATCGAACCGGGACAGTCCACGACCTACGAGTTCGACGCGACCCCGTTCGGGTTGCACCTGTTCCACTGCCACGTCGGTCCGTTGGCCGAGCACATCGCCCGCGGAATGTACGGCACGTTCATCGTCGACCCACCCCAGCCGCGCCCACCCGCGGACGAGATGGTCATGGTCATGCACGGCTACAACACCACCTTCGACGGCGAGGGCAACCAGCTCTACGCGGTCAACGGGATCCCGTTCCACTACATGCACGAACCGGTGCGGGTGAAACGCAACGAACTCGTCCGGATCTACCTGGTCAACGTGCTCGAGTACGACCCGATCAACAGCTTCCACGTGCACGGCAACTTCTTCGACTACTACCCCACCGGCACCCGGCTGCAGTCCTCGGAATTCACCGACACGATCGTGCAGGGTCAAGGCCAGCGCGGGATCTGCGAAATGCGCTTTCCGAATCCGGGCAAATACATGTTCCACGCCCACAAAACCGAGTTCGCCGAACTGGGCTGGATGGGGTTCTTCGAGGTGAGTGACTGATGAGTACCCCCGACACCCGCAAACCTGCCTGGGCCCTCGGGCTCGGCACCGGGCTGCTACTGATCCTCGCCTTGGCCGGCCTCGCCTTCGTCGGTGGACGTAGCCTGCCCGAACGTACCGGTCCCCCGATCGAGGAGATCGGCGTCGAACGCGTTGTACTGCAACCTGGTTCGATCGAACTCGGCATCCGCAACACCGGCGCGGATCCGATCCGGATCGGGCAGGTCTTCGTCAACGACGCCTACGTCGATTTCACCGGGCCGGTCGAGGAGATCGGGCGACTGCGCTCGGCACAGTTTCGCTTGGACTATCCCTGGCAGGACGGTCAGCCCTACAAGATCTCGATGCTGACCTCCACCGGGCTGGTGATCGAGCACGACATCGCCGCCGCGGTGCAGACCCCGCAGGCGGGAGCGTCGTTCTTCGGGCTGATGGCCCTGCTCGGCACCTACGTGGGCATCAT
The DNA here is from genome assembly GCF_001612905.1 of Nocardia ignorata NBRC 108230. Taxonomy (GTDB): domain Bacteria; phylum Actinomycetota; class Actinomycetes; order Mycobacteriales; family Mycobacteriaceae; genus Nocardia; species Nocardia ignorata. The sequence continues at coordinate 251,843 of NZ_BDBI01000005.1, read as the reverse complement.
TCCCGTGGTGCTCGGCATGTTGTTCCTTCCGTTCCTGCGCACGGTCGGCGGGGCAACAGTGCGGGTACTGCTCGCTTTCACCGTTGGGCTGTTGGCATTTCTCGCCTGGGAAGGCACCAGCGAAGGCTTCGAGCTGGCAGGCGCCTCCGGAAGCCCGTTCGGCGGTGCGGAACTCGTCGTCCTCGGTGCAGCACTGGCCTTCTTGACGCTGACCGCGATCGACCACTGGCTGCGAACCCGCAGACAGCAAGCCGCCGCGAGCGGACAGGCCAGCGGCCTGCGCCTCGCGCTGATGATCTCCATCGGCATCGGCTTGCACAACCTCGGCGAAGGGCTCGCCATCGGATCCGCTTACGCAGTGGGCGAACTCGCACTCGGAGCCTTTCTCGTCATCGGCTTCACCATCCAGAACACCACCGAAGGCCTGGCGGTCGTCGCTCCGCTGACCGAGCGACGGCCACCGCTGCTCAGGCTGCTCGGACTGGGGTTGATCGCCGGAGCTCCCGCGATCGTGGGCGCGGTCATCGGCGCCGGTGCCAACAATCCCGAACTGTCGGCATTGCTGCTCGGCATCGGCGTAGGTGCCATTGTCCAGGTGATCGTGCAGATCGCGCCGAGCCTGCGCGAACCGGGCACCACCTCGGTCAGAGCCCGAACCCTCGCCGGTATCGGGGTGGGCATGCTGACGATGTACGCGACCGGACTGCTGGTGGCCGGATGAGCACCGAACCCACCACAGCGATCACCCGCCGAACCGCCATCGCAGGAGGTTGCGCCGTCTGCGCGATCGTCGCCACCGGGTGCGCCACCGGACGAGCCGACCAGGAACGACAACCGGCCAGAATTCCGGCCAACCGCATCGAAATCGGCGGCGCCACAGCATTTCCCGAACATCGAATCGTGGTCACCCAGCCCAGCGCCGGGGTGTACAGGGCCTATTCAGCGATCTGCACCCACCAGGGGTGCAGCGTCACCGACATCGCCGGTGACGTCATGAAGTGCCCGTGCCACGGAAGCACCTTCAAACTCACCGACGGATCCGTGGCCAAGGGCCCGGCGCGGGAACCACTGGCCGAACTCACCGTAACCGTCCAGGGCGACACCTTGACGGTCCAGTGACCCCCGCTCCTTCGATCATTTCAAGGTTCACGAGCAGTCGCCAATATGGTCGCAAATTGGTCACGACCAGGTACAGTTTGCGTCACGTCGTAGCAGGCAGATGGCGTTAACCAGCCCAACTCGACCCGCATCACGACCGCTCAGATCGACGTTAGGACCCAGCTGTGCCGCACCATCGAATGACCTCCGGTTCCATCACTGTCAAGGAACTGCTCGGTGGTGTCACCGAAGAACCCCGGGCCAAGCACCGGCTGGCCACGGACTCCACGGACAAGTTCAAGGGAATGGCGGGAGTAGCGGTCGCCGCCGGGGCTCTACTCGGCACGATTGCCCAGGCCGCGCCCGCGATGGCGACCACAGACCTTGGCGCCGAAGGACTTTCCGACTCCGTCGACCGTCCTGCCCCGGCTCCCGTCGCAGCACCGGTCGCCGCCCCGTTCGGTCTGGCGGGCCTGCCTGCCGAACTCGCCGGACCACTCGCGCAGGCCGAGCAGATCATCAAAGATCTCCAAGCGGTCCCGTCCGCGGTAGCACCGCAGACCGCAGCACCCGCGCCTGCGGTGCTTCCCGTCGGAGGTGAAATCAGCTCCGGGTACGGCAGCCGTTGGGGCGCGTTCCACTACGGTGTCGACATCGCCGACGCGCTCGGAGCGCCGATCCAGTCCGCGATGGGCGGCACCGTGATCGAAGCAGGCCCGGCGTCCGGGTTCGGCCAATGGGTGCGCGTGCAGCAGGACGACGGCACGATCGCCGTCTATGGCCACATCAACGAGTACTACGTGCAAGCCGGAGACCGGGTCAACGCCGGTGACGTGATCGCCGCAGTCGGCAACCGCGGCCAGTCCACCGGCCCCCACCTGCACCTCGAGATCTGGGACCAGAACAGCAACAAGATCGATCCCGTCGCCTGGCTGGCGGGCAACGGTGTGATCACCGAACAGCGTTGGGGCTCCGACTGATCCTCGGTCGGCCGTGTAACCGATCCGGCTGTTCTCATCTGCTGTGACAGATGGTCACGGACGTAGCAGTTGTCCGAAAATGGCGTTGCCGAGGTCATGTGCCTCAGTGAGGTCTACAACGGTGCCGCTGATAGCCGGATGAGTGGCTGCCCAGGATTGGCTGCTCTCGCGGTCGGGGAAGAAGTTCAAACAGCTGCAGCAGGTCTCGGCGGAAGGACCCTGCGCGGCTTGCCCGCCGACGAACACGACGGCGGTGGTTGGGGTCGCGGTCAACTGCTGGTCACGAACGGCGACGGTGATGGGTTGCCCGGTATCGGGGGCCGTGGTCTCGATCGTGGTGTCGGCGCCGAGCATGGCGGACATGCCCAACGCGTCGATGGCACACATGGCGTAGACGGTCGCGCCACCGTCGATATGGACTCGGTGTGCGGTCGGCACAGCAGAGAACGGGTACGCCGCAGCGATCGCACCCGAGCTGTCGAGCCGGATCACATCGCCCTCATGTAGTCGGCGTAGCACCTGCGGCACAGAGACGTCCGCGCCGAAGATGGTGGCAAGTTCGTCGACAGTGGGCGCTCCACCTGTGGCGGCGAAGCCACGCAGAACGGCTTGATGAAAGGCCTTCTCGAACGCGTCGACGGGTTGGGCGCGGCCACGCCAGGCAGTCAATGAGTCAGCTACCGATTCCGGAACGGGGCCGGGACAGCACGCCGCCGGTCCGTCCTCCGACTCCGAGACCGGTGATGTGGTGATGGACAATGCTTCGCGAATCGCCGCGACCGAGGGTGCGCCGTCGATTCCGCCGTCGTTGGTGCGGTAGAGCCGGCACGAAATACTCGGGGATTGTCCCGGCACCGCGAACGGATCGCGGCCTTCGACCAGAAGAGTGGGTGAGCCGGTCATTCCGGCGTCGGCGGCCTGACCGGCGTCCTTGATAATCCGGTGGGCGAGGTCGATAACGATTCCCGTGCCTGCGATGGCCTGGCGCAGGCGTTGTTCGAGCACGGCCACGTTCGGACAGTCGGTAACCTGCAAGATTTCCAGCTTCACGAAATGTCCTCCTGATGCAGAGTGGAAAGGATCGGGCACGAGCGCTGCGCGCGCGGCATCTCACAGGTGCGAGTCAGCTCACCAAGTGACTGTTGCATCCGCTGCAACTCCGAGATCCGTTGCGCCAGTTGATCGATACGCGCCTGTGCCACAACGCGTGCGGTGCCACAATCGTCGGGGCCGCCGTCTGCCAGGTGCAGTAACTCCCTGATCTCCGCGAGGCTGAACCCCAACTCCTGGGCGCGTTTGACGAACCGCACCACCGAGACCGCCTCGTCCGGATAGTCGCGATAGCCCGCAGGGGATCGAAGCGGCAGCGCCAGTAGGCCGCGACCTTCGTAGTACCGCAGGGTCTGCGCGTTCACACCGGCCTGTACGGCCAACTCACCTGTACGCATACCAACATTCTCACCCCGGTACCCGACTACAGGGTCAACCCCATCCCCGCCGAGTACACAGTGCCGTCAGAGCTGGAATCATGACAATTCCGCCGAGCAGCCGCTGCGTCATATCGGCAGCACGACCGAGGTGACGAATTCGTTGCGCATCCAGCCGATGAACACGGCCCACACTCCGCTGACCAGCGCAGTGCCCACCAGGATGAGCATGACCCCACCGGCGACCTGGATGGTCCGGGAATGTCGGCGCAGCCACCCGACACCACGCAACGCTTTCGCGGATCCGAAGCCGAGAACGATGAACGGTGATCCGAGCCCGACGCAGTAGGCGACGATCAGCGCCACGCCCCGGGCGGCGGTCGTGCCCTCGGTTCCGGCCGCGACCGAGAGAACCCCCGCGAGAGTCGGTCCCAGACACGGCGTCCAGCCCAACCCGAACACTCCTCCGAGTAGAGGCGCTCCGGCCAGGGAGGAAATTCGCAACGGGGCGAAGCGGGTGTCCTTCTGCAGCGCCGGGATGAGCCCGACGAACGCCAACCCCATCACGATCGTGATCACTCCACCGAGGCGTTGGAGCAGATCCTCGTTGATCCGCAGCGCTCCGATCACCCCGAATACCGACGCGGTGGCCAGGACGAAGACGACGGTGAATCCGGCGACGAACAGCGCTGCCGCGCCGGCCACGCGCCATCGGTCTGCTGCTGAGTCCGGCTCGTCGTCGCCCGCGGGTGAGCTACTGGCACCGGATACACCAGCGAGGTAGGACAGGTATCCGGGAACCAGCGGCACAACACACGGCGAGGCGAACGAAACGAGCCCGGCGAGCACGCAGGCGGCGAGCGCGAGCAGCAGTGGCCCGGTCGCGGCGGCGGTCTGAAAGCTGGTGCCGATCTCCTGGGCGAGCGCTGTCATCGTCCTGCCGCCACACGTTCGATCACCGGTTGCAGATCCTCAGCCAGCAGGGCACGCAGGAACACTGCCGCGACACGGTGCTGTCGGTCCAGGATCAGGGTGGACGGGATGACGCTGGTGGGATAGCTGCCGCCGAGCGCGATCAGCGTGCGCATTGAGGGGTCATAAATCGACGGATAACCGATCTTGTAGTCAATGACGAAATCCTGCGCTTTGTCACGCTGGGGATCGCGGACGTTTATCCCCAGGAACTGCACGCCCATGTTCTTGGTGGCCGCATATACGCGTTCGAGGTCGTCGGCTTCAGCTCGGCAAGGCCCACACCATTGACCCCACAGGTTGATCACCACCACCTGGCCGTCGTAGTCGGCCACCGACACCGTCTTGTCCTCGGCCATGAGATCGGGCCCCGACAGGGCCCCGATCTGCCCGCGACTGTCCGGCGGGTCGTAGAAGATGTCGGTCTGCCCGCCCGGGGAAACGAAATCGAACGTGCCGCCACCGGTGGCGACCGAATCCGAGCCGGAAGCACAACCCGTCACGGCGATCACCAAGCATGTACACAGGACGAGCACCGCAATCCACCGGGGTTGCCGAGCTGGTGTAGGGGTGGATCGTGGGAGTCTTTGCCTGCCTTGTCGCTCGATCATCGGGTCACCTCACTGATCGCGGCCCGAATCTGGGCGGGATTATCGAATACAGCTGGCGTGGTGATCCGCTCGACGGAACCATCCGGCTGGACAAGGAAACTCAGGGGCAACACCGGGGGCGCGGACAACGCCTTGCGCACGTCGCCGACATCGACGAACGACGCGTAACCGACACCCAACCCCGTAAACAGCTCCAGGGCGGCGACGGGGTTGTCTTGCAGATTGATCCCCACCACGCGAACTGAACCGGGCTCGTCCGCATACGTATCGAGCACAGGGATCTCTTCCCGACACGGCCCACACCAGGACGCCCAGAGATTTATCAGGGTGGGTTCACCGCTCAACGCGGCACCGAGGTCGACTGTATGAGGCGACCCAAGACAGCGTGCCGAGACGCCACTCAGTGGTGCGCCAGCTGGTGGCGGGACTGCGGGCGCCGGGCACCGTGTCAGCAGAGCCGCACCTGCTCGGGTGACTTCGGGAGCAACTGCGGCGGAGCCAGAGACCGCGTCTGGCGTCATGCCCCGTTGGGCGAACGGGGTCTCAGAGGTCGATCGCGGCCAGATCGCCACGATCAGCGCCACGATCACGACCAGAACAAGGACGAGCCATCGAGCTCTCGGCTGCACGGGTGATCCCTTCTTCATGACGCGACACCCCATCTACTACCTATCGTAGTATATGGCGTGTCGAGGTGCGGATTCCCAGCCTTCACAGCAGCGTGCTCCAGTAATCCCAGAAGCGGATGCCGATCAACGCAACGATGGTGAGGGCCCAGATGGTCAGCGCCACCCCGTGGTAGCCGACTGCGACGTCAGCGAGTCGACGTGCGGCGGCAGGGACAGGCAGGTCACCGACAACCACGTTGCGCAGGGTCACGTAACCGAAGATCGGGACGGTCACCACCCAGACCACCATGCAGTAGGGGCACAGGGCACCGATGTTGTAGAGCGTCTGGTAGATCAACCAGTGCACGAACACCACGCCGAAGCCGGCACCGGCTTGCAATCCCAGCCAGAACCAGCGCTGGAACCGTGCTCCGGCCAACAGCCCGGCGCCGACGGTGGTGACCACAGCGAACCCGGCGATCCCCAGCACAGGGTTGGGGAAGCCGAACACCGCTCCTTGCGGGCTGTCCATGACAGACCCGCACGACACGATCGGGTTCAGACTGCAGCTCGGTACATAGTCAGGGTTGCGCAATCGCGCCATCTTTTCCACGGTGAGTACGCTCGCGGCCATCGTGCCGAGCAGACCACCGATCAGTAGCAGCCAGGGCAGCAACCGTGGGAACGGGGCGCGGTAGCCCCTCGATTGCGTGGAAACGCTTGCCTCACTTGGCGAGTGCGGCATCGATGGCCCCGATGAAGTCTTCGGCGGATCGCGGTTGGAGCTTGGCGCCGTTGAGGAAGAAGGTGGGTGTCCCCGAAACTCCGAGGGTTCGGCCGTCTGCGACGTCGTCCTTGATCCGTTGCAGGGTGGCAGGATCGTTGTAGGCGCTGTCCCATTGGGTCATGTTCAACCCGAGATCGCTGGCGTAGCCACGAAAGACGTCATCCTTCGGAACACGTTGCTCGGCCCACTCGGTCTGCGTTTCATACATCTTCTTGTACATCGCTTCGAAGGCGCCCTGCCCTGCGGCGGCCTCCACCGCACGCGCCGCGCGTTCGGCGTTGAAGTGTGACGGAATCGGGAAGTAGCGCACTACGAATGTCACTCGCCCGCTGTAGGTTTCACGCAGTTGCTCCACGAAGGGGAAGGCTGCCCCGCAGGCCTCGCATTCGAAGTCGAGAAATTCCACCAGCGTGACCTTGCCGTCACTCACCGGGCCGACCCGGTGGCTGTTGTCGCGGACAACCAGGCTCTGCGTATCAGCGCCCGCGACGGGCTGATCTTCATCGGAGCCGGAGTTGATCGCGACAATCACGGCGGCTACCGCGAGGAAGACGGCAACGATCGCCGCCGAGATCACCAAGTTCCTCTTTCGGCGAGTGATCTCGCCGGTCTTGCTCTGCTTCTGCGACATCTCTGATCCTTAATGCCAGCGACAGACAACCCCGTCGCTGTTGGCCGATGGGATGGGCATGGTGCCGTGATGCGAACGCGACTCGGTCGCGACCAGGCAACTGCCATCGAAAGGACGCGTCGAGGCTGCCGAGATGTGATCACCGGCAACTGACGCGTTGAGAACTGCCGGGCTTCTATGTGCGCAACACGCAGAGCATGGCCAAACTGGGCGCATGGCAGCGCCGCTGGATGATCACCGGATGCGGTCCAGCGCGTGCAGGCGCAAGGAGAATCGGACGGGTACGCGCAGGCCACGTCACTGCGAGCAACACGCTCAGAAGCAGAACCAGACACAGACCGAGTGCCCCCACGGGAGCAACCGGATCCAGCATGGCGCCGCCGAGAAGATCAGCGGCAGCTTCGAAGTGCCCGACCACCTCTGACGTCGATGTCGCCGCAGCATCTCCATCCGTGACCGCGTTCGCGGCCAGGCCCGCGGTCGGGCATCGAAGGTCGTGGCCGAAGGCGCGAACCTGATCCGCGCACGGTGAGGTCTGCATCATCGCCAGCCCCACCAGCGCTGCCAACACCGCGATCAACCGCGCGAGTCCCACCCGCACGGCTACACCACGATGCCCGCTCTGCACGCCGCCAGGGTAGTAGATAACTCGCGATCGCCCCAGGCCGCCTGCGGACCGTGCCATGGAGGCGATCTGATGGTCGGCGGCTACGCGCGTTCCGCGGGCTTGTGCGCCCGAACCCGGAACGTAATCCCCCCGCGCCCGCTGCGCCGCGATTCGGTGATCACGAATCCGGCAGCTTCCAGGTAGGGAATCGGGTCACGCAGCAAGTGGTCGGCGCCGAACCGGACGCTGATCGGCTCGGCCAATCGCATCAACAGCCGCACCGGCGCGGAGGTGGACGGCCCGTGCTCAGCGAGCACGAACACCCCGCCCGGGATCAAGGCTCGGTAGGCCTGCGCACAGGCACGTCCCGGGTCGGGGATCGTGCAGAAACTGTAGGTCGACACCACGGTGTCGACGCTGGCGTCTGGCACATCCAGGTCCTGCACGTCGCCGACACGGAGTTGTACGGCCAGGTCGGGGCGGAGTGGGCGCCGCTGGGCGATATCGAGCACGCCTTGGGAGACGTCGACGCCGATGACGTGCTCGACCTCGCTACCATAGCGGGGCAGATTCAACCCTGTGCCCACGGCGAGTTCGAGGACCCTGCCCCTGGCGTGACCCACAGCCCAGCCGCGCGCGTCACCGAGCATCCACCGCTCGAACGCACCCATTTGACGGTCGTAGCGTGTGGCATTTCTGTCGAAGACCGCTGCGATGCGGTCGATACTCGGTTGCTGCATGATGCCTCTGTTCGACGGCCGACCCGGTGGGACCAAGTCTGCGCCGCAACATGGACGGCCACTATCGGGGAAACCCCTGAATTCTCTAGGTGGCGGCTGGGTGCAGTAGCGCGTCCAGGTCCGGCGGAGTCGGCATGATTTGGCGCAGACCAACTCTCGCGCGCCCGGTGTTGCCCTCGGGATAGTGTCCCGACAGCGATCCAGGGGCAGCGACGATGATCCGCACGACCTGGCCGAATGCCTCGCGACGATCACGTTGCCGCACCGCCAGCGCCAACATCGCGACGTGATTGCGGGTGTGCAGCCACGGGTCCGGCTGAGACAAGATGTGCGCACGTTCGAGATGGGCCCAGCGCCGATCGGGGTCGGCTACTGTGGCAGCGACTCGCATCTCGTCGAAGTAACGCGCGCGGGCCTGGGCGGGCAAGCGGGACATGGAGCGACCCTTTCCTGGGTGAGGTTGTGGTGGCCTCGTGCGTCAGCCGAGGAACAACACGCTGATCGCGGCCGCAGCGATGGCCGAGCCGATCGCGATCGCGGCGGCGAGTTGGGTTGCGGTGAGCACGCTTTCGCGGCGCACCCACGTGAGCAGCATCAGCGTGGCCGGCAGCGCGACCGTGGCAGCGGTGACCATTCCGGGTGAATAGTCTCCGAACCACGCCGCAGCGCCGAGGTGGAATATCGCGTTGACTGCGAACTGCCACTGCAACGCCACTGCGATCACGACCCACCCGGATGCCGCCCGAGGTCGCGTCGCCTGCCAGGAACAGAGCAAGACCAACAAGATCAGTGGGATATGGCTGAGCGCGAATGCCTCCGTGGTCAGCGGTGCGAAATGCAAGCTCGTCCAGGCGGCGAACCCCGGGATCTCCTCGAGGGTGTGCACCACGAAGACAACGAACGGCGCCCATAGCATCAAGGGTCGAAATTTCGAAAGATCCAGTGCCACAGCGGTATCCGGACGGGTTTCGAGCGTATCAGCCATCGAGATCTCCCTCATTCGTCCATGCATGCGAATATGACTATATTTGATCGAGCCGTGTTTCGCGGCCCTTTTCGACACTCGGACGCGGGCACACTTTCGCGCGTCAGCCGTGCTCACGTTCAGAGCGAGATCCCCACGGCGGGTCGACCCTCCCCGAGAGAGGCGACATCGACCAACCCTTCGACATATACCCCATGGGGTATCGTCTTCAAAAGACGAGATATACCCCCTGGGGTATATGACCCTTTGAAGATCGAGTAGCACTCGAAAGGCGGAAGAACATGACGGAGACAACGGTGCAGCCGCCGAGCACGGCGGGGCCCAGCAGGCCAGGGTCGTTGGCTCGGCTGGGGTCGGTGATGGCCGGTCGCGCGCGGGTGGTGGTCGGGGTGTGGCTGATGGTGCTCGTCGCACTGGGTTCCGTGGCACCGAGTGTCTTCAGCTCGTTGGCCGGTGCGGGGTGGCAGGCCAACGGCTCGGAATCGGTGCACGTCCGGGAGTTGGCTCAGCAGCATTTCGGCGGTAATTCCTCGGCGGCGGTGCAGGTGGTGGTGCATTCCGATACCGCGCAGGTCTCCGATCCGCAGATGCAGGCGGTGCTGGATGAGGCTTCGGCGGTGTTCGCCGGTGACTCCCGGTTCGGGGCTGTGCTGGAACCGCAACCGGGAATGAGTATCAGTCCGGACGGGCATACCGGGATCCTTATTGCGGGCGCCAATGCGTCAGCCGATGACATGGTGCGTGCTGTTGACGAGCACAAGGCGGCGTTGACCGGGCTCTCCGGTGACGGTGTCGAGGTCTATCCCACCGGCGCTTCGGCGTTGTGGAGTGATTTCAACAAGGCCAACCACGACGCGATGATTCAGGCGGAGTTGTTCTCGTGGCCGGTGACGCTGCTGATCATGGTCCTGGCGTTCGGTTCGCTGGTCGCGGCGGGGTTGCCGTTGTTGCTGACGGTGGCCGGGCTGGCGGCTTCGGCCGGCGGCCTGGTGTTGCTGAATCAGGTGACCCCGATCTCGGTGTGGGCGATGAACTTCGCGATGATGTTCGCCCTCGCGCTGGGCATCGACTACGCGCTGTTCATGGTGGCCCGGTTCCGCGATGCGCTGAGCAAGACCGCTGATGCGCGCCGCGCGGTCGCCGAGACGATGGCCACCGCGGGCAAGGCCGTGGTGTTGTCGGGTTTGACTGTGCTGGTGAGCCTTTCGGCGGTTCTGCTGGTCCCGGCGCCGGCGGTGCGGACGATGGCGGTGGGGATCATGCTCGCGGTCGCGGTCGTGCTGGCCGCAACCCTGACATTGCTGCCGGCGGCGCTGGGCGCGCTCGGTGGGCGGATCAATTCCGCGGCCTTACCGTATGCGACCCGTCAGGAGCACCGCTCGCCTCGGTTCGCACGGTGGGGACAGTTGCTACACGACCGACCGTGGCCGTTCGCGATCGCCGGGGCAGGAGTGTTGATCGTGCTGGCGCTGCCGGTTCTCGGGTTGAAGGTGGCGATGCCCTCGATCCAGGTGGTCCCCGAGCAGGCACCAGTGCGTCAAGGCTATGAGCTCGTTCAACGTCAACTCGGCGAGGGAGCGCCCGGTGCACTGCAGATCATCACCCCCGCCGATCAGGCCGACAGCACCGCCGAGGCGGCAGCGGGTGCGGGGATCGCGATGGTGACGCCCGCACAACCAGCCGTTGACGGTTCCGGGTGGGTCATGATGCAGGCCCTACCGGCTATGGATCCCTCCGACGAACGTATGAGCGCGGTCCTCGACGGGTTGCGAGACCGGTTGCCCGACCAAGCCATGGTCGGCGGCGCGCCCGCGGAGAACCTGGATCTGCAGCAGGCGCTGAACGACTACCTGCCGATCGTCATCTCGGTGATTCTGGTCCTGGGCTTCGTGTTGCTGCTGGTCGCGTTGCAAGCTCCGCTGATCGCAGCGCTGGGAACACTGGTCAGCCTCGGCTCCACCGCCGCGGCATTCGGCGTGGCGAAGCTGATCTTCCAGGACGGACACGGCGCGGGGCTGCTCGGCTTCACTCCCCAGGGGTTCCTCGACGGCTGGGGACCGGTGTTCTTCTTCGCCATGATCTTCGCCATCGCGATGGACTACACCGTGTTCCTGCTGGCCAGCGCCAAAGAACAGTTCGAACACACCGGCGACGCCCGGACCGCGGCAGTGGAAGGGCTGGCCCATTCCGGACGCGTGATCTTCGCCGCGGCGGCGGTCATGGTCGCGGTGTTCTTCACCTTCGCCCTCGCCGAACCGCTGCCCCCGAAGGAAATGGGCATCATCCTCGGTGTCGCCGTGCTGCTGGATGCCCTGGTCGTGCGGCTGGTCCTGCTGCCGGTCATCCTGCGTCTCACCGGCCGTACTGCCTGGTGGTCACCGGCCTGGCTGCGCCGAGTTCTGCCACGGATCAGTTTCGCCCATCACTGACGTGCCATAGTCAAATACCCCAGGGGGTATAGTGGGGGATCGGATGGCTATCAAGGAGGACGCCGTGGTCGGCGATGAAGACAGCATCAATCAGGTTCTCAACCGGCTGCGCCGTGCGAACGGTCAGCTCGCCGGGGTGATCACCATGATCGAGCAGGGTCGTGACTGCAAGGACGTGGTCACCCAGCTCGCGGCGGTTTCCCGCGCCCTGGACCGGGCCGGGTTCAAGATCCTGGCCACTGGATTACGGGAATGCCTCGATGCCTCGAAGGATTCCGGGGACCCGTTGACCGTGGCCGAACTCGAAAAATTGTTCCTGGCCCTCGCCTGATCCGCGGTGACCCACCCCGGACGGAGGGCCGATCCGACAAGGAGATTCATGTCTACCTCCCCCTTGGACCGTCGCGGCTGGACCATTGCCCGGCTGGTGCCACTACTGGCCGGTGTTCTGGTTCTCGTCGGTACTGCGGCCGCCGCGACGATATCGGCGTGGTGGCTGATCGTGCCGGCGCTGGTCGGCGCGAACCTGCTGCTCTACAGCGCGGTGGGGTGGTGCCCGGCCACGCTGCTCATGCGCCGCGCCGGTATCGCCTCCGGTACCTGCCCACCTGCCCGGACCTGACACTCACCGAAAGGATGACCCATATGGAACTCGCCCTGTCGACCACGCTACGTATCGGCTTCGACGATGCCGTGGACGCTGTGCGCGCGGCGTTGGCCGAGCAAGGATTCGGTGTGCTCACCGACATCGATATGGCAGCCACGTTGAAGGCCAAACTCGACCACGACATGGAGGACTACCGCATTCTCGGCGCCTGCAACCCGCCGCTGGCACACCGGGCAGTCGACATCGACCGCCAGATCGGCCTACTGCTTCCCTGCAATGTCGTGGTGCGCCGCGACCCCGATGATCCCGGCCTGATCCGCGTCGAAGCCATGAACCCCGAGCTCATGGTCGAAGTCACCGGCGACCCACAACTCCGTCCCGTCGCCGCAGAGGCCACCACCCGCTTGACAGCCGCGCTCGCGGCCCTCGACCGCAACGCCTGACCACGCCTTCTTCGTGGGGCAAAGGTGGTCTCGAGCATCGCCTGCGGGGCCGCGCGGTGATTTCGTGCGGTGACGACGGTCCGGATCCAGCACGAACACCACATCCTCAGGCAGCAATGCCGCCAGCTCCGGTGGTACCGGCATCGGTTGCCGCAACCCGAGCTGGGCGCTCCCGGTGCATTGAAACAATCCTCTCCGAGTCGCAACGGGGTTGGGCTGGGGAACGGTTCACGCGCCGTGGCGGGTGAAGGGTTCGGTGAGCTGGGCGAGGTAGCCGGTGGGATAGTCGGGTTTGGCGGCCATACCGAGGTCGGCGCTGGTGAAGCGCCGGTGTGGGTCGTAGCTGTAAGTGCGCAGCAGGTGGTCCCAGATCAGGGTGAACAGTCCGAAGTTGACGTCACCGATGCCGGCCCATTTGAGGTGGTGGAACCGGTGGCCTTCGTTGAGTGCCAGCACGTGTTTGAGAGGTCCGACGCGGTAGTCGGCGTTGGAGTGCTGCAACAACAACTGGACCGCCACCGCCAGTGACAGCGCTGCGGCGACCGGGACCGGGATCCCTGCCAGTAGTAGCGGGGTGACCCCGGCGGTCATTTCGATCGTTTGGTGCAGGGGGTGTTTCATCAGCCCGTTGAGCCCGTAGAACCGTTTCACGCTGTGGTGCACGGCGTGGAATCGCCACAGGACCCCGATCTTGTGGCTGGCGTAGTGGGCCAAGGTGATGCCGAGGTCGGCGACAAGGATCGCGACCAGAACCTGCACGACGAAAGGCCAATCGCCAGGCCAGATCCCATCACCGGGAAGTACTGCGGCCAGGACCGGGATGGCGGCCACGCTGCCCAGGATGAGGGATTCGTTGACGAAGGTGTGGGCGGTGTCGCGGCCGGTGTCACCGTGCGAGTTGTTCCAGGCCGCTTGATACGGGAGGAGTCGTTCGGCGGCGAAGGAGACCGCGACCGCGACCGCGAGCGGGGCGAGGAGCCAGAGTTTGTTGGCGCCGGTGGCCGCCAGGGCGACCCCGGCGCCGTTGACACCGAGCAGCATCAACGGCGCGTAGCCGTAGCGGATGAGGGGCGAGATGAACGTAGACACCGGTTGAGCTTCGCGCCCAGGTGGTAGCGCGGGCTTGAAGAAATCGGCTGACTCTCCTGTACCGGTGACGGTTCATCGATCTGACGGGCGGCCAGGGTGTCGCACCGAAGGATGGCTACATCCTGGCTACAGTCTCAAGTGACACTTCATTCTTTGGGGTGGTTGTGGTTGGTGTGGTCGGTGGTGCTGGTTCGGTTGATTGGTTCGGCCCCGCCATCGCAATTTCTACCAAGGAGTTCTGGTGCCGAATTACGCCCGCAAACGAACCTACGTGCTTCCCCTGGTCGCGGTGGCAGTGGTCGCGGCACCGGTCGCGGCCGGTTTCCTCGGTGGTGAGCGGCAGTTCCGATTCTCCAACGACAGTGAAGCCGACAGTCTTTCGGCTACCGCGAGCACCCAGGTCGGGTTGGCAGGGGCGCCGACGGTGGTGTTGCCCCTCCGTGAGCTGACCGGCATGTCGTTGCCGGATCTGAGGGTCGCGGACCTGCGGCTGGTACCCGGCGCGCTGCCGCTGCCGGAGGGCTCCCGGGTCGGGCCGATCGGGTTCGTTTCCGCTGCGGGGACGGCGCCGCTATCAGCCCGGACTCCAGCGTTGGATCCCGGTGTGGTCCCCGAGCAGTTGGCCGATCGGGTCGGCGCCCAGGTCACCGAGCTCACCCACCAGGACCGGTTCAGCATGATCGGGTTGACCGCACCGAACCTGGAGGGTGTCACCACGATGGTGCGAGCCCGCCAACCCGACGGTTCCTGGGGTCGGTGGTTCGAGGCGGGAACCGACGACAGTGTTTCGGCTCGTCGCCCGGCCCCGGGCCACCTGCAGGGTAGTGAACCGGTGTATGTCGGTGATACCGACGCGGTGCAAATCCTGAGCACCCGCGAATCCGCCGCGACAGACAATCCCGAGTTGCCGGGCCCGCGGCCGGTCGCAGGACCGGACCATCTCGGTGTTGGGGTCCCGGAGATGAGCGCGGTGTTGCTCGATCCGGGCCGTGGTGAGGAGAACCTGTCGGCGATCGCGGCACCGCTGGCCGGTGGCGGGCCTCGGGTGATCAGCCGTGCGCAGTGGGGCGCCGATGAATCGATCCGTTGTGAGGACCCGACCTACGATGACGGCCTGGGCGGGATCGTGGTGCATCACACCGCGGGCCGCAACGACTACAGCAAGGCCGAGTCGGCGGCGATCGTTCGCGGGATCTACGCCTATCACGCCGAAACATTGGGCTGGTGCGATATCGGTTACCACGCCTTGGTGGACAAATACGGCCAGATCTTCGAGGGGCATTCCGGTGGGTTGGACCGGCCCGTGCAGGGCGCGCACACCGGCGGGTTCAACGAGAACACCGCCGGGGTGGCGTTCATGGGCAATCACGAATCCGAGGAACCGTCCCAGGCGGCGATCACCGCGATGGGTCAGTTCGTCGGGTGGCGTGCTCGCGTCGCGGGTTTGGATCCTCGAGGGACTACCACGATGATTTCCGAGGGGACCGAATTCACACCGTATGGCGAGGGTGAAGAGGTGCAGTTGCCGGTGGTGTTCTCCCACCGCGATGTCGGCAACACCGACTGTGCTGGGGACGCCGCCTACGCGCTCATGGACCGTATCCGTGCTATCGCGGCGGGTGTGCATTCGGGTGCGGTGCCGAGACAGGCTCTAGGTGGACAGGATTCGACGCCGGTACCAGCGCAGCCCGAAATCGATGCGGATGCCGATGTGTCGGCGTTGGCCGCGTTGACGGGCAAGCTGTTGGATCTGGTCGACCGCAATGTGTTGGCTCGGCGTTGGGTCGATGCCGGTGGACCGCAGGGGCGGCTGGGTTCGGCCGCCTCGGAGCCGGTGCCCACCGCCGAGGGGGGACAGTACGCCAGGTTCGTCAACGGCTACCTGTTCCAAGCCCCCGACGGTCAAGTCTATGAAGTGGCCGGGCGCATCGGGCAACGGTTCGCCCAGCTCGGCGGGGACAACGGCATATTGGGTACGCCACGCAGCAACGAATACCCCGTCCCGGGCGGTGTGCGCGTCGATTTCGGTCGCGGGGCGTTGGTGTTCAACCAGGCGACCGGTGTCGTCACCACGCTCGGGCTGCCCCGATCAGCCTCCGATCATCCGATGCCATCTGCGGCGTCCCCGACGCCTGAACCAGGGCCAGCTCCACCAGTTTCAGCAGATGCTCCCCCAGCGCCTGAACCGGCAGGAACTGCTCCGGGCGAGGTGCCGGTGGCCGGGCAGTGACGTAGCCCGCGCGCCGCGATCAGCATCATCCGGTGATGGCTCGGTCCCGTGCCGGTGGTGGCCGCCATCCGGTGGCGATGAGCGCTTCGGTCGGAGAGATGCCGATCAGGTCGCGGCAGGTGCGGGTGAGGTGTGCACTGTCGGCGAACCCCGCCGTGTGCGCGGCTTCGGTCAGGGATCCGCCTTCACGCACGACGGCGAACCCTAGCTGGAGCCGGATCCACCGCCGCCACGCCACATACGGCAAGCCGACCTGGGCGGTGAACAGGTGGGATAACCGACTCGCCGAAATGCCGATGTCGGCGGCAAGCGCGCCCAGCGAGGGCGGCCCTCCCAACCAGTCGGTTGCTCGTCGCAGCGCCTGCGCGACTACCGGGTGCGGGGACCGGCGCACCACCGGGGTGATCGGGTCGCCGACAGGGGTTGGCGGTGCGGGCGCGGCGACGCTGACCCAGCTGGTGGCTGCCTGGCGCGGTTTCCCCTCCAGTCGGGCCAGCGCGGCGTGGGCGGTCACGCTGTCGGGATCGAGGAACGCGAGGAATCCGCTGGTGCCGTGGTCTGTGTGAACCTGGTGGACCACGCCGGGTGGGATGATCGCGGCACGGGCGAGTGTGGTGTGTCCGGCCGCGTCGGTCAGGGTCAGTCGCCCGCGCGCGACGAAGAGCACCTGGACTGCGGCGTGGGCGTGGGCAGCCGCGTTGCCGATGTCGCCGGTGAAGGTCAGGAGCCCGGGAGTCAGCGCGATCCCTCCGGACCAGCTGTGCGCGGTGGGTCTCATCTCGGATCGCTGCGGTGAGGACGTCGGCGGTGCTCGCTCCTGGTCGCTGTTCTGCCGCTCGGGCTCGTGTACGGACGTATCACGGTGATGACCTCTCGGGGTGATGATGTGGTGTGCAGACCCGGGGCGGCTGTACGGTCAGAGGCCGAATGCGCCGCCGCTGACGAGGATGACGATGCCGAGCACGATCAGCACGAGCGGGAAGAGGACGTGTTCCCACCGTTCCAAGATCTCGGCAATCCCCTTGCGGGTGGTGAGGAACTTGGCGGTGAACACCAGTAGCCCGACCAGCAGCAAAAACACGACCGAGTAGGCGATGATCGCCGCCGTTCCCACGGTAGCGAAAACAGGGACGTAGACGCCGATGTTGTCGCCTCCGTTGGCGAAGGTCACCGCGGCCACCGTCCAGACGGCTACCTTCTTGCCGCCGAGGCGTTCATCGTCGTCGCCGTTGTTTCGCCACGCCCTCCAGGCGGCGAGCAAACCGAGCAGCAGAGGTATTAACCCGAAGTAGGCGATCGCTTCTTCCGGTAGCAACGCCGTCACGCCCAGGGAGACGAGGATGGAGGCGCCGAGGATCGCTCCGAAACCGAGATATTGTCCCGTCGCTATGGCGACCGTGGTTCCACGGGTTCCCGCGCCGCGGGCGAAAAACAGCGAAAGCACGATGATGTCGTCGATGTTGGTCACCAGGAAGAGCCCGATGGCCTGCAGGATCGAGGTAACCATGCTGGCGGGTGCCTTTCTCGAAGTTGCACTGCGATGCGGCGGGACAGGGATGACGCGCCGCGCCCTACTGGACTGTCTATCCCATCCCGGTTCGCGGACCGGTGATCAGCTCTTGCGGGGGTGTCTGTTTGGGGAGTTTGGCAGCGATGGCCACCGCCAGTAGTGCGCTGACGGCGGCGCTGGCCAAAAACACCGCGGACATGGCTTCGGTGTAGGCCTGGGCGCTGGTGGCGGCCAGATCCGCACCGGCTGTGCCGGGAAGCTGGGTGGCGACCAGGTGGGCTCCGGCGATGTTGTCGCGCGCCGCGCCGACCACCTCTGCGGGTAGCCCGTCGAGGTGGGGGTCGAGGTCGCGGGTGTAGACGAGGGTGAGCAGGGTGCCCAGGACCGCGACGCTGAACGCGGCACCGACCTGTCGGATGGCCATCAGCAGCCCGGCTCCTGCGGCGCTGCGGTTGTCGGGCAGGCTCGCCATGACCGCGTCGACCGCCGGTGCCAACGCCAGTCCGGCGCCCAGACCGATCACCGCCAGGCACCCCGCGATGTAGCCGTAGCCGGAGTCGACGCCGATGCGGGAAGCGAGCACGAATCCTGCTGCGGCGATCATCATTCCGGTGACGATCGGGATCTTGGCGCCGACTCGGGTGACGATCTTGTCGACCGCCGCTGCGGCGACGATGATCGCCAGCACCAAAGGGACGAGGCGCAGGCCGGTGCCGAAGGCGTCGTAGTTGCGCAGGATCTGTAGGTATTGCGGCAGGACGAACAGGACCCCGACGAGAGTGAAGGTGCCCGCGGTGGCGGCGAGGGTGGGCCAGGTGAAGGCCGGGTTGGTGAACAACGCCAGATCGACCAGCGGGTGGCGGGTATGCCGTTCCCACATCAGAAATCCGAGGATCAGTGCGACACCTGCTGCGAGAGTGGTGAGCACGAGGGGGTCGGTCCATCCGTACTCGGGGGCTTGGATGACGGCGAACACCACCGCCGCTGTACCGGGCACGGCGGTGATGATTCCGAGCCAATCCAGTGGCGGTGCGTGCGGATCTGCGGATTCGGGCAGCAGCACAACGCAGGCGACCAGGGCGGCGACGCCGACCGGGACGTTGATGAGAAAGACCGAGCCCCACCAGAAGTGCTGTAAGAGCCAGCCGCCGACGATCGGACCCAACGGGAGGCCGACGCCCAGTGCGCCGACCCACACCGCGATCGCGCGCCGACGCTGGTCGGGGCTGAACAGGGTCGGCAGGATCCCCAGCGACAGGGGAACGATGATCGCGGCCCCGATGCCCATGACGGCGCGGGCAGCGATCAGCGAGCCGGTGGATCCGCTGTAGGCGGCCCAGGCCGACGCGGCGACGAAGACGAGCAAGCCAACCAGCAGCAGCCGTTTGCGTCCGTAGCGGTCCCCGAATCCGCCTGCGGGCAGCATGAGCGCGGCGAAGACGAGGGTGTAGGCGTTGACGATCCATTGCAACTGAGTCGTGCTCGCGCCCAGATCTTGCGCCAGCGTGGGCAGGGCGACGTTGAGGACCATCAGGTCCAACCCGACGGTGAGCAGGGCGACGACCAGCGCCGCCAACCCCGCCCACCGACGCGACGCGCTCGGTTCAGTCCCGATCGTCGGTGTGATGACCGGGTGAGAGTTGTTCTCGCTCATCAGAGTTTCCGATCAAGGTCGTGGCAACGAGGGCGATCGCGCCGAGCACGATGAAGGTGTCGGCGAGGTTGAACGTGGGCCACCAGCCGGTATGCAGGTAGTCGGTGACCAACCCGTCCGGCACCCGGTCGATGACGTTGGCGGCGGCACCACCCAGGATCGCGGCGAGCGCGACCCGGGTGAGCAAGTTCGCGCGCGGCGCGAGGACCCATCCGACCACCGCGACCGCAGTGGTGATCACCGTCGTGATGGACAGCATCACCCAACTCGGGGCGTCGGCGGCGATCGAGAACGCGGCCCCCGGGTTGAACGCCAACCGCAGATCCACCGGCCCCGCCTCGATCGGCGAACCGTCCAACGCGGATTGCGCCCACGCCTTGAGTGCGAGATCCAGGCCGGCGAGTACAGCAGCAGCGGCGACCCACCGCAGACGCCGCCCCCACCGCGACACGGCGGGGGCCGACGTTGCGGTCGCGGTCACGCGGAGGCTCCGGCCAGCACCGGGGCGGGCTTCGTCGCCGAATCAGGCAGCGAGGCAAGGGGTTTGGTACGTCCGGCGCGGACACCGTTGGCGATGACGACGATCTCGGCGAGCTCGTGGACCAGCACCACCGCCGCCAACCCGAGCACCCCGAACAGGGCCAGCGGGATCAGGACCGTGATCAACCCCAGCGACAAACCGACATTCTGCAACATGATCCGGCGAGCCCGACGGGCGTGCTCGAGAGCACGCGGCAGATGCCGCAGGTCCTCCCCCATCAACGCCACATCGGCGGTCTCGATGGCGACGTCGGTCCCCATCGCGCCCATCGCCACGCCGAGGTCGGCGGTGGCCAGGGCGGGGGCGTCGTTGACGCCGTCGCCGACCATCGCGGTGAACCGGTCGGTGCGCAGTTCGCCCACGATGCGGGCCTTGTCCTCGGGACGCAGATCCGCGTGCACATCTTCGATCCCGGCCTCGGCGGCCAACGCGGCGGCGGTGCGGGCGTTGTCACCGGTGAGCATCGACACGCGAATACCCAGGGCGTGCAATCGGTCGATGACCTCGTGCGCCTCGGGTCGCAGTTCATCGCGTACGGCGATCGCGCCGATGACCTGCCCGTCGTGCTCGATCAGCACCGCAGTCGCCCCCGCGTGCTGCATTCGCTCCACATCGGAAGCCAGCGCACCGGGTTCGATCCAGCCCGGTCGGCCCAGTCGTGCCGGGCGCCAGTCGATCAGGCCGGTCAATCCGGCGCCGGTGACAGCCTCGACGTCAGTCGCCGGGGTGAAGGTATCGACCGCGGCGAGGATGGCGCGAGCGAGGGGATGTTCGCTCCGCGATTCCAGCGCCGCGGCGACAGCGAGCACTGTTGCCTGCTCGACGCCGGTCACAGCCGAGATCTCGACGACAGCAGGCTTGTTCGCGGTCAGCGTCCCGGTCTTGTCCAACGCGACCTCCCGCACACGACCCATCGCCTCGAGCGCAGCACCGCCCTTGACCAGCACACCCAACTTGCTCGCCGCACCGATCGCGGCCACCACGGTGACCGGCACCGAGATCGCCAGCGCACACGGCGACGCCGCGACCAACACCACCAGAGCGCGCTCGATCCAGGTCACCGGATCGCCGAAGATCGCACCGATCACCGCGATCGCGGCAGCGGCGATCATGATGCCCGGAACCAGTGGTTTGGCGATCTTGTCGGCGAGGCGTTGGGCATCGCCCTTGCGGGCCTGCTCTGCCTCCACGATCCGCACGATCCGCGCGAGGGAGTTGTCCTCGGCGGTCGTGGTGACCTCGACGGTCAGCACACCGGTGCCGTTGATCGACCCTGCGAATACCTCCGCGCCCGGCCCGGCCTCCACCGGTACTGATTCGCCGGTGATCGCCGAAACATCTAGCGCGCTACGGCCTTCGACGATCACGCCGTCGGTGGCGACCCGCTCGCCGGGGCGAACCAGCATCCGGTCCCCCACCCGCAGCTCCGCCGGGCTGATCACGGTTTCGGTGCCGTCCCGCAGCACGGTGGCGCGATCGGGAACCAGTTTCAGCAGGGCGCGCAGACCGCGGCGAGTGCGGGCGACCGCATACTCCTCGAGGCCCTCGCTGATCGAGAACAGGAACGCCAGCATCGCGGCTTCGCCGACCTCGCCGAGTATCACCGCGCCGATCGCGGCGATCGTCATCAGCGTGCCGACACCGATCTTGCCCTTGGCCAGGCGTTTGAACGTCGACGGGACGAAGGTGTAGGCACCGACGAGCAGTGCGGCGATCTCCAACCCCAGCTCGACCGGGCGTGGGCCGCCGGTCCAGCCGACGATCAGGGCCGCGACCAGCAGTACTCCGGCGACTGCGGCGGCACGTAGTTCGCTGACCTCCCAGAGCTTTTCGGGTTCCCGCTCCTCGGCCTCGCCGTCTGCGGTGGGTTCGTCGTGGCCGCAGCCGCATGCGTCGCTCATGCTCGTACCTCCGTGGTGGTCTCTGTCGCGGTGGCGTCGGTGCCGTAGTTCGGGCACAACGCCACCGCGTTGCCGGTCGCCGCGAGCAGGGTCTCCGCCGAGGCGAGCAGATCCATCAGCTCGGGACGGGCCAGGCTGTAGAACACCTGCCTGCCCTGGGGACGACCCACGACCAGGCCACAGTCACGCAGGCACGCCACATGCGCCGACACCGTCGACTGCGCCAGCCCGAGCCCGGCCATCAGATCCGCGACCCGCGCTTCCCCGCACGCCAACCGCTGGACAATCGCCAACCGCGTCCCATCCGAGAGGCTGTGGAACAACGCCACCGCCGGATCCAAGCCCTGCGTCTCGACGAGGCAACCCTCGCCCTCATTAATCGCCATATGACGATGATAGCGGCAAAAGGTATTGATATCGACCGCTCGCGTGATTAATCTCATTTCAACGATCACATCGTCATTTGACGATCAATGGTGATCGGCTACGGAGGGAGAACACGTGAACCAGCAGCAGACCGCCGTCACCGAGAGGTCACCGCAGAAACCACTGCCACCTGGCTCGCCAGGGCTGCTGTATCGGTGGGGGGTTCTCATGGCCCGACGCAGACGCGCGGTCTTGGCGATCTGGGCGCTACTGCTGGCGGTGTGCGCGGTGGCCTACCCACTACTAGAAGACCGGCTCGGCGCCATGGACTTCGGCGTCGAAGGCTCCGAGTCCACCGAGGTCGATCGCCTTGTCGCCCAGCACTTCCCGCAGTTCGGAGCCGAGCAGGCGGTAATCGTGCTGCGATCTTCTGCCCTCACCGCCGACGACTCCGACTTCCGCGCAGCTATCACTCACACTGTCACCGCAGCCAAGCAGGTGGAGGGCGTGGTCGATGTCGTCGGTCCTTACGAAGGATTGCCCGGATCCCAGATCTCGGCCGACGGTCACGTCGCGATCGCGCTGGCTGGTATGGACGGCGACATGGCAGAGCGCGCGAGGGTCGCCCGCGACCTGCAAGTTGCCATCACCACCACAGGCGATGACTCCGTCGAAGTGGGGCTGACTGGATACTCGGCGGTGCAGAACGCGGCCACCGAACTACAGAACGCCGATCTAGCCCGCGCCGAGGCGATCGGCATCCCGGTCGCCCTCGTACTGCTCGTCCTCGCGCTCGGAGCTCTCGCCGCCGCAGCGGTCCCGATCGGAGTCGCCATCGCGGGGTTGCTCACCGCGGTCGGAGTGTTGTTCGGTCTCACCACGGTGACCGCGTTCGATTCACTGACCGTGGCCATGGCAACCATGGTCGGCCTGGGCGTCGGCATCGACTACGCGATGTTCATCGTCAGCCGGTTCCGCGAAGAACTCGCCCACCACACCGTCGCCGACCACGCCGCGATCGCGTCCGCCGTCGGCCGCTCACTGGCCACCGCGGGCAAGACGATTCTGGTCTCGGGCCTGGTGGTGATGATCTCGCTGTGCGCGTTGATCATCATCCAGGCACCGATCTTCCGTGGCATCGCCATCGGCGTCGCCACCGCCGTCACCAGCATGCTCGTCGTCGCCATCACCTTGCTACCCGCCCTGCTCGCCGCACTGGGCCCCGCCGTCAACCGCGGTGCACTCCCGGCACGCTGGCGCCCCGCCGACAGCACCACCGACCTTCCTGGTGCCAGCCTCGGTCGCTGGGCGCGCTGGGCGTATCTCGTTATGCGCCGACCCGTCCTGTTCGGCACGGCCGCCGTCGCGGTACTGATCATCGCCGCCCTCCCGATATTCGGGATCCGCTACGGCCTCGACATGGGAACCAGCGCCCTCGACGACACCCCCACCGGACGCGCCACCACCGCATTGACCACCAGCTTCCCTGCCGGATCACTCGCACCGGTCGAAATCATCGCCACCGGCCCTGGCGGCACCCCACTCACCGGCGACGCCCCCGAACGAGTCAACCGATTCCTGACCGAGATCGCCGACGACGATCGCATCGACACCGTTCTCCCCACCCAACTCAACGACGGACGAGTGCTGGCGATGGCGATCCCGTCGGTCGCGTTCGACTCGATGCAGGCCACCGACCTCATCCGCGACCTCCGCATCGCAGCGGCTGACTCGGTCGGCGTCGAGATTCGCATCGGCGGCAGCACCGCCGAATTCGTCGACCTCTCCGACGAGATGACCACCAAACTGCCACTCGTGGTGGCGCTGGTGCTGACCGCGTCACTGATCTTCCTCATCGCCGCGTTCCGCAGCATCGCCCTGCCGATCAAGGCCATCGCGATGAATCTGCTCGCCACCGGCGCCGCCCTGGGCATCACCGTCGCCGTATTCCAATGGGGCCTCGGCGAAAGCATCCTCGACTTCACCAGTCCCGGCTTCGTGCAGGTCTACCTGCCCACCGTCGTGTTCGCGCTGCTGTTCGGGCTCTCGATGGATTACGAGGTCTTCCTCATCCGCCGCATCCGTGAATACTGGGACACCACCGGCGACAACCAGCACGCCGTCGCCGCCGGACTCACCCACACCGCGCGTCCCATCACCGCCGCCGCCGCGATCATGGTCGCCATCTTCGCCAGCTTCCTCACCGCCGATATCCTCGAACTCAAACAACTCGGCCTCGCCCTAGCCGTCGCCGTCTTCCTCGACGCCGTCCTGATCCGCCTCGTCCTCGTCCCCGCCCTCATGCGTCTGCTCGGCGACTGGAACTGGTGGCTACCGACCCGGCCCGGTAGCCACCCCGACACAAGCGCCACCGAAGCGTCAGCCGCCGCTCAGTAGTACGGCGGTCACGACAGGTTGGTGTCTTCGCGTGTACTGACCGACAGTCGGGCGCGCACAGCCCAGAGACCGTCCTCAGCGCTAACGGTCAGTGCGCCACCGGCGAGTTCAGCGCGTTCCCGCATCCCGACGAGGCCGTGACCATGGGGCACCCCATGGTCACGGCCACCGTTGATCACGACCATCTCGATACCGCCGTCATTTCTGCCGATCCGAAACACCACCGGTACATCGCGATCCGCGTGCTTCATCACATTAGTGGGCGATTCCTGCACCAACCGCAGCAACGTCAGACGGTTGACCGCATCGAGCCCGCCGAGTTCGGCGTCGATTTGCGCGTCGACCGTGAACCCAGCACTACGGACGCGGGTGATGGCCGCGGCGATCTCGGTGGCCGCCGCATCGCTGTCAACCAAGGCCACTACACCGAGCGCGGGATCGCGTAACCCGGCCAAGAGCCTGCGGATATCGGACAGCGCGTCGGCGGCGGTGGCCCGTACATCGTCGAGGACACCGACGATGCGCGAGTCAGCCTCCCGAACAACATGTCCGGCTACCGAAATCCGCAAAATGATCGAGGCCATATGATGAGCGACTACGTCGTGCAGTTCCCTGGCCATGGCTGCGCGCTCATCGACGCGCGTGCGGGCCTCGGCGTCGGCGGCCTGCCTGCGCAGGTTGTCGGCGAGGTCACGTTGACCACGTAGGTACAACCCCAGCAACAACGGCACTCCTGCATAAGCAGCCACTTCGACCGCGATATAGGCACGCCCGATGGACGTCTCATGCAAACCAACCCGACCGAGCACGACCGCAGCCGCCCACCCCGCAGTCGCGACCACTACGGTCGCCCACCGATGTGTCCGGGCGATGACGACGACCAGCGCTACCGCACCAAGGTATGGCACCAGCCCCGACACACCCCACGCTGGTGCACGCAACATCGGCACCGCCAACAACGACAGCACAACCGAGACCACCAACGGCCACCGCTCGACCGCCACGAACACCACTCCGGCGGTCAACGCCAGCAGCCAATAGTAGGTCGGCACCCGGTACTGGCCCGGATATGTGCTGGCCAACAACAGTATCGGAATCAGCATCAACGGTAGCCACCGCAACAATCGCTGCAGGTCGCGGCGTGCAGGCAAGTCGATCACACGCTCACCGTAGGCGACGCGCCGCCCTATCAGCTCCCGAGCGCCGAAGCGACACACTGCTGTGAGCAGCACAGCTCAGTCCGTGCGCCTCGTAGCTCGGTGAGCAATGGCGGTTGGATAGGAGCCACACGCAGCAGAGTCGTCGAGCAGCACTGTTATGCCGCGCCGGCCGAGCCTGCTAACTCGAAACTGTCCCCGACTTCCAGACCTTTCACAGGAATGGCGATCGGCGCCCCTTCGTAGACGCGATCGAACCCGTCACGGTCCACGTAGTGGTCAGTTCGCCTGGTGAGTGTCGATCTGCCTATACAAGTGCGAAGTCTCACTCAACTCCCCCTGACGCGCGGGGCAAGATTGATGGTGATGACGGCGCAGTCGTTCTCCTTGCTGCCAGTCAACCGGATGTCCTTCGAGCGAAAGCTGGCGAGGTGGAGTCATCTCGGTAGTCTTCGATGGCTGGCGATACAGTTGCGCACACGGAGTCGGATGTCTGGCCAAAACCGCGCAGCCAGGTCGTCCTAGCGCTCAGGCCATTCCGCGGCAGTGGTAGAGCCCCATTGGCTGATGCGGGCTTCGGACTCACCGCGGGCTCGTGCCTTCTCAGCGCCTCTATCGAGCCAGGTATCGAAGCACAGGCTAGACGTTGTCGGGAATGAAGTACCTTGCAGTGCCTCCGATATCGAGCTCAACTTCCGCAGGGAGCGGGCCGGGGTCGATGTCGAGGTACGAACCCGAAAGTTCATCGAGGTCGTCCCTGATTGGTGAGGATCGAAATTCCGTTGGCACCGTTGACGACTGCTGCACCGCCGAACTGATGAACCATCGCCGCGGCTTCGTTCTTGGCGGCTGACTGGATGAATTCGGCCTCGTCGGTGGACACCTTCGGCCCCGACGATGGCGCCTCGGGCTGGACCTCGTCGCCTCTCAAAAGTTCCTGGTTGATTGCTTTCTGCCGCTCCCGTAGCGCGTCAAGGCGCTCGGAGTGCTCGAATGGCTTGCCCAAACGTTGTTCGGAACGTTCGCGTTCCGTGCGTTCGGTAGCCAGTCGGCTGGTCGCAATGTCGAGTCGCTTATCTAGGCCGTTGACCGCATTCTCAAGCCTGAGCATCACTCCTGCTCCACCTTTTTCCAGTGTCTTCCCATCGAAGGTGACGTAGAGATCAGCGCTGACGTCGGAGAACACCACCGCGACGTGGGCGTCGCGGCCTGTGGGCACGTTACGAGCGTCAAGGGTGAAACCCGCTATCTCGGCTACGCCCTGATCGGAGAACTCCTTCCACACCGAGCGGGGGTCCTGAGTCAACTTGGACAATCGTGCGGCCAGCGCGTCGCCAGCCTCGCCGCGGTGGTCGAAGAAGCGACCGTTGACCTTGGCTGCGAAGGCGTCGCCCTTGGTCGGCGTTCGGTGCGCGATTGCATGGGTGTAGGCATCGATCTCGGCTTCGAGGCTGGGGATGGCGTTGTCAGCGTCGCGCATGCGGATATGCAGCATCGACTGGCTACGTTGGTGGGCTCGGCGCAAGCGTTCGAGTTTGGTGACCTCGATGTCGACTTCGGCCTTCTCCAGCACCAGCGGATTGCCACTGGCGATAGCGAGGGCCTCGTTGGCGTTGAGCGCCGCATCGCCGATATCGTCGATCTCCCGGGCGGTGAGCGAACCCTTCAGAAATTGGTTGACCATGGCCGCTTTTCGCGACTGAGCTGCCCACATGCGGGCGTCGAACGTCCCCTCGGTGACGGCGCGAGCAACAGCGATCTCCGCGTTTTGATTGCCCTGGCGGATGCCGCGCCCGTCACGTTGCTCGATGTCGGCTGGCCGCCAGGGGCAGTCGACATGCAGCATGGCGACCATCCGGTCCTGAATATTCACGCCGACGCCCATCTTGGACGTGGAGCCGAAAAGGAACTGGATGCTGCCGTTGCGGGCCTTGGTGAACAGCGCCGCCTTTCCCTTGTCGTTCTTCGCGTCGTGGATGTAGGCGAACAGCTCCGCCGGTGCGCCCCGCACGATGAGCTTGGTCTTGAGTTCGTCGTAGGCGTTCCAGTCCTCACCTGGCGTACCCAGGTCACAGAACGCCAGGACAAGGCCGCCGCGGCGAGGGTGTGGCTGTCCGTCGCGACCCAGGAAGACCTGGTCCTTGGCGGCTTGCCATTTGTCGAACATCCAGTCCGCCGCCGCTTCGAGCTTGAGGCCGAACTGATCCTCACCAACCTCTTCGTCCGGCTGATCGCGCGACATCGCCGAGTAGAGCGCGACATACCTCGCCGTGGCCGGACTCGGAGACTTCGCGTGGAGGTGTCTTGCGATAGAGCCTCCCGCTGCGATGTCCAACATCGGGCGATCCTCGTGCGCCGATACGGAACGAGAACCGAGTCCGAGCGACCTGACAAGGCGGAGGTCAAGAGCTGCGGCACGACCGTCGGAGGAGATTTTGAGCATGTTGTCGGTCGTCGGGTCGACCGCGCGCGACTTCACCTTCTGGGCCCGTTCACCGAGTTCCCGAACGTATTCGAGCTGAGTGTCGGTAGCCGGGACGGAGATGACCTCCGGTGCACGTTCCCCGTCGGCCCGACGGGCGAGCTTGGGCACCGGGAGCTTCAAGTCCTCCGGCAATTTCACGTCGGCAGCGACATGGAACATGCGTTGCAGCTCGACGACGTTGCGGAACCCCACCAGTCGGGTCTTGAGACTCCACGAATTGCCGTCGACCGACATCTCCAGCTCGGTCCGGGTGCGGCCGAAGGTGGCCGCCCACTCGTCGAAATTGCGGATTCCGGCGTCTTCGAGCAGGTCCGGGCGGAGGTAGCGCTGCACGACGTACGCCTCGGTGATGCTGTTCGCGAGCGGGGTCGCCGTGGCGCCGGTGATGGCGCGCCCGCCATGCTTGTCGCGCAGGTACTCCACGACCATGTGCAGCTTCTGCGCCCGCTGGCTTCCGGCGATGGCGGCTGACTCGATCTGGGTGTCGGTGGCCAGATTCTTGAAGTCGTGCAGCTCATCGACCACGAGGTAGTCGATACCGGTCTGCTCGAACGTGATGCCCGGATCGGTCGGGCCGCCGACCTTCTTTTTCAGCTTCTCCTCGGACTTGAGGATCGCGTCCTCGATACGTTTGACGGTCGTGCGTTTGGCCCCGCCCGCCATGAGTTCGGCCAGATACTCGCGGCGTGGTTGGATCTCGCGGTCGAAGTACCAGTGCGCGGTGTCGCGTGCGACCTCGAGGCGCTGGAATGACCCGCGAGTCAAGATGATCGCGTCCCAATCGCCGGTCGCTGCGCGGGCGACGAACTGTCGTCGCTTCTCCCCTGCCAGGTCCTCGGTGCCGGCGGCGAGGATGCGCGCTTGCGGATATGCCTGCAAGAACTCCCTGGCGAATTGATCGAGCATCGAGTTCGGGACCATGATCGCTGGTTTGTTGACCAGCCCGAGGCGTTTGAGTTCCATGACGCCCATCGCCATCTCGAGCGTTTTACCCGCGCCGACGGCGTGGAAAAGACCCACATTCGGCTCGGCGATCATCCTGGCGACCGCGGCGCGCTGGTGCGGACGCGGGGTGTAGACCCGGGACAGGCCCGGCAGGCTGAGCATCTTCCCGTCGGTCTCGTAGTTGCGGAGCACCAGGTTGTTGAAGCGTCGGTTGTACTCCTCGCTCAGCCGCGCTGCGCGGACCGGGTTCTCCCACACCCATTCGCTGAACCGTTCGTTGAGCTGTTCGGCCTTCTCGTTCGCGGCCTCGGTTTCGGTCGGGTTGGGGATGCGCGCCTCACCGTTCTCATCCGGGTCGAAGACGCGAACCGGAGCCTGGCGGAGCAGGGCTTGGGCGAGTTTGGGTGCCGGGACGCGGGCGGTGCCGAACTCCTGGGTCGCCAGAACGCCGCGACGGCCGCCGGTGACCTTCCACTCCCCCGCCTTGGTGTGCTCGACGGTGATCGTGTCGTCGTTGAGGACCTCGTTCAGGAATGCCTGCACGTCGGGCGCGTCGATCCAGACCGCGCCGAGTCGGGCGTCGATCTCGGCTGGTCCGAGATCGACGGGGATGACCCCGGTCAGCGCGGTGACGTTGTCGCTGTAGGTCTCCGGGTTCGTGGCGGCGGCGTCGCGGGCCTGGTCGAGCTTGAGCCTGACATTGCCCGACAGATATTCCGCCGCAGGAACGAAGCGACCATCATCGGCGGGGTCGGGGTAGATCAGACCGCGGCATTGCGCGAGAGCTTGGGCGTCGTCGCTGCCGAGCAGGCCCGCGATGACCGGCAGGTCGATGCGGCCGTGCGTATCCAGGCAAATCGCCACCGCGTCCTCGGCGGTGTCCGCTCCGGTGCGCGGGGTGCGCGGCGCGACGACGCGCTGGCGCATGATCGCCATCTTCACCGCGGCATCGGTGGTGGCGTCGTAGTCCTCGAGCGCCAGCACGATCGGGGCGTGCGGATCGTCGCGGAATACCCGCATGACCGGGGGGCGACGGACCGACATGACCGGCTCACCCGCATCATCGACGCGTCCGGTCGGATGCCATGTGCAGCGGTTGATCGGTCCGAATCGCTCGGTGTAGTGGTCGTAGCGTCGGTTGAGTCGGGTGCGCAGGGCTTCGATCTCGTCGGAGTCTTCGGCGTTGGCGGCCTCGTTCTCCAGCAGGGCGACCGCGGTGTCGCGCAGCCCCAGCAGTGCTCGCAGTTCCTCGGCCTGGGTTTTCGGGATCGTCAGTTCGCTGTAGGTGCCGTCGACGTGCAGTGCCTCGAACCCTTGTGTTGTGGCACGCAGGTGGCCAGGGAATTCGTTCGCGTCGCCGGGTGCGCTGGCCGCAGCACGTCGCTCTCCGGCGACCAGTTCACGTGGCTGATGGGCGATGCCCTCGTCCAGGGCTTGCCGCGCGATCCGATCGAGTGCCTCACGGAGTTGCTGTTCCAGGTCGCCGCGCCCGTGCACCACGACTGCCAATCCTCCGTAGATGCTGGTACCGGCCCGTAGCTCACCGAGAACCATGTCGGGGTTGTTGAGGAAATACTCGTTGACGACGACTTCTGCCTCACCGGCATCTTTAGCCAAGGGCACTTCGGTGCTGGTGGCCAGCTCGTACGGTCCACCGAGGCGGCGTGCTGCCCCATCTCGACGGCGCAGGATCAGGATGTCGGTGACCACATCCGTGCCCGCGACTCGCCGGTGTGTGCCGTTGGGCAGGCGGACCGCACCGAGGAAGTCGGCGTGAGCGGCGATTTCGCGACGGGCGGATGGATTCTTCTTGTCCAGGGTGAATGAGCTGGTCACCACCGCCACCACACCGCCCGGCTTGGTCAGTGCGAGCGATTTGAGGATGAAGTGGTCGTGCATGCTGTGCTCACCGGTGTTGTGCACCGGATCGTGGAGCCGTGTCGAGGAGAACGGCACGTTGCCGATCGCGGCGTCGAAGTGTCCTTCGGGCAGACGGGTGTCGGCGAAGGATTCGACCCGGATGTCGGCGTGCGGGTAGAGCGCCTGCGCGATTCGAGCGGTGGTGGAGTCCAGTTCCACACCGGTCACGCGCGCCGATTCCGGGGCGCGCCCGATGAATGCTCCTGCACCGCAGCCTGGTTCGAGGACTCGTCCGTCGACGAACCCGAGGGATTGGAGGTGGTCCCACATCGCCCGCACGATCATCGGATCGGTGTAGTGGGCATTGAGGACGGTGCGGTTGGCCTGCTTCCATCCGGTTTCGCCGATCAGGGTTCGTAGCGATTCGGCGTCGACGCGGAACTCTTCACGCTCGGCGTCGAAGATCGCGGCGGCGGCGCCCCACGAGGTCCATTTCGCCAACGTTTCTCGCTCGGCCGGCGTCGGGGTGCGATTGTCGCGTTCGAGGACCTGAATAGTCTGGATCGCCGCGAGGTTCGCCTCGATGCGCCGCTGTGGCGATCGGGGGATCTCCACTTCGGGTGCCGGAAGCCATTCGGCGCGGCGGAATCCCGCGTTCACGGGACCGGTCGCATTGGCCCTCTCTGTTGTGACCGGCGCGGTGGCCGCCTCGGTTCGAGATGGTGTCGCTGGTGGCTGGTCGGTGTTAACAGGAACGGCCGTCGGTGCCTGCGACTCGGACGGCGTGGGTGCAGGGTTCGGACCGTTGGAGGCTGCTGGGGGCGATGCCAGGGCGGTCGAATCCTGTTGAGCCTCCGATGATTCGATGGGTATTGCGTGTTCGGTCTGCGGTGTTGTGTCCGCGTGGGCGGAGGCGAGGGCCGCAGTGCCGGAGGTGGTCGCGGCGCCGGTCTCGGTGAAGGGCAGGCCGAGCCTGGTGAGCGAGGCTCGCAGGTACCCGACGCGGCGAGTGCGCACGGCGAAGTCGGTCGCCCGCCGTTGGTACCAGAACTTCTGGGGGCGTGACCACTGGAATTTGGCGTCGTGCAGGGCTTGGCGGAGTTGCAGGTTCGCTTTGTCGGTGTTGCGGACCAGCGTGCCTTCGGCGGTGTGCTCGATGAGGATCGGCAACGGAGTCGTCGCGTCCTCGACCAGGGCAGCGGGTTCTGGCGGATCAGTACGCGGTGTAGCGAGATGCGTTTCGGTGCCGACGATTTCAACTGCGGCGGAAGCCCCCGGTTCGGGACGCTCGGCCAGATGGGCACGAATCCGAGGCATGACTTCGCGCACGGGTAGCGCTTCGGTGATCGACGCCGCGTCGGCGTCAGCGCCGGGGTGGACGATCCACTGGCCGCGTCTGGGTTCGAGGAGGAAGGTTTGTTCACCGACGACGACGCGCGCCCGTTGTCCGTGCACTCCATCGAACCGTTCGTGGGCCGACAGCCCGAGTTTGTCGACGAATCCCGCCAGCCGCTCGATGCGCGAGCGCATCTCGACGTAGTCGGTGGCGTCGGCGGGGTTGACGAGCTGAGCCTGGTCGAGCAGCGTGCGGGCTTGCTCGAAGCGTCCGGCCCGAAGGTGTTCACCGGCCGCGTTGACCATCGGCCCTGTGGCATGTGCGCGCTCGTACTGGCGGGCTTGGACCGAGGCGGGTGTCTCGTCGTAGAGGTCCGGGTGGGCGCGCAGGTAGCACTCGACCCACAACCAGGTCGGCCCGAATCGCTCCCCCGCCGACAGCGCCTTCAGCGGCCCCTCGGTGAGGTATCGCGGCGCGGTGGAGGGGTTGAAGATCTCGGGTGGCCGGTTGTAGCCACCGTAGGTGTACGCCTCGTCCTCGATCGTGCACCGCAGCGTTGCCAGTTCGACCGGGCTGAACATCGCATCGGCCCGCGCCAGACGCTCGGCTTCGCCAACACTGGTCGCTGTGCCGACCTCCCGGAGGCGAGTCCACTGCGCGTCACCGCCAGTGGACTCGCCGCGGCCGACTTCCCACGCCTGCACACCGTCGATGAGGTAGTCCCGTCCATCGACGGTGACGATGGTGTCCTGCGTGCTGGAGCCGATTTCTAACGCGTCGGCCGCGCGGCGTCCTGCCTCTCCAAGATCAGCGCCAGCTGTTCGCGCTTCTGCTGGGCGGTCAACTCGTCGTGATCGCTCAGCATCCAGTGGACCTCCTCGACCAGATGCGGATACCGGCGATCCCACTCGCTCGCCTCCGGGCTGCCCGGCTCCATCTCCAGGCGCTGCTCCACCGCTCGCTCCTCCTGCTGCATCACCAACAGGTCGCGCTCGGTCCGGCTCGGTTCCGGGTCGTCCTGGATCTCCGGGGGCATCGAAAACAGCAGCTCGGCCAAGGCCATCTCCGTCGCCTGGGCGCGCACCGTGTTCAGCGTCCCCACCCGTTGGAGGTAGTCCTGCCCGGAGGTGATCGCGTCGGTTTCCAGCTGGGTCGAGATCTGCTCGATTCGCTGACTGATCTGCTCTGCCAGCTGTTGGAAGTGCGTCTGCGGGTCCTCCAGCAGTCGCGTCCTTCGTGGCAGGTACGTCGTGTAGTAGGTCCTGACCTGGTCGATGATCATCGCGTTCGTTGTCCTTTCGGTGGTCGACGGTCGAGGGTGCCGGGTTCGGGTCGCCCCCTAGTGCCTCCAGGCTCAGCTGGTCTTCGCTGATATGTATTCTTCGCGGTCGCCGCGCCATAGTCGCCTCCGTGTTCGACGGCGGGGCGGCGCATCTCACCAGCCCCAATGGTTCCGTTGTTGCTGATGTGTCGAGGACATCCACCTGGGACGATTGCCCAGGTGAACTCGATACACTCTAATGTATCGAAAGACTCGACAGTATCGAGAGCGTCTAAAGGGGCCCGGCATGGGCGGGGCGCTCGCCGCTTTAGATGTGATCGGGCCATTGGATACACTGGAACCATCGGAGATGCGACGGGAAGCCGACCGCGGACCGGGGATGCGCGTTCTGCCGTCGAGAGGGAGGAAACCCGTGGCCGACACACAGTCCGACGAGACGGAGATGCCGACAAAGGGCAGGACGAACTTCTCCTGTAGCAACGAGGTCTGGTCCGAGGCAAAGAAGCAGTGGCAGAAGCAGATTCGCCAGTTCCCCACCTGGGCAGGATGGCTGGACGCAGCCTTCGCCTCGAAGACTGCACGCAAGCGCGCGGAGTTGGGGTTGACCGAGTACGAACCCGCTCCTGACCGACTCCCTCCCGGTCGACGCGTTCCACCCGAGCAGGCAGGCACCCGACCGCGCCGCTCGTACAGCGGCGACACGAAGATCATGGCCGACGCACGAGCTACCTGGTGGGCCGAGGCCGAGCTCTACCCGGCGTGGTCGGACTGGGCCGAAGAGGCTCTGGCCGAGCAACTCCCCCGACGGGAGACAACGCCCGCCACCCCGACTGAGTCCGCCGACACGGTCGCGGCACCGTAGCCGCAGAACCGCACCCGCCTTACGGGCGCTCCAGGTTCTTATAAGAACTTGGAGCGCCCGTGGCGTTTCCAACCGTTGCACCATCGGATCGACACCCCCGACGAGACCGCCCGCACCGGCGAGCCGGGTAAGAGCGACGCATCGCCGACGGTCGACGCATCTGCGCGCCCGCTCGCGCATCCGAGCCCACCGGAGGCCCGACTCGCGCGACCAAGCGCGAAAACTGGCTTTCAGGCCGTTGACCTGGACAAACCTGGCGAACATCGATCGACTCGATCAATCTTTAGATCCTTTCGATACAATCGAGCCTCTAGCATCAATAGATGCTTCGGAAGCTGAGCGCGAGCCCAGCAACCGGCCAACCCTCGACAAAGGACAGAGATTCGATGCCCGATCCACTCGTCTCCCCCGACCGCAAGACGCCGGAATCGGTCACCATGACCGCGCGCTACCTCGAGGCAGTGCTAGAGCAGGCACAGACCGCCGCGAACGCCACCTCCTACATCGACATCGACCAACACGGTGCGCTCGTGCGAATCAGTCCCGATGACGGCTCCGCCGAAGCCGTGGCCCGCGCGGACAACGCACTGACGCACTACCTACGCGAGCATCGCGGCGTGCTCGGCACCGACCCACGGTGGCGTGCCCACTACGACGACTTCGATCGGGCCGACTCCCCACGCGCACAGATGGACGCCGGAGTTCAGCGAGATAGCTTGGCCGAGGGGCGATCTCGCCACCGCGGCGATCACGAATCGACTGCCCGACGCCATGCCCGCCATGTCGAGCAACTGATCGCCGATAGCGCGCGAGGGGGTGACGCGCACGCGGTCGCCCGCGGCTCGTTCGCCTTCCGCGCGGCCCCGGTCACTGCAGCCGGGGCATCGGCTGCCGTCCCGCGGCGCAGCCGATGAACGTGCGGTTGCGCAATGTCCGCTTCCTTGGCCGGGTCCTCACCACTGCGGCATGGGCTATCCACGCGGAATTGAGCTACTGCCGTGCGATCAGGCTGGCGCTGCTCGCCAGGGCGCACGGTGGCGGTTGGTGGCGGACCCTTCGAACCCTGGTGGGTACCTACGATTTCAGTGCGCTGCACATCGGGGGCCACTGGTTCCTCATCGGTCCACAGAGCCCCCGAATGCTGGACCGAAGGCCCGGCCAGGGACGCTGGGCGTGGTACATCTACGGCCCCAGCCTCCACCGGACGCCCGACCGGTCGCTGGGCCGCGAAGAATGCGCCCCCGGCTTCTCCCCGACCGCGGCATTGACCTTCTGCCAAGAGTGGTCCGATGCGGCCCGCCAGGCCCACCAGCAGCGCGACAGCGCATGATCTCGACCGATCAGCGAACCCCCGGCAATGACTTCGGATGCTTTCGATACATTAGAACCATGACCCGGCGATCGGCCGGACGATGAATGAAGGATGAGGTGGTCGGCAATGTCGATCCTGTTGATATACCCGGCCGTTGCCATCCTGATCACGGTCGTCGTGATCGCCGTGAAGTACCGACGCCCGAACCCGGGGCCACCCCGGGCACGCAGACGGACGGGCCGCGTAGCGCGGGGAGTCGCGGGCGGCCTGGCGGGCGCCGCGGCGGGGATGACCTTGGCGAGCCTGCTGGGTCGGACCACGCGCCACTGAGCCGACCGCCCGGTGGGGGCTCAGCCCTTCATGACCAGCTTTAGATGTTTTAGCCATTTTAGATACTTTCGATACTTGAGCAGTGGAGGTGGTGCGCCGTGGCCGATACATCCGCCTCGCGTGCTTCGTTCGCCCGAATCACGCGCGCTCTCGACGAGTGGGCGTTCGAGCACAACCGCCTGCCCGGCCCGGCGTCTCAGCGCGGGCAGTGGACGATGTATTGCTGCCCTGCGCACGAGGACGCAGACCCGAGCTTGGGGTTGATCCACAACAAGGACAAAGCCAAGACGGTCGTGCGGTGCTTCACCGGCTGCACCGACACGCAGGTCCTAGCGGCCATCGGACTGTCCGGTAACGCGATCTGGGACAGGCAATGGGTCCGGGAGCCTGGCACATCATCTCGACCCCGGCCCCCTCGACCCGAGTCGCAACCGGATCAGCGGAGTGCTCGTGATCCGGCGAGACCGTCGAAGAGGCAACGCCTCGGCAAAGTCGTCGGCCCCCGCTACCGGGT
Organism: Nocardia ignorata NBRC 108230; assembly: GCF_001612905.1. Lineage (GTDB taxonomy): Bacteria > Actinomycetota > Actinomycetes > Mycobacteriales > Mycobacteriaceae > Nocardia > Nocardia ignorata. The sequence continues at coordinate 215,147 of NZ_BDBI01000005.1, read as the reverse complement.
CGCGACCTATCTCTACACCGACCAGCGTGGCCTTCCGCTCGGCGAAGTCGTGCGGATCCATGTCCCACACGAACGGGGCATCGACAAGATGTTCTTCCAGCGCAGGGTCGACGCCGGTGGCCGGTGGCACAAGGGCGGTTTCACCCCGGCGCTCTACCGCCTTCCCGAAGTGGCGCAGGCCATCGCCGACGGTGAGGAGATCTTCCTCGTCGAGGGAGAAAAGGATGTGGAACGGGCGCGTGGGGCGGGACTGGTCGCCACCTGCAACGCGATGGGAGCGGGTGCCTTTCGGCGCGCCCACGCCCGCCAACTCGCCGGCGCGGCGCGGGTGGTGATCGTGGCCGACCGCGACGAGGCCGGCTACCACCACGCCGCCGAGGTCCAACGGCTCTTGATCGGCCTGGTGCGGGAAGTGGTGGTCGTGGAGGCTGCCACGGGCAAAGACCTCAGCGACCATTTCGACCTCGATCACGACATCGATGAACTCGTGCCGGTCACCGATACCCAGCTCGACCAGGGCTTCCCGACCGCCCAGGCAATCCTCGCCGAGGCCGAGAACACCCTGGAAGGTGCGTTTCGGCGTTCGTTCGATCCCGAGACCGGGTGGCGGTGGGTGTGGGCCCCAGAGATCGGGGCCGACTACGCGATCGAAACCGCGGCGACGCACGCGACAGACAACCAACAGATTCCGGAGCCAGCCATGCCACCGACCGAAACGCCACCACACGAGGGCGTAGAGATCACCGTCTACACCAAACCCCACTGCCCGCAGTGCGATGCCACCAAACGCACGCTCGACAACCTCGGGTTCGCCTATCGGGTCGTCGATGTCGCCCAGGACCCCGATGCGCGAGAGCGTCTGTTGAGCATGGGATTTCGTGGTGCCCCCGTGGTCGAAGCCGGAAACGTTCGATTCACCGGATTCCGCCCCGACAAGCTCAAATCGCTGTCCGGTGTGCTGCGCGCCGACGTGGTGGCAGAACAGGAGGCGGCTGCTGTGCAGCCGGGGTTTCGTCACCCCGGTGCGGCGGATCGCTTGAGCGTCGAGGCGGTGCAGATATGGGCTGCCCCGTACTTGAAGAGCGCCCAGCGGCGAGGCGAGATCCCGGAACTGGGCTCGCCGCAATGGGCTTCGCTTCCCAACGGCGATCCCCGCAAAACCGGAGCGGTGGTAGAGGCGGCCGTGCGCTACGTACGCCAAGCCAGCGCACCCGAACCGGCAGCCTCGCCATCTCGCAGTCGGGGCGCAGATGTTGCCGCAGCGCGCGGTGATGGTCGGCGGCCGACCTTTGCCGCGCTACAAGAGGCCCGCCGTGGTGAACAGTCGCTGCGGGCCGCCAGCGGACCGTTGACCCCGATCGCCACGACAACGGCTTTCACTGGCACCGCGCTGTCCCCGACAGCTTCAACCACAACCACCACCGCACCGCACCGCAGTCTCGGTCGCGGGCGTTGAACAAGGAGAAGATCAGAATGAACGCCACCACCGATCGGTCGGCCCCTCCCTCGGGGCCCTGGACACCGGTGCTCTCGCGTGTGCATGTCCCCGAAGCCGCACCGGAGCCCGAACCCGAGCAGCCCGTCGAGGCGGCGCCGGACGACAGCAACACCGACCCCGAGCCGACGCGCCGTCCCCGGCATCTGATGCTGGGGATCTCGGCGGCCGTGGGTGCGCTCGGTCTCGGCGCGCTGGGGTTGGGGCTGAGCGCAGGGCAGACGCACACCGCACTTCCTGTCCTGCCGAGTGCTCCCCCACCGGTGGTGACAACGACCCCGGCGAACTTTCTGTCAGGCGGTCCTTGCCCGAACACCGTGGAGGGCAACGTGTATCGCGGCAACGGGCCCGGCAGCACGGCTGGTGGGGTTGCGGCGGTCTTCGCCTTCCAGCACGCGTACTACGGAGCACGCTCGGGTGATCAGGTCCGGGCCATGGTGCTCCCGGAGTCCCCGGAGTACTCGGCGGCGTCGATCCAACAGGGCATCGACACCATCCCCGTCTCCACGGTCTACTGCCTGACAATCAACCAACAGCAGCCCACCCACTACCTTGTGGACGTGTTCGAGCGTAGGCCCTCCGGCGAGACGAAAACCTACCGCCAGAACGTCACGACCATCGACCGTCACGGGCGCACGTTCATCGACACCATCAGCAGCGCCGAGGCCGAGGACCCCCAGTGAAGCCGCAACCGATTCCCCTGCTCGAAGCAGCCATGAAGCCGCTCCGACACCCGTTCCGCGACCTCGAGGATACTGAGATCATGAGCAGCCCGACCTCCCTGCACGACGATGTCATCGCCTACGCGGCCACCCGTACCGTCGACTCACCCGAGAAGGTCTCCGAAGCCGTCGAAGCCCTCGTCGAGGGATGCCAAGAGCGTGCCCGCACCGCCGCAGCCGAAGAGACCACGCTGACGGGTAGCATCTTCGCCCCCACCGTCGTCGGCATCGACCACACGATCGTGCCGACGCTCGCAACAACGATCGAGTATCTGGTCAGCGTCGTGGTGACCATCGAGTTCCGCGCGATCTTGTGACCGCCCTTCGGCACGGGGTCACACCACTTCGCCGCGAAATGCCCGCCGGATTCTGAAAAGTATCCGGTGGGTATTTTTGCGTACTTATGGCTCAAGGGAGTGGCGCGTTCCGGATTAACGGTGCCAGCAGAGCTCGAGCCCATGGTCGTCTTCGCTCACGAGACCGAAGCCGCAAGGCCGTCGACGCCAGCGCCCTATGCTGGCGACCGGATTCAGCCTCACCGACCTCGAACGCGACCCCGACCAGCGCACGGTGACGCTGACAATGCTCTCGCGCCTACACGATCTGCTGCGCTCGAGCGTGGACGAGATGCTGCTGACTGATCGCGCCGCGATTGTGCTCGCCGAACACGATCCAGACATGATCGACGACATCGAGGCCGCGACGCACGCCCAGACCTTGCTCGCGGTGCTGGTCAGCCGGGACGGGATCGGCGTCGATGTCCTACTCGCGGCGACACGATGGTCGATCGCCGAGTTGGAGGCCGCCCTGACATATCTACGCGCGCAGCTGGATCAGACCGCGTTGCAGGCGGTGGCCACCGACGTCGTCCTGTATCTGGCGCTGCGCGCGGGTGCCCTGCCTGGCCCGCTACGGGCGGCGTTGGCGCGGCCGACCGCGATGCGGCGCGGCCTGGACGCCGACACCGCGATCCAATTGCTGCGATTGGTGCGCAAGGAAATCCTGCGCCCGGTCCCAGGCGAGCCGATACCACTGCTCTCGGAGGTCGACCCCGACCGCGACGTCGACACCCGCTTCTCGATGCCGAAATCGCGGTCGGGCGCGGTACCAAACGTGGCGACGAGCTCGCGATCACCTTCGACGACTACGACAGGATCACCGATCGCGAGCAGGCCGTCACGGGCCTGCGGATCCATCCGATGTGATGTTCGGTCTGGGTGTGGCTGAGCGGCCCGCCCGGCGGCGAGGCCGTACATGATGGCCGACCAGATCCTCCGGTGGTACGGGTGGACGCCTTCGCTGAGTGTCAGCTCCGGGGTCGAGGTGGCGTTGAACGTCACCGACCGATGCGACCACCGTTCTTCTTCCACACAACCACGACCGATGCGCGGGGCTGCGTGGTGCCGCCGTCGGGCCAGTGTGAGGTTGGCTTGTCGGGGGTGGCGGTGTCAGATTCGCCGGGGTGCTGCACGCAGACCAGGACGCGGTTCTCCTCGATGATCGGGCCACAGGTCTCGGCGCCGATCGGCACGGTGAGGAACTGTTTGGTCTCACCGCGGTTGGGTCCGTCGAGAACGACGGAGAACAGGCCGTCGTTGGACTTCAGCGCGTTGCCGTCGGTGGAGATCCACAAGTTGCCGTAGGGGTCGAAGGTGACGTTGTCGGGGCAGGAGATGGGGCTGACCTTGGTCTTGTCGAACCCGGCGAAGTAGGTGTCAGCGGCGGCCGGGTCACCGCAGACCAACAGCAGCGACCAGGTGAAGCTGGTGCCCTTGTGGTCGTCAGTGATCTCGAGGATCTGGCCGTTCTTGTTCTGGTTGCGTGGGTTGGCTTCGTCTGGACCGGCGTAGCCTTCCTTGCCGCGGTTGGTGTTGTTGGTCAGCGCGACGTAGACCTTGCCGGTCTTGGGGTTGGGCTGGATGTCTTCGGGCCGGTCCATCTTGGTGGCGCCGGCCTTGTCGGCGGCCAGGCGGGTGAACACGGCGACTTCGGCGGCGCTCATGCCCTCGACGAGGGACTTGCTCTGACCGTCGGCGCGGGCCTCCAGCAGGGGAATCCACTGTCCGGTGCCGGTGAATCCCTTGTCGGAGGGTACTTTTCCGGTGCCGTCGATCAAGTCGGGGTGGTCGCCGGTGACCTTGGCGACGTAGAGGGTGCCCTCGGACAGGATGGTCATGTTGTGGCGGCGGGCCGCAGCACCGGTGCCGGACTGGACCTTCTTCGAGGACACGAACTTGTACATGTATTCGAAGCGTTCGTCGTCGCCCATGTACAGCACGACAGTGCCGTCATCGGTGACATGGATTTCGGCGCACTCATGCTTGAACCGGCCCAGCGCGGTGTGCTTTACCGGGGTCGAGGACACGTCCCAGGGGTCGATCTCGAGGGTCCAGCCGAATCGGTTGGCCTCGTTGGGTTCGGAGGCGACGTCGAATCGCTTGTCGAACCGTTCCCAGTGGCGCGGGACATCGACCTTGCCGACGCCGTAACGCTTGTGGCGGGCCGCCACGGCCGGGTCGGCAGCCTCTCCGGCGAAGTAGCCGTTGAAGTTCTCCTCGCCCGAGAGCACCGTGCCCCACGGGGTGACACCGCCGCCGCAGTTGTTCAGTGTGCCGAGAACCCTTGTCCCGGTGCCATCTACAGAGGTCTTGAGCAGGTCAGTTCCCGCGGCGGGGCCGGTGAAGCCGATCTCGGTGGTCGCGGTGATGCGTCGGTTGTATTTGCCGAAGGCCGGAGTGAGCTTGCCGCTCCCGGCTTCGCCGTTGACCTCCACGACTGTCACACCGTGTGCAGCCAAGGCGATTTCGTACTGTGCCTGGGTGACGGTGTCGGGGGTGAATCCGCGGAACATCATCGGCTCGGTGGTGTACTCGTGGTTGACGACCAGCACGTATTTGTTCGGCGTGCCCTCGACCGGCAGTAACGCGGCGTAGTCGGCGTTGAAGCCGAATTGCTTGGCCTGTGCTGCCGCGGTTTGGTTGTCGAAGTCAAACTTCGGTGAATCGGCGAAAAGTGCGTCGCCCCAACGGATGACGACCTGCTGCTCGTATCCCTCGGGGATCACTACCTCATCGCGGGTGTTGGGCGCGACGGCGGTGAACTCCGTACCGGTGCCCGGCGAACCCGCGGGATTGTCGGCCGGATCGGCGGGGGTGTCGTCCCCGCAGGCGGCCAGGACGCTGCCGGCGCCGACCGCGAGGACCGCGGCAGCACCGCCCTTTAGCACGCCGCGACGCGAGAGCGCCGCGACGATATCGCCGAAGTACGCGCCGTCGGAGGTGTTGGAGACCTCATGAAAGCACGCGTTGCCGCATTTGTACTGGCACGTCATGGAAGTGCGCGACGACTGGCCGTCGTGCTTCACGAACAGGGCGAGTGGTTTGAGGTTCACGAAATCTCCCGAAATAGAGTGGTATTCGGGACGGTAGAGGGAGAAATGGATCTAAAGGAGTCCGGAAAGTGAATTTCAATCCAATTAGGCAACCCTCATCAACAGTGCGTTTGCACAGGTAGAACCCACTGTAATGCCCAGGCTGGGGCCGACAGTTCCGCGTTGCGGCAGGGCGATGATTACCGTCGGAGTTTACGTAGGAGAACAAGTTTTCATCGACGAATGTTTATCGTTGTTCCCGCCGAGGGTCGAAGCCTCCGCTCGTTTGATCGGTGAAGTATTGGGCGCCGATGAAGCCGCCTCCGAAAAGGGCTGTGAGTACGACAACAGCGGTATCGGTGGTGCCGTCTTCCCAGGATGTGTGCGGCAGGGTTGCGAGAACAAGCGCCGGGTTGGCGAACGAGTACGACCAGCCGACCACGGTGATGACGTCGAGGTATCCGCCCAATGCTGCGGCGGTCGATGAGCCTCGCGACGCGGTGGTGAAGATCATGAACAGGGCAACCAGGCCGGTCGCAGAGACGAATTCGGTGCCGACCAGCCACGCTGTCGCCGGGGTTCCGACAGCCGTGAGCTGTCGGCCGATCATTGGATCGATCGCAATCACTGCGACGAAGGCGCCTGCGCCCTGCGCTGCGAAGTAGGCGAAAACTATCCGGCCGTTGTGGCGGAAACGTCGGCCGTCGAACCAGGCGGCCAGTGTGAGAAGAGGATTGAGGTGCGCTCCATGCGCGAGAGCCAGCAGGGCGCCGGAGGCTGCGAGCACGCTCACCAAAAACGCTGCGGTCATCGAATCGCTGCTACCGACGTACCCAGACGCGTCGGTCGCCACCCGGATCATCGACAGCAGTGTCGCCAGTAGCGCGGTGCCGACGAACTCGATCGCCAAAGCGATGCCAAGCCCCCAGACCGCGCCGACAGGCGCGACTCGGCGAACGGGCTGGATCGACATATTTCGATCCTGCGGGGTGCCGACCCGGCGATCAAGGAACGGCTGGTGAACCTCAGATGGACAAGATCCTGACGGAGTCAGGCGCCGCAGTTGCTGCTTGGGTTCGCACGTAATGGGCCACCGGCGCGCAGAATCAGCTCCATTTCGTCGAGGGCTTCGTGCTCGACGCGGTACCAGCTCCACCGTCCGCGGCGGGTGCGCGAGAGCACCCCGGCGTCGACGAGAATCCGCAGGTGGTGGCTGAGTGTGGACTGGGCGAAGTCGAATTCCTCGGCTAGGTCGCAGAAGCATGCTTCACCGTCGGCGGACCGACGTACAAGGGTGAGGAGTTTGACGCGGATGGGGTCGCCGAGGGATTTGAACAGGCGAGCGGCCACAGCGGGTTCGTGACCTGCGACGGTCGCGACCGCGGTGGTGCCGTGCTGTTCGGTGTCCTTCGGTGACGCTGCCATGGTGACATCGTGCTCATGTGCGGTGAACGTTCGGTGAACGTGGCGGCACGTCGAACTGGTAGCCCAGTCGACGGATGGCTCGGATCCATTGCGGGTTGTGTTCTTCGTCACCGAGTCGTCGTCGCAATCGCAGTACGTGCACGGTCAGGCTGTTGCTCGAGGTGGGTCCTTCACCCCATAGCGCGCGGACCAGATCCTTGCGGGGAATGACCGCGCCCTTGCGTTCGGCGAGGTAGCGCAGCAGCAGGAATTCCCTCGGCGGCAGCATGATCTGCTCACCGTCGAGCCAGATCCGTGGGGCAGAACCGTCGATGCGCAGCCTGCCGAGGTCGATCACCATGGGGTGGATCGCGATCGGTTCGGAGGCGAGCGCGAGTGACTGGAGGATCGCCAGTAGTTCGCGGCTTCGATAGGGCTTGGGTATGACTGCGGTCACGCCGTGCTCGGCGGCTTGTGCGGCGAAGGCGCCGTCGCCTGAGCCGACGGCCACGAGTACCGGGATGCCAGGTTCTTCCGCCCGCAAGATCTCGAGGAAGTCGATCGGCGACAGCCGCCCGGTCGTCGGTCCGAGCAGCACCGCGTCCGGGCAGGTGCGTCCGAGCACGAGCAGTGCGTGTGCTGGGTCGCTGCATACCCGCAATTCGACCGGCTGCCCGGCTAGTTCCGCGCTCAGGGTGCGCGCGGTGTCGGTGTCGTCGACGACCAACAGGGTCATCCTGTCGCGGATGGTGCCGGTGACGCAGGCGCGGCGACGAGCTTGGAACTGCGAGTACCCCGATTCCCACGCGTCGGTGAGCGGGTCCGACATCTCAGCCGAACCGGCCACTGATGTAGTCCTCGGTTCGCGGGTCGATGGGATTGCCGAAGATCTGCTCGGTGGGTGCGTATTCGACCAAGGCGCCGGTGCGCTGGCCCTTGTCATCGGCGGCGGCGGTGAAGAACGCGGTGCGTTGGGAGACGCGGGCGGCCTGCTGCATGTTGTGGGTGACGATGATGATGGTGAACTCCGACGCGAGTTCGGTCATCAGGTCTTCGATCTTGCCGGTCGCGATCGGGTCGAGTGCTGAGCACGGCTCGTCCATCAAGATCACCTCTGGGGAGGTGGCGATCGCGCGGGCGATGCACAGGCGTTGCTGCTGGCCGCCGGACAGTCCGAACGCGTTTTCTTTGAGTTTGTCCTTGACCTCGTCCCAGAGTGCTGCCCCGCGCAGGGCCCGTTCGATGAGGTCGTCCATGCTCTCGATCTGCATGCCCGTGACGCGGGGGCCGTAGGCGACGTTGTCGTAGATCGACTTCGGGAACGGGTTGGCCTTCTGGAACACCATGCCGATGCGGCGGCGGACCTCGATGACATCGACACCGGGGCCGTAGATGTCGGCGCCGTGGTAGGCGACGCGGCCTTCGACGCGTGCTCCGGGGACGAGGTCGTTCATCCGGTTGAGGCAGCGCAGCACGGTGGATTTGCCGCAGCCCGACGGTCCGATCAGCGCGGTGATCTCCTTGCTGCTGAACGACATGTTCACATCCGAGACGGCCCGGAAGTCTTTGTAGTAGACGGCGAGGTCGCGCAGGCTGATCACGCCGTCGGGTTGCCCGGCCACGGCGGGCAGTTGTTGACTCGGCTCGATCTTGATGCGGGTGGATCGTCGGCCGCTGCCTGCGGTGAGGTGGGAATCGGCTGTGGTCATGGTCTTCTCCTTCATGACGGGGTCACCACTGGCGCTGGTAGCGGTTACGCAGCCAGATCGCGATGGCGTTCATGGCCAGCAAGACGATGAGCAGAAGCAGGATCGCGGCGTAGGCCAGATCGCGAAAAGCTTGGCGGTCCTGCGGGACGAGGTTGTAGATCTGCACGGGCAAGGTGGTGTACCGGTCGAAGACCCCATTGGGGTTGAAGGTGACGAACGTCGTCGCGCCGACCAGGATCAGCGGGGCCGCTTCACCGATCGCTCGCGACAAGGCCAGGATCGAGCCCGTCGCGATGCCGGGAATCGCCGAGGGCAGGGTCTGCTTCCAGGTGGTCTGCCACAGCGTGGCGCCCAATGCCAAGGAGCCGTCGCGGATTTCGCGTGGAACCGCACGCAGCGCTTCGCGGGTGGTGATGATGACGACCGGCAGGATCAGCAGCGCCAACGCGATTGCCCCGGCCAACACGACACCGCCGATCGCGAACGGGCCGCGCACCACGAACGCCAGGGTCAGGATGCCGTAGATCACTGTCGGCACCGCCGCCAGGTTCTGAATGTTCAACTCGATCAACCGATTCCATCGGGAGTTCGGGTCGGCGTATTCCTCGAGGTAGACCGCGGCGGCGATACCGAGGGGTAGTGCGAACGTCGCGGTCAGCACGCATACCCACAAGGTGCCGTACAGGGCTGAGGCGACGCCGGAGGTCTGCGGTGCTATCTTGGACGGCTGGTTGGTGACCAGGTCGAGGTCGAATCGGGCGATGCCCTTTTGCACGATGATCGCGAGCACGAAGAACAAGAACACGCACACGATCGCCAGGCTTGCCCACAGCAGCATCGCGAAGACTGTCCCGGGGGCCGAGCTGCGGTTCTTGCCGGTCAGATCGGGGCGGATGATGGAGGTCGAAGTCATCAGTATGCCTGCCTGTACTTGCGGACCAGACGGATGCTGATCATGTTGATCACCAGGGTGATTACGAACAGCAAGGCGCCGACCGCGAAGAGCGAGTAGTACACCGGGCTGCCCTGTGGTGCGTCGCCGCTGGCGATCTGGGCGATGAACCCGGTCATGGTTTGGGCGCCTTCGCGTGGGTCGAATGACAGGTGAGCTTTGCTGCCCGCGGCGATGGTGACGATCATGGTCTCGCCGACTGCGCGGGAGATGCCGAGCACGATCGCGGCGACGATGCCCGACAGGGCGGCCGGGAACACCACGCGCAAGGTCGTTTGCATCCGGTTCGCACCCAGTGCGTAGGAGCCCTGGCGCAAGGCCAGCGGCACGGCCGACATGGCGTCCTCGCTCAGCGATGCGACAGTGGGCACGATCATGAAGCCCATCACGATGCCCGGTGCGAGGTTGGTGTAGATCCCCTGGAACTCGAAGACGGTGCCGAGGATCGGTGTCAGGGCGGTGAGTGCGAGGAATCCGTAGACGACGGTGGGGATGCCGGCGAGGATCTCGAGCAGCGGCTTGAGTATTTTCCGTACGCGCTCGGAGGCGTATTCGCTGAGGTAGATCGCGACGCCCAGGCCCAGCGGTACGGCGACGGCGAGCGCGATCAGGGTGATCATCAGGGTCGAGACCACCAACGGCAGGACACCCCATGACTTGTCGTCCCAGGTGAACTTGTCACCGAAGGCCGCGGTCCACTCGGTGCCGAACAGGAATTCACCGAGGCCGACATGCTGGAAGAACGTGGTCAGCGGAACCATCAGTGACAGTACGATTCCTACGGTCACCACCACTGAGAACATCGCCGAGGACATCAGCAGTGCACGGATGACGCGTTCGCCGATGCGTGCCGAGCGGGCGCTCAGATCGGCGGTCTCTCCTTGCCACACGCCGGGATGGCCCCCCACGGTCGAGGGGCCATCGGTCGCGCGGTGACCAACGGTCACTTAGCGGCTGCCTTGGTCTTCAACGCCTCGAGCGCCGCGCGTGCCTTGTCCTTCTGTGCATCGGTGAGCGGCACGAAGCGGGCGGCCTCGACGATGGCGTCGTTGCGGTCGATGTAGAACTCGACGAACTTCTCCACCTGCGGCTTCTTCACACCCGTGTCGGAGGGGTAGATGAACAGCGGGCGGGCGAGCGGGGTGTAGGTGCCGTCCTGGGCGGCCTTCACCGACGGGGCGACGCAGCCGTTGCCGCCGTCGATCTGGATGGCCTTGAGCTTGGCTTCGTTCTCCTCGAAGTAGGAGAACCCGAAGTAGCCGAGTCCGCCCTTGGCGCCCGCGACGCCCTGGACGGTGATGTTGTCGTCCTCGGTGGGGTTGTAGTCCTTGCGGCTGTCGCCTTCTTTGCCGTTGATGACGCCAGTGAAGTAGTCGAAGGTGCCCGAGTCAGGGCCCGCGCCATAGAGGTTGAGCGGCTCGTTCGGGAAGGACGGGTCGACTTCGTTCCAGTTCTTGACCGTCGAGGTGGGCTCCCAGATCTTCTTCAGCTGCGCGACGGTCAGGCAGTTCACCCAGGTGTTGGCCTTGTTCACCACGACGGTGAGCGCGTCGTTGGCGACCTGGATCTCGCTGAACTGCACGTTCTTGTCGGTGCAGAGCTGCTTCTCGGCGTCCTTGATCGGACGCGAGGCATTGGAGATGTCGGTCTCGCCGACGCAGAACTTCTTGAAACCGCCACCGGTACCCGAGGTTCCGACGGTGACCTGGACATCCTTGTGGTCCTGCATGAACAGCTCGCCCGCAGCGGCGGAGAGGGGCTCGACGGTGCTCGACCCGTCGATCACCACCGGGCCCGACAGCGACGGTCCTGCGGGATCGCTACCGCATGCGGACAGGGCCAAAGTCAGTGCCGCGACAGCGCTTGCGGCGGTCAGGTGCACGCGGGTGCGCTTGATCATGGGTGGGGCCTCCAGTCATTGCCCGGATCCGGTGTAGGCCACCGGATCCCTCATCTCGGGACCCTTGAATCCAAATATTTCGATGTGACAGTGAGGTGAACGGATGGCGACTCAGCACCCTATGTATCGATAAATTTCGATCCGAGATGTTCGGTGTGACTATTCGCCTACCGGGATCGCGGCGTCGCCGGACAGCTCGGCCAGACGATCAGGGCCCGTCGGCTCGGAACTGAGCATCGGGACAATCGCATGTCGGCGGCTGTATTGCGTTGCCACAGCCCCGATGTGGGCCACCTCGGTGGCAGCGCGAGCGCGCAACAATGTGTCAGTGGGGTGGGCTGCCGCGAGGGAGTTGTTCAGGACCCATGCCCACGGTGTGATGGAAGCGCGTTCCAGGTCTGCGCAGAGTTCGACGGATTCGAGGATCGGGGTCGATTCAGGGGATGTGATGACGAGGATCTTCGTCTGAGCGGGGTCCTGCAATCGCATGAGCGGTGTGGTGAAGCTGCGATCGGCGCCGAGGTTGCGACTGATCTCGCGGTGGTAGGCGCCGGTGGCGTCGAGCAGTAGCAGGGTGTGGCCGGTCGGTGCGGTGTCGACGACGACGAAGCGGTGTCGGGATTCGTGCACTAGGCGCGAAAATGCTTGGAAGACTGCGACTTCTTCGGTGCAGGGTGAGCGCAGGTCTTCTTCGAGCGCGGCGCGTCCCTGTTCATCGAGGTCGGCTCCTCGGGTGCGCAGTATTCGCTGCCGGTATTGCTCGGTCGCTTCGTCGGGGTCGAGGCGCGAGAGCTGCATGGTGGCCAGACCTGCGCCGACGGTATCGGCCAGGTGCGCGGCGGGATCGGTGGTGCTCAGGTGCACGTCGTGTCCGCGGGCGGCCAGGGCGGTGGCTATAGCTGCGGCGATGGTTGTCTTGCCGACGCCGCCCTTGCCCATGCACATGATCAGGCCGTGGTCGTCGAGGGTCAGTTCATCAATCAACGCCGCCAGCGGTGCAGCTTCGATCTGCGGTGCCACGGCGTCGGTGAACTCGGAAACCGTTGCAGTGGAGTCAAAGAGTATGCCCAAGGCCGGTACGCCGACCATCTCGACGGGCTTGAGGGCGATCCGGTCGCACGGCAGCTGGGCCAACGACGCGGGCATCGCCGCGATTGCCGCAGACTCGCGACGGGTGATCGCGGCGGCGAGATCATCGCCTGTATCGGTGTGTGGCAGAACAGCATTGATGATCAGGTGCCCTGCTTTGACGCCGATGTCGGTGAGCTCGTCGTAGGTTCGGGCGACCTCGCGCAGCGCCGCGTCTTGGGCGCGGGTGACCAGGACCAGGCGTGTGAGCGCGGGGTCGGTCAGTGCGTGCACTGCGGCGGCGTAGGTTTCGCGTTGCGCGTCCAGGCCGGACAGCGGTCCAAGGCAGGAGGCATCGCCGCTGCCCTGGAGGTATTCGGTCCACGCTCCCGGCAGTTGCAGCAGCCGGATCGTGTGACCGGTCGGGGCGGTGTCGAAAACGATGTGGTCGAAGTGTGCGAACTGGGTGGCTGCGGGGTCGAGAAGCGCGGTGAATTCGTTGAAGGAGGCGATCTCGGTGGTGCACGAGCCCGACAGCTGTTCGGTGATGGTGTCGATCTCGGCGGCGGGTAGCAGCCCGCGTACCGGTCCGATGATCCGTTCGCGGTAGGCGGCGGCGACCTGGTGTGGATCGATCTCCAATGCCGACAGGCCGGTCACCGCGGGGATCGCGGTGACCGACGCGCCGATGGTCGTGTCGAAGACATGGCCGACGTTGGAGGCCGGATCAGTGCTGACCAGCAAAACCCGAGCACCGCCGCGGGCGAGCGCGATCGCCGAAGCGCAGGCGACCGAAGTCTTGCCGACCCCGCCCTTTCCGGTGAAGAACACAAAGCGTGGGGCGTCGGTCAAGAAAGCGGGAGTGTCCACGGTGATCAGCAGCAGCCGGGTCCGCCGCAGCTGTCCTCGGTGATGTCGAGCAACGCCACACCCTGCGGTCGCGGGCTCACCTCAACGGTGCGCGACCACAGGGTGATCTCGTCGCGGGTCGGGTACCGGCCGGTCAATGTGGTGACTCCGTCGACCAGCACGAGCGGAAGCCCCTGCGAGCCTGCGACTTCGAGAAAATTCCGGACGGCGTCGTTACCGGCGAAGGCCAGTGGTTCGGATGCCATGTTGAATCGGGTGATGTCTCCGCCCTGGCCGCGCAGCCAGTCCAGATCGGCGGAGAAACTCACCAGGGCTTGGTCGACATCGGGTCCGCACACGCCGGTGTTGCAGCATAGCGCGGGCTCGAATACCTCGATCTTGCTCATCAACATGTCGCTTTCTCGGGTAGGGCGGTTGTCAGGCGCGGGCGGGAAGCAGCTCGGCGACCAGTTCCTCGATGCGCTTTTTGATCTCGTCGCGGATCGGGCGGACGGACTCCACGCCTTTGCCCGCCGGATCTTCGAGCTTCCAGTCGCGGTAGTCCACCCCAGGGAAGTACGGGCAGGCATCGCCGCAGCCCATGGTGATCACGACCGAGGAGGTCTCGACCGCGTCGGAGGTGAGGATCTTGGGTGACTGGGCGGTGATGTCGATGCCGAGTTCGGCCATCGCCTCGACCGCGGCCGGATTCAGGGCGTTACCAGGGGCGCTGCCCGCGGAGCGGACCTCGATATCGTCGCCCGCGAGGTGGGTCAGGAAGCCTTGGGCCATCTGCGAACGTCCGGCGTTGTGGACGCAGACGAAGAGCACGCTGGGCTTGGTCGTCATGGGAGACAATCCCTTTCGGTGTGGTGCGAATCAGTGGGTGGGGATGTCGAGTTCGGCGAGCAGATGCCGGATGCGGGTTTCGATGTCGTCGCGGATCGGGCGCACGGCGGCGACGTCGTGACCGGCGGGGTCCTCGAGCTGCCATTCCTCGTAGCGGCGGCCCGGGTACAGCGGGCAGGCGTCACCACAACCCATGGTGATGATCACGTCGGCGGCCCGCAGGATCTCTTCGGTCCACGGCTTGGGGAATTCGCCGGTGATGTCGATGCCGACCTCGGCCATCGCCGCGATCGCGGCGGGGTTGATCTCGTCACCGGGTTCGGAACCACCCGACCACGCCACCGCGTTGTCACCGGCCAGATGAGTGAAGAACCCGAGCGCCATCTGCGAGCGGCCCGCGTTGTGGGTGCACAGGAACAGCACGGTCGGCTTGCCGGTGTTGGCCTTGCCTTCCACACGCGCCAGGGCGTTCAGCCGCTGGCGGGCGAACCGTTCGGCCAGCAGCGGAAGGAAGTTCACCACGGTGGCGCGACCGGCGAACTGGTCGTAGGAGGAGTGCAGGAACCGGTCGATCGTTTCGATGCCGAAGGTTCCTTCGAACTCGCGCTCCAGCCGTGTCGCGGCGGTTTTGAGGGCGTGCTGTTGATCGAGGGTGAGGTCGTCACGGTGGTAGTGGGCATGGGTAAGCGGGCTGTCGGTCATGACACTGTCCCTTGGTCGGTCCGTGGTCAGGCGGTGAGTTGTTCCAGTAGTAGGACGACGCGGTCGCGGATGTCGTCGCGCACCAGGCGCATGCGTTCGATGCCGTCGATTCCGCGATCGGAGGGTTCATCGGTGTCCCAGTTGATGATTCGCACACCGGGGACCGGTTCGACCTGCGCTTCGCGGCCGAGGGTGACCACGAGGTCGATGTCGCGCAGCAGGTCGGGGTCGATGGATTTGGGCGATTCGCCGGTGAGGTCGATGCCCAGCTCGCGCAGCGACGCTACCGACAGCTCGTTCAACGCCGAACCGGGCTGGGTGCCGGCGGAGTGAACCTCGACGTGGTCACCGGCTAGATGTCGCATCAGACCGGCTGCCATCTGCGACTTGCCGCCGTTCTTCACACAAACGAACAGCACCGAGGGCTCGTCGCTCATTTGACGTCCCCGGTGACAACCGGACTGGCGGTGGCGTCGGAGAACCGTTTTCGCAGGGCGAGCGACACGTAGACCAAGCCGACGAGTACCGGGACCTCGATCAGCGGGCCCACAACACCGGCGAGTGCTTCACCGGAGGTCGCGCCGTAGGTGGCGATCGCTACCGCGATGGCGAGTTCGAAGTTGTTGCCCGCCGCGGTGAACGCCAGCGTGGTGGTGCGGGCATAGCCCAAGCCCATGACGGCGCCGAGGGCGTAGCCACCGCCCCACATGATAGCGAAGTACGCCAGCAGGGGCAGAGCGATGCGCACGACGTCGAGGGGGTGGGAGGTGATCTGGTCACCTTGGAGGGCGAACAGGACCACGATGGTGAAGAGCAGGCCGTAGAGCGCCCACGGGCCGATGCGGGGCAGGAACTTCTGCTCGTACCACTCGCGGCCCTTGGCGCGTTCGCCGAAGCGGCGGGTGAGGTAGCCGGCCAGCAGCGGGATGCCGAGGAAGATCAGGACCGATTTCGCGATCTCCCAGGGGGAGACGTCGATCGTGGTCTGTTCCAGGCCGAGCCAACCGGGCAGGATCGAGAGGTAGAACCAGCCGAGGACGGCGAACATGAAGACCTGGAACACTGAGTTCAGGGCGACCAGTACTGCGGCGGCGTCGCGGTCACCGCACGCGAGGTCGTTCCAGATGATGACCATGGCGATGCAGCGGGCCAGGCCGACGATGATCAGGCCGGTGCGGTATTCGGGCAGGTCGGGCAAAAAGATCCAGGCCAGCGCGAACATCAGCGCGGGGCCGAGGACCCAGTTCAGAACCAGGGAGCCGATCAGGAGATTGCGGTCACCGGTGACGGAGTCGAGTCGGTCGTAGCGGACCTTGGCCAGCACCGGGTACATCATGATCAGCAGGCCGAGGGCGATCGGCAGGGAGATGCCGTCGATCTCGACCGCGCTCAACGTATCGCCGAGGCCCGGAATCATCCGCCCGAGCAGCAGTCCGGCGGCCATCGCCACGCCGATCCAGACCGGTAGGAACCGGTCGAGAGTCGACAGCTTGCCGACAACGGGCGGGTGCTCGGTGGTGGTGGTCGCGCTCATGCGTTCACGCCCTCGGCGATCAGCGCGCTCGAGACCCGCGCGAACGCTTCGGGCACGACGCGGTAGTACACCCACGACGCACGGCGCTCACTGGTGAGCAGTCCGGCTTCGCGCAACACCTTGAGGTGGTGCGAGATGGTCGGCTGGCTGACCTCGACACCGTCGGAGATGTCGCACACGCACGCTTCCCCACCGGCCCGGCTCGCGACCAGCGAGAACAGCCGAAGCCGCACCGGATCCGACAATGCCTTGAATACGGCGGCGAGTTCGACGGCCTCCGCGTGGATCAAGGGATCACGAACGACCGGCTCGGCGGCACAGGCCGCGACCGGCGTCAGGTTCAGCTCCGACTTAGACATTCCTCGATATTGACGTACATCGAATCAATACGCAAGCAAACGCCGAGTGAACAGGTGACGATACGACTCCCGCGTCGGCGCCAGCACGGGGCTGTGATGTCCGGTCTTGGCCGAGCTGATGCCTCAAGAACTCGCGTTGCGTCGTTCGAGAAGAACGGTGTCACGCCAGACGCCGTCCCGTTGGGCGATCCGCTCGCGCACCCCCACCGTCCGGAATCCCGCCGAATGGTGCAGGGCGATGCTGGCGCGGTTCTCCGGGAAGATCGCACTCTGCAACGTCCACAATCCGGCGTCGTCCGCAGCCATGACCTGGGTTCGCAACAACGACTTCCCGACCCCGCGTCCGCGCAGGCCGTCGCCGACATAGACCGAGTTCTCGACGACGCCGGCGTAGCAGTCGCGCCCGGAAACCCGGCTCAGGCTTGCCCATCCGACCACAGCGCCGTCGATCTCGGCGATCCAGCGATGAGCGGGCAACCATTGCCCGTCGAGGGCTTCCCGTGCGGGGACCTCCGTGGCGAAGGTCGCCAGACCCGTGGCGATGCCCTCGCCATAGATGCGCAGTACCGCGTCCCAGTCGTCGTCGCGCATCGCTCGAACCGTCACGTCGGCGGGGAGATCCGTTGGGCAGCAGGGCCGCGGAGCGAGGACGCCCATGACCGCGTCGGCGGCATGCGGAAGGCCGGTGCAGCAAGAAGGATTGACCGCGACGACGGTCGAGGTCCCGCTCTTGTGGGTGGTGACGAAGCCGACTTCGGCGAGTTTGCGGACGTGGTGCGACACCGTCGGCTGGGTGATGTCGAGAGCGGCGGTCAGTTCGCGCACCGTGATCCCGGCCGGGCGCGTGGCGACCAGGTGCAGCAGTTGAATCCGGGTCGGGTCGGCCAGGCAGGCGAACCATTCGGCGTAGGTCGTGGCGTCGCCGACGGCCAGCGCGTCGACGCGCGGAGCGGCTGCGTCGCGGACGACGGGCATATCCAGGGACGTCATGGCGGCCATTGTATCGACGTTCATCAATGGTTGCATTCATCGACGACTGTCGATACAGTCGCCCTTGTTAGATCGATGCGTGTCGATGAATGGAGCTTCGAAATGACCGAACTGCCCGTCGTTGTCGTAGGAGCCGGTCCCGTAGGACTGGCCGCCGCCGCCGAACTGCGCGAGCGCGGCGTGGATGTGCTGGTGCTCGAACGTGGACCCCGTGCGGGTGCCGCGGTCGCGGAGTGGAATCACGTGCGGCTGTTCTCGCGGTGGGCCGAACTGATCGCCCCCGCCGCACGCCGCGTGCTCGACGGAACCGGCTGGGTCGCCCCGGCCGACGAGGGTTACCCGACCGGACAGGAGTGGGCGCGCGACTACCTAACCCCGCTGGCCGCCGCGCTCGGCGACGCCGTGCGCTACGACGCCGAGGTCGTCGGCCTTGCCCGCCGTGGTCGTGACCGTGTCGTCGACGCCGGACGCGACAGCGAACCGTTGTCGGTGCACCTGCGCCGCACCGACGGCAGCGAGGAGCGGATCCTCGCACGCGCGGTGATCGATGCCTCCGGCACCTGGGGTGCACCGAATCCGCTGGGCGGAGAAGGGCTTCCCGCACTCGGCGAACGCGCCTGCGAGGTGGTGACCTACCGGGTACCCGATATCGACTCCCCCGCGCAAGCCGAACGTTTCGGTGGTACGCACACGGTGATCGCGGGTGGCGGGCATTCCGCACTAGGCGCGATCGTGGCGCTGGCGCAGCTGGCCGAGCATCGGCCCGGTACCCGGTTGACCTGGGTCCTGCGGCGAGGGTCCGCCGACTCGACCTTCGGTGGCGGCGATGCCGACGAACTGCCCGCGCGGGGCGCGCTCGGACTGCGAGCCAAGAAGGTCGTCGACGCAGGCCTCCTGGAAGTGGTGACCGGATTCCGTACCGGGGCAATCGAATCGGGTAAGGACGGGCGTGTCACTCTCGTAGCCGACGACGGCCGACGCATCGACGATGTCGACAACGTGGTGGCTCTCACCGGATTCCGCCCCGAACTCGGGTGGCTCTCGGAAGTGCGGCTGGAACTGGACCCGGTCCTGCAGGCACCGGTCCGGCTGGCGCCGCTGATCGACCCGAACGTGCACTCGTGCGGAACTGTCTACCCGCACGGCGTCGCCGAACTGACCCATCCCGAACTCGGCGTGTATCTGGTCGGGATGAAGAGCTACGGGCGAGCGCCGACCTTCCTCGCGATGACCGGCTACGAGCAGGTGCGCTCCATCGCCGCCGAACTCGTCGGTGACCACGAGTCCGCCGCACGGGTCGAACTCGCGCTGCCCGAGACCGGAGTCTGCGGTGGCGCAGGCATTTTCGATGATCCGGCGGGCGCGAGCTCGGGTGGTTGCTGCAGCCCGGCACCGGAAGTGCTGACCTTGTCGGCACCTTCTCTCGTCCGCTGAGCGGTGTCGACGACCACCGTTGTCGCGCAGACCGGGTCTACCGATCCCGGTCTGCGCCGACGGGTACTCATCACGCTGTGTCTGACGGAGATCACCAGCTGGGGAATCCTGTATTACGCGTTTCCTGTTCTGTCGGTGTCGATTTCGGCCGACAGCGGGTGGTCGCTGCCGATGATCACCGCCGCGTTCTCGCTCAGCCAGCTCGCTGCCGCGCTCACCGGTATCCCGATCGGTCGTGTCATCGACCGAGTCGGCCCACGGACGGTCATGACGGCCGGCTCCGCGCTGGCGGTGCCCGCACTGATCGCGGTCGCGCTCGCGCCGAACCCGCCGGTGTTCTTCGCGGGATGGGTGGCCGCCGGTGTCGCGATGGGCGCGGTGCTCTATCCCCCGGCATTCGCGGCGCTCACTCGCTGGTTCGGTACCGACCACGTCAAAGCGCTGATGATCCTCACCCTCTCCGGCGGGTTCGCCAGCACGGTATTCGCACCACTCACCGCCACGCTGGTCCAGCACACCGACTGGCGCGCAACCTATCTCACCCTCGCCGTGATCCTCGCGGCTGTCACGATCCCGGCCCACCTGTTCGGACTGACCGGACCGTGGCCTGATCCGCCGGTCGCCGCGTCACCCGCCGACGACGATCACGCGGCGGTGTCGCGCAGTCCCGCCTTCCTGATACTCGTGCTCGCCTCCAGCCTGGGCGCATTCGCCGCGTTCGCCGGGGTATTCAACCTCGTACCTCTCCTGATCGAACGCGGATTCTCCCCAACGTTGGCCGCTCTGACTCTCGGCTTGGGCGGTGCCGGACAGGTCCTCGGACGGATCGGCTACCTACCCCTGATCACCCGCACCACCGCTCGCGGCCGCATCGTCGGAACCTTCGCCTTGACCGCCGTCGCAACCGCCCTGACAGGCTGGGCGACAACAGTATTCGCTCTCATCGCGATCTCGATCGGCGCCGGTGTGGTCCGCGGCATCATGACCCTGGTCAAGGCCACCGCCGTCACCGACCGCTGGGGCGCAACCCACTACGGCCGCCTCAACGGACTGATGTCCGCGCCGGTCGTCATCGTGATGGCGCTGGCCCCGTGGGCCGGAACAGTGCTGATGACATGGACCGGCAGCTATGCCCGCACCTACTTCGTCCTCGCCGCCATCGCCGCCGTGGCCGCCCTCGCAGCCACCGCGAGCATGCCCCGATCGCCGAAACTCTCTGTCTCATAAAGGATTTCTTCATGCATTCGAGCTATGGCGCCGTCGTCGTCGGCGCAGGCCAATCCGGTCTCGCAGCCGCCCACCACCTCCGCAAACGCGGCCTGAGCACCGTTGTCGTGGAATCCGGGCCCGAGCCGGTGGGGTCCTGGCCCCACTACTACGAAAGCCTGACCCTGTTCTCGCCCACCAAATACAGTGCACTGCCTGGTCTTGAGTTCCCCGGCGATCCCGACCACTACCCCCATCGCAACGAAGTGGTCGCCTACCTACGCCAGTACGCCGCAACGCTGGACGCCGACATCCACACTTCACAACGCGTTACAGACGTCGACTACGACGGACAGCTGTTCACCGCCCACACCGACACCGGCCAGAGATATACTGCACCACGGCTGATCGCCGCGACCGGCGGCTTCGGAACACCGACCATCCCACAATTACCAGGCCAGGCCGACTTCACCGGAAATATTCTGCACGCCAGCCGATATCGGTCACCAGCGGACTTCGCCGGTCAGAGCGTGATCGTGGTCGGCGCCGGAAACTCCGCGGTCCAGATCGCGACCGAACTCGCCGAAACCTCTACGGTCACGCTGGCGAGCCGCACCCCGGTCAAGTTCGTCCCCCAACGACCGTTCGGTCGCGACATGCATTTCTGGTTCACCGTCAGCGGCCTGGACACGTTGCCAGTCGGCCACCTGATCGGTGACCCACCCACCGCACCGGTATTCGACTCCGGCCGCTATCGTGCAGCGCTGTCGGCGGGAAAACCTCTGGCACGGGAGATGTTCACCGGCCTCGAGGCCGACACAGCGATATGGCCGGACGCTACTCGCTGCAGAGTGGACACGATCATTCTCGCCACCGGCTACCACCCGAACCTCGGCTATCTCGCCGGCCTGGGCGCGCTCGACGACACCGGCAAACCCTTGCACCGCCAGGGAGCCTCGACCACTCACCCGGGTCTGGGATATCTCGGGTTGGAATGGCAACGCAGTTTGTCCTCGGCGTCCCTGCGCGGTGTGGGCCGCGATGCTCGTCGTCTTTCCGCACATCTGGACACGGTCGTGAGCCGAAAATCGTCGGCAAGAAACGAGATACGCCAGCGTCGATAGACGCGGGTCTCGATCGCGACGGGATAAGGGGTCACGCGCAGCGGACGTGGCGCGCCAGGCTCTCGACCCGCTTGGCGATGTCGGCGTAGGCGGTGTCGAACGCGATCTTCTTCGCCGGATCCGACCGGGTCGGGGATCGACCAGTGCAGTGTCGGAACACCAGGGAGTTCCTCATATAGGCACGGTCGCATACCGTCACCACAAGGTCACCGTCGGTGAGGACGTCAGCGATTCGCTGTGTGGGGAGCCCGGGACCAACGCCAGCTCGTGGCGCTGCGCGACGCGGACCGCGCCCGGGTTGATTCGGTCAGCCGGATTAGTTCCCGCCGATGCCACGGGGAGCTCGTAGCCGCAGCACCACAACGCCGCGGCCACGTCCCACTTGACGCGCGCGCCGAGTCCTCGACGCGCGCGACCTAGTGACTCCGGCCTCTGTTAAGGGTGGGCGCCGGAGCAGGTTTGGCTGGCGGTGGGGTGCGTCGATGGGACCTAGCGTTCGTCTTGTCCACCTCGGGCGGGATCAGCGGAGCTTGGGCCGCCGCTGACGCGGCAAGCACCACCTCGTGCTGTTGGTCGTCGATCACGGTGTCGTCCCGCGCGGCACCGCCGCTATGGTCGGCCGCGTGGGGCGTCCCAGCCTGCCGTTTCGGTGCCTCGGCAAACTTGACGGTGATGGCGGTGCCCTCCCCGTCGACGGCGAACACCCTGCTGCCGTTCGCGTCGGCGAACTGCGTAGCAGTTGCGTCGTGACGGGAATGCTCGTGATCGTCGGTGGAGGTTGCGCCGTACTGATCCGCCTGTGCCCGCGCCTGGTCGGCGTCGCCGTCGAGGATGCCTGGATACTTGCGTGCCAGCAGGGCATCGAATTCGTCGTTGATCTCGCCCACCAATTGGGCCGCGCGCGCTCGATCGAACGGCGACTCGGGGTCAGCGGTGGTGAGCCATTCCTCGGCGACCAAACGGCGGGCGTCGTCCTCGCTGCGAGCGTGTGTGCTGGAGGCATTGCCCTTCTTCGCGGCTTCCCGCATCGTCCACGCGGCGAACCCGCTCGGTGCGCGGACCTGTCCACTGCCGAAGTCGATAGCGGCGACCGACTCGATCAGCATCTCCGGGTCGGCCCCCTGCGCGGTGAGCACGGTGTACTGGTCCTCGGCGACCTGCCAGCGTGGGTCATCGAGAATCTGGTCGGGCACACGGCCGCGCAGTCGGTCCGCCAGAGGTGTTGCGGTGCGCTGATTCTGCCGATCGCTGTCTTGTTCACCGGACTCGGTTGTCGCCTTGCCGCTGCCGGTTCCGCGCCCGGGGGCCGTGCGAGATTGCGAGCGCCAGCGTCGGACTACGTCGTCCTCGAGACTGCGGCGGCCTTCGGGGGTGTCGCAGTTCGCGTACTCGGTCTCCCAGTTGTGGGCCCATTCGGGGTCGTGCTGCTTGAGCCATCGCCGTGCCACTCCCACGGCTGTACCGGTCCTGCCGCCCGTGGCGTCGACCCATTTGCGGATGATCTCGTTCTCATCGAGGCGTCGACCGTCGATGGTGTCGGCGGCGGCATAACTCTGCTCCCACCAGCGGTACCAGTCCGGTTCGTGTTCCTTGGCCCACGTGCGCGCCTGGGCCAGCTCGACGTCTCGCAGGGTCTGGTATCGGCGAGGCCGGGAGGTGGCGTGTAGTTCGTCGGTGTTGCGCCGCAGATCGTCGACCGCTTCGGCCGAGCCGTTCTTGCGCAGCCAGTCGACGATTCGGTCGGCGAGTTCTTCG
This sequence comes from Nocardia ignorata NBRC 108230, assembly GCF_001612905.1. Taxonomy (GTDB): domain Bacteria; phylum Actinomycetota; class Actinomycetes; order Mycobacteriales; family Mycobacteriaceae; genus Nocardia; species Nocardia ignorata. The sequence goes on along the minus strand of NZ_BDBI01000005.1, from coordinate 191,725 downwards.
GACCCGAACACGGCCTCGGTGTGGTTGTCCGTCCAGCCGGCCTGTACGCCGAAACGCCCGTGCGAGAGCGGGGCTACGCGGATAGTCATTCCGGTATCGGGGTGGCGTTCGGCGCGAATTCGCCCCTCCCTCTCCGCGGTGTTCCATTCGTCGGCATCGAGGTGGCTGAACTTGGTGACCGCGTGGCGATCGAGGACCGCGTTCTTGCGGGCAACGTTCTCGGCGTCGTCCCACGCGGAGCGGCCGCGCTGCTCGCGCAGTTGGCGGAGTACTCCGGACAGCGTGCGTGCTGCCAAGGCGATACGCATGGTGTCCTCGCGGGGGATGCCCATCACGGGCGGTTCAATGACTGGCTGGTTCATCGTCGGTGTTCCTTTCTTGTTGGGTGGCGCGGTGATTCACGGACCCCGCGTCCTGCGGGATGTTCGGGGCGGACGCCCGGTCGAGCAGCGGGGCCGGGCTGTGGCGCGGTGGAGGTGTGCGAGGTGCTCGCCGGTACGCGCTGCGGTGGGAGTTGACCGGGGACGGTGCCGGTGGCTTCACCGTGGGCGCGGACGAGGTCTGCGGCTTGGCGGGCGCTGCGGGCGGCGGTGATGCGCCGGTTCTGTTGATGCCATGCCGCGATCTCGAGCAGCAGGTCGGCGACGGCGAGGCCGAGCTGGACAGTCGGGTCTCGTTGCAGACCACGCCCGGACAGCATCCGAACTGCTGCGAGGTCGCGCGAGATCGCACGGAGTTCGGCGGCGAGTCGCCCGGCGGGGACGGCGGTCAACCCATGCCGAGTGCGCGCCGCGCGGTCGAAGGCCCATGCTGCCTGCGAGAGCGGGCCCTGGCGCGCGGCACCATCGGCGATGGAGGCCCAACTGCCGATGACGTCGTGCAATTCGCGGGCCACCGTCGCGATATCGGATCGCTCGGCGCGCACGGCAGTGGTGACCTCCCGCACGCGTTCGGCGCTGTCGGCCAGCACCGTGTGCGCCTCGCGGGCTGTCGCGGTGATGGCTGCGGCGTCTGCGATGCCGGAGGGTGCGGGCGGGGTCGTCGACCAGCGGGCGGTGACTCGTGGCCAGGACATGTCCGCTCCGAGATGTCGGCTGGGCGCGAAGTAGATGGGCTCCCCGGTCTTGGCCGACACGTCGCCGGGAGCCGCGACTGCCCATCCCGTGATCTGCCCGGTGCCGTCGTGCTTGAGGTCGACGAGTACGCCCGCGTCGCGGAGCCGGGCGAGGAACTCGTCGGTGGTGGTCGCGACAGCGGCCGACTCGGTGATCATCTGGCGTAACTGGGTCCGCGCCGCGGCACCAGGTGTGGCGCGCAGCATGCCCTCGTCGCCGGCGGACTGACGACGCTGGGCCTTCTCCTGTTCGCCGCGCGTCGGGGTCGGTACCGCCATCGGGTCGTTGATGGCGGTCAGCCGCAACCCGAGCGCCTCTTCCCAGCGACGGGCGACTCGGCGCACGGCTTTCCAGTCGTTGTCGGGATAGAACCGTTTGCCGGTGTCGGCTCTGACCATCACGGCCGCGATATGGATGTGGTCGTTGCCGTCGACAGATTTTCCGTGGTGCACCGCGATCCACCGGCACGCCCCGGCGGCGCCCGCTTTCGCGATGCCGGTCTCGTGCAGCATGTCCTCGGCGATGCGACGCCAGGTCTGTTGGTCGAGTTCGCCGTCCTCGGCACCGATCGCGACGGGCAGGTGCCAGATGTAGCCGTGCTTGGTGTAGCCCGGTTGGCCGGGCTCGGGCTGTTGGGTGGGCAGCCCGATCGCCTCCGAGAGCGCGGTGACCTGTCCGGCGAGCTTGCCGATCTCGCCCGGCGCGAAGTCGCAGTCGCCGGGCCCGACCCACAGCGGTTGTAGGGCGTCGGGGTCGGACTGCCACGCCGCGATTACCCGGGGGTTGGTGTGCTCGTTGTGCGTGCCTGGCGAGAACAGATACCGGACAAGTCGCCGCCCGTCCCATCCCCGGATCGCTTTGCCGATCACACCGCACCGTGCCGAAGTTGTTCGACCAACCAGACATCGATGCGGCTGTTGATCTTGCGGGTGTAGGTCAGCACGGCGTCAGCGTTGTCGCCGAGTTCGCCGGTGGAGTTCGCGTGCTTGGCGACATCGTTCACGTTGCCCGCGACGTTGCCGAGCAACCGGCGTAGCTCGCGCACCTCGGCGATGAGGATCTCCACTTGGCCGCTGGTGCGAACTATCGCTCCATTGCGCTTCGCGGCGAACACCCGCGCCGCTCCGACGGCGGCCTTGGCGATGAACGCGCCGGGCCGCAGTCCGACCGTGGCCGCCGCCGCGGTCACCAGCGCCCATTCGGCCGGCGCGTACGTCGACCGTCGACTTATCGACCGCGGCTTCGCCGCGTGGGGCCGATGGCCCTGCCCACTCTTCGGAGGCACTTCTCGTCCCTTCGCCTACCGAGCGCCCAGCGGCGCTCTCCGGTCCGGCAGCCCCCTGCCGGACCCGCCGATGTCTTCACCCCGCAGGGATGGAGACATCCGAGCCTCTAGATCCTCTAGAGGCTTTCGATACATTCAACCACTTTGAGTGTGTCTTGCGCCCACCCCTGGGCGCAACCCAAAAGTGGCCACTTTTGGGATATCTTGCTCACCCGAATCGCCGGCCGGGGGGCTTGCGGTTCACGATGTTCGCCCCAGCGAACGCATCGACGCTCGCGCGCGGGACCGGTGCGCGACAGGACTGCCCGCCTGAGCGCTCGGCCAGGTCAACCCACGCCGCCCGGTTCCGACTGCACACCAGTCCCCCAACCGAACAGGCGGCAAAACCGACCATCGACGCACATCCTCCGAGTAACTTTTCGCCTGTGACAGCCCGCTTTCATCTTTCGATACTTTCGATACACTAGGGGTCATCGGTCCATTAGCAATCACCAAGCAAGGAGACACCGCCCATGGTGAAGAAGACAGCCACCCACGCCTTGACCGCGTATCGACGCGTGGTCATCGACGACGACATGGAGACCCGCATCGGCGAACTCGCGGTAAAGGTCGGCGAATGGCAGCGCGCATCCGAGAACCGCGAGGCGGAGACGGCACGGCTGATCGCCGACGAGGAGTCCGCCGAAGCCGCCGTGGCAGCCGCCTACGCGGCGGCTACGAACGCTGGCGCCGAACCGGACGCCCTGGAACGGATCGGCCTCAAGCCCACCGCCGCACTCCGCGCAGTGGCCAAGCGAGCAAAGACCAGACCTCAACCCCGCCCGTCCCAGACATCAACCACCGCCGCCAAGGCACCCTTGACTCCGCCGTCGCCAGAGAAGGTCGACGCCGAGGCCGCCTCACTGGAGGTCTCGGCCGCGCCGCGCGCCACACCGCAATCCGATCCGGCTCCCAGCGGTTCTGGGGGTCGGTCCGCCGACACCAAGACGACGAGGGGCGCTGCCGACACGAAAACAGCGTCCGGCACCCGGACACGGAGTTGACGAACGCGCCGTACCGGCACCCGCGCCCAGGCGGTCCAGTACGGCGCATTCGAGCGCTCGACACTCACCAAGAAGGAGAACCCTCGTCATGGCGCGCATCACCTACACCCACTACACCGACGACGGGACCAAGCTGTTCGGGATGTTCCACAGCGAGCAGGCCGACGAGTTCGAAGCGCTCACACCGCTCGCGGATGGCCGAATCCACAACGAGTACCTGTATCGCACCGATACCGTCGGCTGGATACTGAATCGCGTTCTGACCGACGAAGGCGGCGCGGACCACAGCGTCTACGAAACCGTCTCCGAGGGTTTCGCGCGCCGGTGGCTCGCCGACAACGACCTCCACGACGAAGCGACGCGCCGGTTCGGCCCCGAATCAGGGGACGGCCCTCAGTCGTTCCCTCGATGAGAAGGTCGGCCTCCCACGCCCCGGTCCGAGTTGACGCTCCGCCTCACGCGGCGACGCCCGGGCGCTCTCGATCGACGAGCATGCGGTATCAATCCCTCCGCGCCGCCCGCGATCGGCGCGATTGCGACTGACTCTCCGGCCAGACCAGAAGGAATCAGATCCACCTCCGTGCAGCAGCCCGACCGACTCACCTTGCATTCGCCAGAATATCGGGTAATATATGACATAGAGGATTCGGGCCCGGACACCCCGACCTCTTCGATCCCACTCGCACAGCATGAAAGGCATTCCGATGTACCCACCCCTGGCAGTAGTCGCGAATCACGATCGCTTCTACGTGAACTTTTCCAGCGTCCCGCCCGGCCAGAGCCGGTGGCAGATCGAGGAAATCGACTTCACTTCCGAGGACGAAGCACGTGCCTGGGCGGCAGAGGAGGTCAGCTCCTCGGCGCGGGTTTCCGGTTCCGCGTGGGACTTCCGCGCCGAACTCTGGCTCATCCCGGCAGGCGTTCACCTCGACAAGAACGACGAAACCGAGCGCGTGCAGGCTCTCGCGCACGCGACCTGGGACCACCTCGCCAAGGCCGTGGTGTGGACCGATGGCGTCCCCGACGACTGGGACAACGACGACGAGACGGACGAGCCCGAGACCGGTCGCTGATGCTCGCGCACCCCACCACGCCGGGACGGAAACAGGACACTTCCGTCCCGGCGTTCTTCCACTCGCAGTCCTGGAGGGCTCTATGTCTGCTTTCATCACCGCACGACTGGCGTGCGCCACGGATATCGACGCTCTGCTCGACCTGCTCGATGAGGCCGAACCGCGCGAGCGCAGATGAGCACCGCAACACCGTGAAGTCCCGGCAGGACCGGACACCCCGCCGCTGCACCACCCCCACTCGCACTCCCAGACGAAGGGAACAGCTATGCCCTCCGCCAACTTCGACGCCCTCGTCGCTGAAGCACGGACACGATACGCACCCGAGTTGTTCGCCCTGGCCGCGCTCGGCTACGACGCACAGATCCGCGTCGTCGGCCACGTGAACATCTCCCTGCCCGGCGGCGAAGTGCGGGGCGTGCCGGTCGAACTGCTCGTGTGCAACGGCGACGGACTGGTGCTCGACGAGGACAACGCCGCTGACAGCACCGACTGGTGCGCTGCGGTCTACTCCCGCCTCGACGGCTCTCCGCTCGACATCTTCTGCTACGGCAATACCGCCGTAGCAGCCGTGCAGGCCGCCACCGCACTGTTGGACGATCCAGTCCGCATCGCGGCTCGCTCCCTCACCGGCAGCTGGCACTTCGCGATGCTGCCCGCCGCAGCACTGGGCGACCCGAACCGCGAGGCAACCTTGCTCGCACCGCTCACCTCCGACGGGCTGATACCGACCAACGTGATAGTCCTCGAGGACACGCCCGCCTGGACTCAGGGCTGCTCGACGCATTCAGACTGCCACCCGGTCGAACGCGACGCGGCAGCGTTCACTCATCGCGATTGCGCGCACGACCGACTCACGCACTGGAGTAAGTACGGCCTCGTCGACGACTGGTGGGCCAGCTGGACCGGTGGAGGGCCGGTGTGATGTCCGGCAACACCGATAGTGCGCGGGCGTGGTTGTCCTGCCCGATGGTCAGTAGGCCCAGGCTGTGCCGGTGCCCCGGTACTGCTCAACAGAGATCGGCTCCACACCAGGCTTCATATGGTCGAGGTAGAGCGTTGCGTGCAGGTGGTCGACTTCGTGCGCGACCAGGCGTGCGACTCCGCGCTCGAACACCGCGATTCGGGTGTTGCCGTCGATGTCGGTGTGCTCGACGTGGATTGTCAACGGGCGCGGTACCCGTCCGCGCAAGTCGAAGAAACTCAGGCACCCCTCGTACTGTTCGTCCTCGCCGCCGCCGGTCTCCACGATGCGTGGATTGAACAGGGTGATCGTGTCGCCATTGGGGGTGCGGACGATCGCCGCGGCCCTGCTGATGCCGATCTGCGGGGCGGCGATGCCCATCCCTTTGCCGAACACGTGGGCTTGGGCAACTCGCTGTGCGGCTGAGTTGAGTTCGGCGATGACACGGCGTGCGTCTTCGGCCTCGGCGGGTAGATCGAACGGGCGCGCGACCTCGCGCAGGATCTCGTCGCCTTCCTGCGCGATGCCCAGGCCGGCCATCACCTTGCTCGGCGGCGTGCGTTCGTCGTCGCTACGTCCCCGGAAGTCCCACTCGAGGCGGTAGCGAGCATGCAGTGGCGGGTGGTCGGTGGACCAGGAGTACATGTGTCGTCCCTGTTCGACCTGGTGGGTGATGGGTGTGCGGAACGGCTGACCTTCAGCGGTCATCGAGGTCTCGAGTCCCCAGACCGACGGTTCGAGCGCGGCCGGGAAATCGAGCCGGACCGACAAGCGGTTGGTCGGCAGCCGGACCGCACGCTGAAACCAGTTGCCCCAGTGGGTCGCCGAGACGGTGTATTCGTAGTCGATCCAGCACGCTTGGCCGGGGTAAAGCGGAAAGTGGCGTCCGCTGTCGGGTTCGCTGAACATCAGCCAGACCTCTTTGAACGCGTCACGGTCGTGGTGGGCCGTCCACGTCATCGGCTCGGTTCTGTTTTCGCCGTACCACGCGTGTAGGTCGATCTCTTCCCAGGTCAATGGGTTTTCCTGGTAGAGCTGGTTGGACCGTTCGGGGTCACCGGGGTAGCGGTCTACCGAGATCCTGATCAGGTAACGGGTGATGGGGTCGGCCCCACCGTTGATCAGACGCCGCCGCTGGCGCAGCCGGTAGTTGAGCCCATCGAAGGACAAGCTCGCGTCGTCGTGGTCGACCACGAGCGACCCTGCCGAGTCGCTCGGGTCGACAGCGATGGGAGCGCGGACCGTGCCTGGTCGGGCAGCGACGAACTCAGCGAACGCGGCTCGCAGCGCACCGCCGGCTTGCAGTGCCGATTCGGCGCGCCCAGCGAATCCCTCCGAGGGCTTCTCGGTGCCGGACTCGATCTTGGACACGTACGGGCGGCTGTAGCCCAGCTTGGTGGCTAGCGCACGCCGCGACAGTCCACGGACATCGCGCCAGCGGCGCAACTCGAGCGCGAAGACGTTGACGTGCGTGTCCGCGGGTTCGTTGGCGGGCGAAGTTCCGGCCGAGGTCACTGTCGGGCGCTCCTGTTCGCGGGGGTGTGCGTGTGCGTGAGTACCCCGTGAGTATGAGCCCACTCTGTCGAAACAGCCTGCACCCGTGGGGAAATTGAACGCACTTCGACACGGCGATCGGTTCCCGCTTCGGCGGACAGCTGATGTCGGAACGGCCAGCCTCGCGTGGCACAACCAGACAGGTGCGCTCACATGACTCCACTCCCCAACTCGGTACAGACCTCGCCATATCTGACTCGCGTCGACCCCCGCGCGCCCTCACCGGTGCGCTACTTTTCCGATACGTTCGGCCCGACCTCCCCCGACAACGGGACTCCGACCGAGGGCGCGGTGTTCGGGATCGTCGGCCTGGACCGCCGCATCGACTGGCACACCGACCCCCGCATGCTCGAACTGCTGATCGCCAGCGCCCGTCAGCCCCTCGGCACCGCGGAGCTCGCGCACCGGTTCGGCGCGGACCTGGTCGCCGAAGCCGCAGCACGGCACTGGATTCAACCGCCAGAACAGTTGTGCCGGGACTACCGGCTGGTGTCGGGGGAGATCGAAGTGACCGCCCACTGCAACTGGGGCTGCCGCAGCTGCCCGGTGGCCGTGGACCCGAAACCCCGGCAGACGATGCCGATGGACCTGTTCACCGAGATCATCGTCAAGCTGGTCGAGCACGGCTCGATCGACTACGTGACCTTCCAGTTCTTCAACGAACCCACCCTCGACCGCTACTTCACTGACCGCATCGAGGTGTTGGCCCGCTACGGGATGCCGTTGGCGCTCTACACCAACGCTTCCGCGCTCACCGGCGACAAGATCGAGACCCTGCGCCGCTCGGGGGTGCTGCGCACGATGGTGGTCAACCTACCCAGCGACGACCCGGCCGAGTTCGCCGATCTGACCGGTTCGGCCAGCTACGCCCACAGCACACGAAACGTGGAAGCCGCACTGGCAGCGGGCCTTCCGGTGCAGATCGGCGTCAACGGCGTCGGCGAGCGCCTGGCGCTCAACCTCGACGGGGTGGCGCGGCGCTACCTCCCGCTCGGCGCGCAGGTCACCGCGAATCTGATGTGTGACCGGGCCGGTGACGTCGGGGGCGAGTTCGCACAGAACCTGCTGATCGACGGACCGCTCACCGGGTGCGGGTATCCGGTTCATCACGCCAGCTTCAGCGTCGGCGGGGACCTGTTCTTGTGCTGCAACGACTACTACCAGCGCGAACGGTTCGCCAACATCGGCGAGGGCTCGATCCACGAGCTGATGACCAGCGATGCCGCGGTCACCGCGCGGCGCAAGGTGTTCGGCGTCGCCGTCGCCGAAGACGACTTCGTGTGCAGGCGGTGCCACAACCAGACCCTCGACTTCGCTTGCCGCGACTTCCGTCCGATCGCGACATTCGGATGAGCGGGCCAACGACGAGTTCTCAACGGCCGGTGCGGATCTGGTACGTCGCCGCACAAAGACTGTGCAACTTTGGCTGCACCTATTGCGTGTCGACCGGCGACTGGGCCAAGAGCAATCGTGAGGACTGGCGGGCTCCGCAAGACCGCGACACCTTCGCCGCCGTCGTCGACTGGATCGGCACCCGCCCGTTTCCGGTCGACGTCCGCCTCGGCACCCTCGGCGAACCATTCGCCTCACCGGTATTCCTCGACCGCGCCGCCTGGCTCACCCACCAATCCGGCGTGCGGTTCGTCGAACTGCTGTCCAACGCCTCACTGATCGAACGCCGTCTGCCGAAACTGGAACCCCACGCCAACCTCGGCAAGCTCTCACTCTGGCTGACCTGGCACGACGGACAAATACCGTTGGAGAAGTTCATCGCCGCCGCCGCGTTCGCCCAAGAAACCTACGGCTGCTTCGTCGTCGTGAACGCCCTGTTATTCGCCAACCACGACACCACCACCATCGCCCGCGTCAAAGCCGCCGCCGAAGCGGCCGGGCTCCGGTTCAACCTCGACCTCGGCTACGACCCGTCTGTGCCCTCGGACAACTCCACCAGCAACGATGCCGCGGCCGCGGTGCCGGTGCTGCGCGGCGGCGGCAACGTCCTGGACGTGGTCGCTGCCTGTGGTGGCGATACCGAACTCACCCGTGTCGCCCTGACCGGGCTGACCTCGCCCCAGCACCGGGCGTGCCGGGCCGGCTCGGACTACGTGTTCCTCGACATCCACGGCGATGTCTACCGGTGCTCGCGCTACGCCACCCTCGGCAAGCACCGCTACGGCAACATCCTCGACCCCGACTTCGAGCTGCACCTGCGCGAGAACATCTGGGCCCCGTGCGAAGCAGCCTCCGGGTGCGCCAACAAAGAGGACTTCCTCAACCTGCGCCTGGCCGAGCACCTACGCCCGTCGGTCGTGCCCAGCCTCGGCTGGACCGACGCCTAGCACCCACCGATCACCCTCGATATCCGCTCTTATGCAAGGAGATTCACAATGCTGCTCGCCGAGATGACCTGGCCCGACTTCGACGACCGCGTACAGCGGGGTCGCGCGATCCTGCCGATCGGGGCCATCGAACCCCACGGTCCGCACCTGCCATTGGGCGCGGACACGATGATCAGCGACTACTTCGCCGACCGCCTGGCCGCCGACATCGATGCCTGGATCGCCCCGTCGATCGGCTACGGCGTCGCCACCCCGTCTCAACGCCTCGGTGGAACCTTCCCCGGTGTCATCGCCGTCAGCGGCTCGACATTCACCTTGCTCGTCACCGAGATCGCGTCCGCGCTGGCCGAACACGGTGTGCGACAACTCGTCATCGTCAACTCCGCCATCGACAACCTCAGCTTCCTGTGCGAAGCCGCCCGCATCGTGACCGCCGCACACCCGGGTACCCGGGTCATCATCGTGCACTGGTGGGACGTCGTCGGCGAAGGATTCCGCAACGCCCTCGCCACAGAAACCGGAGTCGCCCGCAGCGACGACCACCACGCGGGCATGGTCGAATCCAGCCTGGTCATGCACGTCGCACCCGATACCACTCGCCCCGAACTCATCGACACCGACTCAGCGGGGCCAGGAGCGCGCCGGTTCAGCTACGACGTGTTCCCACTGCCCGCCGACGCCGCGACACCGTCGGGCATCGTCTACACCGCCCACAATGCCAGCGCCGAGATCGGCGCCCGGGTCGCTGACCAGGTCGCCCGCGAGATGGCGGCCGCAGTACGGCTCGAATTCGGCATCGACGGGGCGGGGGCGTGACCACGATGCCCGCACCCGACACCCATTTCCTGTTCTCCCCGTCGGCGACCTACCCGAACCCCGTGGCATGCCTGATCAATCGCGACGCCGAGATCGTCCACGCGTGGAGCAGCGACCTCGACCAACCCGACCCCTCGGCCGGGCCACCGGGATACCTGCGTGGTTGGAACCACGTCGAACTCGGCACCGACGGTGCCTTGTATGCCACGGTGCCGTTGCACTCGCTGGTGAAGCTGGCGCCGGACTCTTCGCTGATCTGGCGGGCCGAACTGCCCGTTCACCACGACCTCGACATCACCGACACCGGCCAGGTCTATGTCCTCACCGAGCAACCCCGCCTCCTCGATGGGCCCGGTGATCCGTTCGTCTTACTCGACAACTCGATCACGATCGTCGACGACGCCACCGGCACGACCACCGCGACTCACTCGCTGTTCGACCTACTGATGAGCGACGTCAACCTGTCGGTGGCGGTCACCAGGCATATCGATCGCCGTCGCCGATCCCCGCACCACCATAGGGCTCTGGCGATCTATCACGGCCTCGCCTCGCCCGGTTCGGTCCAACCGGGGCGCAACGCATCCCGGCGGCTGCGCGATCTGCCGGGTTCTCCGGCAGATCTTCTGCACGCCAACACTATCGAGGTATTGCGAGCGCATCCGGCCGGATTGTGGAGCGAGGGCGATGTGCTGGTGTCGATGCGCGAACTGGACACCATCGCGGTCGTGGACCTGTCTGTCAACAGGGTGCGGTGGTGGTGGGGACCCGGCGATCTGTCAGGCCAACACCAGCCGACGATGCTGGCAGACGGGCACCTGCTGGTGTTCGACAACGGCCAACGCCGCGGATACTCCCGCGTCCTCGCGGTTGATCCAACACGACCCGCGATCAGCTGGGAGCACCTCGCCGACCCACCACGGAACCTGTTCTGTGCCGTGGCCGGAGGCGCCGAACCGCTCGCGGGCGGCAACATCCTCATCAGCGACGCCCAAGCCGGTCAAGCGCTCGAAGTGACCCGCGACGGTCACACCGCGTGGGCAGTGCGGACCCTGACCGCCGCCGGTGAACGCGCCCAGTTCTACCGAATGGCGGCTGTCGCGCCCACGACCGCCGCATCGGTCGTCGGACCGAGCGATGGTCCCGCCACCGGATCTGCCCGCGATCTGGTGCGCTGCGAACTACTCGACCTCGTCAGGACGACACCATGATCAGCGTCATCATCCCCACCCGCAATCGGCCAGGCCCGTTGAACCGGGCTCTGCGCAGCCTCGCACGCCAGGAATTCACCGATTTCGAAGTCATCGTCGTCGACGACGGCGGTACGTCACCCGTCCGTTCGGTCACCGGCAACTGGCGCACGGCGCTGCCGATCCGCTTGATCGAGACGGACCACTGCGGCGTCTCGGCCGCCCGCAACACCGCGATGGTCGCAGCCAACGGCGAATACGTCGCATTCCTCGACGATGACGACGTCGTGCTCCCCCGGCACCTGCGCGCCGCACACACCGTGCTGGACCGCGGCACCGCCGATGCCGTCTACGGCGGCGCGCTCGTCAGCTCCCGATGGATCGAATCCATCCCCCGCAAAGCCCGCTGGATGCCACGCAAGGACTACGAGTTCGACAGCCGATTCCTGCTGTGCGCCAACTTCATTCACACGGGCTCGCTCGTGTGCCGCAACTTCACCGATACCGCCGCCGAGTTCACCGAGTCGATGACCCACTGCGAAGACTGGGACCTGTGGCTGACCTTGCACCGCAGCCTCGGCTACCGGTTCGCCTACCTCGGCGAAACCACCAGCGTCTATCACCAGGTGCCGCAGTGTCGCGGCGCGGTCTCGTCGGCCTACCTGTCGAGCCCTACGCCGTTCACTCTCGCCCGCCGCAATCTGTTTCGGACGTGGCCGAGCACTGACCCGCAGATTGCCGACTACCGCACCTGGTTCACCGAGTTCGACGCCCGTCTCGACCGACTCATCGAAGACAGCCGACCGGCCCCGGCCCATATCTACGAGTCAGCGGTGCGCACGCTGCATCACCGCTTCGTCACCGGCCGTCGCGCCGATCACACCGTGCTGGATTCTCTTCTGCCCGAACACCACTCACCCAGCCGTCAACCAGCAAGGGTCAGGTAACCGATGCACACCGATGACGCCGTCACCACTTCCTACGACCAGCACGCCGCCGCGTTCGCCGCCGAAGCCGCCCACAGCCCCTACAACGCCCACTACGACCGCCCCGCTGTCTTGGACCTGTTGGGAGAGCTCACCGAGCGCGTCGTCCTCGACGCCGGGTGCGGCCCCGGCCTCTACGTCACCGACCTGCTCGCTCGCGGCGCCCATGTCATTGCCATCGATGCCTCCGCGAGCATGATCGACCTCGCCCGCCGACATGCCGCTGGACAGATCACCCTGCGCCAGCACGACCTCACCCAACCCCTGTACTGGCTGTCCAACAACACTGTCGACATCGTCCTACTCGCCCTGGTCATCCACTACATCGACGACCGGATCGCGCTGCTGCGCGAACTCCACCGCGTCCTGCGCCCAGGCGGCCACCTCATCGTGTCCACCAGCCACCCGACCGCGGACTGGCTCACCGCCGAGGGCAGCTACTTCGACACCGGATGGGTGCAACAACGGTGGTCGTGCGGCATCACGCACCGCTTCTGGCGTCAACCATTGCAGACATGGTGCGCGGAGTTCACCGCAGCCGGTTTCACCATCGACGCGATCACCGAGCACCAGCCCGCCTCCGAGATGGCCCGAACCCACCCGGCCGAATACGACACCCTCACCCATCAGCCGGGTTTCATCGCCTACCGACTCTCCAAAGCGGCCACCAGCGACGGTGGGATCGACGGCGTTGCCTGACATGCCAAAATTCGTCATGGCCAATTCGCCGAATTTTCCAGTGCTCGTCGTTGTCAGCGGGCCTCCGGGATCGGGCAAATCCACCCTCGCTCACGCCCTCGCCACGGAAATCGGTGTCCCAGCGATCATCCGCGATGAGATCAAACAGGGCATGGTCCTTGCTACCCCGGCGCGCGACACCGATTACGACGACCTCAACATTCCCGTACTGCACACCTTCTTCGACGTCTTGACCGTGCTGGCCCGCGCCGGGGTCAGCGCGGTGGCAGAAGCAGCGTTCCAGGATAGGTTGTGGCGTCCCGGCCTGATCCCGCTGGCCGAACTCGCTGAGATCCGCATCATCCACTGCACCGCACCGCAATCGGTTCTGCATGAACGCATCGCCCGCCGCGCGGAGAGCGATCCCCATCGACAAGCCCACAACGACCAGGGTCTCCTCGCAGCGATCGCCGCTGGTGGCCAACCTGTCGGCGCGTTCGTCCCGGTGAGTATGGACGTCGCGGAACTGGTGGTCGACACCACCGATGGGTACCAGCCCAGCCTCGATGCGATCACCCAGTTCGCCGCCCACCCGGCTCCGAGCAATGCCTGATCGTCGCGGCGTAGCTTCGCTGGATCTTCGAGCCCGAAAGCCGCGACCTCGATCTGAGGGAATTGGTTATCGTCACCGCCATGATGGGCGACGAGTGGGAAGACACCGCCCGTGACGTGAGCCAGGTCGTGCTCCCGCTGCTCGCACGGCATCGAATTCTGTTCATCCAGATCGGACGGCCTGCTCGCCGGGCGCGCACCGACGGGACAGGCGTGGGCGTGTTCGAAGATTCACGTTCGCCGCAACGGCTCTACATCGAGGGTCCACAGCCGCAGGTGGGCGGCAGCCTGCGGTGCAGCATGTCGACCAAGGGCCGAGGAGTGCCATGCCGCACTGCGTTTCGGCTCCCCATTCCAACCTGGCCACGACGACCGATCGACATCCTCCCCACCCTTGAACTCTGACGCCCTCGGGCCCGATCCCGACGACAGCGGCGACCCGCAGTCGCGTGTCGGGGGCAGCCCTGCAGGTTCGCGGGCATGGGCGATACCTAGAAAAGCCCTCACCTGCCAGGCGGGTGAGGGCTTTCTGGGGTATCGGAAGGCTCGACGCTGGTTGATTGCTTTCCGACGCGGAGTGTACGACAGCCGGGACGTGAAGCCCAGTCCAGGACCCACCTGTGCGCCGACTGACTGAAACCACAGGCACGCAGACGCCGCGCTCGACACCGCCGATCAGTTGCTCTCCCAGCCGACCGCATTCACGTCCCCACAGCCAGAACCAAGAGCACTCATTCCCGACGCGATCACCGCTGAAATCTGCTGCTGCACAGTGGGTTTCAGTGCAACAATCTTGACCTCGAACCAATTAACGGGTAATATATGACATAGAAGTTTGCGGGACCGGACACCCCGCCCTCTTCGACCCCACTCGCAAGTCACGAAGGGATTTCCCATGCTCGAATTGATGGATTGGTTTTGCGGCGCTGGCGGCTCTACGCAGGGCGCGGCAAAGGTGCCCGGTGTGCGCATCACCCGTGCGGCGAATCACTGGGGCAAGGCTGTCGAGACCCACATGGCCAACTACCCCGAAGCCGATCACTTCCTCGGCGACCTGAGCACCGAAGAGGCCAAAGAGAAGGTCGCGAAATGGCCTGCCGCCGACCTGTTCTGGGCCAGCCCGGAATGCCCCCAGTGGTCCTCGGCGCGTGGCAAGAAGCGCGACTTCCACAACACCATGCAAGGCGACCTACTCGACCTCCAGCGCGACGAGGAAGCCGACCGCTCACGTGCGTTGATGGAAGAGGTTCCGATGTATTTGCGCGGCGTCATCGAGCGCGGCGGCCGGGTCCGCGCCGGAGTCGTGGAGAACGTGGTCGAAGTCCGCCAGTGGGACCAGTGGAACCGCTGGATCAGCGAGATCCGAGCCCTGGGCTACGGAGTCAAAATCATCGCCCTGAACTCCAGCCACGCCCAGCCGGTCCGCACCCCGGCAGCCCCGCAGAGCCGCGACCGGCTCTACGTCGCCTACTGGGATCTCACGCTCGGCCGCGAGCCCAACTGGAACAAGTGGTTGCGCCCACGAGCCTTTTGCGTGGCCTGCGATGAATGGATCAACGCCCTTCAGGTCTTCAAGAAACCCAACGCCGACATGGGCCGCTACCGCACCCAATACGTGTACCGCTGCCCACGGGTCAGCTGCCGCAACTCGATCGTCGAGCCGCCCGTCCTTCCGGCAGCCGCCGCGATCGACTGGACCCTGCCGGGCACATGCATCGGCGACCGGGCCAAGCCCCTGGCCGACAAGACCATGGAGCGCATCCGCGTCGGCATGCGCCGCTACGCCTCGGCCATGCCGATGATGGTTCCCGCCGGAGGTACCTGGCGCGACGACGCCACCCAGGTCACCGGACCGATGGCCGCCCGCACCACCCGTGAGAACGACGGCCTGGCGATCCCGCAGCCGTTTCTCTCACTTCTGCGCTCAGACCAGCCCCGCACGATCGGTCCGCACGAGCCCCTGTCCACCATCGTCGCCGACGGCTCCAACCACGGCCTCGTCGTCCCACCGCCGCTGATGGTCCCGATGGAGGGCCGCGACGGCAAAGAAGCCCAGCTGGCCTCACAGCCTTTACGCACCCAGACCACCCGCAACGAAACTGCCGTGGCATTCTTGCCATTCATCGCCGAAATGCGCGGCGGCGCCTCGGACGCACGCGCCGTGATCGACCCGCTCGCCACCGTTACCGCCAGCGGCAACCACCACGGCCTGGTCATTCCGCCGACGGGGATGTCAACTCAGCTGTGGAACTCGATGCTGCTGCCCTACTACGGCACCGGCACCGCGCGCCCGGTCGCGGACCCGATCGGTGCCATCACCACCCGCGATCGGTTCGCTCTCGTCGACACGATCACCGAACGCGACATCGACAACGTGCGCTTCCGCATGCTGGAGCCAGAAGAAATCCAGAACGCCATGGCATTCCGTTCCGACTACATCGTCCTAGGCAACAAACGCCAGCGAGTGCGGCAACTCGGCAACGCAGTTACCCCGCCCGCCGCCGAAATCCTCATCTCCGCGCTGGTGGAAGCCATCACCGGCGAAGAACTAGACCGCTACGGGCTGGCTGCTTAGGCGGCTGGGGAGGGCCCGACGCCCTCGGTCCTCCCCAAGCCCCCCTTCCGTTTCGTCCACTTGCGCAACCACTTCCCGAGCCGACCTCCGATCGCCAACGTGACCAGCAGCCATCCCAACGGAGTGCACACGGCCTCGCGGCCAGCCGAGTGGGAAGGCTCAGTACAAGTGCTCCTCACCCCCGTTTTCGGGGAGCCACAGACAGAGGTCGGGCGGCTTGGCGAAGCCACGATCGCGAGACCGCAGCTCGGACACGCCAGGCCGCCCGAAAGTGCCCCACTCGCAAAAGGAAGGGCAGGAACGAGTTTAGCAACCCAGTACCGTCCGGCGCGCCCCTCTCCGCTACTCGCCTCGAAAAGAGGTCATTCATGGTGCCCGCCGTATCCGACGTCGGCTTGAGCCCTGCGGGAGTGACCGGCGACAATCAGGGTGTGGGAACACTGATCACACTGAAGGAATGGGCCGCCCTACACGGACGCAGCTACGGCTCGATCCGCAACACCTGGGTAGGCGACCCTGACTTCCCAAAGCCGAAACAGCCCCGCTCACGAACAGGTCTGGGCGCAGGCACCCCAGCCCTTGAGTACGACAGCGACGAACTAGACGACTTCGCAGTACGCTGGGAAGCCGCCAAGCGCCCTGCATCGTTGCCCATGCCCGACGAACCTGAGGAATACCGAACCCTAGGCGCGATCGCCCGTTTGCTCGGCGTCGACGGCAAAACTGTGACCCAGTACCGCGACACCCTCAACGAACAGGTTGACCACACCGACCGCGGCGCACGCACTCTCTTCCACACCCGAGGCGTAGTAGAGGTGCTCAACCAGCGACGCGGTATGGGCATGGCCCGCCCACGCAATGCTCAGCCTCCCGAGTAGCAATCTCTCATTTTTACCCCGACAGCAGGTGACAGCGCCTCCGCGCAGTCAGCAAAATCAAGGCTCCTGGACAAGACGGTTTCACCCCGCCCCAGGGCGACCGACAGTTTCTTCGATCGACCACAGACTGGGGGGACCTATCAATATCGACGGCCAGGCAGAATTCGAACACACCGGAAACACCTACCTACAGGTGCGCGACTGCCTTCGAGTGATGGGCAACCAGCTGTTCGTCCATAGGCACTGGTACGAAAGGTCGCTAGCGAAGGATCTCAAGAACCCTGCCGCTGTGTTCGACGTTCTGATCGAGCAGGATTACCTGGAGGCGGAGGGAACCACCTCGGTCTCAGTCTGGAATCCCGAAACCCGTGATCACGAACAGATTGTTGAGACGACATATCACCCAACGAGCAAAGCCTATGCTTTGGCGAATGCTAGCGCGACGACACCCGTGCACCGCGCCACGGCGGAAAAGGCACTTGCGGGCTTCCTACAGCGAGTGGGGCAAGCCACAGCCGATCCGATGAACTTGGTAGTCGTTGATCGCGTGGTGCTGTTCGGCTCGATGATGGACCCAAATCGGCAGCGTGTGAGCGATGTCGACTTGGCCGTGAGCTTCATTGAGAACGGGGCAGTCTTTGAGGCCGCTGGTGGTTACGCGCTGTCCGGGTCCGTCTTCCTCGCTGAGATGAACGGCGCCCGGCACCCCTCCGGGTACCGGGGGGAATTCGGGGTGCGGAAATTTCTCAAGAACCGTTCCCGAGTGTTGAGCCTTGCCCGCCTTTCAGAGGATGGGGCGATTGCTGGACTGCCACCCGAGACCACCTCGCACCGGGTTCTGTATGAACGGCCGCGCGTGGTTTAGCGATGCCGGCGCAACGGCCGCATCGACACGTCCCCGGCGCGAGCCTTCCGTTCACGACCACACCAAATGGTTCGACGCCGCGGTAACCGTCCGAGCGGGCGGCAGAGCCTGGGGCACCACTGCCATCTCGACTACTTGCTCGGTCCACCAGATGTAGCGTGTCGCCCCATGTCCCGAGTGGCAGAGGAGCACATCCTCAGCCTGTGTGCCCCCGTGGAATCGAATGGCAGCCGGTTCCACACCCAGGCGCCGTGTTCAAGGCCAGTTCAGCGCGGGAGGAACTGATGTCCAAGGCAGAGGAAGGCCTGGACGCACTGCAGTACTCCGACGGACAGCTTGAGTAGACATCAGTGCTCGAGCCGCCCCATCAGCCAGCAGCCCGAGAGGGGCGGATCGCGACCTCAACGATCCAGGCAGGCGAAGACAACCCTCGTAGTTCCCGCCGATTCGGCCGACCGAGCCTGAGGTAGCTACAAGATTGCCGACCTGGAAAACTCGTCGGCGTGTCGGGTTGCGACACGCCGACGAGTCCAGGTGCTACATGTCGCGGCGCCAGCTCGCCGCTCGGGCAAGCCTGCAGCCGATCTCATCCCATTCTCATCCCATCGCCCAACACAACACCACGGGAAACACCAGGTCGCGCCGGGAAGCGTTGGGAAGTATGAAAAATAGGCGACTACCAGGCCAAACCCAGCCCTACCGGGCGACCCGAGAATCCCTCTGCGCGATGATGCAGAAGTTCCTGATCCGCGACGGATCGGTGAACGTCGTATCGGCAAAGCTGGAAGCCACTCCACTCCTCGAGGGGTATCGGCGAACTGGGTCCATCGTCCCATGGCCACACGCGCGGCTCTGTCACCGGTGCACCGGAGCCGGGTCAGTCGTTATATTTCCAAGCATGGCCAGCAGTTGGAACACTCTCGGCAAGCAGCTCGGCGTGATCGCCAAGGAGCAGGGGCCGAAGATCGTGCGCAAGCAGGGACCTCGGCTGCTCGAGAAGCTGGCGGGTGCGTTGGGCGGCGCCAAGCCCGGCCCCGTCGTGCCGGTGCGCCCGACCGCCTCCACCCCCGTGCCGACCGCGCATCGGGCCCGCCAGATCGTCTACTGCCCGCAATTGGACGGGCGCGCCGACCCGGGTGAGGTGGTGTGGACCTGGGTGCCGTTCGAGGAGGACCCGACCAACGGCAAGGACCGCCCGGTCCTGGTAGTCGGTCGCGACCGCAAGACGCTGCTCGGGCTGATGCTGTCGTCGAAACCCGAACGCGCGCACGACCACAACTGGGTGGGCATCGGCTCGGGTCCCTGGGACCACGCGGGCCGGGCGAGCTGGGTGCGGCTGGACCGGGTGCTCGATGTGCCCGAGGACGGCATCCGGCGTGAAGGCGCGATCGTCGAACGCAAGACCTTCGACCTGGTCGCGCACCGGCTGGTCGCCGAATACAGCTGGAGCTGACGCGACGACCCCCGATCCGGACATACCGGATCGGGGGTCGTGAAAGCCCGGCTCAGCTCAGAACATCCCGGGAACGACCGAAGATCATGCCGTACACCAACGCCCCGAGCACGCCACCGATCAGCGGGAACACGAAGAACGCCCACACCTGACCCATCGCGCCGTCCTGGTACGGGGCGACCGCGAGGCTGCGCGCCGGATTGACCGAGGTGTTGTCGACCGGGATCGAGATCAGGTGGATCACGGCGAGCGTGAAGCCGATCGACATACCGGCCAGCGGCACATCCGAGAGGCGGTCGGTCGAAGCGAGCACGACGAAGACCAGCACCGCGGTGAGCATCACCTCGATGATGATCATGGCCGCCATGCCGTACCCGTTCTGCACCACGACCTCACCGAGCGGGCCGGTGGCCGCCGACGGACTGTGCTTGCCCCAGCCGTTGGCACCGAGGCCGTCGACCGGCCGGTCGTAGCTCGGCAGGTTCTTGGCCACCGCGAACAGCACCAGCCCGGCCAGGAGACCACCGATGAGCTGGGCGACCCAGTAGCCGACCGCCGAGACGACCGTGACCCGCCCGAGTAACAGCTGGCCGAGCGTGACCGCGGGATTGACGTGGCAGCCCGAGATCGGCCCGATGGAGTACACGAGAAACAGCAAGGTGAGACCGAAGGCCAGCGCCACACCGAGCGCACCCACCCGATCACCGGCGAGCACCGCGGTGCCGACACCGCCCATGACGAGCAGGAACGTGCCGAGCGCTTCCGCCGCCCATTTCTTGGGCTCGGGGATGACTTCGGGTTCAGTGAGTTCTTGTGCTGTGAGCGACATCTGCGACCACCTCTCCGGGAGAATGATCCCCGCGACGAGCGGGGTCCGCACGAGCGTTTCGGACATTACGCCAGGCGAGTGACCTCTACAACGACCGCGAGGTCTGTCGAGCCGCCGCCGGAGAACACCCCTTTCAGTGGCGGTACATCCGCGTAGTCCCGCCCGACACCCACCGACACGTGCTGCTCGTTGACCGCCAGGTAGTCGGTCGGGTCGTAACCCCACCACTGTCCCGTCCAGGCGTCCACCCAGGCGTGCGACTCCCCCGCCACCGCCTCTCCGATCGGCGCGGCCGGGTTCGGATGCAGATATTCCGACACATAGCGGCTGGGAATTCCCATGGCACGCAACAACACCAGTGTCAGGTGCGCGAAGTCCTGGCACACGCCGCGCCGTTCGGCGAAGGCCTGCGGGGCTGAGGTGTGCACCGAGGTGGTGCCCGCGCTGTAGTCCATTTCCCGGTGCACCCATTCGGCCGCCCGGACCACGGCTTCGGCGGGCGAGACACCGCGCGCCAGCTGTTTGGCCACGGCGTCGAGGGGCTCGTCGCGGGGCACGTAGGCGGTGGGACCGAGCATTTCGTCGAACCGGTCGACGGTGCGTTCGCCACGTAGCTCGGCCCAGGTCAGTTCCGTCGCCGGTTCGGTGAACGGTTCGGTTTCCACCACCGACGACCCACTCACCTCCAGTTCGGCAGCTCGGTCAGACAGGCCTCGGCAACCAGCAACGCATGGAACACCGATCGCGGGAAAAGGCGGTCGTGCAGGAGGAATTCGGCCACCCGGGCCGCGTCGAGCGCGCCACGGTGGGTGCGCAGGTAGGTGTCGTGGGCGCCCGCCGAGCGCAGCACCGTCACCCAGGCGGGTGAGGAGGTGCGGTCACCGGCCCGGGACAGCAGCAAGCGGACCATCATGTCGATGCGTTCGATGGAACGGCCGAGCAGCAGGAAGCGGTATCCGTCGTCGCGGCTCAGCGTCGAGTCGGTCAGTCCGGTGAACATCGCCGCGCGGTCCTTGACGTCGGCGAAGAATTTGTGTGGACCGAGCCCACGGGCGGCCTGCTCGGCGCGGCCAGCCCGTTGTAGGTGGTGTTGAGGCACTCCCACATCTCGCTGGAGGCGACTTCCCGTGCACCACGGGCGTTTTCGCGCGCCTTCGCGATGGACTCGCTGATGGACACGCCGTGCTCGTGGCTGAACGCGACCAGATCGGTGACCGACCAGACGTCCAGGCGCAAACCGACGGGCGGTTCGATGCCGAGCACCTCGAGCAGGACCCGCGACGTGCGGTCGGCGTCGACGGTGGCGTCCTCGAAGGACACCTGGGTGCTGGCAGGCCGCTCCGACGACAGCGAGCTGGCCGGCCCGCAGCTGGTGAGTGATCCGCGCCGATCCGTTCGAGCAGGGCCGCGACCTCACCACCTCGCAGGCTCATCAGCAACAGCAGCAGCAACAACAGACCCAGCGGCTGATCGGGGATTGACCACATGCTCGCCCACAATGCCGAATCCCTGTACTGGATCGGCCGCTACGTCGAACGCGCCGACGACACCGCCCGCATTCTCGACGTGGCCGTGCACCAACTCCTGTCGAGCCAGCAGCGGAAGGTGTCGACATTGGGCAGGACCGGTTTCTCGCCCAGGTAGTACTCGATGATCGCCGGGACGTAGGTGTAGACGAGTTTGTCGTCGCCCACACCGTTGCCGACGGCACTCGAGATCACCACATTGCCCACGCGGGCGGCGCTGAGCACACCGGCGACGCCGAGCACCGAGTCCGGGCGGAAGTGCATCGGGTCGAGGTAGATGTCGTCGATGCGGCGGTAGATCACGTCGACCTGTCGTTCCCCTCGGTGGTCCGCAGGTAGACGACATTGTCGCGGCAGAACAGGTCACGGCCCTCGACCAGCTCCACCCCCACGGGGCCGTAGCCGTGGAACAAACCGGTGTGTGCGACCGCCGGATGACCGTTCGCTGTGGTGGAGGTCATGGGAGAAAACTGTCCACGACCCGGCGACAACGCCGTGTGTGCCACACGTAAATTTCTCGCATCACCTGAAACGGGTGAACTCGCCGTCCGCACCGGTGTGGGCGGGCGGGGCCCGATTTCGCCGGGCGGTGCCGAGCTGGTAACCTCGATCTTCGGCGCGGTGTTACCCGTAGTTCAGCACCATCTGCTGCATCGTGGGCGCGCGCCCGACGAGCTTTCAAGACATACCACCCAGCGACAGGAAACCAGAGGATACAGGCGTGGCCAACATCAAGTCCCAGATGAAGCGGATCCGTACCAACGAGGAAGCGCGCAAGCGCAACCAGTCGGTCAAGTCCGCGCTGCGCACCGCGATCCGCAACTTCCGCGAAGCTGCTGCCAGCGGTGACAAGGAAAAGGCTGCCGAGCAGCTGCAGTTCGCGAGCCGCAAGCTCGACAAGGCTGCCTCCAAGGGCGTCATCCACGCCAACCAGGCCGCCAACAAGAAGTCCGCGCTCGCGCTGGCTCTGAACAAGATCTGATCTGCCCGGGTCGCTAGTACCCGGTTCGCAAGACGCAGCCGCCGTGGCCTCGATGACCACGGCGGCTTTTGTCGTCGGCTACCATTCCGCGCATGTTGACGGTGTACGCGAATCAGACGGTGGTACGAGGCGACGACCTGGCCGAGGTGATCCGCGCGGCGGAGATCCTCGGGCTCGGTCTCAAGATCGAGAACGTGATGGTGCCCGACGAGGACGGCGGCTACAGCGTCGCCTGGGTCGTCACCCGTGAGGACGAGATCCCGCTCTACGAGGAGTGGGAGGGCCGGTACGAGGACCTCGAAGAAGACGAGGAGGCCCTCGCCGTCATCGGCGACTGACCCTCAGCCGGTGGCCCGCAGGTCGAGGATGCGCGCGAGCGCGTGCTCCACGGCGAAGGTGGCATCGGCGGCGCCGCCCTTGACGTCGGCGTTGAGGGCGGCCACCACCTGCAGGGCGGTGCCGATCGAGGCCGGGTTCCAGCCACGCGCCTGCGCTTGGGCCTTCTTCACCTTCCACGGCGGCATACCGAGCTGCTGAGCCAGTTTGAACGGGTCGCCGCGGCCGGCCGATCCCACCTTGGCGATGGTGTGGACCGAGTCGGCCAGCGCGTCGGCCAGCAGCACGTGTGGGACGCCCCGGTCGGTCGCCCAGCGCAGCGCCTCCATCGCGGCCGACCGGTCGCCGGCCACAGCGAGTTCGGCGACGTCGAATCCGGTCACCTCAGCGCGGCCGGAGTAGTACCGGCGCACGGCGTTCACATCGATCTTGCCGCCGGTGTCGGACACCAGCTGCGAACAGGCCGCGGCCAGTTCACGCAGCTCGAACCCGACGCATTCGATCAGCACCTGCACCGCTTCGGCGCCGACCTTCACGCCCGCGGTCCGGAACTCGCCGCGCACGAATTCCACCCGCTCCGCCGGTTTGGTGAGTTTGGCGCACTCGTGCACCACGGCGCCCTGCTTCTGCAGCGCCG
This sequence comes from Nocardia ignorata NBRC 108230, assembly GCF_001612905.1. GTDB lineage: Bacteria > Actinomycetota > Actinomycetes > Mycobacteriales > Mycobacteriaceae > Nocardia > Nocardia ignorata. Next base: position 167,995 of record NZ_BDBI01000005.1, on the reverse strand, counting down.
GGACCAGCGCCTTGGCGCGGCCGCCACCGGAGTGCAGCACCATCAGGACCACGCCGGGCGGCGGGTCGGCGGCCGCGTCGGTGATCACCGCCACCGCGTCCTTGCCCGCCTCGGCCGCCGATTCGAGCACGATCACGCGGTCTTCGGCGAACAGCGAGGGGCTGAGGAGTTCAGCCAGTTCGGCGGTGCTGGCGTCACCGGCGCGCATCCTGTCCACCGGCACCGAATCCGGGTCGGGCGCCCCCGCCCGTACCTCGCTCATCACCCGCGCGACAGCGCGCTCGACCAGCAGTTCCTCGTCACCGAGAACCAGATGCACCGCAGGGAGTTCGCTCACGAGGCGATCCTACGTAGGGGGACCGACGGGATCGGCGAGGACCGCGATACCGCGGCTCGTCCGCCGCGCACGGGCCCGGTCGCGCTGTGTCGGCGCCTTCCTGTAGCGCCTCACGGATGGGATCACGCCGTCCTCGGCATCGAAGTGCTCGACGTGGACGAGGTGTCGGTGGCGGTAGTCGGCGGGACTTGACCATTCGTTGTTCTGTCGCACTCCCGAGCACGATGACATCGCCGTCGAGGTCGGTTCGGGCGATTGTCGCGCCCAGCGAGGTGAGCACCCCGATGACATCCGGATGTGGATGTCCGAAGGTGTTGTCGGCGCCGGAGCTGATCAATGCCAGGCGTGGCCGGACCGCGCGTAGGAATTCCGCTGTGGTCGTCCGCGACCCGTGGTGTGGAACTTTGAGCACGTCGGCTCTGATGTCGTTGCCGCGCATCGTTTTCCGCTGAGCCTCGCTCTCGATGTCACCTGTCAGCAGAACCGTTCCGAGTGCCGTACGCGCCCGCACCACCAGCGACCGATCATTGGCATCATCGAGTTCCAGCGAACCGGGGGCCCGCTCCCCCGGCGCGAGAACGTCGAGTTCTGTCGCCCCGAAACGCAACACGTGTCCCTGATGCAGCTCGATCAGCGGAATCCCCGCGCCCTCGGCAAGGTCCACGACCCTGCGTACTCCGTCCCGTGAATGGTCATGAGCGCCAACGCTCTCCCTTGTGGTCGTCTCAGTCGACGCAGACCGAACGCAGGCTGTCGGCAGTCTCGAAATAACTCTCGGCAGCGTCTCCGCGGGCCTCGACTGCGATCCAAGGGTTGGCGTGGGGCAGGTGGGTTGGCGGGCTTCGCCGGGGGCGGTGGCTATGGCGTCTACTGTGCGGCCGTGGAGGGCGCCCGCGAGGCCGTCGATGTGGTCTGCGTGCGGGTGGGTGAGGATGAGGAGGGGGATCCGGGTGACCCGGAGGCGGTCGAGGCAGCGGCGGACGGGGCGGGGGTCGGGGCCGACGTCGACGACTACGGCGGCACCATGGGCGACAGCGACGGCGAGGGCGTCTCCCTGGCCAACATCACACATGGCGAGGACCCAGCCCGCAGGGGGCCACCCGGGGTGCCAGAGCCGGACTGGGACCAGGACGACCGCGATACCGAGGCAGACGACGGCAAGGAGCCGACGGGTCCACGACCAGCGCAATGCCGCCACCAGGACGACCATGAGAGCAGCCGCGACCAGGCCCGCCGCAGTGCCCGACCGCACCGTGACGGCGGCGCCGGGAAGAGCGGCAGCGTGTTCGGCGACCCCGAGCAACCACCACAGTGGCGGGCGCGCACACCACAGCACCCACACGGCCGCATCCACCCACAGGCACGCGACTACTGCACCGACCGCTCCGATCACCGTGATCACTCCGACCACGGGTGCGACGAGGGCATTGGCGGCGACGGCTACCAGACTCACCCGCCCGGACAGGGCAACCATCAGCGGCAGTGTCACGACGAAGGCCGCCGCCGACACCGCGAGAATCTCGGCGGGTACACGCCACCACCCGCGCTCGCGCAACCAGTCCGCCCAGCTCGGTGCGATCAGGATCAGCCCGGCCGTGGCGAGCACCGACAGCGCGAATCCCGCACTCACCGCCAATTCCGGTGCGACGGCGAGCAATCCGATCACCGCACCGCACAGGGCGGGTAGTGCCTGTTTGCGTCGGCCGGTCAGCAGGGCCAAGACCGTCACCGAACCCATCGCGGCCGCACGCAACACACTGGGATCCGGCCGGGCGAGAATCACGAACACCACCACTGCCCCCGCGGCGGTCGCTGCCCTGGTTCTTGGTCCGGCGGTGAGGATACGGCTCAAGCCGAGCAGAGCGGTCAACAAGATCGTGAAATTGGCTCCGCTGACTACGCACAAGTGCTGCAAGCCGGCTATTTCGAAGGCATCTCTGACCTCAGTCGACAGGGCGGCGGTGTCGCCGACCACCAGGGCGGGTAGCAGACCCGCCGCGTCGGGCGGGAGGGCGCGCGCCGCCGCGTCGGATAGGTCGGCGCGTACGCCCGTCGCGAGTCGTTGCCACCAAGGCGGAACACCGATGCGTTCCGGTTCGGTGCTCGCCCGCAACGTGGCGACGGTGAGGTCGGCCCGCAACGGTTCGCTCACCGTTCCCCGGAACCGAACCACCTGTCCCGGCGCGAGTTCCGCCCACTCCTCCCCGGCAGCGAGAACCACCAGCGTGCCACCGGCGTGTATGCGGTGCGCACCGCTGCCGAATTCGCGCAGTCCTGCCCGGAGGATCCATCGCCGTTCACCGCCGAACGAGCCTGCCCGAATCTGTTTGGCGTCGTCCGAGATCTCCGCTACCACCGTCACGGTTCGCCCGACCGATTCGCGCAACGGATGCGCCTGCACATGATGTTCCCGCCACGCGGCCGCCGCCCCGAATCCGGCGCCGAGCAGCATCGTCGCTGTCCCCACCACAGCGACGACCCGCCACCGTTCCCGGCGATGCGCCATAGCCCACAACAAGCCGACCCACGCGCCGATCGCTCCCAGCACCGCCAGAACGGCCAGCACCACCCCCGCTCGCCAGCCGAGGGTCAGGGCGATGAGCGTGGCCGCCCAGCATCCGAGTGCGGCGGGCACCAGCCGCATATCGAGGACCGGGGGCTCCTCCTGGTCCTCGTCGGCCGCCGTGTTGTCCGGCGTCACCGAGGGACGACGACTCGACCCCGGCGATCTGGACGACGACCTGCCGACCGACGCGGAACTGGCTGCCAACGGCCGGTCGACAGCTCGACTCGACATGTCCGCTCTCGCCCTGTCCGCCCCGATCCTCATCGACCCGCCGCACCGGCGGCCTGCACAGCCTGATCACGCAGGCCGGTGCCGATCGCGTCTCGCACACGGGTCATGTCGTGACCAGATCGCGCAGGCGAGCCAGTCGGGCCGGACCGATACCGTTCACCTCACCGAGTTGCGCCACATCGGTGAACGGCCCATTGGTCGTCCGCCACGTGATGATCGCCTTCGCGGTGACCGGTCCGACGCCGGGCAGCGCATCGAGTTCGGCCTCGGTCGCCGAATTGAGGTCGACTCGCGAATTGCCGGCCGCACCGGGACCGGGACCCGCGATCTCCCCCGCGGAGCTCGAACCCGGTGGCCCACCGGCGGCACTGATCATCGCGCTGCCCTGCACGGGTTGGCCCGCCTGGGGCCCGGCGGTACCGACAACCACCTGATCACCATCGGCGAGCCGCTGGGCGAGGTTCAGTCCCGCGAGGTCGGCACCCTCGCGGACACCGCCCGCCATCTCGATCGCGTCGGCGACGCGTGCCCCGCCGGGCAGACGATGCAGTCCGGCACGCTGCACCAAACCCACCACGCTGACGACGAGTTCCCCACTCCCACCTCCGGTTCCGGCTCCCGGATCATCGGTCGCGGCACCGCTCGCCGCCGCTACCACAGCGGTCTGTTCAGCGCGCGGAGTGAGGTGCTCGGCGCGCAGTGCCGGTACCGGTGGCACCGCCTGTGATACCGGGCGATCGCGCATCACCATCACCCCGGTAAGCACCACCGCGACCAGGCCGATGATGCCGAGCGCCAGCGCACCGCGCCGTCCCGGATCTATCCGAGCCTGACGAAAACGTTCCGGCACCAAGCGGTTCCGGCCGCGCCGACCTTCCTCGTCCAGCCAGCCGGGCGTCCCCACCTCGCCCGGCGCCCCGTCCGCGGGAGTCAGCTCGTCGTCGTCCCAGTGACCGGTACGCGGCGGATCGGCGGCACCGCCCCGCCGGTAGCCGAGGGGCTCGTCGTCCGCCTCCCACCGAGCCGTCGTATGTGGTCGTGGTTTGTCCTGCACCGCGAGCCCGCCCAACCGCTGCCGAACTCGCTCGTGCTCTTCGTGTCGTGGCATGGCGGCGACGCTAGCCCTCGGCTCTCCTCGAAACCCGCCGCCCACCTGGTCTTTCAACGGGGCTGTGGATAACTCGCGCCCTGTGGACAACTTCCGGTCAGCGGCGCTTTCCCACTGACCAACGGCGGTGCTCGCCGGATACCGTGCGCTCATGGCCGATTCGCAGTACGCAGGTACATATGCACCTGGCACAACGCTTCCGCGACTTCGCGGTGCGGGAGGTCCACACCAACTCCCCGCTGTACTACCGCCGTGCCCTCGACATCGCCGAGGACCCGGCGGTCCTGGCGCTGCTGGCGCGGCTGCCCGTCGAGAAGCAGCAACCCAATCTCGTGCTCGCCGCCGCGACGGTGAACGGCGTGAACGCGGTGCCCTACAGCGAGTTCCACACGCAGCTGATCGAACGGTGGGAGGCGATCGCGACAACGGCGTTGTCCCACCGCACGCAGACCAACGAGGTCGGCCGTGTGGCGACACTGCTTCCGGTGCTGGCCGGGCTACCGGGCCCACTCGCACTCATCGAGGTCGGCGCCTCCGCGGGTTTGTGTCTCTACCCGGACCGTTTCAGCTACCGATACGGCACAACAGTGCTGAACCCACCGGACGGCGAGTCACCGGTGGTGTTGCCCTGCACCGTGCGCGGCCCGGTCCCCGTGCCGACAGCCCTGCCGGAGGTCGTCTATCGCGCAGGCGTCGATCTGAACCCACTCGACGTCACCGACCGGCACAGCCGCGAATGGTTGGAGGCACTCGTCTGGCCCGGCCAGGAGGACCGGAAGACGCGACTGCGCGCAGCCTGCGAGATCGTCGCGGCCGACCCACCGATCCTCGTCACGGGAGATCTGAACGAACGGATCACCGAACTCGTGCGCGCCGCGCCATCCGACAGCACCGTGGTGGTGTTCCACAGCGCCGTCCTCACCTACCTCCCGCCGGAAGCCAGGGAACGGTTCCGCACGACAGTGCGATCGCTGCCCTGCCACTGGATTTCCCAGGAAGGCACAGGCGTGCTGCCCTGGCTGTCCGGTCGGCTCCCGCCACGGGCGTCCGAGGCGGCGCGCATGGTGGTCGCGCTGGACGAGGTCGCGTCGGCCTTCGCCGACCCGCACGGCCGGTCGCTGGACTGGTTCGGTCCGGCGTAGCGGCGGGCTCAGAGCCGGCGCATCACCGAGACCACTTTGCCGAGGACGACGGCGTCGTCGCCGTCGATCGTCGAATAGGCGGGGTTGCACGGTTCGAGGTGGATGTGGCCGTTGCGGCGGCGGTACACCTTCACGGTCGCCTCCTCGCCGATCATGGCCGCCACGATGTCGCCGGAGTTTGCCTCACGCTGGCTGCGGACGACGACGAGATCGCCGTCGCAGATGGCGGCGTCGATCATGGAGTCGCCGCGCACCCGGAGGCCGAAGACCTCACCGCGTCCGACCAGCTCACGTGGCAGCGTCAAGACGTCGTCGGCATGCTGTTCGGCGGTGATCGGTGTGCCCGCCGCGATGTCACCGACAACCGGCACGCTGACGGCCGAATCGGAGCCCGCACCGGGTGCGCCACGCAGGAAAAGACGCACGTCGATGGGCCGGGTCATCGCCGCGCCGCGACGCAGAAAACCGTCCTCCTCCAGTGCCTTCAGATGTTTGGAGACCGTCGAGGTGGATCGCAGCCCCACCGCGTCGGCGATCTCGCGCGCACTCGGCGGATAACCGTGCGCGAGCACCGAATCCCGGATCACCGCGAGGATGTGTTGCCTGCGCGGCGGCATGTTCGAGGTATCGGGAAAGTCGAACTCGTCGAATGCGGTCACGCTGGCATCGTAGAGCCCGGCCACCGCACCCTTTCAGGCCAGGTTCTTGGCGAAGCAGTTCGACAGCGGCAGCTCGTGATACGGCGCGAACAGCGGGATCCGGTGATATCCGCTGCGTTCGTAGAACCGCACCGCATCGGGTTGCAGATGCCCGGTCTGCAGGATGAGCCGCGGTCGCCCCGCCTCCCGCGCCGCCGCTTCGGCGGCCGCGAGCAGAGCCGTCGCTGTGCCCGTGCCACGAAAGGCCGGCCGGACGAACATCCGCTTGAGCTCCAGATCCCCCGCGTTCCAGCGCACCGCGGCATGACCCGCGGGTGTCCGGCCCGCGTAGGCCACGAAGGTCTTGTGGACGGTGCGCGGGTCGACGACTGTCGGCGGCGGCCCGACGAATTCGATATACGCGTAGCGCGGGCCGACCTCGGCCGACATCTCCGCGCGCAGCACGTCCGCGTCCGGATGCTCCCAGTCGACGGTCAGCACTTCGACGGCGGGTGGGGTCGGTCGCGTGGTGGAGGCGGTCATGTTCTCCACCGTAAGCAGAGGACCGATCCGGGCGCGCCGGTTGTCATCAGCGAGATTCTCGGCCTAGGCGCATCCGCCGGGCAGCACCGCGACGCCGAGGGCGCCAACACCGAGGTGAACACCGAGCGTGGGGCCGAATTCCGCGATGTGGAGTTCGGTGAGGGTGGGATTCTGTTCGCGCAGTTGGGTAGCCAGGGACTCGGCGGCCTCCGCGGCACCCAGGTGCTGGATACCGAGGGCTACGCCCTCGGTGCCCGCGGCGGACGTCGCGGCGGCGACGAGCTTGGTCACGGCGCGCGACCGTGTACGCACTTTTTCCCGCAGCTCCAGTTTGCCCTCGACCAACTGCAGCAGCGGTTTGGTGACGAGTTCGCTACCGAAGAAGGCAGCCGCGCTGCTGAGCCTGCCGCCCTTACGCAACTGTTCGGTGCGGTTCACCAGAATGAAGGTGCGGGCACGGTTGGCGGCGGCGACCGCACACTCGTAGACCGCGTCGAGGGTGTCACCGGACCGGGCGCGGCGGGCGGCGCCGAGGACGGGCAATCCCGTGGCCAAGCCCGCGCCGAGCGAATCCACCAGGCGCACACGGCCGTCGGCGCCCATCTCGCTCACCGCCTGTCGCCCTGCCTCCCAGGTGGCCGACAACATCCGCGACAGGTGCACGGCGACCACTCCGTCGCCGCCGCTGTGCTCCATGGCGCGTTCGTAGGCCTCGCGCAACTCACCCGGCGAGGCCGCCGACGTGGTGACCGAGTCGGCGCTGTAGTCGATCTCGACCGGCTCGACGCCCTCGCGCAGCTGCCGGTCACCGACCAGCACGTGCAGGGGCACCACTTCGATACCGAGCTCGGCGACGAGGTCGGCGGACAACCCGGCCGCCGAATCGGTGACCACCACAACGGCCACGGACTACCGGACCTCCTGCAGCGCCTTGGTCATGGCGGTGGCGACCGCCTGATGCCCGGCCCAGCCCCAGTGGATACCGTCGGGGTTGGCCGATCCCGATTCGATGTCGTCGCGCACGGCTTCGCCGAGGTCGACCAGCGGCACCGAGGTACGCGCCGACCACGCCCGCAATGCCTTCACCGCGCGCGGCCGACCACGGTGCACGCGACCGTAGGCATCGCAGCGATGCACCGACGGCAACACCGCGACCACCGGCAGCTCCGGACGCAACTGGGTCAGCGCCTCACGCGACTGCTCCAGATAGTCCACGCTCACCCTCGGTGGAAGAGCAACGGGGCGACCGAGTTTCGACAGCTTCGGCTGCAGCCAGTTGTAGGTGGCCCGCACCCCGCGACGCAGCCGGGGCGGACGGATGTAGCGGATCGTCTCCCGCAAGGCGGTGGGCAGCGGCGACGGCAGGGTGTCCATGCCGCCGACGGCGAAAACGACAGCCCCCGCTCGCGGCACCGCGGCCCACACCCGGGGATCACCGATCAGTGCCCAGTAGGCGTCACGGCAGGTCCACCCGATCCGGGCGACCAGCTCGACATCCCAATCCAGTTCGGCCGCCACGAGATTCGGCCAGATCCTCGGATCATCGGCAGGCAATCCGCCCTTGGGCCCGAAGTAGGCGAGCGAATCGGCGATCACCAACAGCACCGGCCGAGGCGACGCCTGCTCCACCACCTCGGTCGAGGCCTCCTGCCGAACCACGGGCGCCTCGACATCGACAGCGCTGATCGACTGATCCTGCGGGGCAGCAGGTTCCGCGAGAACACTCGGCGCCACGCTCACCCCATCGGCCGGCTGGACCGGGGAAGGCGCGATCAAAGATCGCGCAGTGGGCTCCCCTTCGCCAGTGGACCCGGATTCCACCGTCTCAGCTCCGAGCCGCGCGCCAGCGGCTGCATCAGCGTGCACCGAAACCGATTCCGCGTGAGCGATACCGGAAGCGTCGTCCTGCGCAGGAGCAGTTTCGATCAGAGCGACATCCGAAGCCTCCGCCTGCGGCTGAGCCGTTTCTGTCTGCGCGGTGCCGGTATCAGCCTGAGCTGCAAAGGAATCCGAGCCGTCGGTCAGTACGTCGGCGCTCACCGACGAACCGGCGCCGACCTTCCCGGCATCGTCGACAACATTCGCCGCTACGGAACCCTCGTCGTCCGACGACTCCGCACCGGAATCCTGTGCACTCGAACCGGTCTCGCCCTCAGGCGACGAACCGGCCTCGGGTTCGCCGACCGGGGAAGGCGGTGGCCCGAACAGCGCGTCGGGCAGCGATCGCGTACTGCGCGCGGTGACCTGCTTGAAGAGTTCGTCGGGTACCGAACGGATCGGCTCCTCACGCTCGGGGCGTGCGGGCCGCGCCGGTGGCGGGCCGAACAGCGCGTCCGGCAATTGCCGTCCGGGCTTGGCCGTCACCTGCTGGAACAATTCGTCCGGTACCGATCGGACGGGCTCTTCAGAGGACATCGGGAGCTACCTTCGCCGCTGCGTTCCAAACATCGAGGCGCCAGCCGGGTCGGTCGACATCCGGGCCGTGACTGGACAGCTGCACCCAGCTTGTATTGGCCAGCCCACCGAGGGCAGGCCAGTTCTCCGGTGGCAGATCCAGCAACGCGGCCGTCAGGGCAGCGATCAGCCCGCCGTGCGCAACCAGGATGATAGTCCGACCGGGCCAATCCTGCCGCTCGTTGTACAGTTCGCGCACCACGGGCAGCGACCGGGCGCCGACCTCGAGTTTGCTCTCACCACCGGGCGGACGGTAGGTGGCGTCGAGCCGCCACTGCACCCGGGCCCCGGGGTAGTCGGCGTCCACCTCGAGGTGGGTCAGGCCTTCCCAGTCGCCCAGGTTGGTCTCGCGCAGGCGGGTATCGGTGATCACCGGCAGATCACTGAGGTCACCGAGGGCCTGGGCGGTTTCCTTGGCACGACGCAGATCGGAGGCGTGGATGGCGATGGCGTTGCGTGAAACCAGTTCTCGGGCAGCCTCTTTGGCCTGCTGACGACCGAGCTCGGTGAGATCGGTGTCGATCTGGCCCTGCATCCGGTCGGCGGCGTTCCATTCGGTCTGCCCGTGCCGCAGCAGGATCAGCGTGCGAACATGGGCGTACTTGCTCACTCGCTGTCTGCCTCTGCCTGCGCGTCGTCGTCGGCGGCCGGGGCCTTGGGTGCGGCGATACCGTCCACGGGGACCGTCGGGCAGTCACGCCACAGGCGTTCGAGGGCGTAGAAGTTGCGCTCGTCGTTGTGCTGGATGTGCACGACCACGTCGACGTAGTCGAGCAGCGCCCAGCGTCCCTCGCGGGTGCCTTCGCGACGAACCGGCTTGTGCCCGGCCTCGCGCAGCTTCTCCTCGACGTTGTCGACGATCGCGTTGACCTGACGCTCGTTGGGCGCCGACGCGATCACGAAACAGTCGGTGATCACCAGCTGTTCGGAGACGTCGAGGACAACGACATCGGTGGCGAGCTTGTCGTCGGCCGCGAGTGCGGCGACTCTGGCCATCTCGACCGCTTCGGCGGTGGCGCTCATGCCTTACCTTCCGTTCCTGCGGGCACATAGAGGTGCCGCTTCGATATGTACTGCACCACGCCATCGGGGACGAGGTACCAGACCGGCCGACCCTGCGCGGCGCGGCGCCGGCATTCGCTCGACGAGATGGCCAGCGCGGGGATCTCGATCATCGTCACGGCATCGGCGGGAAGGTCCCGCAGATGTTCCTCGAGATGGTCGGTGTTCAGCTCGTACCCCGGACGGCTCACCCCGACGAACTTCGCCAGTTCGAACAGTTCGGCCCAATCCTGCCATGTCAGGATGTTGGCCAGCGCGTCCGCACCGGTGATGAAGTACAGCTCGGCGTCGGGATGGGCGCTCTGCATCTCGCGCAGGGTGTCGACGGTGTAGGTGACCTTGTTGCGTTCGATGTCGGCCCGGCTCACCGAGAACCTCGGGTTGGACGCGGTGGCGATCACGGTCATCAGGTAGCGGTCCTCGGCGGGACTGACCTGTTTGCCCGCCTTCTGCCAGGGCTGACCGGTCGGGACGAAGATCACCTCGTCCAGGTCGAACAGGTGCGCGACCTCGCTGGCGGCGACGAGGTGACCGTGGTGAACGGGATCGAACGTGCCACCCATCACGCCGAGCTTGCGGCGCGGCCGGGCTGTCTCGTGCATGAGGTCCGAGCTTAATAGGACCGCCACCATTCGTACGGATCGGAGGGCTCCGGGAACCGGGGCCGATCGGCTCGCCGTGGTCGCGGGCCCGCTTCGGCCGGTCGGTGCTCGGCCGTGCCCGACGCCTGGGCGCACATCTGGGCGAACTGACTGCGGGTGCGACGCAACTCCTCGACGTGGTGGGCGGCCGGGTCGGCGGCGACGAGGCGGTTCAGTTCGGTGAGCAGCACGTCCAGGGTCACCCACCACGGGCCGCGCAGCGTCCCGCCGGGGCCGCGTAGTTGCAGCCAGGCCGCCGCGCGCAGGCAGCGCGCGCGGGGCACGATCTTGTCCTGTTCACCCCAGAGACCGGCCGCACGCAGGTAGCCGCCGAGCGCCTCCGATTCCTGCCCGCAACATTCCCTTGCCACCGCCGCCGACCACAGCAGATCGGCGTGCCGGTGCCGCTCGGTGGGCGAGGCGGCGATCAGCCGGGCGGCCTCGGTGAACTGCCAGGCTGCCTCACGGTATCGGCCGAGGTGGTTGAGCGATTCGGCGAAGACCGCACGGACTCGCGCGAGCTCGCCGGGTGGGTAGCCGACTGCTGCCCCGCCGAGCAGCGCCTGGTCGAACGCCCGCACCGCCTCGGTATGCGATCGCGCCCGATGCCACGAGCGGCCCGCGACGATCCACAGATGTGTCGAGTCGGCCGGTGAGATCGGCGCCCAGTCGGCGGCGGCCGCGGCAGCCGCGCGGGCGACATCGCGAGCGCGACCGGGTTGGGCGGCGACAGCGGTGACCAGCCGTGTCCGTAGCTCCGCCCGCTCCCGTGCCCCGAGCTCCGCCGCGCCGACGACCAGGGCACGCCGCAACTGCGCCTCCGCCGCGTCGGGTGCGTCGATGAGGCGCGCCGCCGCGATCGTCGCGAGCTTTCGCGCGGCGCGGGCCAGCGAACCGGGCTCGAGAAGGCGGGCCGCCTCGGCGGCAGCCGAACCGGAGGCATTCACCTGACCGGCGGGAGCACCGACCCGGAGCTCGGCATCGTGGCCGGCGCCCTCGTCGATCGCCCCTCCGATCCGCGCGGCGTGGACGACAGGCCCGACGAGCGCGGCATGGGCGGCGGGTTCGGCTGGCGCGGCGGATTCGGCTCGAGCGTCATCGTTCTCGGCGGCGAACCGATCGCTCACCGGGCGGACCACATCCGCACGACACAGACGCGGGCGACGAATTCGATCTCGCGGTCCGATCCCCGATGTTCAGTTCGCCCGTCGCCGCGCGACGCCCCAGCCAGCATGGCGGTGATCTTGGTGGTTCGCCCCTACAAGTGGCTTAACGTCCGCTCAACGTTTCAGCGCTGCGGCCGTTTGGACTTCGGGAGTTTGGCGACGATCGCGTCGTAGGACGCGTCGATGAGTTCGCGTAGTTCGTCGTCGGGAACGGCGCCGCCGACACGAATGCTGTTCCAGCCGTAGCGGCCGATGTAGGCCGAGGTGGTGACATCGTCGGGGTAGATGGTGACCAGTTCGTCGGCCTCGGCGCGGTCTCGTCCGCATTTGAGACCGATCGATGTGCCCGCGCCGAGAAATGCGAACACCTTGTCGCCCACCTTGGCCACGGTGTCGCCCTCCCACGGTTCGTCTTCCCACGCACCGGGTTCGGCCAGGCAGTACGCCAATACATCCATCTCGCGGCTCCTCAGACGGGCAGCAGTTTCGACACGACGTCGGTGAGCTGGCGGGCCGACCGGCATTCGTGCATCTCGATCACCGCACCGTAGTCGGGTGCGGCCGAATCGCCTGTGCCCCAAAGATTGTGCGGTTCCGGGTTGAGCCAGTGCGCGTGTTTGGCGGTCTCGACCAGCCCGCGCAGCGTGTGCACCTGCGGGTTGCGGTAGTTGGTTCGGCCGTCGCCGAGGACAAGCAGTGACGTGCGGCTGGTGACGGCGTCACCGAAGTTGTCGGCGAAGCTGGTGAAGGCCTGGCCGTAGTCGGAGTGGCCGTCGGAGTCGATGACGGTGGACTGGGTGAAGATTCTGGTGAGCACGTCGTCGAGACCGGTCTGCGGGCCGAAGTAGTCGGTGACCTCGTCGGTGCGGTCGACGAACGCGAAGATCCGCACCCGGGAGAACTGTTCGCGCAGGGCGCTCACCAGCAGCAGGGTGAAGCCGCTGAAGCCGGCCACCGAGCCCGAGATGTCGCACAGCAGAACCAGATCAGGGCGCCCGGGGCGCGGTTTGCGCTGCACCAGGTCGATCGGCACGCCGCCGGTGGACATCGATGCCCGCAGGGTCTTGCGCAGGTCGATCTCGCCGCGACGGGAACGCTTGCGCCGCACCGCCAAACGCGAGGCGAGAATCCGCGCCAGCCGATGGGTTCCCCGGCGCAGATCGGCGAGTTCGCGTTCGGAGGCGCGCAGGAAGTCGGCGTCCTCCGCTTGCCGGGCGACCCCGTAGGTGGCGACCCGTTCCCGCCCGATCTGCTCGGCGACGCGGCGGTTCGTCTCCTCCTCCACGGTGGCGCGGAAGCTGGCGATGCGCATCCGCAGCAGGCGCTGCGCGATCTCGGCGTCCCGTTCGCTCGCGTCGGGCGGGAGGGCGAGACCGGCCAGCGCACGCGCCAGCAAGGTCTGCGGCGCAAGGTCTTTGAGCGCCTGGTAGGCGGAGAACGACGGCCCACGCGCCGACTGGTACCGCCCGAGCTGCTCCACCACCTGGGCGGCGAGCAGCTCGAGCTGGTTGCCGCTGTCGGGGGTGGCGAGCAATTCGGCGAGCTGTTCGCGCAGGGCGGGCAGATCGACACGCCCGTCGGGTGTGCGGGGCAGTTCGGGCGCCTCGGCACTGCGCTGCCCGACGGCGACCGGGAACCACAGGTCGAAGAGGCTGTCGAAGGTGGCGCGGTGGGTGGGCCGACGCAGCAGAGCGCAGGCCAGGCCCTCCCGCACCGCTTCCCGGTCGAGCAGGTCGAGCACGGTGAGTACCTGGCCGGCGTCGACGGTTTCCGACGGACCGACCGGCACCCCACGCGAGCGCAACGCCGCGACGAAACCCGCGACGTGACCACTGATGCCGTGGGGCGCGGGCGCGGTCATACCTCAGGCCAGTTTCAGCTCGGACAGTGCGCGCTGGTGGTCGCTGCGGTGCTTGAGCACCACGCCGAGCGTGGCCCGCACGGTGGCGTCGTCGAGATCCTGGGAACCCAGTGCGAGCAGGGTGTTGCCCCAGTCGATCGTTTCGGCCACCGACGGCAGCTTCTTGAGCTGCATGCCGCGCAGCACATGCACGATGCGCACCAGCTGCTCGGACACCACCGCCGACAGCTCGGGCACCCGGCTGGCCAGGATGCGGCGCTCGAGATCTTCGTCGGGGAAGTCCAGGTGCAGGTACAGGCAGCGACGCTTGAGCGCCTCGGACAGTTCGCGGGTGGCGTTGGAGGTGAGCACCACGAACGGCTTACGGGTGGCGGTGATCGTGCCGAGCTCCGGAACGGTGACCGCGAAATCGCTGAGGACCTCGAGCAGCAGACCCTCGATCTCGAGGTCGGCCTTGTCGGTCTCGTCGATCAGCAGCACCGTGGGATCGGTGCGCCGGATCGCGGTGAGCAGCGGACGCGAGAGCAGGAACTCCTCGGTGAAGACGTCGGCTTTGGTTTCGGCCCAATCGTTTTCGCTCGATGCCTGGATCCGCAGGATCTGCTTGGCGTGGTTCCACTCGTAGAGGGCGCGGGCCTCGTCGACACCCTCGTAGCACTGCAAACGCACCAGTTCGGCGTTGGCGACCTGGGCGACCGCGCGCGAGAGTTCGGTCTTGCCGACGCCTGCCGGGCCTTCGATGAGCAGCGGTTTGCCCAGCCGGTCGGCGAGGAACACCGAGGTGGCCGTGGCCTTGTCGGCCAGGTAGCCGGTGGTGGCCAGGCGGGCGATGACGTCGTCGACCGAGGTGAAGATCGGTTCCTGTACCAGGGTCACGGTCACACCGGCCGAGTCTGGCCGTCGCCCCACACGATCCATTTGGTGGAGGTGAGTTCGGGCAGGGCCATCGGGCCGCGGGCGTGCAGCTTCTGGGTGGAGATGCCGATCTCGGCACCGAAGCCGAACTGCTCGCCGTCGGTGAACGCGGTGGAGGCGTTGACCATCACGGCGGCGGCGTCGACGCGGGCGGTGAACTCACGCGCGGCGGCCAAGTCGGCGGTGACGATGGCCTCGGTGTGGCCGGTGCCCCAGGTGTTGATGTGCTCGACCGCGGCGTCGAGATCGTCGACGACCTTCACGGCGATATCCATGGTGAGGTACTCCTCGCCCCAGTCGGCATCGGTGGCGGGCACCTGACCGGGCAGGTCACCGTGAATGGTGACGCCGGCGTCCTCGAGTGCCTTGCTCAGCCGCGGCAGCGCGGTCTCGGCGAGGGCGGCATCGATGAGAAGGGTCTCGGCGGCGTTGCACACGCTGGGACGGCGGGTCTTGGCATTGAGCACGATCGCCTCGGCCATGTCGAGGTCGGCGGCGCTGTGCACGTAGACGTGGCAGTTGCCGGTGCCGGTCTCGATGGTCGGCACCTGCGCGTCGCGGACGACGGCATTGATCAGGCCGGCCCCGCCGCGCGGGATGACCACGTCGACCAAGCCGCGCGCCTGGATCAGGTGGGTGACGCTCGACCGGTCGTTGCTGGGCAGCAGCTGCACCGAGTCGGCCGGAATGCCCTGGGCGGTGAGCGCTTCGCGCAGGATCTCCACGAGCGCGGCATTGGAGTTCGCCGCCGAGGACGAGCCGCGCAGCAGCGCCGCGTTGCCCGATTTCAGTGCCAGGCCGAAGGCGTCGACGGTGACATTGGGCCGCGCCTCGTACACCATGCCGACCACGCCGAGCGGCACCCTGGTCTGCCGGATCTCGAGCCCGTTGGGCAGGGTGCTGCCGCGCACGACCACACCGACCGGATCGGGCAGGCCGGCGACCTGACGCAGGCCCGAGGCGATCCCGTCGATGCGGGCCTTGGTGAGCCGCAGCCGGTCGAGCAGGTTCTCCTGGGTGCCCGCCGCGCGGGCGGTCTCGATATCGGCGTCGTTGGCCGCGAGCACGCGGTCGGCCGCGGCGAGCAGCGCATCGGCCGCGGCGTGCAGTGCGTCGTTCTTCTGCGCCGTGGTGAGCTGAGCGAGCGCACGGGACGCGACGCGAGCCCTGCGGGCGGCGTCGTGCACCGCTGCGCGGATGTCGAGCTCGGGGGTCACTTCTACCGTCATGGGTATCAGCGTACGCATTGTGCCTGTTTCGCTCGACGCCACCCGTGACCCGGAATGTGGCTCCGACCGGCAGCGGGACCGAGTTATCCACAGGGTCTTGCGGGCAGGCGCCCCGCAACTCGACCACTGACGCCGAGTCGCAAGCGGGCACCGCACAACGCCGTCGCCGCTAGATTCGAGGTTTATGAACCACTCCGCCGCACCGACCGTCGTGGTGTTGGGCAGCGTCAATATGGACCTGGTCACCACTACCGCGCATCGGCCCGCCCCCGGAGAAACCGTGCTCGGCTCCGGCTTCGCCACGGTTCCGGGCGGGAAAGGCGCCAACCAGGCGATCGCGGCGGCCCGCTCCGGTGCCGACGTGCGTTTCCTCGGCGCGGTCGGCGACGACGCCTTCGGCGCCACCCTGCGCGCGACCCTCGACGGCGCGGGCATCGACACCACGCTGCTGCGCACGCTCCCCGGGCCCAGCGGGGTAGCGACGATCGTGGTCGATGGCGACGGCGAGAACAGCATCATCGTCGTGGCCGGTGCGAACGGCCGGATGACCGACCTGACCGAAGCGGAGCTCGCGGCGATCGAGGCCGCCGACATCCTGCTGTGCCAGCTCGAGATCCCCCTCGAAACAGTCACAGCGGCCGCACACCACGCCGGATCCGCAGGCACCCTCGTCGCCCTCAATCCCTCCCCCGTCCAGCCGCTGCCCGCGCGACTGTGGGCCGATGTCGACCTGGCGATCGTGAATTCACTGGAATACGAACAGTTCTCGTCGACCTTGGGACCGGTTGCGCACGTGGTGCGAACCCTGGGCGCCGACGGTGCGGTCTACCGTGGCGGCGACACGGAACTGGTCGCCGGTGGGCGTCGTGTCGACGTGGTCGACACGACGGGCGCGGGTGATGCCTTCACCGGCGCCCTCGTAGCAACCTGGTCGCAGGGCGCGGCCGCCGCTCTGAACTGGGCGAACACGGCCGGTGCGTTGGCGACCACTCAGCTCGGCGCCAGCGCGTCCATCCCCGGACGGGAACAGATCGCGGCCGCGCTCGCCGAGAATCGCTGACCTGCGGTGGCGAGCGTCGGCACCGACCGCCGCGTTGTAAATGGGGTGCGCCGCCCACGATACGGCCCCTACCGTTGGTATTACACCAAGGAAAGGACCGACCATGTTTCCCGTCGAGCTGCGCGGTACCCGAGCGCAGACGCTCATGTGGGCAGACGAGCACCAGATCGAGCAGGCCGCACTGAAGCAGCTCCGCAATATCGCGGAACTGCCCTGGGTGCACGGGCTGCGCGTGATGCCGGATGTGCACCTGGGCAAAGGCGCGACGGTCGGTTCGGTCATCGCCATGCGTGACGCGGTGGCTCCTGCCGCCGTAGGTGTCGACATCGGATGCGGCATGGAGAGCGTGAAGACGGACCTGACGGCGGCGGATCTGCCTGACGACCTGCGTTCGCTCCGCTCGCGGATCGAACAGGCGGTGCCGGTGGGGTTCAGTGCGCACAAGGAGGCGGTGAACGTCACCGCGCTGCACGCCGGGTCGCACGGGCAGTCCGCGCGCACCAAGGGATGGGACCGGTTCTGGCGTGAATTCGGCGAGCTGCACCCTGGTGTTTCCGCGTTGGAGTCCAAGGCGCACAAGCAGATCGGATCGCTCGGCGGCGGCAATCACTTCATCGAGATCTGCCTCGACCAGGACGACGCCGTGTGGATCCTGCTGCACTCCGGCTCGCGCAATATCGGCAAGGAGCTGGCGGAGCGGCATATGGCGATCGCGCGGGCGCTGTCGCACAACCAGTCGCTGCCCGATCGGGATCTGGCCGTTTTTCTTTCCGGGACACCGGAGATGGACGCCTATCGCCGGGACCTCGCCTGGGCCCAGGAGTACGCGGCGCGCAATCGCGCGGTGATGCTGTCGCTGGTGTGCCGGGCGGTGCGGGACGAATTCGGTGAGCGGCCGGTGCGGTTCGAGGAGCCGATCAGCTGCCATCACAACTATGTGGCCGAGGAGGTCATCGACGGCGTGCCGATGCTGGTGACCCGCAAGGGCGCGGTGCGGGCGGGGGCCGGTGAGTTGGCGCTGATTCCGGGGTCGATGGGCACGCGCTCCTATGTGGTGCGCGGCAAGGGCAACCCGCTGTCGTTCCAGTCGGCCTCGCACGGTGCCGGACGGCGGATGAGCCGCAACGCGGCCAAGCGGCAGTACACCGTCGCGGACCTGATCGCCCAGACCGAGGGCGTGGAGTCGCGCAAGGACGCGGGCGTGGTCGACGAGATCCCGGCCGCGTACAAGGACATCGACGAGGTGATCGCGGCCCAGACCGATCTGGTCGACGTGGTCGCGACCTTGCGTCAGGTCCTGTGCGTGAAGGGGTGACTCGACGGGCGGTCTGTATCGCCGATCAAACCTGTCGGTGGGGTGGGGCAGCATAGGGCCCATGACCACAGCGGCAGGTAACGACGTGCTCGACCTGATGGCTTCCGACCTGCGCGAACGCGCCGAGGAGCTGCTCCGCGACCTCGCCGGGCCGCAGGCCCGGCTACGCGAGGACCAGTGGACGGCGATCGAGGCGCTCGTCGTGCGGCGCAGCCGGGCGCTGGTCGTCCAGCGCACCGGCTGGGGTAAGTCCGCGGTGTATTTCATCGCGGCCAAACTGCTGCGCTGGGCGGGTCGGGGGCCGACAGTGATCGTGTCGCCGCTGCTCGCCCTCATGCGCAACCAGGTGGCCGCCGCCGAACGGGCGGGGGTGGTGGCGGCCACCATCAACTCGGGCAATGTCACCGAGTGGGACGAGATCCATCAGCGGGTCGCCGAGGGTGCGGTCGATGTGCTGCTGGTGAGTCCGGAACGCTTGAACAATCCCGACTTCCGTGATCAGGTGCTGCCGAAACTCGCGGCCGATGCGGGGCTGGTCGTGATCGATGAGGCGCACTGTGTGTCGGATTGGGGTCACGATTTCCGTCCCGATTACCGCCGTATTCGCACCCTCATCGCCGACCTCGGCACCGACGTGCCGGTGCTGGCCACCACGGCGACCGCCAACGACCGGGTCGTCACCGATGTGGCCGGGCAGATCGGCACCGACACCCTCGTGTTGCGGGGCACCCTGGATCGCGAGTCGCTGCACTTGTCGGTGGTCCGGTTCGACGACGCGGTGCAACGCACGGCATGGCTCGGCGCCCACCTCGATCGGATGCCCGGTTCCGGCATCATCTACTGCCTCACCGTCGCCGCGGCGAACGACCTGGCCGACGTGCTCGCCACCCACGGGCACACCGTCGCCGCCTACACCGGCCAAACGGACCCGGCCGAACGCGAAGCGCTCGAGGCTGCGCTGCTGAACAACGAGGTCAAGGCCTTGATCGCGACCTCGGCACTCGGGATGGGCTTCGACAAGCCCGATCTCGGTTTCGTGGTGCACGTCGGGGCGCCGTCCTCGCCGATCGCCTACTACCAGCAGGTCGGCCGCGCCGGGCGCGGCACCGACCGCGCCGAGGTGGTGCTGCTCCCCGGCCCGGAGGACGCGCGCATCTGGAGTTACTTCGCCTCTGTTGCCTTCCCCCGTGAACACATCGTGCGCTCGGTGCTCGCAGCCCTCGACACGGATCGGGCGATGTCGACGGCGGCGCTCGAACCGCTCGTGGAGCTGAACCGTTCGCGGCTCGAGATGGTGCTGAAAGTGCTCGACGTCGACGGCGCGGTTCGCCGCGTACGCGGCGGCTGGCTGTCCACCGGTCAGAACTGGACCTACGACACCGAACGCTACGAACGTCTCGCCGCCGCCCGCGACGCCGAGCAGCAGGCGATGATCGACTACCAGTCGACCACGACCTGCCGGATGACGTTCCTGCGCCGCCAGCTCGACGACCCCGGCCTCGACGGCCTGGCCACCGCCGAGCTCGACTGCGGCCGCTGCGACAACTGCACCGGCACCCGTCCCGACACCAGCGTCGACGACGTCGCGATCGCCGCCACCCGGGCGCGGCTCGACCGCCCCGGCCTCGACCTCGCCCCGCGCAAGCAGTGGCCGACCGGCATGGCGAAACTCGGAATCCCGTTGTCGGGCAAGATCACCGGCGGCGCCGAGACCGGGCGTGTGCTCGGCCGGCTCACCGATCTGGGCTGGGGCCAACGCCTGCGCGCCCTGCTCGACGGACCCGACGCCCCGGTACCCGACGCGGTGTTCGACGCCTGCATCGCCGTACTGCGGGACTGGGACTGGTCGGCCCGCCCCACCTCGGTCCTGGCCCTGGAATCGCCGCGCTACCCCCAGCTCACCACCAGTCTCGCGCAGCGACTCGCCCAGATCGGGCGACTCACCGACCTGGGCACCCTGCACGCGCGCCCCGACCGCCCCCCGGTCTCGGCGGCGAACTCGGCCCACCGCGTCGCGGGGTTGTTCGACTACTGGGAGGTGCCCGACCTGTCGCAGGTGGACGGACCGATCCTGCTGGTCGACACCCTCACCGACACCGGCTGGACCATGACTGTCGCCGCCCACGCCCTCCGGACGAGCGGCGCGGACGCGGTGCTGCCGTTCGCGCTGGCCACGCCGACCTGATCCACTCCCGCCCAGCGCGTCCGATCCCGTACTCTCAGCACGTACGCGCAGGTCGAACGGCCGACGATGGAGTCGTGATGACGTCGAAGAAGCTGCCCCCGATTCCCGTGGTCCACGCGTTCGACCGGGTGCGCGACGCGCTGGCCAGACTCCACCGGCGGCTCGTCCCCGGCCATATCGCGCTGCTGGAACTGCAGTTCGCGGGATTTCTCTCCCAGGCCATCAGCACCGCCGCCGAGCTCGGCATCGCCGACCAGCTCGCCGACGGCCCGCGCACCTCGGCGCAACTGGCGAGCGCGCTCGAGGTGGACGAGGACGGACTACGCAGGCTCCTGCGGCTGCTGGTGAGCTACGAGGTGTTCGCCCAGCGCCGCGACGGCAGATACGCCCTGACCCGCATCGGTGAGGCGTTGCGCGGCGACGCGGCGGTGACCATGCGTGAAGTGGCCCGGTTCTTCGGCTCCCCCTACCACCGCAACCACTGGACCCATCTCGGCGATGCCGTCCGCACCGGCGAGGCGGTCGGCCAAGCGCTGGAGGGCGCGAGCTTCTTCGAATACGCCGCGCGCAATCGTGCGGTGGGCGACCTGTTCGACCGCGCGATGACCAGCATCGGCACGCTGTCGATCGAACCGCTGCTCGCCGCCTCCGACTTCGGCCGGTTCGACACCGTCGTCGACGTCGGCGGCGGACGTGGCAGTCTGCTCGTCGAGATCCTCCGCCGGCATCCCTCGACCACCGGGGTGGTGTTCGATCTGCCCGGCGTGGTCGAGGATCTGAGCTCCGATCTCGCGGCAGCCGGACTCGGGCGACGCTGCACGGTGGAAGCGGGCTCGTTCTTCGAGGCCGTGCCCGCGGGCGCCGACGCCTATCTGCTCAAGAACATCGTCCACGACTGGTCCGACGAGCACGCCGAACGCATCCTGCGCACCGTCCGCGCCGCGATGGGCCCGGCCGCGACCCTGCTGGTGATCGAGCTGGTGCTGCCCGAGCATCATCGGCCGCACCCGGGCAAATTCGTCGATCTGGAGATGCTGGTCAATACCGAGGGCGGCCACGAACGCACCGAAGCCGAGTTCCGCGCCCTGCTCGACCGCAGCGGTTTCACGCTGACGCGCACGGTGGAGACCGTGGCGCCGGTCTGTGTACTCGAGGCCGTCGCGCGCTGATCGGGGCCGACACGCCGTCGCCGATTGTGTGTACGGCCGGTGAGCAGTGTTTCAATGCGGCTATGACCAGGACCACATTTGCTCGAACCCTGATGGCCGTCGCCACGGGCTGTGCGGCCGGCTTCACCCTTTTCACCGCCCCTGCCCAGGCGACGAACGAGAACCCGCTCGATTGCTCCGGCGTGCCGGGCGCCCAGGCCGCCGCCGACCGCGAAAGCGCACGGCGCGGCATCGCCATCACCCCGCTGTGCTTCAGCGGCGGTCTCTACAGCGGCATCCACGCGGGCATCCCGCTGGCCGTGCTCAACCCGTTGACGATGCCCGGCACCAACACTGTGTGCGTCGCCGAACGCGAAACCGTCGAGGCGGCGGCCAAATTCGAATGGACCGAGCAGGTGCATGTGATGCCGATGTGCATCCAGCACCGGGCCTTCGGGGTGTACGAGCTGTAGCCGCGGCGCCACGCGGGTCCGCTACCCGGCCACGGGGCGGGCCCGCTCGTCTATCGTTGCGCGTGTGGCCAAGTCTGCGGCTCCGGCGGTCGAACTGCCGGTGGGTGAGTACACGGTACGGGTCAGCAATCCCGATCGGGTGTACTTCCCCGAGCTCGGCGTGACCAAGCTCGACCTGGTGAACTATTACCTCAGCGTCGGCGACGGCATCGTCAACGCGCTACGCGACCGGCCGTGCATGCTGCACCGCTTCCCCAAAGGGCTGGCCGGTGACAAGGTCCATCAGAAACGGTTGCCCGCCGGTGCGCCCGACTGGATTCCGACCGTGCGGGTGTACTTCCCGCGCTACGGCAGGCACGCCGACGAACTCTGTGTCGAGAAGCTCGCCGACGTCGCGTGGGCGGTGCAGATGTCCACCGTGGAGTTCCATCCCTGGAATTCCCGCTCGACCGACACCGAGTCACCCGACGAATGGCGCATCGACCTGGATCCCATGCCCGATTGCCCGTGGTCGCGGGTGCAGCGCGTCGCCGGGGTGGTGCACGAGGTCCTCGACGAGTTCGGCGCCGTCGGCTGGCCGAAGACCTCCGGCGGTCACGGCCTGCACGTCTACGTGCGGATCGCGCCCGAGCACGGCTTCCAGCAGGTGCGCCGGGCGGCGCTGGCCTTCGCCCAGGAAGTCGAGCGACGCGCGCCCGACGACGTGACGACCGCATGGTGGCGGCGCGATCGCGACCCCAAAGCCCTGTTCGTCGACTACAACCAGAACGCGCGCGACCACACCATCGCCGCCGCCTATTCGGTGCGTGGCGTTCCCGAGGCCACCGTGTCGACACCGGTGCGCTGGGACGAGATCGACTCCATCCATCCTCGTGATTTCACGATCCGGACCGTCCCCGCCCGCTACGCCGAACTCGGTGACATCCAGGCCGACATGGACGATGCAGTCTTCGACATCACGCCACTGCTGGAACTCGCCGACCGCCACGGCGTGGACGAACCTGTCGATCTCGACGAATCGTGAGGTCCTGGCTCGACGCGGTCCCGGCGGTCCGGGAGAATCGGAACTCTGCCCGCCCCGGCACCAACCAGGAGGACTTTGTGCAGGAATCCGCGATCACCGTCGCGATCGGTCCGGACCCGAACGCTCCGCGACTGCTCGAGAAGGCGGTTGTCGGCGCGGGTGCCCGGGTCGGTCCGCTCGCCGACGCCGACGCTCTGATCTGGACCGGGACGCCCGCTGACTTCCCGGCCGAATTGCCTGCGTCGGTGCGCTGGGTGCAGTTGCCGGCCGCGGGGATCGAGGACTTCTTCGATGCGGGCGTGTTCGCCGCCCACCCCGGCCCGACGTTCACCTCCGCGGCAGGCGCCTTCGCGCACAGCGTCGCCGAGCACGCGCTGATGCTGTTGCTGGCGGGCGTGCGGTATCTGCCCGAGCAGTTGCGCGCGACCTCGTGGCGGCAGCGCGAGTTCTTCCCGCACGTGGGGTCGTTGCGCGGCAAGACGGTGACGATCGTCGGCGCGGGCGGTATCGGCCGCGCGCTGATCCCGATGCTCGCCCCGCTCGGTGCGCACGTGATCGCGGTGAACCGGTCGGGCAACCGCGTCACCGGACCCGGAATCGGCGCCGACGTGGAGACGGTGCCCGCCGATCAGCTCGGACGGGTCTGGTCGCATACCGACCACGTCGTCGTCGCGGCCCCGGCGACCGCGCAGACGCGGCATCTGATCGGTGCCGACGAGCTGGCCAGGCTCAAGCCGTCGTCATGGGTGGTGAATGTGGCGCGCGGCAGCCTGATCGACACCGACGCGCTGGTCGACGCACTGCGGCGCGGCATCATCGGCGGCGCCGGACTCGATGTCACCGACCCGGAACCGCTGCCCGACGGGCATCCGCTGTGGGACCTACCGAACGCGATCATCACCCCGCACGATTCCAATCCGCCGCAACTGCGCCTCGCCGCTTTCGCCGATCATGTCGGCGCCAACGTCGCCCGGTTCGTGGCGGGCGAACCCTTGCGCGCGATCGTGGATCCGCAGCGCGGTTACTGATCGACCGGCCTCGAACACGTCGGTCATAGCTCCTCCAGTCAACGGATCTGTCCTGACGGTAGGAGTCGCAGCGGTGACAGACGTCCGCCGAAATACTCATCCGGGTACTCATTGCGCCGGAGTTTCCATTCGGGCGGATGAACGGTGCGCCGGAATAGGACACTGCGGTTAGGCTGAGCTCGTCCTGGTTCGGTAAGGATGGGATCGGCAATGGGATGGACCTTCACCGCGGACGAGTTCGCGCACGTCTGGCGGGAGACCGGTCGCGACCGGGTGCCGTTTCCGCTGCGGCTGCTCGAAACGCCGCGCACCGAGGACGAAGCGCGCCGATTACGTTCGACGCTCGACCAGCGACTCACGCCCGGCACCGATCCCGATCTCACCGCGTGCCTGCGGATCGTCGCCGAACCGCACGCCAGGATCGTGCTCGTCGGCGGCGGGCACACGCCGGGCAGCGAGATCCGATTGTTGGCCTGCGCTGTCTACGATCACGCGGTTCTCGTCGTGCAGGAACCCGGCACCCGGCCCGATTACGGTGGGCAGGTGCGGGTTTCGATCGGACACAGTGCCGGAATCGGGGCGCGCGTCACCGCCTGCTTGCCCGACACACCGCCCGGCCGTGAACCCGCGCGTGAGGCGGCGGCCGACGCGGTGCGCGATGAGGAGACCGTGATCGCGGCCCATCCCGCGGTGCCCCGGATCCAGCGCTTGCTGCGCCGCCCGCACACCGCCGAGGGGCATATCCGCATCGAAACCGGACTCGACCGTGAAACCCCTTCCCCGCCGCTGCATTACAGCTGGATCGACGTCGCGGGCGACGGCCGATACCTGCTGCGGGTGGGGGAAACGGTGCACGTGGTTCCCGCTTCGCCCGGTCAGCTCGCCGCGCAACTGCAACGCCGGGTGGCACCGGCGCACAGTTCGCACAATCGTAGGTCCGGCTAGCCTGGACACCGACGCTTGATCTGGAGGGGAGACGCGATGACGATCGAGAGCAGCCGAGCCGAGATCTCCCGGTTCCGCAGCGCCGCCGCGGCGGGGACGGTGAAATTCGATCCCGAGGCCGCGCGCCGGTGTGCCGATCTCTACGCACAGCAGGCCGACCGGCTCGCCGAATTACGCCACGACCTCGAAAATGCCGCCGAGGCAGGCGGATTCGGTGGTTTCGTCTCCGCACAGCAATTGCAGGCCGGCTTCGCCCACAAGGCGCGCGACGCCGCCGATCTGCTCGATCGCTACATCGAAGCGGCCTACCGGATGCGTGAGGCGTTCCTGCTCAGCGCGGGCCTCTACGACGAAGCCGACGCCGCCGCGGCCGCCGCGCTGCGCGCCATCGATACGCGGGTGCACTGATGAGTACCGATCCCACCTACATCAGTGCGATGGAACATTTCGAGTCCATGCCGCACGAGCAGATCTATGCCCGCACCCAGCAGATCGACGCGGGCGAGATCCTCGGCGCCTCGATGGCCTGGCTGGAAACCGCCGCCGCCCTCGTCACCCTTCCCGTCGCCAAGGCCAACGCCGACCAGGTGATGGAAGAGGCGGGATGGGAAGGCGCGGCCGCCGAAGCCGCCGCCGCGAGCACCCGCAGCTTCGCCGCCGCCATCGACGAATTGGCCGCGGTGATGGCGGAAGTCGGCACCCGCCTCGGTGGGGTGGCGGCCGCCGCCGAAGCGGTGAAACTGGCGGTGGTCGCCCCCGGCGACTCCGGCCCGATCGGCACCATCGCCCGGCTGCTGGCAGCCGCGGATGTCATCGACGCGCAGATGGCGGCCGAAGCGTTGCGCCAGGAAGCGCTCCTGGCCATGAACATGATCTACAAGCCCGCCTACACCCTGGCCGGAACCGGCGTACCCGCCCTTCCCGTCCCCGCTGCGGATTCCCCTGTCCCATTGGACAACCCGCCCCGAACAAACGGCGCTCCCCCTGCCGAGACCACCCCCCAGAACCCCGAAACCCCGGCACCCGCCAACCCGAACAACTCCGCCCCAACCACCGAAAACCCCGCGCCCCCAGCACCGTCCACCGAAGCGCCTGCGCCGACCGAAAACCCGGCGCCGCCTGGACAGCCCACACCGCCGAGCCCCAACCCCGCTACCCCCAGCGAAAGCCCTGCGCCGACCACCGAACTCCCGGCACCGCCCAACGAAAGCCCTACGCCGACGAGCGAGCCACCGGCCCCGCCGAGCGAAAGCCCCTCCCCCACCACCGAACTCCCGGCACCGTCGAGCGAGATTCCGGCCCCGTCCAGCGAGCCTCCAGCACCGCCGAGCGAAAGCCCCTCCCCCACCACCGAGCTCCCGGCACCGCCCAGCGAAAGCCCGAGCCCTACAACCGAAGTCCCGGCACCACCCACCGAGCCACCGGCGCCGCCGCCGACGAATCCTGCTCCGCCGCAGGTGGAAAGCCCGGCACCCCCGAGCGAACCGCCCGCGCCAACGAGCGCAAACCCTTCACCGCCGAGCGACCCGCCGGCACCGCCAACTCAGCAGGACTCCAACCCAACCGCCCCGGACACCAACACTCCACCGGTCGCACCCGCACCACCCCAGAACGCCCCCGACATGTCCGACCCAGGCGGCCAACCCGGCGTCACGGGCCCCGTCCCCGGCGCCGAACCACCCCAACCCACCCCACCACCCCAACCCCCGGGCGGCCTGGACCAACCGGGCGTCATCCCGCCGCAGCGATAAGAAGTCGACGCATTCGGCCGGGATCGCTCACCCCGGTCGTGTCCGGCAGCCGACCGTGTTGATCGGATGTCATCCCAGCGCGGTCATCGATGGCACGTTCTCCTCAGGCGCCAGGCCGTCGGTGTGCATGCTGAGTCGATCAACCTTCACGCCGATGGAAAACGAGATGCCATCCGGGAGGCATGGTGACCCTCGTCGGCGGATCCAAGCGTTCGATGCTCTCGTCCACCCGGTGATCCGGAAAGTCCGCGATGACTTCGGCGGCTACACAGCTGGTCGAATCGCGATCGTCGTCGGTGATGGCTCCCTCGACGACGAACCTGATGGAGATCACGCCGTCTTCCGCCTTGCAGAACACCGCCCTGACAGCGGCCGAAACCTCGTGCCACAGAGCGCGATTGACCGAGAGAACCACATCGCCGCGGCTCGGGTCCGGCTGCCTGACGATCGGGGTCGGGACGCTCACACCTTGACGAGGTCGTCGGCGTGGATGACCGGGCGCTGCATGGTTTCGGGGAGGTCGGTGGTGGAGCGGCCGAGCATGGTGGACAGTTCGGTGCTGTCGTATTCGACGACGCCTCGGGCGATGACCTCGTCGGTGGGGCTGACGAGGTCGACCACGTCGCCGCCGAAGAAGCGGCCGCGCAGGCCGGTGATGCCCGCGGCGAGCAGGGAGCGGCGTTCGGCGACGGCGGCGACGGCACCGTCGTCGAGCAGGACGGCGCCGCGGGTGTCGGCGGCGTGGCGGACCCAGAACTTGCGGCCCGACAGGCGGACGGGGCGGGCGGCGAAGGCGGTGCCGACGGTACCCGAGGAGAGGGCGGTCGCGGCTTCGGCGGCCGAGGCGAGCAGGACGGGGATGCCCGCGTCGGCGGCGAGGCGGGCGGCCGACAGTTTGGAGGCCATGCCGCCGGTGCCGAGCGCGCCACCGCTGCCCGCGATGACGCCGTCGAGGTCGGCACTGCCGCGCACCTCGGGAATGAAATTCGCGGGCCCCTTGCGCGGGTCGCCGTCGTAGAGCCCGGCCACATCGGAGAGCAGGATCAGGGCGTCGGCGCCGACGAGGTGGGCGACGAGGGCGGCGAGGCGGTCGTTGTCACCGAAACGGATCTCCTCGGTGGCGACGGTGTCGTTCTCGTTGACCACCGCGACCGCCCCGAGGGAACGCAACCGATCGAGGGTGCGCTGCGCGTTGCGATGATGCTCACGACGGGCGAAATCGTCCGCGGAGAGCAGTATCTGGCCGACCGTGCGGCCGTACCGCGCGAACGAGGTTCCCCAGGCGTGCGCCAGGGCGAGCTGGCCGACACTGGCCGCGGCCTGTTTGGTCGCCAGATCCTTGGGCCGCTTCGACAGGCCCAGCGGTGCGAGCCCGGCGCCGATGGCACCCGAGGACACGACGACCACATCGGACCCTGCGCGCATCCGCGCTTCGACGGCATCGGCGAGCAGATCGAGCCGACCGGTGTCGAGACCGCCTTCGAGGCTGGTGAGAGCCGACGAACCGATCTTCACCACCACGGTGCGCGCCGACACGATAGCGGCCCGCCCTTGACTCAGCTCCGAACCCACCTGCATCGCCCAACTCCCTGCACGAATCGTCGTCGACGGGCTCGCAGAAGCCCTACCGCAGTATGCCGACCGACTCGTCGCGCCCGACAGCGAATTTCGCCGGGCGCGACACCACCGTCAACTCTTCCGTTCACCGTTCTCGTCGAGCAGACCACGTCGCGCCTGCGAGGCGAGCTTGCGCTCGGCCGCGCCGATGCGGTCGTTGTTCTCGAGCCGCAGGTCGGTGCCGCGCCCGGTCGGCTGCATGTCGACACCGGCCGAGATCTGCGGCTCCCACTCGAAGGTCACCTCGCCGATGGTCACCGGGCAGCCGGGTTCGGCACCCTGCTTGACCAGCTCCGCTTCGACACCGAGGCGAGCCAACCGGTCGGCCAGGTAGCCGACGGCCTCGTCGTTGTTGAAGTCGGTCTGGCGGATCCAACGTTCCGGCCGGGTGCCGCGCACGATGAAACCACCCGGCTCCTGCGGATCGGCGATCACGCTGAAACCGGACTCGTCGGTCGCGATCGGGCGAATGATCGGGCGCTTGGGTGCGGCCTTGGGGTGATCCTCGCGATACTGACGGACCATGTCGGCCAGCGCGAAGGTCAGCGGGCGCAGCCCGGCACGGCTCACCGCCGAGATCTCGAACACGGGCCAACCGCGGGTGGTGAATTCAGGCGTCACCATCTCGGCGAGCTCTTTGCCGTCGGGGACGTCGGTCTTGTTCAGGATGACCACGCGCGGGCGGTCGGCCAGGTCGCCCAGGCTCTCGTCACCGGAGAGCGCGGGCTTGTACGCGGCGAGCTCCGCCTCGAGCGCGTCGACATCGGAGACGGGGTCGCGACCGGGTTCGAGGGTCGCGCAGTCGACGACGTGGGCGAGCACCGCGCACCGTTCCAGGTGCCGCAGGAAGTCGAGCCCGAGGCCGCGACCCTGGCTGGCGCCGGGGATCAGGCCGGGCACGTCGGCGACGGTGAAGGTGGTGTCGCCGGACTGCACCACGCCGAGGTTCGGCACGAGCGTCGTGAACGGGTAGTCGGCGATCTTCGGCTTCGCGGCCGAGAGCACCGAGACCAGCGACGACTTACCGGCCGACGGGAACCCGACCAGACCCACATCGGCGACCGACTTCAGCTCGAGAACGAGATCGAGTTCCTCGCCCTCCTCACCGAGCAGCGCGAAACCGGGCGCCTTGCGCGCCTTGGACGCCAGCGAGGCGTTACCGAGCCCACCGCGACCACCACGGGCGATGATGAACCGGTTGCCGACGCCGACGAGGTCGACAACGACCTTGCCGTCGCTGTCCACGACCACGGTGCCGTCGGGCACCTGCAGCACCAGGTCGGTGCCCTGCTTGCCGTCGCGGTTACCGCCCTCGCCCGGCTTGCCGTTGCCCGCCTTGGCGTGGGGATGGAAGTGGAAATCGAGCAGGGTGTGCACGTTGGCGTCGACCTCGAGGATCACGTCGCCACCGTTGCCGCCGTTGCCCCCGTCGGGACCGCCGAGCGGCTTGAACTTCTCACGGTGCACCGAGGCACAACCGTGTCCACCTCTACCGGCACGAACATGCAGCACGACGCGGTCGATGAATTTGGACATGGGTTGATCCTCCTCCTTCTGACTTGTCGTTTGCGGTAATGGTGGACGAACACGACAGAGCGGGTCAGGGAAACCCTGACCCGCTCTGGTATCCGTGGGGAGCTGACGCTCCAGGCGGTCAGGCCTGGACCGGCTCCGGGACAACGATGTTGACGGTCTTGCGGCCACGCTTGGTGCCGAACTCGACCGCGCCCGCCGCGAGGGCGAACAGGGTGTCGTCGCCACCACGGCCGACGTTCACGCCGGGGTGGAAGTGGGTTCCGCGCTGACGGACGAGGATCTCGCCCGCGCTGACCTTCTGGCCGCCGAAGCGCTTCACGCCGAGGCGCTGGGCGTTCGAATCACGACCGTTCCGGGAGCTGGATGCACCCTTCTTATGTGCCATTGCTTCGTCTCCTCGGGAATTCTTACTTGATGCCGGTGACCTTGATGACCGTCAGCGGCTGACGGTGACCCTGGCGCTTGTGGTAGCCGGTCTTGTTCTTGAACTTGTGAATCCGGATCTTCGGACCCTTGGTCTGATCGACGACCTCGGCGGCCACGGAGATCTTGGCCAGCTTGTCGGCATCGGTGGTCAGATCGGCGCCGTCGACGACGAGAACCGGGGTCAGGGCCACGGCGTCGCCGGGCTTGCCCTCGATCTTCTCGACCTTCACCAGGTCACCGACCGCGACCTTGTACTGCTTTCCGCCGGTCTTGACGATTGCGTACGCTGCCATCGGTCGGCTTCCTCCACTCACGTTGGTCCTGCACATGTCCACGCCGCAGCTGCGACGCGTATTCCTGGGCTCATCCCCGCACGTGCGGGGGAAGAACGTTAGCTGCCTGCCTGCGGTATCACCCGGCCGTCCGGCCAGATGCCCAATCGCTGGGCAGCGACCGACCTAGGTTACCAGAACGGTATGCCGTCCCCCAATTCGGCCGGTCAGGGCCGAATCGGGGGACGTCACCTCAGTTCGATTCCGGCGCGGGCGCGCCCGCCGGACGGGCCACCGCACGCCTGCGCGGCTTGCGCTGCGGGACGACGACGGGTTCGGCGTCGAAGTCCACGACGGCTGCCGCGGGCGGCTGCTCGTTCGCCGAGACGACGAACACCGCGCCCGCGCTGTCGGCGGCCGGAGCCGCCGTCGAACGGGCTACACGACGCCTACGCGGCGCCCGGGCGGCCGGTTCCTCGGCCACCGGTGCGGGTTCCTCGGCCACGGGAGCGGCGGGCTCCTCGACGGGTTCCTGGGCGAGCGAAGACGATTCGACGGGTTCGACCGTCGGCGCCTCGTCGGCCGGGGCGGGCGTGACGACGACCTCCTCGACCACCTCGTCCTCGGCCGGGACGACCCCGGTCAGCGCGGGGCTGTCGATCGCGGTCTCGGTTTGCGCGGCGCGGTTGGACCGCCGCGACCGGGACCGGGAGCGCGAGCGGGTCGGCTCGGGAGCCGGCTGCTCGGTCTCGACCTCGGCCTGCACTGTCTCGCCGTCCTCGTCGCCGTGGTGGGCGGCCATCGCCAGCGCGACCGGGTGGGCCCGCTTGACGGCGATGTCCTCCTCGTCGGGCTCGGCGGCCGGTGCCGTGCCGTTGGTGGCCGGTGCGGCCGCCTGGGCGGGCTTGGCGTCGCGGTCCTTGTCCTTGCCGCGACGACGCCGCGAACCGCTCTCCTTGCCGCGCGGTTCCTCGATGCCCGACCCGGAATCGACCGGGTAGGAGTGCACGAGGATGCCACGGCCGTGGCAGTGCTCACAGGTGGTGGAGAACGCCTCGACCAGGCCGGTGCCCAGCTTCTTGCGCGTCATCTGGACCAAGCCCAGCGAGGTGACTTCCGACACCTGGTGGCGGGTGCGGTCGCGGCCGAGCGCCTCGGTGAGGCGGCGCAGCACCAGATCGCGGTTGGACTCGAGCACCATGTCGATGAAGTCGACGACGATCATGCCGCCGATATCGCGCAGCCGCATCTGGCGCACGATCTCCTCGGCCGCTTCCAGGTTGTTCTTGGTGACGGTCTCCTCGAGGTTCGAGGAGCCGGAACCGGTGAACTTGCCGGTGTTGACGTCGACGACGGTCATCGCCTCGGTGCGGTCGATCACCAGGGTGCCGCCCGAGGGCAGCCACACCTTGCGATCCAGCGCCTTGGCCAGCTGCTCGTCGATGCGGTAGGCGTCGAACACGTCGACACCGTTGTTCTCGTGCCGGTTCACCCGCGGCAGCAGGTCGGGGGCGACGGTTCGCACGTAGTTCTCGACGGTGCTCCACGCGCGCTCACCCTCGATGACCAGCTTGGCGAAGTCCTCGTTGAACAGGTCGCGAATGACCTTCACCAGCATGTCCGGCTCTTCGTAGAGAGCCTTGGGCGCGTCCTTGGCCGCGTTCTTGGAGGCCTCTTCGATGGTGCGCCAGGTGGCCTGCAGCCGTTCCACGTCGCGCGCCAGCTCGGGCTCGCTCACGCCTTCGGAGGCGGTGCGGATGATGACGCCGGCGTCGGCGGGCACGATCTCGCGCAAGATCTCCTTGAGCCGCTTGCGCTCGGTGTCGGGCAGCTTGCGGCTGATCCCGGTGGAGGTGCCACCCGGCACGTACACCAGGAAGCGACCCGCGAGGGAGATCTGGGTGGTCAGGCGGGCACCCTTGTGGCCGACCGGGTCCTTGGACACCTGGACCAGCACGGTGTCGCCCGGCTTGAGCGCCTGCTCGATCTTGCGTTCCTTGCCGCCGAGCCCGGCGGCCTCCCAGTTCACCTCACCGGCGTAGAGCACACCGTTGCGGCCGCGGCCGATGTCGATGAACGCGGCCTCCATGCTCGGCAGCACGTTCTGCACCTTGCCCAGGTACACGTTGCCGACCATCGATGCCTGACCGGAGCTGGTCACGAAGTGCTCGACGAGGATGTTGTCCTCGAGCACCGCGACCTGCGTGGTGGTCTGGTGACCCGGTGCGTGCTCGGCCGGATCGAACGCCTTCTCGCGCACGACCATCACCCGGTCGACGGCCTCGCGACGGGCGAGGAACTCCGACTCGGTGAGGATCGGCGGACGGCGGCGGCCCGCGTCGCGGCCGTCGCGGCGGCGCTGACGCTTGGCTTCCAGGCGGGTGGAACCGGAGATGCCCTGCACCTCGTCGGAGGCACCGGCCCGGCTGCGGCTCTTGTTGCGCGGCTCGCGCTCGTGCACGACCGTGTTCGGCGGGTCGTCCTCGGCGGCGGCGTCGGTGTCGGCGGACTCCCCGCCGACCTTGCGACGGCGACGGCGGCGACGGCGACGGCTCGCACCCTCGGGCTGGTTGTCGTCGTCTTCGTCGGTGTCGTCGGACTGCTCGGCCTCGGCCGGGGCGGGCTGCTCGGCGGCGGGCTCGTCCTCGGCGTCGTGATCGTCGGAGTCGTTGTCCTCGCCGTCGGCGGACTGCTCGCCACGGCCGCGACCGCGACCACGACGCCCACGACGACGGCGGCGCGGCTGCCCGTCGGCGTCGTTGTCGCTGTCGGAATCGGTATCGGTGTCACCGGACTGGTCGGTGGCCTCGGTCTCGTCGAGCGCCTCGGGCTCCTCGACAGGCTCTTCCACCTTCTTGGGCGCGCGTTCGGCGCGACGGCGCTTGCGCGCCTCTTCGGCGGCGCTCGCGTCGGGCGGCAGGAACAGCGGCATGCCGACCGAGGGCGCCTCGAAGGCCACCGGTTCGGGGGCCGGTTCCTCGGTCGCCCGGTGCGTGAACAGCCCGGTGTGGGCGTCGTCGGCCATCGGGGCGAACACCTCGTCGGGGCGCGCGACCTCGGGCGCGGAGAACAAGGTGGTGGTCGGGTCGGCCGGCTGCTCGGCGACGGGTGCGGTGGCTTTCTTCCTACCCCTGGTGGTCGGGGCGGGTGCCGGGGGTTCGCCGGTTTCGGCGTCGGCGGCAGCGATCGCGTCGCGAACGGTCTCGGCGACCGCCCGGTCGACATTGGATTGCACGCTGCGCGCCTCGGCGCCCAGCTCGGCCAACTTGGCCAGGATGCGCTTGCTGGTCACTCCCAGTCGTTTGGCCAGTGCATGAACTCGAATTCGCTCCGGCAATTGATCGGCATCCTGTTGTGTTGTGTCCAGCGGCTCTTGTTCGGCCACGAAGTCTCCTCGGGCCCCCGGGCGCGTCCATCCCCGGTACGGGAGTGACGCGGCCGGCGCGGGGGCATCGTCCGTGCACCTCGTACCCGATGGTACGAGGGTCATCTGGTCTCGCCCCGCGTATCCGGTCGCGCCTGGAATCGATCATCTGGCGGGCCAACCGGTCACGCGGCGCCTGGCTGTACGGCGTGACGCCGCGCGCTGAGGCGCTCATCCAGCGTGCCCGGCAACCCCAGCAACAGGGTTGTCCATGGCAGCGATGATCGGCATCCAACTGCGGTGTCATCCGGTCATGTCCGTCGCCGCTGCCGCGTACCTGCGCGTCAGGCTGTCACCGACCGCCCTGGTGGGGCTTCGATGACATCGGTATCGAACACATCCGTCTTCAGTATCCCATATGGTTCGCGCGGTGATCGCCATCGGCGCAACTCGCGCGCGGAACCGTCACTCGAGCCCGTCGCGTCCGAACCGGACGCGACGAGCGAGGACAGCACGGTCAAGCAGGGAATTCGGGAAACCAGAGCGCGATCTCACGCTTGGCGGACTCGGGCGAGTCGGAGCCGTGAACGAGGTTGTACTGGGTCTCGAGACCGAAGTCGCCGCGGATGGTTCCGGGGACGGCCTTCTCGACCGGGTCGGTGCCACCGGCGAGCTGGCGGAACGCCGCGATCGCGCGCGGGCCCTCGAGCACGGCCGCGACGACCGGGCCGGAGGTGATGAATTCGATCAGCGAACCGAAGAACGGTCGCTCGGCGTGTTCGGCGTAGTGCTCGCCCGCCAGTTCGGCGGACACGTTCTTCAGCTCCAGCGCCTTGATGGTGAGGCCCTTGCGCTCGATGCGCGCCAGGACCTCGCCGACGAGGCCACGGGAGACACCGTCCGGCTTGATGAGTACCAACGTCTGCTCAGTCACGCGCTAACCCTAGCGTCGGGTAGGCGTCCACGCCGAACGACCCCGTTCAGGACTGGGCCCGCCGCATCCGCTGGCTCGGCAACAACCCGGCGTCCATGCGTCGTTGCACGTCGGCGCGCAACAGCAGGATGAATGCCCACACGGCCGCGAACACCAGCCCGATGATCCCGATCGACAGGTGGATGAAGGTTCCCGCCAGCACCAGGACCTGCAGCCCGAGGTTGAACGGGATGGCCCACGGCTTGCGCTGCAATCCGGCGCCGAGGATCATCAGCAGCGCCAGGACCACCAGATAGGTGCCCGAGAACCAGGTCACCCCGCCGCCGACCGAACCGACGACCGGCAGTGCCAGCAACACCACGATCGCCTCGAGGATCAGCGTCCCGGCCATCACTCCCCGGAATCCCTTCCAGGGGTCGGTAGCGGGCGGGGGTACCTCACTCATGCTCGATCCGTCCGGCGTGCTCGCGTCGTTTTCCGGCTGACCACTCACGCCGGCCCCTTCCCGAACAGCGCGCGGGCGGCCCCGGCGGTGACCACCGATCCGGTGACGATCACGCCCGCACCCGAGATCACATCGCCGTCGTCGCCTGCCTGTTCGGCCAGGGCGATCGCCGATTCCAGGGCGTCGGGCAGGGTGTCGGCGGTGATCACGCGTTCGTCGCCGAAACGCTGGACGGCCAGGTCGGCGAGGGTGTCGACGTCCATGGCGCGCGGCGACCCGTTGCTGGTGACGACGATCTCGTCGAACACCGGTTCCAGGGCGTCGAGGATGCCCGCCGCGTCCTTGTCGCCGAGGACGGCGACCACCCCGACCAGCTTGCGGAAGTCGAATTCGCCGGTGAGTGTGTTCGCCAACGCCTGCGCGCCCGCCGGGTTGTGGGCGGCGTCGACGAAGATGGTCGGCGCGTTGCGCATCCGTTCCATCCGGCCGGGACTGGTGACGGCCGCGAATCCGGCGCGCACGGCCTCGATGTCGAGCTGACGCTCGGCACCCGCCCCGAAGAACGCCTCGACGGCAGCCAGCGCGAGGGCGGCGTTGCGGGCCTGGTGTTCGCCGTGCAGCGGCAGGAAGATCTCGTCGTAGACGCCGCCCAGCCCCTGCAGGGTCAGCAGCTGACCGCCGATCGCGACGGCCCGTTCCAGCAGCCGGAATTCCGCGCCTTCGCGCGCGACCGCCGCGTCGGCCTCCACGGCCCGGCGCAGCAGCACGTCCATCACCTCGGGGGCCTGTTCGGCGATCACCGCGACGGTGTCGACCGGAACCAGAGCTTCCTTGGCGCGCTTGATGATTCCCGCTTTTTCCTTGGCGATCGACTCGAGGTCGGGCCCGAGGTACTCGGTGTGGTCCAGGCCGATCGGGGTGATGACGGCGACCTGGCCGTCGATCACGTTGGTGGCGTCCCAGGTACCGCCCATGCCGGTCTCGACGACGGCCACGTCGACGGGTGCCTCGGCGAACGCGGCGTAGGCCATGCCGGTGAGCACCTCGAACTTGCTCATCGCCGGGCCGCCCGCCTCGGCGGAGCGCTGGTCGATCATGTCGATATACGGCGCGAGCTCGTGGTAGGTCTCCACGTACCGGGCGGGGCTGATCGGTGCGTTGTCGATGCTGATCCGCTCGGTCGCCAGCTGCAGGTGTGGGCTGGTGATCCGGCCGGTGCGCCGGTGCAGGGCGGTGAGCAGCGCGTCGATCATCCTGGTCACCGAGGTCTTGCCGTTGGTGCCCGCGATGTGGATGGCCGGATAGTTGTACTGCGGGTTGCCGAGCAGATCCATCAGGGTGCTGATGCGCGTGAGCGACGGCTCGATCTTGGTTTCCGGCCAGCGTTTGTCGAGTTCGGCTTCGACCAGCGCCATTTCGGCCAGCTCGACCGGCGACGGGCCGGTGCCGAGCTGGGCCGGGCGGTAGTCGTCACCGCCGAAGCCCGCCTCCTCGGGGCCGAGATCGCCGTTGTCGGGGCCGATGTCGCTCACTTGGCGCTCAGCTCCGCCAGGCGTGCGCTGATCCGGGCGACCTCCGCGGTGGCCACATCGCGGCGAGCGGTGATCTTGTCGACCACCTGCTGCGGCGCCTTGGCCAGGAACGCCTCGTTGGCCAGTTTGGCGGTGGTCTGGTCGAGGTCCTTCTGCGCGACCGCGAGATCCTTTTCCAGCCTGCGCCGTTCGGCGTCGAGGTCGATGGCGCCGGAGGTGTCGAGCTGGACGGTCACCGTGCCCGTGGACAGGCGGACCTCCACCTCGGCGGTGGTCGCGAAGTCGTCACCGGGTTCGGTGAGACGGGCCAGGTTCGCCACCGAGGCCGCGAAACCGGCGAGTCCGGCTTCCTCGATGCCGACCAGCGTGGCCTTCACCTTCTGCTTGTCGGCCAGGCCCTGATCGCCACGGAAGCGCCGGATCTCGGTGATGAGCCGCTGCGCGTCGGCGACCCGTTGGGCGGCCCGCTCGTCGGCGGCGACGCCACTGGCCTGCGGCCACGGCGCGACCACCACCGACTCACCGCCGGTGAGCGCCTTCCAGAGGGTTTCGGTGACGAACGGGATCACCGGGTGCAGCAGGCGAAGCACCGCGTCGAGCACGTTGCCGAGGACCACCGAGGTGCTCTCGGCGCGCGCATCGGACTCGGCGAACTGCACCTTCGACAGTTCCAGGTACCAGTCGCACAGCTCGTCCCAGGCGAAGTGGTACAGCGCCTCACAGGCTTTGCCGAATTCGTAGGAATCGAACGCGGAGTCGACATCGGCGCGGACCTGGTCGAGCCGGTCGAGGATCCAGCGATCGGCGTCGGTGAGCGTCTCGCGCGCGGGCAGGTCGCCGGTGCGGGCACCGTTCATCAGCGCGAACTTGGTGGCGTTGAACAGCTTGGTGACGAAGCTGCGCGAGGCGAGCGCGTGCGACTCACCGACCGAGAGGTCGCCGCCGGGCTGGGCGCCGCGGGCCAGGGTGAAGCGCAGCGCGTCGGCGCCGTAGGAGTTGATCCAGTCCAGCGGGTCGATGCCGTTGCCGCGCGACTTCGACATCTTCTTGCCGTGCTGGTCGCGGATGAGGCCGTGCAGGAACACGTCTTCGAACGGGACCTGCTTCTGCCCGCCCTTGCCCGCGGTGAGCACCGGATCGTCGCTGACGTACATGCCGAACATCATCATCCGGGCCACCCAGAAGAACAGGATGTCGTAACCGGTGACGAGCACGCTGGTCGGATAGAACTTCGCCAGCTCGGGGGTCGCGTCGGGCCAGCCCATCGTGGAGAACGGCCACAGACCCGAGGAGAACCAGGTGTCGAGCACGTCGGGGTCCTGCACCCAGCCCTCGGGGGCCTGCTCGTCCGGGCCGAGGCAGACGATCTCGCCCTCGGGCCCGTACCAGATCGGGATGCGGTGGCCCCACCACAGCTGACGCGAGATGCACCAGTCGTGCATGTTGTCGACCCAGTCGAACCAGCGGGGTTCCTGACTGGCCGGATGGATCTTCACGTCACCGTCGCGCACCGCGTCGCCCGCGGCCTTGGCCAGGGTGTCGACCTTGACCCACCACTGCATCGACAGACGCGGCTCGATCGGCTCGCCGGAGCGCTCCGAGTGACCGACCTGATGTTTGTAGGGGTACTTGCGCCCGACGATGCGGCCCTCGGCCTCGAGGCGTTCGCGGATCTTCACGCGCGCCTCGAAACGGTCCATGCCGTCGAATTCCGTTCCGGTGTCGGCGATCCGGCCCGCCTTGTCCATGATCGTCGGCATCGGCAGGCCGTGGCGCAGGCCGAGTTCGAAGTCGTTGGGGTCGTGGGCGGGGGTGATCTTCACCGCGCCGGAACCGAACTCCGGGTCGACGTAGTCGTCGGCGACGATCGGGATCTGGCGGCCGGTGATCGGGTGGTACAGCGTGGTGCCGATCAGCGCCTTGTACCGCTCGTCGTCCGGGTGGACGGCCACGGCGGTGTCGCCGAGCATCGTCTCCACCCGGGTGGTTGCCACGATGACGTGCGGTTCGTCGTCGTTCAGGGAGCCGAAGCGCATGCTCACGAGCTCGCCGTCGACCTCCTTGTGGTCGACCTCGAGGTCGGAGATGCCGGTCTGCAGCACGGGCGACCAGTTCACCAGCCGCTCGGCGCGGTAGATCAGGCCCGCGTCGTAGAGCCGCTTGAAGATGGTCTGCACGGCGCGCGAGAGCCCGTCGTCCATGGTGAACCGGTCGCGGCTCCAGTCGACACCGTCACCGAGGCGGCGCATCTGCCCCTGGATCTGGCCGCCGGACTCGCGCTTCCAGTCCCACACCTTGTCGATGAACAGCTCGCGACCGAAGTCCTCTTTGTTCTTGCCGTCGACGGCGAGCTGCTTCTCCACCACGGTCTGGGTCGCGATGCCCGCGTGGTCCATGCCCGGCAGCCACAGCACCTCGTACCCCTGCATCCGCTTGCGGCGGGTGAGCAGGTCCATGAGGGTGTGGTCGAGCGCGTGCCCCATGTGCAGGGTGCCGGTGACGTTCGGCGGCGGCAGCACGATGGAGTACGCGGGCTTGGCCGAGGTGGCGTCGGCGGTGAAGTACCCGGCGTTTACCCAGCCCTCGTACAGGTCGGCCTCTACCTCGCTGGGATTCCAGCTCTTGGGCAGGGCATCGGCACGATTACGCGAGTTGTCTGGGGCTGCGCTGGTCACGCCCCAATCCTAAGGGGAACGGACAACCGGGTTTCCCCCGCCTCACCCCGCAGTCCCAGCCACGTACGACCCGGCCTCGAGGCGGGTCCGTCGCGAACCTCGAGCGCGCCAGCGCTCCAACAAAACAGAGGCGAGGTCTTCGGTGGATGAGGGACACCGAAGACTTCGCCTCTCGTGGTCGACTCTACCGGCGATTTTCGGCCGCCCCTCGAATACATAGCCAATTCTCAGATTCTTCCAAGCGGTGGTCGGCGAGGTTTGTGAGTGTCTCCATCGACACGCGGAAACTGTTGTCCGACAGGCCGGTCGACGCGAACTCAGGGTGTTCACCGATTGCCGAATTGTCTGTTTTCCCGGATTCTGGAGAGGGTGACGCCTCCGCTCGATGCCAGCTCCCCTCCCGCCGATCGATCCGTGCCGTCCCGGACCGTCATTCCCGTCGCACTGCTGGACTTACGCGCGGACCATGTCGACGAATTGCGCTACCCCGCCACGGCGGTGCTGATTTTCGCCGGGGTGCCCGGCGCGGGGAAATCCACTGCGCTGCACCGCCTTTTCGGCGCCGACCCGAACGCGGAGCTGCCGGTGCGGACGGCAGCGGGCGCACTGGTGCTCGATTCCAACCACGCCCGCAACCGATTGCGGCACCGGCTCGGCCGGGTGCCCTACCCCCTGTGGCGTCCGCTGGTGCACCTGGCGCACTACCGGGCGATCCGCGCGGCGCTGCTGGTCGCCGACGGACCGGTCGCCATCCACGACTGCGCGACATTCGCCTGGAGCCGTCGCCTGATCGCGCGGTGGGCGCGCTCGGGTGAGCGCGAGGTGCACATGGTGCTGATCGATGTCCCCGCCACCCAGGCCAGGCGCGGTCAGGTCACCCGCGGCAGGCGGGTGAACATCGTCGCCTTCGGCGCGCACTGCCGCCGCTGGGAGCGCCTGATGCGCGACCTCGACGCCCGGCCGCTACCCGCGTCGTCGGTCGTCGTAGTCGACCGTCCCACCCTCACCGAGATCTCCCGGATCACCTTCGCGCCGCCCGCCTGATCGTGCTCGCCCGGTCGACGGTGCCGACCACAGGCATCGTCGACGGCACCGCACCGGGACCCGTCGTGCCTGATGGCGACACCGGTCACCGGGTGCCGACTCGCCAATCGTCCGGGTCAGGGCACCAGCACCGTCAGTGCACCCGGCATCGCCTGCACGGTGACGGGAAGGGTGCCCGCCGGTTCACCGTCGGCGGTGGCATACCCACCCGACGCCGTGACGGTGATGCGGCGGGCGCGGTACCGCTTGGTCGAGGGGTGATCGATGCGCTTGCCCGCCGACAGGGCGGGCAGCAGGCGCGCCATCTCCAGTCGCGAGACCGCACCGACCACTGTGATGTCGAGGTAGCCGTCGTCGGGCAGGGCGTCGGGGCACACCAGCATGCCGCCGCCGTAGGTGCGGGTGTTGCCGATGGGCGTCATCACGGCGTCGGTGTAGATCACCGCGTGCGCGTCGTCGGGGTTGTCGAGCGCGCCGGGCGCCAGACCCGACATCTCGATCTGGAACGGCAGCGTGTAGCCGCGCATGAGTTCGGCGGCGGCGGCGAAGGTGTAGCGCAGCGGTCCGCGCGGGCGGCTCATCGCGTTGGCGCGCAACGTGACTCGGGCGTCGAAACCGGCGCCGACGATGGTGGCGAACCAGGTGGGCGTGGCGCCGACGGATTCGATACGGCCCAGATCGATGGTCTTCGCGCGGCCGCGCAGCACGATCTCGGCAGCGGCGCGCGGGTCACCGGTGGGGATGCCGAGTTCGCGGGCGAGGTCGTTGCCCGTGCCGGCGGGAACCAGCCCGAGCGGCACGCCGGTGTGGGCGACGGCGGCGAGCAGCACGTTCATCAGACCGTCACCGCCCACGCAGACGACCGCGTCGGGCCGCCTGGCCGGGTCGGCGATCGCGGCGGCAACCTGCTCCACCGATTCCGCCGCGCTCGGCGCCCGCACCTGTGCGACCTCGACGCCACCGGCCAGGGCTACCGCCAGGACCGCCTCGGCGACACCGTCACCGCGACCGGCACCGGAGTGCGGGTTGGTGACGAGCAATAATCGCTGTACCGAATGCTGTTTCACGGCACCAGCTTTCCAGGATTCAGCACGCCTGCGGGGTCGAGTTCGTGTTTCACCGCCCGCAGCACCTGTACGCCCAGGTCACCGACCTCGGCGCCCATCCACGGACGGTGGTCGGCGCCGACGGCGTGATGGTGGGTGATGGTGGCACCGGCCGCCATGATGGCGTCGCCCGCGGCGGTCTTGGCGACGCGCCACTGCGCGATCGGATCCTCGAGCTGCTTGGCGACGACGGTGAAGTACAGCGACGCACCGGTCGGGTAGGTGTGCGAGATGTGACACATCACCAGCGCGGGGGTGCCCTGGGCGGTGAGCGAATCCGTGAGCGCGGCAGTCACTTTCGCCTTCAGATTCGCGAGGTTCGACCAGCTGGTCGCTGTTTCCAGCGTCTCGCACAGCACCCCGACATCGAGCAGGGCGTCACGCAGATAGGGCGCGGCGAAACGGCCGTGCTCCCACTGTTCGGCCGGGGCGGTCCCGAGCGCGGTTCCGCCGGCGGCGCTGAGCAGTTCGCTCGCTTCGGCGCTGCGGGCCGCGACATGGGCGGCGGTGCCCTCGAAGGTCGTCACCGCTAGGCAGCCGGAGACGGGCGCGCCGCCGATATCGCTCGAGCGGGCCAGGTTCAGGCCGGTCTCGGCCTCGTCGGACAGGCGAAGCACCGTCGGCGCCGCACCCGTCTGCACGACGGTGCGCAGGGCGGCCGCGCCGGTGGCGAAGTCGGGGAATGACCAGGCCTGGTAGGCAGTGGTTTCGGGGATCGGGTGCACCCGCACGGTGACCGAGGTGATCACACCGAGCGTCCCCTCGGACCCGACGAACAGTTCGCGCAGGTCGGGCCCGGCCGCCGAGGCGGGCGCGCGGCCGAGATCGAGGGTGCCCTGCGGGGTGGCGACCACCAGTCGCTGGACCATGTCGTCGAAACGGCCGTAGCCCGCCGACGCCTGCCCCGACGACCTGGTCGCGGCGAACCCGCCGATGGTGGCGAATTCGAAACTCTGCGGGAAATGCCCGAGCGAAAGACCCTGCCCGGCAAGCAGTTTCTCCGCCTGCGGGCCGGTGAGCCCGGCACCGAGGGTGGCGGTGCCACTCACCGGGTCCACGTCGGTGAGGGTGTCGAGCCTGCGCAGGTCGAGCGCGATCACGGTGGGGAACCGGCCGCGCACCGGGTCGACGCCGCCGACCACACTGGTGCCGCCACCGAAGGGCACCACCGCGATGCCGTGCGCGGAGCAGTACCGCAGTACGGCCAGCACCGCGTCGTGGTCGGCGGGCGCGACGATCGCGTCGGGCGCGTCCTGCGGGCGGGTGTCGCGGCGGCGCAGCAGGTCGGGGGTGCTCTTGCCGCCCGCGTGCCGCAGCCGGTCGATGTCGTCGGTGCTGACGTGCTCGGC
The DNA here is from genome assembly GCF_001612905.1 of Nocardia ignorata NBRC 108230. GTDB lineage: Bacteria > Actinomycetota > Actinomycetes > Mycobacteriales > Mycobacteriaceae > Nocardia > Nocardia ignorata. Next base: position 124,873 of record NZ_BDBI01000005.1, on the reverse strand, counting down.
GCCGACCAGGGCGGCGAGGTCCGCGCGGGTGGTGGCGGTGAGCGTGCTCGCGACCAGCGGCACGTCGCCCTCGTCGCGTCGTGCCGCCGGCTCACCCGAGATCCCGAAGACCTGGGTGAGCAGGCCGCGGATCTGCGCCGACAGGGGTTGATGTCCGGCGGGCACACCCCAGGCGTCCCACACCATACTCGGCCGTTCGGCCGTCGATCCGGACATTTCGCTGTTCAACTCGACCATGCGTTACATCCTGACATATAGTGTCAAGCAGTAACTACACGAGATCTCCTCGAGTCGGCCTCTACCCAGTTGTCGGATGTCACTGCCGCGAATTCGCGGCGACGAACCCACCGGCGCGCTCGATACCCTTGGGCGTTCCGGCCAGACCACGGCGCTCACCACGGCGCCGTCGAACACCATGGGGGTGTACAGGATGATCGACCTCGCGGCTCGAGCCGACCAGCGGCTTTCGCCTACCGATATGGCGATTCTCGATGCCACGCGGGCCTGCGTCGTCGATTTCGGGGTGCGCCGCACCACGCTCACCGAAGTGGCACGCCGCGCCGGCGTGAGCAGGCCGACGGTGTACCGGCGGTGGCCGGACACCGGCTCGCTGATCGCGGAACTGCTGGTGCGCGAGCTGCGCACCATCGTCGCCGAGACCATGCCCGACACCGGCCTCGGCCTCGATCGGCTGGTGCGCGGCATCGTGGCGGGTGCGGCGGCGGTGCGGGCCAACGCGGTGTTCGCCAAGATTTTCCGCACCGACACCGACCTCATGCTCACCTACGTGTTCGGCAGGCTCGGGCGCAATCAGCGCACGCTCATCGAACTGTTCGCCACCGCGATCCGGATCGGCCAGGAAGACGGGTCGATCCGGGCGGGCGAGCCCGAGCAGCTGGCCGCCATGCTGCTGCTCATCGCCCAGTCGGCGGTGCAGTCGGCGGGCACGATGGCGCCGTTGCTCGAGGGCGCGCAGTTCGACACCGAGCTGGCGAGGGCGATCGAGGGTTACCTGCTTCCCTGAACCCCGACAAGGATTGTGATGACTGCTGATTCACCCACCGCGCTCGACGCGGCTCGCCGCACCGCCGACCTCGCCGCGCTCGGCGACCACCCGGAGGTGGATGTGGTGGTGATCGGCGCGGGTGTCACCGGTGCCGGTGCCGCGCTCGACGCCGCCGCGCGCGGCCTGCGCACCCTGCTGGTGGAACGCAACGACTTCGCCTTCGGCACGAGCCGCTGGAGTTCCAAGCTCGTGCACGGCGGATTGCGCTACCTGGCGAGCGGGCGGGTCGGCATCGCCCACGAGAGCGCGGTCGAACGCGGCATCCTGCTGCGCACCACGGCACCCCATCTGGTGCGCCCGCTCCCCCAGCTCGTTCCGCTGCTGCCCGGTATGGGTGCGGCTCAGAGTTCGCTGATCCGCGCTGGTTTCGTTGCCGGTGACGCGCTGCGGGTGGCCGCGCGTACCCGGGCCGCGATCCTGCCGCGATCGCGAAAGGTCGCCGCCGCGGAGGCATTGCGGCTGGCGCCTACCGTGCGCCGTGACGGCCTGCGGGGCGGGTTGCAGGCGTGGGACGGGCAGCTCGTCGACGACGCCCGCCTCGTCGTCGCCCTGGCTCGCACGGCGGCCGGACAGGGCGCGACCGTGCTCACCCGCATGGAAGCCGTTGCGGCCGATGGCAATTCGGTGCGACTACGCGATACGCGGACCGGTGAGACCCTCGACGTGCGCGCCCGCGCCGTCGTCAACGCGACCGGCGTGTGGGCAGGCGAGGTCGACAGCAGCATCGAACTGCGCCCGAGCCGCGGCACCCACCTGGTGTTCGATGCCGCCGCCTTCGGTGGGCTCAGTGCGGCACTCACCGTGCCCGTGCCCGGCAGCATCAGCCGCTTCGTGTTCGCCCTGCCCGCCGCCCACGGCCGCGTCTACCTCGGCCTCACCGACGAGGACGCCCCCGGCCCGATCCCCGACGAACCCCAGCCCACCGAAGCCGAGGTCGACTTCTTGCTCGACACCATCAACACCGCGCTGCGAGAACCGCTGACGCGCGAGGACATCCGCGGTCGCTTCGCCGGGCTGCGGCCCCTGCTGAAGACCGCCGACGACAGCACCGCCGACATCTCCCGCGAGCACGCCGTGCTCACCGCACCCGACGGGCTCATCACCGTCGTCGGCGGCAAGCTCACCACCTACCGGCGCATGGCGCAGGACGCCGTCGACGCCGCGATCGCGCACGCGGGTCTGTCGGCCGCGCCCAGCCGCACCACCCGGCTCCCCCTGGTCGGCGCGGTGTCCGGCGCGGCCCGCGACCGCATCGACGCTCCTCCGGTCCTGATCGAGCGCTACGGGTACGAAGCGGGCGCCATCGTCTCGGCTTGGCTGGCCGACCCGGCCCTCGCCGAACCCGTCGCCCCCGGAATCGACGTCACCGCCGCCGAATTCGACTTCGCCATCACCCATGAGGGCGCCGAAACGGTCGACGATCTCCTCGACCGCCGCACCCGCATCGGCCTGGTTCCCACCGACCGCGCCGCCGCGACCCCTGCCGCCGAAGCCGCCCTCGCTCGCAACGCCGCGATCATCGGACGTCGCTCGTAAGCCGCCCGACTCCGGAAGCGGCCTTCGACCGCGTAGCCCGGCACAAAGCGGCCACAGGCAGCCGGCCGCCTCGGGGCCGCAGGTGCTGCGTGGCCAATTCGGCTCGGCGTGCGAACGCTGATCCGCAAACCGCGCCGGGCACCTGCACTTCGGAGACTCGGCCCCGCGCGGGGTAAGCCTTCGGATGAGTCGCAGTCGGCCGTAGGGACACGTCGGCACCCCAGCGCGGCCTGTGCCTCCGACCGCTACACCGACTCGAGGAGCCAGGGCCGGCGCAGGGCCACGCATTGCGAATAGGGCGCAGGACAGTCGCACACCCGCCGCCTCGACGCAGCGGCGGCGGACGGGTGGCGACTGGTGATGCGGGCCGGCACCACCGACTCGGACCCCCCAACGACGGGTCAGTCGTAGACCCAGCCCCTCAGATCGACGCGCATGCACGCGCGCGGCCATTCGTCGAGGCCGTTGGCGGATTCCTCGGCACGGACAGCGCGCAGGCCAGGTGGTTCGTCGTCGACGGGGATGTAGGTGAAGCCGAGCCGCTCGTAGTAGGGACCGTTCCAGGGGACCTCGGTGAAGGTGGTGAGGGTGAGCTCGTGCAGGCCCTGGGATTTCGCCCAGGTGACGGCGTTGTCGATCAGGCTCTTGCCGATCCGCAGACCGGCGAAGGCGGGGTCGACCGACACCTGGTCGATGTGCGGTTGCCCGTCGACGATGCCGAGCAGCAGGTAACCGATCGGTTCGTCCTGCGCATCGGGCCATACCCAGGCGCGTTCGCCGACGAGGAACTCGCGCAGCAGTTCCGCCGACGGCGGCTCGTCCTCGGCGACGGCGACCATGCCGATCTCGGCGAACGGCGCACCGGCGCGACGTTCGATCTCCTGCAGCGTGGCGATATCGCGTTCACGGGCCGGCCGGATCGGTCCGCCCGGCCGGACAAGCTCGCCGCCCCGGGTCGGATCACGGCGTTGAACGGGGCCGCCCGGTGCGATGGGGTAGCTGGTAGCCAGCGCGGGTACGTGCTCGAGGCCGGTCATCGCACCTCCACGGGGGTGGCGAGGATGCCGTTGAGCAGCGCGTTCAATGCCCACCGGGTGCGGGCGGCGGCGTCGCCCGCCAGGTGCTCGCGGGCGGCGGTGATGTTCGGGTAGCTCCGGGCGGGCAGGCCGGCGAGACGCCGCGACACGGTCGTGTCGTCGTAGACGGCCCGCTCGGCGGCCGCGGCGGTGATGTGCGGGTACAGCAGGTCGACGGCCCAGGCGGCCCTGGCCGGGTCGAGCCCGCCCTCGCGCAGCAGGCCGAGCAACTGCTCGACCAGCCCGAGCGCGCGACCGGTGGACCGGGCGAACGCGACGAGCGCGAGACCTTCGTGGCGGCCGAGCGCGTCGACGGCCGAGGTGACGAGGGCTTCGAGGCGCTCGCGCCAGTCGCCGTGGGTGGGTGTCGGTACGGCGGCCAGGACGTGGTCTAGCATGCCCGTCATCAGGTCGTCGCGATTGGCGACGTAGACGTAGAGCGAGGCGGCACCGGTATCGAGTTCCTGCGCCACCCGGCGCATGGTGAGCGCGGCCGATCCCTCGGAGTCGAGGATGCGCAATCCGGTCTCGATGACGATGTCACGACTCAGTGGAGCTTTCGCCGGTCTGGCCCGGCGACTGACGGGTGCGGCATTCATGGCGGGTAATCCTACTCGCCACCCGAACGTCGTTTGCGACGAACAATGTTCGCGAGACCGTCCGGTCAGTTTGCGAAGCCTGCGACAACCCGCTTCCGAGCCCGCCGTGTCCCTCTATGCTGGCAGTGACCCCGTCCGACAAGGAGGCGTTGATGCGCGCGCATTCGTCCACCGTGGCAATCGTGCCCGGTACCGGAATCGTCGCTCGGTTCGGCGATGTCGTGGTCTATCTGGCCGGCGAGACACCGTCGACCGACCGGTTACTCGGTGCGGTCGAGACCGTCGCGCTCAACACCACAGCCTCGGCACCCGGTGCGGCACTCGCCCAGCGGCTGGCCGGGGTGGTGTTCGGCGGCGCGTCGGCGCCACCGCCGTTCGGTGTCCTCGCCCCCACCGCCGACGGGATCCTGATCTTGTTGCGCGGCACCGTGATCGCGGAGGTCTCCGGCGCCGAGGGCAACCGCCGCCTGGCCGGGGACCGCGCCTTCACCTGGGTCGACGAGATCATTCGCGAACCGGTCCGCCGCATCGCGATCGGCGCCGAGATGGCCGACCCGACCAGCGCCAATCCGCGAACGGACCTGCGCGCGGGCATCGTCAACGGCAACGGTTTCGTGCTCAATCTGGGCCGTCGTCGCGGTCCCGCACCGCGCCGGGTGGAGGCGATCGACGAACCACCACCCACCGAGGCCACCGGTTTCCAGGCGGTGCGCCCGCGCAGCGAGGCCGAGCCCGCCGCGGCTCAGCCGTCGACCAGTGGTTTCGCCGTGGCCGACGAACCGGTGACGAGCATTCCGGACGGTGAGACCGTGAGTGTGGGTGGTCGGCCCGATTCCGGCGAGGGCGCCACCGTGAGCACCGGTCCGCGCAATTCCCCCGCCGCACACGCACCGCTGGCGTGGTCGCAGGCGATCGACGCCGCCAAGCGTGCCGAGCCGGTGGGGCTGCGTAAAAGCCAAGAGCACCTGGGCAATTCGACCAGTCCGCGGGGCGCCTTGGTCACCGAGGACGGTCTGAGCTATCCCCTCGACCGGCCATATGTATTGGGCCGCAACCCCTCTGGCGACAATTCTGTTCGCCAGTCCGCTGCCACGCCGATCCTGATCGAACGCGATCGGCTGGTCTCGCGGGTTCATGCCTTCGTCGATCCCGACCGGGGCAAGGTGTTCGTCCGCGAAGCGCCCGCCACCTCCGGCACCTATTTCGCCGCCCCCGACAGCGACCGGTGGTCGCGGGTCGGCACCCTCCCGATCGAGCTGCAGCCGGGCTGGCGCCTGCGTATCAATGATTTCCTGCTGACCTACTGCGTCTGAGCTCCGCGAGCCCGAGACCATCCCGACGCCCGTGCGTGGTGCACCACGGGCGCCGGATCACGATCCGGCTCAGGCCTCGAGGGCGTCGAGCAGTGCCGCGCGCTGGCGTGCACCGAGACCACCGATACGACGATCCTCGGGGATCTCGGCCTGATCCATCAGCTTGGCCGCCTTCACCGGGCCAACGCCCGGCAGCGCCTTGATCACGGCCGCGACCTTGGTCTTCTTGACCAGGTCGTCGCTGTCGGCCTTCTTGAGCAGATCGGCGACGGTGACCTTGCCCTCCTTCACCTTGCCGATCAGTTCCGAGCGCGCCTTGCGCACGGCAGCCGCTTTGGCCAACGCCTCGGTGCGCTGTTCGGCGGTCATCGTAGGCAGTGCCATGTCTCCTCCGCTTCCACTCGTCACTCGAACATCTGATTGACGGACCGAGTAAACAGCACGAAATCAGCAGCATCAGTCCGACACACCGCGAGGATACGCCGATGAGTTTTGCGAGGTGAGCCCGTCTTAATGGGTGAACGCCCTGCAAGGCGGACGAAAAGGACGAAACGAAAGTTTCCGAACACCAGGTAACACGCTGATGACCGGCAGCGACATCATCAGCAGAAGCACCGAACGGGACAAAGGTTCAACGGCGAACCACGGAGGATCAACGAAGCTCCTCGGCAACCGGGCGCGAACGATGCGAATCGTTCGTCACCGTGTCCACGACGGCCGCTGAAACAGCTACACAGTTGTGCGCCAGAAGTTTCCGGCATCCGCATGTTCGATCGACCCGGACCTCGGATGTGCCTCGGGCGCCTCGATGCGCAACAATGACGCGACCAGGCGAACCCTTTTGCACACTGGAGTTGCGATGCGCGAGGAACACCCGCTCGATGACGAAGTCCTCGCGTTGCCCGTCCGGGTGGAACGTGCCCGGCAACGCATCACCTATCAATCCGACCCGGCCCTGACCGACGCGCTCTCGGAAGACGAACTGCGCGCCGAACGCGAGCTGGCCGAGAAGATCCGCACCTACGAGCGCGATCAGCGCTGGAAGCAGATCAAAGCCGCCTCGACGCACGCCGACCGCCTGCGCGAGACGACCGCCGAGCTCGAACGCGCCGAGATGGCCGACCTCATGCTCGCCCGCAAGGCCATCGCCGCTCAGCGCCGCGAATCCAACCCGCGCGCCCGGCTGGCCTCCCTCTACCAGCACCGAACCTGGTCGTTGCGCGCGCTCGCCGGCGTGGTGATCGCGGGCATGCTGTGGTCGGCGGTGAACGTGCAGCACAACATCGCCCCCGGCGGCCCGAGCGACCCGCTGTTCTGGGCGAGTTTCGGCCTCGAGGCGATGATCAGCGTCTGCCTGGTCATCATCATGATCGGCACCACCCGGGTCTCGGAGTGGGGCGTGATGGGCAACCGCACCCAGGTGTTCGTCGCCGAGGGTTTCCTGCTCGCCCTCACCATCGCCCTCAACACCTACCCGCATCTGAGCGCGGGCAACTGGTACGACGCCGCTGTGCACGCGGTGGCTCCGGTGATGATCGGTGTTGCCCTGCTCATCCACAATGCCGCCAGCGCGCGCTACAGCACCGCCATCGCCCGCGCCTCGGCCGAGATCCCCGCCGAGGACGACGAAGACATCGTGTCGGCGGCGCCGTCGTTCCGCGACAACTGAGCGACCGCGACAACTCAGCACACAGCACAGCGCCCGCCGGATCGGATCCGGCGGGCGCTGTGGTGTTCGGGGTCGGTCTAGGCCGACTTGTCGCGACGCTCCGTGCGCTGGGCCTTGCGCGGCACGATGGTCGGCAGGACATTCTCGGTGACGGTGTCGGCGTTCACGACCACCTTGGCGACGTCGTCGCGGCCCGGGATGTCGTACATCACCGGCAGCAGGACTTCCTCCATGATCGCCCGCAGACCACGCGCACCGGTGCCGCGCAGGATGGCCTGATCGGCGACCGCCTCGAGGGCGTCGGGGGTGAACTCGAGGTCAACACCGTCCATCTCGAACAAGCGAACGTACTGCTTGACCAGCGCGTTCTTCGGCTCCGAGAGAATCTTGACCAGCGATTCCTTGTCCAGGTTCGTCACCGAGGCGACGATCGGCAGACGGCCGATGAACTCGGGGATCAGACCGAACTTGATCAGGTCCTCGGGCATCACGTCGGCGAAGTGGTCGTCGGTGTCGACCTCGGCCTTGGAGCGCACCTCGGCGCCGAAACCGATACCGCGGTGACCGGTGCGGTCGGAGATGATCTTCTCCAGGCCCGCGAACGCGCCCGCCACGATGAACAGCACGTTGGTGGTGTCGATCTGGATGAACTCCTGATGCGGGTGCTTGCGTCCGCCCTGGGGCGGCACACTCGCCTGCGTACCCTCCAGGATCTTCAGCAGCGCCTGCTGCACACCCTCACCGGAGACATCGCGGGTGATCGACGGGTTCTCGCTCTTGCGGGCGATCTTGTCGACCTCGTCGATGTAGATGATGCCGGTCTCGGCGCGCTTCACGTCGTAGTCGGCGGCCTGGATGAGCTTGAGCAGGATGTTCTCGACGTCCTCACCGACGTAACCGGCTTCGGTGAGCGCGGTGGCGTCGGCGATGGCGAACGGCACGTTCAGCATCTTGGCCAGCGTCTGCGCGAGGTAGGTCTTGCCGCAACCGGTGGGGCCGAGCATCAGGATGTTCGACTTCATCAGCTCGACGGCCTCACCCCGGCTGTCGCGACCCTTGTCGCCCGCCTGGATGCGCTTGTAGTGGTTGTAGACCGCGACGGCGAGGGTCCGCTTGGCGGTGTCCTGGCCGATCACGTAGTTCTCGAGGAAATCACGGATCTCCGAGGGCTTGGGCAGCTCGTCGAGCTTGACCTCGCTCGACTCGGCCAGCTCTTCCTCGATGATCTCGTTGCAGAGATCGATGCACTCGTCGCAGATATAGACCCCAGGGCCCGCAATGAGCTTCTTGACCTGCTTCTGGCTCTTTCCGCAGAACGAGCACTTGAGCAGATCGCCGCCGTCTCCGATGCGCGCCATCTCGTAGGTCCCTACTTCCTATGTCCGAGTGCGACCCTCGTCCTCCGATTGGGCCGGAATACGTTTCGGTGCCGACAATCAGAGCAATGGTCCCTGAGTCGACCGTACCTGCTGTGCGCGAGCCAGGTCGACAACTCGCGCATGTTCGATGTGTTGGGTTGTAGCAGAAAACCGGGTCCGCCGCCGGGTAGCAGGCGACGGACCCGGGCGTGTCACTTCTGTCCGCTGAGCTTGCGGTAGTCGAAGACCTGGTCGACGATGCCGTATTCCTTGGCTTCCTCGGCGGTCAGGATCTTGTCACGGTCGGTGTCCTTGCGGACCTGCTCCTCGGACTTGCCGGTGTGCCGCGAAATCGTGACCTCCATGAGACGGCGCATCCGCTCGATCTCGGCGGCGGCGATCTCGAGGTCGGACACCTGACCCTGCACGCCGCCGGAGGACGGCTGGTGGATCAGGATGCGCGCGTTGGGCAGCGCGGCACGCTTGCCGGGCGCACCGGCGGCCAGCAGCACCGCGGCGGCCGAGGCGGCCTGACCCAGGCACACCGTCACCACGTCGGGACGCACGTACTGCATGGTGTCGTAGATCGCCATCAGCGCGGTGAACGAGCCACCGGGCGAGTTGATGTACATGGTGATGTCGCGATCGGGATCCTGCGACTCCAGCACGAGCAGCTGGGCCATGATGTCGTTGGCCGAGACATCGTCGACCTGGTTGCCCAGGAAGATGATGCGCTCCTCGAACAGCTTGTTGTACGGGTCGGAGGTCTTGACGCCGAACGAAGTCTGCTCGGTGAACTGCGGCAGGATGTAGCGCGACTGCGGGTTGGCGGCGGCAGCGCCACCCAAGCCTGCGCGCGGGTCGATCAGATTGGCCATGGTTGTCTCCAGGGTCGAGTCGAGTGTGTCGGTGCGCGGCGTGGCTTACTTCGTCTGGTTCGCGTGGCTGACCACGTGGTCGATGAAGCCGTACTCGAGAGCTTCCTTCGCCGTGAACCAGCGGTCGCGGTCCGCGTCCTCGGTCACCTGTTCGACCGACTTGCCGGTGTGCAGCGCCTGCAGCTCGTTGAGCTCGCGCTTGGTGTGCGCGAACTGCTCGGCCATGATGGCGATGTCGGCGGCCGAACCACCGATACCGGCCGACGGCTGGTGCATCATGATCCGGGTGTGCGGCAGCGCGAAACGCTTGCCCTTGGTTCCCGCGGTGAGCAGGAACTGACCCATCGACGCGGCCAGGCCCATCGCGACGGTCCTGATGTCACACTCGGCGAACTGCATCGTGTCGTAGATCGCCATGCCCGCGGTGACCGAACCACCAGGGGAGTTGATGTAGAGGGAGATGTCCTTGGTCGAGTCCTCGGCCGAGAGCAGCAGGATCTGCGCGCAGATCTTGTTGGCGATCTCGTCGTCGACCTGGGTGCCAAGGAAGATGATGCGCTCGCGCAGCAGCCGCTCGTACACGGAATCACTGAGGTTGAGACCAGCAGTAGCGGCTGTCATGACCCCTGCCTGGTTGATTGTCACGGATACCTGCCTTCTCTTCTCACCGATTGCAAACGGCCTACGGTTCGTCGTCGTCTCAAACACTAACGAAACAGGGCGGCACCGAACTCCCGGTACCGCCCTTCTTCGCTCACAGCGCAATCAAATCACGCCGGGAAAACTTACTCAGCAGCGGCTTCGCCCTGCTCGGTCTCGGCGGAATCCGCAGGGTCACCGAACATTTCGGTGGTGTCGACCTCGTTGCCGTCGGTGTCGGTGACCTTGACCTGACCGACAACTCCGGCCAGCGCCTTGCCGCGGCGCACGTCGGCGAACACCGCACCCAGCTGACCGGCCTGCTGCACCTGCTGGATGAACTGCTCCGGCGACATGCCGTAGCGCTGGGCCTGGAACAGGATGCGCTCGGTGAGCTCCTGCTGGCCCACCTGGGTGCCCTCGGCCTCGGCGATGGCATCCAGCAGCAGCTGGGTCTTCACCGACTTCTCGGCGGCTTCCTGAGTGTCCTTGTCGAACTCCTCGCGGGAGGAACCCTGCGCCTCGAGCGCCTCGGCCAGCTTGGCCTCGTCGTGGTCGAAGCCGTGCACGGCGTCGTGCAGCACCGCGTCGACCTCGGCCTTGACGACGGCCTCGGGCAGCGGCACCTCGACGGTCTCGAGCAGGGTGTCGAGCACCTTGTCGCGGATCTGACCGGCCTGCTCGATCTTCTTGGTGCGCTCGACGCGGCCCTTCAGGTCTTCCTTGAGCTCGTCGATGGTGTCGAATTCGCTGGCCAGCTGGGCGAATTCGTCGTCGGCCTCGGGCAGCTCGCGCTCCTTGACCGACTGCACGGTCACGGTGATCACGGCTTCCTTACCGGCGTGCTCGCCGGCGACCAGGGTGGAGGTGAACTCGGCGGACTCGCCGGCCTTCAGGCCGATGACGGCCTCGTCGAGGCCCTCGATGAGCTGACCCGAACCGACCTCGTGCGACAGGCCGGTGGTGGCGGCCTCGGGCACGTCCTCGCCGTCGACGGTGGCCGACAGGTCGATCGAGACGAAGTCGCCGTCCTGCACGGCCCGCTCGACACCGGTCAGGGTGCCGAAGCGCTGACGCAGCGAGGTGAGCTGCTGCTCGATGTCCTCGTCGCCGATGGTGAAGGAATCGACGGTGACCTCGATGCCCGAGTAGTCCGGCAGGGCGATCTCCGGGCGCACGTCGACCTCGGCGGTGAAGGCCAGCTCGTCGCCGTCCTCGATCTTGGTGATCTCGATCTCGGGCTGGCCGATGACCTTCACCTCGCCGGCCTGCACGGCCTCGGCGTACTTGTTCGGCAGCGCGTCGTTGACGACCTGCTCGAGCACGGCGCCACGGCCGACGCGGGTCTCGATCAGCTTGGCCGGGGCCTTGCCGGGACGGAAGCCGGGGATCTTCACCTGCTGGGCCAGCGCCTTGTACGCCTTGTCGAAGTCGGGCTTCAGCTCCTCGAAGGGCACCTCGACGTTGATCCGGACCCGGGTCGGGCTCAGCTGCTCGACGGTGCTCTTCACGGACATGCTCCTTGGTTCGTAGTTCATGGTGGTGGCCCCCGCATGGGGCGTCGCGCCCTGAGTCGGTGCGGACGCACGCATCCCGACCAGGGTAGTTGACCGCACGCGCGGTCGTGCAATCGGCGGTTGGTTGCGGTGGCGGCTAGCTGCCGACCTGCACCGCGTCGGTGACGAAGACCAGTGTCTCGTTGGGCGCGACGCCGTTGCCGCCTTCGCCGTAGCCGAGATCCGGCGGCACGATGAGCAGCCTGCGCGCACCCTGCTGCACACCGAGCAGGCCCTTGTCCCAGCCTTCGATGACCTGGCCCGCGCCGAGCGTCAGGTCGAAGGGCGCACCGCGCTTGAACGAGCTGTCGAGGGTCTGCTTGTCCGACCAGGTGACCAGCGCGTAGTTCATGGTGAGCGGCTGCATGGCCACCGCGCCGGGTCCGGTGCCGGGCACCAGGTCCTTGACGAGCAGCGACTTGGGCGGGGTGCAGTCGTCGGGAATGGTGATCTCCGGCGGGTCACCGAAGCCGCCCGCCACCTTGATGTCCTCGGCGATGCATTCGCGCGTCGGTGCCGCCTTGGATTCGGCCGATCCGCTGTCGGACCCGCATGCCGCGCTGACGAGGGCGACGAGGGCGACCAGTCCGGTCCCGATGATCCTGGGGAGAAAAGCCATGGCCCGCACAGTAGTGGAGCGCGGGTCCGGCGGTGCGAACCGGCACGACCGGTAGGCTCGGCACTGCGTTTCTCCACCGGCGCCGCCGGGTGTCCTCCGGCGCGCCGACCAGTCCGGCGGCGGGCGACGCCGCAGCCCAGGCGAGTACGAGGAGAGTCAGCGATGACCCGGCTCAGCAATAGCGAGGGCGATACCGCCGCCGACAACATCGGTGGCGGAGGCGAGGGCGAATCAATTGCGCCCCAACCCTATTCGCTCACCGAAACTCCTGGCCCGCTGACCAGCGACGAACTGGTCGCCGTCGACACGTGGTGGCGGGCCGCGAACTATCTCGCGGTCGGACAGATCTACCTGATGCGCAACCCGTTGCTGCGCGAGCCGCTGCGTTCCACCGACATCAAGCCGCGCCTGCTCGGCCATTTCGGCACGGTGCCCGGCCTGAATCTGGTGTGGGCGCACGCGAATCGGGTGATTCGCGCACGCGACCTGAACGCCGTCTTCGTCGCGGGCCCCGGCCACGGCGGGCCCGGTCCGAACGCCTGCGCCTGGCTCGAGGGCGCCTACGCCGAGCTCTACCGCGACATCCCCCGCGACGCCGACGGTATGCGCCGACTGTTCCATCAGTTCTCGTTTCCCGGCGGCGTCCCGAGCCATTGCGCCCCCGAGACCCCCGGCTCCTTCCACGAGGGCGGTGAGCTCGGATATTCGCTGCTGCACGCCTACGGCGCCGCGCTGGACAACCCCGATCTCACGGTGTTCTGCGTGATCGGCGACGGCGAGGCCGAGACCGGTCCGCTGGCGGGCAGCTGGCACGCGAACAAATTCCTCAACGCGGCCCGCGACGGCGCGGTGGTGCCGATCCTGGCACTCAACGAGTACAAGATCGCCAATCCGACCATCCTCGCGCGCATTCCCCGTGATGAGCTCATCGAACTGCTGCGCGGCTACGGCTACGAACCGCTGATCGTGTCGGGCAACGATCCGTCGCGGGTGCATCAGGAGATGGCCGCCGCCATGGACGCCTGCCTCGACCGGATCGCCGGGTTCCAGCGGGCCGCGCGCGAGGACGGTGACACCACCCGTCCGCGTTGGCCGATGATCGTGCTGCACACGCCGAAGGGCTGGACCTGTCCCCCGGTGGTCGACGGCGAGCGGGTCGAGGGCACCTTCCGCGCCCACCAGGTCCCGTTGCCCGCGGCGCGCACCGACCCGGAACACCGGCGAGTGCTCGAGGAATGGTTGCGGTCGTATCGGCCCGAGGAACTGTTCGACGAAGCGGGCAGGCCGGTGCCCGCCCTGCTCGACCGGATTCCCGATCGGCCGATGAGCCTCAATCCCGTGGCCAACGGCGGGCTGTTGGTCCGCGATCTCGACCTGCCCGACTGGCGTGACTACGGCGTGCCGGTGGAGCAGCCGGGGGCTAGCAGACACGAACCGACCAGGGTGCTCGGCGGCTGGCTGCGTGACGTCACCGCCCGCAATCCGCACAACTTCCTGACCTTCGCCCCCGACGAACTCGCCAGCAACCGGTTGCAGGACATCCTCGAGGTGACCGGCCGCGACTGGCAGGCCGAGGTCGGGCGCTGGGATGTGGCGCTGTCACCGACCGGGCGCGCGGTCGAAGTGCTGTCCGAACACATGTGCCAGGGGTTGCTCGAGGGCTATCTGCTCACCGGCCGCCACGGCGTGTTCACCTGCTACGAGGCGTTCATCCACATCGTCGACGCCATGTTCAACCAGCACGCCAAGTGGCTCGACGCCAGCCTCGCCGTGCCGTGGCGACGCCGCATCCCGAGCCTGAACTACCTGCTGAGTTCGCACGTGTGGCGCCAGGACCACAACGGCTTCACCCATCAGGACCCGGGCTTCCTCGATGTGGTGGTGAACAAGAGCCCCGAGATCGTCCGGGTGTACCTGCCGCCCGATGCCAACACCCTGCTGTCCACCTACGACCACTGCCTGCGTTCGCTGCACTACGCGAACGTGGTGGTCGCGGGCAAACAGCCCGGGCCGGATTGGCTTTCGGCGCCGGAAGCCGCTGTGCACTGCGCCCGCGGTGTCGGCATCTGGGAGTGGGCCGGGCACAACGACGACCAAGGCACCACCCCGGATGTGGTGCTTGCCTGCGCGGGTGACGTCCCCACGCTGGAAACGCTGGCCGCCGCCGCGATCCTGCGCGACCGCCTGCCCGACCTGCGGGTACGCGTCGTCAATGTCGTGGACCTGATGCGACTGCTGCCGGCCGAGGAGCACCCGCACGGCCTGTCCGACGCCCACTTCGACACCCTGTTCACCACCGACCGGCCGGTGATCTTCGCCTTCCACGGCTACCCGTGGCTGGTGCACCGGCTCACCTACCGCAGGCGCAATCACGCGGGCCTGCACGTGCGCGGATACAAGGAGAAGGGCACGACGACCACCCCGTTCGACATGGTGATGCTCAACGACCTCGACCGCTTCCACCTCGTGCTCGACGTGATCGACCGGGTGCCCGGCCTCCGCACGCGGGCAGCGGGTCTGCGCCAGGAGATGGTCGACGCCCGGCTCGCGGCGCGCAGCTGGACCAGGGAGCACGGCGAGGACATTCCGGCCGTCGCGAACTGGACCTGGCCGGACCCCTCGATCCCCACTGTGACGTAACGCGGTTGCGGCACGGGTCGCGGCTGGCCGACGATGGAGGCGATGACCGAGCAACGCCGTATCGACATACTCCCGCGTGACCGCCGCGACCTCCGCGGTCCCTTCGACGTGATCGGGGATGTGCACGGCTGCCGCGCCGAGCTCGAGGCACTGCTCGGGAAGCTGGGTTACGTCGTCGAGCGCGACGACAAGGGCAGGCCGGTCGCGGCCGCGCATCCCGAGCGTCGCACGGCGGTGTTCGTCGGTGATCTCGTCGACCGTGGCCCCGACACGCCCGGTGTGCTGCGGCTGGTGATGGGCATGGTCGCGGCCCGTACGGCGCTGTGCGTGGCGGGCAATCACGACTACAAACTGGTGCGCGCCCTCGACGGCCGCAATGTGCGCATCGCGCACGGGCTGGAGCATTCCCTGGCCCAGCTGGCCGACGAGGACGACGAATTCCGCGCCGCCGCACAGGCTTTCCTACGCGAGTTGCCCGGCCACTACCTGCTCGACCGGGGCAGGCTGGTCGTCGCCCACGCGGGACTACCGGAAAGCCTGCACGGCAGCACATCCGGGCGGGCTCGCTCGTTCGCGCTCTACGGTGCGCCCACCGGTGAGGTGGACGTGCACGGTCTGCCGATCCGCTACGACTGGGCGCAGGACTATCGGGGAGCGCCGGTGGTCGTCTACGGGCACACACCCGTCACGGCGTTGCAGTGGGTCAACAACACGCTGTGCCTGGACACCGGCGTGGTGTTCGGCGGCACGCTGTCGGCTCTGCGCTACCCCGAGCTGGACACCCCGTCGGTGCCCGCCGAACAGGTCTGGTGTGAACGAGCGGGTATCACACCGGTGCCCGAATAGCGCCTACCATCAGCAGCGGACGACCCGACTCATCGACGAGGAGAGGTTCATGCGCCGTAGTTTGCTCGCACTGTCCGTTCTGGCTCCACTGATGATCGCCGGTGTGGCGAGCGCCGATCCGGCGCCGCCGGGAACCGGGACACTCACCGTTCGCGCGATCACCGGTTCCGAACCGATGCCGGTCAACCGGGCCGATATCGAGGTCCGCGCCTGCGGCGCCGACGACGTCGTCACCACGCTGGTGAGCGGCGCCGACGGCAGCGCGAGCGTCGCGCTGCCGGACGGCTGCTACGAGGCGCGGGTGGCGACGGTGCCGGGCGGCTGCGGCCTCGCCGACACCGAACCGGTGCGGCTCACGGTCACCGCAGGCACCGAGACACGTGCGGACTTCCGTTTCCGCTGCGCGTGAGCGTCAGTCCTTGGGACCGCCTGCCACATAGATGACCTGACCGGACACGAAGCCCGCGCCTTCGCTCACCAGGAACGAGGCGGTGTGGGCGATGTCGTCGGGCGTACCCACCCGGTTCACCGGAATCTGTGCCGCCGCAGCCTGTTTGAAGGCCTCGAAGTCGACGCCGACGCGGGCTGCGGTGGCCGCGGTCATCTCGGTCTCGATGAAACCGGGGGCGATCGCGTTGGCGGTGACACCGAATTTGCCGAGCTCGAACGCGAGGGTCTTGGTGAAGCCCTGCATGCCCGCTTTGGCGGCGGAGTAGTTGGCCTGGCCACGGTTGCCGAGCGCCGAGGTGCTCGACAGGTTGACCACGCGCCCGAACTTCGCCTCCACCATGTACTTCTGCACGGCGCGCGTCATCAGGAAGGCGCCGCGCAGGTGCACGTTCATGACGATGTCCCAGTCCTGCACCGACATCTTGAACAGCAGGTTGTCGCGCAGCACGCCCGCGTTGTTCACCAGCACGGTCGGCGCGCCCAGTTCGCCGGCGATCCGTTCGACGGCTGCGGCGACGGCGTCTTCGTCGGACACATCGGCACCGACGGCCAGCGCGGTTCCCCCGGCGGCTTCGATGGCCGACACAGTGTCGGCGCAGGCGGCTTCGTCGAGGTCGAGAACGGCGACGGCGTGACCGTCGGCGGCGAGCTTCTTCGCGACGGCGGCACCGATTCCGCGTGCGGCACCGGTGACGATCGCGACCCGTGAGGTAGTGGACATGCGCGCCACCCTATCGGGGCGCGTTCGTCGTGATGGTCGGGGTGACAGGATTTGAACCTGCGACCCTCCGCTCCCAAAGCGGATGCGCTACCAAGCTGCGCTACACCCCGATACCCCGGGGCGGTTCACGCCGTCGAGGGAAGTCATGTTTGAGCGGGTGACGGGAATCGAACCCGCACCATCAGCTTGGAAGGCTGAGGTTCTACCATTGAACTACACCCGCAGGCATACGACATCGATGGGATCGCCACGATGTCGTGTGCGCCACGACTGTACCGAATCCCGCGCGCCGAACGCCAATCCGGCCCCGCGAAACGTCTCGACGCTGCGGTGAGTCCCGCTCTTTCCACGCCCGATTAGGGCCCTTAGGCCCTATTGCGGGACCACGGGTACCGGACACGATGGTGGTTGCGTCTCAGGGGACCGACGCCTGCTCCACCCGGGGGAATATAAAGGAGAATTTTCCTCGAAAACCTGGCACGGGGGCGGCGGGTAGGCCACCATAAAAGAGCGCGCGGCGGCCCTACCGGTCGGCGCGACACCTTTGCCAGGAGGGACCATGGCGACAACACGCCCACCGCCCGAAATCGGGCAACACGCTGCACGTTTCGGTGTTTCCAAAGTTTTTTCGCGAAGTGTGTAACGCCCGGGCGGCTGTAGCGATGTCATAGCCGATCGCCATTCGCGAGAGACTGCAACGCGTTCCAGAACGCGGCTTTTGTGTCTCGAGTGGCTTGCTAGGATCCTTTTTGCCGGACGGGGGTATCTGGAAAGGGGGCGGTGAGCGTGTGCCGAACTCGGCGGACCCAACCGCGTAGCAGTGCGAACGATCGAGGTGGCAAGACCGTCGCCACCTTCCACCGGTGATGTCGATGTCCGCACACATCGAGCCACCGGTCGCCGCGATGGCCCGCGCCTGGGCTCGCGCGGTGTGTGCCGAACCGGGATCGTCCGTGGCACCGCATCAGCTGGAGCCTGTGCTCATCGAGATCGTCGAGCGCCTGCTGCACCTGGCGAGGACAGAACCGTTCCCGGTACCGCAGGCGCGCAAGCTCGGCGCACGGCTGGCCGAGGCGCCGTTCGAACGGACGAGAATGCTGGCCCATGCCACCCGCTGGTTGCTCGGCTTCCCCTCGGGGGTGCCGGGTTCCCTGGTGGCGACCCGCTGGCCACTGGTGGCCAGCCAGGCCATCGACAGCTACGCCCAGGCACTACAGGAGCGCGCACTGGCGCAACAGGAACAGAACATCTCGGCGAAGGTGTCGCTGCGCGTGCAGGAGATCGCCGCGCTGCAGCACCGCCTGCGCCACGAGGCCACCCACGACGCCCTGACCGACCTGGCGAACCGCACACTCCTGCAGGAACGGGTGCGCGCCTTCGCCGCCGACCCGACCCGTGGGGTCGGGGTGCTTGTGGTGGACCTGGACCGCTTCAAACAGATCAACGACGGCTACGGACATGCGATCGGTGACGAGGTGCTCGTCGAGCTGGCCAACCGGCTGCGCGAGGTGTGCCCGCCCGACACCGTGATCTGCCGGTACGGTGGCGACGAGTTCGTCGTGGCGGCCAATCCGCGCCGCGACACCCTGAGCGAGCTGGCGCACCGTGTGGTCGCCGCCCTGCGCGACCCGGTGTGGTCGAGCGCGGGCCCGGTGCCGGTGTCGGCCAGCGTGGGCACCGCGTTCTGCCCACCGGGAAAAACGTGCGATTTCACCGACCTGCTGCGTCGCGCCGACCGCGCGATGTATTCGGCGAAATCGGCGGGCGGGCGGCGTTTCGCCCTCGCCGAATCGGGCGACCCCGAACTGGGAACGGCGGTCGCCGGCTGAGTCCGGATCGCGAAGCCTGCACTTCGCGGCCCGGACTCGGTCGAACTTCTCTGCGCACCTCGGCCACGGTTTCGACCGTGGCCGAGGTGTTTTCGTCAGCGGGGCTGACAGACGTTGCACCAGAACAGGTTTCGGGCTTCCATCGTGCCGTGGGAGACGGGGGTGCCACAGACGCGGCACGGCTCTCCCTGGCGGCGATAGACGTAGGTGCGTGGGCGATCCTTGGCGTAGGACGGTGCGCCGGCGTCGTGTTCGGGGCGCACCACATGCATGCGGCCGGTTTCCACGCCGGTCGGCATGAGTTCGACGAGATCGGCCCACAGCGCGTCCCATTCGGCCGCGCTGATCGACGTCCCCGGCCGGAACGGTGAAATGCCGTGCCGAAACAGCACTTCGGCGCGGTAGACGTTGCCCACGCCGGCGATCACCGACTGGTCCATCAGGAGCGCCCCGATCGCCCTGCGGGAGCGACGGACTCGTTCCCCCGCACGCTCGTGGTCGGCGTCCGGGCGCAGCGGATCGGCCCCCAGGCGGGCGGTGAGCACCTCCACTTCCGGCGGGTGCAGCACCTCGCACGCGGTCGGCCCGCGCAGGTCGGTACCGAATCCCGTCGCGGCACCGACCATCCGCATCCGCACCTGCCCCACCGGCGCGGGCATCGGCAACTCGACTTCACTGAAGGTGCCGTACAACCCGAGATGCACATGCACCGTCAGCCCGGACGCATAGTGATGCAGCAGATGCTTCCCGTAGGCCTCGGCCCGCTCCAGCACCTGCCCGTCCACCAGCGCGGCTCCATCGGCGAATCGGCCTTGCGGGCTCGAAACCCGCACCGCCGCACCAGCAAACCGCTCCTGATGCAGCCGCGCAATGCGATGAAGGGTGTGGCCTTCAGGCACTCTCTCAGTAAGCGGGGACTGCGGGGGCCTCGCCGGACTTCTCGTAGTCGGCGAGGATGTCGATGCGGCGCTGGTGGCGGGGTTCTTCCGACCAGGGCTGGGCGATGAACGCGTCGACGATGGCGAGGGCTTCCTCGGTGGTGTGCATGCGGCCGCCGATGCCGATGAGCTGGGCGTTGTTGTGTTCGCGGGCCAGCTTGGCGGTCTCGACGCTCCAGGCGAGGGCGCAGCGGGCACCGGGGACCTTGTTGGCGGCGATCTGCTCGCCGTTGCCGCTGCCACCGAAGACCAGGCCGAGCGAGCCCGGGTCGGCGACGGTGCGCCGCGCCGCTTCGATGCAGAAGGCGGGGTAGTCGTCGAGAGCGTCGTATTCGAGGGCGCCGCAGTCGACGACCTCGTGTCCGGCCTCGAGCAGATGGGCCTTGACGTGATTCTTCAGTTCGAAACCGGCATGGTCGGCACCCAGGTAAACGCGCATGGCTGCGATTGTCGCAGGCGCGCTTAGAGTCGTTTCATGCACCCGCACGAACCGCATTCACCGCATTCGGCAGGTCCCCCACCGGAGCGTTCCGGCCAACCCGCCGACCGGCCGAGCGACGCCACCCCCGCCGACCAGCCCGCACCGCGGCCGGGCGAATATCCGCCGCCCCCGTGGCCGCAGGGGCAGCCGGGGTTCGCCGGGTCGTCGCCGTGGCAGCAGCCCAGCCCACCGACCGGCGCGTTTCCCGCGCCGCCCACGGGTGCGTATCCGTCTGCGCCGCAAGGCTTCTACCCGCCGGGCGGCCCGCCGGGGGCCACGCAGCCGATGCCGCGTGGACTGTCGCCGTTCGGGATGCCCGCGCGGCATCCGTGGGAGATCCCGCTGCTCGTGGTGGTCATCATGATCACCGGCGTGGCCTATCTGCTGGCGATCCTGATGTTGCTTGTGGAGCTGGTCGCCGAGCCCGTGGTCGACGCGCAGGGACAACCCGAGGCCCAGGGTTCGCTGCTGACCAGCCCGTACGTGCTGATTCTGTTGTTCGCGCCGGTGCTGCTGTGGGCCGGACGTGGCATGAATTTCGCGCGTATGCGGATCAACGGGGTGAAGATGTCACCCACCCAGTTCCCCGAGGGGTACCGGATGGTGCAGGAGGCGGCCGCGCGGTTCGGGATGTCGAAGGCGCCCGACGCGTACGTGATCCTCGGCAACGGCCAGATCAACGCCTTCGCCTCCGGCCACGGGTTCCGCCGGTTCGTCGTGGTCTACAGCGACCTGTTCGAGATCGGTGGCGCCGCACGCGAGCCCGACGCGCTCGCCTTCATCATCGGCCACGAGGTGGGCCATATCGCCGCTGGTCACGTGTCGTATTGGCGCCAGCTCGGCATGTTCGTCGCGCCGTACCTGCCGATTCTCGGGTCGTCGCTGATCCGCGCGCAGGAGTACACCGCCGACAATCACGGCTTCTGCAACCGCCACCAGGGCGCGGCCGGTGCCATGGCCACCCTCGCGGCGGGCAAGTACCTCAATACGGAGGTCGGTTTCGACGAGATGGCAGACCGGGCCGCCACCGAGAAGGGCGGCTTCGTCCTGCTGGTGAACGCCATGTCCAGCCACCCGGTCCTCACCTGGCGAATGTGGGCGCTGCGCGACCGCAGCAAACCGGGCCCCATGTTCTGGCACCCGAGCCCACCACACCCAGGAATGGTCCCACCCCCAGGCGGCTACCCCCTGCAAACAGCGCCCCCAACCCAGCCCCCGAAACCAGTCTGAGCCCTATCCGCAACCACCACGGGTTTTCGGCCGCCTCGGATCCGAGGGGCGAGACGTAACGGCGAAGCCGCAGTATCGCCCCTCGGATTCGAGGCGCTAATCAAACACAGGCTCTTCGGTGCGGGTGCGCTTGAGCTCGAAGAAGTGGGGGTAGGAGGCGAGGGCGACGACGCCGTCCCACACCCGTCCCGCGTCCTCGCCGCGCGGGATGCGCGAGAGCACCGGTCCGAAGAACGCGACCCCGTTGACGTGGATGGTCGGTGTGCCCACATCGGGTCCGACCTTGTCCATGCCCGCGTGGTGGCTCACCCGCAGCGCCTCGTCGTAGTCGGTGCTGTCGGCGGCCTCGGCGAGTTCGGCGGGGAGGTCGAGTTCGGCGAGGGCGTCGGCGATCACGGCGGTCAGGGTTTCCTGCGTGGTCGCGCCTTCGAACTCGGCCTTGCGGTCGTGGATGCGGGTGCCGAGGGCGGTGTAGAGCGGGGCCAGGATCTCCTCGCCGTGCTTCTGGGCGGCGGCGATGGCGACGCGCACCGGGCCCCAGCCCGCGGCCATCAGTTCGACGTACTGCGGCGGCAGGTCCCTGCCTTCGTTGAGCACGGCCAGGCTCATCACGTGGAAACGGACCTCGATATCGCGTACCTGCTGGACTTCCAGGATCCAGCGCGAGGTGATCCAGCACCACGGGCACAGCGGGTCGAACCAGAATTCGGCGAGATCCTTGGTGGCCTGATCGCTCACGGGTCTTCCTCTCGGTCAGCTGCGTGCGGACAGGGCGGCCCGCTGGTTGGTGCAACCGTGCCGGCGCCGGATTCGTTCCCCTCATCGCCGCCCGCGGCTAGGCTCGACGGCGAGGGAAACCGGAACGTCCGTGAGAAGGAGTCCGTGTATGAGCTCGAATCAGCATTTCGTGATCGTCGGTGGTGGGCTGGCAAGCGCCAAACTGGCCGAAGCCTTGCGCGCCAACGATTTCGACGGCCAGGTGACGTTGCTGGCGGCCGAGGACGATCTACCGTACGAGCGCCCGCCGCTGTCGAAACAGCACCTGGCCGGTGATCAGCAGCTGCCGGATTTCACGGTGGATTCGCCGGCCTGGTACCGCGATCACCACATCGACCTGCGCTTGGGTACCACGGTCGAGGCGTTCGATCCGGCCGCGAGAACGGTGTCGTTGCCGGACGGTTCCACCCTGTCCTACGACAAGCTCGCGCTCGCCACCGGGTCGCGTCCGCGCACCCTCGACGTTCCCGGCGCCGACGCGAGCAATGTGTACACCCTGCGCACCATCGGTGACTCCGATCGGCTGCTCGAGGTGCTGCGTTCGAAGCATCGGCTGGTGATCATCGGCGCGGGCTGGATCGGGCTAGAGGTCGCCGCGCAGGCGCGGGCGCGGCAGCTGGAGGTGACGGTACTCGAGGCGGCGGAGCTGCCGCTGGTGTCGGTGCTCGGTCCGCAGATGGGCACCGTGTTCGCCGAATTGCATCGCGGCAACGGTGTGGACCTGCGTACCGGTGTCGTCGTCGACATGATCCTCACCGAGGACGGCGTGGCCACGGGCGTGCAGCTCGACGACGGCCAGGTGGTGCCCGCCGACGCGGTGCTGGTCGCGGTGGGCGCGCAGCCGAATATCGAGATCGCCGAAGCCGCCGGGCTGGCCACCGGCACCGGCATCCTGGTCGACGAGTCCCTGCGCACCAGCGACCCGGATGTTGTCGCTGTCGGCGATATCGCCGAGGAGCTGCATCCGCTGCTCGACAAGCGGGTACGCGTGGAGCACTGGGCCAATGCCCTGAATCAGCCTGCGGTGGCCGCGCTGACGATGCTCGGCAAGCCCGCCACCTACGACCGCCTCCCCTATTTCTTCACCGACCAGTACAACCTCGGCATGGAGTACACCGGCTATGTCGGTCGCGACGACGACGTGCGGGTGGTCGTCCGCGGCAACGTGGCGAAACCGGAATTCGTCGCCTTCTGGCTGGACCGGGACAACCGCGTGCGCGCGGGCATGAACGTCAATGTCTGGGATGTCACCGATCGCATCAAGGAACTGGTGACCTCGGGCGAACCGGTCGACCCGGAGCGTCTGGCGGACCCGAACACCGAATTGTGAGCGTGCGGCTCATGTCGCCGACTCGAGGTTCGCGATCATGCGTTCGAGAGTCCTTGTGCAGGCGGTGAATTCGTCCGCGTCGATGCCGTCGGCCATGCGGCGCCGGATGGTCCCCACCGAATCGGTCGCCGACTCGTAGGCGCGACGACCTGCCGACGTGAGTTCCCGACGGCCCGTCGATGCACCGGTGATCCAGCCGCGCTCGGTCAAGCCCTGGATCACCGCATCGACGGATTCGCCGTTGAGCTCCCAGAACGGGCGAAGCGCCCGCACCAATTCCGCACGATCGGGGTGGTCACGCTCAATCGTCGAGAGTGTCTGCCACTCGCGGCGTGTCATGCCGACGGCCTCCACGGCACGGTCGAAAGCGGCCTCGATGAGTTGGTCCAGCCGCTTGACCTGGTACCCGATGAGCCGACGCTCAGCCATGAGAAACCTCCCAACGCATGTACATGTCAAAGGACATGTACATGCAAAAGGCTATCATGATGGCGTGAACGAGGTCGAGCACATCGAACGAGCGATGATCGGGATCCGGCGCCGCCAAACCAGACGGGCGCTGTCGCCGGACACGCCGACCGGGCAGGTGTTCGACGTACTCGACGTCATCGAGGCACACCAGGACCCCACCGTCTCCACCGTCGCCGCTGCCCTCGCCGTCGACCAACCGCGCGCGAGCAAGCTGGTGGCCGCCGCCGTGGCCGACGGCTCGGTGCGCCGCGTGGCCGATCAGACCGACGGCAGACGGTCACTCCTGGAGCTCACCGACCGGGGCACCGACATCCTCGCCGCGGCCCATCGACGCCGCCAGAGCGCTTTCGACCGCGCCATGTCCGGCTGGACCCCCACCGAGCGCACCGAATTCGCCCGTCTGCTCACCCGTTTCGTCGACGCCCTCGACTGACCCGCCACCGCGTTTCCCGCACCTGGCAGACTCGACGGCGTGGATGTCTACAGCGCGGGTGTACTGGTGTTCCGGCGTGGCGAGGCCGGGATCGAGGTGTTGATCGGGCACATGGGCGGACCGTTGTTCGCGAAGAAGGACGAGTCGGCGTGGTCGATCCCCAAGGGCGAGTACGAGATCGGGGTCGAATCCGCGGAGGTGGCCGCCGCACGTGAGTTCACCGAGGAGCTCGGGTTGCCGGTGCCGGACGGGCCGTGGATCGCACTCGGTGACGTGCAGTACGGCAGCGGATCGCGCCGCAAGACGGTCACGGTGTGGGCCGTGGAGGGCGACCTCGATCCGGACGCGGTCGTCCCGGGCACCTTCACCATGGAGTGGCCGCCGCGCTCGGGCCGCCTCGGCGAGTTCCCCGAGATCGACCGGGTCGGCTGGTTCGCCCCGGCGATCGCCGAACCCAAGCTGGTCAAGGGTCAGCGTCCGCTGTTGCAGCGCCTGGCCGAGCACCTCGCGGGTACCGCACCGACGCCGTGACTCACGCCCGCGCGAGGGCAGGCTGACGCAGAGTGGAGCGGAATTCCGAAGGGCTCTGTCCGCGAAGACGTTTGAAGGCGGCACTGAACCCGAACGCATCGGAGTAGCCGACGGTGGTCGCCACCTGGGCGACGCTGCGATTCGGGTCGGCGAGCAGTTCCTCGGCCTCGGCCATCCGCCATTCGGTGAGATAGGCCAGCGGAGTCTCGCCCATCACCTCACTGAACCGGCGCGCGAACAGGGCCCGCGACACCGCCGCCTCGGCCGCGAGATCGGCCACCGTCCAGCGCCGGAACGGATCGTTGTGGATGGCCTCGAGCGCGGGCCCGACGACCGGGTCGGCCATGCCGCGATACCAGGCGGGCGCGCAATGCTGCTGTGCCGCAAGCCAGGTGCGCAGCGTGCACACCAACGCCCAGTCCAGGAGCCGGTCCATCAATGCCTGTGAGCCCGCGCTGAGCCGGACCGCGTCGGCGGCGGACTGCTCCAGCCACGCGCAGACCTCGGGGTCGTCGCTGACGACCATCACCGGCGGCAGGGCGCGCAGCAGCCGTTCGTGCCGCCGCCCGGACGCCCGATAGGCGCCGACGATGAGGGAGGTCTCCTCGGGCGCGCCGGTCGCGGTCTCGACGAGTTCCGGTGTGGCACAGGCGAGATCGGCCGGGCCGAAACCACGGGGCACGAAACACGACAGCTCGTAGCCCATGTGCGGGCGGTCGAGCGCCGCCCGGGTATCGGCCAGATGGAACGGCTCGCAGGCCTGGACGACGGCGGTGTCACCGGCCACCAGCCGGGTCGACGACCCGTCGGCGAGCACCAGAGTGCCGCCGCCGCGCAGGACGGTGACCATGACCAGGGGCGCACGGTCGGCGAAGCGGATGGTCCACGGCGACCGCAGCACGGCGTGGGTGACGACCGATCCTTCGGCACGAATGCCGCTCAACAGCGAACTCAACGGATCCACGCCACCAGCGTAGACGAATTCCTATCGACTGGAGATGATCACCCATAGATCGTCCACGCGATTCACGGTTGACTCGAAGCACAGGGCACACCGCCCGCACCACCGACGACCAGGGAGTCACCATGTCGCAGCCCTCCGCCACACCCGAATCCGCTCGCACCGCAACGCCTCCCGCGCCCACCGGCCTCGATCGCGCCGCGAGCGCGGGCGAATCGGCGGTCGACCGGCGGGCCCTGGTGGTCCTGTCGCATCACCGCGCCGATTCGCTGTCGGCTCATGTCGCCGACCGCGCGGTCGCCCGGCTCATCGCCGCCGGGTACGCGATCGACTTCCTCGACCTGCACCGCGAGAACTTCGACCCCCGGATGACCGTGGCCGACCAGCCCGAATGGGGCAATCGCGACAAGGTGTACTCGGCGACCACCGAGGCGCACATGCGCCGGGTCCAGGCCGCCGACGTGATCGTCGTCGTGTTCCCTGTGTACTGGCAGAGCGTTCCCGCCATGCTCAAGGGCTGGATCGACAGCGTCTGGAACTACGGTTTCGCCTACGGCCGCAGCAAGCCGAAGCTGGCGGGCAAACGCATCCTGTGGCTGGGTCTGGCGGGCGCCACCGCGGGCGACGCGATCGTTCCCGGCATGCAGCAGCTACTCGAGGCCCAGCTCAACGAGGGCCTGGCGTACTACAGCGGTTTCGCCGATTCCCGCGTCGGCCTGCTGCCCGATGCCGAGGACCAGCCCCAATCCATCGACGCCGAAGGCAATCTGGTGATCGGTGATGCCATCGCGGGTGACGCGCGGGCCGCGCACTACGCCGCGTTCGACGCGCGGGCCGAGGGCTTCGTCGACGAACTCCTCGCAGCCGAGTTGGTGAACGCCTGACCCCGCCCCCTGTTGCCGGGCACACAGCGCGGTCCGATCGCGGATCTTTCGCACGATCGGACCGCGTACTCGGGCTCAGATGCCGGGCACCGTCTTCAGGAGCACCTGAAGCAACTCCGAAGGCGTACCCGCCTCGTCCGCGGCGGTGTTGATGGTGGTGAGCGCGCCCGCGGTGAAGTCGGCGCTCTGCTCGGGAACGTAGCTCGCCGGGTCGTCGATGCCGGGTGCGTACTGAGCGAACATCCCGGCCATCGCCTGCAGGAAGGGGCCCATCAGGGTGGCCAGGTGGGCGGCCGAACCACCGGTGGTGCGCACCATCTTCCCGCCCTGCTGGAAGCCGGCGAACATCGAGTACATACCGCCGAGGATCGCCAGGTCGTACATGGCCGCGGCACCGTAGTCCGTACCGACCCATTCGGCGCGCCCGAACAGATCGAGGACGTGCCGGAACCGGTCGAACGCGGCGGTGCTACCGCTGTAGAGCAGGAAGGCCGCGGGCCCGCCGATCATCGACGGCACCGCCATGATGCCGCCGTCGATGAGCTCCACGCCGTTCGCCTCGGCCCAGCGGCCGAGCGAGCGCCCCTGTTCCGGGGTGGTGGTCGTCAGGTTCACCAGCACGCGGCCGCGCAACTGCTCGGCGGCGGGCTCCACGTGCTCACGCACCGCCGCGTCGTCGAGGACGCACAGGATCACCAGGTCCCCGGCCGCCATCGCCTCGGCCGAAGTGGTCGCCACCGTCGCGCCTTCGGCGACCAGCGGTTCGGCCCGCGCGGCGGTGCGATTCCACACCGTCACCTCGTGACCACCCGCCAGCAGCGCCTTCGCGAGCGCGGCACCCATCGCGCCGAGGCCGATCACCGAAACACGCTGTACCGCAATCGAGTTGCTCATTGCTCCCCTAGTCCGAAAGGTTGTCGCCGTCGCTCGGCGATGCACTCCCAGATTCGCCCGTTGCGCTAGACTTCACAAGTACCGACTGTGAAGTGCAATACCTACAAAAAAGTAAGTAAGGCGGAGATGAAGCAGCGACAGCATCCGTATTCGTGCGGCATCGATGCCGCCCTCGACGTGGTGGGCGGCAAATGGAAGGCCCTGATCCTGTGGGCCCTGTCCACCGGCACCCAGCGCTTCGGCGACCTGAAACGCCTCGTCCCCGGTGTCACCGAGAAGATGCTGATCCAGCAGCTGCGCGAGCTGGAGCACGACGGCATCATCAGCCGTGAGATCTACGCGCAGGTCCCACCGAAAGTGGAGTACTCCCTCACCGAGCGCGGGGTGTCGCTCAACGCCGCGCTGGTGACCCTCGGCGAATGGGGAAACGAGCAGATGGACCACATCTGCGCGGTGAAAGGTGTTGCCGCACCCGTGCACTGACGCGCGCGGCGACGACTATCCCCGGGTACCCGTCCAGCTCTCGCCGGTGATGCGCTCGTAGGCCTCTTCGTACTTGCGCCGCGTCGCCTCGACCACGTCGGCGGGGATCTCCGGACCGGGGTATTCCTTGTTCCAGCCGGTGGAGGTGGACCAGTCGCGGACGAACTGCTTGTCGAAGGAGCGCTGGGGGCGACCGGGCTCCCATTCGTCCGCGGGCCAGAAACGCGAGGAGTCCGAGGTGAGCACCTCGTCACCGAGCGTGAGAACCTCACCGTCCCAGCCGAATTCGACCTTCGTGTCGGCGACGATCACCCCCGCCTTCGCCGCGTGCTCGGCACCGCGCGTGTAGATCTCGAGGGTCAGGTCCCGCAGCTTCTCGGCGACCTCGCGGCCCTCCTGGTTCACCACGTCGGCGAAGCTGATCGCCTCGTCGTGCCCCTCGGCGGCCTTGGTGGAGGGGGTGAAGATGGGCTCGGGCAGTTTGTCGCCGTCACGCAGGCCGGCGGGCAGCGCGATACCGGAGACGGTGCCCGACTGCTGGTACTCCTTGAGCCCCGACCCGGTCAGGTACCCGCGCGCGATGCACTCGACCTGCAGCATCTTCAGCGGCTTCACCCGGATACCGCGACCGGCGAACTCGGCGGGCACATCGGTGGCCGACACCACGTGGTTGGGAATGTCGGTGAAGTACTCGAACCACCAGTTCGACAGCTGGGTCAGCAGTGCGCCCTTGCCGGGGATCGGCGTCGGCAGCACCACGTCGTAGACCGAGACACGATCCGACGCGACGAGCAGCAGGGTGTCGCCGTCCTCGTAGAGGTCACGGACTTTCCCGGCGTGCACATGCTTCAACGTCGAGCCTCCTGGTAGGTGCGAACTTTTCCGTAGGCACTGTACCGAGGGGGCCGAAACTCGTGAGCGGGTGTCGGCGGCAAGTGGCATTGTGGACGCTGATGTGCGCGCGGCCGAGGCCGCAGCGCGCGAGGCGTGCTGTGTTCGTCGACGACGAAGGAGATCAATGTCTGCCCCGAATCTCACCCGCGACCAGGCGGTCGAACGCGCGGCCGTGGTGGCCGTGGACAACTACCGGATCGAGCTCGACCTCACCGATCAGCCGCGCGGGGCGGATTCGGCGGTGTCGGACACCTTCGGTTCGACGACGACCGTCACCTTCACCGCGAAGCCGGGGGCGAGCACCTTCATCGATCTGGTCGCGGCGCGGGTGCGCTCGGCGGTGCTCAACGGTCGGGAGCTCGATGTGAGTTCCTACGCCGAGGAGACCGGTATCGCCCTGTCGGACCTGGCCGAGAACAACGAGCTGGTGGTGGTGGCCGACTGCGAGTACTCGCACACCGGTGAGGGCCTGCACCGCTTCGTCGACCCGGCCGACGGCAAGGTCTACCTGTACTCGCAGTTCGAGACCGCCGACGCCAAGCGGATGTTCGCCTGCTTCGACCAGCCCGACCTCAAGGCCACCTTCGACGTCGTCGCGACGGCGCCGAGCGACTGGGTTGTCGTCTCCAACGGTGCCGATATCGACCGGCACGAGATCGGCGCGGTCGTGCGCCACACGTTCGCGACCACGCCGCGGATGAGCACCTACCTGGTCGCCATGATCGCCGGTCCCTACGCCACCTGGACCGACACCTATTCCGACACCCACGGCGAGATCCCCCTCGGCCTGTTCTGCCGGGCCTCGCTGGCCGAACACATGGATTACGAGCGGCTGTTCACCGAGACCAAGCAGGGTTTCGACTTCTACCACAAGAACTTCGGTGTGCCGTACGCCTTCGGCAAGTACGACCAGCTGTTCGTGCCGGAGTTCAACGCGGGCGCGATGGAGAACGCGGGCGCGGTCACCTTCCTCGAGGACTACGTGTTCCGGTCCAAGGTGACCCGCGCGTCGTATGAGCGCCGCGCGGAGACGGTGCTGCACGAGATGGCGCACATGTGGTTCGGCGACCTGGTCACCATGAAGTGGTGGGACGACCTGTGGCTCAACGAGTCGTTCGCGACGTTCGCGTCGGTGCTGTGCCAGGCCGAGGCGACCGAATACACCAGTGCCTGGACCACTTTCGCGAATGTGGAGAAGTCCTGGGCCTACCGCCAGGACCAGCTGCCCTCGACCCACCCGATCGCGGCCGACATCCCCGACCTGCACGCGGTGGAGGTGAACTTCGACGGCATCACCTACGCCAAGGGCGCCTCGGTGCTCAAGCAGCTGGTC
Source organism: Nocardia ignorata NBRC 108230 (assembly GCF_001612905.1). Classification (GTDB taxonomy): domain Bacteria; phylum Actinomycetota; class Actinomycetes; order Mycobacteriales; family Mycobacteriaceae; genus Nocardia; species Nocardia ignorata. Next base: position 94,438 of record NZ_BDBI01000005.1, on the reverse strand, counting down.
GCCTATGTCGGGTTGCAGCCGTTCCTGGCCGGTCTGCGCGACTACTTCGCCGAACACGCCTACGGCAACGCCACTTTCGACGATCTGCTGTCGGCGCTGGAGAAGGCGTCAGGGCGTGACCTGTCGGACTGGGGTGCCCAGTGGCTCAAGACCACCGGCCTCAATATCCTGCGGCCCGATTTCACTGTCGCGGCAGACGGCACTTTCTCGAGTTTCGCGGTGGTGCAGGAGGGCGCCGCACCGGGTGCGGGCGAGTACCGCGTGCACCGGATCGCGATCGGTGTCTACGACGATGTCGACGGAAAGCTGGTGCGTGCCAAGCGCGTCGAGCTCGACCTTGACGCCGCCGCGCGGACCGAGGTGCCGGAGCTGGTCGGGGTGCCGCGCGGGGCCCTGGTGCTGGTCAACGACGACGACCTCACCTACTGCTCGCTGCGCCTGGACCCCGAGTCGCTCGCGGTGGTCGTCGACCGCGTCGGTGACATCGCCGAATCCCTGCCGCGCACACTGGCCTGGTCGGCGGCCTGGGAGATGACCCGGCAAGCCGAGATGAAGGCCCGCGATTTCGTCGCGCTCGTGCAGCGCGGGATCGGTGCCGAGTCCGAGATCGGGGTGGTGCAGCGGTTGCTCATGCAGGCCGCGACCGCCATCTCGAGCTACGCGGAGCCCGGGTGGGCCGAGCAGGAGGGCTGGCCCGGTTTCGCCGATCGGCTGCTGGAACTGGCTCGCGGCGCCGAGGCGGGTTCGGATCATCAGCTGGCGTTCGTCAACGCGCTCACCGGGGCCGAGCTGGACACCCGGCACACCGATGTGCTCGCCCGGCTGCTCGACGGCGATCCGGCGGAGGTCGGCCTGGGCGGGCTCACGGTCGACACCGACCTGCGCTGGCGCGTCGTCACCGCACTTGCCGCCGCGGGCCGCATCGACGCCGACGGGCTCGAGTCCCCGGTGATCGACGCCGAACTGGACCGCGACCCGACCGCGGCGGGCAAGCGCCAGGCCGCCGCCGCCCGCGCGGCCCGCCCGCTGGCGGCGGTGAAGGAACAGGCCTGGAACACGGTGATGGGCGACGACACGGTCCCCAACATCACCGCCCGCGCCATCGTCGGCGGTTTCGCCCCCGCGGGCCAGGGCGAACTGCTCGCCCCGTATGTCGACCGCTACTTCGCCGAGGTTCCCGCCGTCTGGGAACGCCGCTCGAGCGAGGTGGCCCAGACCGTCGTCGTCGGCCTGTACCCGCACTGGGCGATCACCGAGGAAGCGATGGCCAAGGCCGACGAGTTCCTCGCGGGTGACCACCCGCCCGCCCTGTACCGCTTGGTCTCGGAAGGCCGCGCCGGGATCGAACGCTCGCTGCGCGCAAGGGAATTCGACGCCAAATAGCGCACGGACCCGATGGCCCCGATCTCGCCGGATCGGGGCCATCGGCCGTTTCCGGCACTGGCTAGCTCGACGCATTTCGCCCCGGTGGAACTACTACCGAGGGTCGAGAGTCGGCGAGGTGAAAGCCCCGTTCGCCGCCGACGCGATCACCCGGCTCACCACACCGATCGCCGCGATGGTCTTCGGGAACATCCTGGATGCGTGTGCGAGAGATCTCGGAGCCTCCGCCACCCGCTGAACACCTTGCTGTCATCGCGGTACTCGTGGGGCGCCCCCGCCGTACGCCGGTGTCGCCGTGTTCGCTGCTGTGAGCAGATCTGCTGGGGGCAGCATCGGCGGCGAATCGTGGTGTGCGCGAGGCACCGTTGACTCATGGCACACGACGACAAAGCACCGATGTTCAGTTGGCGGATGCGTGAGCAGTTGTTCGGGCGGCGGATTCTCGTGCTCGACGGTGCGCTCGACGACGACAACGGGACCCTGCTCATCACCCAGATGCTCACCCTCGCCGCCCAGGCACCCGAAGCGGGAATCTCGCTGTGGATCCACTCCCCCGGCGGCTCGGTGCCGTCGATGCTCGCCATCCGCGACGTGATGCGGCTGGTGCCGTGCGAGGTGTCCACCCTCGCGCTCGGATTGGCTTGCAGCGCAGGGCAATTCCTGCTGTCCTCCGGGACGCCGGGTAAGCGGTACGCGATGCCGCACGCCCGCATCCTCATGCACCAGGGTTCGGCGGGTATCGGCGGCAGCGCCGTCGAGGTGGAGGTACAGGCCGACGACCTGCGCTACACCGTCGACACCGTGCTCGGCCTCATCGCCGAGGACACCGGCCAACCGTTCGACCGCGTCTACGAGGACTCCCTGCACGACCGCTGGTTCACCGCCACCCAGGCCCTCGAGTACGGCTTCATCGACCACGTGGTGGAGTCCTTCGACCAGGTCGTCCCCAATCGCCGCCGCATCGGCATCACGGCCTAGGAGCTGCCATGACCAGTTACACCATTCCGAATGTGGTTTCCCAGCATCGCGGTGGGGAACGCATCACCGACATCTACTCGCATCTGCTCAGCGAACGCATCGTCTACCTGGGCACACCCATCGACTCGGGTGTCGCCAACGCGCTCATCGCACAGCTGCTGCACCTGGAATCCGACAGCCCCGGTCAGGCGATCAGCCTGTACATCAACTGCGAGGGTGGCGACCTGTCGGCCATGCTCGCCGTGTACGACACCATGCGCTTCATCAAGGCGCCCGTGCACACCACCTGTGTCGGTCAGGCCATCGCGGTCGGTGCGGTGCTGCTCGCGGGTGGCGAGGCGGGACACCGGGCGATGCTCCCACACACCCGAATCGTGTTGCACCAGCCCGCGACTCGCGGCCAGGGCACGATTCCCGATCTGATCCTGCAAGCCGACGAGATCGTACGCATGCGGGCGGCGATCGAGGCGATCCTGTCCAAGCACACCGGTCAGAGCCCGGAGACCTTGCGTCGCGATACCGATCGCGACCGGGTGTTCACCGCCGAGACCGCCCTGGAGTACGGGCTGGTCGACCAGGTTCTGCACGAACGGCAGTGAACCGTGCGCTACTGCTTCTCGATGCGATCGAGGTAGACCCGGCGCACGTCGTCGTCGACCCGGTTGATCGCGGCGTCGTCGTGAGCGGCCCTGCGCACCAACCGGATCAGCGATTCCGGCAGCAGCGTCGCGGCGTTCGCGGCGACACCGACATACGACGGGACCGACGTCTCGGCGGCCCGGGTCTTCACCGTGCGGACCACGGCGGCGGCGATGTCTTCGGGCTCGACCGTCGGCAGGATGCCCACGTCGATGCCGGAGCTGAGTTCGGTGCGCACGGCCGAGGGCAGGACGGTGCTCACGCTCACTCCGGTGCCGTCCATCTCGAGCCGGGTCGCCGCGCTGAGCCCGACCACCGCGAACTTGCTCGCGTTGTACACCGCCAGCCCCTTGAGCGGGAACTTGCCCGCCAGCGATGCCACGTTCACCACGTGGCCGTAGCCGCGTTCCACCATGGCGGGTAGCGCCAGCCGCATGCCGTGGATGACACCGTAGACGTTGACGTCCATGGTGAGCCGGTCGATGCGATCGGACTGTTCGAGGAACGGCGCGTTGGGCATGACGCCCGCGTTGTTGACCAGCACGTCGAGCGGGCGACCGTGCCAGTCGACGGCGGCATCGAGAAACCGTGCGTAGGAATCCTTGTCGGTGACATCGAGCGCGTACCCCATGGCCCGGTCGCCGAATTCGGCCGCGGCCTGCACGACCAGCGCCTCGTCGAGATCGCCGAGCGCCACCCGCGCACCCGCCGCCACGAAGGCGCGCGCGGTGGCCAGGCCGATGCCACGCGCCGCGCCGGTGATGGCGACGAGCGCGCCGTCGAGTTCGATCTTCGGATAGCTCATGACAGCACCTTGCTCTCGGTGACGGTGAAATCGGAGGGATCGAACGAACTGACCCGCTTCGTCAGTGCCCCGGTGGACCACGGCCAGCTGAAGCTGTTGCGCCCGTTCATATCCAGGTAGTAGCTGCGGCAGCCACCGGAGTTGTAGACGGTGCCCGGCAGCGCGGCCTGCACCTCGTCGACATACCGGGCCTGCACCGCCGGGCGCACGTCCAGCACGGGCCAGCCCTCGCGGCGGGCACGGGTGACCGCCGAGACGAGGAAGGTGATCTGGGCTTCGAGAACGGCGAACGCCGAGGAGTGTCCGGTGCCGAGACTCGGCCCGAGGACGGAGAACATGTTGGGGAAGCCGGTGGTGACGGTGCCGAGGTAGGCCTCGGGTGAACCCTTCCAGTGGTCGGCCAGGGAGCGGCCGTCGGCGTCGCGGACGATCTCGCCCAGTGGTGAGTCCAGGATGTGGAAGCCGGTGCCGAGGATGATCGCGTCCACCTCGGCGCTGCTGCCGTCGGCGCCGATCACCGTATTGCCCCGGATCTCGGTGACCGCAGTGGCGTGCACGTCGACATTGGGTTTGGTGAGCGACTGGAGGTAGTTGTTGGAGAACAGGATCCGCTTGCAGCCGAGCAGGTAGTCGGGAGTGAGTTTGGCCCGCAGCACCGGATCACGAACCACCGCACGCAGATACGCCGATCCGATCCCCTGCACCGCCTGCATCAGGGGGCGCGGATGTCGGAAGGCCACACCGAGGCCCTCCATCATGGCGTACTCGATGCCACGTAAAGCCTTGTGCGCGAACGGCACTCGCCGCATCACCTGCTTCTCGATGCCCGGCACCGGATGGTCCGGCTTCGGCAGCACCCACTGCGCGGTGCGCTGGAACAGGTGCAGTGCGGCCACCTCGGGCTGGATCTGCGGCACGAACTGCACCGCCGACGCACCGGTTCCGATCACCGCCACCCGCTTCCCGCGCAGGTCGTAGTCGTGATTCCAGCGCGCCGAATGGAAGACCTCGCCATCGAACTCGTCCAGACCGGTGATGTCGGGGAAACGCGGTTCGTTCCACGGACCCGCCGCCGAGACGACGAAACGCGCCGTGAATTCGCCGGAAGTGGTGTCCAGGCGCCACAATTCGGCTGCCGCGTCCCACTGGGCGCCGGTCATCGTCACCCCGAAACGGGTGCGCTCGGCGAGGCCGTGCTCGCGTGCCACCCGGTCGACATAGGCGAGGATCTCCGGCTGCGTCGCGAACAGCCGCGACCACTCCGGGTTCGGCGCGAACGAGAACGAGTACAACCCCGACGGCACATCACACGCGCACCCCGGATAGGTATTGGCCCGCCACGTCCCCCCGAACGTCTCGGCCTTCTCGACGATGACCACATCGTCGATCCCCGCCTCCCGCAACTTGATGGCGGCGCCGACACCCGACACCCCCGCCCCGATCACGATCACCTCATGGTGTTGAGTCATCCGGCTCTCCTTCTTCACAGAATCTCGGGTCGCTGTGCGCTCGTCGTGCGTATGGGCTCATGGGCCGGGTGCCGCACGCCGGTGGCCGCGACCCGCAGACGACCGGGCGCCTTCCGGCGGCCGGGGCCTGCCACGCACCGAGTGCGCGCTCTGATCTGCGAGTTCATCGCGCGAGACTCGCGGTGCGCAGTGCTTCGTGCACGCGGGCGTGGGCATTGGCGCGGGCGGCGGCGAGGGTCGCCGGGCGGCGGCGGGAATCCATGAAGTTGGGACCCATCGCGGCCAATTCGGCGGGGCCCGGTTCGACGCGGATCACGCGAACGCCGTTGTCGCGCAGGAGCTTCACCTCGCGATCCAGGCCGCGAGTCATCTGGGCGCGCAGGAGGCGTTCGATGCGGTCGAAGCCGGTGGCCGGGGCACCGCCCGCGGAGGTCATCGGGGCGATCACCACCACCTCGTCGAGGTCGAGTGGGAGCAGCAGGTCGGCCGAGACCGAGGAGACCGCGCCGCCGTCGACGTAGTCCCGGCCGCCGATCCGTACCGGCGGGAACCAGCCGGGGATCGCCCAGGATGCGGCGATCGCGTCGCCGAGGTCGACGGGTGAGCCATCCGTGGACCGATGCGGCGAATCGGCATCGAACCTGTTGGCCCCGAAGGTGATCCGTTGCCCGGTCGCGGCGTCGGCGGCCACCAACCAGGTCGCGGGGTGATCCACCCAGCCGTCGGCATCGGCGAGTGACCGGCCGAACGAGCGGAGCCAGCTCGCGTCACCGCGTCCGCGTGGCAGCAGCCCGGCCAGGGCGCTGTAGGCCGAGCCCGCGCGGAGACCGGCACCGATCAGGCCGAGGTTCGACAGGCCGATACCGGGTAGCGGCGGGAACTTGCCGGGGTCCACGGCGATGTGCGCCGCGAGTACCGGGTCGGCGCCGGGCTCGGCGTCGAGGGCGGCCAGGAGATCGGCGGGTGTGCGACCGGAACCGAGGGCGGCCACGATCTCCGCGCCGGCCGACGTCCCGATCAGCACGTCGGCCGATCGGACATCCCAGTCCAGTGCGCGTTCGACCGCGTCGAGGGCCACGGCGGTCCAGGCGAACCCGAGGACACCACCGCAACCGATGGCAAGGCCACGTCGAGTGCTCATAATCCAGATACTAACGGTATTCGAATTCCACCGGTACCCCTTTTTGCTAAACTGCCGCATATGACCAGGCTGACGCGCAAAGAGTCCCACGCACGGACGCGCGAAAGTCTCGTCGAGACCGCCAAACGCTTGTTCCTGGCCGACGGCTACAACGTGACCTCCCTGGAGAAGGTCGCCGCCGAGGCCGGCTACTCCAAGGGCGCGGTCTACTCGAATTTCGCCACCAAACACGAACTCGGCCTCGCCGTGCTCGACGTGGTGCACGTGGAGCGGGCCGAATCGCTGTCGGCCGCGATTCTCGGACCCGACACCATGGCCGAACGGATCGAGGGCTTCGCCCGCTGGGCCGACGAGAACATCGGCGATGTCGGCTGGACAGCCCTGGAGGTCGAGTTCGCCACCAGCACCCGCCACCTCCCCGATATCCGCACCGAACTGGCAGAACGCCGCCGCTCCCTCACCGCCGTCCTGGCCTCCCTCATCGAAATCCAGGCCGCCGAACTCGGCATCGCCCTCCCCCTCCCCGCCGACGAAGCGGCCCTCCGCATGCTCGCCCTCGGCATCGGCCTCGGCGTCCAGCGCGCCATCGACCCCGACATGCCCGTAACCGCCCTCGTCGACATGCTCCGCGAACTGACCGTCGTCCGAGCCACCTGAACCGCTCTACTACCGGGCATCGAGCTCGAGCGGCGCCACGTTGGTCCAGTGGGGCTGCGGTCAGCGAAAATCGGTGGACAGCGGTGTCGACTCGAAGGATCATCAACGGCGACCCCGAGGACTCAGCCGTGCCTGCCGCACATCAGTCCGATTGCGGGAGAACAGGATCAGGAAGATCGCACCATGATCAGCTACGAGCAGGCCCGCGAGATCGTCCTCGCCCGTTACCAGCACGGCCGCCACGACGGCTTCGGCACACGCTGCCTGGATGACCGAGAGATCGTGGAGAGCGACGAGTTCTTCGCCTTCTCCGTCGGCTACCGGGAGTATCTGGTGGACGGTGACTTCTCCTATGCCATCGCCGGTGGCGTGCCGGTCGTCTACAAGGCGGATGGGCGATTTGGCTCGCTTCCGTCCCCCGAGGTTGCGATGGATGACACTATTCGCATCCGACCGAATCCACAGCCGCTCCTGAAGGTCTAGTCGGCACGGTTTTTGGCTCGGATCGGGGGCAAGTGGTCTACGAATCTGCTCACCGAGTCGGGTGCTGCGACCAGTGTGGTGCGGAGGCGTTGAGCGTTGTCAGTGAAACTGTTCACGCTGGAACGTTCGGGTGGGCCATCGAAGGCTCTTGTAGCGAATGCGAACACATTCGGCATGCCAGCGGGGAAGGTATTTCGGCGGAGGTTCGCGCCGCGATCATCGCCGACAACGGTCCGAGCGGACTGCGGATTGTGGATCGGGATCCCTCGGTGGGCGCGATGATGCGGGTGATTCGCAGCCGGGAATCGTTGCCGCTCCATGAGCTGAGAGCTGCGGCCGAGGATCTGGTGGCGAACGGGCGTGCGGGGACACTCGCGGAGATGTCGCTGCTCCGAGAGCTATTGGAAGATCAGGGGGTCCGGGCCGAGGTCGTCTTCGCGACGCCGCGACGATCCGGACGCACGATCAGCCTGGTCAAGCGCGTCGTCTATCTCGTTCCGCCTAAACGGCTCAGCGATCCGGACACTCGGACGGCACTGGTTCCCCACCGCCTGGCCGAAGCAGAGGCCGAGCTTCTGGCCGGGTACCTGGAATCGGCGACCGTGCTGGCGATAGCCGCGAGCAGGGTTCCGGATCGATTGACCGGGCGCCTGCTGCTACCACTGGGCGTCATGACCGACGGGGAATGGGCGTGGAATCTCGACTGGGCGGACTATGTTCGGGCCTATCGCGTGGACCCGTCCCAGCAATTCCGTGACCATGCCCGCAGCCGCAATTACGCCCCGGTCGAGCTCGACGACGACCGCGTCCAGCAGATCGCACGCACCCTCGGCGTTCGGGGGTAACGCGAAACGCCCTGTCGATCAGGCGAGGACGCGGCGTGGTTGTGCCACCGTCAGCAACGCGTTCGGAGCGATGATCGTGACCGACCCGTCCCGACAGCCTGATAATCGTTTCAGCACAAGGGGTTGTCGGTGTGCAGGATTTGTTCGGCGAACCATTGAACTCGGGCCGAGGTGATTCCGGTTCGATGCTCGACGGCCAGGGGGTGATCGGTGGTCGCTGCGGTGAACAGCCCGTCACCAGTCGCGCCCGGCCAGCAGTTCCTCGGAGTCCGCATTCGGGAAGCCGTAGGCCGATGCGATCGCGCAGAAGTCATCGGCGATCACTTCGCGTGCGACCGTCTCGATTTCGCTGCCGGCCGCCTCGAACTCCGCCTCCAGGTCGTTGAACTCCGCTGTGGCGCCCCGGGTGAGGACGTATAGGGCCGCCAGATCCGACGGCCGTTCCGACTCGATGGTCTCGCACAGGCGGAGCAGGACCGCCTTGCACCGGTCGAGCACGACATCGGGATAGTACGGGTCTCCGTACATCTCTCGCAGGAACGGATGCCCGGCCATCTGACGGTTCGTGATCGGCATGCGTCGATCATGCACGGCACCACCGACAACCGCGCGGTCACCGATCATCGGTAGATGGACGAGCGCATCAGGATTGGTGTCAGGCCACCATCAGCAGTGCGTTGGGTGCGATCATCGTGGTGCGCGGCATAGCGGGGGCGGTGATGCGGCGGTCGCCGCCGACGACGACGGCTGTGCGGCGGCGCATCATTTCCGCCACCTGGCCGACGAGGTCGCCCACGCTGGTGCCCAGTGCACCGGCCAGGGCGGCGATCATTTCGCTGGAGGGTTCCTTGCGGCCGCGTTCCACCTCCGAGAGGTACTGCGGGGAGATGCCCGCGCGGCCCGCAATGTCGACCAGCGTCGAGCGCTGCTCTTGGCGCAGCGTGCGCAGGCGTTCGCCGAGGGCCTCGCGCCACAGCGGTTCGGGGCGTGCCCGTCGCTCCTCGCGCCCGCCCGGAATCACCCGCAAACCCTTGTGCTCGCCCATGGTCCGAGCGTAAAGACTGCCGGCGCGACACACCCGGTTCTTCTGCTGTGGGCGTAACTCAGCGGCAGTGCCGGGACAGCGCGGACGCCTTCAGCAAGGTGCAGCTCGCGTCGATGCGAGGGCGTACGCGTCAACGGGTGATGCCGAAGCGGGTGTCGACCCAGCCGAGGGCGTCGGTGAACGACGCGGAGATGATCTCACTGTGGTCGACGCCGTCGTATTTGCGGTAGTCCACCGATTGACCGCGCATCTGCTGTTGGGCCACCATCGCGTCGGTCGACTTCAGCGGAACGGTGTGATCGTCGCGGCCCTGGAGCACCAGCACCGGTTCGGTGAAGCTCAGCCCGCTCGGGTCGTTGTCGTCGAGGACGCGTAGGAGCCCGGACAGGTCACCATCGCGCTCGAGAACGTCCTTGACCGACAGCCCACCCCATTTGCCCGATTCACTCAGTGCCGCCGCGCAGTCGGTGTCGGCGAGCGGCAGCATCGACACCGCACGCTCGGTGAGGAACCGGGCCGGGTCCAGCTCGGTGACGGTCTGCGCGCCGCGAACCAGCATCGGCAGGTACACCGCCAGCCCGCCGGTCCCGACCGAGCCGAGCGGATTCGACACCGCCCACTTGGCCATCCGCACCTGCTCCGCCAGATGGGACGCGGGTGCGAGCGCCACCGCACCGAGCAGATCGACCGCGGGAGCCCAACCGCCCGACGCGCTCGCGGCGAACAGGGCCGCGTGCCCACCCTGGGAGTGACCCATCGCCACCCAGCGCGCACCGATATCGCGGTTGAATTCCCTTGCCGCGACGACGATGTCGGCGACGGCGCGCTGCTCGGTCTCCCCGATGAGGTAGCCGTGGCCGCCGGGTGTGCCGAGCCCCTGGTAGTCGGTGCGGGCCACCGCGTACCCGGCGGCGACCCAGCGGGCCAGCTCGTCCCTCGTCGGTGACGCACCGTCGGCCCGCGAGGGCGCGCACACGTCGGCGACGCCGTTGGTGCCCGGCGCGAACGAGATCAGCGGCCAGCCGCCCACGGGCGGCGTCCCCGGCGGCACCGATACCGTTCCCGAGACGGCGACCGTCGCCCCGTGCGCGTCGATCGAGCGGTAGAGGATCAGCTCGGTGCGGGCACCCCGTACGGCGTCGGGCAGTGACCGGGTGCGGATCACCGAACCCCGTGCGCCCGGGAGGGTTTCACCGTCGACGGTGTAGAAGTCCGAGGTCGGCGCACCGGCGGCGGGTTCGGTGTCGCGGAACGAGTCGTCGGCGCAACCGACGGCCGACAAGCAGGTCACCGCTACCGCGGCGACGATCCGAGCCAGTGCTGTGCGCATGATCCCCCTTCACCGGCGACCGGCCGTGCCGGCCGCGAAAGCCGCCGCTCAGGGTACTCGATCACGCGCGAACGGCCGGGCGGGTGCCCGGCCGTCCGCAGGTGGCTCAGCGCAGGACCCGGCCGAGGAAATCACGGATCAGCGCGGCGATCTCGGGGCCGTGCGTCTCGAGCGCGAAGTGCCCCGCGTCGAGCAGGTGCAGTTCGGCGTCGGGCAGATCGCGCAGGTAGGCGCGGGCGCCGTCGGCTCCGAAGATCTCGTCGTGCTCGCCCCAGGCGATGAGCGTCGGGGGACGGTGCTCGGCGAAGTACTTCTGGAATTCGGGGTAGCCGTCGAGGTTGTTCTTGTAGTCGGCGAACAGGTCGAGCTGGATCTCCTTGTTGCCTGGACGGTCCAGGTAGGCCTGGTCGAGAGTCCAGGTGTCCGGGCTGACCAGCGACAACCGGTCGGCCGGAACGCCATGGGTGTACTGCCATTTCGTCGCGTCGGCCGCAAGCAGCTTGCGCACCTCCGGTTCGTGGGCGGCGCGGTCGTTCGCGTGTGCGAACAGCGGCTCCCAGAACGGTGTGAAGCCCTCCAGATAGGCGTTGCCACTCTGGGTGATGAGGGCGCTGACGCGCTGCGGGTTGCGTGCGGCGATACGCAAGCCGATGGGGGCGCCGTAGTCCTGGATGTAGAGCGCGAACCGGTCGATGCCGAGGGTGTCGAGCAGTGCGAGGGTGAGGGCGGTGAGGTTGTCGAAGGTGTAGTCGAACTCGTCGGCCTTCGGCATCCCGGACTGCCCGAAGCCCAGATGGTCGGGCGCGATCACGTGATAGTCGGCGGCGAGGGCCGGGATCAGGTTCCGGAACATCGCCGAGCTCGTCGGGAATCCGTGCAGGAGAACAACAGTCGGTGCCGACGGGTCACCCGCCTCGCGGTAGAAGATGGACTGGCCCTGGATCTGCACGGTGTTGTGACGGACCTGGCTCATGATGGATCTCTCTTTCTCGATGGGTTTTGCGGAGGTTCAGACGGTGACCGGTTCGCGACGGCGAACCGGTGCGACGAGGACAGCGGCGGCCACGGTGAACAACACCGTGAGCGCGAAATAGCCGCGGTAGCTGTCGGTGAAGGTGTGGATCAGGGCGGCGACACCCAGCCCGGCGGCGGCCGACAGCTGATGAATCACCCAGGCGGGAGCCAGGGTTCGGCCCATCCGCGCCGGATCGAGTCCACGCGACACGATGGCCATGGTGAGCGGGATGACCGGGAAGGAGGCGATACCGAACAGCACCGCGACCAGCACCAGCGACCCCGGCACGAACACCGCGAGCAGCAGTGCGGACAGGCGCACCACGAACAGGATTCGCAGCAGACCTTCGGGCCGGTGACGGCGCAACAGCGGGACCAGCGCGGCGGAGGTCAGCCCGGCCGCCAGCGCCGCCAAGGCGACCAGCCTGCCCGCACCGGTGACCGACCACCCCAGTTCCACCGCGTGCTTGGGCAACATCAGCACAACCACATAGAGGGTCGCGGAGTGTAACCCGAACGCCACCAGCACCTTCCACCGGTCGGCCAGCGACTCCCCCGCACCTGCCACACCGGTGGCCCGCCGATCGTTGGGCAGCAGCAGCCACAACACGGCCGTGACGGCCAGGCCGACCGCACCGAGCAGGGCGAAGGTGGCGCGCACACCGATCGGCTCGAACAACGCGGTCGCCGCCCACGGAGTGACGAGCTGACCCAGATTGATGCCGATCGCCGCCCGCGCCATCGCGGGTCCCGCCTGCGCGCCGTGCGCCCGCCCGAGCAGCGTGGTGACGGTGAGCGTGGATGCCGAGGCGAACCCGAGCCCGCCGAGCACCATGTAGGCGGCGACGAACTGCCAGGTCTGGGTGACCGTGGCGAGCACGAGATAACTGCCCGAGATCAGGCTGAGCCCACCGGTCAGCACCATCTTGGGCCCGAAGCGATCGAGCAGTCGCCCGATCCCCTGCTGCGCCACCCCGGTCACCGCCGTCCCCAGCGCGGCGGCCACGGCAAGCGCCGTCGACGACACCCCGTACGACGCGGCGGTCGGCGCGAAGAACACCCCCATGGTGAAGTTCAGCCCGAACGACACGGTCATCGCCGCCAGTCCCGCCCAGGCAAGATTCTCTCGCCGCATGCTCGCCACTCCCTAACCAGTCAAAGTCGTTTCACTGGTTAGAAGTCGACAGTCGTCGGGTTGATTCCCGATGCGCGGAAATTTTTCGCACCGAAACACGAACGGCGCGTTCACCTCTGCGGGTGAACGCGCCGGTGCGCGGCGAAAGGGGGCTAGCGGCCGATAGCGGCGGCCATCACCCGGACAGCCGAGATCAGTCCGTCGATCAGGTTGCCCTGACGGAAGGAGGCCAGGGCGGCGGTGACGCCGAGCTGGCAGATGCGGTCGTTGGCGCGCTCGGCCACCGCGGCACCCGAGCGGACCTCGACGGCACCCTGGTTGGGCGAGACCGCGATGAGCACCGAGTCGGCGGACTCGGGGGTGTTCGGCAGCAGCGCGTCGGCACCGGCGGCCGGGTCGGCACCCAGGTCGCCGAGGTAGATGTTGAAGCGCACCTTCGTGGCGCGGGTGGCGTCGGTGAGCGCGTTGTCGAGGGCGACCCGCTCACGATCGGTGAACGGCACCTCGTCGAAGACCGTGCCGGGCTCGTGCACACCGGAGACGCGGCCACTGCTGGTCAGCGCGTACCCGTGCGGCAGGTCGGCTTCGACAACCGCGGGCCAATTAGAACTTGCCACTTGCCCGGCCTCCGATCAGCTCCGCGTGCGCGGGTTCGAGAACCGCATGGCTGCCATGCGGTTCGGCGTGGTGGTGACCGGACGCAGCGGTCACCTCGTCGGTAGCGCTCCACAGCACCGGCGGGTGGGTCCACTTCTGCCCGAGCTCGAAGTGGGCCGGCTTCTCACCGGGCAGTGGCTTACCGAGATAGGACAAACCCGCGATCGCGAAGTAGATCGCGGCCGGGATGCCGACGAAGATCAGCACTGTCTCGAGAATGCTCACGAGTGAAACGTTAGACGATGCTCTGTAGTAGTTCATCCTCCGGCCGTCGGAAATGCGCGTGTCAGACCAACCAGGCCGCCGCGTTCGCGGGCAGGCGGTCGTCGGCGACCGGAGCGCTGGACAGCAGCAACTCCCCCGGCGGCAGCTGAATCGGCCCGTCGGAGGCGTTGAGCACACACACCAGCCCACCCGGCCGGCGGAACGCCAGACATCCGGCCGGACTGCCGTACCAGTCGATCCGGTCGCCCGCGAATTCCGAACGGGTACCGCGCAGATCGATCGCCAGGCGGTACAGCGACAACGTCGAGTGCAGGGTTTCCAGCTGGGCTTCGACGGTGCGGTCGGCCCACTCGGCGGGCATCGGCAGCCACGGCGTGCCCGTGGTGAAACCGAACGGCGGCGTACTGCCCTCCCACGGAATCGGCACCCGGCACCCGTCGCGACCACGCTCGGTGTGACCGGAGCGTTCCCACACCGGATCCCGCAGCGCCTCCTCGGGCAGATCGTCGAAATTGGGCAGCCCGAGCTCTGCGCCGTTGTAGACGAAAACCGCACCCGGCAGCGCCAATTCGACCATCATCATCGCCCGCGCCCGCGCCACCCCGGTCTTGCCGCCGCCGTAGCGGGTGACCTCGCGTTCGATGTCGTGGTTGGACAGGGTCCAGGTGGGTGGGGCGCCGACCGCGCTCACCGCCTCGAGCGAATGGGTGATGGCGGTGCGCACATCCTCGGCGGTGAAGGCCGCCTCGGCCAGCCGGAAGTTGAACGCCAGATGCAGTTCGTCGGGGCGCACGTACTCGCCGAAGCGCACGTTGTCGTCGACCCACACCTCACCGATGGACACCGCGTGCGGATAGTCGTCGAGCACGGTGCGGATGCGGCGGTGGATGGCGTGCACACCGGGGTTGTTGAAGCGGGGATCGTCGTCGTCGTGCACCAGCATCTTGGTGTCGACGCGCGCCATGTCGGGCAGGCCCTCCGGTTTGGCCATGCCGTGGGCCACATCGAGACGGAAACCGTCGACCCCGCGGTCGAGCCAGAACCGCAGCGTCTTCTCGAAATCCGCGGCGACGTCGGGATTGTCCCAGTTCAGGTCGGGTTGTTCGCGGGCGAAGACGTGCAGGTACCACTGGCCCGGCGTGCCGTCGGGCTCGGTGATCCTGGTCCAGGCCGGGCCGCCGAAGATGCTCGGCCAGTTGTTGGGCGGCTCGGCGCCGTCTTCGCCGCGACCGTCGCGGAAGATGTAGCGCGCCCGTTCGGGACTGCCCGGTGCGGCTTCGAGCGCGGCCGCGAACCACGGGTGCTCGGTGCTGGTGTGGTTGGGCACCAGATCCATGGTGACCTTGATCTCACGATCGTGTGCCTCGGCGATGAGTTCGTCGAGAGCCTCGAGGCCACCGAAGAGCGGGTCGATGTCGCGGGGGTCGGACACGTCGTAGCCGCCGTCGGCCTGCGGTGAGCGCATCACCGGACAGATCCACAGCGCGTCGACACCCAATAGCTCGAGGTAGCCCATCTTCTCGCGCACACCGCCGAGGTCGCCGACTCCGTCACCATCGGAGTCGGCGAACGAACGCGGATAGACCTGATAGAACACGGCGGTTTTCCACCACGGAGCGGTGCTGTTGTCCCCCGGCACCGGCGAGGCAGGTGTCTGTGTCACAACCGCAATATTGCCAAAGTGGGCCGACAATATTCACGCGGCGCGAGACTTTCTTCGAATCCGGCAAATCGCCAGCGTTCGCCACGCCGGACGGAAACATCGCGGTAAACCGGGGCGCAGGTCCGAAATCGGGTCGCTACCTGGACGTCATCAGCGAACCCCGAGCGTCCCGAGCTCAGTGCGGGGCGTTCTGCAACGAGGCCGCTGCCATCTGGAAATAGTCCAGCATCGCCTTGCGGTGTTCGGCGTCCAGGATCGACGGCTCGATCTCGTCGACGGCGATCCGCATGCAACGCAACCACGCGTCCCGCTCGAGCGCTCCGATGACGAACGGATGATGACGCATGCGCAGCCGGGGGTGGCCGCGCTCGTCGGAGTAGGTACGTGGCCCACCCCAGTACTGTTCGAGGAACATCCGCAACCTGCGCTCGGCCGGCCCCAGATCCTCCTCCGGATACAGCGGGCGCAGGATCTCGTCGGCAGCGACCTCGCGATAGAACACCGACACGATGCGGCGGAAGGTCTCCGCGCCACCCACCGCGTCGTAGAACGAGGTCGTTGTCTGCTCACCTGAAGTCACGCGCTCCATTGTGCCCCGAGCGCGCGCCGGGCCTTCAATCACAGTTCACCCGAAAGTTTGAAAAATAACCGTGCAATACGGGCTCAACCGTGGTCAACTGGGGACAGTATCGACCCCAGATACCACATGATCCTGCCAATCATGAAATTGAGGTCACAATGAAGCAGCGGCCAAGCGCCCGGTCACACGAGGCGCGCGCGCACCGACAACTCCAGCCCGCCGACGTCCACAATCGTGGCTCGGGGGCTATTCCGCTGCACATCTTGTCCGATCACCATCCGGGCGCACACGGTCTGCACGACCTGCCGCATCGCCCCGCGCCACTGCATCTCGCCGGCGATCACGACGCCGCCGCCTGGCGTAAACGCCGGGTGCTGCTTCTCAACGCCACCTACGAACCACTCACCGCACTGTCCGCTCGCCGCGCTGTCGTTCTGCTGATCTGCGCGAAGGCCGACGCGGTCCACGACGATCCCGCCGCCCCGGTCCTGCATTCGGCGGGCGCGACGGTGGCCATTCCCTCCGTTATCCGGCTGCGCACCTATGTGCGGGTCCCCTACCGCGCCCGGGTGCCGATGACCCGGGCGGCACTCATGCACCGCGACCGCTACCGCTGCGGGTACTGCGGCGGCAAAGCCGAAACCATCGACCACGTCATCCCGCGCAGTCGCGGCGGGGAGCACTCGTGGGAGAACTGCGTGGCCAGCTGCGCGCCGTGCAACCACCGCAAAGCCGACAAAATGCTGACCGAACTGGGCTGGACGCTGCGTCACCCGCTGGTCTCGCCCAAGGGCCCGCACTGGCGGCTGCTGTCGACCACCGCCGACCTCGACCCGCTCTGGTTGCAGTACCTGGGCGAAGGGGCCGCCTGATCAGGCGCTCTCGATGACCATCGTGGCCCACGTGCCCGGTTCGAGAGCCTCGAAGACGTGCGGCAGATCACCCAGGTAGCGGATGTAGTCACCTGGGCGCATCTCCACGGGCTCGTCGGCGGGACCGACGATGGCATGACCCGCCGCGAGGACCACATGCTCGACTACACCGGGCGTGTGCGGTTCCGAGCGACGAATCTGACCGGGTTCGGCCGCGATCCGGTACACATCGCAGCGCGTGTGCGACTGGCCTGCCGCGAGCAGGGTGACGCGATAATCCGCGTCGGCCGAGGGCACCTGCGAACCCTCGTCGGCGCGGATCACCTGCACGTTCGGGCGCGGCGGATCGAGCAGTCGCGAGAACGGCATCTCCAGGGCGACGCACAGCGCCCACAGGGTTTCCAGGCTGGGATTACCGGTGCCCGATTCCAATTGCGACAGTGTGGACTTCGCCACACCCGCGCGGCTGGCGACTTCGGTGAGCGACAGGCCGGCGCGGGCGCGTTCTCGTCGTAGGGCCGCCGCGATCACCGCTTGGGGTGGTCCGGCGACCGGGTCCTGCCGGTCCATCAACGCCTCCTGGGAGCTGTTTCCGCGTTGACTTTACCGACCCGCAGCGTTCACTATGAAAAACATGCGTTCGATCTGGCGAACACTCGATCGGCGGACCGCCGCCGCCGTGGCCGCGGCCTGCCTGGCCGTCGGCCTCTTCGGCGTCTCCTACGGCGCCTCGACCATCGCTGCCGGATTCCCGGTGTGGATGCCGATCGTCGCCGCGGTGACGGTGCTGGCCGGCGGCTCGGAACTGCTGTTCTTCGGGATCGTCGCGGCCGGTGGGAGCCCGCTCGCCGCCGTGGTCGCCGGGTTGCTGCTCAACGCGAGGCACCTGCCGTACGGGCTGGCCGCCCCCGATGTGTTCGGGCACGGCTGGCGTCGGCTGTTCGGGATCCACGTCCTCAACGACGAGTCGGTGGCCTTCGCGACCGCGCCCGGTGCCCGGGAACGCAAGCGTGCGGCGTATTGGGCCTGTGGGATCGGAGTCGCCCTGTGCTGGCCGCTCGGTGCGACCCTCGGCGCCGCCCTCGGTTCCCTCGTCCCCGACACCTCCGCACTCGGCCTGGACGCGGTGTTCCCGGTCATCCTGCTGACGCTGCTGCTACCCGCACTGCGTGATCGCGCGACGCTGCGCCCGGTACTGGCCGGGGCCGGGCTGGCAGTCGCGATTGCGCCATTCGTGCCTGCCGGGTTGCCGGTATTGATCGCGCTGATCGGGTTGGTGCTGGCGTCCCGGCCTGCGAAGCCGACGGATTCCGCAGCGGCACAGCCGGAGAGTGTCGGCGGAGTCGGCCACGCGGAAGTCGACGCGGCGGGTGCCGGCGTGCGGCCGGGCGGGTGGGTCGCCGCCGACTCGGATTGCTGCCCACCTGCGGCATTCTCGCGCGGGGGTGCGTCGTGAACGCGCCCTACCTGGTGCCCGCGATGATGGCGCTGGCGGTCGGCACCTATGCGCTGCGGTGGGCGGGGCCGGCGTTGCGGGATCGAATCCGGTTGTCCGCGCGTACTATTGCGCTGCTCGACACCGGGGCGTTGATTCTGCTGGCCGCGCTGGTGGCGACCGCGACGTTGCCGACGGGCACCGGGGAACTCGGGGTCGCCTTGCCCGCCGGCGTCGCGGTCGGCGGTGTGCTTGCCTGGCGGCGGGCGCCCTTGCTCGTCACCGTGATCGCCGCCGCCGCCACGACCGCACTGCTTCGACTCGTCGGCGTGCACTGACCCCGCTTGTCGCGCTCGGCAGGTCGGCATAGCGCCGCCGATGGCATACGACCAGTCGGCATGAAGCCCCCTGCCGTGAGTTCAACTGGGCGACAGCGGGATTCCACCACCCAATCGGCGGGCAACGGAACCGTAGCGGGCGTCGAGGCGTAGCCAGGTGCGGGTGGTGCGGACGCGAACCAGTTCGGTCGGCTGGATGCGCCGGGATTCGGCCTTCTCCCCCGCGTGCGGGATGAAGTCCATGGCGGTGAGGGCAAAGACGACGCGCATCGGGACCTCGACCGCGAGATCACCCGCGCCGGTCACCGTGAGCACCGACTGGTCGAGCAGGGACGCAGGCGGCCCGTGGGCGCCACCGTGCTCACGCGCCAGATCCGCTCCGCGCTCGGCCAATTCGACGAGCGCGCGGGCAGGCACATCGTCGATGTGGGCGAAGCCGTCGGTCGGCGGGAGCGCACCGCGCCAAGCCGAGTCCATCGAATAGCCGAGGTCGATCGGATGCCCGGTGCCGAGCCCGGCCAGCACCATGTCGGCGCCGACGGTGACATCGTCGACACCGAGTTCGGCCGTGATCGTGCGCACCGCCAGCGTCTCGAAACCCGTTGCCACCCAGGCGGAGACGAGACTCGAGCCGCGGCGGCGCAACCGCACCACCGCCGCCTGGTCCAAGCGCAATGCCCGCGACAGGAAGGTGGCCAGGTTCTCGCGTTCGGCCGGGTCGGGCGTATGCAGCACGCGCTGTTCGGAACTCACGAAATCAGGCCCGCCACAACGCCAGGTAGTCGCGTTCGGTGTCGGTGAGCCTGCGCAACCGCTGGGTGTCGATGTCGAACGCCGCGAGCTGGGTGGTCGCGGTGACCGCGGGCGGCGAATCCGGTGCGGCGCCACTGGCCCGCACCTCGTAGCCGACGGTGAAATCGACGGCGCGCAACTGCTTGATCCACATGGCGATGTCGAGCGGGGTGTCCTCGTGGCGCAGTTGTCCCCGGTACTTCACGTGCAGATCGACGAGCACACAACCCTGCCTGCCCATCGACGCGGTCGGTTTGTCGTCGTCGAACAGCCAGGGGATTCTGGCCTCCTCCAGCAACGTCACCATGCGGGCATGGTTGACGTGCTGGAACACGTCCATATCCGACCAGCGGATCTCGACCTTCGCGTGGAAACGCTGCGGCAGAACCAGCTGCGCTTCGGGCGCGGCGGTGCTGCCGTTCGGCGAACTCGTCACCGTGGTACCTCCGATTGGGCGCCCACCCCGCTCACCATGCTCCGCACCTGTCGCGCGGCGACCGACAGTGTGGCGAGGTCGTGGGTCCCGGACTCGAACAGTTCCGACAGGGCAGCGCGCGCACGACCCAGCCGGGACTGGTTCTTCGACTCCCAGTATGCAATTTTCTCGTCGGGCGTCTCCTCCGGGTCGCCCGCCGACAGCACATCGAGGGTCAGCGAGCGCAGCGAACCGTACATGTCGTCGCGCAGCGCAAGCCTGGCCAGTGCGTGCCAGCGGTCGCCGCGTTCGAGGTGGCTCACCGCCTCGAGCAGCCAATCGATCTTGAGGTGCTCGTTGAGCGCGTAGTACAGCGCACCCACTTCAGCGCCGTCGCGGTCGGTGATGTCGGCGATGTCGACCACATCGAGCAGCGGGAAGAGACCGAGCAGTCCGAATACTTCGGTGGCCAGTTCGGTCGGTGCGCCACGGGCGATGAGTTCGGCCGCGCCCTGGGTGAGCGAGGTGACGTGGTGACCGCGCAACCAGCCGGGCACCTGCGGCGCCAGCTCCTGCACCCGCCGGTGGTAGCGGTTGATCTCCGCGCCGACGGCGACGGGCTGCGGTCGGTTGCTCAGCAGCCAGCGCGAGGCCCGGTCCAGGGTGCGCTTGGATTCCAGTTCGAGCAGGTCGCAGACCGAGGCCGGGGCGTCGGCGCTGCGGATGCGCGACCACACATCGTGCAGCTGGAAGATCGCGGTGGCCGCGGCGAACGCGCGAACCGTGTCCGAGGTGGTCGCGCCGACCTCTTCGTTGAGCCGGTGGGCGTAGGTGATGCCGCCGTAGTCGACCACCTCGTTGACGAGCATCGTGGTGACGATCTCGCGGCGCAGCCGGTGCTTCTTGATCTCGGCACCGAACCGTTCGCGCAGTGGGGTGGGGAAATACAGCGGCAGCCTGCCCGCGAACGCGGCGCTGTCGGGCAGGTCCGTGTCGAGCAGGTCGGCCTTGAGACCGAGCTTCACGTGGGCGAGCAGGTTCGCCAGCTCCGGCGAGGTGAGACCGACGCCCTCCGCCTCCCGCTGCTGCAACTCGGTTTCCGACGGCAGCGCCTCGAGCTCACGATCCAGACCACGCCGCTGTTCGAGATCGGAGATCACCCGCGCGTGCACGCTGGCCATCTGCGGCGCGTCGGTGCGAGCGATACCGATCAGGAAGTTCTGATCCACGTTGTCCTGCAACACCATTCGCGCGACCTCGTCGGTCATCGAGGCGAGCAGCGGGTTGCGGTCCTGCGGTGCGAGCGCACCCGCGCTCACCACACCGTCGAGCAGCACCTTGATATTGACCTCGTGGTCGGAGCAGTCGACGCCCGCCGAGTTGTCCAGGGCATCGGTGTTCATCTTGCCGCCCGCGCGGCAGAACTCGATGCGCCCGAGCGCGGTGGCGCCGAGGTTACCGCCCTCGCCGATCACCTTGACGCGCAGCTGGTCTCCGTTCACCCGGACCGCGTCGTTGGACTTGTCGCCCACCTCGGCATTGGTCTCGGTGCTGGCCTTCACATACGTGCCGATACCGCCGTTCCACAGCAACTGCACGGGCGCGAGCAGGATGGCGCGCACCAGTTCCGGCGGCGACAGCGCCTGCACCGCGTCGGGCAGGCCGAGCGCCGCCCTGGCCTGCGGCGAGATCGGCACCGACTTCACGGTCCGTTCGAACACGCCGCCACCCGCGCTGATGAGGCTGCGGTCGTAGTCGGCCCACGACGAACGCGGCAGCGCGAACAGCCGCTCCCGCTCGGCGTAGGACGTGGCCGCGTCGGGGTTCGGGTCGAGGAAGATGTGGCGGTGGTCGAAGGCCGCGACCAGCCGGATGTGCCGCGAGAGCAGCATGCCGTTGCCGAACACGTCGCCGCTCATGTCACCGACGCCGACCACGGTGAAGTCCTGGCTCTGGGTGTCGATGCCCATCTCCCGGAAGTGGCGTTTCACCGACTCCCACGCGCCCTTGGCGGTGATGCCCATGGCCTTGTGGTCGTAGCCTGCCGACCCGCCGGAGGCGAAGGCGTCGCCGAGCCAGAAGCCGTAGCGCTCGGCGACATCGTTGGCGATGTCGGAGAAGCTCGCCGTGCCCTTGTCGGCTGCCACCACGAGGTAGGTGTCGTCGCCGTCGCGGCGGACCACCCGCTCGGGCGGCAGCACCGCACCCGTGGCCAGGTCGACATTGTCGGTGACGTCGAGCAGGCCGGAGATGAAGGTGCGGTAGCAGTCGATGCCCTCGGCGATACTCGCCTGACGGTCGGCGGCCGGGTCGCCGGTGGCGGCGGGCGGCCGCTTCACCACGAACCCGCCCTTGGCACCGACCGGGACGATCACCGCGTTCTTGACCGCCTGAGCCTTCACCAGGCCCAGGATCTCGGTGCGGAAGTCCTCGAGCCGGTCCGACCAGCGCAGACCGCCACGCGCCACCGAACCGAAGCGCAGGTGCACACCCTCGACCCGGGGCGAGTACACGAAGATCTCGAACTGCGGCCGCGGCTTGGGCAGTTCGGCGATTTCTCGCGGCTCCACCTTCAGCGACAGGTAGCCGCGCGGTGCGCCGTCGGCATCGACGACGTAGTTGTTGGTGCGCAAGGTCGCCTTGATGAGACCGAGAATGGCGCGCAGGATGCGGTCGGCATCCATACTGACCACCTCGTCGATGCCTGCGCGCACGCGCGTTTCCAGTTCGGCGGCGTGCTCGGCCGAGACGGTGTCGGGATCGAATCGCGCGGCGAACAGGGCGACGAAGTCGCGCGCCACCTCCGGATGCGCGAGCAGGACGCGGGCGATATTGACCTGGCTGTAGGGAAAACCGGCCTGCTGCAGGTACTTCGCGTAGGCGCGCAGGATGGCGACCGAGCGCCAGGGCAGGCCTGCCCGCAGCACGAGTTCGTTGAGACCATCGGCTTCGGCACGGTCGTACCAGACCGCCTCGAACGCCTCGGTGAAGCGGGCGCGCAGGCCGTCGGCCTGGCCGGGGTGTTCGAGCAGCTCCGCGTCGAGATCGCCGTCGAGGGCGTTGCGCAGCAGTTCGGGACGGGCCTGCAAGCCGAAATCGTAGATCCAGCGCTCGGTTCCGCCGTCGAGTTCGAGCTGGTAGGGCCGCTCGTCGACGACCTCCACGCCGAGACTCTGCAGCACCGGAAGCACCTGGCTCAACGACACACCACGCCCGGCGATGTAGAGACTGAACCGCCACGAACCGGGCGCGGCCTCGGGCCGGCGGTACAGGTGCTGGTCGATGCCACCTTCGGACAGCTGCTCGAGGCGCGCGATGTCGGCCAGGGCGCGGGCGGGTGCGAAGTCTTCCTTGTAGCTCTCCGGCAGCGCCTTCGAATAGCGCGAGACCACGGCGGGGTCGAGCACGGTCGACGACGCGACCTCGTCACCGATCCGGTCGTCCCAGGAGTGGCTTGCCGCGTTCAGCAGCGACTGGAGGCGGCGCCGGTTCTCCTCGGAGGTGTCGGGGCCGTCCTGACCGGCGGCCTCCGCCGGCAGCATCACGGTGAAATACACACTGGCGAGCTCGCTTTCGCTCACCCGGGCCGAGTAGTCGATGTCGACGCCGCCGAGTTCGCGCACCAGGATGGACTGCATTTCCAGCCGCACCGCGGTGGTGTAGCGGTCGCGCGGCAGGTACACCATGCAGGCCACGAACCGGCCGTAGGTGTCGCAGCGCAGGAACAGCCGCACCTGCCTGCGCAAACCGACGCCGAGGACCGCGACAGCGGTACGGCGCATGGTGGCGGTGTCGGCGGAGAACAGCTCGGTGCGCGGGAACGACTCGATCACCTCGAGCATCGCTTGCCCGGAGAACGAGTCCTTGTCGAAGCCCGCGGCCTCGATGGCCGTGCGCACGCGGCGATTGATGACGGGAATGTCGAGGACGTTCTCGTGCACGGCGCTCACGGTGAACACACCGATGAACAGATGCACACCGACCACCGCACCCGCGTCGTCGACATCGGCGACCCCGATGAAGTACGGGTACACCGAGCGGTGCACGGTCGCGCGGACCAAGCCCTGCGTGAGCATCAGCAGCGGGCGGTCACCACCATTGATCGGCACCTGGAAGTCGGTGCCGATATCGGGGCGGAGCACACCGAGGCTGGTGCCCGGAACCCGCGTGGAGACGGTGTGGCCGTTCTCGGTGGCGCGCTGGTAGCGCGTGTAGCCGAGCAGGGTGAAGTTGCCGGCCGCCAGCCAGCGCAGGAGCTGGGCGCAGTCGGCGAGATCGATCGACGGGAAGGGCGCGGTGCCCGCCGCGGCGGTCCGGTCGAGATGATCGGCGAGCGAACTCTGCGCCGCGACCATCGCCTCGGTGTCGTCGATCACCTGACGCACGTCGGCGAGCACCTCGGGCAGGGTGCGTTCGATCTCGTCGAGCTGGGCCTGCTCGGTCGACGGGTGCAACTGCAGATGCATCCACGACTCGGCCAGCCCCTCGGCGCCGTTGCCGTCCACCTCGTGCGGTGCCGCGCCGACGAGTGTGCCGTCGGCGTCGCGAGTGACCTCGAAGATCGGGTGGATCAGTTCGCTCACGCTCACCTGCATGCGGCCCAGCGCCGCCGTGATCGACTCGACCAGCAGCGGCATGTCGTCGGTCACCACCTGCACGGCGGCTCCCATGCCCGACCCGTCGTCGGGATGGTGCACCTCGACCAGGGCCTTCCCCGGTTGACGGCGGGCGGCGAGTTCCATGTGGTGGCGGAAGATCTGGGTGATCCCGGTGATCGGAAAATCCACGTCCCCCGCGTCGACGTGTCGGAAATACGCCTCCTCGAGTGTCGCGAGATCGTCGCGCAAACTCGGTGGCATTTCCGCCGCCCAGCCCGCACTCGACATTTCCGACGAGACCGTCATCTTTCGCCTGCTCCCATGTTTCGGTTGGCTTCGATTCCGTAAAGTCCGGTGACGCGATTCCGAGACTAACGCCGCCGCGCGAGCCGTGCCGTCGGAAATCCGGCTTCCCCGCCGGTAACTTGTGAAACGCCGACGGCCCGGCCGTTCGATCGACAAATCGATCGTCAGGCCGGGCCGTCGATGCGGTCCGCGCGGATATCAGTCGCGAGTGAGCTTACGGTGCGTAACCCGGTGCGGGCGAGCGGCTTCCGCCCCCATACGCTCCACCTTGTTCGCCTCGTAGGCCTCGAAGTTGCCCTCGAACCAGAACCACTTGGCTTCGTTGTCGTTGTCGCCTTCCCACGCCAGGATGTGGGTGCAGGTGCGGTCGAGGAACCACCGGTCGTGGGAGATCACGACGGCGCAGCCCGGGAACTGCTCGAGCGCGTTCTCGAGCGAGCTCAGGGTCTCGACGTCGAGGTCGTTGGTCGGCTCGTCGAGCAGGATCAGGTTGCCACCCTGCTTGAGGGTGAGCGCCAGGTTCAGGCGGTTGCGCTCACCACCGGAGAGCACCCCGGCCGGCTTCTGCTGGTCCGGGCCCTTGAAACCGAACGCGCTGACGTAGGCACGCGAGGGCATCTCCTGGTTACCGACCTCGATGAAGTCGAGCCCGTCGGAGACGACCTGCCAGACGTTCTTGTTGGGGTCGATGCCCGCACGGTTCTGGTCGACGTAGCTGAGCTTGACCGTCTCGCCGACCTTCACCTCGCCGCTGTCGGGCTCCTCGAGGCCGACGATGGTCTTGAACAGCGTGGTCTTACCGACACCGTTGGGGCCGATCACACCGACGATGCCGTTGCGCGGCAACGTGAACGACAGATCCTTGATCAGCTGACGATCGCCGAAGCCCTTGTCCAGGTGCGACACGTTGACCACGATGTCGCCCAGGCGCGGACCCGCGGGGATCTGGATCTCCTCGAAGTCCAACTTGCGGTGCCGCTCGGCCTCGGCCGCCATCTCTTCGTAGCGACCGAGACGGGCCTTGTTCTTGGCCTGACGGGCCTTGGCGCCGGAACGAACCCAGGCCAGCTCCTCCTTGAGGCGCTTCTGCAGCTTCTGGTCCTTCTTGCCCTGCACCTCGAGACGCTGGGCCTTCTTCTCCAGGTAGGTGGAGTAGTTGCCCTCGTAGCCGATGGCCCGACCGCGGTCGAGTTCGAGGATCCACTGCGCGACGTTGTCGAGGAAGTACCGGTCGTGGGTGACGGCGAGCACGGCGCCCGGGTAGGAGGCGAGGTGCTGTTCGAGCCACAGCACGCTCTCGGCGTCCAGGTGGTTGGTCGGTTCGTCGAGCAGCAGCAGATCGGGCTTGCTCAGCAGCAGCTTGCACAGCGCGACGCGGCGACGCTCACCACCGGAGAGGTTGGTGACCGGCTCGTCCGGCGGCGGGCAGCGCAGCGCGTCCATGGCCTGCTCGAGCTGGGAGTCGACATCCCACGCGTCGGCGTGGTCGAGGAACTCCTGCAGCTTGCCCATCTCGTCCATGAGCTCGTCGGAGTACTCGGTGGCCATCAGCTCGGCGATCTCGTTGAAGCGATCCAGCTTCACCTTGACCTCGCCGAGGCCCTCCTCCACGTTGCCGCGGACCGTCTTCTCCTCGTTGAGGTCGGGTTCCTGCATGAGGATGCCGACCGAAGCGCCGGGCGCGAGGAACGCTTCACCGTTGTTCGGCCGGTCCACCCCCGCCATGATCTTCAGCACGCTGGACTTACCCGCGCCGTTCGGGCCGACCACGCCGATCTTGGCGCCGGGCAGGAAGTTCAACGAAACGTCGTCGAGAATGACCTTGTCGCCGTGCGCCTTGCGAACTTTGATCATCGAATAAATGAACTCAGCCATATATGGAAGCCTATCGGTGCGGGTAACGGGGGTGCGATGCGGAGCGGGGGCCGGTGCCGCGGACCTGCCCTCAGGCGTCGACCTGCGCGGGAATGCCTTCGATCGGCATCTCGTCCGGCGATCGCGCCGGGAGGGAATCCGCCGCGGACGTAGAGGCTACGGCAGTACGGTCGTCGGGCGCATACTCACCCTCCGCCCCCGGCGGTGCGGCAGCCGACACTACAGCGCCCTGATCGCCCGGAATATTCCGTACCACGTGCGGGGTGAACCGCGCCGCCTCCGATCGTCGCTGGATCGTGGCGCTGCAACGGCCGAGGTCGGGTCCCACCGCGACGGCGCGCATCTCCAGATCACGACGTTCGCCGCCGTCCTTGCCCCGGTATTCGTGCGAGCGCAGCTGACCGTAGGCGATCACCGGGTCGCCCCGGCGCAGTGATCGATCGACTCCGGCCACCAATCGGCGCCAGCAGCTGACGGTGAGATAGAGCGTGCCCGCATCGACCCATTCACCCGCGCTCGGATCGAACCGGCGTGCCGTGCTCGCCATCCGGAACGACACCACCTGCTCCCCATTGGCCAGATCCCGCCGCACGGGATGGTTGACCACCGTGCCGATCACCGTCGCATTCGCCTCGTACATCGAAACCGCCCCCGCTCAGACCTTCGGTGTTGTTGCTCTGACCATCCAAGAATGGCGCAGGCGAGCACCGCCGATCCGGCACCGCCGACATCTGGGGACAACTTCTCGGGTTGTGGATATCCGCCGTGTCAGAGCACGGGAAGTTCGGTGTTCGCCCCGCACAGCACCACGATCGGCCGCACGCCCGGCTCCGGTTTGTAGGCCCCGCTCTGCACCGCAGCCAGCGCGGACGCGCCCTCGAGCTCGACGACCACCCGGAACTCGCGCCACAGGTATTCGCGCGCACGGGTCACCGCGTCGTCGGCCACGCCCAAGGCCCGCATCTGCTGTCTGCTGGCGATGTCGTAGGCGATATCGCCGACCCGGGTCGCGCACATCGGTTCGTCGCCCGGGGACGGCGCGGCGACGTCGACCGGCCTGCCCGCCGCGAGCGCGGCCGACAGCGCGGGCGTGTGCTCGGATTCCACCCCGACGATCTGACGTCGCCTGCCGAGCGCGGCCCCGAGCCCGGCGATCAGCCCGCCACATCCCACGGCCGCCAGCACCGGCGGCCGCCCACGCACCTGCTCCTCCAACTCCAGACCGATGATGCCCGCACCCGCCACCACCGCGGGGATGTCGTCGGCGCGCAGGTGTCCGGCGCCGCGTTCGGTCGCCAGGGTCACCGCGTGGCGCTCGGCCTCGGCGAAGGTCGCACCGTGCCAGAGCACCTCGGCACCGTGCGCCCACCTGGCCGCGACCTTCGTGTGCGGTGCGGATTCGGGCACGACGACCGTGCATTCCTTGCCGAGCTGCGCCGCTGCCAGCGCGAACGCGATCCCGGCGTTGCCACCCGAGGCGACGACAACATGCCCGGCCGACTCCTCGGCCAGCAGCGCGTTGAACGCGCCGCGCACCTTGAAGGTGCCGCCGTGCTGCAGGAACTCCATCTTCAACGACACCGGAACCGGTCCGTCGGGCCCGTCGACGCTGGTGTGGAACACCGGTGTCTTACGCACCCGCCCCGATAATCGGCGCCGAGCCGTCCGCACATCGGTCCGCAGCACACGCGGGGTCCCGACCGGTCGGCTCGTCTGGCTCGCCGGTATACCGCATTCGGTCACGGACGCACCTCGCGGTCGCGACGCGCGAGTTCGGCGTACATCGCGTTGTAGGCGTTGAGCTCGGCGTCGTTGTCGCGGTCGGCCGCGCGGTCGGTGCGCTTGGCGAGCCGCTGATCGCTGCGTGACCACTGGATCAGCAGCGCGAGCATCACCACGACCAGCGGCACCTCGCCGCTCGCCCAGGCGAAGCTGCCACCGTTGCGCTGATCGGCGAGCAGGTCGATATTCCAGCCCAGATCGAGGGTGCGGTAGAACCAGCCACCGAGGACGGTCGTCATGCTCATCAGAGCGATACCGAAGAAGGCGTGGAACGGCAGGGTGCCGAACACCATGGCCAGCTTGGTCAACGGCGCCACCTCACGCGGTTTGGGATCGATGCCGATCACCACCCAGTAGAACAGATAACCGCTGATGAGGAAGTGCGCGTTCATCATCAGATGCGCCGCGTGCGAATCGACGGTGGCGTCGAAGATCCCACCGAGGTAGAGCGCGTAGAACCCGGCCACGAAGATCACCGAGGCGACCACCGGCTGAGTGAGGAACCGCGAAACCGGGTTGTGCACGGCCGCGAGGATCCATTCGCGCGGACCGGGAATCCCGCCGCGACCGGCGGGTGTCAGCGCGCGCAGGGCGAGAGTCACCGCACCGCCGAGGGCGAGCAGGATCGGCGCGAGCATCGACAGCGCCATGTGCGCGCCCATGTGCACGCTGAACATGGCAGGCGCGTACCGGCCGACCCCCGAGGAGGTGGCGAGCAGCAGCACGAGGCAACCGCTGACCCAGGCGATGGTCCGGCCGAGCGGCCAGGCGTCGCCGCGGGCGCGCAGCCGGTGCACGCCGAGCAGGTACAGGGCGGCGAGCACGATGGCGAGGGTGCCGAAGATCAGGTCGAACCGCCAGTCGAACAGCAGCCTGCCGACGGTCGGCGGGCCGTCGACGGTGTAGCCCAGTTCCACTTCCGTCGGCGTGGGGATGGACGTCGGTGGCGGAGGTGGGGTGCGCCCGAGTCCGACGGCGAGGCCGATCGTGGCGGCGAAGATCAGCATCTCCACGCCGGCGAACCGGATCAGTGCCGCGCGGTCGCGCGCGTCCGCGGCCAGCGCGGGCAGTGCGGCCCGTCGCTGCAGGAAGCCGAGGCCCGCGAGCAGCACGAGTGCCGCCGTTTTGGCGAGCACGAGCCTGCCGTATGTGGTGGTGAACAGATCGACGGCAGGCACCCGAACCCAAGCGTTGATCACACCGCTGAGCGCGATGACGACGATCGCGACGGTCGCGGCCAGCGAGAAACGCCGGGCGGCGACATCGGTATCGGCACCGCCGCGCATCGCGTGGGCGAGCACCGCGACCAGCCCACCGACCCACACCGCGGCCGAGATCATGTGCAGGATGAGCGAGTTGGTGGCCACGTCGTGCGAACCGCCCGAGGACGAGTGCCCGGTCAAAGCCAACGGCATCATGGTGCCGATCGCGAGCGCGAGCAGGATCGGCGTCCAGCTCCAGCGCAAGGCCAGCCGGCACCCGATCGCGAGGACGAGGGCGAGCACGGTCGTCGTTCGCCACGCACCCGCCACCTCGACCTGGGCGATCACCGGCCACAGCACCTCGGGCCGCCAGATCGAACCCACCGGCTGGCCCGTCGTATCCGACACCGTCAGCGGCACGAGCAACGCCGCGCACACCGCCCAGACGATCGCCGCGTCCGAGGCCCGTCGCACCGCCCGGTACCCGCCCGCCTCGAGCAAACCGCTGTCTTTCGGCGGCAGCAGGAACGCCGCGAACAGCAGGGAGCCGACCGTCACGGCGGCGGACAGGTCGGCGAGGGCCCGCAACGCGGGCAACCCGTACGTGGTGAGCGCGCCGGGGTCGGGGATTCCCAGCAGACTCAGCGCCTGCGCCGCCGACAACGCGACGACGATCGCCGCGACCGCCGCGGCCATCGCCCCGGCGATCGCGCCGAGCGCGCCGAACGCCCGCCCACCCGCCGAGGAACTGCTGCCCGTCGCGGCCGCCCGATCCGTCTCCGCCGGTCCAGCGCCGTCGCCGACGGTTCCTGCGGAGCGGTCTTGCGATAACGACATGTCAACGAGGGTAGTTCGACCTGCTCCCCCACGTGCCCATGGGGCGTCGCTCCCGACCCCGCCCACCACCCGGTCGGTCGCTATACTTTTCGCGCTGGACACCGACGCCGACATCGACAAAGGTGAATGCGTCTGCCTCCGTAGCTCAGTTGGATAGAGCAAGGGCCTTCTAATCCCTAGGTCGCAGGTTCGATTCCTGCCGGGGGCGCATCATTGCGCAGTTCAGGGGCGTTTCTGGGGAGTATGTTCTCCAGAACGTTCCCGGAACCGCCTGCGATGACAGGCGCCGTGAGTTGCGCCACGAACACCGAACTCCCCGGTACCCGCAGCCCGGGTCGTGACGAACCGGCCTGCTCGAGACGCTCACCGCAGGCGACAGATGGCTCCCGTCAAGCGGTGTCGCAGCACCTGCGTGTCCTGAAAGAGGGCGGTCTGGTCGTGGCGACCCCCGACGGCACCAAACGCATATACCGCATCAATCCCGACGGCCTCGCCGCGATCCAGGCCTACTTCCAGAACATCTGGGACCAGGCTTTGACCGCTTTTCAGAAGGCCGCCGACGCGGCCGCCACCGATCTCGAACAAGAGAATCGACCATGACCACTGGACAACGGCGTGTCCTGGAAGGCAAAGCCACCGTCGCGATGAGCCCGGAGCGGGCGTTCGCGTTCTTCACCGAGTCATTCGGCAGCTGGTGGCCCGCGGCATACCACATCGGCAAAACCGCGATGGCCGATGCGATCCTGGAGCCCGGCGAGGGCGGACGCTGGTACGAACGCGGCGTCGAGGGCACCGAATGCGGCTGGGGCCAATACGGGTCTGGGAATCACCGCACCGGCTCGTGGTGACCTGGCAGATCAACGGCCACTGGGAATTCGACCCCGACCCGTCCCATGCCAGTGAGATCGAAGTCCGCTTCACCGCTGTAGGACCCGAGCAAACCGCTGTCACCCTCGAACACCGCCACCTCGACCGCCTCGTCGACGGCAAAGCTATCCAGGACACGACCGTCGAACGCGGCGGCGGATGGAGCACCCTGCTCGAACTGTTCGCCGAGACCGCGCAATCCTCCTGACACGCAACCCCTGACGTGACCACGGTCAACGCCTGCTCGAAGGCGTCGATGCCATGGCGGTGATCACGCGCGGGCCGAGCCGACGTTGCCTGAGCGATCTCGCGCCTCGGCCCACAGGCGAAACGTGCAATCAGGTTGCGCGCGTTGAGTTTTTACGGCATTCTGACAGGCAGGTGAGCCGGGAAGTCTGGTCGGCATTCCGAATTCGTGCGAATTCGGGATTCGTTCGACGTGGGGAGAATTCCGTGCACACCGTCTGGTCTGTTTTTCATCGATACGGCGACTCTCACGTGGCGGAAATGCCCATGACGACCTCGCCGCCGCGTGGGTGAGTTCTTCACCGCGATCCTGACCTTTCCGACTGCGCTGTTCACGTTCGCGCTGCTCGTCGTCATCGCCTTCTGGCTGCTCGTGCTCGTCGGCGGCACCGAGACCGAACTTCTCGACGGATCCGAGTCCTCTTTTGCGACAACGGGTTTTGATTCGCTCCGGTTGGGAGGGGTTCCGGTAACGGTCGCCGTGACAGGTCTGGTGACGCTGTCGTGGTTCACCAGCCTCGTCGCGATGGTCGGGGTCGGAGCGGTCGGCCTGTCCGGGACGGCCGCGGTGCTCGCCGGATTCCCGGTGCTGATCGTCGCGGTCGTCACCGCGATCGCGGGCACCCGGCTCGTGGTGATTCCGTTGCGGCGCTTCTTCCGCGACAGCGCGCAGCCGACCCGGCAGGACTTCATCGGCCGGGTCTGCGTGGTGCGCACCGGTCACGTCGATACCGGCTTCGGTCAGGCCGAACTCACATCCGCCGACGGTTCGTCGGCGATCATCCAGGTCCGCCAGAGCGCTGTGCATGCGCGGACCGCTCCCCTGTCCCAGGGGGATTCCGCTGTCGTCTTCGAATACGACCCGGCCACAGACACGTTCTGGGTGGCCGCACTGGAGGGGAACTGATGTCTACCATCGCTATCGGATTCGGCGTGCTGATCGCCGTCCTGCTGCTCGTCGCGCTCGCTGTGTTGTTCCTGGTGAGCCGGTTGTTCAAGAAGGTGAGTCAGGGTCGGGCGCTGATCATCTCGAAGATGCGCAAGGTCGATGTCACCTTCACGGGTGCGGTCGTCCTGCCGGTACTGCACAAGGCCGAGATCATGGATATCTCGGTGAAGACCATCGAAATCGCGCGGGTGGGCCGGGACGGGCTGATCTGCCGGGACAATATTCGCGCCGACATCCGCATCACATTCTTCGTGCGGGTCAACAAGACGGTCGAGGATGTCATCAAGGTCGCTCAGGCCATCGGCACGGCGCGGGCCAGCGACCAGGCGACGCTGCAGGAATTGTTCAGCGCCAAGTTCTCCGAGGCGCTCAAGACCGTCGGCAAACACCTGGACTTCACCGACCTCTACACCCAGCGCAACGAGTTCCGCGACCGGATCATGGCCGTGATCGGCACCGATCTCAACGGGTACAGCCTCGAGGACGCCGCGATCGACTACCTCGAGCAGACACCGCTGATCCAGCTCGACAGCCAGAACATCCTCGACGCTCAGGGCATCCGCAAGATCACCGAGCTCACCGCGATCGAGCATGTGCGCACCAACGAGTTCCGCAGGCACGAGGAGAAGGAGATCACCCGCCAGAACGTGGAAGCGCGGGAAGCCGTGCTCGAGCTGGAGCGGCAGCAGGCCGATGCCGAGAACAAGCAGCGGCGTGAGGTCGAAACGCTCAGGGCGCGTGAGGAAGCCGAGATTCTGCGGGTGCAGGCCGAGGAGCGGCTCAAGGCGCATGCCGCGGCGATGCGTACCGACGAGGCGCTCGGGATCCAGGCCCAGAACAAGGATCGTGAGATCGCGGTCGCGGAGAAGAACCGGGAACGGGTGATCGCGATCGAGTCCGAGCGCATCGAGAAGGACCGCCAGCTGGAGGTGGCCGACCGCGACCGGGCGGTCTCGCTGGCTCAGATCGCCAACGAGCGGGAGCTCGAGACCGAGCGGCGCACTGTCGCCGAGGTGGTGCGGGAGCGCGTCGCGGTCGACCGGACCGTCGCCGAGCAGGAAGAGAAGATCAAGGGGCTGCGTGCGGTGGAAGCCGCAGAACGGGAACGGCAGTCGATCATCATTCGCGCCGAGGCCGAGGCGCAGGAGCACCTGGTCAAGGACATCAAGGCCGCCGAAGCCGCCGAAGCCGCGGCGAAGTTCCGGGCCAAGGAGTCGATGACGCTGGCCGAAGCGGAGGTCGCGGCGGCGGAACTGCAGGCCAAGGCAAAAATCCGGCTCGCC
The DNA here is from genome assembly GCF_001612905.1 of Nocardia ignorata NBRC 108230. Classification (GTDB taxonomy): domain Bacteria; phylum Actinomycetota; class Actinomycetes; order Mycobacteriales; family Mycobacteriaceae; genus Nocardia; species Nocardia ignorata. The sequence continues at coordinate 60,592 of NZ_BDBI01000005.1, read as the reverse complement.
GAAGCGACACAGGCCGAAACCGCGGCACCCGGCTTGGGCCAGGCACTCGTCCGGGAACGCGAAGCGGACGCCATCGAGAAGGTCGGCCGCGCCGAGGCCGCCGTGCTGCGGGAACGCAACACCGTGGAAGCCGAGGGCCTGCGCGACAAGCTCAAGGGCGAAGCGGAGGGCCTGCACGAGAAGGCCGCCGCGATGGCGGTTCTCGACGACGCGACCCGCGAGCACGAAGAGTTCCGGTTGCGGCTCGAACTGCAGAAGGAAGTGGAGCTGGCGACCGTGCAGGCGCATCGGGACGTGGCACAGGCACAGGCCGATGTGCTGTCCACCGGTTTGCAGAACGCCAAGATCGATATCGTCGGCGGGGAGTCGATGTTCCTCGACCGCCTCGTCGGGTCGATCGGGCTCGGCAAGGGCATGGACCGGTTGCTGCACTCCGACACCGGTGCCGCGGCCTCGGCCGTAGTCGGGTCGCTGCTCGCGCGCAACGGTTCCGAACCGGACAAGGACGCCGCCGCTCTCGACCTCCTGCTGGACAAGTGAGCGCGCCGCAGACGCGGCACCGGGATACCACGGTCGGGACCGATATCACGGTCCCGGCCACGGGTGCCGCCCTCGACGGCGGCACCTACGAGGTGCTGCGTACCCGACTGCGCGAGCAGGCGGCCGAATTGGCCGCACGCTGTGAAGAACTCAACAACCGCAGGATCGAGAACTTCGGCGGCATCGAGCTGGCACTGATCGGTACCGAACACATCCGCACCGAACACAACTGCGTTCCCCGCGACATCGTCGCCGTGGGCGACGGCCGAATGCTGTTCGGCTACAACGTCTTCCTCGGGCTGAAGCCACAGACCGAAGTCGACGACGTCTTCGCCGCGCACCGCTTCCACCACGGCGGTACCGAATTCGCTTTCAGCACAGCCGAATCGACGGGCTTGCTCGACGACCCACGGTTTCGGCGCGACTTCGCCGAACTGTACCGGTACTACACCCAGACCCGGCTGCTGCAATTGCGCCGGATCGACGGGCGGATACTCGCGGTCTTCCAGACCGGGCAACGCACCGACGACATCAAGGTGCTGCGTTGGCGCGTCGCGGCTACCGGCGAAGTCGGCTATCTCGACAATCGCGGCGAGCGCGACCATGTGTTCCCGCCCCCGCACGAGTTCACCTGGGTCGAGACAACCCGCGACGATCAGGTGCCCGGTCGTCACCCGCACCTGTCCGTCCTCGGCAAGGTGTTCGTCGAGACGCTCGGCGGCACACTCACCGTCAAGGTGGAGAACAACACCGAGACCGGCACCGGGATCTACTCCGAGCCGGTCGACGAGCCCCTGCAGAGCCTCGCCGACGCTGACGTGCACTACGCCGAGGTCGGTGCGCTGATCCTGCTTCGCATCCGGCCCTACAACGAAACAGTGTGGCGTCACCTGGTTTTCAATACGCGCAACCGCACCGTAGTTCGCCTCGACGGCATCGGACTGTCGTGTCGCCTACTGCCCGAGGACCAGGGCATCGTCTTCCCCGGCGGCTATTACCTGGAAACCGGCGTCCACAAGGTCTTCGACACCGCCGTCACCGACCTCGAATACGAACGCACCGTCCGCGCCGTCAACGGTGAGGATGTGCTCTACGTCTTCCACGCACGCTCGGAGGGTCGCTCACTCCTGCTGCCCTACAACCTGATCCGCAAACAGGTCACCACACCGATCACCTGCCACGGATACTCTCTGTTCGACGACGGCACCATGGTGGTCTTCCGGGCGATCTCGGAAGAACCGACGCGCGTGCACACGATGCAGATCTGGCAGACACCGTTCGTCGCCGATACCCATGTCACCCAAGCACCGACCGGCGACACGGCCTTGGCCCGGATCGGGAACGCCGAACTGGTGCGCGGGATTTCGGACTGCCTGTCGGTGACCAGGATGGTCGCCGACATGGCGGCGACGACCGACGTGTTCGAGGCCGTCATCGCCGCCTGCGTCCGCACTGCGGACCACCACCATTGGCTCACCGATCCGGAGTTCGGCGGACTGGCCGAGTCGCTGTCCGCCGTCCGGGCCACCGCCGACCAGGTCGTCGAGGAATTCGCGAAGGTCGAAGCCAGGACCGCACAGGCCGCGGCGGCGGTGCACGAGGCGGGCGAACAGGTCGCCACCCTGGTCCGCACCGGCGGTGGGCACAGCACCGCGCGGGGCTGGGTCGAGGAGCTCACGGCCCTGCGTCGCGCGGCGGGACAGGTCGAGACATTGCGCGAGCTGCGCTATGTGGACCCCGACCGTGTAGACGCGCTGGCCGCGACGGTCGCGGCCGCGCTCGACGACGCCAGTCTTCGTTGTGTCGAATTCCTCAGCACCGCTGATGCTTTCGACGATTACACGACATCCATCGCGCAGGTCACCCAGCAGGCCGCCGAGATCGGCACCGTGGCCGAAGCCGCCCCGATCCAGGAGTGGCTGGCCGAGCAGACCGATGGTCTGCAGACCGTCATCGAGGTCGTCACCGGCCTGGAGATCGGTGACGCGACCCTGCGGACCGGGATTCTCGAGCGCGTCGCCACGACACTGGCCTCGGCCAACCGGGCCCGCGCCACCGTGACGGCGCGACGCTCGGAGCTGGCCGCGTCCGAGGGACGCGCCGAGTTCGCCGCCGAGTACGCGCTACTCGGACAGGCGGTCAGCGGCGCGCTCGCCGCGACCGACAGTCCGGAGGCCTGCGACCACCAGGTGTCGACGCTGCTGTCGCGGATCGAAGGACTGGAAACGCGCTTCGGAGCGATCGACGATTTCGCCGAACGGATCGCGAGCAGTCGTGACGACATCTACGAAGCCTTCGCCGCCCGCAAACAGCACCTTCTCGACGACCGAGCGCAGCGCGCCCGTCGACTCCTCGACTCCGCGCGGCGGATGCTGTCGACCATCGAACGACGCAGCCGGACTCTGTCCTCGACGGACGAGGTCAACGGCTATTTCGCCGCCGATCCGATGGTGCTGCGGCTGCGCACGGCGATCAGCGACTTGCGCACCGCCGGCGAGGTGGTCGCCGCGGAAGAGCTCGACGGCCGGATCAAGACGGCGCGGCAGGAAGCCGGTCGGGTGCTGCGCGACCGGCACGACCTCTACTCCGACGGCGGTCGGACGATCCGCCTCGGCAGGCATCGGTTCGCGGTCACCACCGCGGAACCCGAGCTCGCGCTGGTCCCGCACGGTGACTCGCTGGTCTTCGCTGTCAACGGCACCGACTACCGGGAGCCGCTGGCCGCGGGTGAATTCGGGGCGGACGCCGCGGGTCTGTGGTCGCAGCTGCTGATGTCGGAGAACACACAGATGTATCGGGGCGAGTTCCTCGCGACCTCGATCCTGGCCGACGTGGAGGGAGCGCCGGCCTGGCTCGAGCGGCTACACGACGCGGCGGCGGGGGGCACCCTCGACGCGCTCGTGCGTGCGGTGGCGCGGCAACGCTATGACGAGGGCTACCAGCTCGGTGTGCACGATCACGACGCCACACTGATCCTGGACGCGCTGCTGCGGATGCGTGCGGGCGCGGGTCTGTTGCATTACCGGCCGGTCGACCGGGCCGCGGCGCAGTTGTGGTGGCAGTTCGGCGGCCCCGACTGGCAACCACACGATCCGCAGGCGCACGCGGGCTGGACAACCCGCATCCGCTCGACTGCACGTGCCGCCGAGTACTTCGCGGACCCGCGCGCACGAGCCGACACGATCGAGGAATTGGCCTGTGCCGTCGGCGAATTCGTGGAGCGACTCGCACTGGTCGACGTCGACCCGTCGCTGGCGGCCGGCTACCTGTTCCAGGAAATCGCCCGGACCCCCGCCGGCATCGTCACCGCCGCTCCCGCGCGACATTTCTGTGCCCGATTCCGGAAGCATCTCGATGCCGCCCATCCCACTGCCTACGCGGACCTACGTCGCGATATCGCGTCCTTCGACGACGACCTGCCGCGCAGATACCACCTCGTCCGCACCTGGCTGCGGGCGTTCGCCGAAAGTCGCGGCGACACAGAGCTGTTCGAGTATCTGGACGAAGCTGTCGCGATCGAGCTCGGTGGCGACGACATGCACCGCTACGACCACGAAGCCGAACTGACCACCAGCGTCGACGGACTGCTGGGCGAACACCCCACCCTCACCGGAGGATCACTACCGGTGCGGCTCGCCGAACTGACCGCGCGGGCACACCGTTTCCGCACCGAGACGGTCCCCGCCTTCCGCGAGCACCTGCGACGACGCGACGCGCTGCTCGCCGCCCAGCGGCAGCGGTTGCGCCTCGACGACTACAAACCGGCCGTGCTGAGCGGGTTCGTGCGCAACCGTTTGCTCGACGAGGTCTATCTGCCGTTGATCGGCGACAACCTGGCCCGCCAGCTCGGCACCCCGGCCGAGGTGGGTGGCGCGGTCCAGTCCGGGCTGCTGCTGCTCATCTCGCCGCCCGGCTACGGCAAGACCACGCTCATGGAGTACGTCGCCGCACGACTCGGCCTGATCTTCGTCAAGGTCGACGGGCCGGCCCTGGGTCATGCGGTGCGATCGCTCGATCCTGCGGCCGCCCCGAACGCCACCGCCCGGCGTGAGGTCGAGAAGATCGACTTCGCCCTCGAACTCGGCAACAACGTGCTGCTCTACCTGGACGATATCCAGCACACCTCGCCCGAACTCCTGCAGAAGTTCATTTCCCTCTGCGATGCCCAACGGCGCATGGAAGGCGTGTGGAACGGGGAGGCACGCACCTACGATCTGCGCGGCAAACGGTTCGCGGTCTGCATGGCCGGTAACCCCTACACCGAACAGGGCAAACGCTTCCGCGTTCCGGACATGCTCGCCAACCGTGCCGATGTCTGGAACCTCGGCGAGGTGCTGTCGGGCCGCGACGACCTGTTCGCGCTCAGCTACGTCGAGAACGCGCTCACGACCAATCCCGTCCTGGCGCCGCTGGCCGCGCGCGAACGCACCGATCTCGAACTGCTCATGCGTCTGGCCTCCGGTGACGACACCGCGCGGACCGACCAGCTCACCCACCCATACTCGCCCGCCGAATTGGCCGACATCCATTCGGTGCTGCGCAAAGTGCTGCACGTGCGTGCGGTCGTCCTGGCCGTCAACCGGGCCTACATCGCCTCGGCCGCCACCACCGACACCGCCCGCACCGAGCCGCCGTTCCGACTGCAGGGCTCCTACCGCGATATGAACGGACTCACCAGCCGCATCGTCTCGGTGATGAACGACGAAGAACTCGAGACCCTGATCGACGACCACTACCGCGGCGAGGCCCAAACCCTCGCCGCGGGTGCGGAGGCCAATCTGCTCAAACTGGCCGAACTCCGCGGTCGCTTCACGCCCGAGCAAGCCGTTCGCTGGGAGCAGGTCAAGTCCGCCTACGTGCGCGAGCTGGCACTCGGTGGCAGCGACGACGACCCCCTCGTACGGGCTGTCGGTGGCCTCGGCCTGCTGGCCGACCGCCTCGGCGCCGTGGAAACCGCCATCCGGGGAATCGCGGACAGCCAGCCGACGGGCAACCACGCAGCCCCCTGATCCTGGCACCGATCGTGATCGCCTTCGCTCGATCCGGATCGCTCGATGATGGCGGACATTCGCGACCCCTGCCGGGGTGGCTGTCGTGCGTCTCGCCGGTATGCCCCGGTTTGCGGTGGCAGCGGCTCTTGCGGCATCTTTACGGGTAGGTGCGCCGGGAAGTCTGGTCGGCAACCCGGTTCGAGCTCCGTCGAGTCGGGTTCGATCGGCGACGGGTAATGGTCTTGCTACGACTGCGCACCACGCACGACACCTCCGCACAGGTCATCGGCCACGGGTTTCCGGTAGGCGACCGATGAGTCCGTCGACACGACGTACCGTCCTGTCTCGCGGCAGCTGGCCGGAGTCACGCCGGATCGCCTCGGTACTGCGCAGCGAGACGGTCGGCGGCGTGTTGTTGATGGTTGCCGCCGTCATCGCGATCATCTGGGCCAACACGCCCTGGGCCGACGCCTACACTGCGTTGCGCGACTTCCACTTCGGTCCTTCGGCGCTGCATCTGAACCTGTCGGTGAGCGAATGGGCCGCCGATGGACTGCTGGCGATCTTCTTCTTCGTCGTCGGCCTCGAACTCAAACGCGAGTTCGTCGCGGGCGACCTACGTGACCCGCGCCGGGCGGCGCTCCCAGTAGTTGCCGCAGTCGGTGGCATGGCCGTCCCCGCGATCATCTACGTCATGATCAACCGGGGCGGCGCGCAAGGCGCACTCGACGGTTGGGCCATCCCCACCGCGACCGACATCGCCTTCGCCCTCGCCGTACTCGCGGTGATCACCACCCACCTGCCTACCGCGCTACGCACCTTCTTACTCACGCTCGCCGTGGTCGACGACCTGCTCGCCGTCACCGTGATCGCCGTCTTCTACACCAGTGAACTCGACCTGCCGTTCCTGCTGCTCGCGCTCGTACCGATCGCCCTGTTCGCACTGGCCGTGCAACGGCGCATCAGCTCACCGCTCCTGCTGATTCCACTCGCGCTGCTCGCATGGTGGCTGGTGCACCTGTCCGGTGTGCACGCCACGGTCGCCGGTGTGCTGCTCGGCTTCACCGTGCCGGTGCTGGCCCGATCCGGCACACCCGACGAACACGGACCGGCCGAACGATTCGAACACCGCATCCGGCCGCTGTCCGCCGGATTCGCCGTTCCCGTATTCGCGTTCTTCGCCGCCGGAGTCACCATCGGCGGACTGAATGGTCTCACCGACTCCCTGGGCGATCGGGTGACTATCGGCATCGTCGTCGGCTTGGTCGCGGGCAAGCTCATCGGAATCACGGGCACGACGTACCTCACCGCGAAATTCACCCGGGCCGAACTCGATTCCGAACTGTCCTGGATCGACGTCGCAGGCGTCGCGTTGCTGGGCGGAATCGGGTTCACGGTCTCGCTGCTCGTCGGCGAACTCGCGTTCGCGGGTGATCATCTGCGTGGTGATCATGTCCGCATCGGCGTGCTGTTCGGCACGGTCATCGCCGCCATACTCGCCACCATCGTATTGCGCGCGCGAAACCGGGTGTACCGCACGCTCGCCGAAGCGGAGGCACGAGACGAAGACGGCGACGGGATCCCCGACGTCTACCAACGGCCCCCGACCACCGACGCATAGTCCGGCCCGCCCGTCCGCCCGTCGACCGCTCACCGAGGAGCATCGTATGACCGGAGCACTCACCCTTGCCCTGCGAGAGCCGTTGCGCCACATCACCATCGGATTGGGCTGGGACACCGCCGCCGTGTCCGACCTACCTGGCTCCTCCGGCCAGGACATCAATGCCGCAGCGCTGTCCTATGTCGGGCACCGTTTCGTCGACGTCGCCTTCCGCGAACAACCGACATCACGTGACGGAGCGATCCGGCACCTCGACAACGACGTGACGGGCGACAAAGAGGCCATCGTTGTCGACCTGACCCGGCTGAAACCGATGGTCACCACAGTCATGTTCATCGTCACCTGTTACTCCGGTCAGGGATTCCATCGAATCGACAACGGCTTCTGTCGGGTCGTCGACACCCTCGCCGACCACGAACTGGCCCGCATCGAGTTGGCCAGCGCCCGCTCGCATACAGGTCTGATTCTCGGAAAGCTGTGCCGAGAGAACGAACAATGGGCGTTCCGCTGGATCGACGAACCGATCTGGGCCCAGCACGTTGTCACCGCTATCCCACAGCTCACCGGACATCTCGGCTGATGCGCCGCAACCTCTTCGACACCGCAGAGCGCACACCTGGTCAGGTCGTGAAGCTGGTGATGTGGCCGTTGGCCTTCATCACGGCGGCGGACATGGTCTTCACCAAGGCGCTACCGGGCCACCACACCAACGACTTCAAGCCGGTCTACGCCGCTATCGCCGCGTTCCTGCGCGGCGAACCCGTCTACACAGCGAACCTGTCTTCGGTGGATCCGCACTACCTGTATCCGCCCGGAGGCACCCTGCTCTTGACGCCGATCGGGCTGCTCGACGAGCCGACCGGCCGCACCATGTTCATATTCCTCAACCTGCTCGCGGCGATCGCGGCAGTCCATCTGCTGCTGCGAATGTTCGGCTACAGCTGGCACTCACCGCTGACACCGGTCGCGTACTTCGCCCTGTTCCTGTCGGAAGCGCTCGTCAATACCCTCACATTCGGCAACGTCAACGGTCTGTTCTTCTTCGCCGAAGTCGTCTTTCTGTTTCTGCTACTACGGCGTCGTGACATCCCAGCGGGGGTGGTTCTCGGCTTGACGATCGCGATCAAACCGATCCTCGTGCCGCTGCTGCTTCTGCCCGCTGTTCGCCGACAGTGGTCGACCGTCGCGATCGCGCTGGTGATGCCGGTGCTCACCACCGCGATCGCATGGCCGCTCGCCGCCGACCCCGGCCGCTACTTCGTGCACAACCTCCCCTACAGCCTGCAGGTTCGCGACTACTACAACTCCTCGATCTCCGGCTTCGGCGCCTACTACGGGCTGCCACCGACCGCGGTCCTGCTGACACGTGGGCTGCTCGCGGCCCTGGTCGCGATCAGTCTGTGGCTGTTGTGGCGCTACTACAGAAACCAGGAACTGCTCTTCGTCACCACCGCTTCCGGGGTCTTGCTCACCGCCGAGTACTCGCTCAGTTCGCTGGGCCAGCAGTACTATTCGATGTTCCTGTTTCCGTTCCTGTTCACCGTCGTCCTCGCCGGCTCCGTGCTTCGGAACTGGGTCGCCTGGCTCGCCATCTTCGGATTCACCAGCTACGAAACCTGGTTGCTGTTCCGATTGCCCGCCTTCGGGCGCAACCTCGAATACTCGCGGGCCACCTTCAGCTGGGCGCTGCTACTGATCGTCGTGTTCTGCGTTCTCGGTGACCGCTACCTGGCCGCACGACGCGAGAACCGGCTCGCTCACGGGATCGACCCGATCCGGTCGGCCCCGGACTTTCCGGTACCGGACATCGAACGGGCGGGCGCACCGGACGTCCACCGATAGGCGCGTCCGGTACTCGGCGATGCCAGAGCCGGTGGTGACGAACAACCGGCCAATCAATATCGGTGTCGACGGCCTTATTCGGGTAGTTGGTGAAGACATTCAGGGCGACACCGGCGATGACTTCGGCGATCTCACCGTCGGTCAGGCCCGCGGCCCTGGCAACTTTCACATCGGCCTCGTGGACGCCTCAACACTGCGTTGTGCGGGTCCGAGCCGTTCACCGACACGGAGAATGAGTAGCCCGGTCAGGCTCCCCCGCCCCTCCCGTTAACTCAGCCGTGAAGCAACATATCCGGGCTCTACCGCCCTTCTATCAGCTTGAAACCAAGTTGCGCTATCGCATTAAGGATAATTATATAGATAGCCATCGCGACCAGAACCGGCAGGGCAACATCATCGTTCTCGCGCGTTACGTAAGCCAAGTACGCTACCCACGGAAGATTCAGCGAGCAAACCGCAATAGACCACATAGCGGAAGATCGGTGAGCAGCTTTCACCCGACCAAGGTCGGAATCCGCCTCCCCCATCGCGGGCGCGTTGCCAGGCTGGTCGCCGGTTCTCGCAGCCCACAAATGTTGAACCGATTTGAATGCATAGGCAGCTGCTATCGAAGAAAAAACGATAAGGAGAATCATTTCTCTACTCACCGACGTTTCCCTCCTTCAACGAGTGACAGCGCAGTACTACCGCCGACCACGTAACACGGCGTCAAGAGTACGCGCATCTACTCTCCATCCTCGCTTTGATTTGCGCCCGCTATAGAGGCGCCAACGATCGAAGCAATAGCCGTATTTCGCGCATTTTTCGACAGAGCAGTCCACGCGGACCCGACACCCGCCCCGGACACGCATCCGAAAACGGCATCCTCCAGATAAGCCGGCGGCTCACCACCGTTGCGGAGTTGTTTATACAGGTCTACCGACAGGCCGGCCGTAGCGCCCTGAACACAGAGCACGATGCCATCGTTTACAAATTTTTTGATAGCGTCGGAACTTTCTTTCAGCTTCTGCGCCAGCTTCACTGTCAGATCCTTGATGCGGCTGATGGTTTGTTTTGTCTTCGCAGTGGCACGCGTGACGGTAACTGCGGTCTTCAGCTTCGCCGCTTTGATCGCGACCTTCATCAGGTCGACGAACTTGTCGATTATCTTGGCGACGGCAACTGCAGTTCTCGCAGCGACTGCGGCACCACCGACACCGAAGCTGACCGCAGAAGCAACCACAGTCAGGGTGAGGCTGACCGCAACCTCGATCGCGATCTCTTTGGCGAGCTCGTCACATAGCTGCCGCAGGTTTTCCCTCAGGTCTTCAATAGCTTTTTTCTGATCGCGGCAGGCTTGAGCGAGTTCCCCATAGGCGCCCGCGAGATCGCTCGCGGCGGCCTTGAGTTCACGGAGGTCTTCATCGATGTGGTTCGCATCAGGAGAGGTCACTTGCGTAAACAGAGCAGCCGCACGTTCAAGCTCACTCGGGGCGGCAATCACCGAAGCATTTTTGGACATGTTGTCCCACACATCGGCGGAACGTTGGAGCTTTTCTGTGTCGCCGTCGGGAATCGGTAGTCCGATTTTTGCGGCAAGCTCGAGCCCGTCGTCAGTGAGTCCGCGATTTTCCCCGCCGGCCGACGGTGGCACCAGGAGGGAGACCAGTTCTTGCGGCGACAGACTGAACGACGGGTTCATGTTGGGAACATCGGGCTCTGGCGTGCCACTGCCCGGGTCGTGATCGGCGAGCGCATGGTTATACCCGGCTTGTTTGAGCACCTGGGCGTAGCTGTCAAGAGCCAGCACCATGTCGATCGACATGTTGTAGACGTCAGTGCACTGCTGGTCATACGACTCAGCCCATTGTTTACCCTCGCCGACGCTACCGGCCATGTTGGTGGTGTCGCCGAATGACTGCATTCCGGTTTTAAACGCTTCGAAATACGCAGACGATGCTGCCCCGCATATCTCGGCCGCGTCATAGTAGGTCTGTGTGGATACATCGAGCACGGTCACGAGGGGTTCCCCGTCGTACGGCCGAGCATCTGCAGGTTCGTGGCGACAGCGGCGTTGTAGCGGTCCTTCGCGGACAACGCTGCGGTGCGCATCGTTTCGATTCCGTCGGCCACATCCTGGGCGCCAGCCAACCATTTGGTAAAGGCATCGTTCGCAGCGCTTGCCGACTCACCTGACCACTGGGATTGCAGTGCGCTCGTGCGTTGCTGTATGTTTGCGATGCTCTCGGTCAGAAATTGAACGAAGCCCTTGAGTTGAGCCGAAACGTCGTCCAGTTCGTCGAGATCTACTCGATATGAGTCAGTCACTTCATTCCCCCCGCCCTATGTCTACGGCAGATCCAGCGAGCTGGTCTCTGCGGCTCGCTCGGTGTCGAAATTGGTGTGGGTGTCGGCAACAACGCCGAGCAGTTCCGCCAAGGTTGCCAAAGAACTCAGGACGGCTTCCCCACCCTTGCGTGCTTCATCCCACCCTGAGCGATACCACGTAGCCGAATTACCGGTCCAGGTCTGCAACAGATTGTTCACATCGGAGTCGATTGCGCTGAGCCCGCTCGCCAATTCCTGGGCAGTCAACTGGATATAGCGGCCCGCGTCGGTGACCTCAGTGGGGACGACGTCAAATTTTCCATCCCATGACTGCACCAAAATCTCTCCTAGAAAATCAGATATCGCCGTAGAGCGTACCGCACCGGCACCGTTCTCTCTCGGGACGGTCGAGCCGACACGCGCTCAGTCGCTGAAACTGCCTGCTGTGCTGCATTTTTCGAAGATGCGTCAAATCCTCGGCACCGATGAATTCGGGATCTCGGGCGATCTCACGGGCCTCGGAGTGCGGGTGATTGTGGGCGAGCATGCCGCGATCCATCCCAGCTTGCCGAATCGATACACCGATCACCATCTGAACCGGCGTCGACCATCTCTACACCGGTTTCATCAAGCCGAGTTCGCCTGGCGTCTCAAGGAAGTATCCGGCCGCGAGACTTGGTATCTCAGTTGTCCTGGTCCGGGCCGAAGAGGTCGGCGACCGGGGTTTGGGCGTCTACGGCTACGCCGATGTCGGCCATGGTGACGGCGATCGTGTTGACGATCCAGCGTTGCAGGACGCGTGACAGTTCGTCGGCGGTGAGTGGTTGCATGCCGCGGCTGAGCCAGCGGTTGACCGAGTTGTCGACCATTCCGACGAGACCGAAGGCCAAGGGCTCGGCGACCTCGGTTGTGCCGCCGTGGCGGGCGATGCTGATCGCGAAGAGGCGTGCGGTCTGCACCGCGACGGCGGTGCGGGCGTCGGAGACCGACGGGGAGCTGCCGACGACCCGTTTCGACCCGGCGGCCAGGAATCGATGCAGGTGAGGATTGGTGACGATCCAGCCGATATAGGTTTCGACCGCCCTGGTGACCGCGTCGCCGACGGTGCCCTCCGGGCTGAGCACGGGGGTCAGTCGGGTCATCAGCTCGGAGATGATCCGGGTGCGGACCTGTTCGTCGAGGTCGTCGCGGTCGCCGAAGAGGCGATAAACCACCGAGCGTGGGACGCCTGCGCGTGCGGCGATGTCCTTGACGCCGACCCGCGCGCCGTCCTCGCGAATGGCGACGACGGCGGCGGCCAGGATCTGGTCGCGCCGTTCGGCCTTGTGCCCGTCCCACCGCTGCGATCGACCATCGGACGAGGTAGCGGGCGCGGCGGATTCCAGATTCGGCACAGTCGGACCCTACACCGCGAGGTCGGACGTGGATTTGCCCGCAAACAGGGCATCGATGCAGCGCGGGTGCTGCCCGGCCGTCACGTGATGACAGCCGGACAGCAGACCGATCGACATGGTTACGCGCTCGGCGCCGCGTCGCGCGGCAGCCCGAGCATGCGCTCGCCGATGACATTGAGCTGCACCTCGGTCGTGCCACCGTAGATGGTGGTGGCGCGACCGGCGATGAGCTGCTCCATCGCGTGATCGCTACGCTCGCCCGGCACCGAGACGACACCGGCGACACCGAGTTCGGCGACGATGAACTCCGAGATGGCTTGTCCCAGACCCATACCGAGCAGCTTGCCGACGCTCGAGGTGGTGGAGACATCGATGCCGGACAGCTGCTTGAGCACCACCCGGGAACCGATCACGTCCACCGCCCGGCTCTCGGCCATCAGCTCGCCGACCCGGTAGCGGGCCACCGGCGACAGGTCGCGGCCGATCGCGAACCGCAGCAGGTCGGTGTCGGTGGCGTAGGCCTCCATCTTCTGGCTCAGCGCCACCCGCTCGCCCGCCAGGGTCGTGCGGGCCACGTGCCAGCCGTCGTCGACGGCGCCGACCACGTTCTCGTCCGGGATGAACACGTCGTCGAGGAACACCTCGTTGAACAGCGCCGACCCGGTCATCTCCCGCAGCGGACGCACCGTGATACCCGGGCTCGACATGTCGAGCACGAAATAGGTGATGCCCTCGTGCTTCGGCTTGTCCGGGCTGGTGCGGGCGATCAGCATCGCCCACTGCGCGAACTGCGCGACCGTGGTCCAGATCTTCTGGCCGGTGACCCGCCAACCACCGTCGACCTTGACGGCCTTCGTGGTCAGGCTCGCCAGGTCGGACCCGGCGCCCGGTTCGCTGAACAACTGGCACCACACGAATTCACCGCGCAGCGTCGGCACGACCAGTTCGCGCTTCTGCCGTTCGTCACCGTGGGGCACGATGGCACCGACCGCCCAGGTGCCCATCAGCAACTGCGGCATCGCGATACCGGAGGCCTTGATCTCCTGCGAGATCACCACCTGCTCGAGCGGCGAGGCCGAACGGCCGTACGGGCGGGGCAGGTGCGGCAGGTTCCAGCCGCCGTCACCGAGGGCGACGAGCTGGTCGTCCTCGTCCTCGATCGCCGCGATCTCGGCCAGCTCGGCCCGGATACCCGCCCGGATCTGCTCGGCTTCCTCGGGCAATTCGAGTTCGTTGGAGAGCGTGACCCCCGACAGCGCGTACCCGGCGACAGCCTCGGCCCGTTCGTCGCGCCCGCCGAGCTGACCACGCAACGCGAGCGCGCGCCGGTAGTACAGGTGCGCGTCGTGTTCCCAGGTGAAGCCGATGCCGCCGTGCACCTGGATGCAGTCCTGGGCCACCTCGACGGCGGCGTCGGGAATGATCAGCGCGGCGATCGCGGCCGCGTAGTCGGCGGTGTCGTCGTCGCGATCCAGCGCATAGGCGGCGTCCCACAGCACGGCGCGCGCCTTCTCGAGCGCGATGCCCATGTGCGCGCACTTGTGCTTCACACCTTGGAACTGCCCGATCGGGCGACCGAACTGCACGCGGGTCTTGGCGTACTCCGCCGCGGTCGAGACACACCACGACATCACGCCGACGGCCTCGGCGCCGAGCACGACCGCCGCCACCGAGCGCACCCGGGTCGAGGTCACCGTGAGCACCCGCTCGGCGGGCACCTCGACGGCGTCCGCCTGCAACCGCCCGGCACCGCGCAGCACGTCGACGTTGTCCTGGGTGCTCACGCTCAGCTCGACATTGTCGAACGCGACCCACTGGCGGTCACCGTCGACGGTGACCGGTGCGATGAGCACATCCGCCGACAACGCCCCGATCACACCGTCGGCCGTGCCGTCGACGATCAGCACGCCGTCGCGCAGCACACCCGTCAGCGACGACGACAGCGCCACCGCACCGGTCCGCGAGCCGTCGGCGAGACCGGGCAGCTGGGCACGCGCCCACGCTCCCCCGTCCTGCGCGAGCACCGCGCTCGCCAGTGCCGTCGGCACGAACGGTCCGGTGTGCAGGCCGCGCCCGAGCGGCTCGAGGGCGACAGCCAGCGTCAGCAGGCCCGCGCCCTGTCCACCGAGGTCCTCGGCGATGTGCAGGCTCAGCAGGTCCTGCGCGACGAGGGAGTCCCAGTAGGGCAACTTGCCCGCGTCGGTGGATTCGACTGCCGCACGGACGGTTTCGCTGGTGATGGTGCGCTCGACGAATCCGCTCACCGCGTCGGCGAGGGCCAGGTGGTCCTCGCTGACGCCGACGCCGAGCTCATAGCTGTTGCGCGCCATGACTAGCTGGTCTCCTTCAGCTGTGCGGCGACCCCGTCGATGGTCCACGGGCCGTCGGTCTCGACGGTTCGCACGTCGTGCCAACCGCCGAGTTCGATGATGGCGCCGCCCTGCACCGCGAACACCTTGCCGGTGAGCGGGCAGTCGGCCTCGGCCAGGTGCGCGACCAGCGGGGAGATGTTGGCCGGGGAGAACGGGTCGAACTCGCCCTCGGGCACCTCGGCGGCGAACAGCGCGCCCATGCCGGGGGTGGCCAGGGTGAGCCGGGTTCGGGCGATCGGGGCGATCGCGTTCACCCGCACGCCGTAGCGCTCGAGCTCGTCGGCGGCGACCAGCGTCAGCGCGGCGATACCCGCCTTGGCGGCGCCGTAGTTGCCCTGGCCCGCGTTGGGCATGAAGGTGCCCGACGCCGAGGCGGTGTTGATCACCGACGCCGAGACCGGGTTACCGGCCTTGGTCTGCGCCTTCCAGTACGCGGCGGCGTGGTGCAGGGTGGCGGCGTGGCCCTTGAGGTGCACGGCGATGACCGCGTCCCACTGGGATTCGTCCATGCTCGCGATGAACGCGTCGCGCAGGATGCCCGCGTTGTTCACCAGTACGTCGAGCGAGCCGTACTCGCTGATCGCCTGGTCGACAAGGGCTTTCGCGCCCTCCCAGGTGGCGATGTTGTCGGTGTTGGCCACGGCCTGCCCGCCGGCGGCGACGATCTCGTCGACCACCTGCTGGGCGGGCCCGGCATCGGTGCCGGTGCCGTCGTTGGCGCCGCCGAGATCGTTGACCACGACCTTGGCGCCCTCGCGGGCGAACAGCAGCGCGTGTTCGCGACCGATACCGCGACCGGCACCGGTGATCACCGCGACGCGACCGTCAAGCTTTCCCATAAGTCTTGTCTCCTAATTGAATTCGACGCGGCCGTCGGTGATGGCGATCTGGCCCGCGGCTTCGGTCTCGAAGGCGTAGGCACGCACGCCGGAGTCGGCGGACCCGGTCGGCCAGAAGGTGGTGGTGATCTCCTGGCCCGGCAGGACAGGCTTCGCGAAGCGCACGGCCAGTCGGCGCAGGCGGGCGGTCTCGCTGTCGGCGAGTTCGGTCAGCGCCGCCCAAGAGGTGAAGGCCATGGTGCACAGACCGTGGTTGATGATGCCGGGAAGCCCGGCCATCTGCGCGATCTCGTCGTCGAGGTGGATGGGCATCGGATCGCCGGAGGCCGGCGAGTACCGGAAGGTCTGATCCTTGTCGATCTGCGCGGTGACCTGCGCGGCAGGCTCGCCCGCGCGATCGGCGTCGGTGATGCGGTGCTCCGGTGCGGCCTCGCCTTCGCCGGGGCCCGCGTCGACCTTGCGGAAGAACGCGGTCATCCACTGCTCGTTGACGAGTTCGCCCGCCGCGTCGCGGGTTTCGGCGTAGACGACGACGGTCGACCCGTTGGGCTTGCCGACGTACCCGATCGGCTTGGCGCGCACGACCAGTTCGTCGCCCGGCCGGATCGGGCGGTGGAACAGGAAGTCCTGCTCCCCGTGCACCAGCTTCATCAGCAATTCCACCGGGGCCACGGACAGCGCCGCGGGCGCCATCGAGGTGAACACCGGAACCACCGCGAACACCGGCGGCGCGACTTCACCGTTGCGGTGGGCCGCGATCGGGTCATTGGTGGCGGCAGCGTATTCGGCGATCCGCTCGGCGGTGACCGAGAAACGCTCCTCGTCGGTCCATTCCCCCAGGCCGGAGCCGTCGAAGACGACTCCGGCCGTGGTCGCGTCGGCGCTGCTCACGCCGCGGACCCGACGAGCTCGGTGAACTTGGCCATCGACTCCTTCAGGTCCGCCTCGGCGTTCTTGGCGACGGCCTTGCCGATCGGGCCGACGATCATGGTGCCCTTGAAGGAGGCGTCGAAGGCGGCCGAGGAACCGGTGGCGGTCGGCTCGACCTTCAGCACGAATTCCACGGAGACACCCGCCATGCCGGTGCCGGTGATCTTCAGGTACTTCTGCGGGTCGACCTCGGCCACGGTCCACTCGATCTTGTTGGCCATGTTCATCACCGAGACGACCTCGATGAACCGCGATCCGACGGTCAGCTCGGCGGGCAGGTCCGAACGCCAGCCCTGGTGGATGGTCAGCCACTCCTCCCACGTCGCGAGATCACTCAGCTTCGCCCAGGCGGCTTCGGGGGTGATGGGCAGTTCGGTGGAGACGGACACAGATGCCATGGGGATACTCCTCGGTGAGATTGGTGGAAATCAGCGGTCGGCCGGGCGGTAGGCGGTCACCACGACCGCGCCACCGAGTCCGATGTTGTGTTGCAGGGCGATACGCGCGCCGTCGACCTGACGGGCGTCGGCGGTGCCGCGCAGCTGCCAGGTGAGCTCGCTGCACTGGGCGAGACCGGTCGCACCGAGCGGGTGCCCCTTCGAGATGAGGCCACCGGAGGGGTTGACGACCCACTTGCCGCCGTAGGTGGTGGCGTTGTCGTCGACGAGGCGTCCACCCTCACCGGCCGCGCAGAGGCCGAGCGCCTCGTAGGTGAGCAGTTCGTTGGTGGAGAAGCAGTCGTGCAGCTCGATCACGTCCACGTCCTCGGGCCCGATCCCGGCCTGGGCGTAGACCGCTTCCGCGGCGGTGCGCGACATGTCGGCGCCGACCAGGTTGATCGCGCTCTTGGTGGAGAAGGTGGTCTCGAGGTCGGTGACCATCGACTGCCCGACCATCTCGATCGCCTGGTCGGCGAGGTTGTGCTTGTCGACGAACGACTCGCTCGCCAGGATCACCGCACCCGAACCGTCGGAGGTCGGTGAGCACTGCAGCTTGGTGAGCGGGCCGTAGATCTGCTTGGCCGCCAGCACTTCCTCCAGGCTGTATTCCTTCTGGAACTGCGCGTACGGGTTGTTCACCGAGTGGCGGTGGTTCTTCACGCCGATCTGGGCGAACTGCTCGGCGGTGGTGCCGTAGCGCTCCATGTGCTCCTTGCCCGCGGCGCCGAACATGTACGGCGCGGGCGGCATGGCGAACTCCTGCAGTTCGGCCAGCGCCAGCAGGTGCCGCATCATCGGCTGTTCGCGGTCGTCGTAGGTGGAGCCGAGCGAGCCCTTCTGCATCTTCTCGAAGCCCAGCGCCAGGGTGCAGTCGGCCAGGCCGCCGCGGATCGCCTGGGCGGCGAGGTAGAGCGCGGTCGAGCCGGTGGAACAGTTGTTGTTGACGTTGACCACCGGGATGCCGGTCATGCCGAGCTCGTAGACAGCGCGCTGTCCGGCGGTCGACTCGCCGTAGACGTAACCGACATAGGCCTGCTGGACCTGGTTGTAGTCGATTCCGGCATCGGTGAGCGCCTTGGTGCCCGCCTCGCGGGCCATGTCCGGGTAATCCCACTCCAGCGCGCCCGGCTTCTCGAACTTCGTCATGCCGACGCCGACGACGAACACCTTCTGTGTCATGTACGCACTCCTGTGTGTCGCGTATCCCAAGTACGTGGGACTACGTGTACCAGGAAGATATATTGGACATCGTGTCCCAGTCAATACCTTGACGTACGGAAAATCGCCGGTCACGCAAATATTCGAATCTGGGGAAGTTGCAACCTGTCGTGTAAGTGAGACACGATGTCCAGGTCAGCGCATACACAGTGATGGAGGGAAGACGATGGTCGGTTGGGGCACCGCGGTGCGCAACATCGGCGCCTTGTTCCGGGAGGGGATAGAGCCCTACACCCCGACACCGTCGGTCGACGTGTACAGCCACCCCCATCGGCGGCTGCGGTGCTACCGCCGCACCACACCGGCCGTCGGCAATCCGATCCTGCTTGTCCCGCCGCTGGCGGTCACGATCTCGTGCTACGACCTGCGGCCCGACCAGAGCCTGGTCGAGTTCCTCCTCGGCCTCGGCCGTGCGGTGTACGTCATCGATTACGGCGAGATCACCTACGCCGACCGTGATCTCGGCTTCGAGGAGTGGGTCGACGACATCGTGCCCGACGCGATCCGCCGGGTCAGCGCCGAGCACGCCTACGCCCCGGTCGAGGTGATCGGCTGGTCGTTCGGCGGCACCATCAGCCTGTTGACCACCGCGGCCGACCCCGAACTCCCCGTCGCGTCGGTGACGGCGGTCGGTACCCCCTTCGACCAACGACGCAACGGGCCGATGTCGCTGGCCAGATCGCTCGGCCGCCTCGCACCGACCGAGATCGTCACCACGCCGGTGCGCCTACTCGGCGGCATCCCGAAACAGGCCGTGCGGATCGGTTTCCGCGCCCAATCGCTCGACCGCGAGCTGACCAAACCGCTCTACATCGCGCGCCACGCCAACGATCCCGAATCCCTGGCCAGAATGCAGGCGGTCGACCGATTCATGGACACGATGCCGGGCTACCCGGCGCGCTTCTACTCGCAGGTGTACCGCCAGCTGATCATCCGTAACGAAATGTGCACCGGCACAGTGCATCTCAACGCCCAACACGCCGTCGACCTGACCGCGATCACCGTCCCGGTACTGCTGATCGGCGGAAACCGCGACACCCTCGCCTCCGCCGCGTCGGTGGCCGCCGGAATCGACGTTCTGACCGGAGCCCCCGTTACCTTTGTCGAAGTCGACGGCAGCCACCTCGGCATCATCGCCGGCCCCGACGCCCGCACCACCAGCTGGGCCACGATCGCCGACTTCCTCGCCGACACCACCGTCTACACGGACAAACTCTTGGCACGGAGTGCCACCACACACTGACAATCCGGCCCCCAGTGCCTGCGATGAGCCGGACCGATGCCGTGTCAAGAGCGGGCGACAGGTAATCTTGCCCTCCATGTGGATCATTCTCGCCATCTCTGTGGTCAGCTCGGTCGCCATCGCGATCCTGTTCGCGACGGGGTTCCCCAAGGACTGACAACGATCGGCGAACAACGCCGTTTTCGTCCTGATTCAGGGTTCTGCCGCCTAGAGTTGACTGATTGTGCGGGGCAATGCGGAGGGGGACGCGGGGATTGTTCTCGCGGTGCGCCGACGCAGGTGCCGACGGCGCGCACCAGGTACCGCCGGGGTGTATTGGACCCTGGTCCGGGCGGGTTTCAAGAGACAGGCGCAGTACAAGCTGGCGATGTTCGCCGGGCTGTTCACCAACTGCATCTTCGGGTTCGTCCGCGCCGCGGTGATGGTCGCGGCCGTGCGATCGGCCGGGGATTTCGGCGGGTACGACGAGGCGACCATCGCCGCGTACGTGTGGTTGTCACAGGCCCTGCTCGGGGCGACACAGTTCATGGGCCCGCCGATCGATCTGGTCGAGCGCATCAAGACCGGTGACGTCGCCATCGATTTCCTGCGCCCGGTCGACGTGCAACTCGGCTACCTCGCCACCGATATGGGCCGGGCGGCGTGCACGTTTCTTCCCCGCGCGGTGCCGAGCATCCTGATCGGTGCGACGATCTTCGGCCTGTCGATGCCGGACTCACCGCAGGCGTACCTGCTCGGCCTGCTGAGCGTGCTGCTCGCGGTCGCGCTGTCGTTCCTGTGCCTGTTCGCGGTCGCGCTGTGCGGTTTCTGGGTGGTGGAGATCCGGGGCATCCGGATGCTGTACCAGATCGTCGGCACGTTCCTCGCGGGCCTTTTCGTGCCGGTCCACATGTTTCCCGAGTGGTTGCGTCTGCTCGCGCACGCTACCCCGTTTCCCTCCATCCTCCAGTCCCCGATCGATACGCTGTCAGGGCGGGTCGTCGGAATGGAAGCCTTGTCAGTCGTTGCGGGACAAGCTTTCTGGGTACTGGCGATCGGACTGCTCGGCAGGGTGTTGTTGCGAGCGGGACAACGCAGGTTGGAGGTACAGGGTGGCTGAACCGGAGACCGCGCGCATTGTGTCCGGGACCTGGTTCACCCCCTACCTCGCAGTATTGCGTTCGCGTGTCAAAGCTCAGCGGGTCTACCGGGTTTCCTTCGCCATCGAGGTGTTCAGCGCGTTCCTGATCGGCCTGGTGGAGTTCGCCGAGGTGTGGGTGATCTTCCACAACGTCGGTACCCTCGGCGGGCTCGACGTCGACGCGGCACTGTTGCTGTTCGGCCTGTCCAACACCGCTTTCGCACTCGCCCAGGTGCTGGTCGGCCACCTCGACTCGCTCCCGGCGATGATCCGCATGGGCACCCTCGACGCGTATCACCTTCGCCCGCAACCACTGCTGCTCCAGTTGATCACCAGCGACATCTCGCTGCGCCGGATCGCCCGTGCCGCCGTCGCGGTGGTCGTGCTCGGCATCGGGCTGTGGCGCAACGAAATCGACTGGGGCATCGTCCCGGTTACCTTGATCGTGATCACCCTGCTGAGTGGAATCGCGCTGTTCTGTGGCCTTTTCGTATGTGCGGCGGGGCTACAGTTCTTCTTGATAGACGGTGCCGAGCTCACCAACAGCTTCACCTACGGCGGCTCGTTCGCCGCGATGCAGCCGGCCTCGGTGTTCCCGACACCGCTGAAACTGTTGTTCGGGTTCGCGATTCCGGTCGCGTTCACGGCGTACGTGCCGACCATCGCGCTGCTCGGCCTGCAGGGTCCGCCGCTGCTGCCCGCGTGGTCGGCGTGGCTGACCCCGCTGGCCGCCGCCTGGGTGTGGTTGCTCGCGGCGGCGGCGTGGCGGGTCGGGACGAGGCACTATCAGGGAGGAGGCGGATAACGATGGACGACAACGCCACATCGGATCCGATCATCGACATCGACGACCTCACCCGGCAATTCAGCGTGTACCGCAAGAACGGCAGCCGCTGGCGCAGACATCGCGACATCATCACCGCCGTCGACCGGATGAGTTTCCGGGTCGAACGCGGCTCGGCTGTGGGCTATATCGGCGCCAACGGCGCGGGCAAGTCGACCACGATCAAGATGCTCACCGGCATCCTCGTCCCCACCAAGGGCACGGTCCGCACGTGCGGTCTCGAACCCGTGCGCCAGCGGCGGGAACTGGCCTCGCGCATCGGTGTGGTGTTCGGGCAGCGGTCGCAGCTGTGGTGGGATCTGCCGCTGCACGAGTCGTTCTCGATCCTCGCCGCGATCCACCGGCTCGATCCGGAGGTCGCGGGCAAACGGACACACGAGCTCGTCGAGCAGCTGGAGATGGCCGACACCCTCGACACGCCGGTGCGTCAGCTCTCGCTCGGTCAGCGGATGCGTGCCGAGGTGGCCGCCGCCCTGCTGCATTCGCCGGAGCTGGTGATTCTCGACGAGCCGACGATCGGTCTCGACGTGTTGTCCAAGCAGCGATTACGCGAGTTCCTGCGCGCCGAGCGCATGGAACGCGGAACCACGTTGCTCCTCACCACCCACGACATGGGCGATATCGAACGACTCTGCGAACGGGTGCTCGTAGTGGATCACGGCACGCTCGTCTACGACGGTTCGCTCACCGGCCTCGGCGCCACCGTCGGCGCGCGCCGGGTGCTCGTCGTCGACCTGGCCGAGCCGACACCGGATCTCGACGATCTGCCGTGCGGCGCGCAACTGCTGTCGAGCGCGGCGGGCGGCATGCGTCAGCGCCTGGCCTTCGACGCCGAACACACCACCGCCGCGGCGTTGCTCGCGGCGGTCTCGGATCGGGCGAAGGTGCGCGATCTGTCCATCGAGGAACCGGGCATCGAAGACGTGGTGCGCCGAATCTACGAGTCCGCGCGCTGAATTCAAGCGTTCGGGTTACCGGAGTACATACTCACCTCGCCGCCCTCGCCGATGAAGGCGTTGACCAGCATGATCCGCTGCGCGCGCAACTCGTCGGCATCGGGGGCGGTGGTGGTGATGGCGATCTGCGGGATGGCGGCCCAGTTCACCACATAGCGCTGCGGTGGCCCTTCGTCGTCGGACAGCCGGGCGAGCCGGAACACCGACACCGCGCGGCGTTCCATCAGGTCGCGGACCACATCGGCGATTCGCTGCGGGTCTTCCAGCGCGAAGAGAAAGCCGAAGGTCAGCTCGGGCGAGGACACGTAAGCCGGCACATCTACCGAGGCTAGTGCATACGCGGGTCTTGTCGTCGGCGAGATTGCCATGAATGTGCCGCAGCGGTTTTCCCGGTCACCGCCCGGTGACCCGCCCGTCATCGGCACATAACAATTTCTGCCGACCCGGAGTTTTGTACACCATACTATTGCGCGTCGATCCCGGATCGCGCTTTCCTGAAAGGGTCCCGATATTTCCCGGGCCGTCATCCTCACCGCAGCGTCGCGGAATACGTCGGCGCCTGGGCGGGGCTACGCCGGTGCCGGGGCGCGTCCCGGCGATTCCCCGGCCCCGGCGTATCCACCCTCGCGAGCTTTTTCAGGGGCGTGCACCATGCCGATCGACTCCGGCCACCTGACACAACCACCGTCACCGTCGGCCTTGTTACGGGCATTCGTCCGGCCGATCGATCGGAACCGTCCCCATCACCGGGTACTCGACGCGGCCGCCGCCCTCGCCGAATGCCACGCACGCAGGCGGGCGGTGATCGAGGAGGCCCGCGACCCGGCCGTCTCGAGCGCGCGGATCCTGCGCCTGATCGACGAGATAGACCGCGAACGCACCACCCAGATGGCGCTCATCGACAACTGGGTGGCCACCAACCTGGCCCATCGCGCGGGGGCCTCGCTGCACACCGAGACCCTCGGCGCGGTGATCGATCGGATGGCACGAAAATGGATCGCCGCCCAGCATGCGCTGGACGGCGATCCGGAGGGTCGAACCCATCTGCACTGGTCCCGGCTGGCCGAACTGGCCGACGGCTACCGCGATCTCATCACCGATGTGATCGAGCACCGGCGCCGGTTGCCGGTGTGGTGATCAGTGCTGCTCGGGCACCGGCTTCGGCGAGACCACCTCGGTCTCGTCGACGATCTCGGCCTCGGTGACAGGCTGCTCGGGCGCCCGCACCTCGTCGTCGGTGGCGTCGTAGGCCGGTTCGGCCGCGGCCGCGTCACGGCGAGCCGCGGCGGCCGCTTCCTTCATCTCGATCGCGTCGGTGATGAACTCACCGATCTCCCGAGCCACCCCCGCGACGGTTCCGGTGATCAGCGCGGCGATATTGCCCACCCGCTGCGCGCCGGAGGTCGTCAATTCCTGGACGAGATCCTTGTTGGTTTCGAATTTGCCGACCATTACACGCCCACTTCGGTTGCCTTCCGATTACGCATAACGATAACACCGGGCTTGGGCGCCCTCTTGATGATGTTGTCGGGCAGCGCGAGCTGGAAGATCTTGACCCACACCGAACCGATCTGCTTGGAGAAACGGCCGGTGTTGTATGGCAGACCGTACTTCTCGCACAGCGCCCTCACCTCGGGCGCCATTTCCGGGTACCGGTTGGCCGGGATATCCGGGAACAGGTGGTGCTCGATCTGGTGCGAGAGGTTGCCCGACATGATGTGGAACAGTCGCGAACCGTTGATGTTGGCCGAGCCGAGCATCTGGCGCACGTACCACTCACCACGAGTCTCCTCCGCGGTCTCCTCCTTGGTGAACGTCTGCACGCCCGCCGGGAAGTGACCACAGAAGATGATGGAGAAGGTCCACAGGTTGCGCACCAGGTTCGCGGCCGCGTTGCCCGCCAGGGTGTGCAGGAACAGCGGGCCGGTCAGCGCCGGGAACACCACGTAGTCCTTGAGGACCTGCCTGCCCGCCTTCTTGAACTGCCCCTTGAGCAGCGGCTTGAGGTCGGACCACTTGCGCTTGCCCTTGATGATGTTGTCGGCCTCGAGGTCGTGCACCATCACGCCCCACTCGAACAGCACCATCAGCAGGAAGGCGTAGACGGGGTTGCCCAGGTAGTAGGGGTTCCACTTCTGGCCCTCGTCGATACGCAGGATGCCGTAACCGATGTCGCGGTCCATGTCGTGGATGTTGGTGTAGGTGTGGTGCATGTAGTTGTGCGAGTGCTTCCACTGATCGGCCGGGCACACGGTGTCCCAGTCGAATTCGCGGGAGTTCACGCCGCGCTCACGCATCCAGTCGTACTGGCCGTGCATCACGTTGTGGCCGATTTCCATGTTGTCGAGAATCTTCGACGCGCCGAGTGCGGCGACACCGGCCAGCCAGAACGGCGGGAGGAAGCCGAGGTACATCAGACCGCGGCCCGCCACCTCGAGACCGCGCTGGGTCTTGATGATCTTGTAGATGTATTCGCGGTCGCGTTCGCCGAGGTCGGCGACGACGCGGGCACGCAGGTCGTCGAGCGCCTTGCCGAGCTCTTCGACCTGGTCGGGGGTCAGGATGACCGGGCCGTCTGCGGTTTCGGTGAGGATCGTCATAGCAGTATCTCCCCTGGGTTGTTTCGCGGTGATCGGTTGACTAGAGGGCGATGTCGACGTCGCCGACGGGTGCGTTCACGCAGATCTGGATCTGCTTGTCGGGGTCGGCGTCGAGTTCGCCGGTGCGCAGGTTGCGGGTGCAGCCGGACACCTTGGTCGCGGTGCAGGAGAAGCAGATCCCCATGCGGCAGCCGTATTCCGGGGTGAGCCCGGCCGATTCGGCCTGTTCGAGCAGCGAGGAACCGTTGTTCTCGGCGGCGACGTCGCTGCCGGAGAAGGTGACGGTGCCGGTGGCCTCGGACGGGTCGACCGGAACGGTGGTGAGGGTGAACTCCTCGCTGTGCACCCGATCCGCGAGACCCTCGGCCTCGAAGATGTTCTTCACGGCGTTCATCAGCGGCGGCGGGCCACACACGAAGGTCTGCGCGTCGGCGAACCAGGGCGCCACGCGCTCGAGCTCGTCGTAGTCGAAAAAGCCGCTGCCGGTGGAGGTCTCACCGTTGACGACCGTGCCCGGCTCCACCGGGAAGCGGTATTCCACCCGGAAGTTGGGGCGCCGGTTGGCGATCGCGGCCAGTTCCGCGCGGTGCGGAATCATCTCCGGCTGACGCGCGTAGTGCAGGAAGGTGACCTCACCGGTGTATGCCTCGGCGTCGAGGGTGCGCAGCATCGACAGCACCGGAGTGATGCCGCTGCCGCCGCTGATGAGCAGCACCTTCGCGGGCCGCTGCTCGGGCAGCGCGAACACGCCGCTCGCCGGCTCGAGGTTGACGACCATGCCCGGTTCGGCGTGATCGTGCAGGTAGTTCGAGACCAGCCCGCCGGGGTGCGCCTTGACGGTGAGCTGCAGGAAACGGTCGCTGCCGCCCTCGGGGTCGATGGGCGAGTAGCAGCGGACGTGGCGCACGCCGTCGATCAGCACCCCGATCTGGATGTACTGCCCGGCCTTGTGTCCACGCCAGCGGCGCGAAGTACGCAGGGTCAGGGTCACCGAGCCGGGTACCGCGCGGGATACATGGGTGACCTCGGCACGCAGTTCCCGCGCGGTCAGCGCCGGGCTGACGAGTTCGAGGTACCGGTCCAGCGGATGCGGCGTCGTCAACGTCTGCACCAGGTCGATCAGTCCCACCATGTGTGTTGCCCCTCTGCGGATGTTCCGTGGACGTGCTGGCGAAAATTTCAGTGCACGCCTGTACACTCACTAGTGTGCCGGATGGACCCGGCCCACTGTCAACCGGCAACGATGTGAGCCGGACTACATTTCCAAGGAAGCGACTATGGTGAACGGATGTATGCTCACCGATGTGACTGAGCAGGCAGGAACCCGGAATGAGCGCAAAGCGCACACTCGGGCGGCTCTCCTCGACGGCACGCTGGCCCTGGCCGCGGAACGCGGTTTCGCCGCACTGAGCCTGCGCGAGGTCGCACGCTCGGCCGGGATCGTGCCGACGGCGTTCTACCGCCACTTCGCGTCGCTGGACGATCTGGGCGCCACCCTCGTCGACGAGGGTGTCACCGCGCTACGGCTGGCATTGCGCGAGGTCAGGCGCAAGCCAGACGCCCACCTCGCCGACACCGTGCGATTCGTCTTCGACCAGGTCGCCGCCAAGCGCGCGCTGTTCGGATTCCTCCTGCGCGAACGGCACGGCGGTTCGGCACCACTGCGTCAGGCCATCGCGATGGAGATGCAGCTGATCGTGCGCGAGATCGTCGCCGACCTGTCGCGGTTGCGTGCGCTCGACTCGTGGAGCACAACGGAACTCGAGATCGCCGCGGATCTGCTGGTCAGCACCGTCACCGATGGCATCGGATCATTCGTGTCGGCGACCCCGCGCGAAGAGGCGGCGGTCGTGGAGCGCACGGTGATGCAGATGCGCTTGATCGCCCTGGGTATCGCCGCATGGCGCACCCGCCTCCCCGAAAATTAAGGCCAGACTCAGGTGCGGTGAAACTTGGGTCGGCGGCCAGACACAGGTTCGTGGTTGCGTTTGTTCGTACCCGGTGAGTTACCCATGTTGTTGCGGATTTGCGGTTGAACCGGTTGGGAGTACATATGTTCACAAATTGGAACGGGGGAAATCGGTGACGCTACACAGGTTTGGCGTCCTGAACGGGTCTCGGTGCACGCACCGGGAGCAGGACCAGTAGACCGATGGTGAGCACGACGAGCAGGCCGATGATTCCGGCGCGGTCGTTGTGGAAGGCCCAGGCGAACAGGCCGAACAGGGCTGGCGCCAGGAACGAGACTGCGCGGCCGGTGGTGGTGTAGAGACCGAACAGCTGACCCTCGCGACCAGGTGGGGCGAGACGGGCCAGGAACGATCGGGCCGAGGCCTGCGCGGGGCCGACGAAGACGGTCAGGGCCAAGCCGAAGATCCAGAACATCAGCGAACCGGTCACCACCAGCAACACCGCGCCGCAGACGATCATCCCGATCAGCGAGCCGACGATCACCCGCTTGGGGCCGAGCCGGTCGTCGAAGCGGCCCGCCGCGATCGCCGCCGCGCCGGCCACCACGTTCGCGGCCACACCGAACAGCAGCACATCGGCGTCGGCGAAGCCGTACACGCCGACCGCGAGCACGGCACCGAAGGTGAACACCCCGGCCAGCCCGTCGCGGAAGATCGCGCTGGCCAGCAGGAACCACACGGTGTGCCGGTCGGTGCGCCACAGGTCGCGCACGTCACGCCACAGCACCCGATAGGAGCCCAGGAATCCGACGCGGTCGGCGCCGGGATCGGCACCGGTGCGTGGCAGTTCGGGCACGGTGAACAGCACCGGCAGCGCGAACACCGTGAACCAGACGGCGGCGAGCACGATCACCAGCCGCACATTGAGGCCCTGATCGGTCGGCATGTCGAGCAGGCCGCGGCGGTCGCCGTCACCGGCGAGGAAGCCCGCGTAGCAGGCGAGAAGCAACACGATGCCACCGAAATAGCCCATCGCCCAACCGAATCCGGACACCCGGCCGACCGTCGCCGGCGTCGACACCTGGCGCATCATCGCGTTGTAGGGCACCGTCGCCAATTCGAAGGTGGCCGAGGCGAAACCGAGCAGGACGAGCCCGAGCCACAGGTCGCGGTAGTCGGCGTGGACGAAGAACATCAACGCCATCGCACCGACGGTGAGCGCGGTCAACGTGGCCAGCGCGCGCTTGCGGGAGCCGACCGCGTCGAAGTACTGCCCGCACACCGGTGCCGTCAGCGCGACGACCAGACCCGCGCCCGCCAGCGCCCAACCGAGCCACGCGCTCGCGGAGATCGTGCCCGGCAGGTCCTTGCCGACCTTGTCGGTGAGATACACCGAGAACACGAAGGTGAGCGTCACGGCCTGGAACGCCGAGGACCCCCAATCCCACAGACCCCACGCCATCACCTGTCCGCGTCCGGCCGCCTCGCCGATGGTCGCGGACGCGCTCACCTCGGTCATGCACCGAGCGTAACGGCGTGTTCGGCGCCCGGCAGGGCATCGACGATCGCCGCGCCGTCAATTCATATGAACCTGGTTGCATAGAACCGTTGGTTGCGCATATCCTCGTCGCATGGCACTCGAGCACGCGCTCCTGGTCTCGCTGAGCGAGCGAGCAGGCTCCGGGTATGAACTCGCCCGCCGGTTCGACAAGTCGATCGGCTACTTCTGGAGCGCCACCCACCAGCAGATCTACCGCGTGCTCAAGCGGATGGAGGAAGCCGGCTGGGTCACCGTGAAATCGGTCGCCCAGCAGGGAAAACCCGACAAGAAGGTGTACTCGGTCGCCCCCGCCGGAGCCGAGGAATTGGCCCGCTGGATCGCCGAGCCCGCCGAATCGGTGCCAACCCGCGACGAACTCGGCGTCAAGGTGCGTGGCGCCGCGCACGGCGATATCGACGCCGTCTGCGCCGAGGTCGACCGCCACCGCGCCGAGCACGCGCAACGCCTCGAGGAGTACCAGCTCAGCGAGAAGAAATTCTTTCCGGCGCCGGACCAGCTCTCCGGCACCGCTCTGCACCAGTACCTGGTGCTGCGCGCGGGTATCCGCGCGGAGACCGGTTACGTCGAATGGTGCGACGAAGTACTGCAGGCCCTGCGACCGCGAAAAGGTGACCATCACCCATGACTGCCTATCCCCATCTGTTCGAGCCCCTCGACCTCGGCCACACCACCCTGCGTAACCGGGTGGTCATGGGTTCCATGCACACCGGCCTGGAAGACCGCGCCTGGGACACCAACAAGCTCGCCGCCTACTTCGCCGAGCGCGCACGCGGCGGTGTCGGGCTCATCATCACCGGCGGGTACGCACCCAACCGCACCGGCTGGCTCCTGCCGTTCGGCGGCAAGCTCACTACCAAGACCGAGGCCTACCGGCACCGGCGCATCACCAAGGCGGTGCACGACGAGGGCGGCAAGATCGCCATCCAGATTCTGCACGCGGGCCGCTATTCCTATATGCCGACCAGTGTTTCGGCCTCGGCGGTGAAGTCGGCGATCAACCCGTTCAAACCGCGTGCCCTCTCGGCCAAGGGCATCGAACGCACCATCGACGACTACGCCCGCTGCGCCGGGCTGGCCAAGTTCGCCGGGTACGACGGTTGCGAGATCATGGCGGGTGAAGGGTATTTCATCAACCAGTTCCTCGCGCCACGGGTGAACAAGCGCACCGACAAGTGGGGCGGTACCCCGGAGAACCGGCGGCGACTGCCCGTGGAGATCGCCCGCCGCATCCGCGCCGAGGTGGGCCCCGATTTCATCATCGTGTTCCGGTTGTCGATGGCCGAGCTCGTGGAAAAGGGTCAGACCTTCGACGAGATCGTCGCGCTCGCACAGGAATTGGAGGCCGTCGGCGTCGACATCCTCAACACCGACATCGGCTGGCACGAGGCTCGGGTGCCGACCATCGTCACCTCGGTGCCGCGTGCGGCGTTCGTGGAGTTCACCGCCAAGATCGCCCGCAAGGTGAACATCCCGGTGTGCGCGTCGAACCGGATCAACATGCCCGAGATCGCCGAGGAGATCCTCACCCGAGGCGACGCGGACCTGATTTCGCTCGCACGCCCCCTGCTCGCCGACGCCGAATGGGCGAACAAGGCGCGCGGCGACCGCGCCGACGAGATCAACACCTGCATCGCCTGCAACCAGGCCTGCCTCGACCACGCCTTCGGCAACAAGAAGGTGTCGTGCCTGGTGAACCCGCGCGCGGGCAGCGAGACCACCCTCAACCTGCTGCCCACCCGACGCACCAAACGCATCGCGGTGGTCGGTGCGGGCCCCGCAGGCCTCTCGGCGGCGGTGAACCTCGCCGAGCGCGGCCATCACGTCGACCTGTTCGAGGCCGACGACAAGATCGGCGGCCAGTTCGACATCGCCCGCCGCATCCCCGGCAAGGAGGAATTCGACGAGTCGATCCGCTACTTCCGCCGCAAGATCGAGCTCACCGGCGTCCGACTGCACCTCGAAAAGCGCGTCAGCGCAACCGAACTCATCGACGGCGGCTACGACTCGGTGGTGCTGGCAACCGGCGTACGTCCTCGCATCCCCAACATTCCCGGCATCGACCATCCGATGGTGCTGTCGTACGCGGAGCTGGTGAAGCAGGAGAAGCCGGTCGGCAAGAAGGTCGCGGTGATCGGTGCGGGCGGTATCGGTTACGACGTGAGCGAATATCTCACCGTCGAAGGGCATCCCACGCTCAAGCTCGACGAGTGGAAGGAAGAGTGGGGCGTCGACTCCGACAACGAGCAGGTCCCCGGCCAGCTCAAGAAGCCCAACCCCTCCCCCGCCGCCCGCGATGTCGTCCTGCTGCAGCGTAAGTCGACTCCGTTCGGCAAGGATCTCGGCAAGACGTCCGGGTGGGTCCACCGTGCTGCGCTCAAGGCCAAGGGGGTCGAGCAGATCGGTGGGGTGAATTACGAGCGCATCGACGATTCGGGTCTGCACATCAGCTTCGGGGAGAAGCGTGAGAACCCCCGGGTCATCGAGGTGGACAACGTGATCGTGTGTGCCGGGCAGGAATCGGTGCGTGAGCTCGAGGAACCGTTGCGGGCGGCCGGGGTCGAGTTGCATCTCATCGGTGGGGCCGAGCTGGCTGCTGAGCTCGATGCGAAGCGGGCCATCGACCAGGGGACGCGACTGGCTGCCCGCCTCTAGACCCGGTCGTCCGACGCGACGGACGGCCGTTGCGACACCCCCATCCACCGAACTCGCATCCGGTGGGTGGGGGTGTTGTCTTTGGCTGGGGGGTGCGGTAGGTGGCCGCTCCGAGTAGTACCGCACAGCTGAAGATGCGCGCAGGTCGGCAGTAAGTCCCTCAGCGGGCGGACAGGTCGTGGAGCAGTGTTCTGAGGTCGTGGCCTTCGGGCGTTTCGTACCAGCGCAGGTGACCCAGAAGCCAGTCGTGGTAGGCGATTTCGGCGTTGCGGGGTTCCTGGGGAATCGTGAGGAAGTAGTCGATTTCGGAGAGTTCGTAGCCGATGTGTGCCAGTGGGAGCAGATCCGGTAACAGTTGGCTTTCCGCGGGGTTCAGCGGACGGATGGACAGGTAGCCCTCGAACAGGGCCGTGATCTGGTCCGTGCGAACGTTGGCGGGGCCACCGTCGCGGAGCGAGATCCAGTCCACGGCAGTGCGTTCCACGGCGGTGGCGAGGTCGAAGACGGCGGTGGTGCGGTCGGACAGGCCGAAATCGATCACCGAGGTCGCCTCGTGGTCGCGCCAGAGGAAATTGGTCGGGTGCCAATCGCCATGCGTCCACAAGGGTTCGACGGTGGTGAGGTCGGCACGGAGGTCGGGGGCTTCTGTGCGCCAATCGCGGTCGGCGAGGAAGGCCGCGAGAGCGGGCCGGCGCGCGATATGCCATTCGAAGGCGCCGATGACGTCGCTGTGCATGCTGGCGAGCAATGGGCGGGCGGGACGTGTGGGTGCGTCGAAACCCTCGGCGGCCGAATGCAATCGGGCCAGCATCGTGCCTGCTGCGGCGGCGTCCTCGATATCGCGGAACGGTGTCCAGGAAAAGTCCGCGCGATACCGATCGTCCCCTTCTCCCGCCTGGTGCACCTCATAGACGAACGCATGACGATGATCGGCGTGGCCGTCACCTGCGCTGTCGAGCACGACGCCGAACCGGTGCTGGCCAAGCTGGTTGCAGGAGGCAGCCGCTCGCAACGCGGACCCGGTGACGGTGCGGACCTCCGGCACCGGAATCCCGCGTGCTCGCAGGTGTGCCATGAACCGGTGCTCCTCCGCCAGGGCACCCAGGTCACGCAGCGCACTCGGCAACCGTTTGACGACTAATCGCTCACTACCGGTACGCACCCCGACCGTCGCGGAAAGTGGTCGCGCACTGCGCCATTCGATCGTGGCCCCATCCAAGCCCCACGTAGCCGCGACGGCCGAGGCGGCTTCGGCTTCGGTGAGCGCGGGCCATGTCGGTGCGGCCAGCGGCTCGTCGCCCATTCCGAAAACGCGGTCCTCATCCATCGCTCGGACTCCGTCCGGCCGCCCGGAGCACCCCGCCGCGCCGCCGAATCACCGTCGCCGACCGACGACCACGACGACACCGGTCGCGGCACCGGCCGCGAGGAACGAGAAGAGCGATGCCGACGTCCACCAGGTCGGATGCACGCCGAGCGCGTCCTGGATCCCGGTCCACCGGTCGGCCCACCACAACACCGAGCCGGGGTTGCACAGCTGGTACACCGTGAAGCCGATCGCCCAGGGCAGCAGCATGATCGGGCGGGCGGGCGAGTTGTCGGACAGGTCCCAGCCGGTTCGGCCGCGCCCGAAGAAGTAGTCCACCACGAGCACGGCGGTGAGGGGAACGAACACCGAACCGATGAGCAGCAGGAAGTTCGCGTAAGAGCTGAAATCGCGCACATTCAGGGCGAAGACGGTGGCGAGCACGCCGACGACGGCGGCCAGGATGCGGCGATCCACGCGCGGCAGCAGGTTCTGCAACGACATGGCCGTGGAATACACGTTGGCGAAGGACTGGTCGGTCTCGCGCAGCACGAGCACCGCGAAGAACACCCAGCCCGCGGTGATCCCGAGGAACGAGTCGAACAGCTGGTTCAGGTCGCCGCCCACGTGCAGCAGGGCGACGATACCCAGCAGGTAGCACCAGATCTGGGCCACCGAATACCCGATCACGGTGGCACCGCCCGCCACCTTCACCGACCGCGAATGCCGCGTGTAGTCCGCGGCCAGCGGCACGAACGACACGGCGACGGCGAGCGCGGTGTCCACGGCGGGAAAGAACCCGGACCAGGACGTCTGTCCCAGATCGGGCAGCGGCTGCCGCAACATCTGCACGGTGAAATACAGCATCGCGATACCGACCGCCACGGTGACGTAGCGCCGCAGGATCCCCACCACGTGCATCGGCCAGATCGCCATCACCGTGCTCAGTACACCGGCCGCGATCACCGCCACCGCGTGCGGCACCCGGTCGCTGGTGAGCGCCGCGATACCCGCCGCGATCACGGTGAGCTCGTACACACCCCAGCCGATGCACTGCACCACATTGGCCACCGTCGGCAGCCCGGACAGCTTGGTGCCGAACAGCCCACGGAAATTGGCCATCGCGGGCGCACCGGTTCCGGCGCCGACCGCACCGGCGGCGGCCACCATCGACGTGCCGACGATCGTGCCGACCACGGTCGCCAGCACCGCCCCGAGCAGCGGCAACCGGTCGTACCCGGGCGGTTGCAGCACGTAGACGGCCCCGGTGAACCCGATCAGGCTCACCCCGAGATTGGTCCAGAAGGCAGCCTGGTCGGCGAACCCGAACGTGCGCGGCGGCTCGGTGGAAAGCAGCAGCGGCGCCTCCTGGGCGCGGGGCGAGGAGTCAGTCGTCATAGCAAGAGCCATGCTATGGCCGGGCGGGCGATCCCCTAAGCTTCGCCGTGTGAGCCTGCCCTCCCCCACTGCTGACAATCGTGCCGTCGTCACCGGCGCGTCCTCCGGTATCGGCACCGCACTGGCCGCCGAACTGGCCGGGCGCGGCTATTCGCTGATCCTGGTCGCCCGGCGCGGAGAGATCCTGACCGAACTGGCGCAGCGGCTGACGCTGGCGCACGGCATCACCGCCGAGGTCCGCGCCGTCGACCTCGCCGACCGCACCCAGCGCGCGAGCCTGGTCGACGAGCTGTCGGTGCGCGATATCGCCATCCTCTGCAACAACGCGGGCATCGCCACCTTCGGCCCTGTCGCCGAACTCGACTTCGCCTACGAACGCGCGCAGATGGAGCTCAACGCCACCGCCGTGCACGACCTGACCCTGGCCGTGCTGCCCGGCATGATCGAGCGCAAGGCGGGCGGGATCCTGATCAGCGGCTCGGCGGCGGGCAATATGCCCATCCCGAACAACGCCACCTACGCGGCGTCGAAGGCGTTCGCCAACACGTTCTCCGAGTCGCTGCGCGGCGAACTCAAGGGCAGCGGGGTCAATGTCACCCTGCTGGCGCCTGGTCCCGTGCGCACGGAAACGCCTGCGCCGGAAGAGGAGTCGATCGTCGACAAGATGGTCCCCGACTTCCTGTGGGTGTCGAGCGAATACACCGCGAAGGTGTCGATCGACGCCCTGGCCCGCAACAAGATGCGCATCGTCCCCGGCCTGATCAGCAAGGGTATGAGCGTCGCGGGCAACTACGGTCCGCGCGCGATGACGGCCCCGATCGCGGGCGCGTTCTACAAGAAGCTCGGCGGCTGACTGCTCACTCGACGGGCAGCAGGGCTTTCGCGGCGGCCGTGATGATGGCGTCGGCGACCGCGTTCAGCGCGGGCGAATCCAGCTTCCACTGCTGCCAGTAGAGCGGCACGTCGATCCGCGCCCGGCCGTTGATGTTCACCAAAGCCCCTGCGGCCCGGTCGGTTTCGGTCTGCAGGTCGGGCAGCATGCCCCAGCCCATGCCGAGCCGCACCGCCTCACGGAACGCGGTGGAGGACGGCACGAAATGTGTCGGCGGATCGGCGGGCTGCTGATTGGCGCCGCGCAGGTGGCGGGCTTGCAGGTCGTCGTTGCGGTCGAACTGGATCATCGGCACGTGGGTGTAGGAACCGGGTCGCGCGCCGTCGGGGAACCAGTAGTGCGCGAAGTCCGGCGTGGCGAGCGCTTGATAGCGCATGGCACCGAGCGGTCGCACCCGGCAGCCCTGCACCGGGGTGGCGGTGGAGGTGATCGCCGCCATCACCGTGCCGTCGCGCAGCAGCCGCGTGGTGTGTTCCTCGTCCTCGCGGTGCAGTTCAAGACAGGCGATGCCGGCGATCCGCGACACGGCGGGCAGCACCCACGTCTCGAGCGAGTCGGCGTTCACCGCGATCGGAATGCGGGCGGGGCGCCCGGCCGGCCGGTCCGGCTCGCCGAGTTCGCGCGCGGTATCGGCGGCGAGCACGTGCACCTGCCTGGCCAGTCGCAGCACGGCGAGTCCCGATTCGGTGGCCCGCACCGGTTTCGACCGCTGCACGAGGATGCGGCCCGCCGCGTCCTCCAGCGCCTTTATCCGCTGGCTGACGGCCGACGGCGTGAGGTTCAATCGGCGGGCCGCCGCGTCGAAGGTGCCTTCGGTGAGCACGGCGTCGAGCGCGCGTAGCTGGTCGAGCTGCAGATCCACATCAGCGATTCTAATGGTTCTGCAGAATTATTAGCTGGACTGAATGTAGCGAGGTTCCTAGCGTCGGGGATATGACGACATCGTCGGCCGCAGTGGCCGCACTCTCCGGGTTGGGTTTCGGGCTCTCGCTCATCGTCGCGATCGGCGCGCAGAACGCGTTCGTCCTGCGACAGGGCGTGCGCGGCCGACACATCCTCCCGGTGGTCGCGGTGTGCGCGCTCTCGGATGTGGTGCTGATCGCGGCCGGGGTGGCCGGGTTCGGCACCGTCGTCGAGTCGTTTCCGGCCGTCGTGACCATCGCGCGGTGGGCCGGGGCGGCCTTCCTGGTCTGCTACGCCCTGTTCGCCGCCCGGCGGGCGTTCGGGTCGTCGGCACTGCAAGCCGACCTCACGGGCACCTCGGCGGCACTGGGCGCCTCGGTGCTCACCTGTCTCGCGCTCACCTGGCTCAACCCACACGTCTACCTGGACACGCTCGTCCTGTTCGGCTCGTTCGCCAGCACCTGGGCGCCCTCGGAACGCTGGTTCCTCGCGGCCGGGGCCATGCTGGCCAGCGTGCTGTGGTTCTTCGGCCTCGGCTACGGCGCGAGCCGACTCGGCCCGCTGTTCGCGAAACCCCTGGCCTGGCGCATTCTCGACTCGCTGATCGCGGTGGTGATGCTCGCACTCGCGATCGGCCTCGTCCTCGGCTGACTCAGGACTGCGACGACCACGGTGTCACCGGTGGCTTGACCCACAGCAGCTTCTCGTCGGCACGGGTGCGGCGCGCGGCCTCGTGATCGGGGTTGCGGGCGGCCCAGGCGTCCTTCTGATCGAGCAGGTCGGCGACCACCCGCCACGTCTCGTCGGTACTCGGCGGATTGGTCTCGGCGGCACGGGCGAGCTTGCGCAGCGTCGGCGCGGGCAGGGCGAGCAATTCGGCGCTGCTGATGTCGCGAGCCCACAGGTAGGCCGCCAAGCGGCGGGCCTTGGCGACGCGGCTGGCTGTCGCCGCGTCGGAATGCGCGTGATCGGGTGCCTGATCGGCGCTGTCTGGCACGAGGGCATTCTAACGGCGAACGCCCGCGCCCCGGTCTTCCCCAAACCGGTGCGCGGGCGTTGCTGTGTTCTCCAGTGCGTATCAGTACGCGCTGTTGACGTTGTCCATCGAGCCGTAGCGGTCGGCGGCGTAGTTGCAGGCCGCGACGATGTTGGCCACAGGGTGCCACACGTCGAAGGGGGTGCCCTCCACGTGGTAGGCGGCGAAGGTCGGGTCGATCACCTGGAGCAGGCCCTTGGAGGGGATGCCCGCGGCGGCGTTGGAGTCCCACAGGTTGATGGCCTGGGGGTTACCGGTCGACTCGCGCATGATGTTGCGCATGATGCCCTCGTAGCTGCCGGGGATGCCCTTGGCGGCCATGATGTCGAGGGCCTCACGGATCCAGCCGTCGAGGTTGTTCGGGTACACCGGCGCCGCGGGGGCGGGCGCGGGCATGGGGGCGGGCGCCGGCTCGGGAGCCGGGGCGGGCAGCACCTCGGGGGCGGGGGCAGGCACGGCCTCCACGGCGGGGGCGGGGACGGCACCGACGGCCGGGATGGCCTCGGCCTGCTCGACGACCATGGCCGCACGCTGCGGGACGCTGTCGTCGGCGAAGGACACCGCCGAGGACGCGGCAACGGCCACCAGGCCGACCGCGGCGACCGCCACGGTGAACGCCTCGCGGCGGTGGCCGATCATGGAGTTGAGCTTGTCTTTGACGATCATGTTCTTCTCTGTTCCTTCATCTCTGTCTGGCGACCGCGAGGCCCCGGTGGGGGCGCGGTGGACCGCGCAGCGCGCGCAGCGGCGCACGCCGGTCAGGCGATGTGTTGTTTCTGTCGGTATGGGAATGTGCGACGCTGTGGTGACGGAGACGCTCGATGGCTGTCCCGCTCGTCGCACGGTGCTCCACAGCTGGCTGCGGGGAGACCACGCGCTGTTCGGTATCCGGGTTCCCGGTGGCTAACCAAACCACAGGTCTGTTTGTGACCTGATGACAGAATGGTCACGGTAGGTTAACGTGAGATGAACGAAATCTGAACGGCAGGTGCTGGCGATCTTGGTCGCTTCTACCGGTGGTTGCAGAATCGTTATGTATGCAGGGGGTTTAGAACCGCGACTACCGTGGTATGGGTCACAGAAAAAGTTTGCCCTAATCAGGTTTCCTGGCTGTTCGCGGTGGCAAAACGGGCGCGCGAGGCCCCGCAGATAACGATCGATGACGGGGCTGGCAGACCGCAAAAAGACCGCATCCCGGCAGTGGTAACTGCCGGGATGCGGTCTGCTGTGCGCCATCAGGGACTCGAACCCCGAACCCGCTGATTAAGAGTCAGCTGCTCTGCCAATTGAGCTAATGGCGCTTGTCTTCGCTCCGCTCCGCGGGGCGTTTGCTCCGCTCTGCGGTGCGGAAGAAACATTAACAGGCCCGAGGGCGAAAAGTGAAATCGGGCTCTGACCAGCGCCGATGCCGGACGGTTCGCAGTGTTAACAGATCGGGCCCCGGCACGTATCTAACGATTGCCCACTCGGGTCGTGTCGCCGCGCTTTCGACGTTGGTGGCGACCGGGCGGGCTGGCAGAATGGCGGGGCGTCGGTATGGAAACGGGGTTGGACATGGGTAAGAAGCGGGGGAAACCTCGGTCATTGCGGATGATCGTTCCGGTGGCACTGTTGGCGGTTTTCGCCCTCGGTGCTTCCGCGTGCTCGTCGGCCGAGGGTGCCGGGGTCGAGGTGGCGATCGACCGTAACCCGATCACCGAACTCATCAAGCCGAAACTGGTCTCCGAGATCAAGGACGGCCAGGTCGGCGTCTCGCCGGGGATGCCGCTGAAGTTCCAGGTGCAGGACGGCAAGTTCACCGAGGTGAAGCTGACCAACCAGCAGGGCACGCAGGTGTCGGGTCAGCTCGCGCCCGACGGGCGTTCGTGGGCCACCACCGAGGTGCTCGGTTACGGCAAGACCTATCAGCTCTCGGCCGCCGCGATCGGCCTCGGCGGCGCGAACTCCTCCACTCTGAGCTTCACCACGAGCTCACCGAACAACCAGACCAAGCCGTACCTGATGCCCGGCGAGGGCGAGGTGGTCGGTATCGGCCAGCCGGTGGCGATCCAGTTCGACGAGAACATCCCGGACCGTCGCGCCGCGCAGGACGCCATCAAGGTGACCACCGATCCGCCGGTGGAGGGCGCGTTCTACTGGGTGAACAATCGCGAAGTCCGATGGCGCCCAGAGCATTTCTGGAAGCCGGGTACGCGGGTGAACGTGGAGGTGAACGTCTACGGCAAGGACCTCGGCAAGGGTCTGTACGGCCAGGACAACATCACCTCGCACTTCACCATCGGTGACGCGGTGATCTTCACCGCCGACGACAACACCAAGCAGGTGACCGTCGAGCGCAACGGCGAGGTGATCATGACCATGCCGACCTCGATGGGCAAGGATTCCACGCCCACCGACAACGGCATCTACATCGTCGCCGACAAGCACGAGAAGATCATCATGGACTCGTCCACTTACGGTGTCGCGGTGAACTCCGCCGACGGCTACCGCACGCCGGTGGACTACGCCACGCGGATCTCCTACAGCGGCATCTTCTTCCACTCGGCGCCGTGGTCGGTGGGTCAGCAGGGTTACTCGAACGCCAGCCACGGCTGCCTGAACCTGAGCCCCGCCAATGCGCGCTGGGTGTACGAGAACGCCAAGCGCGGTGACATCACGATCATCAAGAACACGGTCGGCGGGACGCTGTCGGGCGTCGACGGGCTCGGTGACTGGAACATTCCGTGGGCGGAGTGGAAGGCGGGCAACGCCGACGTCTCCTGACCCATACAGCCCTAAAAGGCCGCCGGATGTCTCCGGCGGCCTTTTTCGTGTCCTGATCAGACCGGGGTGGGCAGATCGGCGCAGTCCATCATGGCCTCGCCCGCCACGGCCATGGCGCTGCCGAGGGCCCCGCAGAGGATGCGTCCACCGAACAGCAGGCGATCGAGGTTGGGCAGGCCTGCCGAGCCGGTGCCGGAGGAGCCGGTGGTCTCGAGGCCGCCGGTCGATCCGCTCTGCGCCGATCCCGTTTCGGGCGGTCCCGGCAGTTCCATGCCGCCCGACGGGGTGGCCGTGAAGTCGGTGAGGGGCAGGCCGGGGGTCTGCGCCGCCGAGGTGCCTGCGACGGGGCCGAGCACGGTGGCGGCCGCGAGGGCCACGACGACGGTGGAACGCTTCATCAAGGGTCTTTCCGGTCGAACGAGGATATGGCGACCCACACATTTGGGCAGCCGTCCAGAGTGTAGCGGTTCAAACGTGACCTGCGTCATGAAGCGGATGTGGGCTCCGACAACGAAGAAGGCCCCAATCCACAGGATCGGGGCCTTCTCTTCGGGGTGACCGACGGGACTCGAACCCGCGACAGCCAGGATCACAACCTGGTGCTCTACCAACTGAACTACGGTCACCATCACCGGCTTGCACCGGCGCGGTAAATACTAGCCTGTACCGGCCCCGATGCCCTAATCCGCTGGTCGGGACCCTGTTCCGGTGACGTCGACGGCCTCGGTGACCGCCGCCGCGATGCTCGCGATGTCGGCCGAGGACGGGCCGGGCGGCGCCACGAAGGCGGTGCGCCGGTAGTACTCCAGCTCGCGGATGGACTCCTTGATGTCGGCCAGCGCGCGGTGCGCGAGGCCCTTCTCCGGCTGACCGAAATAGATGCGCGGGTACCAGCGGCGGCACAGCTCCTTGATCGAGCTCACGTCGACCATCCGGTAGTGCAGGTGCGCGTCCAGCTCGGGCATATCGCGCGCGATGAAGCCGCGATCGGTGGCGATGGAGTTGCCGCACAGCGGCACCGTGCGCGCGGCGGGCGCGTACTGGCGCACGTAGTCGAGCACCTGCTCCTGGGCCTGCTCGAGGGTGACCGTCGAGCGCCGGACCTCCTCCGTGAGACCGGATTTCGCGTGCATGTCGGCGACGACGGGTGGCATGCAGGCCAGGGCGGCGTCATCGGCGTGGATGACGATGTCGACACCGTCACCGAGAATGTTCAGGTCGCTGTCGGTTACGAGCGCGGCGATCTCGATCAGCTTGTCGCTGTCGAGACGGAGCCCCGTCATCTCGCAATCCATCCAGACCAAGAGTTTGTCGGACACCCGAGCCACCCTAATGGGGTATCGGCGCGCCTCGCCGACAGGTGTGTCGCGCGGGCGCGGCGGAGGTGTTTGCCGACGACACCCGCCGAAGGCCACCACAGGGGTGACCGGCACGGATACAGTTTGCCTGAGATTGTCCGTTCATGCTCTTGCGATCGAGACGGAGGACGCGATGACCACCCCTCAGGAGAAGGCGGCAGCGGCTCGCCTGGCAGCCGAAGAGGCGGCGCGCGTCGCCGCCGAGGCAGCCGCCGCGGCGGAGGCCGCCGAGCGGGAGGCGGCGCAATCGGCTTCGGCGGCAACGTCACCCGACGCCTCGGCCGGGTCGGGCGCCGCCGCACAGATCGCGGCCGGTTACGCCTTCGACGGTCAGGCTCTGGAGCTGGGCACCGTTGTCGTCGACGGAACCACCGATCCCGCTGCGCGCGTGCGTATTCCGTTGCGCATGATGAACCGCCACGGGCTCGTCGCGGGGGCGACCGGCACGGGCAAGACCAAAACCCTGCAGGGCATCGCCGAACAGCTCTCGCGGGTGGGCGTTCCCGTGGTGCTCGCCGATGTGAAGGGCGATCTGTCGGGTCTGCGCGACCCCGG
Organism: Nocardia ignorata NBRC 108230; assembly: GCF_001612905.1. Lineage (GTDB taxonomy): Bacteria > Actinomycetota > Actinomycetes > Mycobacteriales > Mycobacteriaceae > Nocardia > Nocardia ignorata. Next base: position 19,001 of record NZ_BDBI01000005.1, on the reverse strand, counting down.
TGCCGACAACGACAAGATCCGCGCTCGCGCCGCCGAGACCGGCGCGAGCGACTGGGCGCCGAGCGGTTTCCCCACCGAGTTCGTCTCGCTCGGCACCGAGGGCATCGGCGTGCCGATCCGCGCCACGATCACCTCCTTCGGCCCGATCCTGCTCAGCAAGGTCCTCGGCCTCAACGACACCCAGGAGTCGACCCTCGGGCTGATCTTCCACTGGGCCGATCAGCGGGGCCTTGCCCTGCTCGACCTGAAGGACCTGCGGGCGGTCATCACTCACCTGACCAGCCCCGAGGGCAAGGAAGACCTCGAGGGAATCGGTGGGGTGTCCAGCCAGACCGCCGGGGTGATCCTGCGTTCGCTGGTGAATCTCGAGGCCGAGGGCGGTGACACGTTCTTCGGCGAGCCCGAACTCGATCCCGCCGATCTGGCCCGGGTCGTCGACGGGCAGGGCGTCATCACGCTGGTCGAACTGGGTCAGCAGGCGGCGCGGCCCGCGCTGTTCTCGACGTTCCTGATGTGGGTGCTCGCCGAGCTGTTCCAGACGCTGCCCGAAGTGGGTGACGTCGACAAACCCAAGCTCGTCTTCGTCTTCGACGAGGCGCATCTGCTCTTCGCCGACGCCTCCAAGGCGTTCCTGCGGCAGATCGAGCAGACCGTGAAGCTGATCCGCTCCAAGGGCGTCGGTGTGTTCTTCTGCACCCAGCTGCCCACCGACATCCCGAACGCGGTGCTGTCGCAGCTCGGCGCCCGCGTCCAGCACGCGCTGCGCGCCTTCACCCCCGACGATCAGAAGGCGCTGGCGAAAACGGTTCGCACGTATCCGAAGTCGGAGGTCTACGACCTCGAGGAGGCGCTCACCAGCCTCGGTACCGGTGAGGCGATCGTCACAGTGTTGTCGGAGAAGGGTGCCCCGACCCCGGTCGCCTGGACCAAGATCGTGCCGCCGCGGTCGCTGATGGACACCATCGGCGACGACGCCATCCGCTCCGCCGCGGGGTCGAGCTCGTTGCAGGGCAAGTACGGGCAGAGCATCGACCGCGAATCGGCCTACGAGATGCTGCTGGCCAGCGTGGCTGCCGCACCCGCACCGGAAACAGCCCCGCCGCCCGCCGGACCGGACGCGGATTCGGCGGCCGAACGGATCATGAAGAACCCGGCCGTGAAGAGCTTCCTGCGCTCGGCGGCCAGTGCGGCGGGGCGCGAGATCAGCCGCAGCCTGTTCGGCACCCGGCGACGCCGGTAGTCAGCTCTGCTCGACCGCCGAGGCCACCTTCTCCGAAAGCGACCGCAATGCCGCTGCTTCCTGACGGGTCATGTTGTCCACGAACAGCTTTCGCACCAGATCGACATGTTCGGGCGCGGCGGCGCGCAAGACCTCGCGCCCGTGGTCGGTCAGCGTGACGACGATGCCGCGTGCGTCGTCGGCGGCCGCGGCCCGGTCGACCAGCCCTCGCGCCGCCATCCTGGCCAGTTGCTTGGACAGCCGCGACTTGTCCCAGCACACCTCGGCGGCCAGATCCCTGGCACGCAGACAGCCCTCCGGCGCGGCCGAGAGCGGAACCATCAGCTCGTAGTCGGCCATCGACAGCCCGTGCCCGGCCAGCCCGGCCGACAGCGCCGCGTCCAGCCGCTGCCGCATCCGGATGAAGGCCTGCCAGGTCTGCTGCTCTTGCTCGGACAACCATCGGGTCACGGGAATGATCCTAGAGCCACATTGGTTGACATGGAAACCAAACAGGTTCCACTCCAGGAGGCGCTTCCCATGCCCGCGATCACCGTCGACGACATCATGGTGCTGCCCCGGCTCCCCCGCCCGGACGTCACCGAAACCCAGCGGCCGGTACGTCAGATCGTCACCGCCCACCGTCAGCGCGAGGGGGCGGGCTTCGAGGTGACGCGCCCGTTCCCCAGCGTCGACCTGCGCGCGGCCGACCCCTTCATCCTGCTCGACCAGATGGGCCCCGTGGCCTATGAGCCCTACGAGGCCAAGGGCGCGCCTTGGCATCCGCATCGCGGCTTCGAAACCGTCACCTACATGCTCGACGGCACCATGGTCCACCACGACTCCCAGGGTGGCGGCGGCGTGATCGGCGAGGGCGACACCCAGTGGATGACAGCGGGCTCGGGCATGCTGCACGACGAACTGCCCGAGGAGAAACTGGTGATCTCGGGCGGCCGGTTCCACGGCATCCAGCTGTGGGTGAACCTGCCACGCGCCCAGAAGTTCGCCACCCCGCGCTACCAGGACCTGCGCGGCAGCGAGCTCACCCTGGTCAGCTCGCACGACGGCGGCGCCCTGGTTCGGCTCATCGCGGGCGAGGTCGGCGGCTTCGCCGGGCCGGGTTCCACCTACACCCCGATCGCCTACGCGCACGCCTCGATCAGCCCCGGCGCGCAGCTGGAAACACCGTGGCCGCAGGACTTCACGGCCATGGCCTACGTGCTGTCGGGCAGCGGCACGGCGGGCACCGACCGTCGGCCGATCCACACCGGACAGCTGGTGATGTTCGGCAAGGGCGAGGCCATCACGCTCACCGCCGACACCACACAGGACTACGGCGACCTCGAAGTGCTGCTGCTCGGCGGAAAACCGTTGCGCGAACCCGTGATCCAGTACGGACCGTTCGTCATGAACACCCGCGCCGAGATCATCGAGGCACTCGAGGACTTCCAGGCCGGACGGATGGGCACCGTGCCCGCCGAGCACCTCACCGGGCGCAGGCTCGGCGAGTAACAGTCGAGGCACACGCGGTGCGGTTGACAAGCGGGGGCCCCGTCATGAAGGTTGACTTCGCCGCCCGAGGCGTGTGTCCGGGCCAACATCCGAACCGCAGCAGACATAGAGGAATTCATGAACGTTCGTCGGCTCACTGTCAGCCTCGCCGCCGTAGGCCTCGGCCTGCTCGTCGCCCCCGCCGCTCAGGCGAATCCGTTGGTGACGGGCTCCGCGGGCACCGGCTCGTCCAGCTTCGACTCCCTGCTCGGCGCCACCGGCTCGGCCAACCTGGTCCAGTCCGGTTCGGCCGGCGGTGCGTTCCGCAGCTGCGACGAGGCGATGGCCGCCGGTCGCGCCCCGCTGTTCCGCGGCGAGGCGGGCTACTCCCCCCACCTCGACCCCGACGGCGACGGCCTCGCCTGCCCCACGCAGTAGTTTTGGAGCGCTGGCGCGCTCGAGTTGGTGCGTTTGAATACAGAAACACCCGATGTGGCTTATGCCGCATCGGGTGTTCTGTGTTTGTGGACCGCTCAGCGGCGGAAGAGTTTGACCAGGACCAGGCCCGCTACGAGGGCACCCGCGCCGATCAGCGTGTATTTGACCTTGGGCTCGCTGAACTTGGCGACCACGATCGCCTTCGTGTCGTCGGCGATCCGCTGCGGATCGGCGCGCACCGCCAGTTCGTCGAGCGTGGTCGCCAACCGGGCGCGCGCGATCTCGATCTCGCGTTCGATCCGGTCGGTGTCGTCCTTGGCCACCGTCACCTCCAGGTATGTGTCTGTGCTCGCCCGAGTCTATCCATGCCGTCAGCGGACCCGGTCGGTTACCGTGCGGTGGTGACCGACAACCATCGCCTCTCCCCCGGAGACACCGCACCCGATTTCACGCTGCCCGACGCCGACGGCAAGGACGTGTCACTGTCGGACTACCGTGGCCGCAAGGTGATCGTCTACTTCTACCCGGCCGCCTCGACCCCCGGCTGCACCAAGCAGGCCTGCGACTTCCGCGACAACCTCGCCGAGCTGAACGAGGCCGGGATCGCCGTCCTCGGCATCTCCCCGGACAAGCCGGCCAAACTGGCCAAGTTCCGCGACGCCGAGGGCCTCACCTTCCCGCTGCTGTCCGACCCGGAACGCACCGTGCTGCAACAGTGGGGCGCGTTCGGCGAGAAGAAGATGTACGGCAAGACCGTCACCGGCGTGATCCGCTCGACCTTCCTCGTCGACGAGCAGGGTGCGATCGAGGTGGCCCAGTACAACGTGCGCGCCACCGGCCACGTGGCGAAGCTGCGCCGCGACCTGTCGGTGTAGCTACTCGGCGAAGGTGCGGATGAACACCTCGAAACCGTCGAGCATCCGCGCCAGCCCGAATTCGAAATCGGCACGGGCCCAATCGAAATGGACCTCGCTCTCGCCGTCGAACGCCGAACCCGACATGGCGGCCGTGACCGCGGGGAACCGCTGCGGGTCGAGTACGCGTGCCATCACCGACGCGAAATCGGCACCTTCGGCGGTCTGCAGATCACGCAGCATGCGGCGTTTGCCGATGACGTAGACCGACACATTCATCACCAGCTCCAGCTTCGTCGGCTCCGGCACGCCGGTCCCGGCGAGCGCGCCCAGCGCCACCTCGAGCCAGGCCATATTGTTCGGGCCCATCGGCGGGCGGGCCAGCGGGATGTCGATCCACCACGGATGCCTGCCGATCCGGTCGAACTCGGCGAACGCCCATTGCTCGAGACCTGCGCGCCAGGAGGTTCCGGCGGGGATATCCGGTGGCGCGCCGACCACGCGGTCCATCAGCAGGTCGAGCAGGGTGTCCTTGCTGTCGACGTAGCGGTACAGCGACATGGCGGTGAAGCCGAGCTGCTTGGCCACCCTGCTCATCGACAGCGCGGCGACGCCTTCCGCGTCGGCGACCTCGATCGCGGCATCGATGATCTGGTCGATGGTGAGCGCCCGCTTCGGTCCGCGACCGGCCGGCTGGGCCAGCCCCCACATCAGTTCCACCGCTCTGGGTAACGCCGCTTCGCCGGTCGTCATCGACTCGTCCGCCTCCTTCGCTCTGCCATGACTGTAACCGGCGGCCCACTTGTGCCGAATAACTGTTTAGCCTATAAACAATATAGGCCATAAACAGTGGCATCGATCGGAGAGAATCCCATGGCACCCGAACCACCCGCACTCTCGGTGCGGCAGCTACACAAGTCATTCGGCGCCCACGTCGTCCTCGACGACCTCGACCTCGAGGTCCGCGCGGGTACCGTCTTCGCCCTGCTCGGCCCCAACGGCGCGGGCAAGACCACCCTGGTCCGCATCCTCGCCACCCTCACCCGCCCGGATCGCGGCGAACTGCGCGTCCTCGGCCACGACCCGGTCACCGAGGCCGACGACGTGCGCGCGCTGATCGGCGTCACCGGCCAGTTCGCGGCCGTCGACGGTGTGCTCACCGGCCACGAGAACCTGCGCCTCACCGGCAAGCTGCTGCATCTGGACAAGCCTGAAATCGCCCGCCGCAGTGCCGCATTGCTCGACCGGTTCGATCTCGTCGATGCCGCGGCCAAACCGGTCGACACCTACTCGGGCGGCATGCGACGCCGACTCGACCTGGCCATGAGCCTGATGGGCCGCCCCCGGCTGGTCTTCCTCGACGAACCGACCACCGGCCTGGACCCACGCAGCCGCCGTGACCTGTGGACCGCCATCCGCGAACTCGCCGCCGAGGGCACCACCGTCTTCCTCACCACGCAATACCTGGAGGAGGCCGACCAACTCGCCGATCGCATCGCCGTCCTCGACGGCGGGCGCATCGTCGCCGACGGCACCCCGGAGGAACTCAAGCGGCTCGTCCCCGGCGGCCACCTCCGGTTCCGGTTCGCCGATCACCTTCTGCTCACCGCGGCGGCGAAGGCGGTGCCGAGCGCGCAGGTCGACGCCGAACAACTGAGCATGCAGGTGTCCTCGACAGGCAGCGCGGTGGAGATCAAACTGCTGCTCGACCGGTTCGCCGAACTCGGCATCGCCATCGAACAGCTCACCGTGCACACCCCCGACCTCGACGATGTGTTCTTCGCGTTGACCGGCCGGACGGCGGTGGCGGCATGAGCGCCCTGACCACCGTGCAGGATTCGGTCACCATGCTCGACCGCAATATCCGTCACACCCTGCGCAGCCCGGACACCATGATCATGACCATCGCGCTGCCGGTGATGATCCTGCTGATGTTCGTCTACGTCTTCGGCGGCGCGATGCGGGTCGACGGCGCCTACATCGAGTATGTGGTGCCCGGAATCATCCTGCTATGTGCGGGGTTCGGCGCCTCGACCACGGCGGTGGCACTGTCGACGGATCTGGCCGAGGGCATTGTCGACCGGTTCCGGGCGATGGCGATCGCCCGCTCGGCGGTCCTCACCGGGCATGTCGTGGAGAGCGTGTTGCGCAATCTGGTCACCTCGGCCGTCGTGATCGGCGTGGCCGTGGTGCTCGGCTTCCGGCCGACGACAGATCCGGTGCGCTGGCTCGGCGTGGCAGGCGTGCTGGCGATGTTCGTGTTCGCGTTGTCGTGGTTGTCGGCGGCACTGGGAATGGTGGCCCGTAATCCGGAGGCGGCCAACGGATTCACGTTCTTCTTCATGTTCCTGCCGTATGTGAGCAGCGCGTTCGTGCCGACCTCGACCATGCCGACCTGGCTGCACACTTTCGCCGAGAACCAGCCGGTGACGCCGGTGATCGAGACGATGCGCGGGCTGCTGATGGGCACGCCCATCGGCGACAGCGGGCTGCTCGCGGTGCTGTGGTGCGGCGGCATCGCGGTGGCCGGTTATCTGGCCGCACGGTGGATGTTCCAGCGCCGCACCAGTTCCTGAGTGGAAACGGCACGGGCCGCGCGATCATCTCGCGCGGCCCGTGTGCGGCTCAGTCGGCCGACTGTGACATTCCGCCCGGCGGCGTCATCGCCTGGGCGGGTTGCATGCTGAGCGGGATGCCGGTGCCCGGCACGGTCTGCACGGCGACCGGGATCTCCGGGACGACCGGCTGTACCGGCTCCAGCGGAAGCGGCTCGTCCTCGGCCGCGTCGCCGTAGAGCTGAGTCGGGTAATCCAACGGGAATACCCCGGGATTCACCAGTTGCGGGTTCGGTGACACCTTCTCGTAGGGCCAGATGTCGGTGGGCGGTGTCGGGTCGACCGCGAGGCCGCTACCCGAGCCGATCCCACCGGCCGAACCGGAATCGGCGGCGTCCTGCGCGTGCGGCGCCGGGGCCGGATGTGCCGGTGCCAGGCCGGGTTCGGACGACACGGCGGTGTTGTCGACCGCAGGCGTGCCACCGTCCATCAGCGCGTAGGAACCACCGACCACGAGCCCACCCGCCAGCACACTCGCCGCCGCGGCGGCCACCGCGGTGCCGCGACGGGAACGCGCGGGCCCGGTGATCGGCACTACCTTGGTGTCACCGAGCGCGACCAGTGCGGCACCGGCGGCGGGCGCGTAGCCGGCCAGCCGACACGGCAGCACCGGCACCCCGAAGCCCGCGGCGGCCTCGCGCACGGCGGGCGCGTCGGCCGACGAGCCGATGAGCACCACCGCGCCCGGGCGCACCGACGCCGCATCGAGCTGGTCGCCTGCCGCCGCCACCCCGGCACGCAGCGCCTCGGGTGTGGACGGACCGGTGTGTGAGCACGCGGCGAGCACGCGGTGCCTGCCCGGATCGAGCAGGGTCATCGCCTGGTAACCCGGCACCGCCTCGTAGACGAGCAGGGTGTCGAATTCGTCGAGCCAGGTCATCACACCGCCGACGAACAGGTGCGCCGACTTGGCCGACACCAGCGACGCCGTGCTCCACGACGTGGTCGCAAGATGGGTGACGATGGCGCGGCGATCGGCGGCGTCGCGGTATCCGACAGCCGCACCGGCGATCTCGTAGTCGTCGCCGAGTTCGGAGGCGAGGGCGTCGAGCGCCACACGCACCGCTTCGGCCGTCTCCGGTCTGCTGTCACCGGCGGTACGGACGGTGCGCCGCAGCACCATCCGGTCGGTGAGGGTACTGCCCGTCTCGGCGAGCGCGACCGCGTGCACGGCTCCACGCTCGGTGCTCACGCCGAGGGTTACCACTGATACTGCTGCCACCAGTCTTGCCTTCCCCTGTAGCGAAACGATGCCCCTGTGCGACGCGGTGCGGTACCAACCGCGAATCAGCGTGCGGATGCACGCACGCTCATCTGATGATTCGTCACCGGTCACGGGACGGATGGGTGGGAATCACACCGGTTCCTGACACGCTTCGGGTATGCGGATGTCGTATAGGTCCCTCTAGCGCTAGCCTGGATGGGTGGAAGTACATGCGCAGGCCCGGTCCAAGCAGCACCGCCCGGACCCCGCGCTGGAATTGCAGGACGATCCACAGGAATTGATGCCGCGCAAGCGGCCCACCCAGGAGCGCAGCAAGCGCAAGTTCGACGCATTGCTGCAGGCCTCGCGAGAACTGCTGGTCGAGGTGGGTTTCGAATCGTTCACCTGTGAAGAGGTCGCCCAGCGCGCCGAGGTGCCGATCGGCACGCTCTATCAGTTCTTCGCCAACAAGTACGTGATCGTCTGTGAGCTGAATCGGCAAGACCTCGTCGCGGTTTCGCGCGAGCTCGCCGATTTCCACGGCGAGGTGCCGTCGCTGGACTGGTTGCGGCACATGAACCAGTTCGTCGATCACCTGGCGAATCTGTGGACCACCGACCCGTCGCGGCGCGAGGTGTGGCTGGCGATGCAGTCCACCCCGTCCACCCGGGCGACGGGCGCGTTGCACGAGAAGGAGTTCGCCGAGGTCGTGTCGCAGATGCTGCGGCCGCTCACCCCGCGCACCCCGCGCGCCCGGCGCACGATGATGGCCGAGGTGCTGGTGCACGTCGTCTATTCGATGCTCAACTTCTCGGTGCAGGACGAGCAGTCCAACGCCGACGCCGTCGCCGAACTCAAGCGGCTGATGGTGGCGTATCTGCTCGTCGCCGAAAAAGAGTCCAGGCACGCGAAAGGACCCGGGTCGAAGGAGTGACCTCGACCCGGGCCCGGAACGTCTGTAGCGCTAGGAGTTTCCTACCCGCCCCTCGATGAGGTCGGCGAGCTCGCCCGGATCCTCGAGGACGACCATGGCCGCCGCGGTGTCGCCGTCGTGGGTCAGCGACAGGTGCACGCGCACGCGGGGCAGGAACTCCGCGGCCAAGCCGTGCAGTTTGATACTCGGCCTGCCCCACGCGTCGTTGACCACTTCGATCAGCGGATACGGGTTGTCCCCGATCTGCGGGCTGCGCGCGAAACGCGACGACGCCCAGGCTTTGAGCACCGCCTCCTTCGCGGCCCAGCGGGCGGCGAAGCTGCGGGCCGGGTCGGTCTGCTTGCTCTGGCAGTAGCGGCGTTCACCGGCGGTGAACGTCTCCCTGAGCATGGCCGACCCGGGCCGCTGCAGCTGTTCGGCGAACTCGGAAATGGTGACCAGGTCCAAGCCGATACCGAGAATCGTCACGAAGCGGCAGCCTACGACGCTTCGCTGGTCTGCGGAGCGGAACCGAGCAGCCCGGCCTCGCAACCGATTCCGTTGGCCCGGTACAGCCCCTGGTCGAGGCGGGCCGTCGGCGAGAGCAGCATGTCGGCCTCGAGCTGCCGGACCTGCTTGGCCGGGGTGCCGTCGGCGCCGAGGCGACGATCGGCCGGCTTCTCGTACAGTGCCGCGCCGCCGCACATGGCCTCGGCGAAACGCTGCCTGCCCGCCAGCTGACGCGCCTGCGCCCGCTCCTGGTACTCCGCGCGCGCACCCGGTTCGATCGCGGCCAGGAACGCCTGCGGATGCACCACCGCGAGCAGACCCGATACGTGCCCGAAGCCGAGCGAGGTCACCAGACCGGCCTTGAGCGCGAACTTCTCGCCGAAGCGCAGCGGTTCGCGGACCCACACCAGGTGCGGGTAGGCCCGCATCTTCTCGTCGACACAGTCCAGGCTCCGGTTCGGCGGCACCACACCGTTTTCCAGCACCTGGCACAGGCCGATGAGCTGGAAGGCCGCCGCGCCGCCCTTGGCGTGGCCGGTGAGGCTCTTCTGCGACACCACGAACAGCGGTGCGCCCTCGCTGCGACCCAGTGCGCCCGCGAGCCGCTCGTGCAGCTCGGACTCGTTGGGATCGTTGGCGGCGGTTGAGGTGTCGTGCTTGGAGATCACCGCGATGTCGTCCGGGGTGACACCGAGCTTGCGCAACTCGGCGGCGAGTCGCGAACCGCTGCCGCCACGCCCCGCACCCAGCGCACCGAGACCCGGTGCCGGGATGGAGGTGTGCACGCCGTCGGCGAAGGACTGCGCGAAGGCCAGTACGCCCAGCACCGGCAGACCCATCTCCACGGCCACGTCACCGCGGGCCAGCAGCACGGTGCCGCCACCCTGGGATTCCACGAAGCCGCCGCGACGGCGGTCGTTGGCGCGGGAGAAGTACCGGTCGCTGATGCCCTTGGCGCGCATGGCCGCCGAGTCGGCGGTGGCCGACATGTCACCGAAGCCGACGATGCCCTCGATACCGAGATCGTCGTAACCACCGGCGACCACGACCTCGGCCTTGCCGAGCCGGATCTTGTCGACGCCTTCCTCCACCGACACCGCCGCCGTGGCGCACGCCGCGACCGGGTGCACCATGGCGCCGTAGCTGCCGACGTAGGACTGGACCACATGCGCCAGTGCGACGTTGGGCAGCGCCTCCTGCAGGATGTCGTTCGGGCGCGGCTCGCCGAGCAGGTTGTCGACGTAGAGCGAGCGCATCGAGGACATGCCGCCCATGCCGGTGCCCTGGGTGTTGGCCACCAGGCTCGGGTGCACCCAGCTCATCAGCTCGTCGGGGCTGAAGCCCGCCGAGACGAACGCGTCGACGGTGCAGACGATGTTCCACAGCGCCACCCGGTCGATCGAGGCCGCCATGTCGGCGGAGATGCCCCAGATGGTCGGGTCCCAGCCGGTGGGGATCTGACCGCCGACCACGCGCGACAGCTTCGCCTTACGCGGCACCCGGATCTCGGTGCCCGCCTTGCGGGTGACGGTCCAGTCGCCGGAATCGGCGACCGGGGTGATCACCGTGTGCTCGGGATCGGCGGTGTGGAACGCGCGGGCCTCGGCCTCGCTCGCCACCGTGAACGACAGGTCCTGGTCGAGGAACACCGAGGTGAGCAGCGGCGCGGCATTGTCGAGCATGGCGCCGTCGTCTTCATAGCGGCGCACACCGCAGCGTTCCACGACGGTGTCGTGGTAGCGCTCGGCCACCTCTTCCTCGGGCACGAAATCACCGGATTCGGTGTCGTACCAGCCCGGCTTCGGCTCGTTCTCCCAGCGGATCAGACCGGTGGTCCAGGCCAGCTCGAGCACGCCGGCGGCCGACAGCTCGTCCTCGACCTCCATCTCGAAACGCGTGCGCGCGGAGCCGTACGGACCGAGCTCGCCCGCGCCGACGATGACGACCATCTCGCTGAGATCGGCGGTCACCTCGCCCCATTCGGGCACCGGCAGCGCCGAGCTCATGGTCGGCGGTGCGGGCAGCGCGGCGATGGTCGCGGCGATGGTCGCTTCCTCCTCGGCCGCGGCGGCCGCTTCCTGTGCCTGCTTGGCCAGCGCGGGCAGGTCGAGCTTGGCGCGGGCCAGGCCGCCGGTCAGGTCGATCTGCTGCGGGCCGGTGACCGTCACCTGACGGGCACGCGAGGTGCACCACTTCAGCAGTTCGTCGGCCATCTCGGCGGTCGACCAAGTGTGCACGCCCGCCGCCTCGACGGCCTCGACCATCGGGTCGTTGTGCCCCATCAGCCCGGTGCCGCGCACCCAGCCGATCAGCGCGTGCACCAGGGTGACCCGCGCGGCCCACGACTTCTCGGCCCGCCACTTGGCGACCACGGCGTCGAGCGCGGCCTTGGACTCGCCGTAGGCACCGTCACCGCCGAAGAGGCCACGGTTGGGCGAACCCGGAAGCACCACATGCAGTTTCGCGTCGACATCGTGGTCGGCGCCGAGGGCGGACAGGCCGCCGATCAGCCGCTCCACCGACCACAGCAGCACCCGCATCTCCATCTCGGCACGCGCACCGGCGTCGGCGAGATCGCCCGCGACGCGCGGCGCCGCGAACGGCAGCAGCAGCGTCGGGGTCATGGCGTCCTTGACCTTGATCTTGGCGCCACCGGCGTTGTCGACCTGCTCGGACCCGACCCACTCGATGAGTGCGTCCAGGTCCTGGTAGGAGGCCATGTTCGCGGGCACCACCCACAGCGCCGCGCCGTGGCGGGCGTTGTCGCGGTACAGCGAACGGTAGAACCGCAGCCGTTCGTCGTTCAGGCTCGAGGTGGTCACCACCACGGTGGCACCGCCGGCGAGCAGCTTGCCGGTGACGGCGGCGGCGATGGAACCCTTGCTGGCACCGGTGATCACGGCGACGTCGTCGGACCACAACCCTGGTTCGCTGGTGTCGAGGGCGACCTGCGCGATCTGCGCGTACACCCCGGCCAGCACCGAACGGGCCTCGTGCATGGCCCGCTGACGCCACCAGTTCGCCTGTGCGGCAACCGCTTCCCCGGCACCGTAGTAGCCGTCGATCGACAGCTGGGCGGTCTCGGCGTCGTTGCCGAGCCACATCTTGGCGAGGTCCTCGCGGGCGGTGGCCCAGCGATCGTCGATGAGGACGGCCTTGCGGGCGTCGAACGCGGGAGCGACCAGACGCGGCCAGTCCGAACCCAGTTCGGCCGACACGAGCTCGACGAGGGTGTCGGGGGTGGCTTCGGGCGCGCTCACCTGCTCGCTGAGGCCGAGCTGCTCGAGCACCACCCGGGCCGCCGTGGCGAGCACGCCGTCGCGGCCGGTGATCTGCTCGGTGAACTCACCGAGCGCGGCCGCGTCGACGGTACCGCCGGACGCGCCACCGGCCGAGGGCAGCGAGACCGCGACCCCGCGCCGGGCGGCGACGGCCTGCACGGCCGCGTCGATGGCGGCATCGACGGAGGCGGCGTCGGTGAGAGCGCCACCGACGAGTCCGCCGAGGTCCCCGCCGCGCACGCTGGCACCCTCGCGGGTGCCGAGCGAGACCTCGGCGGTGACGTGGCTGGCCCAGCCGTCACCCAGTTCCCAGACCTTCTTGACCCGGTCCGCGATGGCGGCGGGCCGCTTGCCCGACGGCCCGAAGACCTTGCGCAGGTGGTCACCGATGGCGTCGGTGAGCACGGTGCCGAACGGCTTGTAGGTGCGGGCCAGGCGTTCGACGGTGGCCGCGAGCGCGCCCATGTCGGCGTCGGCGGCGCCGTCGATGGCACCGAGCGAGAGCTCCGCGCCGAGGTCGACCAGCAGCTGGTTGCGTCGCGAGGACACACCGTCGCAGAGGCCCTCGATGGTGTCGACCGGACCGATCTGGTCCAGGCGCAGCTTGGTCCACAGCGCGATGAGCACGCGGGTGGCGTCGGCGGCGGTGAAGGCGATGTCGTCGGGGCGCGGTCCGCCGGTCGCCACCGGTGCGGCGGCCACGGCAGCGGGTGCGGCAGCGGGGGTTTCGGCGGCCGGGGTCTCCTCGATGTCGTCCTCGACCGGCGCGGGATCGGTGTCGGTGGAGTAGACGACCGCGGCGTCGCGCTCGACATTGACCACCTCGACGGTCGCCCCACCGAACGCGGGCAGCTTCAGCGTCTGGCTCGCCAGGTTCGCCACGGTCGGCGTGGCACCGAGACCGATCTCGACGAAACGCTCCACGCCCAGACCACCGTGGGCGGTGTCGGTGAACAGCAGATCCTGGGTCTCGATCCAGCGGACCGGGCTGGCGAACTGCCAGGCCAGCAGCTCGATCAGCACCACGCGGCACAGTTCGGCATCGCGCTCGGCCCAACTGTCGAAGTCGGCGAGCACCGCTTGCAGCGGCTCCGACGGCACGAGTTCGGCGATCTCGGTGAGGAATTCCCGCTCCAGCGAGAACGGCCGCGGCACCAGGTTCGGGATGTAGCGCCCGACCAGCACCTCCGGGTGCACCTCGGTGGGCAGCAGCTGTTCGAGCTTGTGCCGGAACTCCGGCACGCCGTCGCGCAGCACCGAGGAGTGGAACGGCACGTCGATACCGGGGACCAGGATGAACGCCCGCTTGCCACCGAACTCGGCGCGGCGACGGTCGATCTCGGTCTCCAGGGCCTCGAGCCCGGCGACTGTGCCCGCGATGGCGTACTGCGAGCCGCGCAGGTTCAGGTTCACGACCTCGAGGAACTCGCCGGTCGCTTCGCCGATGCCGGTGACGAAGTCGATGACCTCGTCGTCGGGCAGGCCGATCTGCGACGGGCGGATGGCGGCCATCCGGTAGTCGCTGCGGCCCTGCGCGTCACGCGGGACCAGCTCGTGCATGGCCGAACCACGCTGGAACACCACCTCGAGCACGGCTTCCAGCGGCAGCACACCGGCGACGGCGGCCAGCGCGTTGTACTCACCGACCGAGTGCCCGGCCAGCATGGCGCCTTCCACGAAGGCACCGGCCTCGCGCAGCTCGGCGACCTGGGCGACGCCGAGGGTCGCCATGGCGACCTGGGTGAACTGGGTCAGGTGCAGCACACCGTCGGGGTGGCGGTGTTCGACACCACGCGCCTTGAGGTAGGTGGGGTTGTCGCGCACCACCGCCAGGATCGAGAAACCGAGTGCTTCGCGGGTGTGCGCGTCGGCACGCTCCCACACCTGCTTGGCCGCCTTCGAGCGGGTCAGTGCGTCCAGGCCCATCCCCTTGCGCTGGATGCCCTGCCCGGGGAAGGCGTACACGGTCTTCGGGGCGGCGGTGCGCCCGGTCGCGGTCATGACCAGGTCACCCTCGACGCGGCAGGAGACCTCGACGATCTCGGCGCCCGCGTCCACCGCGATCCGCTCCACCCGCACGTCCACGGTCGCGCCGGGGCGCACCATGCCGAGGAACCGGGTGGTCCATGCCGTGAGAGTGCGTGCGGGAACGGAGCTTTCGGGATCCACCGCCACCACGGCGTGCTGGGCGGCGGCCGAGAGCCACATGCCGTGCACGATCGGGCTGCCCAGGCCGGCCAGCTTGGCGGCGGCCTCACTGGTGTGGATCGGGTTGTGGTCGCCCGAGACGGCGGCGAAGGCGTGCATGGCGCGCGGGGCGGCCATGCTCACATCGCGACGGCGGCGACGCGGGGTGTCGGTGGCCGCGCCGGACACGGAACCGGCGGCCCGCGGCGGGTCGGTGAGCTCACCGGCGCCGTTGCGGCCACGGATGGCGAACCGTTCGACCAACCGGGCCAGCGGAGTCGCGTCGAGGCCCTGATCGAGGATGACGCCGATACTCACGGCCACCTCGACCACGCGGCCCATATCGGTGTCGACCACCTCGCCGCCGTCGGCGCGGACGACGAGAATCGCTGTCTCCGAGGGAAGTTCGGCGAGCAGTTCGATCTGGTGGTCCAGGTGGACCAGATCCAGCATGCCCTCGATCACCGAACCACCGGCGGGCGTGCGGGCGGCGCCGAGCACCGCGAAGACGGCGGGCCAGCAGGCGCCGACGAGCACGTCGGGCGCGGTCCGGCCGAGGGTGCTGAGCGTCTCGGGCAGGCCCGAGCCGGTGACGCCCGCGTGGTCGGCGATCAGATCCGGCCGCCAGGCCAGGTTCAGGTGCGCCACACCGGATTTCACCTCGGGCAGCGACGCACCGGCGGCCACGCCGAGCAGTGCGGACATGGCGGCTTCGGCATCAGCTTCGGTGATGACCGGTGCCCCACCGGAATACACGCTCGTCGGGACGGTGATCCGGATGCGCACCGCGTCCTTGCCGAGCAACGGAACGACCAGTTCGACGTAGCTGAATTCGGCTTCCGGGCCGGTCGTTTCGGTCAGGGTGGCACCGGTACCGGTGTGCACCGCGCTGCCCTGCTCGACGACCCACTCCGACACCGCGCCGAGGCGATGCACCGGGTTGACGGTGGTGCGCCCGGCCCACTGCACATCGGGGGCCGCCAGCACCGTGTCGATCGGACCCGCGACCACACCGGCCACCCGACGCGCGTCGACCGGCGCCGGGGTGACACCCGAACGGACCAGGCTGAACGCGGCGTCCTGCTCGAAGCGGTCGAGCAGTTCGCCCACCGGCTCGTCGACCCGGGTGATGCCCGCGACGGCGACGGTGCCGGGGATCACGCACACCTGGTCGGCCGAGTAGCGCGGATCATGTGCCTGCCACAGCGAATCCGAGCGCCACCAGCGGCGCACGTCGGCGTCGATGACGGGCACGAAGTTCACCGGCTTGCCCGGCGTCTTGCACAGCGACACGAAGAACGGCACGTCGGCCGGGTGCAGCACGGTCTCGGCGACGGCCGGGTACTGCTTCTTCAGCGCGCACAGCGCCTGCACGGGGTGTTCGAAGTCGGCGTCGTCGGCGAAGAGGGTTTCGATCTCACCGCGGTCGGCCGGGTGCAGCCGGGCCTCGGTGCGGCGCATCATCTCCGCGAACCGGTCGCGCCAGCTGATGTCGAGCCAGTCCGAGCGGGTGGCGTCGCGAATGGCGTCACCGATATCACTGCCGCAATCGAAGGAGATCGGGACATCGCTGGAAACGGCCAGGGAGACATAACGTTCCAGCCACTGCTGGTAGGTCATGGTCGCCACGTCGCCGAAGTACGGCTTGGCGGTGGCATCGAGCGCGGCGATGATCTCGTCGCGGCGCGCGGCCACGGCGTCGGCGTCACCGGCGACCTCGTCGAGCAGGCGGCCGGTGCGCGAGGCGGCGTTGTCGATCTCGTGGATGTCGGCGCCGAGCTGGCTGCGGCCCGAGGCCATGCCGCCGCTCGCGGTGCCCGCACCCACCCAGTCGGGGGTGCCGGGGGTGTCGACGAGGAGCTGCTTCACCTCGGGTGCGGTGGTCGCCTCGAGGGTGGCCATCGCCGCGGTGCCGACCAGCACGCCGTCGAGCGGCATCACCGGGTAGCCGTGGTCGGTGGCCCAGGTGCCCGTGAGGTAGTCGGTGGCGCGCTCGGGGGTGCCGATGCCGCCGCCGACGCAGACGACCACGTTGGCGCGGGCGCGCAGTTCGGCGTAGGTGGCCAGCAGCAGGTCGTCCAGGTCTTCCCAGGAGTGGTGCCCGCCCGCTTTGCCACCTTCGATGTGCATGATCACCGGGTAGTACGGCACCTCGTCGGCGATCCGCAGCACGGCCCGGATCTGCGCGACGGTGCCCGGCTTGAAGGCGACGTGGCTGATACCGACCTCGGTGAGTTCGGCGATGAGCGCGACGGCTTCGTCGAGTTCGGGGATACCAGCGGTGACGATCACGCCGTCCAGCGGCGCACCGGCCGCACGTGCCTTCTGGACGAGCCGCTTGCCACCGAGCTGCAGCTTCCACAGGTACGGGTCGAGGAACAGCGAGTTGAACTGCACCGCGCGACCCGGCTGCAGCAGCTGACGCAGCTCGGTCATCCGGTCGGCGAAGATCTGTTCGGTGACCTGTCCACCACCGGCCAGCTCCGCCCAGTGCCCCGCATTGGCCGCCGCCGCGACGATTTTCGCGTCGACCGTGGTCGGCGTCATCCCGGCGAGCAGGATCGGCGAACGGCCGGTGAGGCGGGTGAACGCGGTCTCCACGACGATGCGGCCGTTGGGCAGGCGCACCGGCTTGGGCGCGAACGCCGACCACGGCACCGACGGTTCGGGTGCCGCACCCGGGGTGAGCAGGCTGCGCTGACCCGCGCGCGTGGCCGCAGCGACGACACCGACACCGGTGCCCTTGAGCGAACCACCGGTGAGGCGCGAGAGCAGGTCGCCGGGGCCGAGGTCGAGGATCCACTGGGTGCCCGCCTCGACGGCGGAGTCGACGATGGCGACCCAGTCGATCGGGTCGACCAGGATCTGCTGGGCGAGGGAGGCGGCGAGGTCCACGTCGAGCTCGCACTGACGGGCCCAGCCCGCGACCACGTCGACGGTCTCGGCCAGTGCCGGATGATGGAAGGCGACGTCGACGGTCACGTCTTCGAAGACGGGCGAGAACACCGCGCCACCACGGATCTTCGCCTCGCGCTCACGGTTCTGTTCCTCGTGCAGCTGCGCGCAGCGCGCCCGCACCCGGTCGATCTGCGCGGGCGCACCCGACAGCACAACGCGCCTGCGGCCGTTGCGGATCGACACCACCGCGGCCTGCGCCGGGTCGACCCCTTCGCTCACCTCGGCGACGATCGCGCGCAACTGCTCCGGATCGACATTCGACACCGCGACCATCGGCGAGCGCTCCCCTACCGGCATCAGCCCGCGCCTGCGCGCGATCAGACCGGCGGCCGCACCGACGAGCTGGGCAATCGCCAGCAGCTCCGCGTCGCGGGCCCCACCGGCGCGCACGGCCTCGGCGGCGAACAGCCCCTGGGAGTGCCCGATGACGGCGACCGGCGCGTGCTCGGCCGGGTCGAGACCCTGCAACCGCAGTGCGCGAATCGCCGCGAGCTGGGTGAGCAGCACGCCGGGCATCGATACGGCCGCCGACCGCAGTACCGCGTCGGCCGGCGCCGAGGACGGCTCCTCCGGTTCGTCGAGTTCGCTCTCGAGTACCCAGCCCATCGGGTCGAACCCACCGGGTCGCACCATCAGCAACTGGGTGGCAACCGGCTCGACCAACGCCGCGGCCTCACCCACCAGCGCCGTGAGCTCCGATTCCAGGGCGCTGTCGCGCCCGATCTCCTCGAGCTCACGCAACCACTGCGCGCCCTGCCCACCGAAGGCCAACGCGTACCCCGCGCCACCGCGCAACTGCTCGAGCAGCGACACCCGGACACCCGTTGCCCGGCCACGACCTTCGGCTTTCGCGGTCGATCCCGTGCCCATCTCGGTGCTCTCGTTGATCGTCAAGTCGCTCGACTTCCTTCTCCTGGCGCTCCGCCCACCGACGGCACGCACACGTATCCGGCAGCCCCTCGGGCCTGTTAGAAGCCACGATCGCACAAAATCATGAGGAAAGCCTCACGTTTGCCGCCCCCACGGCAGCTACCACCCAGTATTTCCGCACGCCCGTACCACTTTATTCTGAAACATGACCCCGCCTCATGTTTGAACGCGCAGGTGAGGCCCTACTGTCCGTTTGCAAAACATGAGTGCCCCTCATATTGACCTTTATCGAATCGTTATAATCCCAGGTCGTGTTACCCACCAGTACGCCACGCCGCCCCAACGCTTGGGAGAGCCCGATTCGCCCGGTAGAGTTTGGACGGTCGTACACATCCAGCGCGAGTGGCGAAATTGGCAGACGCGCCAGATTTAGGTTCTGGTGTCCACGGACGTAGGGGTTC
>NZ_BDBI01000004.1 GCF_001612905.1 Nocardia ignorata NBRC 108230 | reverse complement strand
CCGCGCCTTGCCTGCGCAGCCAGTGCCCGACCACCTCGGGCACGTCGTCGAGCGCGGCGAAGACCCGCCTGCCGTCGGCGATGGCGGCCAGCGCCGCGGACGCGCGTCCCGGGAGCTCGGCCCCGGATTCGTCGTAGAACGTGGCGAAACGCACCGCGAGCCCACTGGCGATCGTCCGATGCGGGTGCACCCGGGCGAGCACCGGGGCCAGGACGTAGGCGCTGGAGAATTCCATGCCCGACAGCTCGGCCCCGGCCTCCGCCGCCATCAGCAGACCGTCGCCGGTGTTCACCTCGGTGCCCGCGCCGCCGGACCCGAACGCACAGCCGCCGGTGGCCACGACCACGGCGCCCGCGCGAATCGTCCAGCGCTGAAAGTTGTTGTGCCGCCGCATCCCTGCGGCGCCGACCACCCGTCCCGAGCGATCGACGAGCAGGTGCAGGGCGGGGTGGTGATCGAGGATGCGCACACCGGCCTCGAGCGCGCCGCGACGCAGTCGGCGCAGGTAACTCGCACCGTCGAACCGGATCCGTCGCGGGTCGGCGACCTGCCTGCCCGACCAGTTCCGCAGCCGCTCGTGCGCCTCGTCGATGACGCGGTGCAGCCAGGCCGGGTCACCGAGACCGCCGCCGCGCACCAGCGCGCGCTCCACGGCTTCGGCCCGCGCCTGACCCGGCGGAATGTCCCACACCGTCGTCGCGCCGTAGACGCCCGGCCCGCTCGAACCGCAGCGGCTCTTGTCGACCAGCACCACCCGCGCCCCGTGCGCGGCCGCGGAGACGGCGGCCCAGAGCCCGGCGGGTCCGCCGCCGAGAATCAGAACATCCGTCTCCAGGTTGCCCATACAGAGAGATATTCGGGCACAGTTCACCCTTCCGCAACCATTAGCGGACTGTCATCCCCACCACTGTGTCCACAGCAGGGCTCCGGTCATCACGAACACGACCGCCGACCCGGCCAGAGCCGCCGCCCCACGCCGCCGATCCGCGACGATCTGCGCCCCGACGACGACCACCGTCACCAGTACATGCCACGTCAGGGATTCGCCTCCCGGCCCGGGAAAGTCGCGGCGCGCACCGATCAGCGCGGCACCGACGACCACACACAGCAGCGCGACCACACCGCCCGCCACCACACCGCTCAGCGCCCGGACCGCCGTCACGAGGAGATCACCGGAACCCCGCTCGCCTTGCCGATCAGTGCCTCGAACTGTTCCGGATCGGTGCGGCAGGCGCCGATCGCGATGGTCTTGTTGCTGCCGTGGTAGTCCGAAGACCCGGTGCGCACCAGGCCGAGCTCGCCGGACAGCTCGGTGAGTACCGCGCGATCGGCGTCGCTGTGATCGGGATGGTCGATCTCGAGGCCGGTGAGACCGAGCCCGGCCAGATTCCTGATCTCGTCGAGCGCGAGCAGCCTGCCGCGTTTGCGGGCCCGAACGTGGGCGAGCACGCTCACCCCGCCGGCGTCGGCGATCAGCTGCACCGCGCGCGGCAACGGCGTGTCCACCTTCTCCGCGTAGTACGGCCCGTGCGGGGCGAGCAGGTCGACGAACGCGGCGTCGACACTGGCCACCACACCCGCCGCGACCAGGGCCCGCGCCAGATGCGGACGCCCCGCGGCCGGTCCGGCACCGGCCAGCACGGCCTCGGGATCGATCGGCAGACCGTCGGCCACCATCAACTCCGCCATGGCGCGTACCCGCGCGATGCGCTCGGCCCGCAATCGTTCACGTTCCTCGGCGAAACCGCGGTCCGCCGGGTCGAACAGGTAGGCCAGCAGGTGCACCGGAACGGGAAAACCGTCCTCCCCCATGCCGGTACACGACATCTCCATCCCGCGTACGAGTGTGAGTCCCGGCGGACGCGCCGCTTCGGCCTCGGCCCACCCGCCGGTGGTGTCGTGGTCGGTGATCGCGACGACGTCGAGCCCGGATGCGGCGGCGTGGCGAACCAGTTCGGCCGGGGTGTCGGTGCCGTCGGAGGCGGTGGAATGGGTATGCAGGTCGATGCGCACACACTCAGTCTTACAGTGCGGTGTCGGCCGGTGTGCGGCCGTCGACCTGCCCGTAACATCCGGATGTGCCTTCCTTCCCGTCACTGCCGAACTTTCACAAGACGGGTCGTGCCGCGGCGACCGCGCGGCCACGGGTACCGGTGCCGACCGCACGCGCCATCGTCGACTGCGGTGTCTACGTCGACGGCACGCGGTTGCCCGGCCGCTTCACCCCGCAGCAGGCGCTGGCGGAGGCGCGCGGCACCGACTCGGGCTTCGTCTGGGTCGGCCTGCACGATCCCGACGAGACGCAGATGAACGACATCGCCCAGATCTTCGGGCTGCATTCGCTGGCGGTCGAGGACGCCGTGGTCGGGCGTCAGCGCCCCAAGCTGGAACGCTACGACGACACGCTGTTCCTGGTGATGCGCACGGTCAGCTACGTGGAACACGATATGCACGCCATCAGCGAGATCGTGGAGACCGGCGACATCATGGTCTTCACCGGCCCGCATTTCGCGATCACCGTTCGCCACGGCGAGCACACCGGCCTGTCGGGCGTGCGAAGGGCACTCGAGGCTCATCCCGATCAGCTGCGGATGGGTCCGCCCTCGGTGTTGCACGCCGTGGCCGATCACGTGGTCGACTTCTACGTCGAGACGACCGAATCCATCGAGGAGGACGTCAACGAGATGGAGGAGGCGGTTTTCACATCGAACTCCAAGGTGGGCATCGAATCGATCTATCAGCTCAAGCGCGAGGTCGTCGAGCTGCGCCGGGCGGTGTCACCGCTGGGCGTTCCGCTGGAGCGGTTGATGAACAATCAGGACCTGCCGGTACCGACCGAATTCCGGCGCTATATGCGCGATGTGGCCGACCACCATGTCATCGTCAACGAACAGATAGCCTACTTCGACGAGGCGCTGAGCAGCCTGGTCAACGCCGCGCTCGCCAAGATCAGCGTCCAGCAGAACACCGATATGCGCAAGATCTCCGCCTACGCGGCCATGGCGGCGGTGCCGACCATGATCGCCGGTGTCTACGGCATGAACTTCGACTACATGTGGGAACTGCACCAGCCGTGGGCTTATCCGGCGGTGGTCGCGCTGATGGTTGTGCTGTGCGCGTTGCTGTTCCGCAGTTTCCGCCGCAACAAGTGGCTCTAGAGATTCACCGCACCGCGACCGGGATCGCGCACGTCGATACCCGCCTCGGCCCACGCGTCCCGCAACGCCTGCGCGCCGCGTACCCGCACCCAGGCGGCCTCGGTGGCGGTCACCGGGGTGACGCTGAGGTAGCGCACCGGTTCGGCCGGTTCGGGCAGCACGATCTCGGGCACCTCGCTCTCGCCGAGCAGCACCGCGGTGAAAGGACCGTTGTGCCACAACGGTTCACCGAGATCGAGCAGCGCGTCGGATTGCAGCACAACACCTTCCACCGATGGTGTGGCGACGAGCACGCCGAGTGAGCGAACCAGGCCCGCCTGCGGCCCGGCAGCGGCCAGCAGGGTGAGCACGAGTTCGGCGCGTGGGCCACGGACCGGATCGGCGAGCAGGTCGGCCGGATCGCCCATCGGATGACGCGAGCCGCCAAGTGTCGCGTAGTGCACCACACCGTCACCGGGGATGCGCAGGATCTCGATCGGTTCCAGCCCGAGGAACGTCACCGACGCGGAGTCCACACCGGCGCGCTCGACCTCGTAGTGGTCCAGCACCGCGGTGCGGACCGAATTCACCACATCCATTGGGTCACAGCGCCAATCGGGCCAGCATGTCGCGGGCGCGTTCGGCGGTCTTCGGGTCGCACAGCACGTCGTAGCGACCGGCGACCAACTGCATGGTCGACGCGAAGTCGCGCTGTCCCTTGGTCGCCGCGTAGGGAATCGACGTGGTGATGACACCGAACACGATGCCGCCGAGCAGACCGACGACCAGCGGACCGAGCGCCCCACCGGTGGTGGTGAACAGGCTCAGCAGCAGGCCGAGGAACAGGCCGAGCCAGGCGCCCGACACCACCCCACCGCCGATGACCTTGCCCCAGGTGAGCCGGTACAGCACCCGCTCCACCTGCATCAGGTCGACGCCGACGATGGTCACGTCCTGCACCGGGAACTGATTGTCGGCCAGGTAATCGACCGCGCGCTGCGCCTCGGCGTAGGTCGGATACGACCCGACCGGCCAGCCCGACGGCGGCGTCGGCAACGCCTGCCGCCCGCGGTTCGAGTTGCCCAAGGGATTCGTCATAGTCCCATTCTGCTATTCCTGGCCGGGTTGTGGCGGAGTGAAACGGGTGGTCCTGCTCATTCCGGCGGCGCGGCCCTTCTCGGCTATGACCTGTGCCATCTTGGCGGAGGCCTCGTCGATCATCTCATTGCCGAGCATCACCGCGCCACGAGCACCACCGGCGGCCGAGGTGTGGAAGGCATAGGCCTCGAGGATCAACTCGGCGCGGTCGTAGTCCTCCTGGCGCGGGCTGAAGATCTCGTTGGCCGCGTCGATCTGGTCCGGATGCAGCACCCATTTGCCGTCGAAGCCGAGCGCGGCGGTGCGCGCGGCGGCCCGGCGGAAGCCGTCGACATCGCGAACCTGCAGGTAGGGGCCGTCGATGGCCTGCAGGCCGTGGGCGCGGGCGGTGAGCAGGATGGTCATCAGGATGTGGTGGTAGGCGTCGCCGGTGTCGTAGCCGGGCGGCTGTTCGCCGACGACGAGGGTGCGCATATTCAGGCTCGCCATGAAATCGGCGGGACCGAAGACCAGGGCCTGCACACGGGGGCTGGCGGTGGCGATCTCGTCGATATTGCGTAACCCCACGGCGTTTTCGAGCTGCGGTTCGATGCCGATGCGCCCGACCTCGAGCCCGCACACCTTCTCCAGCTGGCTCAGCAGCAGATCCAGCGCGCGCACCTGGCCCGCGTCGGTGACCTTGGGCAGCAGGATCGCGTCGAGCTCGCGGCCCGCGCCCTCCACCACCGTGATGACGTCGGCGTAGGTCCATTCGGTCGTCCAGTCGTTGACCCGGACCACCCGCAGCTGCTCGCCCCAGCCCGGTTCGTGCAGGGCGGCCACGATATTGGCGCGCGCCGACACCTTCGCCTCGGGCGCGACCGCGTCCTCCAGATCGAGGAAGACCTCGTCGACCGGCAGTCCCATCGCCTTGTGGATCATCTTCTGGCTACTGCCTGGCACGGCGAGCACCGAACGGCGGGGCTTCATGGGAGCACGCTCCTTACTACTAGCCTGAGGTCATGGCAACCACCAGGGTGTACGTCGCCCGGCTCGCCGGCCTGACAGTGCTGGGTCCGGACGGGGAGTCTATCGGCCGGGTCCGGGACGTGGTCGTCGCCGTCCGGTTCGGGCGGCAACCGCCGCGCGTGCACGGCCTGGTCGTCGAGTTGCCCACGCGCCGAAGGATTTTCGTGCCGATGCTGCGGGTCACCGCGATCGAGCCGGGCGTGGTGACGCTCAATACCGGAACCGTGAGCCTGCGCCGGTTCGCCCAGCGCGCGGGCGAATTGCTCGCGCTGGCCCAGATCGTCGACACCCGGGTGCACGTGCACGACCCGGACCTGCCGGACCTGGAAGACGTCGACGTGTTCGTCGCCGATCTGGGCATCGAGCAGACCCGCACCAGGGACTGGGTGGTCGGCCGGGTGGCGGTGCGCGGGCACCGGCGGATCGGGCGCAGGCG
Organism: Nocardia ignorata NBRC 108230; assembly: GCF_001612905.1. GTDB lineage: Bacteria > Actinomycetota > Actinomycetes > Mycobacteriales > Mycobacteriaceae > Nocardia > Nocardia ignorata. Next base: position 4,788 of record NZ_BDBI01000004.1, on the reverse strand, counting down.
GACGGTGCACGTGGTCGACTGGTCGTCGGTGAGCGGCCTGACACCGGCCGCCGTCGGCAGGCCGGGCCAGGACGTCACCGCGCTGCTCGCCCAATTCGAAGGACTGCGCGCCGCCGACGTGGCCAACCGGTTGCGCGAGCTGCCCGAGAAGCGCCGGGTGGAGGTGGCGATCGCCCTCGACGACGAACGCCTCGCCGATGTGGTGCAGGAACTGCCCGACGACGACCAGGTCGACCTGCTCGGCCACCTCGAGGTCCGGCGGGCCGCCGACGTGCTCGAGGCCATGGACCCCGACGACGCGGCCGACCTGCTCGGCGAACTGCCCGAGAGCGAAGCCGAATCGCTGCTGGCTCTGATGGACCCGGAGGAGTCCGAACCGGTGCGCCGGTTGCTCGCCCACTCCCCCGACACCGCGGGTGGCCTGATGACCACCAAACCGGTCGTGCTCAGTCCGTCGACCACGGTCGCCGAGGCGCTGGCCCGCGTCCGCGATCCCGATCTCACCCCGGCCCTGGCCTCGATGGTCTTCGTCGTCCGCCCGCCCACGGCCACCCCGACCGGAAGCTACCTGGGCTGCGTGCACATCCAGCACCTGTTGCGCGAGCCCCCTGCGCACCTGGTGGGCGGCATGGTCGACACCGACCTGGCCGCCTTGACCCCCGAGCTGCCGCTCTCGGCGGTCACCCGCTACTTCGCCACCTACAACCTGGTCTGCGGGCCGGTGATCGACGACGAGAACCACCTGCTCGGGGCGGTCACCGTCGACGACGTGCTCGACCATCTGCTGCCCGAGGACTGGCGCGAAGAGGAGACCCCACCGCTCGAACAGACCGAGCCGACACCGATCGACACCGACGGGAGACCGGCATGAGTGGTCAGCGCCTCGAGGCATCAGCGGGGCAGCCGAAAGGACACGCGTGAGCGAGAAGAACCTGGCCAGGCAGCGGCTGGAGACACCCGGCGGTACCCGGCTGCGTTTCGACTGGGACTCCGAGGCGTTCGCGCGCAGCAGCGAGCGAGTCGCCCGGTTCCTGGGCACCGGGCGTTATCTGGCGATCCAGACCATCATCGTCATCGTCTGGATCCTGCTCAATGTCTTCGTGGTGGCGCTGCGCTGGGACCCGTACCCGTTCATCCTGCTCAACCTGGCCTTCTCCACCCAGGCGGCCTACGCGGCGCCGCTGATCCTGCTCGCCCAGAACCGCCAGGACAACCGCGACAAGGTCTCGCTCGAGGAGGACCGCACCCGGGCCGCGCAGACCAAGGCCGACACCGAGTTCCTCGCCCGTGAGCTGGCGGCGCTTCGCCTGGCCGTCGGCGATGTCGCCACCCGCGACTACCTGCGGCGCGAACTGGAAGAGATCAAGGAAATGCTCGACGGCGCGCCGAAGACGGAGACGAAGCGAAAAGGTGCCCGCAAGAAAACCTCCGGTCAAACACCGTCTTCGCCCCCGGTTTCGCCTGGTGCTCCAGATGAGTAACCGGAAATGCTCTGTAAGTACCTGACCGATGGGTAACCTGGATCACGTTGTTCCGGGCGGGCCGGAGGGGGGACTCTGCGGCGCCGCTGCTTCGACGTAAAGGGTTGGTGTGGCCGCAATGCGAATCTCTGCTCCGATAACTATGTCGGCCCTTGTCGTCGCGGGACTCGTCGCGTCGGGGTCGGCCGCGCACTCGTCGAACCCGAGCACCGCGCCGAGCGCGCCGGAGGCCTTGCTCGCCGCGAACAAGAGCACCACCGACCACAAACCCGAGAGCGATCCGTCCGAAATCGTCGGCCTGCTACCGGTGACCCAGGAGGCGCCGCGCAAACTGCGTGCGCTGAGCCCCTCGGCCAACAGCCTGGCGCCCTTCGCCGGAACCGTGCCACTGCAATCGATTTCACTACCACCCGGCAGCGGCACGCTCGGCATTCCCGAGATCGTGCTCGCCGCCTACCGCAATGCCGAACTGGCCATGCAGACCGCACAGCCCGGCTGCGGGCTCACCTGGAATCTGCTGGCGGGCATCGGCCGCATCGAATCCGGGCACGCCAGCAGCGGGCGAACCGACGCCGCGGGCACCACGACCACACCCATCTTCGGACCCGCGCTCGACGGCACCCTGCCGGGTAACGAGATCATCAAGGAGGCCGACGGCGGCTTCGTCCGCGCCGTCGGACCTATGCAGTTCCTGCCGAGTACCTGGGCGCACTACTCGGCCGACGGCAACGGCGACGGCACGGCCGACCCGCACAATGTCTTCGACGCCGCCCTCGGCGCGGCCAAGTACCTCTGCTCCGGCGGGCTGAACCTGCGCGACGCGGCGCAGGAACTGCGTGCGGTCCTGCGCTACAACAACTCGATGTCGTACGCGGCCAATGTGCTCAGCTGGTCGGCGGCCTACCGTACCGGCGGTGCGCCGAGCCAGGTGTCGATCTCGCCCGACATCGTGCCGCCGGGCAGCGCGCCGACCGTCGCGCCGAACGTGCTCGCGGCCGACACACCCGTCACGGCGGCGCCGCCGTCGACGACGAACCAATTGCCGCCCAACACACCGAAGGTCACCACGCCGACCCAGGTGATGATCACGCTGCCCGGCTTGCCGCCGATCCCCTGCGGCATCTTCTGTCCCGCGCCCGTCGCACCCGCCCCCGAGGTGTGTGTGAACGAGCCGCTGCCCGCGCAGATGCCCAACCCCATTGCGCCCGCACCACAGACGTTCGGTGCCGAGGTGCAACAGAATCCGGCACCGCAGGATCCGGCCGCCGCTCCCCCGCAGCCCGGTGAGCGCACCGAGCAGGCGGCGTGCACCCCCGCCGAGCAACCCGCGCCCGCCGAGGCACCGGCGCCCGCACCGGCCGAACCGCAGAAGACGCCGGAGCCGGGCATCGCGCCCACCGAGGAGCCCGCGCCGCCCGCCGCGCCGGCACCCGCGCCGCAGCCCGCAATCACGTTGCCGTTCAACATCGTTATCCCGCTGCCGCCCGCCCCGCCTGCCCCGTAGAAATCAAACCGAAATTCAGATCACGGAGGGGTAACAAAAAGGTCTCGGGTGCGGTAATCTCGGCTCATGGGTCGTCATCGTAAACAGCCTGCAACGACGGTTCGACGTAGTTCGATCATCGCGCTCACCGGCTTGGTTCCGGCCGGACTCGTGGCCGTCACCGCCGCCGCCGCCGACACGACCACCGCCGAAATGGCGGCCGTGGAGCACGATCTGCCCGAGCTCGACACCGAGACCGGTCCCGAGTTCGCCGCCGCACCGCAGGCCGCAGTCGCCGCAGTCGCCGAGGTCGTCCACGCCGAGGCCAAGCAGTCGCGATCGGCCACCCCCGAGGTGAAAACCGTTGCGCTGTCCGGTGATCGGGTCGCCTCCGACCTGCCCGCCGGACCGCTCGGCATCCCCGGCATCGCGGTGGCCGCCTACCAGAACGCCGAACAGCAACTGGCCGTGGAGAATCCGCACTGCGGCATGTCGTGGTCGCTGCTGGCGGGCATCGGCCGCGTCGAATCCACCCACGCCTTCGGCAAAGCCGACGCCGACGGCAACCCGATCAAGGCCGTCTACGGTCCCGTCCTCGACGGCAGCCTGTCGGGCAACAACGTCATCCACGACAGCGACGGCGGCACCCTCGACGGCATCGGCGGCTACGACCGCGCCATCGGCCCCATGCAGTTCCTGCCCGAAACCTGGGAGCGCTACGCCGCCGACGGCAACGCCGACGGCATCGCCGACCCGCAGAACCTCTACGACGCCGCCCTCACCGCGGGCAAGTACCTCTGCGACGGCGGCCTGAACATGCGCGACCTGTCCCAGCAGTCCAAGGCGATCCTGCGCTACAACAACTCCATGGCCTACGTCGCCAATGTGATGGCATGGTCGGGCTCCTACTCCAGCGGCCTCGCCCCCAAGCCCCAAGACCTCCCGCGCATCCACTGAGCACGCGCCCCACACCCGGCCGGGAAACCGGTGCAGCCTAATATCGGACATATGGCAGTGATTACGGAAGCGGATGTGCGGGCGGCGCTCGCGAAGGTCGACGATCCGGAGATCCGCAAGCCGATCACCGAGCTCGGCATGGTCAAGAGCATCGCCATCGCCGACAGCGGCGACGTGCATGTGGAGGTGTACCTCACCACCTCGGGCTGCCCGCTGCGCACCGAGATCATCCAGCGCGTCACCAAGGCCGTCGCCGACGTGCCGGGTGCGGGCGCGGTGACCGTCGATCTCGACGTCATGAACGACGAACAGCGCACCGAACTGCGCAAATCGCTGCGCGGCGACTCCGCCGAACCGGTGATCCCGTTCGCCCAGCCCGGCTCGCTCACCCGCGTGTACGCGGTGGCCTCGGGCAAGGGCGGCGTCGGCAAGTCCAGCGTCACCGCCAACCTGGCCGTCGCGCTCGCGGAACGCGGTCTGTCGGTCGGTGTGCTCGACGCCGACATCTACGGTCACTCCATCCCGCGCATGCTCGGCACCGACGCCAAGCCCACCCAGGTGGAGCGGATGATCATGCCGCCCGTCGCCCACGACGTGAAGATGATCTCGATCGCGCAGTTCACCCAGGGCAACACGCCCGTGGTGTGGCGCGGTCCGATGCTGCACCGCGCGCTGCAGCAGTTCCTCGCCGACGTGTTCTGGGGCGATCTGGACGTGCTGCTGCTGGACCTGCCGCCCGGCACCGGCGACGTGGCGATCTCCATCGCCCAGCTGATCCCGAGCGCCGAGATCCTGGTCGTCACCACCCCGCAGATCGCCGCCGCCGAGGTGGCCGAACGCGCCGGTGCCATCGCCCTGCAGACCCGT
>NZ_BDBI01000003.1 GCF_001612905.1 Nocardia ignorata NBRC 108230 | reverse complement strand
TGGTGACGCGGGTACGCCGATCGTGCTCTCCGATCCGGAGAACCCGGCCGCCGTCGCCCTGCGCGGCGTCGCCGACAAGCTCGCTATCCGCAAGCGCGGCCTGGCGGGGATGTCGCTCGGCATCGACACCACGCGCCACCTCTGACCGCTCCCGCTGATGCGGGACTTGTCGGTGGGCTTGCCTAGTCTGAAGGCATGCTGACGCTGCTTCTGTATGTGCTCATCGTCGGGTTGGTCGCGGCGATGTTGTTTCTCGTCGCCAGTGCGGTGTTCGGCCGGTCGGAGGAGCTCGGACCGTTGCCGCAGGGCACCACCGCTACCGTGCTGCCCGCCGAGGGCGTCACGGGGGCGGATGTGCGCGCGTTGCGGTTTCAGCAGGTGGTGCGCGGTTACAAGGCCGGTGAGGTCGACTGGGCGCTGGAGCGGTTGGCTGAGCGCATCGACGAACTCGAGTTCGAATTAGCGCAGATGCGGCAGTGGCAGGCGCAGGTGGCAGCGGGTCAGGAGCAGCGGTGAGCGAGCTCGTCGACGACGGGCTGGTCCGCTGCGACTGGGCGACCGGCTCCCAGCTCTACCGCGATTACCACGACCACGAATGGGGCAAGACCCTCCACGGCGACGATGCCATTTTCGAGCGGCTGTGCCTCGAGGCGTTCCAATCGGGCCTGTCCTGGATCACGATCCTCCGCAAGCGCCCGGCCTTCCGCGCCGCCTTCGCGGGCTTCGAGATCGCCAAGGTCGCCGAATTCGACGACACCGACCGGGCACGGCTGCTCGCCGACGCCGGGATCGTCCGCAACCGCGCGAAAATCGACGCGACCATCGCGAATGCCCGGGTTGCTCGCGACCTGCCGATCGGCCTCGACCAGCTGGTGTGGTCGTTCGCACCCGAGCCACGCCCGAGGCCCGCGGCCATCGCGGATGTGCCCGCCACCACACCCGAATCCATTGCTCTGGCAAAGGAATTGAAGCGGCGCGGCTTCGCTTTCGTCGGCCCGACCACGGCCTACGCACTGATGCAGGCGACCGGCATGGTGGACGATCACCTGGCCGTTTGCTGGGTGCAAGCCGTACCGAAAGGAACCGACTCCGGAGTCAGATTTGCTACTCAGGTGTCCGCCCGAGTCGGCAATAGGGAAGAATAGGACCGGTGTGGCCCGCCGAACACCCGGCGGACCAGAGAACAGTAGTGCGCACTCCACCGCGCAGATCTGGAGGGAGCAGAGGATGGCGGCCATGAAGCCCCGTACCGGGGACGGTCCCCTCGAGGCAACCAAGGAAGGTCGTGGAATCGTCATGCGGGTTCCACTCGAGGGTGGCGGGCGTTTGGTCGTCGAACTCACACCGGACGAGGCAGCGGCCCTCGGTGACGAACTGAAGAGCGTCACCAGCTGACAGCCCTGACCGAGGTCGCCGCACTCCTGGCCTGCCCGGAGTGCGGCGACACCCTGCAGCCCGGCGCAGGCACATTGCGGTGCGGCAACCGGCACAGCTTCGACATCGCCCGCCAGGGTTACGTCGGCCTGCTCACCGGCGCCTCGACGAAAATGACCGGCGACACCGCCGCGATGCTCGACGCTCGCGCGGCATTCCAGAGTGCGGGCCACTTCGCGCCGATCGCGAATGCCGTCGCCCAAGCTTTCCACTCCGCGCACCCGGCCGGACACACGCCGTCCGCGGCCGACGCCGGACTGCCGTACCGCCACACATCGTCGAATGACCCCGGATCGTCGGCCGACGCCGGATCGCTGGGGGGTGCGGTGCTGGAGATCGGGGCCGGTACCGGGTACTACCTGGGCGAGGTCCTCGACGCGCATCCGGGTCTCCGCGGCATCGCGCTCGATGTCGCGAAGCCTGCTGCTCGTCGCGCGGCTCGCGCGCATCCCCGGCTCGCGTCGATCCTGGCCGACGCCTGGCGTGGGCTGCCGATCCGCGATGACGCTCTCACGGGGGTCTTATCGGTGTTCGCACCGCGCAATCCCAGCGAAGTCGCGCGAGCCCTCGCCGCCGGCGGACGGTTCGTCGTCGTCACGCCAACCCCACGGCATCTGGGCGAGTTGATCGAGCCGCTGGGTATGGTCCGCGTGGACCCCGACAAGGAGCATCGGCTCGATGACGCGCTGTCGGGGACTTTCACCCGCATCGATCACGTCGTGGTCGAATTCCCCATGAAGCTGTCACGTGCCGACGTCACCAATGTGGTCGCCATGGGACCGTCCGCCTTCCACACCACCGCCGGGGACGACCCACGCATCGCCGGCCTCGCCGACATCACCGGGGTCACCGCTTCGGTCACCGTTGCGCGGTACGCACCTGTCGGCTGAGTGCGGACAACACCTCGGTGTTTTGTGCACCAGGGAGGTGTTGGG
>NZ_BDBI01000002.1 GCF_001612905.1 Nocardia ignorata NBRC 108230 | reverse complement strand
ACTCGAGTAGTGCCGTGCGGCTGGAAATGCGGTAGGTAACGGACTCGAGTGGTGCCGCGTGGGCCGGAGTGCGGTAACTGGCGCACCGAGTGGTGCCGCGTGGGCCGGAGTGCGGTAACTGGCGCACCGAGTGGTGCCGCGTGGGCCGGAGTGCGGTAACTGGCGCACCGAGTGGTGCCGCGTGGGCCGGAGTGCGGTAACTGGCGCACCGAGTGGTGCCGCGTGGGCCGGAGTGCGGTAACTGGCGCACCGAGTGGTGCCGCGTGGGCCGGAGTGCGGTAACTGGCGCACCGAGTGGTGCCGCGTGGGCCGGAGTGCGTTTGGTGGCGGACTCGAGTGGTGCCGCGTGGCTGGGATGCGGCGAGGCGTACGCGGCGCGGATGCTCTCAGCGGATGACTTCGCGATAGACATTCACAGTCTGCTCCGCGATCCTCGCCCAATCGAACTCCGCGATGGCTCGCGCGCGGCCTGCCTGCCCGTAGCGCGTCGCCAGTTCGGGGTCGGCCGCCACCGCGTTCACTGCGGCGGCGAGTGCGCGTTCGTAGTCACCCGAGGCGACCGGGTCGTAGTGCACCAATCGTCCCGTGACACCGTCGGCGACCACTTCCGGGATCCCGCCCACGTCCGAGGCGACGACGGCGGTCGCGCATGCCATCGCTTCCAGGTTCACGATGCCGAGGGGTTCGTATACCGACGGGCAGACGAAAACTGTTGAGGCCGTGAGGATTTGACGCACCTGTTCGGTGGGGAGCATCTCCTTCACCCAGAACACATTGCCGCGCCGGATTTGCAGCTCGTCGACCGCGGCGGCCACTTCCTGCTCGAGTTCCACCGTGTCCGCCGCACCGGCGCACAACACCAGCTGGATGTCGGGGTCGAAATCGGCTGCGGCGGCGAGCAAGTGGCCGACACCCTTCTGCCGGGTGATGCGGCCGACGAACGAGACGATCGGCAGATCGGCACGCACTCCGAGGCGGTCGAGTACCGGCTGCTCAGTGCCGACGGGGGCACCGGGATGCCATACGCCCGCGTCGATGCCGTTGTGCACCACGTGGACCCGGCCGGGGTCGATGGCGGGATAGGCGTCGAGCACGTCGTGGGCCATGCCCTCGCTCACCGCGATCACGGCGTCGGCCTGTTCCATGGCGTTGCGTTCCGACCACGAGGACAGGCGGTATCCGCCGCCGAGCTGTTCGGCCTTCCACGGCCTGCGCGGTTCGAGCGAATGCGCGGTGAGCACGTGCGGAATGCCGTACAGCGCACCGGCGAGATGGCCGGCCAGGCCCGCGTACCAGGTGTGCGAATGCACCACGTCCACCGCGCCGACGGCGTCGGCCATCCGCAGCTGCGCCGACATCATCTGCAACGCGGCGTTGGCGGCGTACAGCTCGGGGTCGGGCCGGTGCACCACCGCCCCCGTGCGCGGCGCGCCCATGCAGTGCACGGTCACCTCGCACAGCGCGCGCAGCCGGGCGGTGAGCTCGGTGACGTGCACGCCCGCGCCGCCGTACACCTCGGGCGGATACTCCCGGGTCAGCATGGCCACCCGCAACGGATCCGCGATCGCTCGTTCCCCGTCGGTGCCATCACTCACGCGGTCCAAATTAGACGCTCGGGTCGACATGGGCCACCGGGTGGGCCCGGGACCTGTACTTTGACAGGGTGAGGAGCCAGCCGCACGTACTCGGGATCGTGCTCGCCGGTGGCGAGGGCAAACGACTGTTTCCGCTCACGGCCGACCGCGCCAAGCCCGCGGTTCCGTTCGGTGGGGCCTACCGGCTGATCGATTTCGTACTCAGCAACCTGGTCAACGCGGGATATCTGCGCCTGTGCGTCCTCACCCAGTACAAGTCGCATTCGCTGGACCGCCACATCTCCCAGACCTGGCGACTGTCGGGTTTCACCGGGGAGTACATCACCCCGGTGCCAGCGCAGCAGCGGCTCGGACCGCGCTGGTACACCGGCAGCGCCGACGCGATCATGCAGTCGCTCAACCTGATCTACGACGAGGACCCCGACTACATCGTGGTTTTCGGGGCCGATCACGTGTACCGGATGGACCCGGAACAGATGGTGGCCAGCCATATCGCCTCGGGCGCGGGCGTCACCGTCGCGGGGATTCGGGTGTCGCGCAGCGAGGCGAGGGCGTTCGGCTGTATCGATTCCGACGAGTCCGGCCGCATCACCCAGTTCCTCGAGAAACCCGCCCATCCGCCCGGCACCCCGGACGACCCGAACATGACCTTCGCGTCGATGGGCAACTACGTGTTCACCACCCGCGTGCTCGTCGACGCGATCCGCGCCGACGCGGAGAACTCCGATTCCGATCACGACATGGGCGGCGACATCATCCCGTCGCTGGTCGCGGCCGGGCAGGCCGCCGTCTACGACTTCGCCGACAACGACGTACCGGGCGCCACCGATCGCGACCGGGGCTACTGGCGCGATGTCGGCACCATCGACGCCTTCTACGAGGCGCACATGGACCTGGTCTCGGTGCACCCGGTGTTCAACCTCTACAACAAGCACTGGCCCATCCGCGGCGCCGCCGAGAACCTGCCGCCCGCCAAGTTCGCGCGTGGCGGGCTCGCTCAGGAGTCCATCGTCGGTGCGGGCTCGATCCTGTCGGCCGCCACCGTGCGCAACTCGGTCCTCAGCTCCAACGTGATGATCGACGACGGCGCGACCGTGGAGGGCAGCGTGCTGATGCCCGGTGTGCGCATCGGGCGTGGCGCGGTGGTCCGCCACGCCATCCTCGACAAGAACGTGGTGGTCGGCGAGGGCGAGATCATCGGCGTTGACCTCGATCGCGACCGGGAACGATTCGCCGTGAGCAACGGTGGGGTCGTCACCGTCGGCAAGGGCATCTGGGTGGGCTGACTACCCACGCGAGGCGCAGAGCAACCCGTCGCCGATCGGGATGAGCACACTGGTGAGCTCGGGATTCTCGGCGATCGCCCTGGTCGCTGCACGCACCGCCTGGGTGGCGGGGTCGCGCTGGGACTGATCGGGGACGCGCCCGCCGAGCAGCGCGTTGTTCAGGATGAACGCACCGCCCTCGCGCAGTAATCGCACACCCTGCTCCACGTAGAGCGGGTGTTCCATGGGCGAGGCGTCGACGAACACCAGGTCGTAGGCGCCGTCGGCCAGGCGCGGCAGTACGTCGAGGGCGCGGCCGTTGATGAGCCGGGTGCGCGCGGGCGCGATCTCGGCGGTGCGGAAGGCCTCCTTGGCGGCCCGCTGATGCTCGGGTTCGGAGTCGATGGTGGTGAGGGTTCCGTCCTCACGCATGCCGTCGAGCAGCCACAATCCGCTCACCCCCGCGCCGGTGCCCACCTCGACGACCGAGCGGGCGCCGAGCATCTGCGCGTACATGCTCAGTAGCGCGCCGACCGAGGCGGGCACGGGCGCGGCGCCCAATTCGGTGGCCCGCTCGCGCGCGTCGAGGAGGACTTCGTCCTCGACGACGGACTCCTCCACATAGGCCAGGTTCCGCTCCACGTTCGATGCCACAGCTAAGAGGCTATGTCACCGACCGGGTCTGTGTATTCAGCGAAGGCGCCCACGCGGGGTGAGTGTCGGGGCACATCAGGATTCTCAGGCGCCACTCAGGGTCTCCACACGTGCCCCATATCGCGACAGGAAATAGTTGCCACACCAGCCGATCGCGGCGGGTACGAGACGCGGGAACAACCGCAGACATCCGGCGGTTGTTTCTGAAAAGACAAGGTCCGCTGACCCGGACCGGTTCGGTTTCGTGCCGGCGGTCCCGAGTAGGAGGTGTCCCATCCCGATGGTAGACACGGCGCGTTCCGACGCCACACTGCCCGCCCAGACCCTTCCCACCGACTTTCCGCCGTCCGTCGAGGACGATCTCGATGCCGAACTCACCGGCACCGCGGCTTTCGACGCCACCGGTGACCGCACGGTGATGCCGTCGTGGGACGAACTGGTCCGCGAGCACGCCGACCGGGTCTACCGCCTCGCCTACCGGCTCTCCGGCGACGCCCAGGACGCCGAGGACCTCACTCAGGAAACCTTCATCCGGGTGTTCCGATCCCTGCAGAGCTACCAGCCGGGCACGTTCGAAGGCTGGTTGCACCGCATCACCACGAACCTGTTCCTCGACATGGTCCGCAGGCGCAATCGCATCCGCATGGAGGCGTTACCCGAGGACTACGACCGGGTGCCCGCCGAGGGGCCGACGCCCGAGGACGCCTACCACGACTCCCGCCTCGACCCGGACCTGCAGAAGGCGCTCGACGCGCTCGCGCCGGAGTTCCGCGCGGCCGTGGTGCTGTGTGACATCGAGGGCCTGTCCTACGAGGAGATCGGCGCCACGCTCGGCGTCAAGCTGGGCACTGTGCGCAGCCGCATCCACCGCGGGCGCCAGGCACTGCGCGACTACCTTGCGCATAATGGAATAGAGCAGCGATACTCCGCTGACACCTACGCAGGGTGACGGCCGCGAGCGGCCACACCCGGCCTGGTCGGGTTGATGTCGGTCGGAAGGAAGAACTCCGCATGAGCGTGGATCCAGCATCCTCAGGTCGCACACCGCGCTTTCAGCCCACCGAGCATCTGGCCAGCGAGGCGATCGCGGCCTACGTCGACGGCGAGCTGCGCATGAACGCCTATCTGCGTGCCGCCCAGCATCTCTCGGTGTGCCCCGAATGCGCCGCCGAGGTCGACGCCCAGCAGCAGGCGCGGATCGCGCTGCGCCGGGCGGGCGAAATCGCCGTCCCACGCAGCCTGCACGACAGCCTCAGCCGCATCCCGCTGGCCGAACTGCCCGCCGCCGCACCCGAACCTCCCCGCCGTAACGAGGCATTTCTCGGATTCCTGACCGATTCGTTCCCCGCAGCCCGGTGGACTACGTGGCGGCGCAAGTAGAGTCACGGGCGTGACAGGCGAATCGACGAATCCCGGATCGACCGACAACTCGGATTCGGCGGCGTCACGGGGGAATCTGCGGCCCTCCGACGCGCCGACCCTCGGCCCGCGTCCGGTGTACCGGCCGCACATCGACAGCCATACCGCGCACGCGTTCCGCCGCCCGAACGGCCAGACGGGTTCGTTCGCCCCGCACGATCCGATGCGCGATGGCAAGCGTTCCGGCGACGGCGAACTGGTCGATCGCCGGCCGCCGGACGGTGTGCTCGCCGAGGCGTTCGCCCGCCCCGAGGGCTCCGACGAACTGTTGCAGCGCGAACCCGATTCCGGCGAACGCAAGATCGTCGTCGCGGGTCCGGTGGACCCCTGGCGTGACCCGGCCGCGGGCGCGCGCCTCGGCGCCCCGGCGATCGAGACACCCGAACCCGCCCCACTGCCTGTCGCTCCCAAACTGTCGGCCCGCGAGGTGCTGTTCGGCTCCCGTGTTGCGCCCAAGGCGCTGGCCTTGCTCGCCGTGATCGCGCTCGGTATCGCCGTCGTCGGTGGGCTGGTCGGGCGGATCACCGCCGAGACCGCGTCCACCCTCACCTCGCGCAAGGTCACCCTCCAGCAGAGCGAGAGCTCCGATTCTCCGCACGGCAAGATCGCGGCCGTCGCCGACGCGGTGCTGCCGTCGGTGGTGTCGATCCAGGTCATCATCGGTGACGGCGGGCCGTCCGGCTCGGGTGTCGTCCTCGACGCCGAGCAGGGCTACATCGTCACCAACAACCACGTGATCTCGGCGGCGGCCACCGACAAGTCCGGCAACGCCAAGATCCAGATCGAATTCTCCGACAACACCCGGGTGCCTGCCCAGATCGTCGGGCGCGATCCCAAGACCGACCTCGCGGTGCTCAAGGTCGACGCCGACAACCTCACCGAGGCGAACCTCGGCCGCTCCGACGACGTGCAGGTGGGCGACGACGTGCTCGCCATCGGTTCGCCGCTCGGCCTGGAGAAAACCGTCACCTCCGGCATCGTCAGCGCGCTGCACCGCCCGGTGAGCCTCGGCGGCGAGGGCACCGACACCAATGCCGTGATCGACGCGGTGCAGACCGACGCCTCGATCAACCCCGGCAACTCCGGTGGCGCCCTCGTCGACATGGACGGCAGACTGATCGGCGTCAACACCGCTATCAAGAGCAACACCGGTAACTCGGTCGGTCTCGGGTTCGCCATCCCGATCGACGTGGTCACCTCCATCGCGCAGACCCTGATCCGCGACGGCAAGGTCAACCACCCGCAGCTCGGGCTCAGCGCGCGCACCAAGGCCGTCGCCAACGAGTTGCGCAGCGGCGCCGCCGTGGCCGACGTGGTGGCGGGCGGACCTGCGGCCAAGGCGGGCATCGTCGAGGGCGACGTTATCGTCAAGGTCGGTGACCGCATCGTCGAGGGCCCCGACGAACTGGTCGTCGCGGTGCAGTCGCACAAGATCGGCGAGCGGGTGAACGTGCAGTTGATCCGCGATGGCAGGCAGGTGGACGTGCCCGTCACCCTCGAATCCGACTGAGCTGCGACGACGCGCGCCGGGTAACCTGGGATCGTGTTCAGCAACATCGGGTGGAGCGAGATGATGATCCTGCTCGTCGCCGCCCTCGTGATCCTCGGCCCGGAGCGCCTGCCCGGGGCGATCCGCTGGACCACGTCGTCGCTGCGTCAGGTGCGCGACTACGCCAGCGGGGCCACCTCCACGCTCAAGCAGGAACTCGGCCCGGAGTTCGACGAGCTGCGCAAACCGCTCGCCGAACTCAACGAGCTGCGCGGGATGACACCGCGTGCCGCGGTCACCAAGCATCTGCTGGGCGGCGACGACTCGGTGCTGCGCGATCTGGAGAAGGCCGTGCCGGACCGCAAGGAGCTGTTCGGCACGAGCAGCGGAATGCCCGGCAGCGGACCCTCGTTGTCGAAGGCGCCGAAGCCGTTGGAGCACAACGAGCGGCCGCCGATCGACTCCGACGCCACCTGACACCCGCGAACAGACCACACGGTCGTCATTTGCCACCCGATCGCGCGTACCGCCGATGTCCGTGCCGACCTCGCCGTCTTTGTGGTTGCCGACAGGCACACCTCGATCGGCGTTGTGCGCCAAGACATTCGATGTCAATCGTTATAGACACGAATCGCCGTCCAGCTGTCTAGACTTCGCACATGTCGGCCGATGACGTGGCACGAGTCTTCGCGATCGAAGACAAGGTCGAGAGACTCAAAGCAGCCACCGACGGGGTGGCGGCTGCTCAGCAGACCATCAACGAACTCACCAGGATCCGCCGCGCCGTGATCCGCGAACTCCACGCCGAAGGCTGGACGTTCGCCCGCATCGGCGCCGCCGCGGGCTTGTCGCGGGCGCGCATCCACCAGGTGAGCACCCAGGGTCCGGTGCCCGAAGGGCTGTTCTTCGGACACGGCACGCTCACCGTGCTGGCACCGGAGGTCCGCACGGGCAGGCTGCTCGGCGCACCTGATCCGGCGGCCGCGCAACGGCTGGCCGAGCTGCTGCGCCAGCTCGGTTTCGTGGCGACGGTCGAGACGTTCCTGCCGGGCAGACCCATCGATCTCAATCGTGACGGCCTGGTGGTCCTCGGCGGGCCCGAGCTGTCGCCGAGCCTGCGTCAGCTGGTGGCGGCCGATCCACGACTGCGGCGCACCGTCACCCGCGCGGGCGATACCCGGCGCGGCATCGAGGACCGGGCCGCGCGCCGCGTCTACCGGCCCGGCGGCACCGAACCACACGACATCGCGTACCTGGCCCGGCTGCCCCGCCCCGACCGGCGCGGCACCGTGATGCTCATCGACGGGCTGCACCCGCCGGGTTCCCTGGGTGCGATCCGGTTGCTGGCCACTCGGCTGGCGACGCTGCACGAGCGGGCGAGCACGCATCTGTTCTCGGTTCTCATCGCCGTGCGGTACGACCGCACGACCGGCGAACCGGTCGATGCAGACCTACTCACCCCGGTTTATCGGCACGAAACCGACCAAAAGTCCGCTGCGAACCGGACTCGCCCATAACTGCATCTAAACAACGGACACTTTGTGATCTGCATCACGGTAATGTTATAGATCACAACCCGAGCCCGATGGTTAGATTGCTAGCGAGTAACCGAGTGTGAGTAGGTGAGCTTCACATGTTCTCGTCTCCCGAGGCCAATGCCTGCCGGGTCCTGCCCGTGCGCGCGGCCGGCGTCGCGGGCCCCCGGCCTGTTTCCGCGTCCGAGACCGACTCCGTCGGCGGTGAAGTGGTCGTGACGACCCACCGCGTGACCTACAGCGACCGTTTGAAGGTCTTCATCGGCCCGCACGAGGACGTGGACAGCTTCCTGCGCCCGTTGCGCCGGATGGACGGTCATCAGCGCTTCGCGATCGATCTGACGGTCCTACCCGAGCCCATGCCCGCCACCGAGGTGACTGCGTCGGTGAGCGCGGCCCGCGGCGATCTGGCGTTGCGCTGCACCGGCTCCGCCGACGCGATGACGCTGCAGCTGCGCACCACGATCGACCATCTGCCGCGCCGCTACACCCTCGGGTTCCCCGGCAGCCGCCTCGGACTGCCCACGGTGTACGTGCCGCACGGCGACGACGACACCTACGTCTACCCGGAGGAGGTCTTCACCGCCGAGTACGCGGCGCAGATCTTCCACGATTTCTTCCATCAGGGCGCCGTGCCCGCCGGTCTCCAGCACCGCGAGATCCTCGACTGAGCTTTCACCGCGCCTGGATGCTCGCGGTTAGCTAGGCTGGACCGAAAGGTCACAGTCGGTGGAGAGGCCGGTGGGCGATGCGCGATCTGCTCGGACAGGCGCTCGATCTGCTCGCCGAGGGGCCGGTGGCGCTGGCCCGGATCATCGACCGGATCGGGGCGGGGCCGCGCGATACCGGGGCCGCGATGGTGGTCACTCCGAATGGTCGGGTCGTCGGCTCGCTCTCGGGTGGATGCGTCGAGGCGGCGCTACTGGTGACGGCCCAACAGGCGCTCGCCGACGGCTCGGCCTGTGTGGAGCGGTTCGCGGCAGCCGACGAGCTCACCGTCGGACTGCCGTGTGGTGGGGAGATCGAGGTCTTCGTCGAACGGCTCGACCACGCCGATCTTCCGCTGCTGCGAGAGCTGCGGGCCGCGCTCACCGCGCACCAGCCCATCGCCTACGCCACGACTCTCGAATCCACCCCGGATCGCCGGCTGCTGCGGCCCGGGCAGGTCACGCCGTGGCGCGGCCTCGACCAGGACGCGGCCGCACTGCTCGCCGCGGGCCACAACGGCATGGTCGGCGCCCAGGACTGCACGCCTGCCGCCGCGACCCGCCCCCGCACCTTCGTCCAGGTGTTCCGCTCCCCCGCCCGCATGATCCTGGCAGGGGCCAACGACTACACCCGCGCCCTCACCACGGCCGCCACTCAGCTCGGCTATCGCGTCACCGTCGTCGACGCCCGCGAAACCTTCACCACCCCGGCACTTTTCCCCACCGCCGACGACGTGGTCGTCGACTGGCCCCACCGCTACCTGACCGCCGAAGCCGCGGCAGACCGCATCGACGACCGCACGGTCGTCTGCGTCCTCACCCACGACCCCAAATTCGACGTCCCCATGCTGGCCGCCGCGCTCGACCTGCCGGCAGTCGCCTTCATCGGCGCCCTCGGTTCCCGCCGAGCCCACCGCGACCGCACCACCCGCCTCCGCGACCACGGCCTCTCCCCCGCCACCATCGCCCGCATCCACAGCCCCCTCGGCCTCGACCTGGGCGCCCACACCCCCGAGGAAACCGCCGTCTCCATCCTCGCCCAGATCCTCGCCACCCGAACCAACACCTCGGCCCGCCCCCTCACCACCCTGACCGGCCCCATCCACCCTCCAACACCCTGAGCCCCTCGACACTGATCCCCGTGCGGACCGTCTTCGCTTCCGATAACCGCGCCGCGGCCGATCGGTACGTAGGTCGTCGAGTTCGGCGTCGTCGGCAGCCCCGCACAGTCGAGCCACGCGGCAAGGGGTGCGCGCGCCGATGACCGCCTCGTCGGGACGACGAGGCGGTCGGGGGAGGTGTCAGGCGGCGACCTGTTCGGGGCGGAGGGTTTTCATCGGGGGGCGGTCTTCGAGGGAGACCTCGGTGGTGTGGGGGATGAATTCGCCTGCGATGAGGGGGAATTGGGTGAGGGGGGCGCCGGAGTCGGGGACGCCGCTGCGGCGCAGGGCGGTGCCGAGGATCTGGCGGCTCATCACGCCGAGGTCGGAGAGGGGGCGGTTGCGGTGGGTGCGGACGCCGAGGTTCACCTGGGTGATGGCGTCGAGACCCAGGCGGTCGTAGGTGTCGAGCAGCAGACCGATCTCCACGCCGTAGCCGGGGGCGAAGGGGACGGCGGTGAGCAGTTCGCGGGTGCCCGCGTATTCACCGCCGAGCGGTTGCAACACCTGGACCAGTTCGGGGCGTAGCGCCGCCAGCAGGGGGCGGGCGACCAGTTCGGTGACCCGGCCACCGCCGTTGGCGTCCACGGACTCGCCTTGGCGCAGCGGGCGCCGGTAGTAGGCCTTGGACAGATGGGTGCCGGGCATGGTCAGCAGCGGGCCGAGCAGCTTGGGCACGAACGCCGGATCAGGATCGATGAGATCGGAGTCGACGAAGGCGATGAGGTCACCGGAGGTGCAGGCCAGCGACCGCCACAGCGCCTCGCCCTTGCCCGCCACCGGCTCGAGCTCGGGCACGGCCTCCTCGCGGGTCACCACCTCGGCACCCGCGCGCCGCGCACGTTCGGCGGTGGCATCGGTGGATCCGGAATCGAGCACGATCAGTTCGTCGACGAGGGTGCCGAGCAGCGGCCGGATACTGGCCACCACGTCGGCGACGGTGTCCTGTTCGTCGAGGGCGGGCAGCACCACCGAAACGGTGCGACCCGCTTTGGCGGCGACGAGGTCGCCGACCGTCCAGTCAGGGGTGTCCCAGGTGTGGGTAGTGGCCCAGGCGGGCTCGCGGTGTTGGATTTTCATGCCAGACCTCGCAGAGTTCGTGCGGGGGGCCGGATGCCCTGGATTGCGGCGATCATGTCCACGACCCGCCGGGTCTCGGCGACTTCGTGAACCCGGAAGACCCGAGCGCCCGCAGCGGCCGCCCACGCGGTCGCCGCCAGTGTGCCCTCGACCCTCTCGGTCAGACCGACACCTAGAGTCTCCCCGATAAAGTCCTTGTTACTCAGGGCCATCAGCACTGGCCACCCGGTTTTTACGAGACTGTCGATTCCACGCAACAACTCGAGCCCGTGATAGGTGTTTTTTCCGAAATCGTGAGTGGGATCGATCACGATTCCGTCGCGACGCACCCCGGCGGCGGCCGCGCGGTCGGCCGCGGCGGCCACGGTGGCGGTCACTTCGGCGACCACGTCGGCGTAGCGGACCCGGTGCGGACGGGTGCGCGGCACGGCACCACCGGTGTGGCTGCAGACGATACCGGCACCCAGGTCGGCGGCCACGTGGACGAGCTCGGGGTCGGCCCCGGCCCAGGTGTCGTTGACGAGGTCGGCACCGGCTGCCACGGCATCCCCGGCGACCTTGCCGCGCCAGGTGTCCACACTGATCAACAGCTCCGGATACTTCTCCCGGATCGCCGCGACGAACGGAACCACCCGTCGCGTTTCCTCGGCCGCGTCGACCGTGTCCCCCGGCCCGGCCTTCACCCCGCCGATGTCGACCAGATCGGCGCCTTCGTCGACGGCCCGCGTCACCCGGTCCATCGCGGCCCGGTCGGTGAAAGTGGCGCCCCGGTCGTAGAACGAGTCGGGGGTGCGGTTCACGATCGCCATCACCAGCGCGCGATCGGTCGGCACGGGCCGACCACAGAAGGTGGGTTCAGGCATCGCTATCGCGGAGCTCTACCCGCGGCGACGTCGTCGGCGTAGCCGTCGTAGGCCGGGACGTAGCCCTCGGTCGGTCCGCTGAGCACATACAGCTGTCCCTCGGCGTCGGCGGCGTAGCCCTGCTTGCGCAGTTCCACCTTGCGGCTCTTGAAGGTGGAGGTCTGCTCGAGTTCGGCGACCACCCGGACGAACAGCGGCACCGCGTAGAGCGGCAACCGCTCGTACACGGTGGCGGCCAGCCCCTTACCGTCGAATTCGGCATCGGGGTGCAGGGTGATCGCGGCCATGCCCGCCTTGCCGTCGGTGCCGGGGATGTCCACCCCGAACACCACCGCCTGCTCGACGCTCGGGTGCTGATCGAGCGCGCCCTCCACCTCGGTGGTCGCGACGTTCTCGCCCTTCCAGCGGAAGGTGTCACCGAGCCGGTCGACGAACGCGATGTGCCAGAAGTGCTGGTCGCGCACCAGGTCGCCGGTGTCGAACCAGCAGTCGCCCTTCTTGAACCCGTCGCGGACCAGCTTGGATTCGGAGGCCTTCGCATCGGTGTAACCGTCGAAGGGCTGACGGTTGTTCACCTTCGCCAGCAGCAGCCCGACGCCACCGGAACGCACCTTGCGCAGCTTCCCGTCCGGTCCGCGACGCGGCTTACCGGTCTCGTCGTCGTACTCGACCACCGCGTACGGCAGCGGGCACAACCCGGCCGTCCGGTCGACACCGAAGGCGTTGACGAAGGCGAGCGGCGCCTCGCTCGACCCGTAGAACTCCACCACCCGGTCGATGCCGAAGCGGCGCCGGAACTCGTCCCACAGTTCCGGCCGCAGCCCGTTGCCGACGACGAGCCGTACCCGGTTGTTCTCCTCGCCGGGCCGTACGGGCTGGTTGAGTAGGTAGCGGCACAGCTCACCGATGTAGATGAACGCCGTCGCCCCTTCGCGGGCGATCTCGGCCCAGAAGCCGGAGGCGGAGAACTTGCGCGCGAGCACATAGGTGGACTCACCGGCCAGCACCGCCGACAGCGCCACTGTGAGCGCGTTGTTGTGGTACAGCGGCAGGCAGCAGTACAGGGCGTCGTCGCCGCGCAACCGCACGCCGAGCCCACCGAGCCCGGCCATGCTCTTGGTCCAGCGCAGGTGGGTCATCACGCTGGCCTTCGGCATACCGGTGGTGCCGGAGGTGAAGATCAGGAACGCGCGTTCGCCCGCCGTCACCTGCTCACAGACCGCGGGGTCGGAAGCTGTTCCGCCACGCGCCGATTCGGCGATTTCCTCGGACATCAGCACGTTCGCCGGTGCCTGGGGCAGCGAATCGAGCGCTTCCAGGCATTCCTCGCCGACCACGACCAGCACGCTGTCGAGCAGACCGATGCTGTGGGCCAGCACCTGATCGCGCTGGTTGTAGTTGAGCAACCCGACGGTGGCGCCGAGTTTGAGCACCGCGAGCACCGTGAACAGCGTCTCGGGACGGTTGGTCATGAGCACGCCGACCACGTCGCCGCGATCGACTCCGCGCGCGGAAAGCACTGCGGCGTACCGGTTCACCTCGCTGTTGGCGGCGCGATAGGTGTAGGAACGGTCTTCGAAGCGCAGGAACACCCGGTCGGGCCGCCGGTGGGCGAGCCGCTGGAAGTACTTGCCGATGGAGGCTTTGTCCTTGGGCCCCACCAGCATTCCCGGTGCGTTGCGCAGCATGCGCGGTGCGTCCATGGCCATGCCGGGCAGCTTCTTGGCCAAGTCGAACACGCTGACGGTGTCGCGGGCGTCGTTGCTCACGTCGATCTCCTACCCTCGGGCCGCGGCCGGTGTCAACGCGGCGAACGCGGCTGGCAGGTCGGCGGCCACGACGATGCGGTCGCGCGCCTGCTGTGTGACAATCTTGCGCTCGAACAGCTCGTCCAACCAGCCGAACAGCCCGCGGTAGAAACCGTCGGCGTCGAGCACGACCACGGGTTTGGTGTGTTCGCCCAGGTAACCGCCGGTCCAGGTTTCGAAGAATTCCTCGAGCGTCCCGACGCCGCCGGGCAGGGTGAGGAAGGCGTCGGCGCGTTCCTCCATCAGCAGTTTGCGCTGGCGCATGGTGTCGGTGACGAGCAGTTCGTCGGCGGCGGTATCGGCGACCTCGCGGTGCACCAGATGCTTGGGAATCACCCCGACGGTGTGCGCGCCGCCCGCCCGCGCGGCCGCCGCGACCGCGCCCATCATCGACACCCGGCCGCCGCCGGACACCAGTTGCCAACCGCGACGGGCGATTTCGGTGCCCACCTGGGACGCCAGATCGATCAGTTCCGGTTCGGTTGTACTCGCCGAGCAATAAACGCAGATCGAGTAGCTCACCACTGATCCTCGGTGCCGAGCCGTTCGATGTCGCTGTTGCCGCTGCCGGTCGCCTCCTTGACGATGCGCACCACGTCTTCGACGCTGTCGGTGACCTGGATGAGGTCGAGATCCTCCGGCGAGATCTTGCCCGACCCGGCCAGCGAATTACGCATCCACTCCACCAGCCCGGACCAGTAGGCCGTGCCGAACAGGATGATCGGGAAGCGGGTGATCTTGCGGGTCTGCACCAGGGTGAGCGCCTCGAACAGTTCGTCGAGGGTGCCGAAACCGCCGGGCAGGCAGACGAAGGCCTGCGAGTACTTCACGAACATCGTCTTGCGGACGAAGAAGTAGCGGAAGTTGATCCCCAGGTCCACCCAGTCGTTGAGCCCCTGTTCGAACGGCAGCTCGATACCCAGGCCGATCGAGTAGCCGCCCGCCTCCGACGACCCGCGGTTGGCCGCCTCCATGGCCCCCGGTCCGCCGCCGGTGATGATCGCGAAACCGGCGTCGGTGAGCGCGGAGCCGATCGCCCGTGCCGCCGCGTACTCCGGGTGGTCGGCCGGCGTGCGCGCCGAGCCGAACACCGTGACGGCGGGCGGCACCTCGGCCAGCGCGCCGAAGCCCTCGACGAACTCGGCCTGGATCCGCAGCACCCGCCACGGATCGGTGTGCACCCACTCGCTGTCCTGACGGGTGTCGAGAAGATTGCGGTCCGCGGTCCGCGCTCCCGGCTTGCGTTCGCGTCGGAACATCACCGGCCCACGGAACTTCGGTTTGGCCTTCCCCACCTGTTCATCCACGGATTCGCTCGACATGTCCTCCACGCTACTGGGCACCCGCGGTGAGGTAGGTGCGCAGCATGGCGGTGACGGCGGTGATCTGGCTGAGGGGGACGTGTTCGTCGCGCTTGTGGGCGAGGTTGGGGTCGCCGGGGCCGAAGTTCACGGCGGGGATGCCCCGGGCGGCGAAGCGTGAGACGTCGGTCCAGCCGTACTTGGCGCGCACTCCGCCGCCGCCGTGGGCGTTGACCGAGTCGATGAGGCTGCGCGCGGCCGGTGCGGTGAGACCGGGCAGGGCGCCGGGCGAGGAATCGGTGACCCGGAAACCCACGTCGAGCCCGTCGAAGACCTCGCGCACGTGCGCGATGGCCTGCTCGACCGTGCGGTCGGGGGCGTAGCGGAAGTTCACGTCCACCTCGGCCACGTCGGGTACCACATTGCCCGCGACGCCACCGGACACGCGCACCGCCGAGAGCCCTTCGCGGTACACGCAGCCGTCGATGTCGACCTGGCGCGCCTGGTAGGCGGCCAGACGTTCCAGCACCGGCGCCAGCGCGTGAATCGCGTTCTCCCCCAACCAGGCCCGGGCCGAATGCGCGCGCACACCGGACGTGCTCAACCGCACGCGCAGCGTGCCCTGGCAGCCCGCCTCGATCCAGCCACCGGAGGGTTCGCCGAGCACGGCGAGGTCGCCGTCGAGCCACTCGGGCATATCGCGTTCGATGTGGTTGAGGCCGTTGAACTCGGCGGCGATCTCCTCGCCGTCGTAGAAGATGAGCGTGAGGTCGTGGGCCGGGTCGGTGATGGTGGCGGCCAGGTGCAGGAATACCGCGTCACCGGACTTCATGTCGACGGTGCCGCAGCCGAACAGCACCGGCTCCCCGTCCACCTCGGCGGACCTGCTCGGCACGTTGTCGGCGATGGGCACCGTGTCCAGGTGCCCGGCCAGAATCACCCGGGTGGGCAGGCCGAGGTTCGTGCGCGCCAGCACCACATTGCCGTGCCGCTTGATCTCGAAACCGGTGGTCTGATCGCGCAGCGCCTGCTCGACCAGATCCGCGATGGCGGCCTCGTCGCGGGAAACGCTCGGCACATCGACCAGGGCGGCGGTCAACTGGACGGGGTCGGCGCGCAAATCGAGAGTCACATCTCGACAGTAGTACGCGCGTACGACGCCGTGTCCGGGTGCGGGAATCGGACCGGGTGGTCCATCGCACAGCCCCCGCGCCACCTCGACCTGGATCGAGGCGGCAAAATGTGGTCCGTGAGCACTCAAGGAGCAAGCGCAGTCGGTATCGCCACCATCACCTCGGACGGCACCGTCCTCGACACCTGGTACCCGAGCCCGGAGCTGGGCGAGTTCACCGAGACCGGCTCCCAGCGCCTCGACGCGGCCGACGCGCCGGAGTTCGCCGACCTGCTCGGCCCCGACAAGGCGCGCGGCGTGGAGGTGGTCGCGGTGCGCACCACCATCGCCGACCTGTCGGCGGCCCCCACCGACGCCCACGACGTGTACCTGCGCCTGCACCTGCTCTCGCACCGCCTGGTCCAGCCGCACGGCCTGAGCCTGGACGGCCAGTTCGGCCTGCTCAGCAATGTGGTGTGGACCAACCACGGCCCGTGCGCGGTGGAGGGTTTCGAGCAGACCCGGATCAAGCTGCGCGCCCGCGGCCCGGTCACCGTGTACAGCATCGACAAGTTCCCCCGCATGGTCGACTACGTGGTGCCCTCGGGTGTGCGCATCGGCGACGCCGACCGCGTCCGCCTCGGTGCGCACCTCGCCTCGGGCACCACCGTCATGCACGAGGGCTTCGTGAACTTCAACGCGGGCACCCTCGGCAACTCGATGGTCGAGGGCCGTATCTCGGCTGGTGTCGTGGTGGGCGACGGCTCCGACATCGGTGGTGGCGCGTCGACGATGGGCACGCTGTCGGGCGGCGGAACCACCGTCATCTCGGTCGGTGAGCGCAGCCTGCTCGGCGCCAACGCGGGTCTCGGCATTCCGCTCGGCGACGACTGCGTGCTCGAGGCGGGCCTGTACCTGACCGCCGGAACCAAGGTCACCGCGCCCGACGGCACCGTCGTCAAAGCCGCCACCCTGGCCGGGCAGAACAATCTGCTGTTCCGCCGCAATTCGACCACGGGTGCGGTGGAAGTGGTGCCGCGCAAGGGCACCGGTATCGAGCTCAATGCCGCGCTGCACGCCAACGACTGAATCCCGCATTCGGCAATATCGCATTTATTGCGGTTTGTTGACGACGGGTATCCCGTTGCGGCAAGGCTTTTCGGGTCCGCTAGCTTGAATTCGCCCACCCGGTCGGGGGGCTTTCGAATGTGGAGGGATTCAAGTATGAAGTTCGGAAAGTTCACTACTGCTGTTGTGATGTCGGTTGTCGCGGTGGGGATTACCGCGGCCACCGCCAACGGTCAGCCCGCCGTGGCGACCGAACAGCCCGCGGTGGTGGCTGCGGGGGGCGTGACTTCGGGTGTGAGCAACGGGATCGACTACACCACCGCGGTGTCGCCCACCGACAAGACCATCACCTGGGCGGTCGACAACGGCCGCTTCGAGCTGGCCGCCGACGGGTCGGCCGTGCTGCTGCGCAATGCCGAGGGCGTCACCGTCGACCAGACGGCGCTGCGCTCGGAGGTCGCGGGTCTGCCGATCTCGGTGACCCCGCAGATCGCCGAGGACGGCCGTAGCGTGAAGCTGGCCGCCTCGATGACGCCGGAGGACACCGCCAAGCTCGGCGACATCGCCGAACTGAAGGACATCAGCTCCTACGACCGCCTGATGGCCCAGGTCAACAAGAACCTGCCGGGCATCGCGATCGGTGGCATCATCGGCGCGTTCTTCCCGTTCCTGTGGCTGTTCACCATCCCCGCCGGGATGCTGATCGGTGGTTACGTGATGGGTGGCCAGGAGTTCCTGGACGCGGTGATCGCGTTCGCGACCGGCCAGCCCTGATCCACTGAACCGAAAGGCCCCGCACTCGCCCGAGTGCGGGGCCTTTTCGTTGCCCGGGGTGACGAAGCCGATACTCGACGCGGCCACCGGCACGGAGTAGTTTCAGCTGTTATACGGAGTCGTATAACAGGAGGATCGGCATGGCACTTCTTCCCCCGGGCCAACGCGCCGTCGAAGGGTTCCCCCGCTTCGGTACGCATCTGCATCACCCGCCGCCGCCGGTTCCCGAGCACCCCGCGATCGAGGTCTGCGGGGCCGCGGTCGAGCCCGTCACCATCGCGCTCACCGAACTGGCGCAGCTGCCGCGGCGCGAGCAGAAGGCCGATTTCCATTGCGTAGCAGGATGGTCGGCGACCGACCTGCTCTGGGAGGGCACACCGTTCCGCGACTTCTACCGGCTGGTGATCGAGCCCGCGCTCGCACCGGGAGCGACGATCACCCACCTCAGCTTCGAGGGCCTGGACGAGTTCCGCTCGGTCGTGCAGTTGGAAGACGCCCTCGCCGACGACGTCTTCCTCGCCGACCGCCTCGACGGCGAACCCCTCGACAGCGACCACGGCGCCCCGATCCGGCTGGTGAGCCCGAAGCAGTACGGATTCGTCAACACAAAACACCTGTGCCGCATCGAAGTTCACACCGCCGCCCCGCCGGACCCGGACAAGTGGTCGCCGCTGGCCTCGCACGCCAGGGCACGGGTGTGGGCCGAGGAACGGCACCGGTATCTGCCGGGGCGCGTGGTTCGTCCGGTGTATCACGCCCTGATCGGGCCCATCCGCCGGCTGAGCGCGCGGGGCAGCATGAACCGCTAGGTCAGCGACTTCTTCTGCACCTTGCCCATCGCATTGCGCGGCAGCGCGTCGACGAAGCGGATCTCACGCGGCCGTTTGTGGGCCGAGAGCTGGTCGCCCACATGCGCGATCAGTTCGGTCGCGAGATCGTCGGAGCCGGTGTCGCGGGCGACGACGAAGGCGACGATCCGCTGTCCGAGATCGTCGTCGGGCAGCCCCACCACGGCGACCTCGGCGACCGCCGGATGCCCGAGCAAGGCGGTTTCGATCTCGCCCGCGCCGATCCGGTACCCACCGGACTTGATCAGGTCGATGGACTCGCGGCCGACGATGCGGTGGAAACCGGCGGCGTCGATGACGGCGACATCACCGGTGCGGAACCAGCCGTCCTCGGTCCAGTCACGGGCCGTGGCGTCGGGGCGGCCGAGATAGCCGTCGAACAGCATCGGGCCGCGAACCTGCAGGCCACCGATGCTCACGCCGTCGTGCGGGACGGGATTGCCCGCTTCGTCGCGCAGCCGGGTCTCGACGCCGCGCACCGGCGTGCCGACCCAGCCCGGCCTACGTTCACCATCGGCCCTGGTCGACAGGGTGATCATGGTTTCGCTCATGCCGTACCGCTCCACCGGCGCGTGCCCGGTGAGCTCGGCCAGCTTCTCGAAGACCGGAACCGGCAGCGGCGCGCTGCCCGAAACCAGCAGCCTCGCCCGGCTCAATTCCTTGGCCGCTTCCGGCTTTTCGGCGATGCGTGACCATACCGTCGGCACCCCGAAGTACAGCGTTCCCTCGGCGGCGGCGTAGGCGTCGGGGGTCGGCTTGCCGGTGTGGATCAAGCGGCTGCCGAAACGCAGGGGCCCGAGTAGGCCGAGGATCAGGCCGTGTACGTGGAACAGCGGAAGTCCGTGCACGAGTGTGTCTTTGCGCGTCCAGTTCCAGGCGTCGGCGAGCGCGTCGAGCCCGGCGGCGATGGCGCCCCGGCTGAGCATCACGCCCTTGGGGGCGCCGGTGGTGCCCGAGGTGTAGAGGATGAAGGCGATGGCCGCCGGGTCGGGCTCGGGGTAGGTGTGCCAGGACCGAGCGTGCAGGCGCACCGGAACCACCGGCAGATCGGTGTCCGCCGGCGCGGCTCCGAGCCAGGCCTGGGCGCCGGAATCACGCAGGATGTGTTCACGCTCAGCGGTTCCCGCGTCGGGCGGAACGGGGACGATCGTCACCCCGGCGATCAGGCAGCCGACCACAGCGAGCACGGTCCGCAGGGTCGGCTCGGCCAGCACCGCGACCCGTTCGGCGCGCCCGATCCGTTCGGCGACCGAGGTGGCCGCACCCAGCAGATCACTGCGCGAGACGGTGGCATCATCGATGGTGACGGCATCGGGAAGGTCGTCCCCGGCGGCGACGGCGAGCGGATTCAACGAGGCGAGCAGCAGCGGCGGACCGTAGGACATCCGTCCACGCTAGCCCGGCGCGTTCCGGCGGCACGCGCCACCGCCCGTTGACACCCCGACGACAGAATGAGACATTCAAGCTACAACTCTCTCACCGACGAATTGGGGTCAACGATGACCAGCCTCGCGCATTCGCGGTCCAGCCACACCGGACCCGCGGACTTCGACATCCGGGATCACGTCGACGGCGCCGCCGTCTTCTTCGGCGCAACGGCGAATGTGATCATGCAGCTCAGCCTGGCCCCGGTCGGCTACGGCGTCGCGGAATCGCGCGTGCACAGCGGAAGCATCATGCTGCACCCCTTCAAACGAACCAGGACCACCATCACCTATCTGTCGGTGGCGATGATGGGCACCGACGAGGACCGCGCCGCCTACCGCACCGCGATCAACGGCGCGCACCGGCACGTGCACTCCACGCCCGAGAGCCCGGTGAAGTACAACGCCTTCGACAAGAACCTGCAGATGTGGGTGGCCGCCTGCCTGTACTGGGGCTCGGTCGACCTGATGGAGCGCCTGCACGGCCCCATCGACGACGACACCGCCGACTCCTTCTACGAGTACGCCCACCGCTTCGGCACCACCCTGCAGGTGCCGCGCGAGATGTGGCCCGCCGACCGCGCGGCCTTCGAGGCGTACTGGACGGAGAACCTGGCCAAGACCAGCGTCGACGACACCATCAAGGCCTATTTCGACGGCCTGCTCGACCTGCGGATGCTCTACCCGCCCCTGCGCGTGGTCTTCGCCCGTTTCCATCGCTGGTACACCACCGGCCTGCTCCCCGAGCACCTGCGCGACGAACTCGGACTCACCTGGACCGAGCGCGACGAACGCCGTCTGGCCCGCCTGCTGCGGACCACCGGCGCGGTCTGGGGCCGCATGCCGCGCCCCATCCGCAGCTTCCCCTTCAACGCCACCCTCGCCGACATGCGGCGCAGGCGGCGCCGGGGCAAGCCGCTGATCTGAGGGCGTCGCGAGCTGCCCGGTGCCGGGCAGCTCGCGCGGGCTCAGAGGTCGTCGGCGATGATCCGTTCGATATTGCGTTCGGCGAGCGCGGTGATGGTGACGAACGGGTTCACGCTGGTATTGCCGGGGATCAGGGCACCGTCGATGACGTAGAGGCCCGGGTACCCGTGCAGGCGGCCGTAGTTGTCGGTGGCCTCGTTCAGCACGCACCCGCCGAGCGGGTGGTAGGTGAAGTCGTCACCCCAGGTCTTCGTAACGCCGAACAGATCGGTCCGGTAGATGGTGCCTTCCTTGGCATTGATCTTGTCGAAGATGCGTTTCGCCGCGTTGATCGACGACTGACTCCACGACTTCTGCCAGTTCAGGTTCACCTTTCCGGTGGCGGAGTCGAAGCTGAACGCCGCACGGTTCGGGTTCTTGGTGATCGCCAGGTACAGGCTCACGTAGGTCTCCAGGCCGGCCGGGAACGGCGCGACCTCGGCGAAGGCGGGCCCGCCCGGGTCCGCCCAGTTGTCGATGCCGAGGCAGGGCATGGAGGACTGCAGGCTGCCGGTGCCGTCCCACATGTGGTTGGCACGGCCGACCATCACATTGCCGTTGTTGCCCCACTTCTGGCCGACCGCGCCCGGGAGGTCGGGCAGTTTGCCCGTCGCCCGCATCGCCACCAGCAATTTGCTCGTGCCGACACTGCCCGCCGCGAAGAAGACCCGTTGGGCCGTCACGTTCTTGACGGCGACCGTCTTGCCGCTCGAATCGAGCTGGGCGATTTCCACCCGGTACCCGCCCGCGCCGGGCGTGACCGTGGTGACCTTGTGCAGCGGACTGATCCGCACCTTGCCGGTGGCGGCGGCCGCGCCGAGGTAGGTGCGGTCGAGCGAGCGTTTGCCGTAGTTGTTGCCGTAGATCACCTCGCCCGCCAGTGCCGAGCGGGTCGCCGTGCCCGCCTGCTCCTTCTTCATGTACTCGAAGTCGTAGACATTGGGTACGAAAGTCCAACCGAAACCGGATCTTTCGGCATGCTTGCGACCCACGCGTGCGAATTGGTAGCACTCCGCCGATTCGAACCACGTCTTGTCGATGTGATTGACGCCGAGCGCGGTATTCGCGCGCGGGTAATAGGTGGAATACATTTCCTCGGCATTCACCGACGGCAGGATCGCGGCGAAATTCTCCCGTTTCGGCGTCACCGCCATCCCGCCGTTCACCAGCGATCCGCCGCCGACGCCGCGCCCCTGGTACACCCGGATCCCGCCGAAGTCCTCGGAGTCGAGAACGCCTGTGTACCTGTCGATGTCCTTGTTGTACGAGCCGCCCATGAAGTACCCGACCGGCTGATCGGTGCGCTCGCGCAACCAGTACGACCGCCCGTCCGGTTTCAGCACCGGACAGAACACCCGCCCGTCGGGGCCCGGCGCATCCCACGACATTCCCATCTCGACGATCGCCACGTCCACCCCCGCCTGCGCCAATCGCAACGCGGCGACGGCCCCGCCGTACCCGCTACCGATCACCACTGCGGGAACCGTGTCCCCGTCGGCCAGCGGTGCGGCGGAGGCGAGCGCGCGGCTCCCCACGGTCGCCACCGCTAAAGTGACACCTGTTGCAGCTAGGAACCGCCGCCGCGTGAACCCTCCCGCGTATCGGGTTCGACCTGGGTTTTCATGCAAGAATTCACGCACTGTGCGGCTCCTCATCGAGACTGCAAATGAGAACCTGTTATACCGAGCCACTCACCCGGGTGATCGCAGAACGCCGCACCCCGCCGTCACCTCGCCGACCGCTTCGCCGCCGGAAACGTCATCGCTCCAGGTTCGCCGCTTACGGGACCGCCGTCCCGCGTTGAGGGGCATTGACCAACGCGTGTTTCAGATTTAGGGGCATGGCTGGTCCCCTGAGCTGATCCGCCGACTCAGAGCGGGGCTTGTTCGAACCAGGATGCGTAGGTCTCGTCGAAGGTGTGGCCGGGCCAGGAGACCTCGACGAGAATGTCGGCTGTGGCGCTGTGATCGCGTTCCCTCACCGCGAGGGTGAAGGGGGCGCCCGGGTCGCTCGGGCGGGCGACGGCGACGGCCGAATTTCGCGCTGGGTGGGTCCGGACGTCGTGGACGACGGTGTGCCGGGAGAAATAGTTCTCGACGTCGGCGGCGGACGGGTACGCGGTGAACCAGGTGATGACGCCGTCGGCGTCGGTGCACGAGATCTGGCGAAGGGGCGCCGGGTCGCCGGGGGCGACCACGAACGTGGACGTCGGCGAACAGACGGCATCGCGCCAGCCACGACCGGCCGGATTCGAGGCGATCAAGCTCGGGAACGCCGTGGCGATCGAAGAGTGTTCACCCCAGGTCGGCGGCGGTGGAACACGCTGCGGCCGGACGAATTTCCAGTAGACCGCGCCCGCACCGACAACGCCGACACCGGCGATCATCGCGAGTACGAGCAGACCCACCGCGAGCGCCCGCCATCGAGACGAGACAGCTTTACCCGGAACCTCGGTCGCGCGCGGACGCACCGCGCGAGCACCCGGATGAGCCGCGGCAACCGTTGGCAGGTCGGCTGGAGTGGTAGAAGTTCCGGTGGGAGCACTCGACGGTGCGGCGGAAGCACTCATGGCCGGGTAGCGCCGCGTTTCGCCGGGCGACAGCGCCGGTCCGGTGCGCTGCGGGCCGCCGATCAGCGCTGGAGCGACAGCCGATGCCGCGGCCGCCGCCTGACCGAATTCGGCACAGCTGCCGAATCTTTCAGCCGGATCCTTGGCCATGGCACGACCGATCACCGCGTCCAGGCCGGGCGCCAGACCGCTTACCCGGTCCGAGGCCCGCGGCACGGGCTTGGTGAGATGTGCGGCGACGACGGCACCGGGATTGTCTGCGGGGAACGGGCTTTCGCCGGTGAGCAGCGTGTACAGGGAACAACCGAGCGAGTATTGGTCGGATCGGTGATCCACAGTCGCACCGGACAATTGTTCGGGCGAGGCGTAGGCGAGGGTGGCGAGGAAGTCGCCGGTGCGGGTGAGCTGGCGGGCGTCGCCGCGCAGACGGGCGATCCCGAAGTCGGTGAGCAGCACGCGATCCCGGCCCCGGCCGGCGGAGAGCAGGATGTTGGCGGGTTTCACGTCCCGGTGCAGCACGTCGCGCTCGTGGGCGTAGTCGAGCGCTTCGGCGGTCTGGGCGATGATGTCGACCGCGCGGGCGGGGTCCAGCGGGCGACCACGGAACACCGAGGCATCGGTGCCGTCCACGTACTGCATGGAAATCCACATCAGCCCGTCCTCGACACCGCGATCGAGCACCGACACGATGCCGGGGTGATCGAGGCGGGCCGATACGTCGGCCTCACGCTCGAAACGGGCCCGCACCTCCTGGTCCGAATACAGGTCGCGATTCAGCAGTTTCAGTGCGACCCGTCGCGGCAGGCGTGGGTGTGCGGCCAGGTACACGGTGCCCATTCCGCCGCGCCCGAGCACCCGCTCGATCCGATATCCGGCGAACACCGTGCCCGCGACCAAATCCACCCCGTGCATGTGTTGCGAGCCTTTCGATCCTGTTCGCGCCGATGTCGACTGTGCGGACACTAACCGATTCGCGCGCGAGACAGGAGGCGAGGCAACCGGACCCGGACGTCTCAGGAGAGCCGGGCGGCCGCTTCGGCGATGCGTTCGTCGGTGGCGGTGAGGGCGACCCGGACGTGCTCCGGGGAGCGTGGTCCGTAGAAGTCGCCGGGGGCGGCGAGGATGCCGCGGTCGGCGAGCCAGTCGAGGGTGACCCGGCACGCTTCACCACGGGTGGCCCACAGATAGAGGCCGGCTTCGGAGAAGTCGATGCGGAAGCCAGCCTGCTCCAAGGCTTTTCGCAGGGTGTCGCGGCGGGCGCGGTACCGCTCGCGCTGCGCCGCCTCGTGGGCGTCGTCGGCGAGGGCGGCGGTCATGGCGGCCTGGATGGGGAAGGGCAGCATCATGCCGGAGTGTTTGCGCACCTCGAGCAGTTCGGCGACCAGTTCGGGGTCACCAGCGACGAAACCGGCGCGGTAGCCGGCCAGGTTCGAGGTCTTCGACAGGGAGTGGATGGCCAGCAGGCCGGTGTGGTCGCCGTCGCAGACGCGCGGGTCGAGGATGGAGACCGCCTCGCCCTCCCAGACCAGGCCCAGGTAGCACTCGTCGGAGGCGACGACCGCGCCGCGTTCACGGGCGAAGGCAACCACCTTGCGCAGGTGCTCGACGGGCAGCACCTTGCCGGTGGGGTTGGACGGAGAGTTCACGAAGATCAGCGCCGGGTTCTGCGGGCCGATCTGGGTGAGGCCGTCGGCGCGCCACGGCTTCGCACCGGCCAGCAGGGCGCCCACTTCGTAAGTGGGGTAGGCGATCTCGGGGATGACGACGAGGTCGTCGGCGCCGATGCCGAGCAGGCGCGGCAGTCCGGCGATGAGCTCTTTGGTGCCGATCACCGGCAGCACGGCCGCCGGATCGACACCGGTGATCCCGAACCGGCGCGCCAGCGCGGCGACGGCCGCGGCGCGCAGTTCAGGGGTGCCGTGCGTGGTCGGGTACCCGGGGACGGCCGCGACGGAGCCGAGTGCGGCCTGGATGAGCGGGTCGACCGGGTCGACCGGTGTGCCCACCGACAGGTCGACCAGCCCGCCCGGATGCGCGGCGGCTTTCTGCTTGACCGCGGCGATGGTGTCCCACGGGAAGTCGGGCAGCAGGCTGCTCACCCGGCCACGGGTCGGCACCCCTGCGCTCATTCTTCGGCCATGGGGGGCAGCGCCTTGATGAAGGCCGGGTCGTAGTCGACCTTGCCCACCTTGGTCGCGCCGCCGGGCGACCCGAGTTCGTCGAAGAAGTCGACGTTGGCGTTGATGTAGCCGCTCCACTGGTCCGGAGTGTCGTCCTCGTAGAAGATCGCCTCCACGGGGCAGACCGGCTCACACGCACCACAGTCAACGCACTCGTCGGGTTGGATGTAGAGCATGCGGCCACCCTCGTAGATGCAATCCACGGGGCATTCCTCGATGCACGCCTTGTCCTTCACGTCAACGCACGGTTCAGCGATGATGTACGGCACTGCCGTTCTCCTAGTCTGTCCACAGCTGCGGGGGCCAACTCCGCCCCCCGAACCCTATCCCGAACTACACGCTACCCCCAGGTCAGCCTGCCCTAACTAGTTCATCGCAACGGCTTCGAGTGATGCCGGACTCGAATTCGAGCTCAAGCAACCCGCGGGCGTACCTGTACGACCAGGTCGGCATCGAGTGCGCGGGCCAGCCGCTCCAGTACCGGAAGGCTCGGGATCGTCCCGCCCGCCTCGAATCGGGCGACAGCCGACTGAGTCATTTCCGCGGCATCGGCCAGAACCGATTGAGTCCAGCCTCGGTCCTCGCGCATGCGCCGGATATCGCGACCGAGTTCGTAGGCGAGTTTCGCCGCGGCGTACGCCTCAGCCGCACCAGGCTCCCGCAGACGGCGGTCGCGCATCTCGGCCCAATCGGCTCTCTCAGTCATCGCTCTCGTCCTCCTCAGCCGTGTGTCGCTCGACGACGCAACGTTGCATCGCCTTGCGAGCGCGGTCGACCTCGCGGCGCTCCCGCATCCTGGACTTCACAAATACCGTGAGCAGGATGATGCGGCGGCCGGGCGCGATCCAGTAGGACACCCGAGTCGCCTCGGATTCCAGTTGAAATCGCAGCTCGCGGAGCTTTCCATCGAGTTGTCGCGTGTGCGGCTCGCCAAGCGGGGGCCCGTACTCGGCCAACAGATCGACGTGGAACGCCGCTCGCGCGAACATCTCGGTGGACAGCTTCTCGAGCCAATCCCGCACCTCAGTTTCGAGCTCGATGGTACCCCATGACATAACAGCAATGCTATATCGTCGTCCTGGAATTCATGCAATCTGCGCATAATACGACGGTCCTGCCCGATGTGGGTCTAGCTGATCGTCAGCGCGATCGGGGCAGCCTTCGGCTCGACGGTGCCGTAAGTGGTGGTTCGTTCGCGGACCGGGCGGTCGATGCCCGCCGCGATCTCGGTGAGTTCGGCGACGGTCTTGGCCGAGCCGTGCTGGGAGCCCGCCATGCGAGAGATGGTTTCCTCCATCAGCGTTCCGCCGAGGTCGTTGGCGCCGCCCGAGAGCATCATCTGGGTGCCGACCGTGCCCAGCTTCACCCAGCTGGTCTGAATGTTGTGGATGCGGCCGTGCAGCATGATGCGCGCGAGGGCGTGGACGGCGCGGTTGTCGCGGTTGGTCGGGCCGGGACGCGCGGCGCCCGCCAGGTACAGCGGGGCGCTCTGGTGGACGAACGGCAGCGGCACGAACTCGGTGAAACCGCCGGTGCGGTCCTGGATTTCGCGCAGCACACGCAGGTGACCGACCCAGTGCTTCGGGTTGTCGACGTGCCCGTACATCATGGTCGAACTCGACGGGATGCCCAGTTCGTGAGCGGTGGTGATCACCTCGATCCAGGCCGAGGTCGGCAGCTTGCCCTTGGTGAGCACCCAGCGCACCTCGTCGTCGAGGATCTCGGCGGCGGTGCCGGGAATCGAGCCGAGCCCGGCCTCCTTCAGCGCCGCGAGCCAGTCGCGGATGCTCTGCCCACCACGGGAGGCACCGTTGACGATCTCCATCGGGCTGAAGGCGTGCACGTGCATCGACGGGACGCGGGCCTTGATGGCGCGCACCAGGTCGGCGTACCCGGTGACGGGCAGCTCGGGGTCGATGCCGCCCTGCATGCAGATCTCGGTGGCGCCGTCGACATGGGCTTCCCAGGCCCGGTCGGCCACCTCGTCGGTACTGAGGGTGAAGGCGTCGGCATCGCCCTTGCGCTGGGCGAACGCGCAGAACCGGCAGCCGGTGTAGCAGATGTTGGTGAAGTTGATATTGCGGTTCACCACGTAGGTGACCTCGTCACCGGACACCTCGCGCCGCAGCTGATCGGCAAGAGCCGCAACGGCATCCATTGCCACACCGTCGGCGGTGGCGAGCGCGAGGTACTGGTCGTCGGTCAGGCCCGCCGGGTCGTTCTCGGCGGCACGCAGCGCGTCGAGTACCTCGGAATCGAGCCGTTCGGGTGCGGCGACGGCCAGGTCGCGGGCGTGTTCGCGAATGGTCTCCCAGTCGCCGAACGCGCCGACCACCTCCTGGCCGAGGCCGGAGTCGCTGCGGCTGTCGGTGATGCGGCCCTCGGAGTCGATGGCGGTGTTGAGGTCCACCCGGCCCGCCGAGTCCCACGACTCGTCGGGTTCCTGCCAGGCGAGCCCGACGGGCAGCGCCTCGGACCTGGCCAGCCCGGTGACCGGATCGGTGAGTGCCGCGACGTGCGCGCCGATGCGCGGATCGATCCACGGATGGCCCGCGCGCACATACTTCGGGTGCGCGGAGGTGCGTTCGGCGAGGGTGAACCCGGCCGCCTCGGTGATCTCGCGCAGCGTGTCGAGATTGGGCCACGGACGTTCGGGGTTCACGTGGTCGACCGTCAACGGCGACACACCGCCCCAGTCGTCGATACCCGCGTCGATCAGGGCGCGGCAGTCGCTGTGCGAGACCAGGTTCGGCGGCGCCTGCACCGGGACATCCGGGCCGAGCAGCAGCCTGGTCACCGCGACCGTGGCGAGGAACTCGGCCACATCGGCATCGGGCGCGTCGCGCATGGCGGTGTCGGACTTGGCCCGGAAGTTCTGCACGATCACTTCCTGGATGTGCCCGAACTCGCGGTGCAGCTTGCGGATCGCCATGATCGAGTCGGCGCGTTCGGCGAGCGTCTCACCGATACCGACCAGGATGCCGGTGGTGTAGGGCACCGAGAGCCTGCCCGCGTCGGTGATGGCCCGCAGCCGCACCGCCGGGTCTTTGTCGGGGCTGCCGAAATGGCAGGCGCCCTTCTCGGTGAACAGCCTGGTGGCGGTGGTCTCGAGCATCATGCCCATCGACTGGGCGACCGGCTTGAGCCGCGCGATCTCGTTCCAGCTCATCACGCCGGGGTTCAGGTGCGGCAGCAGGCCGGTCTCCTCGAGCACGAGGATCGACACCGCGCGCAGGTAGTCGAGGGTGGAGTCGTAGCCGCGTTCGTCGAGCCACTGCGCGGCCTCGGGCCAGCGGTCCTCGGGGCGGTCGCCCAGGGTGAACAGAGCTTCCTTGCAGCCGAGCGCCGCACCTTGCCTGGCGATCTCGAGTACCTCGTCGGGTTCGAGGAACATCCCCTTGCCCTCGGCCCGCAGCTTGCCCGGCACGGTCACGAAGGTGCAGTAGTGACACTTGTCGCGACACAGGCGGGTGAGCGGGATGAACACATTGCGCGAGTAGGTGATGGTGCGTGGTCTGCCCGCGGATTCGAGCCCGGCGTCGCGGACCCGGGCGGCGCTGGCGCACAGATCGGCCAGGTCGTCGCCGGTGGCGTGCAGCAGGACGGTTGCCTCGTCGACGTTCAACGTGACGCCGTCGCGGGCCCGTCGCAGCGCCCGGCGCATGGCCGAGGCACTCGGCGGGTTCGGCGGAACGCTCGGCAGTGGAAGGTCGCTCACCCCGTCGATCATGCGCTACTTCTCTCCCGAACGTGTGGTGGGCTGGTCACGCCGCCCGTAGCGGGCGCGCGAGGGTCGTCTTCCTCGGCCACAACCTCGGCCGCGCGGGCACATATTCCCGAGCCGGGCGAACTCGTCGCACCCTCGTGCCACGATGGCAGCATGTCGTTGCCGCGTTCAACCATCCTCGCCGACCCGGCCTGGCGGCCGAGTCCCAAGGCGAAACTGCTGTGGGCGCTGGAGAACGCCGTCGGCATCGTGGTGCTCGCGGTGGCACTCGCGGTGTGGGTGTTCGTCGACGACCGGCGCGGTTGGCAGTTGGTCGCCGGGCTGGCGCTGGTCGCGCTCACGGTGCTCGGGCTGGTCGTCGTTCCGCTGTGGCGGTTCGCGGTGCACCGGTGGGAGGTCACCGACGAGGCCGTGTACACGCGGGTGGGCTGGCTGGATCAGGAGTCCCGGGTGGCGCCGATCTCGCGGGTGCAGACGGTGGACACCGAGCGCGGCCCGCTCGAGCGGATACTCGGGCTGGCCACGGTGACGGTCACAACGGCGTCGTCGGCCGGCGCGGTCAAGATCAGCGCGCTCGACCTGCCCGTCGCCGAGCAGACGGTGCTTCGGTTGACCGCCATCGCCGCCCAGCATCGCGGAGACGCCACATGAGCGAGACACCATGGCAGCGGCTCGATCCACGCATGCTGCTGGTGTATCCGGTCACCGAGATCGTGAAATACATTCCGGTCCTGCTCGGTTCGGTGATCGTCGGTACCACCAGCGGCAATCCGCTGTGGAGCCTGATCCCGGTGCTGCTCGTCGCCGCGTTCGGTGTGCTGCGGTGGTTCACCACGACCTATCGCATCGACGCCGATCACGTGCAGTTGCGCACCGGGGTAGTCGGCCGCCGGACGCTGTCGGTGCCACGGCCCAGGATCCGCTCGGTGGACGTGGAAGCCGATCTGCTGCACCGGGTTCTGGGTCTTGCGGTGCTGACCATCGGCACCGGAACCGATACCGCCAAGGACGAGGAATTCAAGCTCGACGCGCTCGACACGAGCCGGATTCCCACCTTGCGCACCGAATTGCTCGCGCACACAGGTCGATCCGAAGAACGGCCGGCCGACGACGCCACACCCATCCACGAATCCGGTGTCGAGATCGGGCATTGGCGACCCGCGTGGGTTCGGTACGCGCCGTTGTCGCTGACGGGGCTGGCCATCGTCGCCCCGATCGCCGGGTTGGCGGCGCAGTACGGGGTGCTCGAGTGGATCGTGAAATCCGCTCCGGCACAGGAGATCGGGCACGACAGCGTCGCCGTGGTCGCCCTCGTGATCGCCGCGATGGTCGTCCTCACCCTGCTGCTGGTGAGCCTCGCCGCCTGCGGGCAGTACCTGGCCACGTGGTACGGACTGCGTGTCCTCGACAACGGTTCGACACTGCACCTGCGACACGGGCTCTTCACCACCCGCCAGATCACCCTCGACCTGGCCCGCTTCCGCGGCGCCACGCTCAACGATCCGCTGCTGCTGCGTGCGGCCCGCGCCGCCCAGCTGGAAATGATCATGACCGGGGAGAATCCGCGTCAGAAGGTGCTCCCCCAGGCGCCGCGCGCCGCCGTCGAACGCACCCTCGACGAACTCCTGCGCACTCATCGACGGCCACAGCTCACCAAGACGGACCCTGCTGTGCCGCAGGGCATTTCCGGCACCATGCTGGGCACTGCCGACTTGA
Source organism: Nocardia ignorata NBRC 108230 (assembly GCF_001612905.1). Lineage (GTDB taxonomy): Bacteria > Actinomycetota > Actinomycetes > Mycobacteriales > Mycobacteriaceae > Nocardia > Nocardia ignorata. The sequence continues at coordinate 698,961 of NZ_BDBI01000002.1, read as the reverse complement.
TCTCGCACGGTCGCGCGGCGCACCGGCGTCGGTATGTGCGGGCGGCCTGGCCGGTGGGCATCTTGCTGGTCGCCATGATCGTGCTCGCGCTGGTCGAAGGTCCACTGCCCGTGTGGATCTGGGTCGTGCCCGTGGTGTTCGCCGGGCTGATGGCGGCGCTGGCCGAGGACAGGTACCGCAGCCTCGGCCACCGCGTCCTGCCCGCCGACACCGGCCCCACCTGGCTCATCACCCGCCGCGGCAGCCTCGACCGCAATCGCGACTGCCTCGAAGCCCCCGGCATCATCGGCTGGACCATCCGCCAGACCTTCTGGCAGCGCCGCGTCGGCCTGGCCACGGTGGTCGCCGCCACGGCCGCGGGCAAGAAGGCGTACCTGGTGGACGACATCCCCTACACCGACGCGGTCGCCCTGATCGACGCCGTCACCCCCGGGCTGCAAGGGCACCGCTGAATCCATGACACCGCAGCGGCCGAGAACCTGAGCGCGCCGCGCCGTTGCGTCAGACGCCCACCGTCTCCGGCGCCGAATCAGTCTCGGCCGCAGGCTTTTTCACGTCCCGCATCAGCACCACCGCGAGCACCGAGGCCGCGACCGAGGCGAGCGCACCCACACCGAAGGTGACCTGCATGGCGGTGCAGAAGGCGTCGCGAGCCAGGCCGATCAGCCCGGCGTCGCCGGTGCCGAGCGCACCCGCGATGGACTCCCGCGCCGCGTGCGGCGCGGAGTCCGGCATGGCGCCGGCGAAGGTGCCCGCCAGGATGGCGCCGAGCACCGCGACACCGAGCGCGGCGCCCGCCTGCTGGATGGTGTCGTTGAGCGCCGAGCCCACCCCCGCGTGGTCCTCGGGAACCGCACTCATCAGCGCGCCGATCGCGGCGGGCATGGCCAGACCACCACCGGCACCGAGCAGCGCCATCGCCACGGCGGGCAGGGTGAAGCTCGCTCCGGCGTCGAGAGTGGCGAGGACCGCGAAACCGGCGGCGACCACCACGAGTCCGGCGATGGTGACGATCCGCGCCCCCAGCTTGCCGACCAGCACCGCACCGACCCCGTTGGCGAGCAGCAGCGTCACCGCCATCGGCGTGAAGGCGAGCGCGGTGCGCATCGGGGTGTAGCCGAGCACGAACTGCAGATACTGGGTGAGCACGAGCACGAGTCCACCGTTGGCGAAGGTCACCAGCACCAGCGAGAAGCTCGACCCGGTGAAGGTGCGGTCGCGGAACAAGTGCAGCGGAACCATCGGGGAGTCGGTGCGCATCTCACGGACGACGAAGGCGGCGAGGGCAACGACCGTCACGGCGAAGCCGGCGAGCACACCGGAATCGGTCCAGCCCGCGTGCGGCACCGAGATGATCGTCCAGACCAGCGCCGTCATGCCGATGATGGAGGTGAGCATGCCGGGGAAGTCGGGGGTGCGCCACGGGCCCTTCGATTCGGGCATGAGCACGAGCGCGGCGACGAGAGCGACCACGACGATCGGCACGTTCATGACGAAAACCGAACCCCACCAGAAGTGTTCGAGCAGCACACCACCCACCACGGGGCCGCCGACCAGGCCAACGGTCGCCACGGCGCTCCACGCGCCGATGGCCTTGGGTCGTTCGTCGTCGTCGAAGACGGTGATCAGGATCGACAGCGTGCTCGGCATGATGAGCACCCCGCCGATGCCCATCAGCGCGCGCCCGGCGATCAGCAGTTCCGGACTGCCCGCATAGGCCGCGAGCAGGGAGGCCGCGCCGAAGATCACCAGCCCGATGATCATCACCAGCTTGCGGCCGAACCGGTCGGAGAGGCTGCCGGAGGTGAGCAGCAGGCCTGCGAAGACCAGCAGGTAGGCGTCGATGATCCATTGGATCTGTGGTGCGCTCGCGCCGAGGTCGGTGGCGATCTGCGGGATCGCGACCGTGAGCACCATGTTGTCCACGACCAGCACCAGGCTGCTCAGACACAGCACGATCAGGATCAGCCACCGGCGCGGATCGCGCACCTTCGTGAGCGTTGTCATCTCTGCTCCCCTTTCCGAAGCTACCCGCACAGTGTGCGGCCAATGCGAACACTGTACGGTCTACTGAACGCCGTCCGCAAGGGGAACGTTGTACGGCAACCGAACACTGTTCATGAACCGGCTATGCTGGACGAGACCCGCCACAGAAGAGGAGGCAGCGATGGCAGCGAGCCCGACCGGGATCCCGTCGGTGTGGACCAGGCCGCCCCGCGAACGCCGCGACCAACCCGCGCTGAGCCGCGACCAGATCGTGGCGGAGGCGATCCGCCTGCTCGACGAGGAGGGTTTCGACGCCCTGAGCATGCGCAAACTCGGCGCCCGGCTCGGCGCCGGAGCTACCTCGCTCTACACTCACGTCGCCAACAAGGACGAGCTACTGGAACTGGTCGTCGACCAGGTGATCGGCGAGGTTCCGGTCCCGGCCCCCGACGGCGACCGCTGGCGCGAGGTGATGCACGAACAAGCCGCCGGAGTGCGCAAGACCCTGCTCGCGCACCCGTGGATCACCGTCGTGCTCAGCACCGCCGCGCTGATGTACCTCGGCCCCAACATGATGCGACTCACCGACTCGATGATCGCGATCCTCGACGCCGCGGGCCTGCCCGACGACGTGGTCGACATCGCGGGTAACGCCGTCTTCCAGTTCGTCGTCGGCTCCTGCGGTGGCGAGGCCGCCATGCTGATGACGATCGCGCAGAGCGGCCTGTCCAGCGAACAGTGGGCCACCCAGGTGCTGGCCGCCAGCGAGGCCGCCGCCCGTCCGTTCCCCCGCCTGCACCAGCGCTATACCGACCAGCTCGCGCGGTTGCGCGACAAGCCCGATCCGGCCGTCTTCGACAAGTTCACCCGCGAACTGGACCTCATCCTCGACGGGATCGAGACCCGTCGAGCGTGATCAGCCCGCTCGGCGGGCGCGGGGCGAATTCGCCCGGGAATACAGGTAACCCATGGGCGCGAGCACCCCGCAGGCCAACAGCAGCAGGGTGCGACCGTCGTTGCCGAGCATCACGTCACCACCCGGACCCCGCGACGCGCACAGCAGGAAACCGAAGAGCCACAACACGATCGGCGCGAAGACGAAACCGAGCCGATCGGTGACGCTCGCCATCCCGTACACCAGACCGACATTCACCACTCCGGCCACCAGCGCCGCGATCGGCAACGGCACCGACCCGATGTACAGCGGCAGGAACAGCACCTCGAGCGCGAGGGTGATGAGCGCGTCGACCATGAGCAACACGACGATGAGCCCGGCGACGAGGGGATCGGGCGGTGCGGGCAGACGCACGCCACGGCGCGCGGTGGACTGGTCGGTGGTCACCATGCGGGCGAGTCTATTCGGCCGGTCGGCTCATTCGAGGCCGGCGAACAGGTCGTGCTCGAACCCGTCGTCGCCGACCGGCCCACGGGTGCCACGCACCAGGGTGAAATGTTCCTCCGGCAGCACCGGCAGGGCGATGTTGTTCGACAGCGCGAACTCCCGGCCGCTCGGTGCGAGGGTCACCTGGGTGGCGTGCGCGCGCATGGCCGCACGCTTGGCGACGAGCACGTCCGACACGTCGACCACGGTGCTCACCCCGGCGGTGGTCGACATCGCCGCCAGCTCCGCCTCCACGGGCAACCGCCACCCTTCCGGCAGGGCGCCGGGCAGCCCGTCGACGGTGCGGCGGGCGAGGGCGGCGGTGTGCTGGCGCAGCAGGTCGGCGTCGGTGACGGTCCAGTAGAACTTGGGCACGTCGTAGCCCTGTTCGGCGGCCGCGGCCACGGCGGCGGTTGTGACGTGGTGTGCCCGGATGTGGTCGGGATGCCCGTAGCCGCCGCGCGGGTCGTAGGTGACGACCACGCGCGGGCGCAGTTCCAGCAGCACCGCGACGAGTTCGTCGACCGCCGCGTCACCGGAGTTCACGAACGCGCGCGGATGCTCGGCCGACGGCGTGCCCGCCATCCCGGAATCACGCCAGCGACCCGGCCCACCGAGGAACAGCGGTTCACCCGCGTCCAGCGCGGCGAGGGCGGCGGTGAGTTCGCTGATGCGGTAGCCGCCGAGCTGGTCGGCCTCGGTGGCGATCAGGCGCGCCCAGCGTTCGCCGATGACCTCACCTTCCTCACCGAGCGTGCAGGTCACCACTGTCACCGGCACACCGCGACGGCGGTAGTGCGCGATAGTGCCACCGGTGGTGAGGGTTTCGTCGTCGGGGTGGGCGTGCACCAGGAGCAGGCCGCCGGTCTCGCGCGTCATGGGATCCTCCGCCACTGTGCCGTATCACCGAAGATGCCGACCTGGATGGCGCCCGACAGGGACGCACCGTCCACACGAGGGCCCGCCGCCGCGACGACGTTGTCCTGCACGATCGGCAGCACCGTCGACAGTTCCCACAGTTTGGGCTCGGCCTCGGCGACGATCCGGCCCACGTCGATTCCGCGCAGCGCCTCGTCGATCGACGGTTGCAAGCCCGGATCGCAAACGCCGCCGACATTGCTCGGCGCCTGCCGGTAGGCCTCGGCCGCGGCCAGCACCGGGCCGTCGGCACCCGGCGGCTCCACCGGCGGACATCCGTACCGGGAGGCGAGCACCGTCGCCGGATCACCGCCCGCGAGTTCCCACCCGACGATCGCGTCGACCGACGACTCGGTGAGTTCGCGACCGTAGAGTTCGTCGGCGGGGATGCCGCGCACGGTGGCATCGATTCCGGCACTGCGCAATTGGTCGGCGGCGGTGTTGGCGACGGCCAGTGCCGCCTCGTCCTCGGCGACCGCGCCGATGCGCACCGACAAGCCCTTGCCGTTGCGCGCCACCGAACGTGGCTGTGGTGCGGGCGAAGTGGGCGAACTCGTCTGCGGCGTCTCCGGTGCCCGTCCGAAACCGGCCTCGGCCAGCAGGGCGAACGCCTCGTCGGCGCTGAGCCGGGGCGGGGCGGTCGGCAGATAGCCGGGGCTCGACGGTGGAAGTACTTGAGCGCGAGCGGGTTCCACCCAGCCACCGCTCTGCGCCCCGACGGTCGCGAGCAGGGCGGGATCGAGCAGGGCGAGCAGCGCTTTGCGCACCCGCACGTCGACCAGGTCGCCGGAGCGGCCGTTGAGGGTGAGTTGCAGTTCCCGCGCCTGCGGCATGATCGTCGTGCGCACCGACGGGATGGCGCCGAGTTGCGCCTGGGTGGCGACCCCGCCGTGCACCAGCGCCATCTGCGCGTCGCCGGTGCGCAGGGATTCGGCGAGCTGGGAGGGAGATCCGCCGCGCCGCAACAGGATCTGATCGGGTGCGGCCGGGGTGCCCCAGAACCGGTCGTTGCGTTCGAGCAGGATCTCGTCGCGCCCGCGATCCACGGACTTGATCGTGAAGTTGCCGCCCGACACCGGAATCCGATCCACGAGTCCGCTGGTGAATCCACCCGGGGAGTCCTTCACCAGATGCGAGGGCAGCAGGTTCGCGAACAGCTCACGCCATGCCGGATACGGCTGGGTCAGCGTCACAGTGACCGTTTTGCCCCCACCCGAGGACGCCACGTCGGAGATCAGCCGGTAGCCCGCCGGATCGACCACACCGGGCTGGGAGATCATCTGCTGCCACAGGAACCGGAAGTCCTCGGCGGCGATCGGCGCGCCGTCGGACCAATTCGCCTGATTACGCAGGGTATAGGTGATGGTGAACGGTTCCTGCGAGGTCACATCGGCCGACACGATCAGCGCCGAGTCGGGCACGAAATCCACCACACCTGGGTGGGCCGGATTGGGCACCGGCCGGAACGGGCTCGGCAACACCATCGAACTCACCGCGTTGGTGGCGGGCGACTGATCCGAACGCAGATGCGGATTGAATCCGATCCCGATGTCGTCGATGGCGACGACGACGGTGTTCTTGCCCGGCTTGGCCTGGGTGGTCTTGGGCGAATCGGTGCTCTCGATCGGCGGCGGCGGATTCGCGGTGCACCCGGCCACGACCACCGTCGAGGCGATCATCGCCAGCACCATCGCGCGCCACATCGCGCGCCACCCCGAATTCACCCTGCGCACTCTACTTGACCCCTCGATCCGTTGCCGGACTGCACAAAAGGCGTCGGCCGGGCCCGTTTCCGGTACCCGGCCGACGCCGTGAAACACCTACCGACCGCTAGCTCGAGGCGGCGGCCTTGTCGCGGGCCTTGCGACGCGACAGGTCACGCGCCCGCTCGTTGGCACCGAGCACCACCTTGCGCACGCGGACCACCTCGGGGGTGACCTCGACGCACTCGTCGCCGGCACAGAACTCCATCGCCAGCTCGAGATCGAGCTGCAGGGGCTTGGCCATGGTCTCGAAGGTGTCCGCGGTCGCGCTGCGCATGTTGGTCAGCTTCTTCTCGCGGGTCACATTGATGTCGAGATCCTCGGCACGCGGGTTGATGCCGACCACGTGGCCCTCGTAGGTCTCCGCGCCCGGCTCGACGAAGAACTGACCACGGTCGGCCAGCTGGATCATCGCGAACGGGGTGACGGAGCCCGCGCGGTCCGACACCAGCGAACCGGTGTGGCGGGCGCGGATCTCACCGGCCCACGGCGCGTACCCGTGGGACACGGCGTTGGCGATGCCGGTGCCGCGGGTCTCGGTGAGGAACACGGTGCGGAAGCCGATCAGGCCACGCGACGGGACGATGAACTCCATGCGCACCCAACCGGCGGCGTGGTTGCTCATCTGCACCATCTTGCCCTTGCGGGCGGCCAGCAGCTGGGTGATGGCACCCAGGTACTCGTCGGGGCAGTCGATGGTCAGCTCTTCGAACGGCTCGTGCACCTTGCCGTCGACCTGCTTGGTGACCACCTGCGGCTTGCCGACGGTGAGCTCGAAGCCCTCGCGGCGCATCTGCTCGACCAGGATGGCCAGCGCCAGCTCACCACGGCCCTGCACCTCCCAGGCGTCGGGACGGCCGATGTCGAGCACGCGCAGCGACACGTTGCCGATCAGTTCCTGATCCAGACGCGCCTTCACCATGCGGGCGGTGAGCTTGTGGCCCTGCACCCGGCCGACCAGCGGCGAGGTGTTGGTGCCGATGACCACCGAGATGGCCGGCTCGTCGACCGAGATGCGCGGCAGCGCGACCGGGTTCTCCACGTCGGCGAGGGTGTCGCCGATCATGATGTCGGAGATGCCCGCGATGGCGACGATGTCACCGGCCACGGCGACCTCACCGGGCAGACGTTCCACACCGACGGTCTGCAGCAGCTCGGTGATCTTGACGGTCTTCACGCCGTCGGCGTTGATCCAGGCCACGTTCTGGCCCTTGCGCAGCTCACCGCTGAAGATACGAACCAGCGCGAGACGGCCGAGGAAGGCCGAGGCGTCGAGGTTGGTGACGTGGGCCTGCAGCGGGCCTTCCGGGTCGCCCTTGGGCGCCGGGATGTACTCCATGAGCACGTCGAACAGCGCGTCGAGGTTCTCGGCGGCGGGCGCCTGACCGTTCTCCGGCTGCTCCTTGGACGCCTTGCCCTCACGACCCGAGGCGTAGAGCACCGGCAGGTCGAGCGCGAGCTCGGCGGCTTCGGCGGCCTCGTCGTCGAGATCCGAGGCCAGGTCGAGCAGCAGATCGTGCGACTCCTCGACGACCTCGGCGATGCGGGCGTCGGGGCGGTCGGTCTTGTTGACGACCAGGATCACCGGCAGCTTGGCCGCGAGCGCCTTGCGCAGCACGAAACGGGTCTGCGGGAGCGGACCCTCGGACGCGTCGACGAGCAGGACGACACCGTCGACCATGGAGAGGCCGCGTTCGACCTCACCACCGAAGTCGGCGTGGCCGGGGGTATCGATGACATTGATGACGGTGACGGAACCGTCGGGATGGTGCCGGTGGACGGCGGTGTTCTTCGCGAGAATGGTGATGCCCTTCTCGCGCTCGAGGTCACCGGAGTCCATGACTCGGTCGACCAGTTCGGCTCGCTCAGCGAACGCGCCCGACTGACGAAGCATGGCGTCGACCAGGGTCGTCTTGCCGTGGTCGACGTGGGCCACGATGGCGACGTTGCGGAAATCGCGTGTAGACGACACGCCTGGATCCTCCTGCTGTTGATGTATTTGGCACGCATGAATCTTGCTCGCGGCCTGTTCCAGACTACCGGTACCGAAGTGGCGGGCACGTGTCAGCCTTTGTACTTAGGGTAAGCTAACCCGCGTGGGCAAGGTAAAGGCGAAGAAGGTTTCCAGCCTCAAGCCGAAGAAAAAGTGCTGCCGGAAGAAGACGCGCTGCTTCAAATGCCCCGTCGTCATCATGCGTATGAAGAAGGCCGAAGCCGCCGGTCTGAGCGGTAAAGATCTCAAAAAGGCCCTCAAACAGGCGCGCGCCGCCTGAGCATCCGACGACGGGCGATGCGCCCTGCCCGGATGAGGCGTAGAACTGCAGTTATGGGTAATTCGCTGCTCTCCGACCCCGAGATCACCATCGCCCTGGCCACGCTGCCGGACTGGTCGCGCGAAGGCGACGCCATCACCCGGACGGTGAAAGCCCCGAGTTTCCTCGACGGCATCGAACTCGTCCGCAAGGTCGCCACCGCCGCCGAGCAGGCCGATCATCATCCCGACATCGATATCCGTTGGCGCACAATCCGTTTCACGCTCAGCACGCATTCGGCGGGTGGGCTCACCGGGCAGGACACGGCGATGGCGCACGTGATCGACGACATCGTCGCGGGCTGAGTCAGCCCGCCGCGACCTCCACCGCGCGACGGCCGCGCACCTGCGCGGCGAGGGTGTCGCGCCCGTGCCACACCAGCCAGCCGAGGAGCACGAACACCCCGATCACATCCACCGCGCCGAGCCAGGCCAGCACCCACGGACGCGAGATCTCCCAGATCGTCGGCTGCGCGAAAGACAGCACCCACGGCACGCCGACCAGCATCGTCAGCACCCAGAACGCGGCGAGCGCGCGCGCCATCCGCTCGGCCTTCAGCGGGCCGTAGAGCAGCCACAACACAGTGGGGATCAGCCACACCCAGTGGTGCGACCAGGAGATCGGCGAGATCATCAGGCCGAACAGCTGCACGAGCACCAGGGTGCCGAGCCGGTCGTCGGGGCCGAGGGTGCGCCACGCCAGGAACGCCAGCACGGCGGTGACGAGCACGCCCGCGATCCACCACGGACCCGAACCCACGTCGTAGCCGAGGATGCGGCTCAACGCGCCACGCAACGACTGATTCCACACCGAACCCACCGGGCCGATCCGGTCTGCGTCACCGAGGAGCGTGCCGAAATAGCGCTTCGCCTCGTGCGCATTGATGAGAAAACTCACAGCGACCGTCAGGCCGAACGCCGCCGCCGACCACACCACCGTCGCCCACCGACGCCGCGCCACGAAATAGAGGCCGGTGATCGCGGGCGTCAGTTTGATCCCCGCGATCACACCGACGAGCCCACCGGAGACCCACCACCGCGAGCTGCGCACCGCGAGCATCGCGCCGAACACCAGGAACACATTCACCTGGCCGTAATCGATGGTCGTGCGCACCGGCTCCAGCCACACACCGAGCGCGGTCCAGCCGACCGCGGCGGTGACCCACTTCGTTTCCCGCGCCGTCTTCCTACCGAGCAGCAGTTCGAAACCGATCGCGATCACGCCGTAGAGCGCGGCGACGGTCGCCAGCATCCAGCCGACCGCGACCACCGGGAACGGCAGGTAGTGCAGGGGAAAGAAGACCAGCGCGGCGAACGGTGGATACGTGAACGGCAGCGGGAAGTCGGGTGTCTTCTCCGCGTAGGTGAAGTCGTAGAGACGATCGGTGAGCAGCGAGGCCGAACCATCGACGTACACGTGCAGGTCGACGACGTTGAGCCCGTTGGGCGCGAACAGCATCCAGGCCAGCCGGGCGAGCACGGACAGTCCGAGCAGCGCGAGAGCCCATCGGAGGTGTCGGTTCAAGGCCGTGCTTTCGGTCGTATGAAATGGCGCGTACGCGGTGCCAGATCACAATAGTTTGGCGGCTGGCGCCGCGGGTTTTCGGCCCTGGCGGGCGTCGATTCTCCCCTTGACGCGACACCGCTGGTCACAGTTGCATCAACGTCCCCACGTGCAACACTTCACAGGGCTAGCTTCGATGCAGAGTATTTTCGGCCGGGATGTCTTCACTGGCCCGGCGGCTGTACAACACGGCAGCGTTGTCCTTAGAGTGACCCCGTCATGGGGACCGACAACCCTCGCCCATCGCAACACCGAGGTAAGGACGGCTGGACAAGTGCTTCGTAGCCGAGCATCGCGGATCGCAACGACCGCTCTCGCCCTCGCGGCAGGCGCCATGCTCGCCGTGCCCGCGTCGACAACGGCCGCGCCCGCCGCGCAGGCGGCCCCGGTCAGCGTGCCGATGGTGCCCGAGGGCGTCCCGGTCGACGCGCTCGCCGCTTTCGCGCCCGCTGTGACCGGCCTGATCGCCGGTCCCGCCGATGTCGCGAGCCCGCAGACCGCCCTGCTCGATCAGGCGCGGGTCCTGCTGGCGACCATGAATCTGCCGCCCGCCATCAAGGCGACGCTGGAGCGGATCATCACCTTCCTCGACGGCAGCGGCGGCGGCGGCCCCGACATCCCCGAGAACGGCCCGGTCATCGCGCAGTTCCTGTACCCGACCATCGGCAAGGCGTGCATCGGCGACGGCGCCGACTCGGTCGGCACCGCGCTCGCGGTCCCCGGTCCGGCGCAGCTGCCTCCGCCCGGCCCCGCCGCCGGCCAAGCCGGTTTCGTGTTCACCGCGCTCGGCACCAAGGCGCCGACCGCCGAACAGAACCCGCCGATGACGGTGCAGTGGCTCAATCTCGACACCCGTCAGTCGGGCGTGCAGACGCTCACCGACGAGGCGAAGATCAACCCCGGCGGGCCCGCCACGCTGTCGACCATCGCCAACACCGGCCACGGCCGGGTGGTCGCGGTGATCTCCGGGTCGCTGACCACCGCCGCCGAGGGCGCCGCCCCACGCACCTGCAACTTCATGCCGACCCTCGGGTTCTTCACCGTGTAGGTAGGCAGAGCTCGAGCCCGGTCCCGTTCTCGCGAACGGTGCCGGGCTCGAGTTGTCTCAGGGGGTCACCACTGGCCGTAGTCCGAGGCCAGCACGGTGTTCACGTCGACGCCGACGCCGTCGATGGCGCGCTTGTCGATCTCGAACTGGTGCAGGTGGGCGTTGTCGTGCACGAAACCTCTCGGGGTGCCCCAATTGTGCTGCCAGAACCAGGATCCGAGGCCTGCGGCGAGGGCGCGGTCGATGGTCGGCGTGTTGGCGTAGATGCCGACGAGGTCGGGGCCGAGCACCGACTGCCAGCCCGCGATGTAGGGCGCGATCATCTCGTCGAACTCCTGCTCGGAGGGGTTGTCGTCGATCGAGGCGTAGATCGGGGCGGTGTCGGGTCCGCCTGCGGCGGTGTGCAGTTCCCACCCGCGCTCGGCATGTTGCTTGCCCGCTTCGAGACCACCGCGCCAATCGGCGGTCGGGCCCTTGCCGAACTGGTAGTTCGACACGATCGACAACCCGTGCGCCCACAGGTCTTCCACTTCGCCGGGCAGCAGCGGTTTGCCTTCCATCCACTCCGCACCCGGCCTGCGGTCGGAGACGTAGCGGATCACACCGATGTGGCCCGCGGCCTTGATCGCCGCGGCCGAGGGGACGCCTGCCGCGTAGTCGACCAGGGTGCCGTAGGACTGTGCCGCGGCAGGTGTGGCAACCAGTCCGAGGCCGAGAGTTGTCGCGGCGGCGGCGAATCCGAAGAATTCACGCCGGGTGACCGGAACAGAACGCATGACAGGACTCCTTCGCGCAACCCGACCACAACCGGCAAGCGAGCCCGGCGCGTCAACCCCGTACGCGCCGGGAGCCTAGAACGTGCGACTCATTTCACCACAGCTAACACCAGCACCGCTAGACCCAGTAATCACAGCAGCACCATCGGTCACAGCTCAGGTAGCGCCGTCGATGGCGGCGCCGACGTCGATGGTCCGGCCCGTCGGGTCGGCGAGCTCGGTACTCACCACCGCGACGACCTGTGCCATCACCTGTTTCTTGATACCTGCCAGCCGGGCGAGCGTCGCGGCGCGCAAACCCTTCGCGGTGAATTCCATCGAGATGTCCTCGATGGCGGGCGGCGGCACCTCGATCACGATCTGCAGCGGTTCGGCGGCGCGCGCCGTGAGGACCAGGGGGATCTCGAGGTCGGCGCGGTAGTGGTTGGCCTTGAGCACGTCGACGGTGATGTCGAGGCCGACCGGCAGGGTCATGTCGAACACCCGGAGCTCGCCGGGCACCGCCGCACCGCGCTCGACCACGCGCGGCTGCTCGATCGCGCCACGCACGGTCACCGTCGCCGCGCCGCGCGGGCCCTCCGACAGCGGTCCGATCGCGATCTCCCCGCCCGCCATCTGAGCGACCACGCTGTGCACGCGGTCGCGGGTGACGATCTGGGTGAAGAAGCGCAGCCCGAATTCGCGGTGGTCGATCCAGTCGAACACGGTGTCGTTGCGGTGCGGGGAGCGGTAACCGTCGAGAATCGCCTCGATGTCGAACACGCGCTCGGCTCGCGCCTTGGGATCGCTGATGATGGCGTTGACCCGGCCCGCGACCTCGCGCTGAACGAGGCCCGCGATGGGGTCGAGCAGCATTTCCCAGGCGGTGTCGATGGCCTCGGCACGCAGGGTGAAACTCACGTCCTTGGCCGTCACCGTGCCGACATCCATGACGAGGAGCAGTGGTGCGGCGGTGCGGGCGTGCAGGGTGAGGGCGATCTCGACGAGGGCGGCCACGCCGAGTTTGCGGCCACCGAGAATCAGGTTCACCGCGAGTTTCAGGGGGACCTTCACGCCGAAGGTGAGCGCGTCGCCGGGATTGCGGGTGACCACCGGGGTACCGAGGGTGCCTTCGGCGGCGAAACCGGCCAATCCCGCCGGGCCGAGGGAGAACGGACCGATCTGCACACCACGCCCGGTCATGCCCGCGACGGCGGCGGCGATCCGGTCCTCGGTCACCGCGTACCTGACGAATCGCTCGCCGAAATCGGCGTACTCGATCCGCTTCGGGTCACGACGTGCTTCTCCGGTCACCTTCACACGCACATCGAACACGGTACGGGATCGGAGTGCGCGGCCAGGTGTCGGCGCAACTCCCCCGTCCTGCCGATGAGGGGGAAGCAGGACGGAGGGGTCGGCTGCGGCGCTGCCGGGCGCCGCGTGAACCATCGTACGTGCACCGGCCCGGTCGTGCCGCGTCGGTGGGGTCGGTTACCTTGCGCGACAGTAACTTTCAGAATCTTCCGTACCCCACGAGGTCGGGCGTTTCGCTCACCTCGATAGTGCGGATCCGGATGGTGCCCATCTCGTTACCGCCGATGGTGGTGATCGTGTCACCCTCGGCCTTCAACACGATGTTGGTGTGCTGACCCAGCGGGCTGTCGGGACCGTAGAGCACCACGTCGCCGGTGCGCGGCCGGTAACCCACGTCGGGACGGGTGAACCGGCCGACGGTCTCGTAGTACTCCTGCAGCGTGTACACCCCGGGGATGCGCCAGGAACCGGAGTTCGGGTTGCTCAGTGGCCTGCCCGCCTCGCGCATGGTCCAGCTGACGAAGTCGGCGCACCACGCCTCCTTCACGCCCTCGGCGTACTTGGGTCCGTCACCTGGCTTCTCGTATTCGCGGCGCAACACGTCAACCAGTGCGATCTGCTGTTCGTCGAGGTGTTCGCTGTCGAGGGCCGGGAACGGCTCACCCCAGTCGTGCTGCCACCACACCAGCCCGGCGACCAGCACCGCCGTGGCCGCGAGCACCCCGGAAATACCTAGGATCCATCTGGAACCACGCCCGGTCCGCCCGGTCTGCAGCTGCGTCATCGCCCCCCGCTTTCATCGGTCTCTGCTTCATTAGACGAATCGCGAGGGCCGACGGTTCCCTGTCTACGGAAGAATCTCACAGCGTGGCCCCGGAGCGGACGCGGATCGTGATCACCGGGTGGACCCCTGCGCCACCCGGGTATCGACGCCTCGACAGGCGACGGCGCTCTCGGCGCGCGACAACCACGCGTGCCGTCCCCTCCGGCGACCGTTCCGCTCCGGAACTACTGATGGACAGCCCGGCGCTGCCCCGCCCGGCTGTAAGAATTTTCGCGAACGCCGTACGGTCGGTCAAGCTAGACGACTGTCCCAGTTTGTCCCACCGCAGGAAAGAGGACCGCGACGTGGAAGACTCGCACCTGGCGATCGCCAGGTACCTGCGCGAACGTCGCGAGGCGGCAGGCCTCACCCGCGTCGCACTCAGCGCGCGGGCGGGCATCTCCCCCGCCCTGATCCAGAAGATCGAACAGGGTTCGCGCACACCGACCCTCGAGGCGCTCACCGCGCTGTTCGACGCACTCGACGTGCCCGCCCTTTTCCGCGATCACCTGGTGTCGCTGTCGCTGGCCGACCGCTACGGCAGCCCGGCGGCCGACATCCCGAGCGACATCCCCACCGCCGATCTCGTGCTGCTCAACTCGATCTCGTATCCAGCCAGCCTGCAGATGTACACGACCTACGATGTGGTCGCCACGAATTCGGCCTGGACACGGTACTTTCCCGGCCTCGACACCAGCACCACGCTGCTGGAATGGATGCTGCTCGACCCGCGCTCCCGCGAGGTGATGCTCGACTGGGACAAGCAGGTTCACCTGTGCGTCTACGGATTCCGGGTGATGAGTCCCGGCGTCGTGCCCAAGGAGCGGATCGACCGGCTCTTCGCGGCCTGCGCGGTCGCCGAGGAATGGGAACGGTTCTGGACCACCGAGCCCGACGTGCCCTCCCACCTCGACCGGCCCGTGCAGCGGTTCCGGCACCCCGACACGGGCGCGGCCGTAGCGATGACCATGCAGGTGCACGACTCGATCGTGCCCCGGCGGGAATGGTCGCTCGTCACCTTCTGCCCGCTTCTCGACGGCTCCGTCCGAGACGCCGCAAACCAGTAGCTGCTCGAGTTAAGCTGCGGCCGTGGCCACGCAACGGACAGCGCGCCCAGGCTGGTTGGCCTGGGACAACTACTTCGTCGGCGTCGTCGGGCTGGTACTCGGACTGTGCTTCGGTATCTGCGCGGCATTGATCGCCGGCCCCGGCCGCAACCTCGCCGCGATCATCCTGGTCGTCCTCGCGGCACTGTGTGTGCTGCCCGCGTTGTTGCGCGCGCTCGCCGAACTCAGCGTGTGGGTGCGACTCGCGGTGCTCGCCATCGGTTTCGCCCTGCTGCTACCCGCGATCCTGGTGAGCCCCGATGTGCGCGACTGGGCCGCCGAGCGCTGGGAAAACGCCTGGAAGTAAGTGGCCTACCGCAGATTTCCCTGCGGCAGCGACAGCAGGAACCGCAGGGTGTTGTTCAGGAACTGCGACGACTGCCAGGCGAAATAGCCGCCCGCGGCACCGGTATCCGAGGAGCCCGCCGCCGAACCCGTCGCCAGGTTCGCCGAACCGGTGGCCGACCCGGTCGCCAGATCGGCCGACCCGCTCGCCGAACCCGAGCCCGGTAGCGCGGCCGCCTGGCCCGCCGAACCGAGCACCCCGATCGTCACCGCCGCCGCGACCAACGCGACTCGAACGGCATACGGCTTGGACGTTTCACGACCGGACAACATCTGATGAATCCCACTCTCCGAAAACAACTGCGAAAGCCCAGTATTCACGCCTGAGCGCGGCATCAAACCCGATTCGCCGGGATTACCCGATCTCCCGCGCGAGTTCCCATCCTCCGTCATGCGGGGCGGGTCTGACAGACCACGGATATCGGGGCAGATCCTTGTGGGGAGTCCCAAGGGCAGCCCGATACGGCAACCGCCGCACCGGCTGTGGCGGTGCGGCGGTTGCGCCTATTCGTGATCCGGCAGTCGGACTTTCGGGTGCGTCGATCTCTCGGCTATCGGCGAGCCGAACGCTGACGGACCGCGGATGCCGTTGTGGACGTGGTCTTTTCGACGAGGTCGGCGAGGTCGGCCGCTGCGGCGGGGAGCCGGCGGTGCTTGCCGTTGGTCAGTTCCGAACCGCGTTCGCGGGCCAGCTCGGCGGCGTACTTGCCGCGAATCTTGGCTTCCTCACCACGTTCCCGCGCGACCTCGGCCGCCTCCGAACCGCGTTCCCGCGCGACCTCGGCCGCCTGCGAACCACGCTCCCTGGCGATCTCCGCCAGCTGCGCCCCGCGCTCCTTGGCGACCTCGACCAGATGCGAGCTGCGACCGCGCGCCTCGTCGGCAACCTCGGGCCCACGGTCGCGCGCCACCTCGGCGATGTGCGCGCCGCGTTCACGGGCGGCTTCGGCGATCTGCGGGCCGCGTTCCCTGGCCAGCTCGGCCAATTGCTCGCTGCGGGCGCGAGCCAGCTCCGCCAGCTGGGGGCCACGTTCCTTGGCGACCTCGGCAAGCTGCGACCCGCGCGTCTTGGCGGCGTCGAGGACAACCACTCCTTCGTCGCGCACCTGCTCGGCCAGGCTCGGGCTGCGATCCATCAGCTTGTGGGCGGCACGGCGACCCCGCCAGCCCAGCGACGGCTTGCCCTCGGTGTCGGCCGCCGCGATCATCAGGCCGCCGAGCAGGCCGAGATCCTTCAGGAACCCCGCCCGCTTCACGGCCTTGCGATCGGGGTCGGATTCGGACCAGAAGTCCTGTTCGGTGACGGTGCCCGGGACGACGGTCGCGGCGAGCAGGAAGGCGGCGGGGCGGGGTGCGCGACCGCTCGCCAGCAGCAGACCACCGGCCACCTGCACCATCGCGTTGATCTGCACCATCTTGCCGGGGTCGTCGGGGACCTTGGCGGCCAGCGCGTCGGGCAGGCTGTCGCGCCCCTTGTCGGCAAGGGCGGCGGCCGCCTCGGCACGCGGCTTCGGATTCATCAAACCGTTCACTCCGGTGGCGATGAACGTCGTCCCCAGCAGTGTGCGGGCAATGCGGCGGACAGGCCTGATCGGCATGGTCGGGTCCCTTCGTCTGGCTTGTCGGTTCCTCGCTTCCCGCCTTACCCTGTCCCCCTCCGCACAAACGAACAACAGACCGACCGCCCTGTTTCGCGTTGATACGGTCGCATCGTGATTGATGACACCGTCCGCGCGGCCTACAGCGACTTGCACGAGCTCTACATCGAGGTCTGCGGCTTTCCCGCCGCCGTCGATCCCGAGGACTCCGCTTTCGTCCTCCGCCACCTCACCGAGGGTCCTGTCCTCGACCTCGGCTGCGGGCCGGGGCATTTCACACACATCCTCACCGAGGCGGGTATCGCGGCCGAAGGCCTCGACATGGTCCCCGAATTCATCGAGCACGCCCGCGCGACCTACCCCGGGATTCCGTTCGAGGTCGGCTCGATCCGCGCCGTGGACGCACCGGACGAATCCGTCGCGGGCCTGCTCTCCTGGTTCTCCCTCATCCACCTGCCGCCGGACGAATTCCCTGGCGTGCTGGCCGAATTCCGGCGAGTTCTTCGCCCCGGGGGTCGGCTCGTCGTCGGCTTCTTCACCGACGAAACCGCTGTCGAACCGTTTCCGCACAAGGTGACCACCGCCTACCGCTGGCCCGTCGACACCTTCGCCGAAGTCCTCACCTCCGCAGGCTTCACCGAACTCGACCGCCTCACCCCACACGCTTCCGACGCATCTCGGCCATATGGTGCCCTGGCAGTCACGCGCCAGGCGTCGGCTCGTCGCGCGTCCAGATGACAGCTTGAGCCACGACGACGCGCTCGCCGTCATGAGTCGCGGCCGGGCCACCGTGCAACTCATAGCCCATATCCAGTGCTTCACTGACCCGTCGGCAGAAGCTCGAGTCGTCGGGGCCGGTCAGCAGGCGGTAACGAGGTAAACGTTCGGATTCCACAGCGCCTGTCAACGCTGGACGTCGAAACGGAATTCCTCGACGTCGTCTTCGGCAGGTCGGCTCGCCGGTTGTTAAGGTGGCGGCGTGAATTCCCCGGAGGCGTCGAGACGGTAGCCGCTCGGCCTGCGCCGGGCGGCGTTGTGAGTGTGGTTCCCGCTGGTCGCCGTGCGCCCGGCGGTATTCGCCCATCTCGCGACGCCGGATGATGTCGCTTTTCGCGGACGGGTGACCGATCACCCGCTTCCGCACTCATCCCGGGTGCCGTCGTGGTGATGGTGGCGCCCTTGTTTCCGGGGAGTCTTCTCTTATGCCCGTTGTGGTTTTCGTGCTGGCTGTCGCGGTGTTCGCGCAGGGCACATCCGAATTCATGGTGTCGGGATTGCTCGAGCAGATAGCGGGTGACGTGGGAATCTCCCTCGGCGCCGCGGGTCTGCTGACCTCGCTGTTCGCGACAGGCATGGTGCTGGGTGCACCGTTGATGGCGACGGCGGCGGGCCGGTTGCCGGTCAGGTATTCGGTCACCGCGTTCCTGGCGCTGTTCTGCGCCGCCCACGTGGTGGGTGCGGTCGCGACCGGGTTCGGGGTCCTGCTGGTGACGCGGGTGGTCGCCGCCGTCGCCAACGCCGGGTTCCTCGCGGTCACCCTGGCCGCGTTGCCGCGCTTGGTCGGCCCGGCGTCGGTCGGCCGAGCGACATCTGTGGTGATCTCAGGAGTGACGGTCGCCTGCATCGCCGGTGTGCCCACGGGCACCCTGCTCGGGCAGGCATGGGGCTGGCGGTCGACTTTCTGGGCCGTTGCCGTGATCAGTGCGGCCGCGCTGGTTCCGGTGTGGTTCATGTTCGGTCGCGACGAGCGGCCGGACCCGCAGGCGCTGTCGTTGCGTCATGAATGGTCGGTCGTGCGGCTGCCAGAGGTCCAGGTAGCTGTCGCGGCTGGAATCCTCGTCAACGCAGCGACTTTCGCCGGGTTCACCTACCTAGGCACCATCACGAACGCCGCCGCCGCGAACGGCCGGTGGGTCCCCCTCGCGCTCGCCTTGTTCGGCCTCGGTTCGTCCGTCGGCGTCACGATCACCGGCCGCTACAGCGACACCCATCGCCACCGGATCATCACCGCCGGAACCATTGCGCTCCTCGCGGTCTGGCTACTGGCCGCACTCACCGCGCACCTGCTGATCGGGGTGCTGATCATGGCAGTGGTGACCGGCACGGTCGCGTTCGGCGTGGGGTCGACACTGATCGCCACGATCGTGCGAATCGCCGCCCCCACCGCGCCGCGCATCGCAGGCGCCCTGGCGACCACCGCATTCAATGTCGGCGCGGTTCTCGGCCCGATCACCGCCGGCCTCGTCGTCGACCGCACCACCCGTCCCGCCACGGCATGGCTGTGCAGCGCCGTCTTCACAAGCGCGGCGGCGGCCGTGGTTCTGGTGGCGCAGCGTCGGCATCGGGCGAACCCGAGCGAGAAGACGCGCGTAAACGCACGCTGATTCCGCGCATCTATCCGAGGCCGGCGTCGACGACCGACGCCGGCCTCCTTTGCTCCTGGCTCTTTCAGTCAGCCCATGTGCAACGAACTACACATTAAAGCGGAATTCGACGACGTCGCCGTCGGCCATGATGTAGTCCTTGCCTTCCATGCGGACCTTGCCCGCGGCTTTGGCGGCGGCCATGGAGCCGGCTTCGACCAGGTCGTCGAAGGCGACGATCTCGGCTTTGATGAAGCCGCGTTCGAAGTCGGTGTGGATGACGCCTGCGGCCTTGGGGGCCGTGTCGCCCTGGTGGATGGTCCAGGCTCGGGCTTCCTTGGGGCCTGCGGTGAGGTAGGTCTGCAGGCCGAGGGTGTGGAAGCCGGCGCGGGCGAGGGCGTGCAGGCCGGGTTCGGTCTGGCCGATGGATTCGAGGAGCTCGAGGGCGGATTCGTCGTCGAGTTCGAGGAGTTCGGCTTCGACCTTGGCGTCGAGGAAGACGGCGTCGGCGGGGGCGACGGCGGCCTTCAGTTCGGCGACCTTGGCCTCGTCGGTGAGGACGGATTCGTCGGCGTTGAAGACGTAGAGGAAGGGCTTGATCGTGAGCAGCGACAGCTCACGCAGCAACTCGGCGTCGATCTTCTTGCCCGCCGCGAACAGGGTGGTGCCCTCGTTGAGGAAACCCTCGGCGACCTTGGCGGCGTCGAGCAGGGGCTTGCGGTCCTTCTTGACGCGGGCTTCCTTCTCGAGGCGCGGGATGGCCTTCTCGAGGGTCTGCAGGTCGGCGAGGATGAGCTCGGTCTCGATGACCTCGATGTCGGCGGCGGCGTCGACCCGGCCGTCGACGTGGATCACGTCGTCGTCGGCGAATACGCGGACCACCTGGCAGATGGCGTCGGCCTCACGGATGTTGGCGAGGAACTTGTTGCCCAGGCCCGCGCCTTCGGAGGCGCCCTTCACGATGCCCGCGATGTCGACGAACGACACGACGGCGGGCACGATCCGCTCGGAGCCGAAGATCTCGGCGAGTTTGTCGAGCCGCTTGTCCGGCAACGGGACCACGCCGACGTTGGGTTCGATGGTCGCGAACGGGTAGTTCGCGGCCAGCACGTCGTTCTTGGTCAGCGCGTTGAACAGGGTCGACTTTCCGACATTGGGCAGGCCGACGATTCCGAGGGTGAGGCTCACAAGGATCAGAGTCTACGGGTCTGCCCCTACGCCGCGACCCCGCCCCGGCAGACCTTGTCTCGCACGAACATGGGTAACTCGTCGGGTACGCCGCCGATGACAATCTCCACGCACCTGAATCAGGCCAGAGTCGCGGGGAGGCGGAACAGCGACCAGCTCAGGGGACGAGGACGACCTTGCCCAGGTTGGTGCGCTGCTCGATGACGGCGTGGGCGGCGGCCGCGTCGTCGAGCGCGAACTCGGCGTGCACGACGGGGCGCAGCAGACCCGACGCGTAGTGCTGCCAGACCTCCTGGCGCAGGTCCTCGTAGCGGGCGGGGTCGCGCTGGGCGAGGCGGCCGATGCGGAAACCGGTAAGGGTCTTGCCGCTCGCGAGCAGGTCCTCGGTGTCGATCGCGCCGCTGCTGCCGTAGGTGACGGCGCGGCCGCCGTCGGCGAGGCCGGTGAGGGTGTTGCCGAGGTCGCTGCCGCCGACACCGTCGAGGGCGTAGTCGGCCTGCTTGCCGCAGTGCAGCTGGTCGTAGGTGTACACCTCGTCGGCGCCGAGTTCACGGACGAACCCTGCTTTGCTCTCGTCGGAGACCGCGGCGACCACCCAGCTCGCGCCGCGCACGCGGGCCAGCTGCACCGCGAGGTGGCCGACGCCACCCGCGGCGGCGGTGACCAGTGCGGTCTCGCCTTCGCGCGGGGCGACGGTGTCGAGCGCGCCGAGGGCGACGAGCCCGCTGCGCATCAGGGCGACGGCGTCGACGGCGGAGGCGCCGTCGGGAATCGCGGAGGCCTGGTCGACCGAGAGCAGCACGTATTCGGCGTAGGCGTCGGCGTCACAGACACCGACCACGCGATAGCCGGCGCTGTACCCGTCGACCCCGTCACCGACGGCGACGACCTCACCGGCCACTTCGGCCCGCAACGGCTGTGCCTCGCTGATGCGCCGGATCGCCGACAGGGTGACCCCGATCGCCTCCACTCGGACCAGCAGCTCACCGGCACCGGGCACCGGCACCTCGGCCGCGACGACCTCGAGCACCCCCGGACCATTGCTGCGCTCGTACTGAACCCGCCGCATGACACCTCCTACAGAATTGGACGAAGGCGCAAGATTAACCGGCTGACCTCGTGTTTCCACACGCCCGGAATCACCGAGTGCGATATCTCACCGCACACGCCGAGATATGGAGAGCACCTTCTCGATTCGGTTACCCCACCCAGAGCGCTCAGACGCGTGCTCAACAACACACTCCGCGAGGCGAAGCGCAGGCGCCCCGCATCCCACCTTCGCCGCCTGTGGACGCACGGCCCGAGCAGGTCCTCGTCCGTTGGCGGCGGCAGATGCGGCTCGCCGAGGTGAACTCGAGATCGCGGGTGCCATCGGTGCGATGCCGACATCGATCGTTCTGGCGAGCCACTTCAGCCCCGGCGTAGCGTGACGACTATGGAGGCGACCACGGAGGTGGTGACCGCAGCCCCCGCGCCGGTTCTCGCCGCGTTCATCGACCGGTACGTGGGCTATCGCATGACGGGCTACGCACCGGGATTGCACCGTGGTCTGCCCTCGCGGCACATGACGTTCATCGTGGCAGCAGGCCCGCCGATCGACGTCGTCGAGCAGACCGATCGGCGTCAACCACCCGGCAGCTACCGCTGTGTGCTGAGCGGACTACAAGCCGCCCCGGCGATGATCGCGCACACCGGTTTCCAGGAAGGTGTGGCCATAGAGCTCACCCCGCTCGGCAGTCGTGTGCTGTTCGGGATGCCCGCGAGCGAGATGTGGGATGTGACGATCGAATGTTCACAAGCGCGAAGGTCTTTGGGCGATCAGCTCGCCGATGCTGTGCACGCGCAAGATGATTGGCCGAGCAGGTTCGCCGCCTGTGACCGGGCGCTCACAGCAGCGGCCCGCACCGAATCGGTCCCCGGCCCCGAATTGTCCTGGGCTTGGCGCACTCTCGTCGGCACGGGCGGCACCTGCCCGATCAATCCCCTCGCCGAACGCATCGGCTGGAGCAGACAACACCTCACCCGCAAGTTCACCGCCGAATTCGGTGCGAGCCCCAAACTGGCCGCGCGGATCATCCGATTCGAACGCGCCCGCCGCATGCTCGCCAACACGCCGTCGTATGTCTCGATCGCCCAGATCGCGGCCACCTGCGGCTACTACGACCAGGCGCACCTGAATCGCGACTTCGCCGAACTGGCGGGCGTGGCGCCGACAGCATGGCTGGCCGAGGAGATTCCATCCGTCCAAGACCCGGGGGCGGCCAAGGCGCGAGGCTGAGGACATGACTACTTCCACCGACACCCGCGGCGCGGTCTGGCCGTGCCTGGCCTTCACCGACGCCCGCGCCATGATCGAATTTCTCACCACCGCCTTCGGTTTCGAGGCGACCGCCGTCTACGCCCGCGACGACGACCCGTCGATCGTCGAACACGGCGAACTGCGCTGGTCCGAAGGCGGCGGCATCATGTTCGGCTCCACCGGCCGCGACGACGACTCCCCCTTCTGCACCCGACCACCCGGCGTCGCCAACATCTACCTCGTCACCGACAACCCCGACGCCCTCCACACCCGCGCCACCGCCGCGGGGGCGACCATCATCCGCGAACTCCGCGACGAGGACTACGGCTCCCGAGGCTTCAGCGCCCAAGACCCTGAAGGCAACCTCTGGAGCTTCGGCACCTACAACGGTGAGTAGATCCGCTCCCTACCCCGCGCGACTTGCGGGGCCGCCGACTCGAGCGCGCCAGCGCTCCAACCAACACTGAACAAAATTTCATCTTGGGTGCGACGGCGTGTGATCCTGTCCGGCGCGCAGAGCACATCGGCTACGTTGTCGATGCTTCACCCGAGGCTCTGCGCGTTGTACAGGAGTTGAGTCAATGGCGACGACCATCGAATATCTGCGGACCGAACCGGACTTGCCTCCGGTCGGTGTCGTCGATCGCACGCCGATCACGCCCGCCAAGAAGGCTGTGTTCGCGGGGATCGGCGTGCTCGGCGCCGGCGCGTGGACCTATCTCGCGACAGCGCGCGGAGAATCCGTGAACGCGGTGTGGATCGTGATCGCGGCGGTGTGCACCTACGTCATCGCGTACCGATTCTATGCCCGGTTCATCGAATGGAAGGTGACCAAGCCGCGCGACGACGTGGCCACCCCGGCCGAGATCTACGACAACGGCAAAGACTTCATGCCGATGGACCGGCGGGTGCTCTACGGTCACCACTTCGCCGCCATCGCCGGTGCCGGTCCCCTCGTCGGTCCGGTTCTCGCAGCTCAGATGGGTTATCTGCCGGGCACCATCTGGATCGTCGTCGGCGTGGTGTTCGCCGGTGCGGTGCAGGACTACCTGGTGCTGTGGGCCTCGACCCGAAGGCGTGGTCGCAGCCTCGGCCAGATGGCGCGCGACGAGCTGGGTGCCGTAGGTGGCGTCGCGGCGATCGTCGCGATCCTGGCCATCATGACGATCCTGCTCGCGGTGCTCGCGCTGGTCGTGGTGAACGCCCTCGGTGAAAGCCCGTGGGGCGTGTTCTCCATCGCGATGACCATCCCGATCGCGCTGTTCATGGGTGTGTACCTGCGTTATCTGCGCCCGGGCAAGGTCGGCGAGGTGTCCGCGATCGGCATCGTGCTGCTGCTTGCCGCCATCGTCGGCGGTGGCTGGGTGTCGGAAACCGAGTGGGGCGCGGACTGGTTCACCCTGTCGCGCACCACCATCGCCTGGTGCCTGATCGCCTACGGCTTCTTCGCCTCGGTGCTGCCGGTCTGGTTGCTGCTCGCCCCGCGCGACTACCTGTCGACGTTCATGAAGGTCGGCACGATCGTGCTGCTCGCCGCGGGCATTCTCATCACCATGCCGGTGCTGAAGGCGCCCGCGGTGTCGGAATTCGCCTCCAGCGGTACCGGTCCGGCGTTCGCGGGCAGTCTGTTCCCGTTCCTGTTCATCACCATCGCCTGTGGTGCGCTGTCGGGTTTCCACGCGTTGGTTTCCTCGGGGACCACGCCGAAGCTGCTCGCCAAGGAATCCAATGCCCGGATGATCGGGTACGGCGGCATGCTGATGGAGTCGTTCGTCGCGGTGATGGCCATCATCACGGCCTCGATCATCGACCAGCACCTGTACTTCGGCATGAACGCGCCCGGCTCGCTGACCGGTGGCACACCGGAGACGGCCGCCGCCTACACCAACAAGCTCGGTCTCGACGGTCCGCCCGCGACGCCGGAGCTGTTCGCCGACGCGGCGTCGGATGTCGGTGAGCAGACGATCATCTCGCGCACCGGCGGCGCCCCCACGCTGGCGGTCGGCATCTCCGAGGTCTTCCACAAGTTCCTCGGCGGCGAATCGATGAAGGCGTTCTGGTACCACTTCGCGATCATGTTCGAGGCGCTGTTCATCCTCACCACCATCGACGCGGGCACTCGTGTCGCGCGGTTCCTGGTGTCGGATGCGCTGGGCAACTTCGGTGGCGGTTTCGAGAAGTTCCGTGATCCGTCGTGGCGGGTCGGCGCCTGGGTGTGTTCGCTGCTCGTGGTCGCGGGCTGGGGTGGTGTGCTGCTGATGGGCGTGAACGATCCGTTCGGCGGCATCAACGCGCTCTATCCGCTGTTCGGTATCGCCAACCAGCTGCTGGCCGCGATCGCGCTGACGGTGGTGCTCACCATCCTCGTCAAACGTGGGCAGTGGAAGTGGGCGTGGATCCCCGGTATTCCGCTGGTGTGGGACCTCGTCGTCACCATGACCGCCTCCTGGCAGAAGATCTTCTCCGCCGATCCCAAGCTCGGTTACTGGAAGCAGCACAGCCTGTGCCAGGCCGCCAAGGACGCGGGCAAGGGCTGTCTGACGGCCAAGACGCCGGAGCAGGTGGAGATCGCGATCCGCAACACCTTCATCCAGGGCACGTTGTCGATCGTGTTCGCTGTGCTCGTGCTCATCGTGACCGTCGTCGGTGCGCTGGTGTGCCTGCGCGCGATCCGCACCGGTGAGGTGACCAGCTCCGAATCCGAGGAGCAGCCGTCGAAGATCTTCTCCCCCAGCGGTTTCGTGTCGACGAAGGCGGAGAAGGACGTGCAGAAGGAGTGGGACGTGCTCATCGCCGAGGGCAAGGTGACCGCGCCCGGATCGGTGCACGTGTCGTGAGTTCGGCCGGGGATGCGGGCGGGCGGTCCATCGGATCGGCCGCCCGCGCCCTCGCGCACCGCGTCTGGGCGGGCGCGCGCTCGGTGGCCCGGTGGTACAGCGCGATCAACGGCGGCCAGGACTACCAGCGGTATGTGGCCCATCTGCGCCGCAACCACCCGGACCGCCCGGTCCCGTCCGAACGCGATTACTGGCGCGAACGCTATGCCGAAGCCGAGCGGAACCCCATTAACCGCTGCTGCTGAATAGGTGGCCGATTTCCGCTAGCACCGGGCCGGGTGCGCTGCCATTGTGGACAACGTGACCATCACGGCTTTGGACTTCGAGCGCTGCTACCGAGCGGTGTCGACCCGCGACTCCCGTTTCGACGGGCAGTTCTTCACCGCGGTCCGCACCACCGGCATCTACTGCCGTCCCTCGTGCCCGGCGATCACGCCCAAGCGCACCAATGTGTCGTTCCTGCCCACCGCCGCGGCGGCCCAGCAGGCGGGGTATCGGGCGTGCAGGCGCTGTCTGCCCGATGCCGCGCCCGGTTCGCCGCTGTGGAACGTGCGCGCCGACCTGGCCGCCCGCGCCATGCGCCTGATCGGCGACGGGGTGATCGAGCGGGGTGGTGTGCCCGAACTCGCCGCCACACTGGGCTATTCGCAACGGCAATTGACCCGGGTGCTCACCACCGAGCTCGGCGCGGGACCGCTCGCGCTGGCCAGGGCGCACCGCGCGCACACCGCACGGCTGCTGATCCAGACCACCGACATGCCCATGTCGGATATCGCGTTCGCGGCCGGCTTCGCCAGCATCCGCCAGTTCAACGACACCGTGCGCGAGGTGTTCGCGGTGAGTCCGACCACGATGCGCACCGAATCGCGCCGCTCACCACGCAACGACGTGGAGGCGCCCGCCACACCCGGCCTGCTGACATTGCGGCTGCCGTATCGCGAACCGCTCGATACCGGATGGCTGGCGTGGTTCCTGTCCGCCCACACGGTGCCGGGGATGGAGCTGTGGGAGAACGGGGTGTACACGCGCAGCCTGCGCACGCCGCACGGGCACGCGACCATCGGGTTGTCCTTCCGGCCGGGACATGTGCGAGCCGAACTGGCCCTGCGGGACATGCGCGACCTGGCGCCGACCGTGGCCAGGGTGCGACACCTGCTCGATCTCGACGCCGATCCGCTGGGGATCGACGAGGCACTGGGAATCACGCCGAACATCGGCGACACGAGCCCGTTCACACCGGGCATCCGCGTGCCGGGTTGCCTCGACGGACCGGAACTCTTGCTGCGCACCATGATCGGGCAGCAGATCTCGGTGCGAGCGGCGTCGACCCACACCGCGCGCCTGGTCGAGGCGCTCGGTGAACGGATCGAGGGCCCGGTACCGCTGCTGTTCCCCACACCCGCGGCCATCGCCGAACACGGTGCCGAGGTGTTGACCGGGCCCGCCCGCCGGATCGCCGCGATCGTGTCGGCCGCGCGGGCCATCGCCGACGGCGAACTGGTACTGCACTCGGGCCGCACCGCCGACGACCTGCGCCGCGACCTGCTCGCCCTCGACGGGGTCGGCCCGTGGACGGCCGACTACGTGACCATGCGCTCGCTCGCCGACCCCGACATCCTGCTCGACACCGACCTGGTCGTCCGCCAAGGCGCCGCACTCGCGGACATCGACCTCACCGACACCGAACGCTGGGCGCCCTGGCGCTCCTACCTGTCCATGCACCTGTGGAAGACGGCGCTCGTGCAGCGCGGCGCCGTCCCACTGCCCACGTACTCCTGACGGAAAGAGACATCATGACCATCACGCACGCCGACTACGCCACGGTCGGCACCCCGATCGGACCGTTCACCACCCTCGTCGACGCCGACGGCGCGGTCCTGGCTTCGGGCTGGACCGCCGACGCGACCGGGTTGGCCGGTCTCGTGCACGCGAGTCTGCGACCGGCCGAACTGCGGCAACGGGATTCGCTGGGCGAGGTCACCCGCGCGGTCATCGACTATCACGCGGGCGATCTCACCGTGATCGACGCGGTGCCGGTGCGTCAGCAGTCGGGTGAATTCCTCACGCAGGCTTGGGAAATCCTGCGCAAGGTGCCCGCGGGTGAGCCGGTCACCTACACCGAGTTCGCGGGGCTGGCCGGTCGGCCCGCGGCCACCCGGGCGGCGGCCAATGCCTGCGCGCGCAATGCGGCCGCGCTGTTCGTGCCGTGTCATCGGGTGCTGCGGATCGGCGGGGCGCTCGGTGGGTTCCGGTGGGGGCTCGAGGCCAAGAGGTGGTTGCTCACGCACGAAGGGTGAGGTGCGGCTCGCGCAGCTGATGGGTGTCGCGTTCGACGCGACGCGGGACCTTCCACCCGTAGCCCGGGGTTCGAGGCCCGGCACCAAACCAGTTTTCCATCATTGGCTATTTATTCAGGGTCCAGTAGGGCGCACGATGGTGCGCATGCTTACTCGCCGCCTGGTCGCCCTGTATGTGGGCCTGTGGTTGTACGGGACGTCCATGGCGGTGATGATCCGCGCCGGGCTCGGGCTCGATCCGTGGGACGTCTTCCATCAGGGCGTCGCCGGGCACGTGCCGTTGAGTTTCGGGATGGTGACCGCGCTGACCGGCGTGGTCGTCCTGCTCGCCTGGATCCCGCTGCGGCAGCGGCCGGGGCTCGGCACCATCAGCAATGTGGTGGTGATCGGGGTGGCGGTCGACGTCGGCCTGTGGCTCATCCCGGCTGCGGAACAACTGTGGCTGCGCGTGCTCGCCATGGTTGTCGCGGTGGTGGTGAATGCCGCCGCGACGGTTCTCTACATCGGCGCCGGAATGGGTCCAGGACCGCGCGATGGACTGATGACTGGCCTGGTCGCCCGGACCGGCTGGTCGGTGTGGACGATCCGCACCGGCATCGAAACGTCGGTGCTCGTCACGGGCTGGCTGCTCGGCGGCAGCGTGGGGATCGGCACCGTCGTGTACGCCTTCGGCATCGGACCACTGATCCAGCTGATGATCCCCTACCTCGACGGGCGGCTGCCCGGGTTCGAACCGACGCCCGCGAAGGAGGCGGCTGCGGTCGGGTAGGTCAGGCGACGGTGGTTTTGAGGTGAGAGCCGTTGCGGCCGCGTAGGACGTGGAGGCGGGTGGGGATGCGTTGGCGCATTTCGTCGACGTGGCTGACCACGCCGACTACGCGGCCGCCGGCGCGCAGTTCGTCGAGGACGCCCATGACGGCATCGAGGGTGTCGGCGTCGAGGCTGCCGAAACCCTCGTCGATGAACAGGGTGTCGAGGGTGACGCCACCGGCTTCGGTGGCGACCACGTCGGCCAGGCCGAGCGCCAAAGCGAGTGAGGCCATAAAGGTTTCGCCGCCGGAGAGGGTTTTCGCCGAACGGACGGAGCCGGTGTAGTCGTCGCGCACGTCGAGACCGAGTCCGCCGCGCCTGCCGCGCGGACCGGCCTTGTCCGAGTGGACGAATTCGTAACGGCCACCCGACATCCGGCGCAACCGCACCGACCCCGCCACCGCCACTTCCTCGAGCCGCGCGGCAAGCACATAGGACCGCAACGACATTCGCCGATTGTTCTCGCCGCGCCCGGCGACCACCTCGGCCAACCCGGCCAGCTCGTCGAATTCCCGCTGTTTGGGTGCGATCCGCTCCACCTCACCCCAGAGCTGGGTACTCAACTGTTCGAGTTGGGCGACACGCTCGGTCGCCGCCGACTGCGCGGCGACCGCTGAAGTGAGCGCATTCTGTGCCAGCGCGAACCGCTGCTCCCATTCGACCGGATCACCCGGAACACGCTCGGCCACTGCCTGAATCCCCGGCTCGGCCAACACCGCCTCGGCGTGTGCCCGCGCCCGGTCGGCGGCGGTGAGTTCGGCCTCGATCGCCGTCTGCTGCCGGGCTGTGCGAGCAGCCGCTCCGACGACCTGTGCACAGGCGGTGAGCAAGGCGATGTCGTCCCGCGGCGCGACCGGCTCGTCGGCCGGCTCTTCTTCGTCGTCCTCCTCGTCGAAAAGGTCGAACAGCGTCGGCGTCACCGGGGCAGCCGGGTTTCGGGGTGTGCGAGGCGGGGTTTCCGGTGTGTCGGACGAGTGATTCGCGGCCGGTCCCTCGGGTGTCGGCGACGCATCCTGTGAGAGGAATCCCGCTGCTGCCGCGAGGTTTTCGACGCGGGTGGCGATGCGGGTGACGGCTGTGCGGGCGGCGGATTCCGCGGTTCGGGCGTCGCGCAGGGCGGTGGCTGCGGTGATGAGGGATTCGAGGCGGGCGGCGCGGGCGTCGACTGAGGTGTCGGCACCCGCCGCGGTGCGCAGGCGGGCGGTGAGTTCGTCGAGGCGGGTGCGGGTGGTGGCGATATTGGCGGTGACGGTGCCGAGGCGGGCGTCCAGGTCGCGGGACTGCTCGTGCAGGGCCGACTCTTCGCTGCGAAGGGTTTCGAGGCGCGTGGTCAGGGCGGTCGCTTGGTTCGCGGTGTCGGAGGCGTCTTCGAAGCGGTGGGTGGCGGTGCGTACGGCGTCGGCGAGGGTGACGGGATCGGCGGCGCCACCGCGTGCGGTGAGCGCTTCGATCTCGCGTTCCAGGGTGGCGATGCGCTGGGCGACTCGGTCGCGTGCGGCCTCCGCGGCCTGCTCGGCGACCACTGCGGCGTCTTCGGCGTCCTTGGACACGGCGTCGTCGGTCGGCCGGGCCGGTTCGGGGTGCTCGGCGGAACCGCAGACCGTGCACGGCGCGCCATCGACCAACGCGCCCGCGAGCTCGGCAGCCATCCCCGCCAGGCGTCGCGAACGCAGGTCGAGCACCTGCTCCCGCGCATCGAGGTGGGCTCGCCGTGCCTCGTCGAGCTCGGCCTGCGCCCGGTCCAGAGCCGGTCGCTTGGTGGTCAATTCGACGGCAGCGGCCGCCGAGTCCTGCCATTTCGACAGGTCGTTGCGCAACCCCGGCAGCGCAGCGGCGGCATCGGTCGCCTCCCGCAACTGCTCCTGCGCCGAGGCGATCATCGCGGGCAGTTCCTCGCGCCTGCGCGCCAGCTCCCCGGCCCGCCGCGTCAACCGTTCGGCCTCCGCCTCGTGCGCCGCGAGATCCCCCGCCAGCTGCCTCGCGGTCACCGCCTCGGCCCGGACCGCCCCGAGAACGCCGATCAGCGCGTTCCACCGACTGACAGCCCCGTCGAGATCTCCCGCGACATCCCGCACCGGACCAGCCGCGACGCCCCCTGATGACGCGTCGCGCACGCCACCGCCGTTCGCACCGCTGCGGTGGTCGGCCTCTCCATCGGTATCAGTCGAGCGCGGCCGGACCGACCGCACGTCCTGTCCACGCGAACCGTCGAGCGAAGACGCCATCGGGTCCTCGAGGTGATGGCTCGAGCCGCCATCGGCGACACCCTCAGCTTGCTCCGACCCGTCGACCGTCGAGCGCGCATCCGCAGCGCGCGGACGACGATCGGAAGCCGTACCCGCATCCCCCGCCGCGTCCGATCGCGGGTTCTGTCGGGCCTCATCGGGCTCGTCGGTGATCACGGTCAGCAGGTCGAGACCCGGTAGGTCGGCAGCCGCTTCGGCGCGGAGCTGGGTGGCGAGTTCGGTCGCGGCGGCGCGCGTGGCGGTTTCGGCGCGGCGCAGGTCGCGGACGACGGTCCGGGCCTCGTCGATGGCCTGGACGACCGGTTCGGCGCGACGAGCCTGGTCGAGTTCGCGTTCCAGGGCCGCGCGGTGGGGGGCGGCAGCGGTGTAGGCCTCGAGTTCGGACCTGGCTGCCCGCATCCGGGCATGGAGTTCGGTGATGCGGCGCTGCTCGTCGGCTTCGGCGCGGGCGGCGTCGGACTCCTTCTGGCGCAGTTCGGTATTCGCGATGGCCTCGGCCAGTTCGTGGCGGGCCGTGGAGAGCAGATCCTGTGACCAGCTCACCGCGTCGGGCAGCCCGACCGATTCCGCGCCGCCGTACCCGGCCGCCATTCCCACCTTCGTGATGAGCCGGTCGATGCCCTGTCTCAGCACCCCGAGTTCGGCTTCGGCGGTGCGTCTACGGTCGGCCAGCCACCGCTCCGCTGTGCCGAAACGCTGTGTGTCGAAAAGCTTTTCGAGCAGCTTTTCGCGATCCTCGTTCTCCGCCCGCAGGAACCGGGCGAAATCGCCCTGCGGCAGCAGCACCACCTGGAAGAACTGGTCGGCGCTCATGCCGAGCAGCCGCAGCACCTCGTCGCCGATGTCGGTGATGCGCGAGAGGTTCTCGCCGCTGCCGTCGAGCCAGGTGAGTGTGGCCTTGGGCTGGGAGACCCGGGTGCCGGATCCGTCGCGCTTGGGTCGTTCGAACTCGGGCACGCGCGTCAGTCGCAGCTTGCGACCGCCGAGGGTCGCCTCGAGGCTCACCTGTGGTGGGGTGAGCCGGTCGGCGTGGTCGGAGTGCAGACGTTTGCTCTCACCGCGCGCACCGGGCACCTTGCCGTAGAGCGCGAAGGCGATGGCGTCGAGAACCGTGGTCTTGCCCGCGCCGGTGTGCCCGTGCAGCAGGAACAGCCCGTCGGCGCCGAGCTCGTCGAAGTCGACGACCGTGGTGTCGGCGAAGGGGCCGAACGCGGTCATCTCCAGCCGGTGCAGTCTCACGCGGCGTCCCCGGTCACGCCGAGAGCTCCGCCGTCAATGGTTCCGGGCTCGGCGGATCGGGCTCGCTCACCGCGGCGGCCAGAGCTCGTTCCACCCATGCCAATTCCCCCTCGGTCGGTTCCCCACGTACATCGGACAGGAAGCTCGCGGCCACCTCGGTGTCGCGGCGGCCGTGCACTCGCTCGCGATACCGCAACTCCGGATTACCTTCCAGCCGAACCCATTCCACGTGCACGGCATGCGGAAAACGTTCCCGCAGCTTGCGCATGGGGTCGACCGGCC
This sequence comes from Nocardia ignorata NBRC 108230, assembly GCF_001612905.1. Lineage (GTDB taxonomy): Bacteria > Actinomycetota > Actinomycetes > Mycobacteriales > Mycobacteriaceae > Nocardia > Nocardia ignorata. The sequence continues at coordinate 666,488 of NZ_BDBI01000002.1, read as the reverse complement.
GCGCGGTGTCGGTGAGCGTGGCCGACACATAATGCTCCACCGCACCGAGATGCTCGTCGGCGGTGAGCAGTTCCTCGAGTGTTCCGGTGAGCCTACTGAGCCCGCGCACCAGCGGCAGATCGTGACGGCGCACGTCGGCCAGCCCGTTCTCGTCCAGGTCGACGATCCACACCGCCTTGCGATGCGAGCTCTCGCCGAACGAATACGGCAGCGGAGAACCGCTGTAGCGCACCGACTCCGACAGCGTCTGCGGCGAATGCAGGTGTCCCAGCGCCACGTAGTCGATGCCGTCGAAGGCCGCCATCGACACCGTCTCCACCCCACCGACCGAGATCGACCGCTCCGACCCGGTGGCCGCCCCGCCGACGACGAACGCGTGCGCCAGCACCACCGACCGAGCCCCCGGCCGCCCCCTCAGATCGGCATTGATCCGCGTCATCGCCGCCTGCAGGATCTCCTCGTGCGAGCGCGCTTGCGGCACACCGAGTTCGGCACGGGTGATCTCCGGCTCCAGGTACGGGATCCCGTAGAACACCACCTCACCGTGGCTGTCGGCCAGACGGACGGGTTTGTCGACATCGGCGACCCGCGTGCACAGATGCAACCCACCAGCGGCCGCGAAGCTCGCGCCCGCGCCGAGCCGGGCAGGCGAATCATGGTTGCCGGAGGTGGCGATGATGGTCGCCCCCGCGGCGCGGATCGCCTCGAAACCGCGATTGCACACCGCGATCGCGTCGGCCCCGGGAATGGAGCGGTCGTAGATGTCGCCGGGAACCACCACCACGTCGACGGATTCGGCGGCGACCAGGTCGGCGACGGCCGTAAGTGCGCGCGCCTGATCCGACAGCAGGTCGACACCGTGGAAGGTGCGCCCGATGTGCCAATCGGAGGTGTGCAGGATCCGCATGCCGCGAACCGTAGGCCAGTGCACCGACAGAATTCAATCGACGCACTACAACCGTGTCATTTCGCCGACACGGTTGCCCGGGGATTGCGAACTTGTCGGTGCCCTCGGGCAGTATCGCCGCCATGACCGCTTCGATGCTCGTCGCGCTCGTCCTGGTTTTCGCCGCAGGCCTCGGTCTCGGCTGGTTGGGCCATGCGGCCCGCGGCGGGCAACGCGCCGCGGTCGCCGAAGCCCGGCTCGCCGCAGCCGAGGACAACCAGCGGTTGCTCCAACAGTCGCTGCGTGCGGCGAACGAGGATGCCGCGCGCAGGCATTCGGCCGCCGTCGGCGCGCTGGTCGACCCGCTGCGCGACGCGGTCGGCGCGCTCGAACAGCAGATCCGGCAGGTGGAGCACCATCGCATCGACGCCTATTCGGGACTGCGCGAACAGGTCGCGGGGATGCAGCGCACCTCGCATCGGCTCTCCGATCAGACCGGGCAACTCGTCGCCGCGCTGCGCGCACCACAGGTGCGTGGACGCTGGGGTGAGATCCAGCTCGAACGGGTCGTGGAGCTGGCGGGCATGACAAGGCACTGCGATTTCGACACCCAGGTCACCCGGGCGGGCGGCGACGACCGGGGCGCGGTGCGACCCGACCTGGTCGTGCGGCTGGCGGGCGGCAGGCACATCGTCGTCGACGCGAAGGTTCCCTTCACCGCCTACCTGGACGCGGCGACCAGTGAGGATCCGGGCGAGCGCACGCGATTACTGACCAGGCACGCCAAGCAGCTGCGCGCCCACGTCGACCAGCTGGCCGACAAGGCGTACTGGGCGGCCTTCGACCCGGCGCCGGAGTTCGTCGTGCTGTTCGTCCCCGGCGACCCGTTCCTCGACGCCGCCCTGACCACCGATGCCGAGCTGCTCGAGTACGCGTTCGGCCGGAACGTGATCCTCGCGACGCCCACCACACTTATCGCCCTGCTGCGCACGGTCGCGTTCAGCTGGCGTCAGGAAGCCCTCTCGCGAGATATGGCAACGGTGCAGCAATTGGGCAAGGAGCTCTACACCCGCATCGGCAAGGTCGCCGAACACCTCGACACCCTCGGCCTGAATCTCGGTAAGGCCGTAGCGGCTTTCAACGCCGCCGTCGGCTCGGTGGAGTCGCGGGTGCTGGTCACCGCGCGCCGGATGCACGATCTCGGCATCGCCGATCAGGAGCTCCCGGCAATCCGGCTCGCCGAGACCCGGCCCCGGGTGGTGGCCTTCGCCGACGCCGAGGATCGCCGCTGAGTTCTCCGTGCCGCGACCGCAACACGGTCGTCATGCGGTTAGTGTCATAGGGTGGCTGCTTCCCAACGTGCGCGACCCCGGGTGCCCGCGCCGCAACGTTCGATCATGCCCTCGGTGCCCGGCATCGCCGCGTGGGCGGCGATCGCGCTCGCCGTCGGCGCGACGACGCTCGGCTTCCTGATCGACGCGCTGGGCGACGAAGACTTCCCGACCACCACGTTCTCGGTGTTCTACGTGCTCGGGTGTGTGCTCGCGGTCTGCGCGGTGCGGGCCCGTGGCCTGTTCGCCACCATGGTGATGCCGCCGCTGCTGCTGTTCGTCGCTGTTCCGGTGGCCTGTCAGCTGCTCGGTGGCCGTAGCACCACGTCCATCAAGGACGTGCTGATGAACCTGGTCATCCCGTTGGTCGAACGCTTCCCGACGATGGCGCTGGCCACCCTGCTGGTCGCAGTGATCGGTGGCGTCCGGATCGCCCTCGCCAAGCGCGCGCCCGCCACGGCGCGACCGGCGACGGAACGTCGAAGCACCCGCAAGACCACGAGCCGTCGCCCCGAACCGGCGGCCCGGAACCTGGCCGAGGCCGCGCGCAAGCGGCCGCGCCGGACCGGCGTCCTCGACGACCCGGATACCGAGGTCGATATGTCGAGCCCGGCGCGTCGCCCCGCGCGCGGCGCCGACCCGAAACGCGCGCCGACCGCCGCACGCACCCGCGAACCGCGTACGCCACGCGCGGCAGCCCCACGCGAACCCGAACCGGCCCGCACGAGTCGCAGGCGCGGCGACGCACCGCCGCACCCGCAGCCGAACGTGCGCTACCGCGATCGCGCCGATTCCGCCCGCACCGAACGGCGACGCCCCGACGGCCTCTGAACACACGAAAATCCCCGCCGCGATCCTGGAAAGCGGCGGGGATTTCTCGTCTGTCAGCGACGCGCGGGACGCAGCTCGCGCGGCAGGGAGAACACCAGCGTCTCGTTGGCCGTGGTCACCGGCTGCACCTCACCGAAGCCGTGCTCGGCGAGCAGGTCGAGCACACCGGTCACGAGGATCTCGGGTACCGACGCGCCAGAGGTGACACCGACGGTCCGCACGCCGTCGAGCCAGGCCGGGTCGACCTCGCGGGCGTAGTCGATCAGATGCGCGGCCCGCGCACCCGCCCCGAGCGCCACCTCGACCAACCGCACCGAGTTCGAGGAGTTGCGCGAACCGACGACGATCACCAGATCGCATTCCGGCGCCATCGCCTTCACCGCGGTCTGGCGGTTGGAGGTGGCGTAGCAGATGTCGTCGCTCGGCGGGTCCTGCAAGGTCGGGAACCGCTGACGCAGCCGCTCGACGGTCTCCATCGTCTCGTCGACCGACAGCGTGGTCTGCGACAGCCAGATCACCTTCGCCGGATCGCGCACCGTCACCCGGTCAACCGAGTCGGGGCCGTCGACGAGCTGCACGTGCTGCGGCGCCTCACCGGCGGTGCCCTCGACCTCCTCGTGCCCTTCGTGCCCGATCAGCAGGATGTCGTAGTCGTCGCGGGCGAAGCGCTTGGCCTCCTGGTGCACCTTGGTGACCAGCGGGCAGGTGGCGTCGATGGTGCGCAGGTTGCGTTCGGCGGCGGTCTCGTGCACGGTCGGCGCGACACCGTGCGCGGAGAACACCACGAGCGCGCCCTCGGGCACCTCGTCGGTCTCGTCGACGAAGATCACCCCGCGCTCACGTAAGGTCTCGACCACGTGCCGGTTGTGCACGATCTCCTTGCGCACATAGATCGGCGCGCCGTGCTGTTCCAAAGCCTTCTCGACCGTCTCGACAGCACGATCGACGCCTGCGCAGTATCCGCGCGGCTCGGCCAGCAGCACGCGCTTGGCACCGGCATCCGCCGCGCTCGCCGAGCGCGTGATACCGACGTTCAAGGGGATTGCCGAGGTCATAGTGCACAGCTTACGTGCGTGGCCAGGGGTGGCCGAAGGGGCATAGATCACATCAGGGTGGTCGGGATCTTTGCATCACAGCCGCTTTGGGGCAGGCTGGGATCATGTTTCGACCTCCGTTTCTGGCTCGGGTCGCCGCCGGCGCCGCCGTATACGCCTTAGAAGAGACCCGGCGGCTGCCCGTCGCCGCGGTCCAATTCCCGATCACCGCCATCAGTCGCGTGTTGCAGACGACCATGCACGTGCAGCAGTTCGTCACCAGCCTCGCGCTCAAGGGTGACGCCGTGTTCGAGCGGCTCGGCTCGCCCGCGCAGGAGCAGCCGGAGTGGGCGACCTTCGACGAGGATCTCGCGCCCGCCGCGACGACGAACGGTCACGCCAGCAAGTTCGACCTGTTCGCCGAGGACGCTCCCCGGTCCCAGACCAACGGTCAGGCCGTGCCCGCGTCGCTGCTGGTGCTCGAGACCGAGAACGAGACCGTCGAACCCGCCGCCGAGGAAGCGCCCGAGGAGGTCGAGGCACCCGAGGTCGCCATCCGCTACGACTACCCCTCGATGACGCTGGCCCAGCTGCGCGCCCGCCTGCGCATGCTCAGCGTCGAGGAGCTCGAGCAGCTGCTGGCCTTCGAGCAGCAGACCCGCGCCCGTGCGCCCTTCGTCACCATGCTCACCAACCGCATCGCCACCGTGCAGGCCAAGTAGCGACACTCCACTGCCGAGGCGGCCGCGATCCCACGGGACGCGGCCGCCTTTTCGTTTGTCGGTGCCCTCCCGTAGAACTGACATATGACTCAGGACGGCACCGGCACCGCGGCCGCACCGGCGAATTCGGCGGAGCAGCCGTATCCCGTGCGTTCGGTGGCGATCAAGGTCGCCCAGTGGATCGAGCGTCTCGGCAGTATCTGGGTGGAGGGGCAGGTCACCCAGATCAATCTGCGCCCCGGTACGCGCACCGCGTTCCTCGTCCTGCGCGACACCTCGGTCGACATGTCGCTGTCGATCACCTGCGACCCGGATCTGTTGCGTCGTCTGCCCGTTCCGCTCACCGAGGGCAGCCGGGTGGTGGTCTACGGCAAACTGCAGTTCTTCACCGGGCGCGGCACGATCTCATTGCGCGTCACCGAGATTCGCGCGGTCGGCATCGGTGAGCTGCTGGCCAGGATCGAACGGCTGAAGGCGTTGCTCACCGCGGAGGGCCTGTTCGATCCGCGGCTCAAGCGGCCGCTGCCGTTCCTGCCCGCCTCGGTCGGCCTCATCACCGGGCGGGCGAGCGCGGCCGAGCGCGATGTGCTCAGTGTCGCCCAGAAGCGTTGGCCCGCAGTACGTTTCGTCATCCGCAATACCGCGGTGCAAGGCCCGAGCGCGGTGCCGCAGATGCTGGAAGCGTTACGCGAGCTCGACGGCGAAGTGGATGTCATCGTGATCGCGCGTGGCGGCGGCAGCACCGAAGACCTGCTGCCCTTCTCCGACGAAGCCCTGTGCCGGGCCGTCGCGGCGGCGCGCACCCCGGTGGTGAGCGCGATCGGTCACGAACCCGACAACCCGCTGCTCGATCTGGTCGCCGACCTGCGCGCGGCCACCCCCACCGACGCCGCCAAACGCATCGTGCCCGACGCCGCCGCCGAACTGGCCGGGGTGCGCGAGATGCGGGCCCGCTCGGCGGCGGCGCTGCGCGGGTGGGTGCAACGCGAGGCCCATGCCTTGCAGCAATTGCGCTCACGTCCGGTGCTGGCCGACCCGCTGCGCGAGCTCGGTCACCGCCACGACGAGGTCGAACGATTACGCACCGCCGCGCGCCGCTGCATCGACCACGCGCTGCGCACCGAGGCGACCAGGACCACGCATCTGCGCGAGAAGCTCACCGCGGTCGGCCCGGCCGCCACCCTGGCCCGTGGCTACGCTGTCGTGCAGCGCGTGGCCGGACCCGAACGCCACGTCGTCCGGGAGATCGACGACGCACCAGCGGGCAGTCAGTTGCGGATCCGCGTCGGCGACGGCGCGATCACCGCCGCCGCGCTCGGCACCACGCGCCTGACCCCGCAATCCACCGACGAGAAGAGGAAGTGACCGTGGCCGACGCCGGTTCCGACAACACCGACACCCTGGCCGAGATCGCGACCTTCGGCTACGAACGCGCCCGCGACGAACTCGTCAATGTGGTGAAGATGCTCGAACAGGGCGGCCTCGACCTCGACGACTCGCTGGCCCTGTGGGAGCGCGGGGAAGCCTTGGCCGCGCGCTGCGAACAGCACCTGGCGGGCGCCCGCAAGCGCGTCGAGGACGCGTTGTCACGCGCCGACCTCGACGCAGACGGCTGATCCCACCGCCTACTTCGCGAGCGGCTGGGCGGCGGTGACCGCCTGCGCCAGGGTGGTGAAGGCTGCCTCGTTGCCCGCACCGGTGATCAGGATCCGCACCGCTCCGAGGTCGGCGATCCAGGCCGACTCCTCGGTGGGCTCGGTGTAGACGACCCACTTCTGACCGGCGATGTCCTGGGTTCCGGTGGGATAGCGCGAGCCGAGCACGTGCCGCGACAGCGCTTCCTCGGTGGCATTGCTCTGCGAATACCGCATGTAGGTGCCCTGCGGGGTGATGTAGCCGACCGTGCTCACCGGCCCGCCACCGGCGATGCTGATGTTCTCGCGGCTGCCGGAGTTCGACACCCAACCCTCCGGCAAGACCGGTTGACGGATCGGGAACGGCATCGATTTCGCGTCCGAGCGCAGCGCGGCGCTCGCGTCGAAGAACGGGATCTGCCCCTGGGTCGGGCCGTTGGTCGCCACCGTGCATTGACTGGCCGCACCCGCCAGCACGACCGCGATCAGCACCAACGGAATCAGCGACCAGAACAGATCGCGGTAGTCGTTGAAGATGCGGTGCTTGGTCTGGGCCACGACTACCAGTATCCACTCGGCCCCTGACCTGGCCGCTCAGGGGTCGCGCCGGGAGGTCGTGCACGACCGTGCAGGTTCGGAATGCGACAATTGCCCCCGTATCACCAACGCCAAGGAGGCACTCCGCAATGACGGCATCTTCGCCCGCCCCCAGCCGCCGCGAGGCACCCGACCGGAACCTCGCCCTCGAGCTGGTACGTGTCACCGAGGCAGGAGCGATGGCTGCGGGCCGCTGGGTCGGCCGCGGAGACAAGGAAGGCGGCGACGGTGCGGCCGTCGACGCCATGCGTCAGCTGGTCAGCTCGGTGTCCATGAAGGGCATCGTCGTGATCGGCGAGGGCGAGAAGGACGAAGCGCCGATGCTGTACAACGGCGAAGCGGTCGGTGACGGCACCGGCCCCGATGTGGACTTCGCGGTCGACCCGATCGACGGAACCACCCTGATGTCGAAGGGCTCCCCCGGCGCCATCTCGGTGCTCGCGGTCGCCGAGCGCGGCGCCATGTTCGACCCGTCGGCCGTGTTCTACATGCACAAGATCGCCGTCGGCCCCGATGCCGCCGGCTCGATCGACATCACCGCACCGATCGGCGAAAACATCCGCCGCGTCGCCAAGGCCAAGCAGTCCTCGGTGTCCGACCTGACCGTGTGCATCCTGGACCGCCCCCGCCACGCCGAGATCATCCAGCAGACCCGCGAGGCGGGCGCGCGCATCCGCCTGATCTCCGACGGTGACGTCGCCGGTGCCATCGCCGCGGCGCGTCCCGAGTCCGGCGTCGACATCCTGGTCGGCATCGGCGGCACCCCCGAGGGCATCATCGCCGCCGCCGCGCTGCGCTGTCTCGGCGGCGAGCTGCAGGGCATGCTCGCCCCCAAGGACGACGAGGAACGCCAGAAGGCGATCGACGCGGGCCACGACCTGGACCGTGTGCTCTCGACCACCGACCTGGTCTCCGGCGAGAACGTCTTCTTCTGCGCCACCGGCGTCACCGACGGCGACCTGCTGCGCGGTGTCCGCTACTTCGGTGGCGGCGCGTCGACCCAGTCGATCGTGATGCGCTCGAAGTCGGGCACCGTCCGCATGATCGACGCCTACCACCGCCTCACCAAGCTGCGCGAGTACTCCTCGGTCGACTTCGACGGCGACGACAGCGCGAACCCCCCGCTGCCGTAATTTTGGAGCGCTGACGCGCTCGAGTCGGCGGCCCCGCAAGTCCCGACGATCAGGCACCGTTGCTTGCTCCTTCGTCGCCTACGCAACGGCGCCTGATCGTCGGGACGGCCGCCGACCGCCGCTTCGCGGCGATCCCTCCTCGAGGTCGGGATGTGGTGGCTGGGAGTGTGGTCATGGCTGACTGCGTGTTTCGGTTATTCCGCGGGACAGTGTGGGATATTGCGCGGGTGTGGGAGCCCCATTCCCGGGGTTCTCGTCCTAGTGTCGAGGTATGGCTGACGACGACGCGCAGTACCGCATCGAGCACGACACCATGGGGGAGGTTCGCGTCCCCGTCGACGCCCTGTGGCGGGCGCAGACGCAGCGGGCGGTGGAGAACTTCCCGATCAGTGGGCGCGGGCTCGAGCGGGCACAGATTCGGGCGCTCGGGCTGCTGAAAGCCGCGTGCGCCCAGGTGAACAAGGATCTCGGGCTGCTGGATCGGGTGAAGGCCGAGGCGATCATCGCGGCGGCGAACGAGATCGCCGACGGCCGTCACGACGACCAGTTCCCGATCGACGTGTTCCAGACCGGTTCGGGTACCAGTTCGAACATGAACGCCAACGAGGTGATCGCGTCGATCGCGGCCCGTAACGGCGTCACCGTGCACCCCAACGACGACGTGAACATGTCGCAGTCGTCCAACGACACCTTCCCCACCGCCACCCATCTGGCCGCCACCGAGGCCGTGATCGCGGAACTCGTTCCCGCACTGGAACATCTGCGTCTCGCGCTGCTCGACAAATCGCAGCAGTGGCACACCGTGGTGAAGTCCGGCCGCACCCACCTGATGGACGCGGTACCGGTGACGCTCGGCCAGGAATTCGGCGGGTACACCCGACAGATCCAGGCCGGAATCGAACGCATCATGGCCACGCTTCCGCGCCTGGGTGAGCTGCCCATCGGCGGCACCGCGGTCGGCACCGGCCTCAACGCGCCCGCCGGATTCGGGGCGAAGGTCGTCGCGGAACTGGTGCGCGCCACCGAGATCGACGCCCTGCGCGAGGCGCGCGATCACTTCGAGGCCCAGGCCGCCCGCGATGGACTCGTCGAGGCCTCGGGTGCGCTGCGCACCATCGCGGTGAGTCTCACCAAGATCGCCAACGACATCCGCTGGATGGGTTCGGGCCCGCTCACCGGCCTCGGCGAACTCCAGCTCCCCGACCTGCAGCCGGGCAGTTCGATCATGCCCGGCAAGGTGAATCCCGTTCTGCCCGAAGCGGTTACGCAGGTGGCGGTGCAGGTGGTCGGCAACGACGCGGCGATCGCCTTCGGTGGCGCGAGCGGTGCGTTCGAGCTCAATGTCTACATCCCGGTGATGGCGCGCAACCTGCTCGAGTCGATTCGCTTGCTGGCCAATGTCTCCCGGCTGTTCGCCGACAAGTGCGTGGCCGGGCTGGTCGCCAACGAGGAGCATCTGCGCACGCTCGCCGAATCGTCGCCGTCGATCGTCACACCGCTGAACTCGGCAATCGGCTACGAGGAAGCGGCCGCGGTCGCCAAACAGGCGCTGCGGGAGAAGAAGACGATCCGCCAGACCGTGATCGACCGTGGCCTCACCCCGGACAAGCTCAGCGTCGAGGAACTCGATCAGAAGCTCGACGTGCTCGCCATGACCAACGTCGACCGGAAGTCCTGAGACAGCACGACGGCCGCCACCTTGGAAGGTGGCGGCCGTCGAGTGAACAGATCAGGCCAGGTGCGCGAGTTCCGCGCGGGCCTTCTCGCCTTCTTCGCCGAGGTCGGTGCGGGTGAAGATGTTCCAGCGCTGCAGCAGCGGCTTGAACACCAGCTCACCTTCCTTGGCGGGGTCGTAGATGCCCGCTTCGGCCAGGGCTTCGTCGCTGGAACCGCCGCCGGGCAGGTCGACGTGGGGCACCCGGAAGGCCGCCACCTGGTCGGCGATCGCGCGCACACCCTGATCGGGGACCAGATCCAGCGCCGCGGAGACGAGCTCGGCGAAGAACTCGGCCTGCAGCTCGTCGTCGACGGCCAGCTTCTCGGCCATCGCGGTGACGATCGGGTTCTCACCGAGGGCGGCGGTGTTGCGGTGCCGGATGGCGGCTGCGGCCTCTTCGAAGGCGCAGGTGGCGAGCACGTCGATGAGGTGCAGCGGCGGCCGGTTGAAGCCGGCGGTCATGTGCGCCATCCGCGCCCGCTCCAGCGCGACGGGGTCGACCGCGCGGGTGAGCATCAGGTAGTTGCGGAGCATGATCTCGTGGCGGTTCTCCTCGGCCGTCCAACGGCCGACCCAGCGCCACCACGGCCCGGTGCGCAGGTACTTGCCCAGCTCCCGGTGGTAGGAGGGCAGGTTGTCGGCGACGAGCACGCTCACCGTGAGCGCCAGCTTGGCGGTCTCACTGAGATCGGACTGGTCCGGCGCCCAGTCGGTGCCGCCGAGGAAGGCGAAGTTGCGCCCGTCCGACCACGGCACGAGGTCGTGCGGTTGCCAACCCTCGGCCGCTTCGATGTGCCGGTTCAGGTTCGTTTCCACCACATCGGCGAGCGCGTCCAGCAGTTCGCGGTCGGTCAAAGTTTTCTGCACGCAGCCAACCTAGTACTTCGCCGTCGGGCGCGGGGACCTAAGGGGTGAACCGGCCCCCGCGCCGCGGCGCGATTACTTCGGGGTGACGGTGGTCTGGCCGCCGACCCAGGTGATGGTTCCGCCGGTGAAGTCGCTCTGCTTGCCGCCGGGGATGTCCTTCTCGTCGCTGGTCGGGTAGCCGAGGGTGCCGTTGGCGCCGCCGTTCTCCTCCCAGGCCTCACGGATCTCGCCCCACACGATGTGGGCGCCGGTCTCGGGGCTCCAGTAGACGGTTCCGCCCTCGAAGTCCTGGTACTGGCCGCCGTTGGGGCCCGATTCCTGCGCTTCTTCCGGTGCGCCGAGCGGGCTGGCGGCGCCGCCCGCCGCGACGTACTTCTTGTAGACCTCGCCGGAGACGGTGATGTCGCCGTTGGGGCCGGAGATAGTGGTCGACTCACCCGCGGCGGTCGCGGTGGAGGTGGCGCTTGCGGTGCCCTCCCCGGCTTCGGTGGTGGCCGTCGCCGAGCCGTCGGGGTCGGTGGTGGTCTCCGAACCCGCCCCGCCGGGCAGGGTGGTGATCACGCTGGAGACGGCCGAATCGACCTTGTCCTTGTCGTCGTCGCCGCAACCCGCGGCGAGCAGCAGTCCGGTCGCGGCGACCAAGGCGGCGCCTCCGGCGGCGGTACGTCGAGCGAAGTGGTTCATATCCATCCTCTCGCGAGTGGCCCCCCGGGGGCACCGCCCCGGACATGGAGCCTGGCCGACATCCGCAACGGCCCGGCAGAACAGTGTTCGCCGAGCCGTTGCTGGAAAGGTGTCGCCGCGGATAATACCCACAGTTCGCCGATATCAAACGGATTCGGGCCGGTGACGCGGCCCGATTGCCCGATTACGCGTTGGGACCGTACTCCTCGAGCATTTCGGTGACGAGCGCCGCGATCGGCGACCGTTCACTGCGGGTCAACGTGATGTGCGCGAAAAGCGGGTGCCCCTTGAGCTTTTCGATCACCGCGGCCACACCGTCGTGCCTGCCGACGCGCAGATTGTCACGCTGAGCCACATCGTGGGTGAGCACCACCCGCGATCCGGTCCCGAGCCGGCTCAACACGGTGAGCAGCACATTGCGTTCCAGCGACTGCGCCTCGTCGACGATCACGAACGAATCGTGCAGCGACCGGCCACGGATGTGGGTCAGCGGCAGCACCTCGAGCATGTCGCGGCTGAGCACCTCGTCCATCACCTCGCGGCTGGCCAGACCGTCGAGCGTGTCGAAGACCGCCTGGGCCCAGGGGCCCATCTTCTCGCTCTCCGAACCGGGCAGGTAGCCGAGTTCCTGCCCGCCCACCGCGTACAGCGGACGGAACACCACCACCTTGCGCTGGGTGCGCCGCTCGAGCACCGCCTCGAGCCCGGCGGTCAGCGCGAGCGCCGACTTACCCGTGCCCGCACGGCCACCCATCGACACGATGCCGATGCTCTCGTCGAGCAGCAGGTCGAGCGCGATGCGCTGTTCGGCCGAGCGACCGTGCAACCCGAAGGCCTCGCGTTCGCGCACCAGCTGCACCCGCTTGTCGGCGGTGACCCGTCCGAGCGCGCTGGAGCTGCTGCCGAGCAACCGGATTCCGGTGTGGCAGGGCAGTTCCCGTGCCTCGTCGAGGTCGATCACCGACTCGCTGTAGAGCTGGTCGATCTGGGAGCCCGCGACATCGAGTTCCACCATGCCGCTCCAGCCGGAGGTGACCACGTCCTGGGCGTGGTATTCGTCGGCCGCCAACCCGACCGCGCTGGCCTTCACCCGCAGCGGGATGTCCTTGGACACCAGCACCACGTCCTCGCCCTCGGCGGAGAAGTTCAGCGCACAGGCCAGGATGCGGGAATCGTTGGTCTCGGAGCGGAATCCGGCGGGCAGGACCGAGGCATCGGTGTGATTGAGCTCCACCTGCAGGGTGCCGCCATCGGTGCCGATGGGCAGCGGCTGATCGAGCCTGCCGTGCTGCATGCGCAGGTCGTCGAGCATGCGCAGAGCTTCCCTGGCGAACCAGCCGAGCTCGTGGTGGTGCCGTTTGGCCTCCAGCTCGCTGATCACGACCAGCGGCAGGACCACCCGATGTTCCCCGAAGCGGGTCACCGCCCAGGGGTCGGACAGCAGGACAGAGGTGTCTACGACGAAAGTCTTCAGACCGGAACGCGCGGGGCGAGCCCCTTTCTTCGAGGCCGAGGCCGTGTGCATCGCGTGAGCGGAAACGGAGCGTGCAGCAGTCACGGTGGGCTCCTTATGTGTTCGCACGGCACCCGCACGAACGATCTCGCTGGACCGGTCCGTCCTTGTAGGTGGTTTGTCAACCACCACGAGGGCCGGGTGCCGGCCCCCTCGTACTGAGTAGCTCAGTCACGGTCAGGACCTCCCGTACGAATCACACCGACGCGATCCGCATCTTCGACGCTACCGCCGAACCCGCTACGGCGCTGCCGGTCCGGCCCACGTGTCCGTGAATTCGAGGTTAACCAGCATGGTCGCCGCCGTTCGGCGCGTCGAGCGCTACAGTCGTTGCATGGCCGATGACCAGGATCTGGAAAAGCTGTCGTCGAAGGAACTGCACGATCGCGCGGTGAAGACGGCCGTGCGGCGCGGCGATGTGAAGTTCCTGTGGGACCTGCTCAAGGCGATTCCCGCGGCCCAGGCCGAGGCGGGCGATCTGGGTGAGAGCGAGGCCGACATCAAGTACGTGCTGCCGATGCTCGACGACTACATCCACGCGGGCGACGGCAAGATCGCCGAAGTCCTCCGCCCCACCTACCTGGACTATCTACGCAAACACCAATAGGTCAGCGGCGGGTGAGCGCCTTGGCCACCCCGACGATCGTGCCGCGCAGCACATTGCCCTTGCTGAAGTGGTCGTCCCACAACACGATCCGGCCCGCGCGGATCTCGAAGGTGCCGGTGACCCAGAACCCGATGCGCACCGGCCCGAATCGCAGATAATCGGTGCGGTCGGTGAGCACGATGTCGCCGTCGGCGGCGATGTGGTGCATCTCGGCCCAGAACCCGAGCGAGGGCCGGTCCAGCCCGCGCAACACCTGGGCGACCCGCTTCTTGCCCCGGATCGTCGGCAGCGAGGTGTTCTTCCAGACGATCTCCGGATCGAGGAGTTCCAGTGCCTCGTCGACCGCATCGATCTCGAGCGCGGCGAAGAATTCGCGCACCACGGTGACGGCGGGTTCGGGGAGTTCCTCGGTCATGGTGTGAGCCTAGGACTTCGGCGGCTCGTGGACCAGAGCGGCGCGACGATCGATCAGGGCGGCGATGCCGTCGAGGATGCGGTCGATGCCGAAATCGAGGGCGTTGCCGCGGCCGTCGGCGGCCGCCTCCTCGGCGAAGGCGGCGCGGACCCGCGGGTAGCGCTCGGCGGCAGCGGTCATCATCTGGGTGAACTGGTCGGTGAAGTGGTCCGCCCGCTCGCCTGCCGGAACCTGCTGGGCAAGGCCGCGAGCGTGGCTGTTGAGTAGGACGATGGTGTCGAGCTGCTCCGGGCCGCTGAGCCCGGTGTGCGCCAGCGCGGTCAGCGCCGATTCGGTCCAGGCCATCTCGTTCGGGCCGAAGGGGCGAAGACCACGGGCGAGGTCGATGGTCCAGGGATGGGCGCGATAGCTGTCATGGATGGCGTTGGCCCAGCTTCTCAGCGCTGCTCGCCAATCCTGCTGCACAGCTCGCATTTTCGGGGGTTCGCCGATAGCTTCGTCGAGCATGAGCGCCGTCAGTTGCTCCTTGCCGGGGACGTACCGGTAGAGCGACATCTTGGTGAAGCCGAGGCGCTGCGCCAGGCGCTGCATCGACAGCGCGGCGAGCCCTTCGGCGTCGGCCAACGCGATCGCCTCGCCGACGATCCGGTCGAGGGTGAGCGCGGGTTTGGGCCCCCGGGTCGGACGCTGGGCGGTGCCCCACAGCAGCTCGACGGTGGTCGGTGACGGCATCGGCCCTCCTTTCGCGCTCAGGATACCGGCGATTTGCGTCCACCGGAAACAGATCTTGACGAAGAAACAGTGTCCTCCGTACTCTATTTCGTGTCCGTCGGAAACAGATTACGGCGGACACTGATCCCGAGGAGGCTTTCATGCCCAATCAGACCGTCCTCATCTCCGGTGCGAGCATCGCCGGGCCCGCCCTCGCCTACTGGCTGAATCGGTACGGCTTCGCCGTCACCGTTGTCGAGCGCGCCGCCGCGTTGCGGCCCGGCGGTCAGGCCGTCGACTTCAAGGACGGCGTCCACTTGGAGGTGCTGAAGCGGATGGGCATCCTCGACGCGGTGCGTGCCCGCCGCACCGGCACCACCGACCTGGTCTTCGTCGACGCCGACGACCATGAATTGGCAGTCTTGTCAGGCGATTTCACCGGCGGCGCACTCGAGATCCTGCGCGGCGACCTGGCCGCTGTCCTGTACGAACAGACCAGGGGCACAGTGGAATACGTCTTCGGCGATACCGTCACCGCGCTGCGTGAGACCGAGTCCGGCGTGCATGTCGAGTTCGAGAGCGCTGCTGCTCGCACGTTCGATCTCGTGGTCGGCGCGGATGGAATCCATTCGCGGGTACGGCGTTTGGCCTTCGGCCCGGAATCAGACTTCGTCACCCACCTCGGCTACTACTACTGCGTGGCAGGGGCGAGTCGCTGGGCCGACAAGTCGGCGCCGCGCGAGCGGGCCGAGGGATACGCCCACAACGTGCCAGGGAAAATGGCCGTCGACGGTGGCGCCAAAGCACAGCAGATGTACATGTTCGCCTCCCCTGAACTCGACTACTCGCGCACCGACACATCGGCCCAACGTCGCATCGTGCGTGCGGCTTTCGCCGATGTGGGCTGGCATGTTCCACGCATGCTCACCGAACTCGACGAGCTGGACGAGGTCTACCTCGACTCGATCAGCCAGGTCCGGATGAACGGCACCTACACCCGTGGCCGCGTCGCCCTGCTCGGAGACGCCGTCTACGGCAATACCCTGGCCGGCTTCGGCACCGGCCTCGCGCTCGTCGGCGCCTACGTCCTCGCCGGTGAACTCGCCTCGGCCGCAAGTGATCACGAGGCCGCGTACCGCGCCTACAACCGGATCATGAAGCGCTACGCCAAAATCGCCGGGAACTCCAACACCGGCCCATTTCTGGCCCCGAAAACCGCGATAGGCATCAAGGCCCGCAACTGGTTCCTCGGCTCCCGCTTGTTCGGCCTGATGCTGAAGTACGGCGACAAGGCGGCCAACGACGTCGACCTCGTCGACTACTCGCGATCGGCCCGGAACAGGGCTTGACCTGGAGTGCACTCCAGGTCATAGGCTCGGCGCATGAGCATTCGTCTCGGTTACCAGATGCCCAATTTCAGCAACACCGCCTCGATCCGCGAGCTGTTCCCCACGGTCGTCGCGCAGGCGAGGGAAGCGGAAGCGGCCGGCTTCGATGCCGCCTTCGTGATGGACCACTTCTATCAGCTGCCGTTGATCGGCCCGCCCGACGCGCCGATGCTCGAGGCGTACTCCGCGCTCTCCGCACTGGCCACGGCTACCGAACGAATCCAATTGTCCGCCTTGGTAACCGGCAACACCTATCGCAACCCGGCGCTGCTCGCCAAGACGGTGACCACCCTCGACGTGGTCAGCGGTGGACGCGCGGTGCTCGGCATCGGGGCAGGCTGGTTCGAGCTCGAACACCAGCAGTACGGCTTCGAATTCGGCACGTTCACCGAACGTTTCGAGCGTCTCGACGAGGCGTTGCAGATCATCACGCCCATGCTGCGCGGACAGCGGCCCACCTTCGACGGCAAGTGGTACCGCACCGAGAACGCGATCAACGAGCCGCGCCTGCGCGACGACCTGCCGATCCTGCTCGGCGGCGGCGGTGAGAAGAAGACCTTCGGCTCGGCCGCGCGTTTCGGAGACCACCTCAACATCATCTGCAACGCCTCGGAGCTGCCGCGCAAGGTGGCCGCGTTGCGACAGCGATGCGCGGAAGTCGATCGTGACCCCGCCACCCTCGAGACCAGTTTCCTCGCGTTCGTCATCGCCGACGAGGACGGCGACCGGGCCCGCAAGATCCAGGCCGACATGATGTCGCAGGTCGGGATCGACGTGGCATCGATGAGCGAGGCGGAGCGCCGCGAGAGCGTCGTCGACCGCCAGTTCGTCGGCACACCGGACGATGTCGCCGAGCAGATCAAGGACCGGGTGCTCGATCAGGGCATCGACGGAGTCATCGTGAACATGGTCGCCAACGGCCACGAGCCGGGCATGGTCGAGGCGGTCGGTCGCGCCCTGCTTCCGCTGGTGAAATGAGCCGTCACCAGGCGGCGAACTCGCCTTCGCCGCGCTGCCGGATCTGCTGACGTCGACGGAAGAAGACTTCTTCGGCGCTCGACTCGGTCAAGGCGTTCGTGATGGCGCCGAGGCGGGTGTCGTAGCGGTTGGTGCGGATGTGACGGTCGATGCCCGCCTGCCATTCCGGTGGCAGGCGGGACCAGATTCCGGCCACCCGCGCCTGGGCCGCGGGCTCGGACTCGGCCAGCAGTTGCAGCAGGGCCGGCCAGTAGGTGGCGTCGGTGGCGTGGGCGGGCAGCGCCGCGATGGAGGCGGGGCTGAGTTCGGCCAGCGTGGCGGCGATCCGGCGGCGAGCCGGTTCGCCGAGCCGGGCCGACAGCGCGAACAGTCCACGCCACGGGTCGGCTTCGGTCCGGCCGTCGAGTGCGCGCACCAAGCGGGCCAGCACGCCGGGGTCGGCCAGTTGCGGGTTGGTCGACAATGCCCACAGCGCAACAGGATTCAGGCGCCCGATCAGGGTGAGCAACGCGATCGAGGCGCTGCGGTCGACCGCGGTCAGCAGGAAGCGGCCGATCTCGTGCGCGGCGCCGCGCCCGAAGAAGATGTCACCCAGCTTGGCCGCGACCTCGGGCTCGACCTTGCAGAACAGCGCGAGCATCGCATGGTGCAGCGGGGGTGGACCGGCCAGCACCGTCTGGAGCATGCCGGGCACCCGACCGCGTGGCCCCGCGAGCAGTTGCCGGACGATCCGGCTGAGCGTGTGCGCGGGGTAGGCGTAGGCGGCGGTGTAGACCAGGCCCGCGTCGTC
Organism: Nocardia ignorata NBRC 108230; assembly: GCF_001612905.1. Lineage (GTDB taxonomy): Bacteria > Actinomycetota > Actinomycetes > Mycobacteriales > Mycobacteriaceae > Nocardia > Nocardia ignorata. The sequence goes on along the minus strand of NZ_BDBI01000002.1, from coordinate 648,650 downwards.
GAGGACGGTCTCCTCCAGCGCCGCGATCAACGGTTCGTTCACCACGGACAGGAACCGGGCGGCGGTCACATAGTCACGGCGGCGCAGCAATTCGTTGATGATGAGGGTGATCGGCTCCGGCCTGCCGTACCGCATCAACTGCTCGAAGACATTCGGATCCAGATACGGCGCACCGTCGGCCGCGTACACGGCGTCGACCATGCACAGCGCCTGCGCGCACTTCTCCGGATAGTGGATGCCGACCGCACCGAGAAACCTGGCCGCGAGCACCGGCGGCACCACCCGCTCGAACAACGCCACCCCGAGACCGACCGGGAAGATCGGCACCACCGGGGTGACCCGGCGAAAGGTGTCCGCGTGCTCGGCGTGCAAGGCGGACAACATCTGCTGGTGGATCGCGGAAAGATGCGCCGCGCCGAGCCGGGTGAGCGGCGCCAGATGCTGCGGCGAAACCCCGAGGGTCCTCGCCAACACCACCAACTGCGTCTGAGCCTCGAGTTCGGTCTCGATCATCGTTCACCGAAGATGATCCGCCGCGACGCCCCACGCAACGGCGCGGGCATCGCCGACAACGCGGCATCGATAGCCCGATGCAACGCCCGATGCTCGTTCTCCCGAGCCCCCCGAAACAGCCGCAACAACTCCCCGGCCTCGGCCTCGGTGAGCAACTCGAAGGCAGGCACCACCCCACCAACCTCGCGCGCCAACTCAGCTCGACAGTCCATACAACTCGACGATGCCCCATCCCCACCCCGATGTGTACCGTTCGGAACTTTTTCTGTGAGTGGTGACAACAGAACCGACAACCGGTTGTCCGATCAGCGCACCCGGCAGGTAGCCCGGCGCTAGGCCATGATCAAGGCCTTGCCCGTCTGCCAGCCGTTGAGATCCACGGCCGGTCGCGCCGGTCACGGTCGCGGCGAGGACGACAGTCAGGCAGATACGTCGTCCACAAACGTCGACCAACGATCCAGCGAGGTGGGTGTACCGAGCTCGGTTCGTGACTCCGGGTTCTCGGCATAGAACTGCAAGTATCTATAAAGTGAGGACTTTTCCAACGCAAACCGGGGACACTCGAGAACAATCCAACCTGTGTGCGGAGGCCGATCCAGGTTCCAAGCCGGATTCGACCGCCCCATAATGGTCGAATAGGGAATTCTGTACCTGTGCAGCCATCGCGCGCCGACCATCCCGGCGATATCTATGATAGGCAGCTTGTCAAAAGATGTGCGCACCCTGTTGACGTCGTCCCAAAGCAACTGCGTCCGGGAATTCCAACCCTCGTGAATAATTACCTCGGGGGTCAACAATAGATCATCAGGTCGCATCGCTCCAATGAGGGACAACACGACAGGGATCGTGGCAAACGCGCCGATTCCGCCGAAAATTACGACCAGATGCCAGTAATGCCCGAATCCGGCATCCGCCACCTGGTAAGCAGCAGGAAGGAAGAGCAGCGCAAAGCACAGCCAAGTCGCCTGGAAGGCCCAGAAGTATATTTTCGACCCGGGCAGCACAGTTGCCACCACGCCACTACTCTGCCGCAGTTGTGGCTTGCCCCGGAACACGATGGACAGGTAAGGGGCTGATGCCATAATCAGCAGACAGAACATGGCAGCGGCGAAAATCACCACATATTTCGCCACGGACACCGCTGTCGGATCACCGCTACGCCACATCACCACACCGAGCGCTGCGGGACCCACCACAAGAACGACCATCCCCATGATCGAAACGATCGAACGACGAGCTTGCGCAGCCGACAAAACCCATGGATCTGGTTCTTTACGATAGTTAGAAGATCGCATTCCACGCCTTCGAAACTCCGGTGCCAATGACGTCTCCAGTTGCCTCTAGTGCATCGATACCGCCGTTTACCGCACCACCCACGCTGAGTCCATCGGTATACAGAGAATCCACTGCACCGGAGGTGAAGATACCGGCGCCGGCACCCACGACCGCGCCGGCCAGTGCCCCGACGGCGGTTCCAGGCCCCGGCACAATCGATCCGACAGCCGCTCCCACCGCAACGGAGGCCGCGAATCCCGCTGTCCCGGATACGACGGCCTGCTCGACTGGTTTCCCGTTATGGATGTCGTAGGCTATGCCCGCGACCGCAAGTGCCCCGCCGACCTTGAGGCCGAGTGTCTTGCCGTTCGCTTTCGCCTTCTCAGCATCGTCCAGCGCCTTGCCTGCGTTCTGCATCTGCTCCCGCGACCAGTCCATATCGCGGTAGATCGTCTCGCGCGGCGTACCAGCTGGTGCGTTTTTGGCTTCGATCAAAGCTTTCAGGGCGTCACTCGAGGCCTGGGCAGCAGTCGATCGCAGCATCGACGAATTCAAGACCGCTCGAGCAGCGGCGCCACCGCCCACGAGGTCACCGACTACAAGGAACCATTTATCCTTGATATCATTTTGCATGTTCTTCCAGGTATTTCCCCAGAACGTTTCTCGTTCCCGAACAACGTCAGCAGCTAGAGCAGCCGTATTGTATGCGGCGATCATATCGGGATCATCGTCACTGGGCTTCTCAACGACCTGTTCTCGGACCGTGAGCCCCGCGGCCGCAGCATCACGACGAATATTATCCATATCGGTCTGCGCCGTTTGAATATCGCCCGCCAAGCTGTCGAAGTGGGCTGCGTAGGTTCGCACCTCGTCGGCAAGACCATCAGTTTTACTGAAAGCGCCGCGAGCTTTGTCCGTGAAAGCATCGCCCGCTTCTCCATCCCAGCCCGACTCTGCCAACATTCGGACACTGTTGAGATCGGTAGCTGACATGTCCAATTGGTTCGCGAGTGTATCGCGCAGCCAACCTGCCACGGCGCGGAGGCTTGCCGGATCTCCATCGATCTTGGTATTCACCGTCATGCTTACACGACTTTCCAGTTCTCGCGGAGGATGGCGTCAGCAGTTGTGTCGTCCTGTTCCTTGTATTTCGTCGCGGCCTCAGTCACCGCAGTAGCACTGGCACCCATCCCGAGAACGAGGTTTCCCGCACTCTCCAGCAGTACGGAGAGAATGGCCAACGCAGACGGAGTGACTGTACCGGCATCAAACGAAGCAGGGACCTTATCGCTCGTACCATCGAGTTCCACACTGGAATTTGCGAGCGTCCGGGAAATCGTTTCCAACGCGTTCTGGTCGACGTAGAGTTCCGCCATATCTACGCTGCCCCCCGATTCTCTTCCGGGATATGGAGATCCAGGATCAACAGGTCGAAAGGTTGTTCCTGCTGGAGACCATCCAATGCAATCGTGGGCACCCACATCCAGGGTTGGGCCGACCCGCAGCACTCATACAGCCGGTCCAAGGCCGAATAGGCCAAACAAGCAATCCTGCCGTCTCGTGTCTTGCGCAACAAGATTTGTGCGTCCTCGACTCGGTGGACAACCGACAACACCGGAAGATAGACGACGGGCGGAAACTCTTTCGGTAGCGCCATCGCTCGCGGTTTTGCCGACCTTACGGTCTCAGCGACGGGGGCCCCACCCAGGCTCGCATGTGCCGAGCGAACGCCAGTATCGGAAGTGGATACAGCTTCGCCGCGAACGCGGTACTCGTCCCGCTGGGTGCCGATAGCGTTCGATGCGCGATCCAAGTGGTGCTTCGCGAGACTGAGCGCGTCCAGGATCACGTTCTCGCGGTCGGCGGTGTAACCGCCGCGTGGCTGCCCTACCTCGAGGCTTCCCGAGGCACGCAGGCTGTCCAGTAGATCGAGAGAATCTGTGACGCTATCGATGGCTGCCTCGATCTTGGCGCGCAAGGCCCCTGAGGCTTCGGGGTCTCGCGGGGTCGGCTCGAAGCGGGGGTTTCGATATTGGGTCACTGCAATCTTTCCATCTGACGGAGTCCTGAAGCGCTCATTCAGTTGGACGCACACCCGGTCGCATCGGTTCCATGCCAGCCATATCGTTTCGTTGCGAAAGACGAACGCCCTCGCAGACCGGGGTCTGCGAGGGCGTTTCGGCTGGTCGGAGGATCAGCCGAGGAGGCGCCAGTCTTCCAGGCCCTGGTAGAGCGGGACGCTCTGGGCGAGCTTCGAGACGCGACCACGCAGGGTCTCGGTGTCGGAGGTGCCGGCGAGGGCGGCGGCGATGATGTCGGCTACCTCGGTGAACTCGGTGTCGCCGAAGCCGCGGGTGGCCAGGGCGGCGGTGCCGATGCGCAGGCCGGAGGTGACCATCGGGGGGCGCGGGTCGAAGGGGACCGCGTTGCGGTTGACGGTGATGCCGACCTCGTGCAGGAGGTCCTCGGCCTGCTGGCCGTCGAGTTCGGAGTTGCGCAGGTCGACCAGGACCAGGTGCACGTCGGTGCCGCCGGTGAGGACCGAGACGCCCTTGTCCTTGACGTCGGCGCCGGTGAGGCGCTCGGCGAGGATGCGGGCACCCGACAGGGTGCGGACCTGGCGGTCCTTGAACTCCTCGGTCGCGGCGATCTTGAAGGCGGCGGCCTTGGCGGCGATCACGTGCATGAGCGGGCCGCCCTGCTGACCGGGGAACACCGCGGAGTTGAGCTTCTTGGCGAATTCCTGCTTGGCCAGGATCAGGCCGGAGCGGGGGCCGCCGAGGGTCTTGTGCACGGTGGAGGACACCACGTCGGCGTACGGCACCGGCGAGGGGTGCAGACCGGCGGCGACCAGGCCGGCGAAGTGCGCCATGTCGACCCACAGGTAGGCGCCGACCTCGTCGGCGATCTCGCGGAACTTCGCGAAGTCCTGGTGACGCGGGTAGGCCGACCAGCCGGCGACGATCACCTTCGGCTTGGCGGCCTTGGCGATGTCGCGGACCTCGTCCATGTCGATGCGGTGGTCTTCCTTGGACACACCGTAGGAGTGGACGTCGTAGAGCTTGCCCGAGAAGTTCAGGCGCATGCCGTGGGTGAGGTGACCGCCGTGCGCGAGGTCGAGGCCGAGCAGGGTCTCGCCGGGGTTCATCAGCGCCATCAGCACCGCGGCGTTGGCCTGGGCGCCGGAATGCGGCTGTACGTTGGCGAACTCGGCGCCGAAGAGTTCCTTGGCGCGGTCGCGGGCCAGGGTCTCCACCACGTCGACGGCCTCGCAGCCACCGTAGTAGCGGCGGCCCGGGTAGCCCTCGGCGTACTTGTTGGTGAGCACGGAACCCTGCGCCTGCAGGACCGCGCGCGGCACGAAGTTCTCCGAGGCGATCATCTCGAGGGTGTCGCGTTCGCGGGCGAGCTCGCCCGCCATCGCGGCGGCCAACTCGGGATCGAGCTCACCGAGAGACTGGGTATTCACCGAAGCGGTCGTCTGCGTCACGACCCTCAGTCTATGGGCCGGGTACGCACGCCCCGGCACGGGGATAGCGCAACGGCGCCGCGCCCGCCACCCGGGAGACGCGGCTCACACCGCGCTGACCAGGTTCGATAGCCGTCGAACAGGCTTTTTCTCCGTAACGCACGCGGTTCGGGTGACCGATGACACAGGTACGAACTTCGCACCTGTAGGCCCCATCGAGGCACTGCTGCTCGCGGTTCACCAGCTGGTCTGCACCCTGACCGGCGGCACGAACTGCGTGATCTACACCTGGAGAGGCCAGCCATGAACACCCTGCCCGTCACCCCGGCCGTCGCGCCGTCGAACCCGGTCGAGGCCCTCCTGTTGTACCTGGGCTACCTCATCTGTTCACTGACGAATCCCGGCGGTTGCGCCGTCATCCAGTAGGCGCCGGATCGCCCCCGGCGTGAGCGGCTCGTCGAGCAACCGGCCGAACCGTTCGATGCGGTCCTGGGCGTCGACCGCTCCGTCGAGCCAGCCGCCGAGCAGGCGGTAGCCCTCCACATAGGTGCTGATGTAGGCGCGCCACAGCGGTGAGGACAGGAACCGCAGCGACTGGCGAGCCCGCTCCGGCGTCGCAAGACTCCACCGCTGCAGGAACTGCGCCACCTCGTCGTGGCTGCGGTGCTTGTCGTGCAGCAGTAGCGCCGCGTCCTGGCGCACGCTGAGCAGTTTCGCCGACGCGGTCGAGAACCGTTCGGCGCGTTCGCCGTCGAAACGCAACCCCAGGTCGGCGTAGATCTCCTGCGCCCACACCCCCCAGCCGGGCCCGACGATCGACTGCAGCGCGAGGTCGGCCAGGCCCTCGGCCATCAAGCACTGCGGGGTGTTGACCAGGAACAGCGTCTGCTCGTCCTCCCCCGCCGCGACCAGTCCGGCCTCCTTGCGGCAGTGCTCGGTGTGATGCCCGGGATAGGACTCGTGGGCGATGAGCGCGGGCAGGTGCGCCATGTGCTGTTTGAGGTCGGAGTTGATGGCCACCGTCGAGCGATAGTCGCCGAGGTAGTAGTTGAAACCGGACCACGGTTTGTCGCCGACCACCTCGTAGGTGACGTGTTCGTGGTCGGGCAGTGGGTACCGCGCGCGGACCCGTTCGCGCAGGGCGCTGGAGAACGCTTCCACGCATTCGGGCAGCCGTTCGGGCGGGATCTCGTCGCCGCGCCGGTAGATGGCGACGCGTTCGGCCAGCGGTCCGTCGCCGCCGAGCACCTCGTCCATCTGCCGGTGCGCCTCGCGGTAGTCGTCGGGGTCGCCCGGTGTGATGTCGACGTCGAAGTACGCGCGGACCTCGTCGACGAAACCGATCTCCTCACCCGCGAACTTGCGCGCCGAACATTCCATCGCCACCAGGTGGGCATCGAGGAACTCGGTGCGCTGGGGCGAGAGCCCGGCATCGGGCAGGGCCGCGCGCAGGTCGACGGCGCGCCGGACCAGGTCGGCGGGTACGGGCGCGGCGGCGTTGTCGATCTCGCGGCGCAGCGCCGGATCGCCGGTGTAGGCGTCGACGAAGCCTGATTCGAGCCGATCGAAAGCCAGTCCGAGCCGCAGGTATTCGGTGACGAACGGATGAGACCCCATGCGCCCGACCTTACGTGGTGAATTCGAAAAGCGGGCCCTACCTCGCGGTTGTTACTAGTTACCGACGGGTAGCCAAACCCCCCGTTGCGCACGGACGGCCGACACGGAGCACAATCGCCGCATGCGGTCAGAGTTATCCCGGATCTCACCGAACGGGCAGCCCAGCTGTGCGTGTTTGCCCGAACGGAGCGTCGGGTAAGTGGCACGGATGAGCGAGCCGAGCCCGTACGTGGAGTTCGACCGGAAGCAGTGGCGCACTTTGCGCAAGTCGACTCCCCTGGTCTTGACCGAGGAGGAATTGACCGGACTACGCGGCCTCGGCGAGCAGATCGACCTCGAGGAAGTCGCCGAGGTGTACCTGCCGCTCGCCCGCCTGATCCACCTGCAGGTCGCCGCACGTCAGCGACTGTTCGCCGCCACCGCCACGTTCCTCGGCGAGAAGCACCCCGACAAGCAGGTGCCGTTCGTGATCGGGGTCGCCGGCAGCGTGGCGGTCGGCAAGTCGACCACCGCGCGCGTGCTGCAGGCGCTGCTGTCGCGCTGGGATCACCACCCGCGCGTCGACCTGGTGACCACCGACGGATTCCTCTATCCCACAGCCGAACTCACCCGCCGCGGCATCATGCACCGCAAGGGTTTCCCGGAGAGCTACGACCGGCGCAAACTGCTGCGCTTCGTCACCGAGGTGAAATCGGGCGCCGAAGAGGTGTGCGCGCCGGTGTACTCGCACATCTCCTACGACATCGTGCCCGACGAGAAGCACTGTGTGCGCCAGCCCGACATTCTCATCGTCGAGGGCCTCAACGTGCTGCAAACCGGCCCGCGCCTGATGGTGTCGGACCTGTTCGACTTCTCCATCTACGTCGACGCGCGTATCGAGGACATCGAGAACTGGTACGTGCAGCGTTTTCTGGCCCTGCGCAAGACCGGCTTCGCCGACCCGAACGCCCACTTCCACCACTACGCCGGCTTCAGCGACGAACAGGCCACCGCGGCCGCGCGCGACATCTGGAACTCCACCAACCGGCCCAACCTCGTCGACAACATCCTGCCGACCCGTCCCCGCGCGACCCTGGTGCTGCGCAAGGACTCCGACCACACCATCAATCGGCTGCGCCTGCGCAAGCTCTAGATCGGCGACCCCAACGACACCACGTCGGTCGCCAGTTCCGAACGCGCACCGCCCTTTTCGACGACAAGCACGCCCTGCGGGGTGTCCCGCGCCGCGAGCGGCTCACCGCCGACCACCTGGATGACGGTCTGCTCGGAACGGGCGAGCATGTCGATCACCGGTTGCTCGGCGACCGGCGCCCAGCCCTGGGCGGCCGAACGCAAGCGGTCGACCGTGCTGGTGGCCCCGGCCACGTCGGCCCACTTGCGCACCGCGACGCTGATGACGTTGTCACCGCTCCAGCGCGGGTTGTAGACCGTCGAGCACTCGCCGGGAACCGAGGGCAGGTCCGAGACGGCGTTGCTTCGCACATCGATGGTCGCGACGAAACCGATGCCGCAGGAGGAGCTGCGCGCGGTGGTGCCCGCGAGCACGAAGGTGTGCCCGTCGGGTCCGGCGGCGGCCGAGAGCTCGGAGTCGATACCGGGTACCCGGCCCAGCGGCAGGATGGCGTCCGAGCCGATCGCGTAGAGGTGGTTCTTCTCCCACCACAGCCCGCGGGACTCCGACCGTGCCAGCAGCACGTACTCGTCGGTGGCCGCGACCAGGCGGGCGCCGTCCCAGTTGCCACCTGAGAGCGGGCTCGGCGAATCCGGGAGCACGATGTCGCGTTCGGGCTCGGCGGGAGTGGTGCCCGCGAGGTCCTGGCTCATGATCTGGCCGGGCTCACGCCACCAGCCCACCACCGCGTCACGCAGGGCCACCGCGTCGGTGCAGTCGCATTCGGTGCGCGTCACGGAACCGTTGTCCACGCTCAGCGCGACGAGCGTCTTGGACGCCGTCTCCACCGCGAAGGCGAACGCGCCGTCGCGGGTGAAATTCACCGGTGCCGCCGAATAACCGAAATTGCCCGACGCACGCAGTGTTTCGGCCCCGCGGACGACAACCAGCTCACCTTCGGTTCGATACGCGAACACCCCGGAACGATCCGGCTGCTGGTTCGGGGTGATCACCGGCGCGGGCGTGCCCTCGACCCCACACCCGGCTACCAGGCCGACCGCACCGAGCGCCGCGATCCACGCACCTGCACGCGCAACTCCCACCGCTGTCCCCTACCTGTGTCGACGGGTCCGTTCCGGGCAGCAGCCTAGCCCGCGCACCACCGGAACCGGGACGACTCGTCACAACTTCCAGGCCGCGTCCAACCTGGTCGCCACATCGATATTGCGCACCGCGCCGATCTCGGGCTTGCGGATCTCCTCGGACATGTACCGGGCCACGAACCGGCGGATCTCGTGATCGACACTGGCAAGCACCCGCAACAACTGCCCGCGCTTGGTGGAACTGGCCACGTTCACCCGCACATCACCCGGACGCGGCTCGGCGATGTCGATGACTACCCGCAGCGGGTCGGCCGTGCGTGCCGTCAGATGCAGGTGCACGGTGCCGTCCACCCGGAACCGCGACCGGTCGACCGCGAGATCGACCACCAGATCCACATGCAACGGGATCGTCAGCTCGAAGGAGATGAAGGCGTCGACGAAACGCAGAATGCGCGGCTGACCGAGCTCCACCTGCGCGGTGACCTTCGCCAACCGGCCCGGCCCCACCCCGATCGGGCCGAAATCGAAAGCGGCACCGGTGAGCTCACCGAACGCGTCCGCGATGCGCTGCTCGGACACGGCGTACTCGAGGAAACGCCTGCCGAACTCCTCATAGCTGATGTAAGACGCCTCATCAGGTTCCACGAACGCGACAGTACGCGAGGACTACGACTCACACCCCGAAGCGACGGTGCCGCGCCGCGTAATCCCGCAGCGCGCGAAGAAAATCGACCCGCCGGAACTCCGGCCAGTACGCCTCGGTGAACCAGATCTCCGAATACGCGCTCTGCCACAACAGAAAACCCGAAAGCCGCTGCTCACCAGAGGTTCTGATCACCAGATCCGGGTCGGGCTGACCCGAGGTGTACAGATGCTGGCCGATCGCGTCGACCGTGATCGACTGCACCAGATCCTCACCCGACTCCCCCGCCGCGATCTCCTGACGCACCAGTGAGCGCACCGCGTCGGTGATCTCCTGCCGACCCCCGTACCCCACAGCCACATTCACGTGCACACCGTCGCGCCCACTCGTGCGCTCGGCTGCCACCCGCAGCCGCTTGGCGATCAACTCGGGGAAACCGGCGAGCGAACCGACGATCCGCACACTCCAGTTCTGCTCCGGCGCCGACAACTCCTCGACCACATCGGTGATCACCTCGAACAGCGTCTCGAGCTCCTCGGGATCGCGGCGCAGGTTCTCCGTCGACAGCAGGTAGACGGTCACCATCTCGATGCCCTCGGCGGCACACCAGCCGACCAGCTCGGCGATCTTCAGCGCACCGACCCGATGACCGTGGCTGACATCGGTGAACCCGTTCTCGCGCGCCCAGCGTCGATTCCCGTCGCACATCACCGCCACGTGGCGGGGGTGCTGCTTGTCGGCCAGCTGCTTGGACAGCCTGGCTTCATAGACGCGGTACGGCAACCCTCGCACCCGACCGAAAAACTCCACGCCCGCACCCTACGCCTGGGCCGCCACCCCGTGACTCTTGCCGGTCGTGGGTGCGGGGTGAGAGGCGTGCCGGGCCGGCGGTGAGAAGGTGCTCCGGCTTTGGGGTGACTGGGGAGTTACCCATGTTCTTGCGAGATCAGGGCGTGGGATCGGAGGAGGCTTTCTCGGGACTGGCGCGGCGTGGGTAGTTGGCGCCTATTGCGGCTGCGGCGGTGGAGTTCGGGTTTTCCGCAGATTGCTTCGTGGTGGTCGACACCCTGGTGTGTGATGGATGGGTTTTCACGTACCGTTGGGGGCGTAACTTACGGTTCCGTAGGTTTGACTGGGAGGTGTCGTGGAGGCGGTCGGTAGCGATTCGGGTGTGCCTGTCGCGCTGGTGAAGCCGCGGTTTCGCGGGTGGATTCATACGTGGGCGTTCGGTGTGGCCGTGGTCGCGGTGGCGGCGCTCGCGGTGGCCGGGTTCGCGCACTCGACCACGGCCGGGTGGGCGACCGTGGTCTACGGGGTCGCGGTGTGCGGGCTGTTCGGCGTGAGCGCGGTCTACCACCGGGTGACCTGGGCGAGCGTGCGGACCCGGGTGCGGATGAAGCGGCTGGACCACTCGATGATCTTCGTGTTCATCGCGGGCAGTTACACCCCGTTCGCGGTGCTCGGCCTCCCCGACAGCACCGGGCGGACCTTGCTGATCGTGGTGTGGGTGGGAGCGCTCGCGGGAGTCGCCCTCAAGGTGCTGTGGCCGACCGCGCCCAGGTGGGTCGGCGTGCCGTTGTATCTACTGCTCGGGTGGGCCGTGGTGCCGGTCGCGCCGACCCTCCTGCACAACGTGGGGGTGTGGCCGCTGGTATTGCTCGCCATCGGCGGGGTGATCTACAGCGTGGGGGCCGTGCTGTACGCGACGAAGTGGCCCAATCCGTGGCCGGACTTCGGGCACCACGAGTTCTTCCACGCGGCGACCGTCGTCGCGGCGCTGTGCCACTACATCGCGATCTGGCTCGTGGTGCTCGGCTGAGCGGCGTGCGTGCGCGGTGTCCTCGGCCGCGCCTTCTATGCTGGACAGTTGTGTCGATCATTCGCGCGGCTCGTCCCGCCCCGGCCCCGTCACGGGGTGCGGTAGACGGGTGTGCGCGGTGAACCGGCTGGTCCGCTGGCTGCTGCGGTCGCACTGGGGGCTCGCCCTCGTCGTCATCACCGCCAACTTCGTCGGCGTCGGCGCCATCTTCCTCATCTCCTGGGCCGGTGGCGTGTTCAGCCGCGTCGGCGACGACTGGCACGACGCGGCCTCGCTCATCGCCATCTACCCGGCCTTCGGATTCGCCCTCGGCATCGGACTCGCGATCTACGACCGCCGAAAACACCTGCGCTGGCTGGACGACGGCCGCAAACCGACACCGGACGAAGCTCGCCAGCTGATCCGGCTGCCCGCCGCGATCACCGTGCGCGCCGTGCTGATCTGGCTGCCCGGCATCATCCTCACCGTGTGGCTGGTCGACCGGTTCACCGACTACCACAACACCATCGTGATCGGGGCGGGGTTCATCCTCGGCGCCCTCGAATCGGCGGGCGTGATCTACCTGATCCTGGACCGGCTGATCCGCCCGACCGTACCCATCGTCGCCGCCGTCCTCGGACCGACCGTGCATCCGAGTGCCACGGTGCTGGTGCGCGTGCTTGTCACCTGGGCGGTGTCCGGCGCGCTGCCGGGGCTCATCGTCATCGTGGTGCTCAGCGACCGCACCACGCCCGCGAGCGACCGGGTGCGCGCGGCCTGGATGTTCTCGATCGTCGCCCTCGGCGTCGGGATGCTGGCCACCGCGCTGCTCGCACGCTCGGTCGCGACCCCGATGCGAGCCATGTATCGGGCGCTGGACCGGATCACCCGTGGGGAACTCGACGTGCGGGTGCCCGTCGGTAGCGCGAGTGAGATCGGGCGGCTCGAACACTCCGTCAACGAACTGGCCACCACCCTGCGCGAACAGGCGCACATGGAGGACATGTTCGGCAAGCACGTCGGCTCGACGGTCGCCGAGCGCGCGTTGGCAGGCAGCGCCGACCTCACCGGTGATGTGCGCACGGTGTCGGCACTGTTCATCGACGTCACCGGTTCGGTGCGGCTGTCGGCCGAGATGGAGCCGGTGGAGTTCGTGCACAAGCTCAACCGGTTGCTGGCCACCGTGGTCGCGGCCACCGAAGACAACGGCGGCCTGGTCAACAAATTCCAGGGCGACGCCGCCCTGTGCATCTTCGGCGCGCCCTCGGCGCTGCGCGACAACGCCACCCCGGCCCTGCGTGCCGCCCGCCGCATCCGCGACGAAGTGGTGGCCACCGGAGAGCTCGACATCGGTATCGGCGTGGCAAGGGGCAAGGTGTTCGCGGGCGACGTCGGCTCCGACACCCGCCTCGAGTTCACCGTCATCGGTGACGCCGTCAACGAGGCGGCCCGGCTCACCACCGTCGCCAAGGAAGTGACGCGGCGGGTGCTGGTCAGCGATGACGTGGTGCAGGCGTCCGCACCCGCCGAACGCGCTAAATGGAAGCGGCACAAGGACCTTCGCCTGCGCGGCATCCCCGGGCGCACCCGGACCTGGACCGATATCCCACCGAACCGCTGATCGGCGGCACCTGCCGATCAGCCGAATCGAATCAGCTTGCCCCACAAGGGCGTAGGTCTCGCCTGATTGCCGACAAGACCAGGCCGCCCCGACCGAGACCCTCTGTCAGGTGCGCAGAGCCAGAGTCAGGTCGGCGGGGTCGGTGACGGGGAGGTCGCAGATCGAGCCTCGGCAGACGTAGGCGGCGGGGTGACCGTCGACGAGGGGGCGGTCGGTGAGCAGCGGAGCGGCGTCCGGGGGCGCGGCGAGCACGATCGAGCCGCCCGGTGCGGCCGTGCGGGCGGCTGCGAGGAGTTCCATTGTGGCCGAGGTCTTTTCGGTTGCTGCGATGGCCACCTGGAACGGGCCGCGGACGGCGGCTTCGGCGACGGCGAGCCAATGGCCCGCGGTGCGTGGTGCGCGGTCGAGCAGGAGTGCGCCTCGCGCGAGGGTGTGGTCGGCCAGTTCGCGGTAGTGGACGGCGCGGTCGGGGTCAGCGACGGCCGAGGCGGTGAGCAGGGCCTCGGCGAGGGCGGAGGTACCCGAGGGGGTGGCGCCGTCGATGGGGTCGCGGGGGCGGGTCACCAGAGTTTCGGCGTCGTCGGCGGTGTCGAACCAGCTGCCGGGACGGTCGGGGTCGGCGAAATGCTCGATCGCCGAGTCGAGGATCACCTGGGCGGCGGCGAGCCAATCGGGTTCGCCGGTGGCCTGGTACAGGGCGAGCAGACCGGTGGTGAGCCAGGCATAGTCCTCGAGCACCGCGGGTGGGGCGCCCGCGACACCGTCGAGGGAGGCGCGGCGCAGGCGTCCGTCGACGAGGTGCACGTCGAGCAGGAAACGCGCGCACCGCACGGCCGCCGCCACCCAGGACGGTTCCTCCAGTGCCGCACCGGCTTCCGCGAGCGCGGTGATGGCCATCCCGTTCCAGGCGGTGACCACTTTGTCGTCGCGCGCCGGTTGTGGACGCGCGGTGCGGACCTCGAAGAGCTTGGTGCGCAACCGATCGAAACGGGCCGACTGTTCGGCGTCTACCGGGTCGCTGTGGCGGGTGAGCACCGAGGTGCCCTGTTCGAAGTTGCCCGCCGTGGTGACACCGAATGCGTCGGCGGCCCACATGCCGTCGAGCGGGCCGAGTTCGCCGACCAGCTCGGCGGGCGTCCACACATAGGTGGCGCCCTCCACACCCGCACCGCCCGGCTCGAGGTGGGTGTCGGCGTCGAGCGCGGAGGCGAATCCGCCCTCGGCGGTACCGAGGTCGGCGAGCAGGAATTCGACCGTCTCGCGAGAAACTCTGTGCGGCAACGATTCCAAGGGGGTCGCCGGTGTACGTCTGGCCAGGTGAGCGTAGGCGCGCAACAGCAGGGCGTTGTCGTAGAGCATCTTCTCGAAGTGCGGCACAAGCCAATTCGCGTCGACCGCGTATCTCGCGAACCCGCCGCGCAACTGGTCGTAGATACCGCCGCGCGCCATCGCCTCGGCCGCGCGCTCCACCAGGTCGAACACGGCCTGGTCGCCGGTGCGCTCCCAGTGCCGTAGCAGGCCCTCGAGCATCGCCGACGGCGGGAACTTCGGCGCTCCACCGAATCCGCCGTGTACCCGGTCCTCGTCGGCGGCGACAGCGAGGACCGCTTTGTCGAGAAGTTCAGTGGTGAGGGCGATCTCGCCGTCGGGCAGGCCGGTCGCCTGCGCACGCAGGGCCTCGGTGACCTGGTCGGCGGCCTTGTCCACCTCGTCGCGGCGGTTGCGCCACGTCTCGGTGATGGCTGTGAGCAACTGGGTGAACGAGGGCATCCCGCCGCGCGGCTGCTTGGGGTAGTAGGTGCCGCAGTAGAACGGCGCACCGTCGGGGGTGAGGAAGCAGGTCATCGGCCACCCGCCCTGCCCGGTCATGGCGACGGTCGCGGTCATGTACACCGCGTCGAGGTCGGGGCGTTCCTCCCGATCGACCTTCACGCACACGAAGTCGGCGTTCATCTGCTCGGCGGTCGCCGCGTCCTCGAACGACTCGTGCGCCATCACATGGCACCAGTGACACGACGCGTACCCGACCGAGAGCAGGATCGGCACATCCCGCTCGGCCGCCTCGGCCAGTGCATCGGCATCCCACTCCCGCCAATGCACCGGGTTGTCGGCGTGCTGACGCAGATACGGCGAAGTCGCGCTACCCAACCGGTTCACGCTGCCAGCGTGCCACACACGCGGAGACAGTGCCGACAACCATCAGCGGCGGGTTTCCGCCGCGCGAACCGTCATGGTGGCCACGGCGACCAGCACGGCGGCCACCGCGACGAAAACGATCTGCGGCCGGTCCGTCGTCGCGTCCCCGGCCAGCAGATATCCCGCGATATTGATCAGCCAATGCCCGATCGAGGCGACCAGCACACGCTGACCGAAACTCCCCGTGCCCAGATAGCCGAGCACCATCGCGAACGACATGGTCGCCACGAAGAAGCACCCCGCCACCACCGGCCCGGCCGTGAAGGCCTGGACATGCCACAGCGCCCACACCGCCCCGGCCACCGCCACCGCGCCGAACCTGGCCATCCGCGCTTCGAGCATCGGCTGCATCAATCCCCGCCACCCGATCTCCTCCCCACCGGCCCCGACCAGTTGCACCACGAGAAACACCACGAAGGGCACGCTCCCGATCGCGGCAGGCCCCACGGTGGCCGTCCCCGACACAACAGCCGCCCCCATGAGCAGCAACCAGTACCCGACACACACCGCGACGATCGCCGCGACATTCCCCGCCACCCGCCGACCGGAAACCGCAACGGGGAGCACCGCAGCGACGGTCTTGCGGAACACCAGCCATGTGACCAACGCACCGACCGCCGGGGCGAACTGAACCAGCGAGAGCACGGCCGGATCTATCCCCGAAAGTGGTTGCACCGCAAGGAAGACCACCGAAGCGGCAAGGGTGGTCGCAACGTAGACACCGATCGCAACCCAAACCTTCACCCCACCTACCGTTCGCTCCATGTCGGCGGGTCTCGGGGAGATGTCGGCGATACGCACGTGACCACCTTGACTGCCCCCACCCAGCCACACATCACTCCGCAGTCCGATGCAGTTGTTGTACCGCAGCGGTATTGACAACTTCCCCCTCCGGCTCGGTACCTCAGAGCGCGACAACCTCGAGCATGCTCTCCAGCCCTTTGAAGTCGGCGGCGTTGCGGGTATAGAGCGGAAGCGAGTTCGCCGAGGCGATC
This sequence comes from Nocardia ignorata NBRC 108230, assembly GCF_001612905.1. GTDB lineage: Bacteria > Actinomycetota > Actinomycetes > Mycobacteriales > Mycobacteriaceae > Nocardia > Nocardia ignorata. The sequence goes on along the minus strand of NZ_BDBI01000002.1, from coordinate 632,309 downwards.
GCCGCGATGAGTAGGTCCATCCGCCGGGGGCGCGGGTCACCGTTCGCGGCGATGGTGAGCGCGACCAACGTTCCGTACCGAGTCGCCGCGGCTTCGTCGAACGGCAGCGGGTCGAATTCGACGATCGCGGCGCCGAGGTGCTCCGAGCGCTCGGCCCGACTCACCGGATCCTTGGCCATCGCGACGCCTTGGTTGAGCTCAGCCAGCGTGATGGCGGTGATCTCCGGGGTCTCCGGCAGATTGTTCGGCTCGAGCGATCCGAGGTCGAGGTAGGCGCACGTGTCGAGAACACCCGCCGGATGCCTGACGCTCACCGGCCGCTCCACGGGTCGTCGTCGCAGATCCTGTCCTCGGTACCGAAGAATTCGTCGGCTTCCCGACGCATCGCGGCATAGTCCACCCGTGGCAGACCACGATGCCGGGCGACCAGTTCTTCCGCGCTGCGACGACGGCGCCGGCTGACCGGCCGCACCTCGGCGATCTCGACACCGTTACGGGTGACCAGGATGGTCTCGCCCGCCTCCACGGCGTCCATGATCGCCGCGGAATTGTTCCGCAGCTCGCGCTGACTGATCTGCCTCATACGTCAAGTGTAGCCCTGCGTGCTACACCGGGCTACACCCTTGGCTCGCAGTGAGGGGGTAGGGAACTTTTTCCGGAGCACCGGTGCGCAGCTCACTGGCACCACCACCGAAACGGCTGTTGGGCGGGGCATAGGTGGGGCATTATTGGGGACGAAGTCCCTGATAGCGACCGGACAGGAACCCCCATGGCATCGCAGCTGACGCTTTCGGCGCAGCGGGCTGCGTTGGAGCGGGAGTGGGCGCAGTGGGTGCCCGCGGGGGAATCGGCGCTCGGGCGGAGTTCCGGGGTGCGGGCCGAGGTGGCGCAGTCGTGGTTGCGGTCGTTGCGGACGGTGGATCCTGGGCGCGATTGCGCGCCCGAGAGCGAGACCGATATCGGGCCGAAGTGGGCCGAGTCGCCGCTGCGTGGGCCGGTGAGCGAGTTGAAGGACCAGTTGCACAGCGTGGCCGACGACGCGGGGTATGTGGCGGCGGTGACGGATGCTTCGGGGACGATTCTGTGGACCTACGGCGGGCCGGTCATGCGGCGGCGGGCCGAGCAGGTGAACTTCGCGCCGGGTGGGCGGTGGGACGAGGCGCACATGGGGACGAACGCGCTGTCGCTGGCGTTGCGCACCGATCGGCCGCACACCGTGTTCTCGGCCGAACATCTTGTCGCCGCCCTGCACGGCTGGGTCTGCTATTGCGCGCCGATCCGCGCGGCCGACGGCACACTGCTCGGCGTGCTCGATCTGTCGACCACCTGGAAACGCTCCCACCCGCTGGCCATGGCCACGGTGCGCACCATGACCAGCGCCATCGAAGCCAAACTGCACGCGGCCGCACCCGCACCGGCGGGCATGCGGCTGACCTGCCTCGGCACGGGCCGGTTGATGCGCGACGGCACCCCGATCCGGTTGCGCCCACGTCAGCTCGAGATCCTCACCCTGCTCGCGCTCAGCGACGACGGCTACAGCCACGAACGCCTGCACTACGCCGTCTACGGTGACCGCGCGGTCGGCGCGAGCACCCTGAAATCGGAGATGTCGTACCTGCGCCGCGCCACCGGCGGCGACATCACCAACCGCGTCTACCGCTTCACCACTCCCCTGTCCTGCGACGCGCTCGACGTCCTGCACGCCCTGGAATCCGGCGACCTCGACACCGCTGTTCGGCTGTATCACGGTCCGCTGCTTCCGGATTCGGAAACACCCGGCATCACCGAATGGCGCGACTACCTCGCCGTCGCCATGCGCAACGCGGTCCTGGCCAGCCCCGACCCCCACCACGCCCTCACCTACGGCGAAGCCGCCCCCGACGACATCGCCGTCCACGAACACGCCCTCATGCTGCTCCCGGCCCGCGACCCCCGCCGAGCCGTAGCCACCGCACGCCTGCACAGCGCGCAGAGGGCATAGGCGCCGCCGCAGCGCAAGAGCCGCTTTCCGGGCCGTGATCACCGGTATCGGGCGCCACGAGATCCGCTCTCAACGTTTCATCAACCCTCGGGGTGGATAGTGACTGGCGTCACGCATTACCGGAACCAGCGAGGAGTTTCCGCACATGATCTACGCCAAGCCGGGCGCCGAGGGCAGCATCGTCAGCTACGCCCCCAGGTATGACAACTTCATCGACGGCAAGTGGGTTCCGCCGGTCGAAGGCCGGTACTTCGAGAACACCTCGCCGGTGGACGGTCAGCCGTTCTGCGAGATCGCCCGTTCCACCGCCGCCGATATCGAGCTGGCTCTCGATGCCGCGCACCGTGCCGCCGACGCGTGGGGTGCCGCCTCCGCCGCCGAGCGCGCCAATATCCTCAACAAGATCGCCGACCGCATCGAGTCGAATCTCGAGGCCCTCGCTGTCGCCGAGACCTGGGACAACGGCAAACCGGTTCGCGAAACCCTCGCCGCCGACCTGCCGTTGGCGGTGGACCACTTCCGCTACTTCGCCGGTGCGCTGCGCGCGCAGGAGGGCGGGATCAGCGAGGTCGACGGCGACACCATCGCCTACCACTTCCACGAGCCGCTCGGCGTTGTCGCCCAGATCATTCCGTGGAACTTCCCGATCCTGATGGCCACCTGGAAGCTGGCGCCCGCGCTGGCCGCCGGTAACGCGGTGGTGCTCAAGCCCGCCGAGCAGACCCCGGCCTCGATCATGAAGGTCGTGGAGCTGATCGCGGATCTGCTGCCGCCGGGAGTGCTCAACGTGGTCAACGGTTTCGGGGTGGAGGCGGGCAAGCCGCTCGCGTCCAGCCCGCGCGTGGCCAAGGTCGCCTTCACCGGTGAGACCACCACCGGCCGGCTCATCATGCAGTACGCCAGCGAGAACATCATCCCGGTCACCTTGGAGCTGGGCGGCAAGAGCCCCAACATCTTCCTGCCCGATGTGATGGCCGCCGACGACGACTACCTCGACAAGGCCGTCGAGGGTTTCGTGATGTTCGCGCTGAACCAGGGCGAGGTGTGCACCTGTCCGTCGCGTGCGCTGATCGCGTCGTCGATCTACGACGAGTTCATGGAACGCTGCGTGCAGCGCACCAAGGCCATCGTCAGCGGCAACCCGCTCGACGAGGCGACCATGATCGGCGCGCAGGCGAGCAACGACCAGTTCGAGAAGATCCTGTCCTACATCGACATCGGCAAGAAGGAAGGTGCCGAGGTACTCACCGGTGGCGCGGTCCGCGCTGTCGACGGCCTGGACGGCGGCTTCTACATCGAGCCGACGATCTTCAAGGGCAGCAACGACATGCGCGTGTTCCAGGAGGAGATCTTCGGCCCGGTCGTCGCGGTGACCACCTTCGACTCCACCGACGAGGCGCTGAAGATCGCCAACGACACCCTCTACGGTCTCGGTGCGGGCGTGTGGACGCGGGACATGAACACCGCCTACCGCCTCGGCCGCGGCATCAAGGCGGGCCGGGTGTGGACGAACTGCTACCACGCCTACCCGGCGCACGCGGCGTTCGGCGGCTACAAGAAGTCCGGCATCGGCCGCGAGAACCACAAGATGATGCTCGAGCACTACCAGCAGACCAAGAACCTGCTGGTCAGCTACTCGCCGCAGAAGCTCGGCTTCTTCTGATGGTGCGCCGCTGATGGTCCGACGAGTAGACCTCACCGACAAGGCGGCAACGCTGCTCCGTGACCTGACCGGGCTGCACGGCCCGGTCATGTTCCACCAGTCCGGCGGCTGCTGCGACGGCAGCTCCCCCATGTGCTACCCACGCGGTGAATTCCGCGTGGGCCGCTCAGACGTGCTGCTGGGATATCTGCCCGGCGACATCCCGTTCTGGATGAGTGCGGACCAGTTCGAATACTGGAAACACACCCATCTCACCGTCGACGTGGTGCCGGGCCGGGGCAGCGGTTTCTCGCTGGAAGCCCCCGAGGGCGTGCGGTTCCTGATCCGTTCACGCCTGCTCACCGACGAGGAGGTGGCCGAGCTGGATTGCCAGCCGCCGCCACCCACCGGTGACACCGTTTCACCGTGATGTGAAACACCAACTATCACACTGTTTCCGCAGGTCGGCGGCGCTTGATACGCGCCGCTGATCTGCGGGATCCACGGCCGTAACAGTCGTCAACCATTCTTCAACCCTCGACGATCACCGTTGCCGTCGCTACGCGCTTGTTTGTTGATGAGGAGCTTTACCTGTGAGTACCGACGCCGTTCCCGCCCCCACCGCCGACCCGCCCGCCGACGGTTACCTCGCCAAACGCACCGCCCAACCACCCGCCGACGACTATCTCGCCAAACGCACTCTCCGTTCCGGCACCGCCGGCTGGGTGCTGCTGGCCGGTCTCGGCGTGAGTTACGTGATCTCCGGCGACTATTCCGGCTGGAATTTCGGCCTGGCCGAAGGCGGATTCGGTGGCCTGCTGATCGCCTCGGTGATCATCGCCGGCATGTATCTGGCCATGGTCCTCGGCATGGCCGAACTGTCCTCGGCGCTGCCCGCCGCGGGCGGTGGCTACACCTTCGCCCGGCGCGCTCTCGGGCCGTGGGGTGGGTTCGCCACGGGCACAGCGGTTCTCATCGAGTACGCGATCGCACCCGCCGCCATCGCCACCTTCATCGGCGCCTATGTGGAATCGCTGAACCTGTTCGGGATCACCGACGGCTGGTGGGTGTACCTGGCGGTGTACGCGCTGTTCATCGGCATCCATCTCGGTGGCGCGGGCGAGGCGCTCAAGGCGATGTTCGTGATCACCGCGATCGCACTGGTCGGCCTGGTCGTGTTCGCGATCGCGGCGGTCGGCCGGTTCGACGCCGCCAACCTGACGAACATCGCGCCCGACGCGGCGGCAACCGGCTCCTCGGCGTTCCTCCCGTTCGGCTACCTGGGCATCTGGGCGGCGATCCCGTTCGCCATCTGGTTCTTCCTCGCCGTCGAAGGCGTGCCGCTGGCCGCCGAGGAGGCACGTGAACCGGAGAAGAACGTGCCCAAGGGCATCATCGTGGCGATGCTGATGCTGATGGTCACCGGCGCGGTGGTGCTGTTCCTGGTGACCGGTGCGCTCGGCGCCCAGGACGCCTCCGCCTCGGGCAACCCGCTGGTCGAGGCGCTCGGCGACAGCCCGGCGGCCAAGGTCGTCAACTACATCGGCCTGGCCGGACTCGTTGCCAGCTTCTTCTCCATCGTCTACGCCTACTCGCGCCAGACCTTCGCGCTCTCCCGCGCCGGGTACCTGCCGACCAGCCTGTCGGTGACCAACTCCCGCAAGGCGCCGATGCTCGCGCTCGTCGTGCCCGGCATCATCGGCTTCGCCCTCTCGCTCACCGGCGAGGGAGCGATGCTGCTCAACATGGCCGTGTTCGGCGCGGCCGTGAGTTACGTGCTGATGATGGTGAGCCACATCGTGCTTCGCGTCCGTGAGCCGAACATGCCCCGCCCCTACCGGACCCCCGGCGGCATCGCCACCACCTCGCTCGCGCTGGTGATCGCGGCCGCCTCGGTGGCGGCGACCTTCCTGGTCGACCCGAAGGCGGCGCTGTTCACCCTCGGCGTGTTCTGCGCCTTCATGGCGTACTTCGGGCTCTACAGTCGCCACCACCTGGTCGCCAAGTCGCCCGACGAGGAATTCGCCGCGCTGGCGAAAGCCGAAGAGGAACTCGAGTGATCCGCTGACCGTTGTCCCCCGCTCGGCCGTGTCTGCCGAGCGCCAACCACGCACTCGCGAGAGGAGGACGGCGCCGACCGGCGCCGCACTTCGATGACGAAGTACCGCAGCACCATCGACGTCACCACCTACACCTTCGACGGACTGGTCGACCTGCTGGCCAAGGCCACCCCGCTGCGCAGCGGCGACCAGCTCGCCGGCTGCGCTGCCGACACGGACGCCGAGCGCGCGGCCGCGCAGTGGGCGCTGGCGGAAGTGCCGCTGCGGACCTTCCTCACCGAGGTGGTCGTGCCCTACGAGTCCGACGAGGTCACCAGGTTGATCATCGACAGCCACGATCGCGCGGCCTTCGCGCCGATCGCGCATCTCACCGTCGGTGGGCTGCGTGACTGGCTGCTCACCGTCGCCGCGACCGACGACGCGGCGGCAACCCTGACCGCCGTCTCACCCGGTCTCACCCCGGAAATGGTTGCCGCGGTCAGCAAGATCATGCGCAACCAGGACCTGATCGCGGTGGCCAGGGCCGCCACGGTGACGTCGGCGTTCCGCACGACCATCGGCCTGCCCGGCCGGTTGAGCACCCGCCTGCAACCCAACCACCCCACCGACGACCCGCGCGGGATCGCCGCCGCCACCCTCGACGGCCTGTTGCTCGGTTGCGGTGACGCGGTGATCGGCATCAACCCGGCCACCGATTCACCGCAGGCCACCGCCGACCTGCTGCACCTGCTCGACGAGGTGCGCCTGCGATTCGACATCCCCACCCAGTCATGCGTGCTGTCTCACGTGACGACGACCATCGGCCTGGTCGAGGCGGGTGCGCCGGTGGACCTGGTCTTCCAGTCGATCGCGGGCACCGAGGGCGCCAATTCCGGGTTCGGCGTGAACATCTCGCTGTTGCGCGAGGGGAACGAGGCGGGTCGATCGCTGCGGCGCGGCACGGTCGGCGACAACGTGATGTACCTGGAGACCGGGCAGGGTTCGGCACTGAGCGCGAATGCCCATCTGGGCGTGGGGAATCGGCCGGTCGACCAGCAGACGCTGGAAGCGCGCGCCTACGCCGTGGCCCGCGATCTCGAGCCGCTGCTGGTCAACACGGTGGTCGGCTTCATCGGGCCCGAGTATCTCTACGACGGCAAGCAGATCATCCGCGCCGGGCTCGAGGACCACTTCTGTGGGAAGCTGCTCGGCCTGCCGATGGGCGTCGATGTCTGCTACACCAACCACGCCGAAGCCGACGCCGACGACATGGACACCCTGCTCACCCTGCTCGGCGCGGCGGGCTGCGCGTTCGTCATCGCGGTGCCCGGTGCCGACGACGTCATGCTCGGCTACCAGAGTCTGAGCTTCCACGACGCCCTCTATGCCCGCAAGGTCCTTGACCTGCGCCCCGCACCGGAATTCGAGGCATGGTTGTCGGGACTCGGCATGCTCGACGCGAAAGGCGGACTGCGCCAAGTGGAACCGCTGTCCTCTCCCCTGCGCGCACTGGCAGGCACCCGATGAGCGGCTCGAACTCCCCGCGCGAAGCCGTGATCGTGCGGGATACGGCGGCCGTGCCCGAGACGAGCAATGGTTCCGAAACCGATGTTTCCCAAGACTTCTGGGCTCAGTTGCGCAGCACCACCCAGTCCAGGATCGGACTCGGCCGCACCGGCAACGCCCTGCCGACCAGCGAAGTGCTCGCCCTGCGCGCAGCCCACGCCGCCGCCCGGGACGCCGTGCACGAACCGCTTGCTGTCGACGAATTCGCCACCCGCATAGCCGAACTCGGGCTCGGCGAGCCGGTGACGGTGACGAGTAAGGCCGCCTCCCGCTCGGAGTACCTGCGTCGCCCCGATCTCGGCAGGCTCCCCGCCGACCTGTCACCGATCACCCACGGCGACTTCGATATCGGCATCGTCCTCGCCGACGGCCTGTCTCCCCGCGCACTCACCGACCACGGCGCGGGCCTGCTGTCCGCGCTGGCAAGCGAACTCGGCGGCTACACCATCGCCCCACCCGTGATCGCCACCCAGGCGCGGGTGGCGCTGGGCGACCACATCGCCGAGGCCATGGGCGTGCGGACTCTGCTCGTCGTGATCGGCGAACGGCCCGGTCTGTCCGTGGCCGACAGCCTCGGCATCTATCTCACCCACGCGCCACGCCCCGGCCGTGCCGACGCCGAACGCAACTGTGTGTCCAATATCCACCCGCCGGACGGTCTGGCCTATGCCGATGCGGCACGGGTGGTTGCCGGGCTCGTCGCGGGCGCCCGTGCACTCGGCCGCTCGGGAGTCGACCTCAAGGACACCTCACGTGCCCTCACCGGATCGGACGAGACCAGTCTCACGGTCGGTGACCCAGACACCTGACCGTTCGACATGATTCCACGCCGTTCGCTCAATAGAGTGAACCCATGATCCGCACCGCCGCCCTCGCCCATGTTCGCGACCGCAGGCTGATCCAGACGCGCCCGGAAGGCAAGGATGTCTTCTACATGGCGGGCGGGAAGATCGATCCCGGCGAGACCCCTTTACAAGCTCTGCATCGCGAGATCGAGGAGGAGCTGGGCGTGGGTCTGGACGGTGTGTCCGAGCTCGGCATCTTCGAGGCCGAGGCGTTCGGTCACGGCCGCAACACCCCGCTGCACATGACGTGTTTCCTCGCCGACCTCACCGGCGAACCGCAGGCCACCGGGGAAATCGCCGAATTCCGGTACTTCACGGTCAGCGAATACGCGGGCATGACCCAGGTGGCGCCGGGTTCGATGATGGTGTTCCGCCGCCTGCACGAACTCGACCTCATCGACTGGTGATCGCGGCGGCAACGATTGCGTCTCGGGCGAAACGAACCCGCCACCTGCGGCGATCCCTTAGCTGTGACGATGACCCAGCCGACGGCTTCCGACATGACACCGTCCGAGCGCCGGGCTGCTCTGCGGCAGCTGATCATCGCGTTCGGCTTGATCAACAAGACCATCGAGCTCAGTGCCAGCGGCGCGCCACGACAGATCGCCGAACATGCCGAGGCCGCTCGCGATCTGATCGGTGAACTGGTGGCCGATCTGGCCCGTTAGGTCGCCGCCGGTTTCGGCGGTTCGGTGCCGTCGCCGGTGTCCGGGATCGCGCCCGGGTCGGTGCCCTCGTCGGCCTTCTGGTCCGGTTCGGGATGTTCGGGTTCGAACGTCTCCGGCAGGCCCTTGAGGTGTTTGTTCATCGAACGAACCAGCAGGACGGTGCCGGCCAGCAGGATCAACACGATCAGCAGGCCGAGCGGGGAGGCCTTGCCGAACTCCGGGCCGGTCGGGGTGCCGGGGTCTTGTGCGAGGAGAGCCAGAATCACCGGTCGGCGTCCTCGATACCGGCGAACAGGTCGGTCTCCGGGATGGCGGTGGATACTCTGGTCTTGGCCAATTCGAACTCCTCGGTCGGCCACAGCCGCTGCTGCATCTCCAACGGGATCGCGAAGAACGCGCCGTTGGGATCGATCTGGGTCGCGTGCGCGCGCAGGGCGTCGTCACGCTGGGGGAAGTACTTCGAGCACTCGATCTGCGTGGTGACCCGGGCCATGATATCGCCGCGCGCCGCCGCGTACTGACGCATCCGGTCCAGCCATTCCTGCAGCGGGAAAGGCTTGCCCTCACGCTCGAACTCGGCGGCGAAGGTTTCCAGGCGCTTCTGACTGAAGCCGTGGTCGTAGTACAGCTTCAGCGGGGTCCACGGTTCGCCCGCGTCGGGGAACGCCTCCGGGTCGCCCGCCGCGTCGAACGCGGCCACCGACACTTCGTGGCAGCGGATGTGGTCGGGGTGCGGGTAGCCGCCGGTCTCGTCGTAGGTGGTGATCACGTGCGGTTTGAACTCGCGCACCACCTTGACCAACGCCTCGGTGGCCTCCTCGAGCGGGACCAGCGCGAAGCAACCCTCGGGCAGCGGCGGCAGCGGGTCGCCCTCGGGCAGACCGGAGTCGACGAAACCGAGCCACTGCTGGCGCACACCGAGCGCATGGGCGGCCGCGGCCATCTCCTCGCGCCGGATCTCCTCGATCCGGTCGAGAACACCCGGGGTGTCCATGGCCGGGTTCAGGATGCTGCCGCGTTCGCCACCGGTCAGGGTGACGACAAGGACGTCGACGCCCTCGGCCGCGTACCTGGCCGTGGTCGCGGCGCCCTTGCTCGATTCGTCGTCGGGGTGGGCGTGCACCGCCATGAGGCGAAGGCCACTCACGTCTCGTTCACCATCGCTCTCGCTCGCGGGTGTCAGAACTACAGTCCCTATAGTTCCATCCGACCCCACTTTTGTTCCGACCACCCCCGGGAGCGAGAACCGATGACCGAGCCCGCACCGCACTCCGCCGCGAGCTCGGCCGCCTCAGCAGCGCGACACGCCGAACGGTATGGCACGAAACCACCGGTGCGTCGCCCCTGGGTGCTCGCTTTGCTCGGTGTCGGCGTGGTGGTCGCCGGCTTCGTCGTCGCCTATCTCGGTTTCCAGAAATACGGCCCGAGGGCGATCGAGACCGAGCAGCTCGGTTACGTGGTCGTCGACGACTCGACGCTGGAGATGCGGGTGAAGGTGACCCGCGACGAGCCGGGCAACGCCGTGGTGTGCTTCGTGCGGGCGATGGACCGTGACGGCGCCGAAGTGGGCAGGCGCGAGATCCTCGTGCCCGGCTCGGAGGCGACCAGCGTGCAGGTGAGCACCACGGTCAAGGCATCCAGCCGCCCCTCGGCGGGCGACGTCTACGGCTGCACCGAGGACGTCCCCAGCTATCTCCGGCTGCGCTGACACCGCGCGATCGGCCCTGACCTGCATCTTTGTGAGACATGCTAAAATAGCTGGATACACGGTTCCGGGGCTCGGAGCCGTGTTTGCTGCATTGGCGGCCAGCGATGCTGTTTCCGGGTTACGGGTTCACCCCCAGGATCGCTCCAGCCGTCGGGCTGGTGCATGCCCTCCTACCGGGGGGCGGGGCGCCGGTTTCAGGGAATCCCGGTGCGCCGGGAACAACTACTAGGGAGTGATCGAGATGACCGAGAATGTGACCTGGCTTACCCAGGAGTCGCACGACAGGCTCAAGAGTGAGCTGGACTCGCTCATTGCCAATCGTCCGGTCATTGCCGCCGAGATCAACGAGCGTCGCGAAGAAGGCGACCTCAAGGAGAACGGTGGCTACCACGCCGCGCGTGAGGAGCAGGGTCAGCAGGAGGCGCGTATCCGCCAGCTGCAGGAGCTGCTCAACAACGCCAAGGTCGGCGTGGCACCCACCAAGTCCGGTGTGGCACTGCCCGGTTCGGTCGTCACCGTCTACTACGACGGCGACGAGAGCGACACCGAGACCTTCCTGATCGCCACCCGCGAAGAGGGCCTCGGCGCCACCGATCTCGAGACCTACTCGCCGAACTCCCCGCTCGGCGGCGCGCTGATCGACGCCAAGGTTGGCGAGACCCGCGAATACACGCTGCCCAACGGCAACACCATGAAGGTGACCCTGGTCAGCGCGGAGCCCTACCACGGCTGAACACGGCCGCCTCGAGCCCCGTGAAATAGAACCCGAACGCAAGCGGCCGCACCCGGATACCGGATGCGGCCGCTTCGTCATTTTCTGGTTCCCGCTCAGCTCAACGCTTGTTCGATGTCGGCGAGCAGGTCGCTGATGTCCTCGATGCCCACCGAGAGCCGCACCAGATCCGCGGGCACCTCCAGGGCCGAGCCCTCGGTGCTCGCGTGGGTCATGGCGCCCGGGTGCTCGATGAGCGATTCGATGCCGCCCAGCGATTCGGCGAGGGTGAAGATCGTGGTGCGCGAGCAGAACTTCAGCGCCGCCTCCCGGCCACCGGCCAGGCGAACCGAGATCATGCCGCCGCTGCGGCGCATCTGCTTCTGCGCGACCTCGTAGCCGGGATGCGACGGCATGCCCGGGTAGATCACCTTCGAGATGGCCGGATGGTTGGCGAGGAACTCCGCGATCACCTCGGCGTTGTCGCAGTGCTTCTCCATGCGCACGGCGAGGGTCTTGATGCCGCGCAGGGTGAGGAAGGCGTCGAACGGGCCGGGCACCGCGCCCGCGCCGTTCTGCAGGAACGCGAACGCCTTGTCGAGTTCCTCGTCGTTGGTGATGAGCGCGCCGCCGACGACATCGGAGTGACCGCCGAGGTACTTGGTGGTCGAGTGCACGACGATGTCGGCGCCGAGCAGCAGCGGCTGCTGCAGGTACGGGGTGGCGAAGGTGTTGTCGACGACGAGCTTGGCGCCCGCCGCGTGCGCGATGTCGGCAAGGGCCGGGATATCGCCGATGCTCAGCAGCGGGTTGGTCGGCGTCTCGATCCACACCAGTTTGGTGTTGGGCCGGATGGCTGCCCGCACCTCGTCGAGGTTCGCGATGTGGGCGGGCGAGTGCTCGATGCCCCACTGGCTGAACACCTTGTCGATGAGCCGGAAGGTGCCGCCGTAGGCGTCGTCGGGGATGACGATGTGGTCGCCGGGGCGCAGCACCGCGCGCAGCGCACAGTCGGTCGCGGCCATACCCGAGGCGAAGGCGCGACCGTAGCTGCCCGATTCGAGGGCGGCGAGGTTGGCTTCCAGCGCCGTGCGGGTCGGATTGCCGGTGCGCGCGTACTCGTAGCCACCGCGCATGCCGCCGACGCCGTCCTGGGCGAAGGTGGAACTCGCGTAGATGGGGACGTTCACCGCACCGGTCTGAGGATCGGGTTCATATCCGGCGTGCACGGCCCTGGTCGAGAATCCCAGCTCACTCATGGACTCAGACTAGATGCCCGGATCCGGCCGTTCGCGCACGGGTATCACGCCTGCACGAAGTGCCCGATTCGGTGACGGTGCCACGGTTAAGCTGACGCCATGGTGACCGTGGAAGAGTTGTTCGCGATCGATGCGTTGCTGTCCCCGGAGGAGCGTGAGATCCGGGATACCGTCGCCCGATTCGGCGAGAAACGCCTTCGCCCGCACATCGCGGAGTGGTTCGAGGCGGGAACCTTCCCCGCCCGCGAGATCGCGCCCGAACTCGGCAAGCTCGGACTGCTCGGCATGCACCTCGAGGGGTACGGCTGCGCCGGCGCGTCGGCCACCGCCTACGGCTTGGCCTGTCAGGAACTCGAGGCCGTGGACTCCGGTGTGCGCAGCATGGTGTCGGTGCAGGGCTCACTCGCCATGACGGCCATCCACTTCTTCGGGTCCGAGGAGCAGAAGCAGCAGTACCTGCCCGCCATGGCGGCCGGTGAGCTGATCGGCTGCTTCGGGCTCACCGAACCCGACTACGGCTCCAACCCCGGTGGCATGCGCACCCGCGCGCGACGCGACGGCGACGACTGGGTGCTCAACGGGTCGAAGATGTGGATCACCAACGGCTCGGTCGCCGATATCGCCGTGGTGTGGGCCTATGCCGAGGAGCCCGGCGACGACAAGCCACGGGTGCGCGGGTTCCTCGTACCGGCGGGCACCCCCGGATTCACCGCCCGGGAGATCCACCGGAAGTTGTCGCTGCGCGCATCCCTGACCGCCGCACTGGATTTCGATGACGTGCGCCTGCCCGCCGACGCGGTACTTCCCGAGTCACGCGGGTTGAGTTCGCCGCTGGCGTGCTTGAGCGAGGCGCGCTTCGGCATCGTCTTCGGTGCGCTGGGCGCCGCCCGCGACTGCCTCGCCGCCGCCGTCGACTACGCCCGCACCCGCGAGGTGTTCGACAAGCCGTTGGCCGGCTACCAGCTCACCCAGGCGAAGCTGGCCGACATGGCGCTAGAGCTCGGCAAGGGACAGCTGTTGGCCCTGCACCTCGGCCGGTTGAAGGACCGGCACGAGATCACGAGTGAACAGATCAGCGCGGGCAAGCTCAACAGCACGCGTGAGGCGATCCGCATCGCCCGCGAATGCCGCACGATTCTCGGTGCCAACGGGATCACCCTCGACTACCCGGTGCTGCGGCACGCCAACAACCTGGAGTCGGTCCTGACCTACGAGGGCACGGCCGAGGTGCATCAACTGGTGCTGGGCAAGGCGCTCACCGACGCGAACGCTTTCCGCTAGGCCGGTCGACTCGTCGCCGGATCAGTCCGTCGAGTCGGCGGGCGCGGGGCGGATCATTCCGCCGGCGAAGACGAGGGTGAGCGTGAGGGCGACCACGGTGAGCACCGTGAGAGCGAGCGGGAGGGTGAGGCCGAGGGGAACCCCGAGGGCGGTGAGCGCGGCGACTCCGCCGCTACCCCAGAGGAAAGCCGCGACGAATCGGCCGAGCACCCGCGCGTAAGGCCGGTGACGCAGCAGCCCCGTGACACCGGAGCGCGCCGTGTAACCGGCGCCCGCGGCGACGACAGGGTTCGCCCACAGCAGCTGAACCGCCGAATCGGTAACGTGCACCGTAGATCCTTTCGCTCGCCGAGCTGGTTTGCCGAAAGTTCTCCCGAATCGGTTATACCTGCCCAGAATCCATCGGGGCGGCACTTCACGCAAGTCTGTGCACAGGATCGTAAAGTTGCGCCGCGTTCGCCGCTCTATGACGGATTCGCTACCATCTGGTGGTGTTTTCGCTCGGCCCCGCACTGCTCGAAATTTCGGCACGGCGACATCTGCGACAGTTGAACATCGAATACGGCGTCCCCGCGGCCGCCGCCGCGGCGCAGCACCCCGGGGTGCTGGCGCAGCTGGACCAGCACGCCGCCGCCGTCCGCGACATTCTCGAGTACGGGGTCGAGGAGGCGGCGCGGCTTCCGCTCGCCATCCTGCTGGCCGGATACGTGCGCGGGCTGCTCGATCAGGTCGTCGCCGAGCGAGCGGGTGTGTTCGCCGGAGTGGCGCCGCAGACCTGGCACGACGCCGACTGGCTGCAGTACCGGCTCGCCGCCGTCTGCCACCACGCCGGCGCCTGACACCGGAATCGGCGCTCCGCCACCCGAAGCGGTGACGGAACGCCGGCGCCGGTCGGTTCCTACCTCATGGTTTCCCCGCCCCAGCCGGGCTGCTGGCCCGTCTGCGGGTAGCCACCGGCCTGCGGGCTGCCGCCCGCACCGGGAGTCGCCCATTCCTGCTGGGTCTGCTGGGTGTGCGAACCCGGCACCCGCTGACCCTCGCGCGTCACGTCTTCACGACCACGCTGGTAGGCCTGCGCCTCGCCCTTCAGTGTGGGCATCTCCGATTCCAGGTTGCCGAGCCAGCTGCTCCAGCGCTGCTCCATGGGCCGGACCAGACCACCGCCCACGCCGACGACGAGGATGCCGCCGATCGTGGCGAGCACCGCGATCAGGATCGGGGTGGTCACCGTGGTGGCGACACCGATCTGGTTCAGGGCAGCGATGATGCCGATCGCCCAGATGAACACCGAGGCGATCTTGCCGAGCAGCGAACCGTAGGACAGGCCGCCGAGCGCGTTGGTGACCAGCTCGCTCACCGCGTGCGCGACCGCACCCGCGATAACCACGATCACGATCGCCACCGCCGCCTTCGGCAGCCAGGCCACGATGCCGGTGAGCAGGTCACTGACCGGGTTGGGGCCGAACACACCGAAACCGATCTGCAGCGCGATCAGCAGGATCGCGTAGTAGGCCAGCTTGGCCAGCAGATCAGAGGCGTCGTACTTGCTCTTGGCCATCATCTTCTTGATCTGGCCGCGCTCGACCAGCCGGTCGAAACCGACCCGCTCGAGCACCGCGTTCACCACCTTCGCCACTACTTTCGCGATGATCCAGCCGATCAGCAGGATGGCGATGAAGGCAACCAATTTCGGCACGAATTGCGCTACCGAACTCCAAGCGTCATTGAAGCCTTGCTGGAAGTCGATCGCGACGACGGAGTTGTCCACAGCACTTCCTTTCGCTCTTCCCGCCCGATTTGCCGAGAGTGTCACCGCAGTCTTACCCCCTTGACTCGGTCCGAACCAGCTGGTTGCGAGAAAGTTGCCTACGTGTCGCACAAGGGATGTGTCACACGATGCGCTCTTGCGCTCTGCGCGGTAGCGGTTCAGTCTGTAAGTAAGTGGTTACTTATGACGGGAGGTGCCGGTGACGCCGTCGACGCGCGAGCGGATCATGGCCGAGGCGCTGCGGTTGTTCGGCGAGCAGGGGTTCGCCAAGACCTCGGTGGCTCAGATCGAGCATGCCGCGGGGTTGTCCAGCGGAGCCGGTGGGCTGTACCGGCACTTCCGGTCCAAGGACGAACTGCTGGTCGAGGCGGTGTCGTCGCGACTGTCCGAACGCGGCGCGTTGGAGCTGTTCCTGGCGCCGGACTTCTCGATCACCGCCGCGGTCGCCCCCGCCGGTTCACTGGTCGACAAGCTGACGGCGCTGTGCCGGATCGGCCTGGACCGGATCGACCACGATCGCGATGTGAACCGGATCCTGATGCGCGACAACTCGGTTCCCGCCGACATGCTCGAGGTCTTCCGGCAACAGGAGTACGGCGTCGTCATGCCGGTGGTCACCCGAGGACTCGCCGAGCTGGCCGGAACCCCTGAGCGCGAACAGGACTGGGAGGCCACCGCCGCCGTACTCGTCGGCGCTATCGCGCACTTCTGGCTGATCCGCGACATCTTCGACGGCGACCATCCCGCGAATGTCGAGGCCGAAAGCTATCTGAGAGCAACCGCGGAAATGATCGCCGCCCGACTCGAATGGGCGGGCAACGAGGAGGAACAACCATGAACACACCTGTCACGGTGATCGGGGGCGGCCTGGCCGGACTCACAGCGGCCATCGCGGTCGCCGAAACCGGTGCGGCCGTGCGCCTTCACGACGCGCACAGCACGCTCGGCGGTCGGGGCCGCGCCACCGAACCACCACATGTGGTGCACGAGGGCGCGCATGTGTTCTACGCCGACGGACCGCACTACACCTGGCTGAAGAAGCGCGGCTTCGTCGACGGACTCGGCTGGCCGTCCCCCGTCGACGCGGCGAAGATCGCGTTCCGGTGCGAGGGCACGCTGCGCCGGATGCCGCCGATCGCCATGCTCCGCGCACAAGCCCGAACTCGCCTGACAGCCCCGGTGGACATCGATTTCCATACCTGGGCGACCGAGCGCTGGGGCGAGCGGACCGCGACCCGGATGGCCAACGCGATCAGTGTGGTCACCTATGACGCGGAAACCGGTCGGCTCTCGGCCGCGTTCGTCTGGGACCTCTTCCAGCGTGTCCTCGGGACGAAGGTTCCGGCGGTGCGCTGGGTGCGCGGCGGGTGGCAACGCACGGTGGATCGTATGGTCACGCGGGCAACAGGACTCGGCGTCGCGATCGAAACCGGTTCACGCCTGGACAGCGTGCCGACCGACGGCCCGGTGATCGTGGCGACCGACCTGGATTCGGCGCGCCGTCTGCTCGGCGACGAAATACCGCGCGGCACATCGGGGTTCGCCGCTCTCCTCGACATCGCCGTCGCCAAGGACCGCCGCGACCGCAGCCTGGTGTTCGACCTGGACGAAGGCGGCTTCCACGAGTCCTACACCATGCAGGACGACTCCATCGCTCCCGCGGGCGAATCCCTCTACCAACTCCAGATGCCCGTCCGCCCGGGCGAATCCCGCGATGCCGCCCACCGCCGCCTCGAAGCCTTCGCCGACGCCACCATCCCGGACTGGCGCTCCCGCAAGACCTTCCACCGCAAAGCCACCGCGAAGAACCGCACCGGCGCCCTCGACCTCCCGGGCACCACCTGGCACGATCGTCCGGCCGTCGATCGGGGCAACGGGGTGTACCTGGCCGGTGACATGGTCGCCGCGCCCGGCATGCGCGGGGAGATCTCCATCAACAGCGCGTTGATCGCCGCCGAGTCGGCGGTGGCCGCCCTGCGCACACGAACGGTCAGCGGGGCGTGAAATTCGGTTGCGAACCGAACAGACCGAGTTCTAGCGTGATCCGCATGTCGTGCCCCGTATTCATCCGCATCCGCCACGCCCGGGCTCTGGCCCGCTAGCGGACGCGGATCTGCACTCTCGCGTCCACCGGCGCGCCCAGGGCCCATCGAGACTCTTCCGACTCGATGACCCGAAGGGGCAACTGCCGTGGCGCAGGACCATTCACACAAGAACTATTCACACACCCAGCGCAAGGTCACCGCGCATGGGGGCCACCGTAAGTCGCGTGACTCGAACAGAAGGACGCTGTCACAGAACTTCCTGGTAGATCCACATGCGGTCGAACTACTGATGACCGTCGCCGATCCAGCCGGCACCGTGCTCGAACCCGGTGCGGGCGAGGGCGTGCTCACCCGGGCACTCGCCCGGCGCGGGGCCGAAGTCACCGCCTACGAAATCGATCCACTGCTCGCGGCCAAACTCTCGGCCCAGACCAGAGGCGAGCACGGAATCCAGGTGGTCCGAGGTGATTTCACCAAGGCCAAGACACCACGCACCGAGTTCGCGGTGGTCGGCAACATCCCGTTCTCGGCAACCACACGGATCGTGGACTGGTGCCTGAGCGCACCGGCCCTCACCTCGGCGACCCTGCTCACCCAACGCGAGTACGCCCGCAAACACACCGGCGACTACGGAAGATGGAGCCTGACAACCGCCCTGACCTGGCCGTGGTTCGACTGGCAACTACGCGGCCACATCCACCGCACGAGTTTCCGCCCGATCCCGGCAGTCGACGCCGCCGTCCTGCGACTCGACCGCCGCCCGACACCCCTTGTCCCCCACCGCGACTCCTATACCGAACTGGTACGCACCGCATACTCCGGAATCGGCGGCTCGGTCCGCACCGCACTGCGAACCCGCTACCACGGCGTGGACACGGCCCTGCACAGCGCAGGCATCGCCCACGACACGGTTGTCGCCTATGTCCACCCGGAGCAGTGGGTGAAACTACACTCCGCGTTGGCTTGACCGACATCCCGCAGGGCTGTCCACAGCGACCGCCCTGCGGGACTTCATCGTCACTCTGATCGCGCCGCCGTTGCGCTCCCTGCTCACCCCAGACGATGTTGCCAAGCACGACGCCGTGCGCGCTCTGCAGTCGCTGCGCCGGCTCGATCAACCGATCCCGCTGTGCCCGTATCAACCGACCATCCGCGTCCCGAGCGGGTCACGCGACCGATCGGTGGCGGTCTGCCACGCGACGAATTCGTACCATCATCGTCGAGGAGGGGACAACCTTGCCGCTCATGTAGGTGGACAGTCGTGAGCCGGAAGTTCCCACGCTGGCGGCGAATTCGGCGCTGGTCAACCCAGAATCGGCGACCGCCCGACGCACCTCGTCGGCAACTTCTCTTCGCTCGTCGGCCTCGGCGCGCTCGCGTGCCCGCTCGAGTAGGCCTTCCATCAACTCGGCGACCCCGTAGGGACGACTGTGCGAAAGGATCTCTTCCAACCGACGCGCGATCCGCCCCCACGGGTCGCGCCGCAACTCCGCACCGATCCGCCGCCAATCACGAAGGTCACCACGCTCCAACGCGGTTTGCACCGCCTCGGTCGGCCACTCCGAGACCGGCGCGTCCGGGGAGATATTCAAGTTACGAAACTGGACCATCATCCCCACCTTCCACGAGCGCTATCGCCACTTCCCGGCACCGCTCCCGCACCCGATTCCAATCGTGCCACTGGTGATCGAGGTTGCGATACGCCGTCAGCTGCTGAGTGACCGACGAATCAGCGGGTCGTGGATCAGCGAGCTGACGCACCACCTGAGAGGAGACGGGCATGCCGTCGATCCGCTGGTCGGCGTAGTACTCATCGATATGCGCAAGCACCTCGACCGCCTCGGCGGTCCCCATCGCCTCGGTCAGTGCGGCAACATCGAGATAGTCACGGGTTTGGTTCCGTCGCACGATCAGGAAGGCCTTGATACGCAGCGTTTCCGCGACGGTCGGTACACATAATCGGCGCCCGGAGGGAAGCTCGACGGTGGCCGTTTCCAGCGGCCGCGCGCGAATCAACTGCCGGACCCCGGCTTCGATATCGCCCAATCGGCCGAGTATCAACTTTCCCGGCCGCACCCGGTTGGTAACCCACTCCCCCTCGGACTCGATCGCCTCGAGCACCATGTCGAAACGGTCCCGCAGGTCGCGCAGGTCATGATCGTGATCGTAGGAGTCACGGTGCCCCGCATAGAGCGCTGCCGCCGAACCCCCGACCAGCACCGCGTCCGGGACCAAGTCCTGCAGCTTGGCGGCCGATTCGAGCACGGCAGCAAGCTCGCCACTGACATCGTTCGGGCCGCCCACCATGAAGCGATATTATCAAATGTGATAATGTCAGGTAAAGCCATGAGATGCTGGTCGCCACACCCCACGTGAGGCCGTCCGTTCGCTGCCCCGTTGCGGACCGGCAAGCCTGGGCCGACGGTCACCCCGTTGGCGGCGGCGTTTCCCATTGCACCGGCTGCATGAACTGGTGAACGTATCCGCACCGCAGACACACCACGCCGGTGGCGCTTTTGTTGAGCCAATCCCAGCCCATCATGGTCATCCCCGGAGTGTTCATGCTGACCTGGCGATACTGGAATCGATCTCCGCGACACACCACGCATTGCAGGATTATTCGGCCTGCCACCATCACCCGAGCACCCGGAGCTGGATTCATATCAGCGCCCGCTGCTGGCTGGAGAGCCGGTGCGCGGGCTCGAGTGGTTGTGCCAAC
Source organism: Nocardia ignorata NBRC 108230 (assembly GCF_001612905.1). Lineage (GTDB taxonomy): Bacteria > Actinomycetota > Actinomycetes > Mycobacteriales > Mycobacteriaceae > Nocardia > Nocardia ignorata. The sequence goes on along the minus strand of NZ_BDBI01000002.1, from coordinate 612,076 downwards.
CTTGCGTTGCCATCACATTGCCCCGCGGATGTGCGCCGAACGTCAATCGTGGCCGTGCCTGTTCCGTATTCGTTGAATCCCCCGCCGTTCCGCTGACTCGCCGGGGATCTTACCGGTCTGGCAACTTCGGCGACTACGCAAATCACCTGGCGCACTGAGGTTTCCAGTGCGACGAGTGCACGAGTTGGTCCAGCCCGCCCGCGCCGCCGCCGGTATGTTCGTGCGCCGAAACCCGAATCGAGCACAATAGTGGGATGCGCAGGCAAATCACTGTTCGCCCGACGAAGCCACAGTGAGTTACCTCGACCGCACGGTTTCCGCCGGGCTGGCGCCCAGCCGCGCTGCTGTCATCGAGCAGGCCCTGGAACGGGATCGACTGCGGCGGACGGCCGAACGCGATGCCGAAATCCTGGCAGGCTTGCGGGCAGAGGCCGACAAAGACATGAACGCGCTCGCTACCTACGCGGCAGGCGTAGGCATGGACGACTTGGGTGAGGCTGTGGCAGTTCTTGCACTGGCAGGTCCTGGTTCCAGCGCATCACCGAAAACCGTGTGGAACTGGCTCGATGGTCGCGGAGTCGCTGCTCGATGAATGACGTCGAGCGCATCGGGACAGCGGGCCGTCAGCTGGCGACACGCACTCCAGCTGGCCGAAGTCTGCGCACGGCCTCACATGCGGTCTGACCTCAGATCGAGCCGGTGCTCAGGAAGCCGAGCAGGTCGTGGCGGGTGATGACGCCGACGGGCTTGCCGTCTTCGACGACCATCAGGGCGTCGGTGTCGGACAGGGCCTTGGTGGCGGTCGAGAGAGGTTCGCCCGAGCCGATCAAGGGGAAGGACGGGCTCATGTGCTGGGCCACCGAGTCGGTGAGCTGGGCGCGGCCCTCGAAGACGGCCGAGAGCAGGTCGCGTTCGGTGACGCTGCCCGCCACCTCGCCCGCCATCACCGGCGGTTCCGCGCCGACGACCGGCATCTGCGAGACACCGTATTCGCGCAGGATCTCGATGGCGTCGCGCAGGGTCTCCGACGGGTGGGTGTGCACCAGGTCGGGCAGCTCGCCCGACTTGCCGCGCAGCACGTCACCGACCAGCGGTTCCGGGCCCGACTCGAGCGGGGTGGTGAGGAAGCCGTAGGAGCTCATCCACTTGTCGTTGAAGATCTTCGACAGGTAGCCGCGGCCACCGTCGGGCAGCAGCACCACGACGACGGCGTCGGGGTCGCGCCGGGCCACCTCGATCGCGGCGACCACGGCCATGCCGCACGAGCCGCCGACGAGCAGGCCCTCTTCCCGGGCCAGGCGACGGGTCATCTCGAAGGAGTCGGCGTCGGAGACGGCGATGATCTCGTCGGGCACGGCCGGGTCGTAGGCGGTGGGCCAGAAGTCCTCACCGACGCCCTCGACGAGGTAGGGGCGGCCGGTGCCGCCGGAGTACACCGAGCCCTCGGGGTCGGCGCCGATGATCTTCACCTTCCCGCCCGAGACCTCCTTGAGGTAGCGGCCGGTGCCGGTGATGGTGCCGCCGGTGCCGACACCCGCGACGAAGTGGGTGACCTTGCCTTCGGTGTCGGCCCAGATCTCGGGGCCGGTGGTCTCGTAGTGGCTTTCCGGGCCGCCCGGGTTGGAGTACTGGTTGGGCTTCCAGGCGCCGTCGATCTCGCGGACCAGGCGATCGGAGACGTTGTAGTAGCTGTCGGGGTGCTCCGGCGGCACGGCGGTCGGGCAGACCACGACCTCGGCGCCGTAGGCACGCAGCACGTTGCGCTTGTCCTCGCTCACCTTGTCGGGGCAGACGAATACGCACTTGTACCCGCGCTGCTGGGCGACCAAGGCCAGGCCGACGCCGGTGTTGCCCGAGGTGGGCTCGACGATCGTGCCGCCCGGCTTCAGCAGGCCCTCTTCCTCGGCGGCATCGATCATCTTGACCGCGATGCGGTCCTTGGAGCTGCCGCCCGGGTTGAGGTATTCGATCTTCGCGGCGACCAGGCCCGCGTTCGGGCCGACCACCGAGTTCAGCCGAACCAGTGGGGTGTTGCCGATGAGGTCGACGACATGATCCGCGATGCGCATGAGCTCCATAGTTGCAGAACCTCGCGCGCAGGTCGCGACCTGGTCCGACAGTGTGTGCCAGCACACCGGTCCATCACCCGGCGGCGCGACGCCCCGACAGGCCGACCGCGGTGACGACTGCACCGGCGAGCACCAAGCCCACGCACCACCACAGCGCGCCGCGATAGGCCGCGGTGACGGCATCGGCGTCGGCATAGGCGTGCCCGGAAAGCCCGACCAGCAGCGGCAACGCGGCGACGGCGAGCAACCCCGCCGTGCGCGAGACCGCGTTGTTGATGCCGCTGGCGACCCCGGCTCGACCAGCCGGTGCGGCGGCGAGGACGGTGCCGGTCAGCGGGGCGACGAGCATGGAGAGGCCGAGGCCCATGGCGAGCATCCCGGGCAGGATGTCGGTCACGAAGCCGGGGTCGCGCGGCGCACCCGCCAGCAGCGCCAGCCCACCGGCCAGGACCAACGCGCCGATCACCATCGGCCCGCGTGGCCCGAACCGGGTGGCGACGGCGCCGAAACGCGCCGCGAGCAGGAACATCAGCACACTGATCGGCACGCTCGCCGCCCCGGCCGCCAACGGCGACCAGCCGGCGCCGATCTGGAGGAACAGGGCGAGGAACACCATCGAGCCGGACAGCGCGGCGTAGACGAGCAGCGTCACCACGTTGATGAGGCTGAAGACCCGGTCGGCGAACATCTCGGGCGGCACCATCGGATACCGCGCCCGCCGTTCGACGACGACGAACGCCACGGCGGCGACCACACCCGTCGCCGCGGCGCCGACCGTCGCGGGCGTGGGGCCGGTGCCGGGCCATGCGGTCAGCGCCCAGGTGACCCCGGCCAGCGCCACCGGCGCGAGCACGATGCCGGGGAGGTCGAAGTGCTTGCCGTCCGCGCGTTCGTCGCGTGACTCCGGCGCGCCGCGCAACAGCAGCAGGGTGAGCACGGCCAGCGGCAGATTGATCGCGAACGCCCACCGCCACGACAGCCCGACCAGCCAGCCACCGAGCACCGGACCAGCCGCGGTGGCGACGCCGAGCATGCCGGTCCAGGCGCCGATGGCCCGCATCCGGTCGTGATGAACGAACGACGACTCGACCAGAGCCAGACTGCCGGGGGTCAGCAGGGCGGCGGCGACGCCCTGCAACAACCGTGCCGCGATCAAGGTTTCGATCGTCGGCGCGAGCGCGCACAGCGCGGAGGTGACGGCGAACGCGACGACACCCCAGGCGAACATCCGTTTGCGGCCGAATCGGTCGCCGAGCGCGCCACCGACGAGAATCAGCGAGGCGAGTGCGAGGGTGTAGCCGTTGATGACCCATTGCAGCGCGGCCAGGTCGGCGTGCAGTTCGGCGCCGATCCGGGGAAGCGCGACGTTGACGATGGTGCCGTCGAGAAACCCCATCCCCGAGCCGAGCACAGTGGCGGCGAGCAGCCGTCGCCCGGCCGGTTGGCCGAGTCGCAACAGCTCGGGCGCCTTCCCCACTCCCGCACCATAGTCCGCCGTAGAATTTTCGGATGTGAGCGCACCTCGAATCAGCTGGCGCACGGCCGCGGTCACCGGCGCCACGACCGTCCTCGCCGGGTCGGGCGCGGGCACCGTCTCCTGGGCGACCTACCGGTTGCTGATGACCCAGGCAGGCGCCGCACGCGCGGTGATCGGCCGCGACACCTCCAAGCCGCCCGAGGCCGACGGCGTGTACGCCCCCGGTGCGAGCCGGCCCGAGCCGTGGCGCAAGAACGTCCCGTTCGACCTGCACCTGATGATCTTCGGCGACTCCACCGCGGCCGGTCTCGGCTGCCTCGGCGCCGCCGAGGTGCCGGGTGTGCGCCTGGCCCGCGGCCTGGCCGAGGCCACCGGCATGCGGATCCGGTTGAGTACCAAGGCCATTTCCGGCGCAACCTCCAAGGGCCTGGCCGGGCAGGTCGATGCGATGTTCATCGCGGGCCCGCCGCCGGACGCGGCGGTGATCCTGGTCGGCGCCAACGACATCACCAAGAAGCATTCGATCCGTGCCTCGGCCCGCAGGCTCGCGCAGGCCGTATCGCGGTTGCGCGAGGCCGACGCGCTGGTCGTCGTCGGCACGTGTCCCAACCTCGGCACTGTCACCGCCATCCCGCAGCCGTTGCGCACGGTAGTGGCGAACTGGAGTGTGCGGCTCGGCAAGGCGCAGACGGTGGCGACCACGCTGGCCGGGGGAATCGCGGTGCCGATGGGCTCGCCGCTGGTGGCCTCGGAGTTCCGGGCGGCTCCCGAGATCCTCTTCGCGACCGACGGCTTCCATCCTTCGGCAGCCGGTTACGAACTCGCGGCCGCCCAGTTGTTGCCGGTGCTCGTCTCCGCGGTGCGTGGCCGCCCTGGTCTTCCTGTCGCGCAGAGCGAGACGTACATTCACGAATGAGCGGTATGTACAACAGCCGTTCGCGCCAGCCTTCCGAAAAGGAGTCCTCATGCCCGAGGCCGTCATCGTTTCCATCGCCCGCTCCCCGATCGGCCGTGCCGTCAAGGGGTCCCTGGCCGGGATGCGCCCGGACGACCTGACCGCGCAGATGGTCCAGGCCGCGCTGGCCAAGGTCCCTGCCCTCGACCCCACCCAGGTCGACGACATCATCCTCGGCACCGGCTCCCCCGCCGGTGAGGGTGGCTTCAACCAGGGGCGCATCGTCGCGGTGAAGCTCGGCCTCGACGTGGTCCCCGGCACCACCGTGCACCGCTACTGCGCCTCGTCGCTGCAGACCACCCGGATGGCCTTCCACGCGATCAAGGCCGGCGAGGGCGATGTGTTCATCTCCGCCGGTGTGGAGACCGTTTCCCGCTACGCCAAGGGTTCGGCCGACAGTTCGCCCGACACCAAGAACCCGGAGTTCGCCGAGGCCGAGGCCCGCACCGCCAAGACCGCCGAGGGCGGCGCGGGCGCGTGGCACGACCCGCGCGAGGACGGCCTGCTGCCCGACGCCTACATCGCGATGGGTCAGACCGCCGAGAACGTCGCCTCGCTCACCGGCATCAGCCGCGAGGACCAGGACCACTGGGGCGTGCGCTCGCAGAACCGGGCCGAGGAAGCCATCAAGAACGGCTTCTTCGAGCGGGAGATCACCCCGGTGACCCTGCCCGACGGCACCGTCGTCAGCAAGGACGACGGCCCGCGCGCCGGCGTCACCTACGAGGCCGTCAGCCAGCTCAAGCCGGTGTTCCGCCCCGACGGCACCGTCACCGCGGGCAACTGTTGTCCGCTCAACGACGGCGCCGCGGCGCTGGTGATCATGAGCGACACCAAGGCCAAGGAACTCGGTCTCACCCCGCTGGCGCGCATCGTGTCCACCGGTGTCTCGGGCCTGTCCCCGGAGATCATGGGCCTCGGCCCGATCGAGGCCGTCAAGAAGGCGCTCGCCCTGGCTGGCAAGTCGGTCGCCGACATCGACCTGTTCGAGATCAACGAGGCCTTCGCCGTGCAGGTGCTCGGCTCGGCGCGTGAGCTGAAGATCGACGAGGACAAGCTCAACGTCTCCGGCGGCGCCATCGCCCTCGGCCACCCGTTCGGCATGACCGGTGCCCGCATCACCGCCACCCTGCTGAACAACCTGCAGACCTACGACAAGCAGTTCGGCGTGGAAACGATGTGCGTCGGCGGCGGCCAGGGCATGGCCATGGTCATCGAACGCCTCAGCTGAGAAGCGTTTGGATAGCACAGCGGCTCCCCGCCGGATCGGTGGGGAGCCGCTGTTGGGTCTATCGCTTGACTCAGTCCCGCTGGAAGTAGCTCAGCAGGCGGAGGATCTCGACGTAGAGCCAGACCAGGGTGACGGTCAGGCCGAGGGCGACGCCCCAGGCGGCCTTCTCGGGGGCCTGGGCGCGGATCAGCTGGTCGGCGGAGTCGAAGTCCAGCAGGAAGCTGAACGCGGCGATGGCGATGCAGACCAGGCTGAACACGATGGCCAGCGGGCCGCCGTCGCGCAGGCCGAAGCCGCCGTCGGTGAAGAAACTGGCGATCAGGTTGCCGAGCATCAGGACCAGCACACCGACCATGGCGCCGAGCAGCATGCGGGTGAATCGCGGGGTGACCCGGATCGCGCCGGTCTTGTAGACCACGAGCATGCCGAAGAACACGCCGAACGTGCCGAGCACCGCCTGGCCGATCAGGGCGCTACCGCCCACACCGCCGAAGGTGACGTCGGTGAACATCAGCGACAGCGCGCCGAGGAACAGACCCTCGAACGCCGCGTACGACAGTACGAGCGCGGGGTTGTCCATCTTGTTGCCGAAGCTGGCGATCATGACCAGCACGAAGCCGATCAGGCCGCCGCCGATGACGAACAGCGGCGCCAGCGACGGGTTCGCCGACGACAGCGCGAAGGAGACGATCGCCGAGACGGTGAGCACCGCGAGGGTGATGCCGGTCTTGGTGACCACGTCGTCGATGGTCATGGCACGGGTGGCGGGCGCCTGCTGGTACTGCTGCCCGTACTGCTGACCGTATTCGCCGTACTGGTTGCCCAGCTGGCCTGCGCCGGTCACGCCCGAACCGAAGTTCGCGTAACCGCCGACTCCCTCTTGGCGAGGTAAGTTCTTGAACACCGGATTCGATGAGGTACGCACCGTGCGCCTTTCCTGGAGTGATGAAACGTCGTACAGCTCCAACTGCCCTGTTCAACGTGTCGCGAACGAACAAAGTTCCCGGCGGCGCGATCATTGATCGCATCACCGTCCGTTCGGACAAATCGGACTCTACCCCGTCGGAGCGCCCCTATCGTTGTACGTCGCGCAGGCCACGGACAGACCGCGTCACCGTGAATTTCTGGTTCCGGTCGATCACGTCGGTCCGCCCGACCATCCGTTCCACCACACCCCGATAGTTCAGGTGCGAGTTGTACACCGTCCACAGTTCGCCGCCGGGGCGGAGCACCCGGCCGGTCTCGGCGAACATCTTGATGGCCGATCCGGTGTGCACGGCCGCGCCCACATGGAACGGCGGATTGCACAGCACCAGGTCGGCGCTGTTGTCGGCGGCCGAGGACATGGCGTCGTCGCGCACCACCGTGACGCGGTCGTCGACACCGTTGGCGGCGGCGGTCGCCCGGGCCGAGGCGACGGCGGCACAGGACTGATCGGTGCCGACCACCCGGATACGCGGACGCGATTTGGCCAGGGCCACCGCGAGAATGCCGGTGCCGCAACCGAGGTCGATGGCCTCGCGGGCGTCGGGCTTCATCCGGTCCAGATGTTCGAGCAGGAACCGGGTGCCGATGTCGAGGCGTGGGCCGGAGAACGCCGCACCGTAGGCGACCACGTCACCGTCGATCTCGATGATGTTCTCGCGCACCGGGAATCGTGGTTCGCCGACGGGTAGCGGTTCGCTGACGACGAGCACCCGTGACTTCTGCCTGCCCCGGCCCGCCCGCACCTGGCGGAACGTTTCGGCGAACACGTCGTTCATGGTCGGGGTGAGGTATTTGTCGCGGCCACCGGCGTAGACGACCACATCGTCGGCGGCGTAGCGGGCGATGGCCTCGGCGATCTCGGCGAGCCCGGCAAGCATTTTCGGCAACCGCATCACGACCACGCGGGCGCCGGTGAGCAGGTCCGCGTCGAGCCCGTGCACGGTGAAGCGGTCGGCGAGACCGAAGTTCTTGGCGTTGCCCGCCAGGGCGAGTTCGCCGGTGAGCAGGTCCTGGTGCACCCGGATGCCGCTGTGTCCGTGCCGCACCGCGACCCCGAGGGTCAGCGCGCCGTAGGCGTCGCCGATCACCGCCACCTCGCCGCTGCCCGCGCCCGCGAGCGCGTCGGCGGCGGTATCGAGAATCAACCGATCCGCGGCGTCGACGGCATAGAGGTTCGGCGCCTCCACGTCCGGATACCGGCGCAGCCGGGTGAATACGTCCTCGACACTGTCCACGCGACAAGTGTGCTAGATCGTTGCCCCATCGTCACATCCGCCCCTGCCGCACATCGGAACCGGCGCCCACATATGCGCACCGAGCATGGAAAAGACTGACGGCGAACGGGTTACAGCGATGCGTGCCGACCGCGCTGATACCGCGGTGCGCGCGCCCAGCAAACTCACAGCCTGGACACGCGCCCGGCTGATTCCCGCAACCCGCGAGTTCACCTGAGTACCATCGGTCACATGCGCAACGCCCCCGTGCTCGTGCTGATCGCCGCCGCGGCTCTGGTCCTGCCGAGCTGCGGTTCCGACGACGCGCCCGCCGCGACTCCCTCGACGACGACAACGAGCACCGCGAGCACGTTCGCCGACGCCACCGGTCCGCGCGACAACGACGCGAAGTCGGGCGAGGCGAGCAACGGCGCCGCACTCACCGTCACCGATGTCCGCCTCGGCCACCACTCCGGCTACGACCGGGTCGTCTACACCCTCGGCGGCACCGGCACCCCCGGCTGGCAGGTGGCCTACACCGACAACGCCGTGCAGGACGCCAGCGGCAAGGCCGTGGACGTGGCTGGCAGCTCGATCCTGGAGGTGCGCATCCTCGGTTCGGCCTACCCGTTCGACTCCCCCGTTCCCCCGTTCGCCGGGCCCGATCCGGTCACCGATCCCAGTACGCCGCGCATCACCGGCGTCTACAAGTCGGTGGTCTACGAAGGCGTCACCCAGTCGTTCATCGGGCTCGACGCCGACCGTCCCGGTTTCACCGTGAGCACCCTCGCCGACCCACCGCGCCTCGTCGTCGACATCGCGAACGACTAGTTCTACCCCTACCACGTGCGGGTATTGCGGAGAGCCCCTGAGCACTGGTTAGACTCGTCGCCGTGACCGTCCAGCTGTCGTACGCGCGCCTCGCGAGGGCCTTCGCCGTCGTGCTGCTGCTGGCCGGAATCGTCGCCATGCACTCCGCGGTATTCGTCACCTCCGCACACGACACCTCCGCTCACGCGCACGGAAACGCCGCCCACACAGCCGTCGGTCCGGCTGTCGAAGCGGTACCGGCGCAGAACGACTCGACGAAGGATCACGGCTGCGGCAGCAGCGGTTGCGGCGAGCACGCGGCCGTCCACGGATGCGTGTTCGTCCTCGTCGCCCTGACCGTGTTGCTCGGCTGGATGCTGCTGTCGCGGCTGACCGAGGACGGCGACGCCATCCGCCGGGCGACGAGAACCTGGCGTGGCCGCCGCGAACGGCCACCTCCCTGGACCGTCCTTTCTCTTTCCCAACTGGCGATTCTGCGGATCTGACAGGTCGGCCCACGCGGCCCTGTCCAACACCACACATCCGAATCCCCAGGAGGACCACCCATGTCCATCACCCGTACCGTTCTCGCCCTCGCCGCTGTCGCCGTGGTCGCCGCCGGGTGCGGCGACGATTCGACCACGCACACCACCGAGCACTCCTCGACGACCACGGCGAGCACGACGAGCGCCACGGCTCGCACCGACTTCGACGACGCCGACGTGACCTTCCTGCAGATGATGTACCCGCATCACGCGCAGGCGGTCGAGATGTCGAAGATGGTGCCGAGCCGGACCCAGAACCAGCAGCTCATCGCGCTGGCCGCCCAGATCGAGCAGGCGCAGGCACCGGAGATGCGCCAGATCACCGACCTGCTGACCAGCTTCGGCAAGCCCGCCCCGAGCGCCGAGGGCCACGGCGGCCACGGCATGCCGGGCATGATGACCGAGGAACAGATGAGCGCACTGGAAGCGGCGAAGGACGCCGAGTTCGACCGGCAGTGGCTGCAGATGATGATCGAGCACCACCAGGGCGCGGTCGCCATGGCCCAGACCGAGCTGGCGGAGGGAATCAACCCGGAGGCGAAGCAGCTCGCCACCAAGATCGTCGCCGATCAGGAGGGTGAGATCGCGACCATGCGCGGCATGCTCGGCCAGAGCTGACCCGGGGTGGCGCCGCGCCGGACCGGCGTGGCGCCACCTGATCGTCCCGAAGCCAGTACGGTCGATGTGTTCGGCCACCGCGACGGTGACCGACGCTCCGGCGAGGGAGGAGAGACAGATGCTGGTACGGGAACGAATGGGGCTCGGCACCGCGCTGGTTGTCGTAGCGGGCGCGCTCACGCTGGCCGCCTGCACCAACCAGGTACCCGGTACCGCCGAGGCCAACCTCACCGATCTCGCCTCCTACACCTCCGAAGTCGCGGCCTCCTCGACCGCGAAGGTGAAGGCGGCCAACGACTCGGCCTGCGACGGACTGCGCGCGGCCAACAAGAGCTCGGTCGCCTCGTTCAACGCCTATATCGAGGCGAGCAACAACCGCGCCCCCGACACCGACACCAAGGCCAACGAGGCGGTTCCGGTGCTGCGCAACAATGCCAAGGACGTCGATCGCAAGGTCACCACCGATGTCATCGCCGAGCTGGCCGACCCGCTGCGCACCTACCGCGACAAGACCAACCTGCTCGCCGACACCCTCGAGCGCCGTGCGCCCACCGACGAACTCAACGGTGTGATCGATCAGTTCAACGCGTCCAAGGACGCGGCGATCGAGGTCTGCAAACCCTACGGCCGCTAGGCACGTAACAGGAACATCACCGTTCGCGATTGCCACTCCGAGACAAGTCATCGGAGGGGTTGCGTGCGTGGGTTCCTGAAATATGGTGCGGCGGTGGCGGTTACCGCAGTGTCGCTGACCTCGGCGGCGCTGCTGCCCGTCGCGGCGGCCGACCCGCCGATCGCGCGGCACTGCGAGGTCAGCTCCGGACGCACACCGCAGGCGGCCTCTCCCGCCGAGGTCGCCCTCGACCCCGATCGGGTCGCCGAGGCCATGCGCCTGGCCGTCGACCCCACCCGCTTCAACATCCAGCTCTACCGCAACAACTGCCTGGTGGCGGCGGGCCCACGCAACGCCGAATCCGGTGGGGTGCCGTGGAATCTGTGGAGCGGGACCAAGAGTGTCGTCGCGCTGATCGCGGGCGCGGCGGTCGACGAGGGCCGCCTCGACGTCGACGCGCCCATCGGCCGCTACCTGCCCGAGGGGCTCGGCGACGAAGGGCACCGCGCGATCACCGTGCGCAACCTGCTCACCGAATCCTCGGGGATGGAGGTGGCCATCGCCGCCGAGGGCGCGACGGGGCTGGCCCAGCTGGACCCGAACGTCGTCGCCCAGGCGCTCGCGATGCCGATCGAACGCCCGCAGGGCACCCAGTTCCGCTACAGCCAGCGCGCGGTCGACCTGCTCGTCTACGTCATCGCACAGGCCGTCGGCGAGGACTTCCAGGACTTCGCCCAGCGAAAGCTGTTCGACCCGTTGGGCATCGAACGCACCGATTACTACTGGGCCCGCGATCGCGCCGGAAACACCTACGGCCACGCGCATCTGCTGCTCCCACCGGACGACTTCGCGAAACTCGGTCTGCTCGTGGGCAATCGGGGCCGATGGAAGGAGCAGCAGGTGATCTCGGACGCCTACCTGCGCGAGGCGTTGTCGCCGTCGCGGGCCATGCCCTGTTACGGCTTCCTGTTCGTCATCAACGGCGCGCCCTGCCGCCTCGAATTCCCCGGCCTGCCCGACGATGCCGTGAAGATGTCGGGAATGCTGCGCAACGACAGCTACATCGTGCCCAGCCTCGGACTGGTACTGAACTGGACCGGCGTCGCCACCCCCGGCATCTCGACGACCTACACCCATGACGTGATGCGCAAGCTGGTCTCGTCGTTCCGCGATGTGGCGGTGCCGGATCCGGGACCGTATCGGGAGAAGCCGGACGTGAGCGTCACCGATCCGATGATCGCCCGGCCCGACCCGGTGTTCGGCACCTTCGGCCTCGGCCCCTACGCCTATCCGGGCTGCGGTTTCGTCGAATGTCTCGGCGAGACACCGAAAGCCCCGTTCGCCGACACCCCACCCGGCTGCGTGGTGCTCGGCTGTATCGGCCCCGACCCGCGCACTCCCGGCATCCGCTGACGGCTGGCGTATCCTCGACAACGACCGGACAGGACCAGTAGGGACCGGTTCGTCGAGAGGAGCCAGCCCCATGCCAGCACCGCTGCGAGACAGCGCAGTGCCCAAGCATGAACAGTTGCGCGCGATCCTGCTGCAGAAATGCACGCGCGAACTCCAACCCGGCGATCTGCTCACCAGCGAGCGAAACCTGATGCAGGACTACGGCGTCAGCCGGATCACCGTGCGCGAGGCGGTCGGTCAGCTGGTGAACGAAGGCTATCTGGTCCGGGTGCGCGGCAAGGGCACGTTCGTCGCTCACCGGCCGGTGCAGTCGCGGTTGCATCTGGCTTCCTTCACCGAGGAGATGCGCGCCCTCGGCCATCAGCCGAGCACCCTGGTGCTGGTCGCCGAGGAGGCCACCGCGCCCGAGCCGACGGCCCGCGCGCTGCGGCTGCCCCAGGGCGCGCGCGCCTATCACGTGCGCCGCTTGCGCCTGGCCGACGACGACGCGGTGAGCGTCGACGACGCGTGGTTCAACCCCGAACTCGTCCCCGACCTCATCGCCCACGACCTCACCGGCTCGCTGTACCGCCTCGCCGCCGACCGCTACGGCAGGCCGATCGAACGCGCCGAGCAGACGGTCGACGCCCAAGCCGCTGACACCGGGATCGCCGCACTGCTCGGCGTCCGCAAGGGCGCCCCCGTTCTGCATTTCGACCGCGTGTCGTTCAGCGCCGACGTGCCGATCGAGCACACCCACAGCTGGTACCGCTCCGATCGGTACCGCGTGCAGATGGAAGTCGGAAGAAGCTCCTGAAACACTCGTATTTCAGATACCGTATGGGCGCTATCACAGTGAAGTGCTCGGAGGTATCACCGTGTCCCTGTCCCCCACCCTCACCCGCGCGGGCGTTCTGACCGCGCTGGCCGCCACCGCCTTGCTCACCGCGGGCGGCACCGCCAATGCCGTCGGCAGCGCCGATTGGGATCTGCTCCCGTCCGGCTCGGTGGTGATCGGCCCGCCGACCGGCAGCGCGGGCTCGGTCGACATCGGTCTGCCGACCGGTTCGGTCGACGCCGACTTCGGCTCGAGCGCACCCACCCCGCCCCCGCCCTCGGGCTCGGCCGTAATGCCGGGCTCCGCAGGCTGATTCGCGTGGCGCGTCATCTCGGAGAGGTGACGCGCCGCACTCGGAACGGCACCGATCGAGCCGCGAATCCGTTCCGGCGCAACCGAAGCTGTTTCCTCTTCACCGAACCGGGCATACGCCCCACGAGACGCGCCACCCGGTGCGTCTGATCGTTACCCGAACAGGTGAGCTTCACATGATTCTTCTCGGTGCAATTCTTCTCATCGCCGGCCTCGTCTTCGGCATCCCGATTCTCAACACCGTTGGTGTGATCGTGCTCGTCATCGGCCTCGCGCTACTCATCGCGGGCAGCATCGGGCGTCCGGTCGCCGGTCGCAGGCACTACTACTGAGCCGGGCCTGCCACCGGAAAGGACACATCATGACGAATACGCCGCGCATCGTTTCGATCGTTGTGCTGGTCTGGTTACTGATCGGTGTCCTTGCCGCAGGTCAACGCGGCTACTACACCGAGCGCGACCAGAATTGCGCTTCGTTGGGCACCATCGCGGTTACCATGATCGCGGGCCCGCTCAACTACATGGGCGTCAACCCGAAGGTCGACGACTGCGAACTCCCGCAACCCAGCTAGCCGGAATCCGCGCGCGAGCTACCGTGCTCGCGCGCGGATCAGGGCTGCCAACCGTTCCAGAGATTCCTGATTGCGCGCGGCGAAGGCCACGTCTTGGGCCAGTCCCGGGATCAGGCTCGCCGGGCCGCGCGCGGCACGTTCGGTCATCCGGATCGTCGTGCGCCCCGGCTCGGCCTCGGTGAGGGTGATCCGGATCCAGGCCGACCCGATCGACCACAGCCGCGCCTCCAATTCCAGCCGGTGCGGCGGCTCGACCGTTCGCACCTCGGTGGTGTCGCCGATCAGCACCGGCCACAGCCCGAAGCGGTAGTGGATACGGCTGCCGACGGCGGGCCATTCGGGGTCGACTTCGCGGATGTGCGAGGCACCGACCACCCAGCTGGCGTAGAGCCAGCCGTCGGACAGCGTCGCGAACGCGACCTCGCACGCCACCGGCACGGTCACCTCGGCAGTCAGCACCAGACCAGCGTAATTCCCGTCCGCCCGGTCGGCGCGGCGACGCGGGCCCCGGCCTGCGGCACGCCGAATGCAGACAGATGCGGGAAAATTGCTGTACATCGTTTCGACGTGGGATCGTTCCCTTATGTCCACGCAACACACCCGGCTCGGCGACCAGCCAGGGCCCGCCGATCCGGCGCTCGAACACACCCTGTTCGGGCATCCGATCGGGCTGACGAATCTGTTCGGCGTCGAGCTGTGGGAGCGTTTCTCCTTCTACGGCATGCTGACGATCCTCGGCTACTACCTGTACTACACCGCCGCGGACGGCGGACTCGGGATCGCGCAGAGCACGGCGCTCGGCATCGTCGGCGCCTACGGCGGATTGGTATACCTCTCCACGGTCCTCGGCGGGTGGATTGCCGACCGGGTGCTGGGCATGGAACGCACCGTGTTCTACGGCGGTGTCGTGGTGATGGCAGGCCATCTCGCGCTGGCCGTGTTGCCCGGATTAGCCGGTGTCGGTGTGGGTTTGGTGCTCGTGGCACTCGGCAGCGGCGCGTTGAAGGCCAACGCCTCCTCGCTGCTCGGCACCCTCTACGCGCCCTCGGACGCGCGCGTGGACGGCGGCTTCACCCTCTTCTATCTCGGCATCAACATCGGCGCCTTCACCGGCCCGCTGCTCACGGGTCTGCTGCAGCGCGAATGGGGATTCCACGTCGGCTTCGGCGCGGCCGCGGTCGGCATGGCGCTCGGCCTGACCCAGTACGTGATCTTCCGGCGCAACCTCGGCACGCACGGGCGTGAGGTCCCCAACCCGGTGACCCGCGCCGAACTGCGGCCGGTGCTGACCGGCGTGGCCGTCGCCGCCGTGGCAGCGGGCCTGGCGATCTGGGCCGGGTGGATCACCCTCGACAATCTCTCCGATATCACCACCGGCGTCATCGTTGTCGCGTCCATCGCCTATTTCACGGTGATGCTCACGAGCGCGAAGGTGGAGCCGGTCGAACGCACCCGGGTGGTGGCGTTCATCCCGCTGTTCCTGGCCAACGCGGTGTTCTGGTCGCTGTTCCAGCAGATGTTCACCATGCTCGCGGTGTACTCCGACGAGCGCGTCGACTGGCGCATCTTCGGCTGGGAGGCACCGGCCAGCTGGATCGGCTCGGTGGAACCGGTGTGGATCATCGCGCTCTCGCCGCTGTTCGCGCTGCTGTGGACCAAACTCGGCAACCGGGCGCCGACCACACCGATCAAGTTCGCGCTCGGCGTCATCGGCATGGGTATCGCCTTCTGGTTGTTCGCGCTGCTGTCGGGCTTCGAGGGCAGGACCGTTCCGGTGCTCGCCGTGTTCGCCATCCTCGGCGGTTTCGCGGTCTCGGAACTGCTGCTGTCCCCGATCGGCCTCGCGGTGACAACGCACCTCGCGCCCGCCGCGTTCCGCTCGCAGATGATGGCGCTGTACTTCTTCTCGGTCGGCATCGGCACGTCGATGGCGGGCACGCTGGCCCGCTACTACAGCCCCGACAGCGAAGGCGTGTACTTCGGCGTCAGCGGTGCGGCCGCCATCGCGGCCGGACTCGTCGTCGTGGCCTGCGCGCCGTGGATCAAACGGCACATGCAGGGTGTGCACTGACCCGCCGGGGTAACTCTTCTCACAACGTTCGCATGCAGAAGGAGAACTACGTGCCGGCACCGGCAGAGACACCGAGCCGACGGGGCGGCATGTTCCGCACCAAATCGGTCGAGCAGTCGATTCTCGACACCGATGAACCCGACTCCAGACTTCGCAAAGACCTGACGGCCTGGGATCTCACGATCTTCGGTGTCGCCGTCGTCGTCGGCGCGGGCATCTTCACCCTCACCGCCCGCACCGCGGGTAATGTCGCAGGGCCGGCGGTGTCGCTGGCGTTCGTGTTCGCCGCCATCGCCTGCGGTCTCACCGCGGTCTGCTACGCCGAGTTCGCCTCGACCGTTCCGGTCGCAGGCAGCGCCTACACCTATTCCTATGCCACCTTCGGTGAGCTGGTCGCCTGGATCATCGGCTGGGATCTGATCCTGGAGTTCGCGCTCGCCGCGTCGGTGGTGGCCAAGGGTTGGTCGCAATACCTCGGCACCGTCTTCGGATTCGAATCGGCCACAGTGCAATTGGGGTCGATCACCTTCGACTGGGGTGCGGTGACGCTGCTGATCGTGCTCGGCGTGCTGCTCGCGGTCGGCACCAAGGTGTCCTCGCGGGTGTCGGCGATCGCGGTGGCCATCAAGCTCGGTGTGATCGCCCTGGTGCTCGTCCTCGGCATCACCTACTTCAAGGCGTCGAACCTGAGCCCCTACATCCCGCCGTCACAGCCCGCCGACGACGGCGCGAGCGGCCTGCACCAGTCGCTGTTCTCGTTCGTCACCGGTGCCGGTGACAGCAGCTTCGGCTGGTACGGCCTGCTCGCCGCGGCCAGCCTGGTGTTCTTCGCGTTCATCGGTTTCGACGTCGTCGCGACCGCCGCCGAGGAGACCAAGAACCCGCAGAAGGCGGTGCCGCGCGGCATCCTCGGTTCGCTGCTCATCGTCACCGTGCTCTATGTGGCCGTCACCCTCGTGCTCACCGGCATGGTGCCCTACACCGAGCTCGCGGGTGAGAACGCCACGCTGGCAACGGCCTTCGCCATCCACGGGGTCGACTGGGCCAAGACCGTCATCTCCATCGGCGCCCTGGCCGGCCTCACCACCGTGGTGATGGTGCTGTTCCTCGGCCAGACCCGCGTGCTGTTCGCCATGGCCCGCGACGGCCTGCTGCCCCGCTGGCTGGCCCACACCGGCAAGCGCGGCACCCCCGTGCGCCTGACCGTCATCGTCGGCATCGTCTGCTGTGTACTCGCCGGTTTCGTCGAATTCGGCACGCTGGAGGAAATGGTCAACATCGGCACCCTGTTCGCCTTCGTGCTGGTGTCGGTCGGTGTGCTCATCCTGCGCCGCACCCGCCCCGACCTGCCCCGCGGCTTCCGCGTCCCCCTCGTCCCCCTCATCCCGGTCCTGGCCGTCGCGGCCTGCCTGTGGCTGATGGTGAACCTGTCGGTGGAAACCTGGCTGCGCTTCCTGGTCTGGATGCTGCTCGGCTTCGTGATCTACTTCGCCTACAGCCGTCACCACTCCCTGCTCGGCAAGAAGGAGGCGTTGGCCAAAGACTGACCAGCGACGATAGCTCCCCGGTCGGATCGGCGCGCTCCCCCGCGACACGCCGATCCGACCGGGTCTACCGCCACAATTCCGGTACACCCGTACGAGTCGCTAGGCTGTCGGCGGACGCCCCTATAGCCCAATTGGCAGAGGCAGCGGACTTAAAATCCGTCGAGTCTGGGTTCGAGTCCCAGTGGGGGCACTTCGGTGCTTTTGGGTGGTGCCTTGACGTGCTCGCTTATGATCAGCTCGCCTGTCCAGTCCGCAGTGAGCCCGTAGGGCTCGCACGCCCTCGTCCATCGCGCCCTACCGATGAGACAGGAGACTCGCGGTCGGCGCCGAGCGCTGCGTGTAGGAGTCGGTGAAATCAGGTTGCTCGTGCCGGTCCGGTGCGGGAATACTCCGCCCGTGGCGACTTTCGCAGAATTCGACCGGCGCAATTATCGGACCGTCGATGCCGTCACAGGATACGACGGGTGGGCAGCCACCTACGAGCGAACCGTGATGGACGAGATGGATCTCGCGCTGCTGGAACGGCTGCGCCGTCCGGAGTGGGGACGGGTGCGGCGGGCAGCCGATCTCGGCTGTGGGACCGGACGGACCGGAAGCTGGCTGCGTGGGCGGAAGATCACGCACATCGACGGGGTCGACGCGAGCGCGGGGATGCTGGAGCGCGCCGAGGTCCGAGGCGCGCACACGTCGCTGCGGCGGCGCGACGTGCGCGACACCGGATTGCCCGACGACACCTACGACCTGGTGATCGCATCGCTGATCGACGAGCACCTGCCCGAGCTGGCACCGTTCTACGCCGAGGCGGGGCGGCTTGCCGCGCCGGACGCCCACTGCGTGGTGGTCAGTTATCACCCGCAGTTCATGATGGTGACCGGCATGCCGACCCACTACACCAGCGGGTCCGGGGAACCGGTGGCGATCAGCACCCACCTGCATCTGATCAGCGAGCACGTCACCGCGGCGACCGCAGCGGGCTGGACGCTGACCGCGATGGTCGAGGCGTTGGTGGACGACCGCTGGCTGGAGCGCAAACCGAAGTGGGCCGACCTGCGCGGCCACCCGTTCACCATGGCGACGGTCTGGTCCCGGCCGTGACCGCGTCATCGTGGAACAGTTGTCCAGCAACGCCGTTCCGATGTTGCGGCGCCGAGCGGGGACGGCGACGGCTGCGCCGTGTCATGTTCAACCGCCGATGATGTGCGCGGGCAGGAACATCGCGCCGAGTTGGGTGGCGATGGCGTAGGTGTGTTCGACGAGGCGCTGTTCTGCGGGTCCCGCGACTCGGTATCCGCCGACCATCGAACTCGAGTGAGGACGGGTGGTGCGGATCACGCTGGGTTTCGGTGGTTGTGCGGCGTAGCTTCAGCCGAAAGCGAATCACGGGCACGAAGGGGTGTTGACGATGCGGGTGATCGGGCGGATTCGGGGGTATGCCACGGTGGTTCGGCGGGCTCGTCGGCATCGGGGGGACCTGGTGGGGTGGCTGGGGCGGCGACCGCAGATCGGAGTGGCGACCGCGGGGTACGAGACGGCGTTGTTGTTCAGCAACAAGCTCGACCCTCGGCTCAAAGAGCTCGCCGAGCTGAAGACGGCGGGGCTGGTGGCCTGTCAGTTCTGTCTCGATATCGGGTCGGCGCTGGCGCATACGAGTGGGTTGAGCGAGCGGCAGATCACCGATCTGCCTCGCTATCGCACGAGTGACGCCTACAGCGAGCTGGAGAAATTGGTGATCGCGTTCGCCGAGGCGATGACGGTGACGCCCGCGGTGGACATCGACGAATTACGGGCCGGCCTGCTCACCCATCTGACGAAAGCGCAACTGACCGAACTCGCCGCGACTATCGCCTGGGAGAACCAGCGGGCCCGTCTCAATCAAGGGCTCGGGGTGCAGCCGACCGGGATGGCAGACGGCCTGGCATGCGCGATGCCGGAGCGTCCCCACACTCCGTGATCGCAGCGCTTTCCCTAAGTTCCGGCCGCCCTGGTCCAGCTGGCTACGACGAATCCTCGGTTGTGGGACGCGGAATCGGTTAGCACGTGACCCTCGAGTTCTCGGCCTGCGGCCGCGCCGGCGAGAACTTGCCACGCTGCTCGCCCGGTTGCCTTCAGCGTCTGCGATTCCACGGGATCCAGTTGGCTGAGGGCGGTGGTATCCACCTGGGCGAAGGCCCTTGTGAGGGCGTCGTTGTAGTCGGCTGCCCGGATTGCCGTGTGAGTGGTCGGCTGTTCGAGCGGCGCGGCTTCCCCGACTACGAGCATTGCCACGTTGGCCTCTTGTGCGGCCAGGTCCTTCCCTGATATCGCGCACTCTTCCGCCGAGGCGTCGAACGAAATCGATTGGTAGTCAACTCGTCTGCTGAACATTCCGGTCGGGCCGTGCGCGGTGAGGAGCCACACGCCGACCGACAAGGACAGCGGGAGTGGGAGCGACGACAAGTCGTCCCGGCACCAAGCGATATCCCAGTCCCAGGCGATGCCGTAACGCCGAAGGCTACCGAATGTCTTGGTCGACTCGTATGCGGTTGTCGTCTCATCACATCCGACGATCACCAACAGGTCGGGCAGAGTCGGATCGGAGTGGAACTCCTCGGATGTGCTCACTGCCCAACCGTCGGATTCCGCGCCGAATTTGGGAACCCTGAGTCGGCGGATCGATTCGATACACGCCGCACGTAACCCATCCAGTTCAGCGGCTGCAGCGCCTCCCACTGCGGGTATGAGCGCGGGCGGGTGCGGGCAGACAGCGGCCGATATCAGCGGCACGGGCACTCCTGACGATCTTGGTTACCACCACTGTGGCACGGCACCGAGCCCGCGCTCGTGTCTGCGCCGACACCAGGTCGGCGGAGACACTTCCGCACGAGGGGCTACTCGAGCGCCCTCACGCAACGCATGCCGTTGACAGCCGACCTCACGTCAGGTGCCGGGTGAAGAATCGGCCTGCCTCCGCCCCGGCGTACGGCGGAACGCCGATGTGCCCGCCCATATTGGCGTTCAGGGTCTTCTCCTCGGAACCGAAAGCGTCGAACAGGTCGAGGGACCTTTGGCGGTCGTTTCCCTCGTCGTCCCATTGCAGCAGGACGTGCAGCGGAATTCTGACGTTGCGGGCCTCCTCGAGGATGGCGCGTGGCACGAAGCTGCCGGCGAACAGGACGGCGGCGGTGATGCGTGGTTCGACGACTGCCAGCCGGGTGCCGATGGAGATGACTCCGCCCGAGTAGCCGACCGGGCCACTGATTTCGGGCAGCGCGAGGAGGGCGTCCAGGGCGGCTTGCCACTCCGGGACAGCCGCGTCGACCAGCGGGAGGATGAGCCGGTCGACGATCCCGTCATCGACAGGCCCGCCGGCCGCCAGCGCCTGGCGCAGGTCGGCGAGGGCCTGATCGGCGGCGGCCGAACGGGGGCGGTCACCACTGCCGGGGAGCTCGATGGTGGCCGCGGCGTAGCCTGCCGCCACGGTGGGCTGGACCCGGGCGAGCAGTCGCGGGTACGCGTTGCGCAGGCCGATAGGAGGAGGGCCTACGAGGATCAGGGGCGTCGGCGTGGGGACAGACGCCGGCGTCCACAGGATTCCGGGGATGTCGCCGAGGAGGAATCCGCGTTCGAGGATGTCGTCGTCGAGGCGTTGTTCGGTAATGAATCGCACGGTCGTGCCTTTCGGGAGTGCTGGTGATCGGCGCTCCCGGACGACCTATCGCCCGACCGTGACTCCAGTGGAGAGCACCCATGTCGATACTGCGTTCACGGGTACCACCTCCTCGTCCACTGTCACGGAATTCGTGAAAGGTAGCAGTGGGCGCCGTCGTTCGCCAACGGATTTTCAACCGCCGATGATGTCCGTGGGCAGGAACATGGCGCCGAGTTGGGTAGCGATGGCGTAGGTGTGTTCGACGAGGCGGGCGGCGTCGACGTCGATGGCGCCGGTGCGCCAGGCGGTGAGCAGTTCGATGAAGCCGCCGATGCCCGCCAAAGTGCTCATGCGCACGGCGGTTTCGTCGGCGTCGGGGCGTAGATGGGGCCAGGCGGCGGCGAGCAGGAGGTCGGTGGCGTCGGTGAGCATGGCTTTGCGGCGTTGTTCGAGGACGGCGCTGCCCGCGTGGTCGGCGAGCAGGATGCGGGCCCGGCCACGCAGGTCGGTCTGCAGTTCGACGGCGCGAACGATGGCGGCGCGCAGGATTTCCAGGGGGGCGCGGTCGGCGTTGTCGGCCAGGATGGTCGCCAGGTCGGCGAAGACCTCCGCGCACACCTCGTCCCACACCACGGCGAGCAAGTCGTCGCGGTCGGTGAAGTTCTCGTAGAAGTAGCGGTCGTTGAGCGCGGCCCGCTGGCAGACGCCACGCATCGTCACCGCGGCCCATCCGCTGTCGAGCCAGATCTCGAGGGCCGCCGCGATCAGGTCGGCGCGGCGCTGTGCCCTGCGCTCTTCGGCGGTGCGGCCGCCCCAGGTCCGGGCCGGTGCGCGCACATCCATGGTTGACAAAGTACTCCGTCACGCGCCTAATTGGTGTCAGGTGCGGCCAATGGTGGCAGATGACACCAGTTCCGACCGGACCGGTTGAACCAGGGAGTCGCCATGCGCCTGTTTCGTCGTCGTCGAACCGAACACGCCGATGCGGTGGTCACCGGCGCGGGCAGCGGCATCGGCCGCGCGTTCGCCGTGGAACTGGGCGGTCGCGGCGCGCGGGTGGTGTGCTCCGACATCGACGCCGACCGGGCCGCCGAGACCGCCGTGCTGGTGGAGAACGCGGGTGGCAAGGCCGTCGGCGCCCGCTGCGATGTCACCGCGATCGACGAGGTCACCGCGCTGGCCGCCCTGGCGCAGGACTGGTTCGGTGGTGCGCCGAGTCTGGTCGTGAACAATGCCGGGATCGGCGCGGGCGGGCCGCCGGTCGGCGAGTTCGGCCTCGACGACTGGGAACGCACCCTCGCGGTAAATCTGTGGGGAGTCATCAACGGCTGCCACGTCTTCACGCCGATCCTGCGTGCGGCGGGGCGGGGAACGGTGGTCAATGTCGCCTCCGCCGCCGCCTTCGGCGCGGCACCACGGATGGCCGCCTACAACGTGAGCAAGGCGGGGGTGCTCGCGCTGTCGGAGACGATGGCGGCCGAGCTGGCCGGGACCGGCGTCGGCGTGACGGTGCTCTGTCCCACGGCCGTGAAAACCGGGATCCTGCGGTCGGATTCGCCGCTGGACGGCACCGCCGAACGCCTGGGCGAATCGCTACTGCGGTGGACAGGCCGCTCGCCCGCGAGTATCGCGAAGACCACCCTCGACGCCGTCGACCGTGGCGACCTCTATGTGGTGCCGCAACTGGAGGCCAAAGTGCTGTGGCAGGCCAAACGCTTGATGCCCGCCACCTACACCCGTTCGGCGGGCCTGCTGGAGCGGGTCGTGCGCTGAACCGACCGGAAGGAGACGGACAATGACGTTCGCCTATCCCGACATGCTCGCAACGGTGCGGGCCAAGCAGTGGGCCCTGGCCGATATCGACTGGGACGCACCGGGTGCCGAGCTGATCACCGACGAGCAGCGGCCACGACTCGCCGCGTTCATGTCCGATCTGGTGTGGATCGAACACGTCGGCGCCCGTGGTTTCGCCGCGCTGGTCCAGCAGGCGCCACCGGGTGCGCTGCGCGAGATCTACCGGCACTTCCACGCCGAGGAGCAGAAGCACGCCAATGCCGAACTGGCGCTGATGCGCCGCTGGGGCATGCTCGACGACGACGCGATGCCGGTGCCCAACAAGAACATTCGCCTGGTGATCAGCTGGCTCGATCGCTATGCCGAACACCTGACCCTGCCCGTCCTCGGCACCGTCATCCCGTCCTTGGAGACGGCGCTGGACGGCGCGCTGGTGAAGTTCCTGCTCGACGAGGTCGACGACCCGGTGTGCCACGAGGTGTTCCGGCACATCAACAGCGACGAGTCCCGGCACCTGGCCGTCGGCTTCCAGGTGCTCGAGCAACTCGGCGCGGGACCGCTGCGCAAGATCGCCATCGAGACAGCGGGTTTCGCGGCGCGCCCGTCTTTCGTACTCGGCGCACTGCTCTACGCGCCGCTGTTGTCGCGGATGGCAGCCAATATCGTGGCGCTCGGTCTGGACGAGGAAAAGCTGTGGAACGCGGTGCGGCGCTACGAGACCGTCGGCGAGCGCAGCCCGCGGATCCGGCGGCTGCCGCTCTATCACGTGGTGCGGTTGCACGCGAAGGCGACGATCGACCACCGTCAGCCGTTCCAGTTGCTCGCCGATGTGTCCAGTGCCTGTATCGACAGGTTCCCGGTCCGGGTGCTCGGTCACCGTCCGTCGTGGGTCCGCGAGCTCACCTACGATCCGGTCGCGAAATGACCGGGCTCCCCGGCGCATTCGACGGCCGGATCGTGCACCACCGCGAATTCCACCCGCGGCGGGAGTTCACCGGCGAGCGGGTGGCGATCATCGGTTCCGGTGCGGCGGCGGCACGACTGCTGCCCGGCATCGCGGCCGAGGCGGTGCGGGTGACGGTGTTCCAGACCGAGGCCGTCTGGATCGTGCCGCGCGCACCCCTGCCGCCCGTTGCCCTGCGGCACGCGCCGGATCGCCTGGTGCGGCTCGTCGCGCGCGCCAATCTCCGTTGGCAAGTGCGTGATTCGTGGTTGCGGTACCGGCTCACGCCCGACGACGACGCGGGCGTCGCGGTGCACGACAGCTACTACCGCACGCTGCGACAACCGCACTGCCGGCTGGTCTCCTGGCCGATCGCACGGCTCGCCCCACTCGGCGTGCGCACGGTCGACGGCATCGAGCACCGGGTCGACACCATCGTCTTCGCCGACGACTCCCACCACGTCGTGCGCACCATCGGCCGCGGTCACCATCTGCCCGCGACAGCCGCCAGGGTCGGCGCGGCCGACAGAAAGGAATCAGCGTGAGCGAGCGAACCAGCTACCTGCGCGCCGTGCGAACAGCGCGGCCGAATCTCGGCGAGGCAGCGGCATGAGCACCATCGATCACGAGATCATCATCGTCGGTGCGGGCTTCTCCGGTATCGGCGCCGCGATCGCGCTGCGCGAGGCGGGTTTCGAGGACTTCCTGATGGTCGACGATGCCGACGGAGTCGGTGGCACCTGGCATTGGAACACCTATCCCGGTGTGGCCGTGGACATCCCGTCGTTCAGCTACCAGTTCTCCTTCGATCAGCGGACCGAGTGGTCGCGGGTGTACGCGCCGGGCCGTGAACTCAAGGC
The DNA here is from genome assembly GCF_001612905.1 of Nocardia ignorata NBRC 108230. Classification (GTDB taxonomy): domain Bacteria; phylum Actinomycetota; class Actinomycetes; order Mycobacteriales; family Mycobacteriaceae; genus Nocardia; species Nocardia ignorata. The sequence continues at coordinate 587,601 of NZ_BDBI01000002.1, read as the reverse complement.
CTATGCCGAATCCTGTGTGGACAAGTACGGTCTGCGCCCGCGGATCCGGTTCGGCACCACCGTGGTCGCCGCCGATTTCGACGCCGACGGCGACCGCTGGGTGCTGCGCACCGCCGACGGCGCCGAGCTGAGTGCCCGGTTCGTGCTGAGCGCGACCGGTGTGCTCACCCGCCCGAAACTGCCCGACATCCCCGGGATCGAGACCTTCGCCGGGACCACCGTGCACACCGCGCGCTGGGATCATGGCCTCGACCTGCGCGGCAAACGAGTCGCGATCATCGGCACCGGGGCGTCGGCGGTGCAGGTGATCCCGGAGATCGCGCCGCTGGTCGAGCACCTCACCGTCTTCCAGCGCACCCCGATCTGGTGCCTGCCCCGCCCCGACCTGCCCATGCCGCCACCCGCGCGCTTGGCGCTCCGCCTGCCCGGCGGCCGCACCCTCACGCGGCTCATCAGCCAGACCTACGTCGAGGTCACCTTCCCCCTGGCCGCCCACTACCACCGCTCGCTGCCCACCGCCGCGATCGGCGAGCGCGCCGGGCTGGCCCACCTGCGCCGCCAGGTGAAGGACCCGGCCGTGCGCGCGAAGCTGACCCCGAACTACGCCCTCGGCTGCAAACGGCCGAGCTTCTCCAACGACTACCTGGCCACCTACAACCGCGCGAACGTCACGCTGGAAACCGCGCCCATCACCGAGATCACCGCCACCGGCGTGCGCACCTCGGGCACCGAACATCCGGCCGACGTGCTGATTCTCGCGACAGGCTTCAAGGTGATGGAGTCGGGCAATATGCCGACCTACGACCTGCACGGCGTCGACGGCCTCGACCTGGAGAAGTGGTGGGACGAGAACCGGCTGCAGGCCTACGAGGGCGTCAGCGTGCCGGGATTCCCCAACTATTTCTCCATCATGGGCCCCTACGGCTACAACGGCGCCTCGTATTTCACCCTCATCGAGAACCAGACCCGCCACATCCTGCGCTGCCTGCGCCGCGCCCGCAGCACCGGAGCCACCCGTGTGGAGGTTCGCCGCGAGGCCAACGACCGGTTCTTCCGTGAAGTGCTGGCCCGCCGCGGCGGCCAGGTGTTCTGGCAGGACAGCTGCGCCGTTGCCAACAGCTACTACTTCGACAAACACGGCGATGTGCCCCTTCGCCCGTCCTCCACTCTGGAGGCAGCCTGGCGCAGCGGCCATTTCGACCTGTCCGACTACATGTTCACCGCAGCCGGCCGACCGGCCAGGGCTACCGTGGAAACATGAGTGGTCCATCCCAGGAGCAGCTCGAAGAGGGGCAGCGGCGCCCGTGCCGCTGGCCCGGATGTCAGCATCGGGAACGCACCGGCAAGTAGCGCCCATCCGGGCCGGGTGGCTGGCCGAAATCCTTCCGTCAAAACAGCTGCGCGGCAGTGACCGCCCGACGGAAATGATGGAAGACGATGCGATCGGTACGTAATTCTTTGATGGCGGCTTTGGTGCTCGGCTCGGTAGTGGGCCTGACCGCCTGTTCGCAGGACGACAAGGCGGATACCTCGACCGCCGCGAGCACCACGACGGCCACGTCGTCGGCGATGGGTACCCCGGCGGCTTCGGGCCCTGTCGGCCCCGGATGCGCGGAATACGCGGCCCAGGTCCCCTCCGGCCCCGGCTCGGTGGCGGGCATGGCTCAGGACCCGGTCGCCGTGGCCGCATCCAACAATCCGATGTTGAAGACCCTCGTGTCGGCGGTGTCGGGCAAGCTCAACCCCGATGTGAACCTGGTGGACACGCTCAACGGCGGACAGTTCACCGTGTTCGCACCGGTCGATTCGGCGTTCGGCAAGATCGATCCCGCCACCATCGAGTCGTTGAAGACCGACTCGGCCACTTTGACGACCATCCTGACCTACCACGTGGTTCCCGGTCGGATCGAGCCCCCGCAGATCGCCGGGACACACGCGACGGTGCAGGGCGCCGACGTGAAGGTGAGCGGTTCCGGCGACAACCTGACGGTCAACGACGCGAAGGTGCTGTGCGGCGGGGTGCAAACCGCCAACGCCACCGTGTACATGATCGACACAGTGCTCATGCCACCGGCGTGAACGCGCAGGCACTAGCGCGGACCGTACGCTCGGGAGAAGAATTTCGTCGCACCACCCATCCGGCGGCATGGGTGGTGCGAAGTCCCTCCCATGCGCATGGAAACAGGGGATCAACGATGACGAATGTCCCCGAACCCTCGCCGATCCGCCTGCGATCGGTACCCACCGATCCGTCGCCCGCCTGTCCCACCGACCGCCGGGCGGACCGGGCTGTGCAGGCTCGGCTGGTGACACTGCTCTACGACGTCGCCGCGGGCAGTAGACCGGCGTTCACCGAGTTCTATCGGACGACCAGTCCACGGGTCTTCGGGCTCGCACTGCGGGTCGTGCGTAGTCATGCCCTCGCCGAGGAGATCGCGCAGGAAGTCTTCCTGCAGGTCTGGTCCTTGGCCGCGGACTACGACCCGGACAAGGCGAGCCCGATCGGTTGGCTGATGATGCTCACCCACCGACGTGCTGTCGACCGGGTGCGCGCCGAGCAGTCCGCCACGAGTCGTGACATCGTGTTCGGCCACTGTCATCTCGGACGCGATCACGACGTGGTGTCCGAGGAAGTCACCCAGCGACTCGACGAGCAGTCGGTGCTGGATTGCCTGGAAACGATGACCGCCCTGCAGCGCGAAGCGGTCGCGCTCGCGTACTACAGCGGGCGCACATACGTCGAGGTCTCCGAGACCTTGGCAGTACCGTTGCCGACGGTGAAGAGCCGGATCCGGGACGGTTTGAAGAGGCTCGAGAACTGTTTGACCGGAGGGACTTCCCGATGAGCGATACAGATCGGCGGACCCCTTGGTCGTGGTTCGACGAGGCGTACCCCTACGCCTTGGACGCACTCGATGCCCGGGAACGCCACGAGATCGATGAGCGGCTAGCGGCCGCGGGAACCGTTGTGGCTGCCGATTTCCACGCCAACGTGCGGCGTATTCAGGAAACTCTCGCCGCGCTGACAGCGATGGACGTGGTGACACCGCCTGCCCGGCTGGAGGCAGCCATCTTGCAAGCGTTGGACCCGCGCGGCGCCCAGCCGCTGAGAACGAACTCCGTGGCTGGGCGCCGCCCAGCGCGATGGCTCGCGGCGGCAGCAGCAGCGGTCGTGCTCGCGGGTGCGGCGGTGGGTATCACAGTCGCCGTAGACCGGGCGAACGACGGACCGGACGCGGTCACCGCGCAACAGGTGCTCGAGCAACCCGACAGCCGGTCGGGTTCGGCCGCTGTCACCGGCGGCGGTGAAATGGTCGTGCACCTGTCGAAGGAGCTCGGGGCCGCGGCGGTGGAGTTCCACGATCTACCGGCCCTGCCCGCTGATCGGGCGTATCAGCTGTGGCGGGTGCCGCCCGGCGGGCAACCGGAATCGGTCGCCGTGCTGGCCGGACAGCCCATGATCGTCACCCCGGTCCGATCGGCCGACGTACTGGCCGTGACAGTCGAACCGTCGGGTGGTTCGTCAGCCCCGACGCTACCGGTGCTCACCGGTATGACGGTCGACTGACCCGCTCGCGGAAGACCGTGGGGGCAGCCACATCCTCAGGAGGTCAGCATGGTCCACCCCGAACCCCGGCGGCTCGGACATCTCATGGCCGCGGCCGCCGCTACGGTGGCGGCGGCGGCCGTACTCACTGTCGGTCATCTCGTGTCCGTGGTCGTCGCGCCGTCCGCGTCACCGTTCTTCGTGCTCGGCGCCACGGTGGTCGACAACACGCCGAAGTGGTTGAAAGAAAGCGCCATCCGCTGGTTCGGAGCCAACGACAAACTGGCACTGGCCATCTCGATGGCCGTGGTCATGGTGGTCGCGGCCGGCCTGATCGGTGAGCTCGCCCGCCGTCGCTTCGCCCTCGCGGCAGGCGTGCTCACCGCGCTCGGCCTGATCGTCGCCTTCCTGGCGCTGCGACGGCCGAGCGCCACACCGTGGTTCGCGATCCCCACGCTCGCCGGAACCCTCGCGGGTGTCCTGGCCCTTGCCCTGTTGTTCCTGCGGTTCCCGCCTGCCGAACGATCGGAAACGACCGGCCCCACCCGCCGTGGATTCGTCCTCGCGCTGGCCGGGGTCACCGCCGGTGTCGTCGCGGCGGGCGCCGCGGGACGCTACCTCGCCACCCGGTTGCGCGACATCGCCGCCGACCGAGCCGCATTCCTCCTGCCCAGGGTCGCCGAACCCGCACCTCCGGTATCGGCGGCGATGGATCTGCCGGTCCAGGGAATCACCCCGTTCGTCACCGATGCCGACAACTTCTACCGCGTCGACACCGCCCTGCAACTGCCCTCGCTGACCCGCGCCGAATGGCGACTACGCATCCATGGCATGGTCGAGCGCGAGATCCGGCTCGACTACGACGAACTGCTGGCCCGCGACGCCGTCGAATCCGTCATCACGCTCACCTGCGTATCCAACGAGGTCGGCGGCGACCTGCTCGGTACCGCGCGCTGGACGGGTTACCGGCTGGCCGATCTGCTGGCCGAGGCCGGCCCGTCTTCCGACGCGGACATGGTGCTGTCGCGCAGTATCGACGGCTTCACTGCCAGTACCCCGCTGGCGGCTCTCACAGGCAATCGCGATGCTTTGCTTGCGGTGGCCATGAACGGCGCCGCCCTGCCGGTGCAGCACGGTTATCCGGCGCGGATGATCGTTCCCGGCCTGTACGGGTACGTCTCGGCCACCAAGTGGGTCGTCGACCTCGAGGTCACTCGCTTCGATCGCGCCGAGGCCTACTGGACCAATCGCGGATGGGCACCGGTCGCGCCGATCAAGACCGCCTCCCGCATCGACGTCCCCGCGGCGTTCGCGACCCTACCCGCAGGTGAAGTCGTCGTCGCGGGCGTCGCCTGGGCCCAGGGCCGCGGCATCAGCGCCGTCGAAGTTCAAGTTGACGACGGCGCCTGGCAGCGGGCCACCCTGGCCGAGGCGTATTCCATCGATACCTGGCGTCAGTGGACCTGGCGGTGGGAGGCTTCGCCCGGCACCCATTCCCTTCGGGTGCGCGCCATCGACGCCACCGGCTATATCCAGACCGACGAGCGGGCCACGCCCTTCCCCGACGGATCGACCGGACACCACAGCCGCGTGGTCACCATCCGCTGAGTCGGCTCGCTCCTAACGCAGGATCGACATCGCGATGCCGTCGAGGATGTCGTGTTCGCTGACGATCAGCTCGGTGACACCGGCCCGCCGGGCCAGTTCGTCGGCAAGCACCTCGGTGATCACCGCGCCGCCGCCGATGACATCGACGCGGCCTGGGTGCATGGGACCGAGGGCGGCGCGCTCGTCGTGGTTCATGGCGACCAGGCGGTCACACACCTGGTGCACCTCGTCGAGGCTCAGGCGGGTGAGATGCACACGCTCCGAGTCGTATTCGGGAAGGTCGAGGGCGACGGCGGTGATGGTGGTCATGGTGCCCGCGACACCGACCCAGGTGCGCACCTTGTCGACCGGGACCTTCGCGAACGCTTCGTCGAGCTTCTCCTGCGCGAATTCCTTAGCCGCCGAGACCTGTTCGGCCGTGGGCGGGTTGCCCGGCAGGCAGCGTTCGGTGATGCGCACGCAGCCGATATCGGCGGAATAGGCGGCTTGCACACCCTTTTCGTCGCCGACGACGAGTTCGGTGGAGCCGCCACCGAGGTCGACCACAACGAAAGGTCCGGCATCGGCCGACAATTCACCGACCGCGCCGGCGAAGGACAGCCGAGCTTCTTCGTCACCGGTGATGACTTCGGCGACGGCACCCTCGACCACGCGGCCAAGCTCGGTGCGGGTCATGGAGAAGAAGTCGTCCCGGTTGGCGGCGTCGCGGGTGGCCGAGGTGGCCACCATCCGCACGCGTGAAACACCGTGCGCCAGCATCACATCGACGTAGTCGGCCAGCGCGGCGCGGGTCCGTTCGATCGCCTCGGGGGCGAGTCGTCCGGTCGCGTCGACACCCTGGCCGAGTCGCACGATGCGCATCTCGCGGTGCACGTCGGTCAGCGCGTTGTCGGCGCCGACTTCGGAGATCAGCAGACGGATCGAGTTGGTTCCGCAATCCACTGCGGCGATGCGCTCACTCATGAGTGTTCCTCCAGGTCTCGACCAGCTGCTGTCCCGCGATTATGCCTGTTCGTCGGACTTGCGGGCAGCGGGCCAGTCGGCGGGAACGGCGGTCCCGCGCAGCCCGGCGTCGGCGGCCAGGGCCACGGACTCGTCACCGAGCGGGTTCACGCCCGGCCCCTTGGCCAGGGAATGCGCGATCAGCACGTGCAGGCACTTGACCCGGTCGGGCATGCCGCCGCCGGTGAAATCCGTTCCGAGCGACTCGATCTCGTTGCGCTCGGCCAGGTAGCTCTCGTGCGCGGCGCGGTAGGCGGCGGCCAGTTCGGGGTCGTGGGCGAGGCGTTCGGTCATCTCGCGCATCACCCCGGCCGACTCCTGCCTGCTCGCCTCAGCGGTGAGCCGGGGGTCGGTGAGGTAGTACAGCGTGGGGAACGGGGTGCCGTCGGGCAGGCGCGGCGCGGTCTTCACCACGGCGGGCAGACCGTCCGGGGTGCGGTAGGCGATCGCGAGGACTCCGCGCGGCTCGCGGCCCAGTTGCCGAGCGATGATCTCGAGGTCGCGCTCGTTCGGTGCGGTCACCTACGGTCCTTCCGGTGCTGGTTCGGAGATGCTGCGCCACAGGTCGGTGTACCAGGGGTCGGGCTCCGCTGTTCGGGTACTCATCGGCGGCGGTGCAGGTGCCTCGATGCCGGGAACCTGCACGATGTAAGGGGTTTCGCCCGGCATCACGAGTCGCAGCCGTTCACGGGCCTCGGTGCGGATGTAGGCCGGATCCTGTTGCTGCGCACGACGATCGCGCAGCGCGGCCAGGTCGGCGTCGAGTTCCGCGCGTTCCTCGGCCAGCGCGGCCGCCTCGGCACGCTGACTGAAATACGTGCGCGTCGGCACGGCCAGGGTGAGCGCCAGCCCGCACAGCACGGCCGCCAGGATCACCGCCTTGCCGGTGGAGAGCCCGAGGATTGTGTGTTCGGTGCGTTCCAGCTTGCCGCTCGGCTTGCGGGTGGCCGTTTCCGGCCGCCGCCGGGTGGTGCGTTTGGCGGCGGTCGGACGGCCGGGTGTGTCGAGCGGACTGGGGCGTGAGCGCGCGGCCCGCGACGTGCGCCGGTCGCCTCGTCCACCCGGACTGGTCCCCCGCGCACGTCGCTCGGTCATTGGCGCTCTACCCCATCATCTCCAGGTCCCGCGGTACTTCTTGTTCAGAACTCGCCGGTGAAACGCGGGAAGGCCACGTCGCCGGCGTAGCGTGCCGAATCACCGAGGGCGTCCTCGATGCGCAGCAGCTGGTTGTACTTGGCGACCCGCTCCGAACGCGCGGGCGCGCCGGTCTTGATCTGGCCGGAACCGACGGCGACCGCGAGATCGGCGATGGTGGTGTCCTCGGTCTCGCCCGAACGGTGCGACATCATGGTCTTGTAGCCGTTGCGGTGGGCCAGGTCGACCGCGTCGAGGGTCTCGGTGAGGGTGCCGATCTGGTTGACCTTCACCAGCAGCGCGTTGGCCGCGCCCTTGGCGATGCCCTCTTCCAGGCGCTCCGGGTTGGTGACGAACAGGTCGTCGCCGACGAGCTGCACCTTGTCGCCGATGGCATCGGTGAGCGCGACCCAGCCGTCCCAGTCGTCCTCCGACAGCGGGTCCTCGATGGAGACCAGCGGGTACTGAGTGAGCAGCTCCTCGTAGAACTGGCCCATCTCCTCGGCCGAGCGCACCTTGCCCTCGAACTTGTAACCCTCACCGGGAGTGTAGAACTCGGTGGCAGCCACGTCGAGCGCGAGCGCGACATCGGTGCCGAGCTTGTAGCCCGCCTTCTGGATGGCCAGGCTGATCAGGTCGAGCGCTTCCTTGGTGCCCGCGACGTCGGGAGCGAAGCCACCCTCGTCACCCAGGCCGGTGGACAGGCCCTTCTCCTTGAGCACGGCCTTGAGCGAGTGGTACACCTCGGTGCCCCAGCGCAGCGCCTCGCGGAAGGTGGGGGCGCCGATCGGGGCGACCATGAATTCCTGCACGTCCACACCGGTATCGGCATGCGCGCCACCGTTGAGGATGTTCATCATCGGCACGGGCAGCACGTGGGCGTTCGGGCCGCCCAGGTAGCGGAACAGCTCGAGGCCCGAGGACTCGGCGGCACCGCGGGCCACGGCCAGCGAGACGCCGAGCAGGGCATTCGCGCCGAGGCGTGACTTGTCGGGGGTGCCGTCCAGATCCAGCAGGACCTGGTCGACGGTGCGCTGCTCGACGGCGTCGAGGCCGATGATGGCGGGCGCGATCTCGTCGAGGACACCCTCGACGGCCTTGGTGACGCCCTTGCCGTTGTAGCGGTCGCCACCGTCGCGCAGCTCAACGGCCTCGTGCTCACCGGTGGACGCGCCGGACGGCACGTCTGCCCTGGTCAGGGTGCCGTCGTCGAGGGCGATCTCGACCTCGACAGTGGGATTGCCGCGCGAATCCAGAATCTCGCGAGCTCCGACCTGTTCGATGATGGCCACGAAAACGACTCCTTACGACGGAAAGGCACGGTAGGTCTCACGGGATGGTCCGTGCGCAGCCGAGCCTATCGTCTCGCGGTGGCAGGCAGTAACCGGCACTCCGGGCAGGTGGCGACTAGGCGCGGCGCCCGATGCTGTAGGCGGCGGCCCGATCCCGCACGACCAGCATGTACTTGTTCGACTGGTTGTAGGCGAACAGGGCACGCTGCCAGCCGTCGGCCGAGGTCAGGTTGCCGCCGCGGGTGCAGAGGTAGCGGGCGGCGGTGAGGGCGGCGTCGTCGATGTTCTGGGGATCGAGGACGCCGTCGCCGTTGGCGTCGACGGCCCAGCGCTGCCAGGTCTCGGGGATGAACTGCAGCGGGCCGACCGCCCGGTCGTAGGTGGTGTCGCCGTCGAGGCGGCCGCCGTCGGTGTCGCGGATGACGGCATTGCCCTTGGTCCCGTCGAGGGCGACACCGATGATCGGCGGGCGAACGGTTCCGTCGGCGTCCACGTCGGCGCCGCGGTGGGTGCCGTGCCCGCTCTCCACGCTGGCGATGCCCGCGATGGTCGTCCACGCGATGCCGCACTCGGGCGCCGACCTGGCGAGCACGGCGGCGGCGTAGCCGTAGGCCTCGAGGGCAACCGGTGCGATACCGAGCGCGTCGGACTGCTCGTCGGCCCAGCCGCGCAATTGCGTGGCAGCGCGACCCGGTGCGTCGATATCGATGACGGGTAAGGCCACGCCGGGGCCCGGTGGCATGTCACCGGGAATCGACGCGAGCGAACTGCACCCCGTGAGCAACGCGGCCACCGCCACGGCGACGATGACGCCGGCTTTCTGCACAGACACTCAACCAATCATCCAGATCAGCGCGCCGCCATGCACATCTCACAGTGACTTCTCAGAGTTCTCAGGTCGCGACGAGGCAGATGGTCGAGCCGTGGGACACGCCCGTCTCGCGTGACATTCGCGCCTCGCCGGCCGAACATCCGATGTTCGCTTCGTCGTACACGGACGTGACGCGACCGTCGGCACTGCTGTCGTCACAGCTCACCAGCCTCGGCAGGCCGGCGGTGCCCGCGTAACCGGTGACGCAGTCGCCGGGCCGGGCGTAACCGAGGTGGTTCTGGTCGATCGGCCCCAGGCAGACGACGACGCGCAGGTCGGTGTTGTCGTTGAGCGAGACCGATGCCGCGTTGGCGTTGGTGACCTCCTCGCATTTCGGGTCGGCCGGTTCGGTGTACTGGGTGCGCACCGAGAGCACCCGGTGCGTGGCGGAGCGGTGCGCGCACGCGATCGTTTTCATCGACACATTCGAAGCGCATTCGCCCACAAAGGCTCCCGCCATCGAGTCGGAGTCCTCGGCGGGTTTCGTGCAGATCACCACGGCACGGCCACCCAGGGACGATTGGGCGTAGGCTTCGCGGGTTTCCGGGTGGGATTCGCAGGCCCGATCGGTGACCGGGACCTTGACGTGCAGCTCGGTGGCGATCACAACGTGCGGTCCGCCGGTGAATCCGCATGTACTGCGTTCGATTTCGCCGCCGGACTTGCGCACATCGATGCAGTCGCCGGGGCGAAGACCGCCCGCGTCGGTCGCGTTCTTCTCGGTCGGTTCGAGGCACAGCACGGTTTCGCCGTCGGTGGGGCTCGGGTCCGCTACCGCGCGGGTCGCCTTCTCGAATTTCATGCAGGACAGGGCGAACGGGTGCTGCATCGGTTCCCTGGCGTGCACCCGGTATACGGCGAGGTCGTCGGCGCAGGCGTATTCGACGGGCAGTTCGTTTCGGCTCACGCAATCGCCGACGGCCATACGTGGTTCCCCGGGCCTGGTGAGGAGGTAGCCCGTGACCGCTCCGGCGGCGGTGAGCAATACGACGATGGCGACGATCGCGAGCATCACCGGGGATCTACGACGCGATGGGGTGGGTTCCGGCCCGGGGTTCGGAGACGATTCGCCCCACGCCCGCACCACCGGAATGTCGGTCGACGGTGGCAGGCTCGGCGGCACAGCGCCCTCATGCGGAGGGGCAGGGTGGATCATCGGGGTTCGTCTCCTTGAAAACGCTTGGGGGACAACCCGATGAGATCGACTCCTGCCGCCGCGCCGTTACACCAGCAGCTCCGCGGTGGCGCGGTGCGCCGGAGCGGCGAGAACGATTGCGGGATCACCTCTTTCGACGACCTCGCCGTGGTCGAGGACCAGCAGGTCGGTGCAGTGCCTGGCAACCAGAGCCATGTCGTGGCTGATGAGCAGGATGGCGGTACCGTGCTCGGTGCGCAGGCGGTCGAGCAGGGTCATGACGCCCGCGGCCGTGTGCTGGTCGAGGGCGGTGGTGATCTCGTCGCAGATCAGGACGGCCGGATCGGCGGCGAGGGCTCGCGCCAGGGCGACGCGCTGACGTTGTCCGCCCGACAGTTCGTGTGGTCGCCTGCTCGCGAGGTCGGCAGGCAGATCCACATCGGCGAGCAGGGCGTCGACCCGCTTGCGCACATCCGGTTTCGGCACGCGTGCGATCCGCCGCAGTGGCCGGGCCAGGGTCTGTTCGACGGTTCGGCGAGGATTCAACGCTGCCAACGGATTCTGCGTGACCAGCTGAATACCCTTGGCCCCCGGCTTGATCCGACGCCGTTTCCCGACCGGCGCCCGCACCGCGCCTGCTTCGACAACGCCCGCGACCCCGATCTGCAAGCCGGCGATCACCCGCGCCAACGTGGTCTTGCCTGCCCCCGAAGGCCCGACCACCGCCAATGCCGCCCCCTCGCGCACTTCCAGATCGATCTCACCGAGAATCCGGTGGTTGTCGGCGGCGGCGGTGATCCCCTTGGCGGACAGCGCGATTCCCGGCGATTCCCGGCCGTCGGTCGCGGGACTCGCAGGTCCGGCGAAACCCTCGGCAACCGGGATCTCGCCGCGCGGCGCCTGGTCAGCCGACCCAGCGGCCCGGTCGTCCTCGGGCTCAGCGGTGCGGCGACCGGCTGTGCGCTGAACAGCTGCAACCGTGGCGCCGTCACCCGTCGACGCGTCACCTCGTGGGCGGCTGTACGGCGTTGCCTTCTCATCGTGCCCGATCGGCGCCGAGCCCACCCGGCGGGATCGCGGTACGGCGCTGGGTGGATGGACTTCGATCACCGTGTCGGCGATGGCATGGACGGTGGTGGTGTCGTGGCCGGATAGCAGGACGGCGGTGGCGTCGGTGACGGCGAGATCGGCTATGAGCCGCGCTATTTCGGTGCGCAAGGCGCCGTGCAGACCGGCGAGGGGTTCGTCGAGGACGAGGACGATCGGACGGCGGAGGAGGGCGCGGGCCAGTGCCACCCGGCGTTGCTGGCCACCGGACAGGCGACCGACGCGGCGCCGCAGGAACGTCTCGTCAAGCCCGACGCGATCGAGCATCGCTTGTCGTCCGGCCTCGGAACTGGTGGGTGCGGCTTCGGCGAGGAGCGCACTAACGCGCAGGAGGGGGTTCAGCTCGGACCCGGGATCCTGGCCGACGTAGGCGATTCGCTCGCGCCGGAAAGTCCGCAGCGCACGGGGATCGAGCCCGAAGACGTCGTGTCCGGCCACCAGAACCGTGCCCGCACACCGCATCCCGGCGGGCACGTGCCCCAGCAGCGCCCGCATCGCCGTCGACTTGCCCGCCCCGGACGCACCGGTCAGCGCCGTCACGGATCCCGCCTTCAGCCGGAAGGACAACGGCGCCAACAACACCGCCCCCGCAGCGCTCACCACCGTCAGCCCATCCACCACCGCCGCATCCCCGGCGTCGACCGCCGCAAGGTGTCCATTCCGCCGCCCGCTGGACACGAGTCCGTCCATCACCGCCTGCTCTACGTCAGTGGGCGATGCTGTCTCATCTGGCATCCCAGCGGGGTTGCCCGCGTGATCGCGCTGCCCGCCGAAACCGGAAAGCCGCACGTCACCGCGGCTGCCCGCGCCGACCATCGCACCTCGATCGGGGACGTAGTCAGTGGCTCCAGCCCGTCGGCGTCGGGCACCATCACGCGCGGACCCGGCGGTAACCACCAGGTTCACGCCAACGGCGACGATCGCGATGGCGGCGCTGGGGGCCAGCACCGCCCAGGGGTTGAGGAGGATGCCGGAGGCGTTGTCGCGGACCATGATCGCCCAGTTGTCGGCCCCGAGCGCGGGCACACCGAGGAATGAGACGGTACTGACCAGGTAGATCGCCACGACGAAACGCAGGCCGAGCTGGGTGGTGAAGACCGAGCGGAGGTTGGGCAGGATCTCACGGAACACCAAGTAGGGCAGTGATTCTCCGCTGGCGACGGCTGCTTCGACATAGCCGGTGGCGGCGATGCTCGCGGCCGAGGCGGCGAAGATCCGTGCGCAGTACGGCACACCGAACACCAGCGACACCACGATCAACGCCGCTACCCCACCCTGCGGCCAGGCGGTGAGCACGAGCAGGATGCCGAGCACGGCGGGCAGGAGAATGACGAGGTCACCCGCGAGTTCGATCACCGAACCCGCACGCGGCCGCACCGCGGCGACCGCCCCGAGCACCGCCGACAACACGGTCACCGCCACCGCGATCACCGCCGAGACCACGAGCAGCTGCGTCCCACCGGTCAGCAGGTGACTGAACACATCACGCCCGAGCCGATCCGTACCGAGCACCGCGCCTCCACCCGGCTCCGCGAACGGAATCCCCACCGCGTCTTCGGCCCCATGCGGCGCGAACAACGGGCCGACCAGCGCACACAACACCACCAGCCCCACCCCGAAACCCGCACCCCACCGCCACGAACGCACAACTCCCCCGAAACGCCCCGCCGTGCGCGAAGCGCTCCGGCCGAGCCCCCACCTTTCCGCACCCATCACGCCACCTCCACGGATTCCCCGAAGCCCCAGCCCTCACGCCGGGCTCTCCTCGGAATCCACCGGTCCACACCGATCACACTCGTCTTCCTCGACCCGCCCGTCCTGTGCACCTCACCCCCACAAGACTTGGACATTTGATCACCACGCTCTGGTGGCAGCATCGGCCGAGTAGCTCCCGCCACCAGCGCGTGGTGATCTCGAGCGCCGGTCATCGGGCGCCCCGGGTGGACCAGGTGCGGACGAAGTCGGCGCACGCGAGGAGGACCATGATGACGATGGCAGTGAGGGCGACCACGGCGGCGACGGTCGCGGTGTCGCGGTCGGCCACCGAGCCCGCGAGGACGGCGCCGACGCCGGGGTAGTTGAAGAGGGTTTCGACGACCAGGGCGCCGCCGAAGAGCATGCCGACGGAGGTCGCGTACCCGGCGACGATCGTGGGGGCGGCGAAGGGGAGCATGTGCCGGAGCAGGATGGTGTGGCGCGGAAGACCGTCCAGGACAGCACTTTCCACATGCGGTGCCGCGGCGACGTCGAGGAGCGCCGACCGCACCACTCGCGTGTTCCAGCCGATCTGGGGAATCGCGAGCGCGAGCACCGGAAGCACGAGCATCTCGGGGCCTGCCGGGAATCCGGAGCGGTCGGTGATCGTCACGGCGGGCAACCAGCCGGTGGCCAGAGAGAACACCAGGATCAGCAGGGTGCCACAGACGAATTCGGGGACGGCGACGGCGATGGTGGTGGTCGGCTGCAGGATTCGCGAGCCGAAAGCCTTGGGCCGCATCGCCCACCAGCAGCCGAGGGCGAGCGAGCACACCACCGTGAGCAGCAGGGCGATCCCGCCGAGCAGCAGCGTCTGCGGGAACTTGTCGGCGAGCATGTCACCGATCGAGTTGCCGCGTGCGGTCCGGCCGAAATCACCGGTCAGCACCCCGGTGATCCAGTGCCAGAACTGCACCGGCAGGGCGCGATCCAGGCCGAGCTCGTGCTCCTTGGCGGCGAGCTCGGCCGCACCGGCCTCCCTGCCCAGCACCGAGCGGGCCGCGCTGCCGGGCAGCAGGTCCACCGCGACGAACACGATGGCCAGCAGGGTCACCAGCAGCACGACCCGGCGCAGGGCGGGCAGGGCGAACGCTCTCACGGCACTCACGCCAGCCAGGCACGTTCCAGCTGGACGCGGGCGAAACCGCCGAGAGTCGGCAGCCCGCGCACGGACGCGGCGGCGATGTCGACACCGTCGGCCATGCCCCACACCAGGTAGCCACCGCGCTCGAACTGGATGCGCTGCAACTCACGCACCGCACGGCCGTATTCATCGCCCGTCGCGGCGAGCGCCTTGGCGTTGGCGGCATCGAATTCCGGGTCGCGGAAAGCGGTTTCGTTGCGGTTGGAGCCGGAGGTCATCAGCTTGTCGGCCAGGAAAAGCACCGAATCGTTGGTGCCCCAGGACACGGTGTAGAGCGGGGCGTTCAACCAGGTCTGGTCGTAGAACGCGGCCGACTCCACCGTCTGCACGTCGAGGCGGACACCGATCTCGGCGAGCTGGGTGGCGATCACCTTCGCCGACTCGACCTCACCGGGCACCTCGGCCTTGGTGACGAACGGGTAGCTGCGTCCGGTATCGAAATTCGCCTCGCGCAGCAGGGCTTTCGCTCGCTCGATATCGCGACCGCGGCGCAGCGAGGTGTCGTAGAGCGGGTCGGCGGTACCGAGCACATCGGCGGCGACCGTGCCGAACCCGGAGTGCACCTGGTTGACCAGCGCCTCCCGGTCCACGCCCAGCCGCAACGCGGTGCGCACCCGCGCGTCGGCGAACGGCCCGTCGGCGGCGCGCATCGCGACACCGAGCATGGTGTCGTCCGGGCGGCGGATCACCTGCAGGTCGCCGCGACCGGCGGCGGTGCGGCCCGCGATGGCGCCCACATTGGAGGCCAGGTCGATCTGTCCGCCGAGCACCGCGTTGCCGAGCGCGGTGACGCTGTCGAACATGGTCACCTCGATGGCGTCCAGCGACGGCGGGGTGCCGTGCCAGTTCTCGTTGCGCACCAGGCGGGCGTTGCCGTTCTGGTAGGACTCGAGCCGGAACGGACCGGAGCCGACGGCGGCGGTGAAGTCGGTGGTGCCCTGCGGGACGGTGAAGGTCATCAGCCGAAGCAGCAGCGGCAGTTGGGTATTGGGTGCGGGCACGGTGAACACCACGCGGTTCGGGCCGTCGGCGACGATGTCGTTCTCGGCGACCGGCATCTTCGACGCCCCGCCCACCGACCGCAGCCGCCGCATCGACCACACCACGTCCTCGGCGGTGACCGGCGCGCCGTTGTGGAACTTGGAGCCCTCGGCGATGGTGAAGGTCCAGCGGCGGTTCTCGGCGTCGGCCTCCCATCGCGAGGCCAGGCGCGGCACGACATTCGGGTCGTCGCCGGGGACGGTCAGCGCGTCGTAGACGAGCGAGGCGATCAGGAAGTCGCTCTCGTTGCTGAGATTGGCGTGCGGATCGCGTTCACTACGCGCGGCGGTGCCGAGCGCGCCGACGCGCAGCGTGCCGCCCGGCTCGACGGTTCCGTTCGACTCCTCGCCGCTGGTGCACGCGGCGGCCAGCAGCACAGCGGTGAGACCGATGCCGGATTGCAGCAACTGCCTGCGTGTGAAACCCATGGTGTTCCTCCTCGAGCGGCGGGCGCCGAACCCCTTCACCGGGCGCCGCAAACTAGGCGAGGCTAGCCTAAAACAGTGGCCCGGTGGTGGCCTTCCTTTCGACCGAGACCGTTCCGCCACGCCGCCCACGGCCCCCGATTCGGCGACTGCCAGCGACTTCGGGTAGAAATCGGCGTCATACCCATAAGCTATTTGCCATGAGAGCATGTTAGGTAAGTCTTGCCTAATCCATTGCCAGGCATTACCTTCGCTCATCGAGTCTCCACCACCCGCGTTCGACCGATGCGAAGAAGGGAAGGCCGGTGAAAAGCGTTCTCTCCGAACGTAAAACGATTCACCTGCACGACATCGAGTACCGCGAGTTCGAGCCGGACGCCGCCCAGGCCGTTCGCCGCCTCGCCGCCGAGATCCGACATCAACTGAGTGACCTACCGCATACCGAGACCCTGCACGATCCCGCCCTGCTGGCCGAGATCGATCGGCGCGCCGGCGAACTCCCGGCATCCGTGCGACACGCCGTCCGCCCACCCGCCACCGCGGCGGGCGCGACCGTGGTGCGGGGACTGCGCGTGAGCGACGCCGAATTCGGTCCGACGCCTGCGGATTGGCAGCGCGCGGCCGTCTCGGCGGGCGATTCGACCCACCTCGGTTCGCTGGAACTCGACATCGTCCTGCTGCTGCTCGCGCGGTGCGCGGGTGAGCTGTTCGGCTGGCTCGGTCAGCAGAACGGACGGCTGGTCAACAACATCGTGCCCGCCGCCGGACACGAACACGAACAGTCCGGTGCCAGCAGCGCGACGCTGCTGAGCCCGCACTCCGAGGACGCCTTCCACGCCGAACGCGCCAATCTGCTGATGCTGGCGTGCGTGCGCAATCCGGATCGCGTGGCTACCACCGTGTCCTCGATCCGCGAGGTCGAACTCGGCGACGAGGACCGCCGCATCCTGGCCACCCCGACGGTACCGATCCTGCCCGATGTCTCCTACGGCACCGACTTCGGATCGTTCGCGCCACCGCTGCCTACCGTCTGGGTGGACGAAAACGGTTGCGAAACAATTAGATACGACCCCGCCTATACCCCGCTCGACGACGCGGACCCGGCGTTCCGCGCCGCCTACGCCCGGCTCACCGCCGAACTCGCGCGCGTCTGTCACGCTCCGGCACTGGCCCCCGGCGAGCTCCTGCTCGTCGACAACGATGTGGCCGTGCACGGCCGGGTGCCGTTCCGCGCCCGCTACGACGGCACCGATCGGTGGCTCAAGCGCGTCAATATCCGCCTGCCGGAACGTCGTCGGCGGAGGGAGGAAGCGTCCGAGAATGGGTACGGGCAAGAGGTGATCGCGCCGTATCGGGCGCGCACCGATCGGACGGCAGGGCAGGACAGTGCAGATGAACGAGGATCCGTTGAACAACCGTGACCGCAGCGTCGGGCTCCGAGTGCTCTCGCGCAGCGATCTGGCCGATGTGCCGATCACGCCCGCCGAGGTGGTACGGGCCGTCGAGGATGCCTATCTCGCCTTCGCCGCGGGCGAATCCGACAACCCGCGCAAGCTGAGCGTCGCCGATCCGGGTGGCTCGTCGGTGTCCTACGCGATGCTCGGCCGCGACGGTCGCCGCCGCGTGGTGGCGATGAAGACCTCCTACAAGTTCGACCCGGGACACGACCGCAGCACCAAGCGGTACTACACCACCATCACCCTCTACGACGACACCACCGGCGCCCCCATCGCGATGATGGATTGCGCCCGGGTCGGCGCGTTGCGCACTCCGGCGGTATCGGCGCTGCTGGTGCGCGAGACGGTCCGCCGTGGTGCGGAGAGCGCGTTGCTCATCGGTACCGGAACGCAGGGGCGCAACGCGCTGCCACACCTGCTCGCGGCGAACCCGCAGCTACGCAAGCTGATGGTGTACGGCACGCACGCCGAGGGCCTGGCGGCGGTGCACGCGCAACTGGCCGCCGAGGTGCCGCACGCGGTACTGGAACAGGTGGACGATCCGTACGCGGCGGCACCCACCGCCGATGTGGTGCTGGCGACGGCCGGTCCCGGCACGGAGGTCGCACTCGAATCCTCCCATCTGGCACCGGGCTCCGTCGCGGTGCTCGTGGGATACGGGCTGGCACCGTCGACGCTGGTCGACGCCGATCGGGTGGTGGCGACCAGTGCCGCACAGATGGCGCTGACCGGCACCGACATGGCAGGCCCCGACGGCACACTGCGCTCGGTCGACGCCGAACTCCCCCAGATCCTCACCCGCGCGGCCACGGCTCGCCGCTCCGACGACGAGAAGATCTTCGTCTACAACAGCGGGCTGGTGCTCACCGATATCGCGGTAGCGCATGCGCTGGCGGCGCGCGCGATCGCCGAGGGGCGGGGCACGGAGGTGCCGCTGTGGGATTAGCCGGAGCCGATTCCGCCCAGGCAGTCGACGAATACCGTTCCAGCGCAACCGATGGCCTGCCCCATTGCGCACCGCCGATGCCCGCCTACATCGATGCGGTGGAGCAACGGCTGCTCGATGATCCACTGCTGCTCGGCGACATCGCCGAAGCGGTCGGCGGACCGTTCCACGTGCTGTTCCCGGAGCGGGTCGCGGTGAATGTCGGGGCTTTCCAGTCGGCGTTCACCGAAGGGGGGGTCGACGGGCTCGTCTACTTCGGGAAGAAGGCGAACAAGGCGGCCTGTGTGGTCCGGGCCTGCGCGGAATCCGGTGCAGGAGTGGATGTGGCCAGTACCGGCGAGCTCGTAGCGGCGCTGGCGCAGGGCGTGCGCGGTGAGGATCTGATGGTCACCGGCCCCGCGAAGTCCGACGATCTGCTGTGGCTGGCCGCACGTCATGGCGCGCTCATCGCGATCGATGCCGTCGACGAACTCGACCGGCTCGCCGCGCTCGGCCCGCCTGCCCGGATCGTGCTTCGTGTGCTGCCGGAGGGATCGACGAGCCGGTTCGGTCTGGATCGCCGGGAACTCGAGCAGGCGATCCGGGCCGTGACTTCGAGCGGCCCGATCAGCTTGTCCGGCTTCAGCTTCCACCTGTCCGGGTACGACGCCACCGCCCGCGCCGAACAAGCCACAGCTCTGGTCGACCACTGCCTGAGGGCACGATCCGAGGGTCATCCCGCCGACATCATCTCGATCGGCGGCGGCTTCGGCGTGGACTACCTCGATGCCGATTCGTGGTCTCGTTTCCGGGAGACGCTCAGCGACAACTGGTTTCACGGCGGCGCGCCTGCGGAGGACTACTACCCCTATCACTTCCCGTCACCGGGTGCCGACATGCTCAGCGCCGTCCTTGCACACAACGGCCTCGCGAAAAGGCTGCGCGACAACGATATACGCCTGGCTGTCGAGCCGGGACGCGCTCTGCTCGATCGCGCGGGCAGTTCCGTATTTCGCGTGCAAGGCGTGAAAACCCGTACGGCACAGGGTCACCCGTACGACATTCTCACCGTCGACGGCACCAGCCTGAGCCTGTCCGAACAGTGGTTCGCCAGCGAATACCTCCCCGACCCGGTGCTGTGGCCGCAGCGACCCGGCGCAACCACCCCCACCTGCGTCGGCGCGACGACCTGCCTGGAATCCGACCTCCTCAGCAGGCGGCGAATCCCGCTGCCCCGCCGCGCTCACGTCGGCGACCTGCTGATCTACCCGAACACCGCCGGGTATCAGATGGATTCCAACGAGTCACCGTTCCACGAACTCCCCCTGCCGCCCAAGGTCGTGCTGCGTGAGCGCGCCGACCGGCTGCGCTGGACCCTCGACACCACTTCCCGCTGATCCACTCCCGATGGAGGAAACCCCATGGCTCTCGTCACGCGCGTGACGGATCTGATCGGCCGCACTCCCCTGTTCGAGCTGGCCGTCACCGACAGCGGCACCCGCCTGCTGCTCAAGCTCGAACAGTTCAACCCCACCGGCGCCGCCAAGATCCGCATGGCCCGCTCGATGGTCGACGATGCCGAGCGGCGCGGTTTGCTGCGCGATGGCGGGCATATCATCGAATCTACGTCCGGCAATACCGGGCTCGGCTTGGCGGTGGTCGCGGCCGAACGTGGCTATCGGTTCACCGCCGTGGTCGACAACCACGCCTGTAAGGACAAACTGCGCGCGATGAAGGCCATGGGCACCGACCTGGTGTTCGTCGCCGACGACGGTGACGACGAACTGGCCACCTCGGCACGGGAGGACCTCGCCGAGGCGATGGCCGCCGCCCGCGACGACGCCTTCTTCACCGAACAGCACAACAACGACGCCAACGCCGTCGGCTACTACGCGGTCGCCGAGGAATTGCTGGCCGAGGTGGAGCGGGTCGACATCCTGCTGTCGGCGGTCGGCACCGGCGGGTCGCTGTTCGGCACCGCCACTCGCCTGCGCGAACTGGGCTGCGTGCCGAAGGTGATCGGGGTCGAACCGGTCGGGTCGATCGCCTTCGGCGGCGAGGGCGGCCCGTACTGGCAGTCGGGCACCGGCACCCCGCCGGGCGCGACCATCGGCACCGCGGTCGACTACAGCCTGCTCGACGAGGGGGTGAAGGTGAGCGATGTCGACGCGTTCGCCACCGCCCGCGCCGTCGCCAGGACACACGGGCTGCTGATCGGTGGTTCCGCGGGCGGTTCGGTGCACAATGCTCTGGCCCGGCTCGAGGAATTCCCGGCCGGTTCCACCGTGGTCACCATCGTGTGCGACGGTGGCGAGAAATACTTGGACACCGTGTTCGACGACGACTGGATGAGCGCGCGCGAGTTGCTCGATCCGGCCGCCGAATGCGAGGTCACCACACTGCTGCGCCGGTACTCGCCGCTGCGGCGCCACGACGAACTGATGGAGGTCAGGTGAGCGCGATCGCGCGCGAAACGGAGACCGGGGAGCGCTGGTGAACGGCAAGAACACCGACACCAACGCACTGGCCAAGCTGGCGACGCCGATCGCGTTGACCCAGCTGGCCCAGATCGCGGTGTCGACCACCAATCTCGTGCTGATGGGCACGCTCGGTGTCGCGGAGGTCGCGGCGGGCGGCCTGGCGCTGGTGTTGTTCAACCAGATCCGCACCATGTGTGTCGGCCTGATCACCGGGACCGGAAATCAGATCGCCGGCGCTCTCGGCGCGGCGGGCAAACGCGGCGAGTCGGCCGACGACGAGGTGCGCGCGGTGGTCCGGGCGGCGTTCGTCATCGCCACCATCGCCGGCCTGCTCGGCGGTGCGGTGCTGATCGGTCTCGGCTGGGCACTGTCGTGGCTCGGGCAGGACACCGCCGTTCTCGACCTGGCCCGGCCGATGATGATCGCGCTGGCCCCCGGCCTGCTGCCGTGCCTGTGGTTCCAGGTGTTGCGTCAGTACACCGTGGGCATGCAGCGTCCCCAGGCGCTGTTGATGGTGACGCTGGGTTCGGTCGTGCTGAACCTGGTGCTCGCGCTCGCCTTCATCCACGGCTGGGCAGGCATCCCGGCCTCCGGCCTGACCGGCGTCGGCATCGCCACCTCACTGGTCTTCCTGATCACCTTCGGGGTGTTCTGGGCGATGGTGCGCCGCGACGAACAGCTCGGCGCCACCCTGCCGCGAACCCCGTGGCCGGTGCGCTGGGCGACCGTGCGCGAGGAACTGCGCCTCGGCACTCCCATCGCACTGACCTATGGTTCCGAGGCGGGCATGTTCTCGGTGCTGGCGCTGGTGATGGGCAGTTTCGGCCCGGCCGCCCTGGCCGCGCACAACGTCGTGTACCAGATCATCTACATCGTCTTCCAGGTCGCGATCGGCCTGTCGCACGGTGCGTCGATCCTGGTCAGCCACGCCGTCGGGCGCGACGAGTACAGCCACGCCAGGTCGCTGGCCTGGCTCGCCCTGCGCCACGCGGGCGTGCTCGCCGTCGTCACGGGCGCGGTCTACGTCCTTGCTCCCGACGTGGTGCTCGCGCCGTTCCTCGACACCTCCGACACCGCGACCGTGGACATCGCTCACACGCTGTTGCTCATCGGCATCGTGCTGCAGTTCTTCGACGCCGCCCAGAACATCGGCACGGGCCTGCTGCGCGGACTGAAGGAAACCTCGGCGGGCTTCCGGCTCTCGCTCGTCGGTTACTGGGGTGTCGGCATCCCGGCCGCCCTGCTGTTCGCGTTCCCGCTGCATCTCGGGGCGGCGGGCGTCTGGTGGGGCCTCACGGCAGGCCTGGCCACGACGGCAGCGCTGATGCTCCGCAAGTACTTCAGCCTGCTCGACCAGGCGAGTACGACTCCGCTCCCGCGCATTCCCGCGACCCAGGCAGGATGACGGACGGCGGTCGTCAGGACCGCCGCCCGTTCGTCGCGCGGTTCGTCAGATGTTGACGCCGTAATCGCGGGCGATCCCCGCGAGACCGGACGCGTATCCCTGGCCGATGGCACGGAACTTCCACTCGTTGTTGTGCCGGTACAGCTCACCGAAGACCATCGCGGTCTCGGTCGACGCGTCCTCGGACAGGTCGTAGCGGGCCAGCTCCACACCGGTGTTGGCGTCGGTCACCCGGATGTAGGCGTTGCGGATCTGGCCGAAGGACTGGCCGCGGGCCTGGGCGTCGTGGATCGAGACGGGGAAGAAGATGTTCGTGATCGACGGCGGCGTGGCGGCCAGGTCGACATTGATCACCTCGTCGTCGCCGTCGCCCTCACCGGTCAGGTTGTCGCCGGTGTGCTCGATGGTTCCCTCGGGCGAACGCAGGTTGTTGTAGAACACGAAATGCTGGTCCGACAGCACCTTCAGGTTGGCCCCGGTCGCCAACGCACTGGCGTCGAGATCGTGGTCGGCGCCGGTGGTGGTCCGCACGTCCCAGCCGAGACCGACCGCGACCTTGGTGAGGTTGTCGGTCTGCTTCGACAGCGAGACATTGCCGCCCTTGGCGAGTGAGACGCTCATGAAAACCCTTCTGTCCTGATCGTGTTCAGTGCTGCTGCTCGGCCCAGGTGCGCAAGGTCTCGACCCGGCCCTCCAAGGCGCGCAGTTCGGTGTCATCGAGAACCGTTCGCTGGATACCACGGTCCACCGCGAAGGCCGACTGGCGGTGGTCGTCGATCACGTCGACGTCGATCCGCACGGCAGCGTAGTCCTCGGCCTCGGGCATCTGCTCGGCGATCACGGTCGCCCGGCCCCGGGCCGACAGCGCCACATTGCCGCCACCCAGGATCAGCAACGCCACCTCGGGTCGCTCCCGCAACCGGGCGAGCGACCCACGATTGGTGCGCAAGCTGATGAGGATGCGCCGGTCACCCGCGCGAACCGGCCAGGAGACCGGGATGGCGTGCGGGCCGGGATCGGTGGTGACGAGGACCGCGATGGTTTCCTGCGGCCACACCGGCAGCACGTCGAGTTCGGGATGGTCGGTCACCACGTCCTGCTCTGCCGGATCGACTTCTGTTGCCATCTACCTCACCTCGACGATCGTCGGACACCCCTGCTCGCCGCGAACGACGCGCTCGCCACCGAGTCTAAAGCGCTGTGGCACTTGCCGCTAAGGTCTCGGCAGCGATCAGCGGGCATTCCCCCGATCAAGATCGTTAGCCGATGGGTAACTGCGTACGTCGGCCGCAGTCGATCTCGCGGTGTCGTCGGTGGTCAGCTCGGCCAGTAGGTGCGCCAGTCCTCGGCGGTGAGCGGTAACCGCTCCCCCCGTGCCGATTCCGCCGCGTCCTCGGCCGCGCGTATGGTCGCGGCGAAGTCGAGTGCGGCCTTGCGCAGGCGTTCCTCGGCGGAATCCGGCCCGCCGAGCTCGACCGTGCGCAGGGCCGCGGGGATCAGGTCGTCGGGCAGACCCCCACGCGCTCCGCGGACGCGGATCTTCTCGGCGAGCGCGAGCGCGGGCTGTGCCATGGCGATGCCGTCGAGACAGGAGCGCCGCGCCTTCTCCGCGGATTTGCGCTCCTCCCAAGCCTTTTCCTGCGCGGCGATCTTGTCGGCCACCGAGATACCCGGTGGCAAGTCGGCCTCCACCAGATACGGGCTGCGGTGCACGAGCTTGTCGACCAGCGCCGCCGCCACGTCGTCGACGGTGAATTCGCCTGCGGCTTCGGCGATCCGGGAGTGGAACAGCACCTGCAGCAGCAGATCGCCGAGTTCCTCCTTGATGGTCTCGTAGTCGCCGGAGCCGATGGCGTCGAGCAGTTCGTAGGTTTCCTCGAGCAGGTAGGGGCGCAGCGAATCGTGGGTCTGGGTGGTTTCCCAACCACCGAAGTGCCACAGCCGGTCCATCACCCGCACCGCCTCGGCCAGGCCCGCCGCGACGACGGCGGTATCGGCCGCCTCCTGTGCCTCGCTCATACGCTCGCCTCGGTGGACACCGAAAGATCCACCATCCCTTGCGGTTTGCCGTCGAGCACCAGCAGCAGGTCGGCGACGAATTGCAGCACCGCGACATCGCGGACCCGGTCGGCACCGACACTGTCGGTGACGCGCGGCAGCGGCAACTGCACCATTCCGCTGGCCGCCCGGTAGGTGGCGCTGGGGTAGATCCGCTTGAGCCGCATCTGTTTCGAGTCGGGCAGGTTCAGCGGGGCGATCTTCAACGTCGAGCCGGTGACCACGATCTCGGACACGTCGTACTCGCGCGCCAGCAGTCGCAGCTTCGCTACCGACACCAACCTGCCGACCTCCACCGGCACCGGGCCGTACCGGTCGACGAGCTCCTCGACGACAGCGGCCAGCGCCGAATCGTCCTGCGCGGAGGCGAGTTTGCGGTACGCCTCGAGCCGCAGCCGGTCGCTGGCGATGTAATCGGGCGGGATGTGCGCGTCGACGGGCAGATCGATGCGCACCTCCTTGATCTCCTCGGTGACGATCGGTTTGCCGTCGGCGGCGGCCCGGTAGGCCTCCACCGCCTCACCGACCAGCCGCACGTACAGATCGAAACCCACGCCCGCCACGTGACCGGACTGTTCGGCGCCGAGCACATTGCCCGCGCCACGGATCTCGAGGTCCTTCATCGCGACCGCCATACCGGCGCCGAGATCGGAGTTCTGGGCGATGGTTGCCAGCCGGTCGTAAGCGGTCTCGGTGAGCGGCTTCTCCGGTGGGTACAGGAAGTAGGCGTACCCGCGCTCACGCGAACGACCGACCCGGCCGCGCAACTGGTGCAGCTGTGAGAGGCCGAGGGAGTCGGCGCGTTCCACGATCAGGGTGTTGGCATTGGAGATGTCGAGACCGGTCTCGATGATCGTGGTGCACACCAGCACGTCGTATTCGCGCTCCCAGAAACCCTGCACGGTGCGCTCGAGCTGGTCCTCGTTCATCTGACCGTGCGCGACGACCACCCGCGCCTCGGGCACCAGATCGCGAATCTTCTTGGCGGCCTTGTCGATCGAGGACACCCGGTTGTGCACGTAGAACACCTGACCGTCGCGCATCAGCTCACGGCGGATGGCGGCGGTGACCTGCTTGTCGTTGTAGGCGCCCACGTAGGTGAGCACCGGATGACGTTCCTCGGGCGGGGTGAGGATGGTCGACATCTCGCGGATGCCCGCCAGGCTCATCTCCAGGGTGCGCGGGATCGGGGTGGCCGACATGGTGAGCACGTCGACGTGGGTGCGCAGCGCCTTGATGTGCTCCTTGTGTTCCACACCGAAGCGCTGCTCCTCGTCGACGATCACCAGACCGAGGTCCTTCCAGCGGACCCCGGTCTGCAGCAGCCGGTGGGTGCCGACCACGATGTCGACGGACCCGTCGGCCATCCCGGCCAGGATCTCCTTGGAATCGGACGCGTCGGTGAAGCGCGACAGGCCCTTCACCGTCACCGGGAAGCCCGCCACCCGCTCGGTGAAGGTCTGCAGATGCTGCTGGGCCAGCAGCGTGGTAGGGACGAGCACCACCACCTGCTTGCCGTCCTGCACCGCCTTGAACGCCGCGCGCACCGCGATCTCGGTCTTGCCGTAGCCGACGTCGCCGCAGACGACCCGGTCCATCGGGACCGGCTTCTCCATGTCGGCCTTCACATCGGTGATGGCGGTCATCTGGTCGACGGTCTCGGTGAACGCGAACGCGTCTTCCATCTCCTGCTGCCACGGGGTGTCCGGACCGAAGGCGTGTCCCGGCGCGGCCTGGCGGGCGGCGTAGAGCTGCACCAGCTCACCGGCGATCTCGCGAACGGCCTTGCGCGCCTTGCGTTTGGTGTTCGCCCAGTCAGAACCGCCCAGCTTGGACAGGCTCGGCAGCTCGCCGCCGACGTAGCGGGAGAGCTGATCGAGCGACTCCATCGGCACGAACAACCGGTCGCCGGGCTGGCCGCGCTTGCTCGGGGCGTACTCGATCACCAGGTATTCGCGGCGCGCCCCGCCGACGGTGCGTTCGATCATCTCGACGAAGCGGCCGATGCCGTGCTGGTCGTGGACCACCATGTCGCCCGCCGACAGGGCAAGTGGGTCGACCTGGTTGCGGCGCTTGGCGGGCAGCCGCTTGCCCTCGCTGGGCGCGGTGACCCGGTTGCCGGTGAGATCGGACTCGGCGACGACGACCAGGCCCGCGTCATCGAAGATCAACCCGTCGTGCAGTGAACCGCACAGCACACCGACCACGCCCGGCTCCGGCACCGCCCCCGCCGGGAGCAGTGCGGCGGGCACCTCGGCCTCGCCGAGCCGTTCCAGCACGCGTTGGGCGGTGCCGTGCCCGGTGACCACGACGACGGCGCGGCCGCCGGTCGCCACGTGCGCGCGCAGCGAGGCGAAGATGGTCGCGACCAACTCCTCCGACCCGCGCGCGGTCGGGCCCGCGAGCACCGGCAGGTTCACCTCGACCGGGTCGCCGGAACTCAGCGGGCTCAGTGTCCACCAGGGCAGGCCGAGTTCGTCTGCGCTGCCGTGCAATTCGGGCAGCGATCGGTAACCGGAGGCGGCCAGGTCGAGGCCGTGCGCGCCCAGCGGGGCGTCGCTGCCGAAGGAAGCCGCCGTCCAGGAGGCCTCGAGGAATTCCTCGCCGGTGCGCACCAGGTCGGCCGCGCGGGTGCGGATCTTCTCCGGGTCGCACAGCAGCAGGTGGGTGCCCTCGGGCAGCGCCTCGGTGAGCAGGCTCAGCTTGCCGGGCGCCAGGACGGGAAGCAGCGCCTCCATGCCGTCGACCGGGATGCCCTCGGCGATCTTGTCGAGCATTTCGACGAGCGCGGCGTCGGCGGCGTTGTCGGCCGCGACGGCGGCGGCGCGTTCGCGCACCGGCTCGGTGAGCAGCAGTTCGCGGCACGGCTGGGCCACGACCACCTCGACGCTCAGATCGTCGATGGAGCGCTGATCGGCCACCGCGAACGGGCGGAGTTCGGTGACCTCGTCACCCCAGAACTCCACGCGCACAGGATGATCGGCCGTCGGCGGGAACAGGTCGAGAATGCCGCCGCGCACCGCGAACTCGCCACGCTTGCCGACCATGTCGACGCGGGTGTAGGCGAATTCGACCAGGCGCGCGAGCAGGGCGTCGAAGTCGTGGTCCTCGCCGACGCGCAACACGATGGGCTCGATATCGCCGAGGCCCGCCGTCATCGGCTGCATCAGCGACCGCACCGTGGTGACCACCACGCGCAGCGGTTCCGGGTACACCGGGTCGTCGGGGTGGGCGAGCCTGCGCAGCACCTCGAGCCTGCGCCCGACCGTGTCGGCGCCGGGTGAGAGGCGTTCGTGCGGCAGCGTCTCCCACGACGGGAACATCGCCACCGAGTCGCCGAGCATCTCGGCCAGCTCGACGGTCAGGTCGTCGGCCTCGCGGCCGGTGGCTGTGACGACGACCAGCGGGCGCTGGGCGGCCACGGTGCTCGCGACGAACGCGCGCACCGCCGAGGGGGCGACCAGTTCCACCCCGGACTTGCCGACCAGATCGGCCACCGTCCGCAGCGCGGCATCACCCCCAGCCGCCTCGGCCAGACCGGCGAGCGGGGGACGAAGGGAGGACATGAACGCTCCTGAATGCGCAGACGGGGTGGTCGAGGAGGACGTAGCAAAGTCTAGTCACCGGCTCCGACATGTCCCCGAGCTGGGCGAGGCACCGGCCACCCGGCGTAGGGTCGCAGGTGTGAGTCTGGCTCAACGTGAACGCCACGCCCTTGTTCGGTCGGCACTCGCGGCGGGTGCCGAAGCGCCGACGCTGTGTGGCACCTGGACCGTCTACGACCTCGCCGCCCATCTGGTGGTGCGCGAGCGCAGGCCCGACGCCGCGCTCGGCATCCTCCTGAAGCCGATGGCGGGCTACCTAGACAGACAACAGGCCAAGATCCGGCAGCGCCCGTTCCCGGTGCTCGCCGAGCAGATCCGCACCGGGCCACCGCTGTGGTCACCACTGCGCCCGGTCGACGCGGTGGTGAACCTGACCGAGATGTTCATCCACCACGAAGACATCCGCCGCGGCGAACCAGGTTGGGAGCCAAGGCAATTGGACGATGCCGACGAGCAGCGACTGTGGCGGGCGCTGCGAGCGATCGCCCGGGCGAACTACCGCAAGTCACCCGCGCCGCTGGTGCTTGCAACTCCGGGCGGTGACCGGATCACCGCGCACGCGGGCACCGGCGACGCGGTCGTGCTCACCGGCCAGCCCTCGGAACTGCTGCTGCACGCCTTCGGTCGCGACGAGGTGCGGATCGAGGCGAGCGGACCCGACGCCGACGTGCGGGCCGTGCTCGCCACCGACCGCAGCGTCTAGACCACGTAGCGGCGCAACCGGCGCGCCGCGAACTCCCGGAAATACGACAGCTTCTCGGGCGGAACGATCGAGGGCAGCAGGAAATACCAGGCCCGTTCCATCCGGGTGGCCATCTGGTCCATCGACTCGGTGCCCACCGCGACGATGTGCACGCCCGCGGTGAGTTCCTGCAGCAACAGCCCGACCACCTCGGCGTCGAGATCGGCGAGCAGGTCGCCCTGGGAGATCGCGCGCTCCGACAGCACCCGGTACGTCTCACCCCAGGTCTTGGCGATGTTGTCGCCCTGGGCGCCGCGATAGTCACCGATCTGGTGGGTGAGCTTGAGCATCGCACCGACCATCGGATCGTTCATCGACAGATCGGCGACCACATAGGTGATGCCGATGCACGCCTCGAGCGCGGGCACCCGGGAATCGAAGAAACCCTGACACGACCCGATGAGCCGTTCGTTGCCCTGATCGACCACCGCCCGTGCCAGCTCCTCCTTGGAGCCGAAGTGAAAGTACAAGGCGCCCTTGGTCACATTGGACTGCGCGATGATTTCGCTGAGGCTCGCGTTGGCGTAGCCCAAACGGAGAAAGACATCGGCAGCGCCAGCAAGGACGGAGTCGCGGGTGATCTCCGCGCGCGCTTGCCTAGCCATCAGATCCGCCTGTCATCCAATAATCCAGCCATCCTGAAGTAGACCGACATCCCGAAGTTGATCGACATACCGCCCGGCAGCACCCAAAAGGATGGGTGAACCGTACCACCAGACCCTTCGGGGGCACCCGAATCCTGGATTCGCTTCCGGCACGGGCGCTATCGACCGGTTACCCCGGCTTGGGCCCCGCGATGTTCGTATTCCATTCGGAGCTGAGACCCGGTTCGGCTTCCAAGTGACTCAAACCGTTCCAGCACAGGTTCACCAGATGCGCCGCGACCACTTCCTTCGGCGGGGTGCGCTCGTCGAGCCACCAGGTGGCCGCCGTGGACACCATGCCGACGAGTGCCTGGGCGTAGAGCGGGGCCAGGCTGGTGTCGAGATCGCGGCGGCCGAAGTCGCCCGCCAGGATGTGCGCCACCTGGTTGACGGCCTCGTTGAGCAGGCTCGAGTACCGGCCGTCGGCGTTGGGGGCCGGTTGGTCGCGCACCAGGATGCGGAACCCGTCGGTGCGTTCCTCGATGTAGGTGAGCAGCGCCAGCGCCACCTGCTCGAGCCGCAACCGCGACCGGTTCTGGGTGAGCGAGGAGGTGACCATGTCGAGCAGCATCGACATCTCGCGGTCGACGACCACCGCGTAGAGCCCTTCCTTACCCCCGAAATGCTCGTAGACCACCGGCTTGGACACCTGCGCACGCTGCGCGATCTCCTCGATCGATGTGGCGTCGTAGCCCCGCTCCGCGAACAACGCGCGACCGATCTCGATCAACTGCTGGCGCCGCTGCGTACCGGTCATCCTCGGTCTGGAAACGCGCCCCGGATCACTAGAAGACAACTTCCCTGCCTCTCCACCACCTGCCGGACCCACCACCCCCAACTGTCTCAGACCGCACGACGCCATCACGTCCCCACCCTGCCGACGACTGATCTCGCGAGCACATGGGTAACTCGTCGGGTACCGGCTGACCAGGGCACTTCCGCACGCTAGCCGCGTTTCCGACTCTCCCCGCACCTGAGTCCGGCCAAAATTCGCGGAGTGGCGGGCAAGCCAAAATTCGCGGAGAGGCGGACTGCTATGCGAGGATCATGGCCGTGCCGTAGCACAGTGGTGGGCTCTGACAGCCCACTGGTGTGGCGATCCGCCGTAGTGTAATGGCAGCACCTCTGATTTTGGTTCAGATAGTTCAGGTTCGAGTCCTGGCGGCGGAGCACACACGGGCACAGTGACGTATCGTCGGCCCGCACCCCATCACCGACCGACCGAACCCGCCACAGCACACTCGCTGACCGGCAGCCGAGGGAGATCCATGCCACCGCAGACCGCCGTCGTCGTTCTCGCAGCCGGGGCTGGGACGCGAATGCGGTCGAAGACTCCGAAAGTGCTGCATCCGCTCGCGGGACGCTCGATGCTCTCGCACGCGCTGCACGCCGCGGCGGAGATCGACCCCACCCATCTGATCACCGTCGTCGGGCACGACCGCGACAAGGTCGGCGCCGCCGTCGCCGAGGTCGGCAAGGAACTCGGACGCGAAATCGTCTGTGCGGTACAGGAACAGCAGCTCGGCACCGGCCACGCCGTGCAGTGCGCGCTCGAGGCCGTGCCCGCCGATTTCACCGGTGACCTGCTGGTCACCTCCGCCGATGTGCCGCTGCTCGACGGGCACACCCTCGGCGCCCTGCTCGACGAGCACCGCAGCTACGCCGAACGACCGGCCGTCACCGTGCTCACCTTCGTCCCCGACGATCCCAACGGTTACGGCCGGATCGTGCGCGACGAGGACGGTCAGGTCGCCGAGATCGTCGAGCACGCCGACGCGACCCCGGCCCAGGCCAAGATCAAAGAGGTCAATTCCGGCGTCTACGCCTTCGACGCCGCCGTGCTGCGCACCATGATCGGGCGGCTGTCCACGGCCAATGCCCAGCACGAGCTCTACCTCACCGACGTGCTGCGGCTGGCCCGCGAGGCCGGGCATCCCGTGCACGGCGCGCGACTGGTCGATTCGAACAAGGTCACCGGGGTCAACGACCGGGTGCAGTTGTCGCAGGCCGGTGCCACGCTCAACCGGTACATCCTCGAGCGGCACATGCGCGCGGGCGTCACCGTCATCGATCCGGCCACCACCTGGGTCGACGCGAGTGTGCGGATCGGGCGCGACGCGGTCCTGCGCCCCGGAACCCAGCTGTTCGGCGAGACCCACATCGGGGAGGACGCCGAGATCGGGCCCGACACCACGCTCACCGATGTGATCGTCGGCGCGGGCGCCAAGGTGGTGCGCACCCACGGCGAGCAGGCCGAGATCGGCGAGAACGCCAACGTCGGACCGTTCAGTTACCTGCGCCCCGGCACCGTGCTCGGCGAGCACGGCAAGCTCGGCGCGTTCGTCGAGACCAAGAACGCGACGGTCGGCGCGCACTCCAAGGTTCCGCACCTCACCTACGTCGGTGACGCGACGATCGGCGAGTACAGCAACATCGGCGCGTCCAGTGTTTTCGTGAACTACGACGGGGTGAACAAGCACCACACTGTGGTCGGTTCCCATGTGCGGACCGGCAGCGACACCATGTTCATCGCTCCGGTAACCGTGGGTGACGGCGCCTATACGGGTGCGGGTACTGTACTGCGCAGGAGCGTTCCACCCGGGGCACTTGCCGTGTCGGGTGGGCCACAGCGCACCATTGAGAACTGGGTGCAGCGCTACCGTCCCGGAACCGCTGCGGCACGCGCGGCGGCGGAAGCCATCGCGGCAGACGAGACGTCGAACAAGGCAATCGAGCAAAAGGATGGCAACCAGCAGTGACCGCGTTCTCGATCGACAATCAGAAGAACTTGATGCTCTTCGCCGGCCGGTCACATCCTGAGCTTGCCGAGCAGGTCGCCAAGGAACTCGATGTCGACATCACCCCGCAGACCGCGCGTGAGTTCGCCAACGGTGAGATCTTCGTCCGGTTCGAGGAGTCGGTGCGCGGTTCCGACGCCTTCGTGCTGCAGAGCTTCCCGGCCCCGCTGAACCAGTGGCTGATGGAACAGCTCATCATGATCGACGCGCTCAAGCGCGGTTCGGCCAAGCGGATCACCGCTGTGCTGCCGTTCTACCCCTACGCCCGCCAGGACAAGAAGCACCGCGGCCGTGAGCCCATCTCCGCCCGCCTGGTCGCCGACCTGCTCAAGACCGCCGGTGCCGACCGCATCATCAGCGTCGACCTGCACACCGACCAGATCCAGGGCTTCTTCGACGGCCCCGTCGATCACATGCACGCGCTGGTGCAGCTGTCGGACTACATCCGCACCAACTACTCCACCGACAACCTGGCCGTGGTCTCCCCCGACGCCGGTCGCGTGAAGGTCGCCGAGAAGTGGGCCGACGCGCTCGGTGGCACCCCGCTGTCGTTCATCCACAAGACCCGCGACCCGCTGGTCCCCAACCAGGTGAAGTCCAACCGCGTCGTCGGTGACGTCGAAGGCCGCACCTGCGTGCTGATCGACGACATGATCGACACCGGTGGCACCATCGCCGGCGCGGTGAAGGTGCTCAAGGAAGCCGGTGCGGGCGATGTCATCATCGCGGCCACCCACGGTGTGCTCAGCGACCCGGCCGCCGAGCGCCTCGCCGCGTGCGGTGCCAAGGAAGTGGTCATCACCAACACCCTGCCGATCAGCGAGGAGAAGAAGTTCCCGACGCTGACGGTGCTGTCGATCGCGCCGCTGCTGGCCCGCACCATTCGCGAGGTCTTCGAAAACGGCTCGGTGACGGGCCTGTTCAACGGCAACGCTTGACCGCCTCCCCGCGTCTTTTGGCCAGACTCAGGCGCGGGGTGAGTTGGGACGCGGCAAGCTTTTGTGATGTGGGTGGGTTAGCTCGTACCCGGTGAGTTACCCATGTACCTGCGCGATCTGTGGGTTCTTTCGAGAGCCCGGCCAGGCTCGTCGGTGCTGGTACGGGCCGTCGTTGGGCGATACTGGGAACGGTAGCCCGACGATAGCCCGACCTGGGAGGTCTCGATGAGCACACCGCAGGAATCCGGAGAGGGCGAGTATCGGCCTCGGCATGCCAAGCCGGAGCGGCCCGAGGTGTCGTATTCGCTGTCGGACGAGCCGGCCGAGCCATCGCATGGCGCGCACGAGGCCAAGTATCCCGGTAGGCCCGAGGTGTCCTACGGTGGATTACCGGTCGACGACTCCGACGGTGATGGCGAGGCGCCCGCGGGTAAAACCTGGTCGACATCGGCGTTCGTGTTCGCCGTGATCGCCCTGCTGTTCTTCCCGATCATCTTCGGTGTGCTCGGGATCGCGGCGGGGCTGTACGGGAGCAAGAAAGGTGAACCGCTCGGCAACTGGTCGGCCGTGGCGGCGCTGTTCGCATTGCTCGCGGGGCTGGCGATCCGGGTGTTCTTCTTCGACGCCGACATCATCCCGTCACAGAACTGAGAACCACACGCACGATGAACGCTTTCACCGGTTTCCCCCTGGCCGGCCTGGACTTCTACGAGGATCTCGAGGCCGACAACTCCAAGGCCTTCTGGACCGCGCACAAGCACACCTACGACGAGGCGGTGCGGGCGCCGATGGTCGCGCTCACCGCCGAGCTGGCGGCCGAATTCGGGGACGCCAGAGTGTTCCGGCCCTACCGTGACGTGCGCTTCTCCGCCGACAAGACGCCCTACAAGACTCATCAGGGTGCGGTGGTCCACCTCTCCCCGGGTGTGGGCTGGTACGTG
Source organism: Nocardia ignorata NBRC 108230 (assembly GCF_001612905.1). Lineage (GTDB taxonomy): Bacteria > Actinomycetota > Actinomycetes > Mycobacteriales > Mycobacteriaceae > Nocardia > Nocardia ignorata. The sequence goes on along the minus strand of NZ_BDBI01000002.1, from coordinate 553,547 downwards.
CAGATCAGCGCGGCCGGGCTGGCCGTCGGCGGCGGCTGTTTCCGGCCCGCGCCGAGCGCCCTGGCCGTCCTGCGCGCCACCATCGACGACGACGTGCGCGGCCGCGAGCTGGAGGGCATCCTGGCCGCGATCACGGCCGCCGGTTACGACCTCGGCGGCGAACAGCTCAAGACCCGCCCCAAGGGCTACCCCGCCGACCATCCGCGTATCGGGCTGCTCCGGCACAAGTCGCTGATCGTTCGCCGCGACTACGGGGCACCCGACTGGATCGAGACCCCCGCAGGCGTCACCGAGGTCCGGCGGGCCTGGAACGAGCTACGTCCGCTCATCGAATGGCTGGCCGCCGTCCTCGAAGGCGTCGACTGATCCGCGCGGGCGTGCCTTCCTGGCACCGGTCGGCGCACAGGCCGATACTGGCACCATGAGCCGTGAACCGCTGGACATGGACATGGGCGACGACGATCAGGCCGACGACATCATCGAATACGAACGCAATATCGAAGACCCGCCCGCGGACTACGTGATCCGCAACCGCGAAGCCGACGCCGACGGCTTCCTCGGCATCGGCGAGGAACTGTCGGAAGAGTGGACCGAGAGCGGCGAGCGCCACGAGGAGATGGAAGAAGACGAGCGCCCCGCCGAAGAGGTCGCCGTCCGCGCTTTCGACGAGGACTCCCTCGACAACGCCGACCTCGACGGGGACGAGAACCTGATCAGCGGCGAAGGGGTCGCCGACGAACTCGACCTCTAGAGTCGCCACGCCCTGACGACCGGCACGGTCGACATCTTGCCGACCGCGACAGTTCCGTCGTAGCCGCGGTCAACGACGCTCGGCCAGGACGAGGGCGAAGCGGTTCTCGGGGTCGGTCCAGGTGTGGGTGGGGGTGAAGCCCGCGCCGTCGAGTTCGGCGCTGAGGGCTTCGGGACGGAACTTGGCCGAGATCTCGGTGCGCATCTCCTCGCCCGCCGCGAAGTCGACGGTGAGGCCCAGATCGGCGACGGTCGCGGTCATGGCTTCGGTGGCGCGCAGGCGCATTTCGATCCACTCGTTCGTGGGATCCCAGAGCGCCACATGCTCGAACTTGTCCGGCTCGAAATCGGCGGACAGCCGGTTGTTGAGGACGTGCAGGACATTGCGGTTGAACTCGGCGGTGACACCCGCGGCGTCGTCGTAAGCGGGAACGACGATCTCGGGGGCGACCACGAGGCCCGCGCCGAGCAGCAACAGTTCCCCGGGTTCGAGAACCTCGTTGATGCCGGCCAGGAATTCGGCGCGCTCGGCGGGCACCAGGTTACCGATGGTTCCGCCGAGGAAGGCGATCATCCGGCGCCCACCCCTCGGCAGGTTGTGCAGGGTGTCGGTGAAATCGCTGACCACACCGTGCACGGACAGATTCGGGTACTCGGCCGCCAATTCGGTTGCCGCACCGCGTAGGGCTGAAGCGGAAACATCCTGTGGCACATAGGTTTTCAGCGAACCCGTGGACGTGAGCGCGTCGAGGAGTAGCCGGGTCTTGGCCGCCGAACCCGCGCCGAGTTCCACCAGTACGTCGGCACGAGCGGCGGCCGCGATCTCGTCGACCACATCGCGCAGCAGCGCCCGCTCGGTGCGGGTGGGGTAGTACTCGGGCAGCTCGGTGATCGCCTCGAACAATTCGCTGCCGCGCGCATCGTAGAACCACTTGGGCGGCAACGACTTCGGGTCGGCGGTGAGTCCGGCGCGGGCGTCGGCTCGCAGGGCCTCGGTGAGATCGGCGTCGGTGAGGTGGATGTCCAGCAGCGGCGCGGTCATGAACGGACCCTTTCGGTGGCGGGGGATTCCAGAGCGGTGATGGTGCAGTGGCCGGGCGAGGCGGTCACCAGCTGACGATCCGCGATCGGTCGCCACCGTGGATCGTCGTCGTACGGTTCCGAGGACAGCACGGCGTAGTCGTCGGTGACCAGCACCGACAAGGCATGCCAGCAGGTGGTGGCCCAGAGTTCGGAACCATTGCCGAGCAACAGATTCACGCGGGCGTTGGGCTGATGACGCAGCACGGTGGTCACCAGTAATCGCAGCGCGTCGGCCGGCGAGCTGACCGGACCGTCGGGGTCGATGGCGGCGAGCAGGGCGCGCAGCACGACCCACAGTGCCGCCGCGTCGGTGAGTGCCTCGGCGTGCAGGAACATCGAGGCCGTGGCGGACGGGTCGAGAAGCGGCGCCAAGTCGGTGAGGACGGCGGGCAGGGTGGTTCGCCACTCCTGCACGACACCGTTGTGGCTGAAGGCCCAGTGGTCGTCGGTGAAGGGGGCGCAGGCGGAGCGTTCGATCGGCATGCCGACGGTGGCCGAGCGGACGGCCGCGAGCACCGCTCGGGACTCGAGCTGCCCGAGGACCTCGGCGACAGCCGGATCGGTCCAGATGGGGGCGGGATTGCGGTAGCGGGTCACCGCGTCGCGGGCACCGTCCATGCCGACCTCGGCGCGGCGCCACCAGGCGACGCCGAAACCGTCGGCGTTGACGGTGCCACCGGCACGCATGTCGAGCGGCGCCCAGGACTGGGCGTAGAGCGAGTGCGAGCCGCGCAACACCAATTCACCGACCGCGACCGGTGGGCCGACATAGCCGAGGTGTCTGCACATCAGCGTTCGTCCTCGCGCAGGTCGCGGGCCAGCCGGAACCCGGCGAAGATCTGCCTGCGGATGGGGTGGTCCCAGTTGCGGAAGGTGCCGCGGCAGGCCACCTCGTCGGTGCCGAACGAACCGCCGCGCAGGATCCGGTAGTCCCCACCGAAGAAGACCTCCGAGTATTCGCGGTACGGAAACGCACGGAACCCTGGGTAGGCCTCGAAGCCGGAGGAACACCACTCCCAGACGTCACCGATCAGCTGGTGCACCCCGGTTGCCGACGCACCGGCCGGATACGCGCCGACCTCGGCCGGTTCCAGATGACGCTGACCCAGGTTGGCGGTGCGCTCGCTCGGCTCGTCCTCGCCCCACGGATAACGCCGCGACGCACCGGTGGCCGGGTCGAACCGCGCCGCCTTCTCCCATTCCGCCTCGGTGGGCAACCGCTTACCCGCCCACGTCGCATAGGCTTCGGCCTCGAACCAGCACACATGCACCACCGGCTGACGCGGCCGCAGCGCGGTACGCACCCCGAAAACCCTTCGGGACCACTGATTCCCCTCGCGCTCCCAGAACTGCGGCGCCACGAGCCCCGCCTCCTGCCGGTGCGCCCACCCGCGCTCCGACCACAGCTCACGGCGCTCGTAGCCGCCGTCGTCGATGAACGCCAGGTACTGCTCGTTGGTCACCGGGGCGACATCGATGGCGAAACCCTCGACATACACCGGATGCGCGGGCCGTTCATTGTCCAGCGCCCACGGATCGGCTGACGTACCCATCATGAACTCGCCTGCGGGAACAACTACTTCACCGCCGATCGGAACCCGCGCGGACGGCGCGGGTGGCGCCGACAGCACCGGTGCGCTCAGGCGCAACTGGTGAGTGGCCAGCATGGTTTCGTCGTGTTGCTGTTCGTGCTGAGCGATCATCCCGAACGCGAAACCATTGTCCACCAGCGGGTTCCCGAGCAGCGGACTGGATTCGAGAACGTCGAAGACCTTCTCGCGCACGGTGCCCACATAGCCACGCGCCTGCTCGGGATTCAGCAGCGGCAGCGCGGGCCGGTTCGCCCTGGCGTGCTTGAAGGCGTCGTACAGTTCGTCGATATCGCTGCGCACCGGTTCCCGGCCACCGACATCGCGCACCAGCCAGAGCTCCTCCTGGTTGCCGATATGGGCCAGATCCCAGACCAGTGGCGACATCAGCGGTGAATGCTGCGCGACGAGGTCGGCCTCGTCGACGCTGTCGGTGAGTACGGCGGTGCGGCGGCGGGCACGAGCGAGCACCTCGGCGATCCTGGCTCGCGTGCGTTCGCGGTCGGCATGGTCGGCGGGTGCGGAAAGTGTCACGAGCGGATCTCCGAGTGAGGCTGGGCGACAGGGATCTTCACAGCGGCAAGCGGGGTCGGGCCATCGGGCGCGCGGCGTCGATTCATCGCGAACCCTCCGAGCTCTCCAGCTGGTCCGAGGGGCTGAGTGCCAAGCGACATCGACGCGCCGCGTCGGCCAATTCCTGTGCAGCGGCGGGTGTTCTGGCATGCTGTGCCGCCAGTTCGAGCACGTCCACCACCACCTGGCGCATCTGCGGGTCGAGCAGCCCGTGGCGCGCCGCTGTGGTCCACTCCCCCGCGACCGGGGCCGCGAGAGCTGTTGCCTCGGCGACCACCTCGGGTGTCGAGAGCAGGGCGTCGAACAGGTGGATCGGGGTGGTCCAGGTATCGCCCGGCTGGGTGTCGAGATAGCGCACCTCGAGGTGTCCCGAGGCCCGAACCGGCGGAAACAGGGTGGTGAGGTGATAGTCGAGGTCCGCGCGGGTGGGGCGGCGGCCGACCTCGTCGTCGAGTGCGCCCGAGAGCCAGTCGGCGAAGGTCGCACCGGGCGGGGGCGACCAGTCGGCGTCGGGTTCGGTGCAGCGCACGCACAGCAGTGGAACGTCGAGCGCCCAGCGCGCGTAGGCGGTGATCGGGTCGGCCCAGTCGGATACCGGCGGCCTGGTCCGGGCCGGGTCGAGGCGCAACCAAGTGCGCATACGCTGGGAAACCCACTCCCCGCACGGTATTCCGTGCAAGGTGGGCGAGCAGGCGAACGCCGCGATCAGCGCGGGCCCGAGCACGTAGAGCGCGGTCCAGCGGGCGCGCACCTCGGCCGGGTCGGCGCCCGCGTCGACGCTGACCTGGGTGGCGGCGGTATTGCACATCATCAGGCCGCCGAAGGGGCCGATGCCGGCGAACGCGCGTTCCATCGCCGCGTATCGGGGCAAGCGAAGGAGCCGCTCAGCCGGACGGTGCGCGTCAGCGGACGCGGCGGTGACGGTGATTTCCCTGGTGGCGAGCAAGTCCCGCAAACGGGCCGCATCTGCCCGCAGATTCCGCGTGAGCTCCGCCGGATCGGCGAAAGGTGCGCTGGAGAGTTCGATCTGACCACCGGGTTCGATGGTCACCGCGCTTCCACCGGGCAGGGGAAGCGCGGGTGAGGCAGGGGCGAGGGAGGTCGGAGCATGTGGCCCGAGGGCCGAGCAGAGCTGGTCGAGCGAGGGTCGGGCGCCGGTGGGTCCGGCGGTGAGCCATTCGAGTTCGGCACCGATCAGCGTGGGTGGCCCGAGCTTGAAACAGACCCCGCCCACATAGGCCTCAGCCGCCGCCCGCGACGACAATTCGCCCTGGTCGCAGGCGGAATCCGGCCAGGAGGAACGTTCCAGGGTGACCGCCATGCCAACCTCCACGTGGTGAGCGCCGCCGGGGCTCGGCGCATGTCGTTCATTCCAGGGTAGCGAGGGCCACCGACAGAAAAAGTGTCGAGAAGCCGAACACCGATCGGCGTTAGGGTCGTCGCCATGCTGGATTTCGCCGCCATTACCGCCGCCACCCCGGGCCTTGCCGACGGCAAGGTCTTCCTCGACAGCGCGGGCTCGTCCCTGCCGCCGCGCATCGTCACCGACACCGTGATCGCCCATCTCCGTCGCGAAGCCGACATCGGTGGCTACCGTGCGGCAAACGAACGATTCGACGACCTCGCCGCCGTGAAGACCTCCATCGCCACCCTGATCGGCGCCACCCCCGACACCATCGCGCTCAGCGACAGCGCCACCAGGTCATGGGCCGATTTCGCCTACTCGGTGCCGCTGCGCCCCGGCGACCGCGTGCTGATCTCCGGCGCCGACTACGCGAGCAATGCCATCGCCGCGCTGCAGCGCGCCGCCGCCACCGGCGCGGTGGTCGAGCGCATTCCCAGCGACGACACCGGCCGACTCGACACCGCCGCCCTGGCGAACATGCTCGACGAGCGCGTCCGCCTGGTCTCGCTGCAGCACGCGCCGACCAATGGCGGCCTGGTGAACCCGGTCGCGGAGGCGACCCGCATCGCGAAACAAGCCGGTGCGATCGTGCTGCTCGATGCCTGCCAATCGATCGGCCAACTGCCGATCGATGTGATCGAACTCGGTGTCGACGCTCTTTCCGCCACCGGGCGCAAGTGGTTGCGTGGCCCGCGCGGCACCGGATTCCTTTACGTGCGTAACGAACTGGCGCACACGATGGAACCCGCCCGCCTCGACCTGCACAGCGCCACCTGGACCGGCCCCACCGACTACCGCCTCGCCGACGGCGCCCAGCGCTTCGAGTTCTGGGAGTGCGATGTGGCCGCCCGCCTCGGCCTCGGCGCCGCCGTGGATTACCTGCTCGAACTCGGCCCCGACGAGGCCTACGCGGCGGTGGCCGCGGGCGCGGAATACCTGCGCGAAGCCATGGCCGACCTGCCCGGCGTCACCGTGCGCGATCTGGGGACCGAGCACAGCGGCATCGTCTCGTTCACCGTCGACGGCCACGATCCGGATCAGCTGCGTGACCGGCTCGCCGAGCACGCCGTCACCGTCACCGTCAGCCGCGCCACCTCGGCGCTGCTCGACATGACCGAGCGCGCGCTGCCCGCCATCCTGCGCGCCTCACCGCACTACTTCGTCAACCGCTCCGATCTCGACCGTTTCGTCGCGACCTTGGCAACCCTGACACAGCGCTGACCGGCGGTTCACGCGTTCGGCCCGCTGCCTCCGGCAGGCAATTGCCCCGGTGTGGCCAGAGCAGTCGGAGGCAGCGGCTATCGTGTTCACACAGGGGTGCCCGGGGGCAATTGGGGTTAACACCGGAATCACGGGGCGGGATCTGTTGGGAGCACGGCCGTAACCGATCGTTGGCGTAAAGGGAGTCCGACGTTGAGCAGGTTCACCGACGAAATGTTTGCCACAGCGCTGTCCAGCCCGCGTGGGCTGGTCACCGGAGAACCCGAGGCACCGCTTCGGCAGACCTGGGGGGAAATCCATCGCCAGGCGCGGCGGATGGCGGGCGGTCTCGCGGCCGCCGGGATCGGGCACGGCGATGCCGTGGGTGTGCTCGCCGGGTTGCCGGTCGACATCGCCCCTGTGTGCCAAGGGATCTGGATGCGTGGCGCCTCGATCACGATGCTGCACCAGCCGACGCCACGCACCGACCTCGCGGTCTGGGTGCGCGACACCGAGACCGTCCTGAACATGATCGAGGCGAAGGCCGTCGTGCTCGGCGAGCCGTTCGCCGCCGCCGAACCGGTGCTGCGGGAGCGCGGGATCACCGTGGTCCGGGTGGCGGACCTGGCCGAGGGCGCCGACTCCGATCCGGTGCCGACCACCGAGGCCGATATCGCCCTGCAGCAGCTCACCTCCGGGTCGACGGGCTCGCCGAAGGCCGTGCGCATCACCCACGGCAACTTCTACGTCAACGCCTACGCGATGTTCAATCGCGTCAAGTTCCAGACCGACGACGACGTGATGGTCAGCTGGCTGCCGCTGTTCCACGACATGGGCATGGTCGGATTCCTCAGTGTGCCCATGCAGTTCGGCGCCGAGGTGGTGTGCGTGACGCCGCTCGACTTCCTGGCCAGGCCGCTGCTGTGGGCCGAACTCATCGCCAAGTATCGCGGGACCGTCACGGCCGCACCGAACTTCGCGTATTCGCTGCTGGCGCGCCGACTGCGGCAGGCCGAACCGGGCAGCATGGACCTGTCGAGCGTGCGCTACATGTGGAACGGCGCCGAACCGGTCGACCCCGAAACCATGACGGCCCTGGCCGAGGCCGGAAAACAGTTCGGCCTCAACCCGTCCGCCCTCACCCCCGTCTACGGCATGGCCGAAACCACCCTCGCCGTGTCGATTCCCGATCCCGGTCACGGCATGGTGCTCGATATCGTCGACGCGGATCTGCTCGAGGCCGTCGGCAAGGCGGTGCCCGTCGCCGAGGACGGCCATCACGGCACGCCGCGCAAACTGCCGACCCTCGGCCACCTGGTCGACGATCTCGAGGGCCGGGTGGTCGACGACGAGCGTCAGCCGCTGCCGGTGCGCTCGGTGGGCGTCATCGAATTGCGTGGCCCCGCCGTCACTTCAGGCTACGTCACCGTCGACGGGTTCCGTCCCGCCCAGGACGCCGACGGCTGGCTCGACACCGGCGACATCGGCTACTTCACCGACGACGGCCTCATCGTGGTGTGCGGCCGCATGAAGGACGTCATCATCATGGGCGGCCGCAACATCTACCCCACCGACATCGAACGCGCCGCCCTGCGCGTGCAGGGAGTTCGTCCCGGCAATGCCGTGGCTGTGCGCCTCGACGCGGGCGAGAAACGCGAAAGCTTCGCCGTGGTAGTCGAATCCAACGACTACCAGGTCCCCGACGAGGTGAAACGCATCGAACGTGAGATAGTCCACGAGGTCTTCGCCGAGGTAGGCGCCCGCCCCCGCACCGTAGCCATTCTCGGCCCCGGCGCCCTCCCGAAGACCTCTTCGGGAAAGCTCCGCCGCACAGCTACGGCGGCCCACCTCCGCTGACGCCGACGGGCCCTCCCCGTAGCCGGGGAGGGCCCGTTGTCGAAAGTTCGCTAGTGCAGCTGGTTCTGGGCGGTTTCCAAACCGGCCTTCAGCAACAGCTCCACCGCATCGGCGGCCTGCTCCACGATCACCGGCACTTCTTTGCGTTCGGGGGCCGAGAACGGCTTGAGCACATAATCAGCCGGATCCTGACGACCAGGCGGACGGCTGATGCCGATCCGGGTGCGCAGGTAGTCCTTGGTGGTGAGCGCCTGGGAAATGGACCGCAGGCCGTTGTGGCCGCCTTCGCCGCCACCTTGCTTGAGCCGGATCGTCCCGAACGGCAGATCCAATTCGTCGTGCACCACGATCACCTGGTCGACGGGCACCGAGAAGAACTTCGCCAGCGCCGCCACCGGACGCCCGGACAGATTCATATAGGTGCGCGGTTTGGCGATGAGAACCTGGCGGCCGTCGAGGCGGGCCTGCAGCAGATCGGCGCCGGACTTCTTGTGCACGGCAAAACGGCCGCCGACGCGCTCGGCGAGCACGTCGGCGACCAGGAAGCCCACATTGTGGCGGGTGCGCTCGTATTCGGGGCCGGGGTTACCCAGCCCCACCACGAGTGCGGGCCCGGAGGATTCGGTCATCGGCCGAACCGTGGAGCGTCTTACTCGGTCTCTTCGGGGGTGTCGCCCGCGGCGGCGGCGCCTTCACCCTCGTCGTCGAGCTGAGCGGCCGACGGCGCCTGGATCACGTTGACGACCAGGATCTCCGGCTCGCCGGCCAGGGTGACGCCCTTGGGCAGCGCGATGTCGCCCGCCTGGATCTGGGTGCCCGCCTCGACGCCCTCGACCGAGACCTCGATGCTCTCGGGCAGGTTCATCGCGTCGGCCTCGATCGACAGGCTGTTGAGTTCCTGGGTGACCAGGGTGCCCGCGGCGGCATCGCCGGTGACGACGACGTTGACGTCGGCGACGACGCGCTCGCCACGCTTGACGATCAGCAGGTCGGCGTGCTCGATGTAGCGGCGGATCGGGTGGACGACGACCGACTTGGTCATCGCCAGCTGCTCCTTGCCGTCGATCTTCAGGCTCAGGATGGCGTTGGTGCCGTGCAGACGCAGGATGGCGGCGAAGGCCTTGGCGTCCAGCGACAGGTGCTGCGGCTCGGACTGGTGGCCGTACAGCACGGCGGGCACGTTGCCGTCGCGACGGGTACGGCGAGCGGCGCCCTTACCGAATTCGGTACGGACGGCGGCTTCGATCTGGTTCACGTCGGACATGACTGATGCGCTCCTACGGCTCTTCCGGGCTGGTCAAGGGCGACCCATCTACCGGGGTCGGGTGGTCTGCTCGTCGGACGAAGAACGAACGAGGACGACCGGGAAGGCCGAGCCGCGTCGATCACGGTGAGCACACGGGGTGCGACTCACCCTCGCCGAGACAACCCGACCACCATACCGCACCCGATCGGCCGACCTGAAACCGCTCCAGCTTCGAACTCCCAGCCCCCACGCCCCGACCCCGAGGAGGGGCCGCGACCTCGAGCGCGCCGGCGCTCCAATAAACTCGATTGGTTGCCGACCACTGCGAGAGGTTCTGTCTTGACCGAGTCCGGAGAAGGCGCCGTCCCCACTCCGCGCGGATTGCCCGCCGAGGTGGCCCGTCGCCGCACGTTCGCCGTGATCTCGCACCCCGACGCGGGTAAGTCGACGCTCACCGAGGCGCTGGCCCTGCACGCGAAGATGATTTCCGAGGCGGGCGCCATCCACGGTAAGGCCGGTCGCAAGTCGACCGTGTCGGACTGGATGGAAATGGAGAAGGCTCGCGGTATCTCCGTGAGTTCGACCGCGCTGCAGTTCAATTACCGTGCGGCCGGTTCGGATGTCGACAGTGTCATCAATCTCGTCGATACGCCCGGTCACTCCGATTTCTCCGAGGACACCTACCGGGTGCTCACCGCCGTCGACGCCGCGGTGATGCTGATCGACGCCGCCAAGGGCCTCGAGCCGCAGACGCTCAAGCTGTTCCAGGTGTGTCGGCACCGTGGCATCCCGGTGATCACGGTGATCAACAAATGGGACCGTCCGGGCCAGGCGCCGCTGGAACTGCTCGACGAGATCAGCGAGCGTATCGGCCTCACCCCGACTCCCCTGTTCCTCCCGGTCGGTATCGCGGGCGACTTCCGCGGCCTGCTGCGCCGCGGCCCCGAGGGCGAGGCGACCGAGTACATCCACTTCACCCGCACCGCCGGTGGCGCGACGATCGCCCCCGAGGAATCGCTGACGCCCGCCGAGGCGGAGGCGCGCGAGGGCGAGGCGTGGACCACCGCCGCCGAGGAGAGCGAACTGCTCTCGGCCACCGGGCAGGACCACGATCAGGAACTGTTCCTCGCCGGGCAGACCTCGCCGGTCATCTACGCCTCGGCGATGCTGAATTTCGGTGTGCGCCAATTGCTCGAGACCCTCGTCGCGCTGGCGCCGGCACCCGGCCCGCGCGCCGATGTGAACGGCAAAGCCCGCGAGACGCGTGACCCGTTCAGCGCGGTGGTGTTCAAGGTCCAGGCCGGCATGGACACCGCCCACCGCGACCGGTTGGCCTTCATGCGCATAGTCTCGGGTGAGTTCGAACGCGGCATGGTCGTGACGCACGCCCAGACCGGTCGCCCCTTCGCGACGAAGTACGCGCTCACGGTGTTCGGCCGCGAACGCACCACCGTCGACACCGCCTACCCCGGCGACGTGGTCGGCTTGGTGAACGCGACCGCCCTGGCACCGGGGCACACCCTGTTCGTGGACAAGAAGGTCGAGTTCCCGCCGATCCCCAGCTTCGCGCCCGAGCACTTCGCGACGCTGCGCGCCCAGAGCGCGGGCAAGTACAAGCAGTTCCGCAAGGCCATCGACCAGCTCGATTCCGAGGGCGTCGTCCAGGTGCTGCGCAACGACGCGCGCGGCGACGCCTCGCCCGTGCTCGCCGCCGTCGGACCCATGCAGTTCGAGGTGGTCACCGCCCGTATGCAGGCCGAGTTCAATGTCGAGACCCAGCTCGACTTCCTCGCCTACACCCTGGCCAGGCGCACCGATGCCGAGTCGGCGCCGGAGCTGGACCGCCAGCGCGGAGTCGAGGTGTTCACCCGCACCGACGGCGCGATCCTCGCCCTGTTCAGCGACAAGTGGCGGCTGCAGTACATCGAGAAGGAACACCCGGATCTCACCCTAGAGCCGCTGGTGGCCACGGCCGACTAGCTGTCTGGGCCGGGAGGGCGGCTACTCCTCCGGTTCGCGTTCCACCCGGGAAACGTCCTGGGAGATCATGCCCCAGCGGCTCGCGGTCAGCCGCAGGCTCGGCAGGTCGCTGAGCGAGAGGACCACCTCGTAGGTGCGTTCGTAGCCGGTGTGCGCGATGCGCCAGTAACCGTCGTCGCAGCGCACGTAGCGGTCGGTGTAGAACGCGGCGCCGTGCAGGCACATGTTGTGTTCGGGGATGAGCACGGTGTCGGCGAGATACCAGGTGCCCGTGGCGGTGTCGCCGTCGACGTCGATCTCGGGGTGGTCGCACCGGTGCTCGGTGATGACGTGCGGGCCGAGGGTGTTGCGCAGGAAGGCGAGGAAGGCCTCGCGCGACTCGAACTGCAGGTATTCGCTGTAGGTCGCCGTGGCCTCGGGCACGAGGGTGTCGGCGAACTCGTCCCAGGACTTGGTGTCCAGCGTGCGCAGGTAGCGGAATTTGAGTCTGCTGATCGCGGTGACGTCGTCGGGGTGCTCGGGTGGGCGCGGCTTCGGTTGCTCGGGTGGCGCGGCGGCGGGCTGTTCGTCGTCGGCGATCACACTGTCCGTCCCGTGCCCGGCGACCAACGGCTCCTCCGCCCCGGGTAACAGCGGCCCTGAGCGTTCACGACGCACATCGACCTCCTCGACGCGCGCGTTCACAGACCCGGGCCCTTGCTCCATGCCTCCACGATCCCACCGGATGGCCCACGCGAGGCGGATCTGTACCCGATCGCTACCCCTGTCGAAACCGGAGTGTGACCTGCGCCCGCTCGGGCTCCGGACTGTCTGGGCTAGCCGATGGTGAAGCAGGTGCGGCAGAAGTCCTCGCCGAATTCCGAGAGGCGAAGGCTCTTGCGCACGATCTTCGGCGCGCGCCCGGCCTTCTTGAGCGCCTCCTCGACGACCGGCTGCACCTCGAGCACCATGTAGCGGCTCAGCACCACCGGGTCGTCGGAGGTAAGGGTGAGACCGAGGCGGTTGAGGTTGATGAGGTAGGAACGGGCCCGGTCGGGATAGCGCACGCCTGCCTGTTCGGGCACCGAGGTGAGGTCGCCCTGCACCAGTTCCGAGCCGATGCCGAGCGGGCGGTTGGTCCGCACGTCGACAGCGGGCTGAGGTCCGTTGAGGGCCATGAACCGCAGGATGCGGGCCTCGTCGGGGGCGATCTCGTCGAGGATGCGGTCGTAGGCGGGGTGCACATCCTCGGTGAAGTACACGTCGGCCGAGCGGGCCAGCAGCGCATCACCGCGGCGGCGCAGTTCCTCGGTGGTGGTGGAGCGCAGGTACGGGCCGACCGCGAGGGACTGCTGGCCCGAACCGTTGGTGGTCGGCACATAGCTGACGATCTCGCGCACCGAACCCTCGGTGACGCCGAGGGCACTGCGGGCGATCGAGCGCAGCGCGTTGCCGGTGCGCTCGGCGATATCGGCGGACGACTCACCGTCGAGCGCGGCCTGCGCCAGCTCCTTGGTGACCTCGTAGGTGGTGCCGACGGCCCACTGACTGCCGCGCACGGCGGTTCCCGCGGCCAGTCCGGCCGCCCGGAACACCCCGCGGATCAGGCGGGCTTCGTTACTGATCTGTCGCTGCTCGACATCCGAGCTGCGCTCGACGGCGCGGGTACCGGCACGGGCCAGGTCCTGTCCGGTCCTGTCGTCTGTCAACGTCCTACTCCGAAGTCTCGCCGTGGACAACGATCGCCCACCAGATTATTGCCCGACCACGCTCCAGGCACAGTGCGATCTACAGCGCGCCCCTGTCCGCGCCTCGATTGTGGCCTGTCACGAAATGTGGTGGTGGTCATTGTTCCGATTCGGTGGGCCGAGTGCGGCATCCGCGACAGGTTCTGTGACTGATGTCTCAGACACTACCCTGTGGCCTGGAACACGGCGAATGGACCCGGTTCCGTACCTCACAGTAGGGTCACCTCGCTGCGGGGGTGCTAGTTTTTTGAACGCCGGTGAAGGCGGTGGTCACCGGGTATCGGCAGGAGGGTGTCGTAAGTGCTGGAAAGTGTGTTCGGTATACATCCGACGCTCCTGCTCGAAATTCTGACAATCCCGTTGTTCACAGGCGTCATCGGTTACATCACCAACTGGACCGGCATTCTCATGCTGTTCCGGCCGCTCGAGTTCCACGGCGTCAAGCTGCCCGGCCTGCGCACGGTGTTTCCTTACCTGCCCAAGCGAATTCAGGTGCTGCCGCTGCTGAGTTACGACGGCCGCATCGGCTGGCAGGGCATCGTCCCCTCCCGTGCCGACAAAATGGCGAGCATCGCGGTCGACAAGGGTCTGTCGAAACTGGGCAGCGTCTCCGACTTCTACCGCGAACTCGAACCCGACAAACTCGCCGAGCACCTGGCCGAGGTGGCCGACGCGCAGATTCGCGACATCGTCGAGGTGATCCTGCGCCGTGAGCATCCGCAGCTCTGGTACAACCTGCCCACTCAGGTCAGGGAGATGATCCACCAGCGGGTGCGCTCGCAACTGCCCGAGATCCTGCGCGAACTCACCATGGAACTCGGCACCAATATCGATCAGCTGCTCGACGTGAAGCAGATGGTGATCCGCTATTTCCAGGCACGCCCGCAATTGCTCAACCAGTTGTTCCAGGTGCTCGGCGCCAAAGAGCTCCGGTTCATGCAGAATTTCGGTTTCTATTTCGGCGCCCCCTGCGGTCTGCTGCTCGTACTGGCACTGCACACCACTTCGCTCTCGCCCCTGATCGTGCTGCCGCTCGGCGGCATCGTGATCGGCTGGGTGGTGAACTGGGTTGGCCTGAACATGATCTTCGCGCCCGCCGAACCCAAGTGGTGGTGCCCGTGGCGGCGGGGCCTGCTCATCAAGCGTCAGCCCGAAATCACTTCCGGCTACGCGGCTTTGGTGTCGACCGAAGTGCTCACCGTCGCCAACATCGGTGACGAACTGCTCAACGGCCCGCGCTCGGACCGAACGCTGCAGATGCTCGAGGACACGCTGCGCCCGGCCGCCGACCGCGCCCTCGGCCCGGCCCGGCCCGCGGTGAAGTTCATGCTCGGCAGCCGCGAATACGACTCGCTGCAGTCCACCCTCACCGCCGAGGCCATGACGATCGCGCCCATGGCCTTCGCCGACCCCGCGTTCAATGTCCAGCAGGGCCGCCAGGTCAACGAATTCATCGCCCGGCAAATGTCCGCGCTCTCGCCGCACGACTTCGTGGACATGCTGCGTTCGGCGATCAAACAGGACGAATGGTTGCTTTTCGTCCATGGCGGCGCGCTCGGGCTCATTGCCGGATACGCTCACATCCTGGTCTTCGGAACAGGAGTAGCGACGACATGGATGTAGACGACGGACCTCCGTCCACCGAACTGGTGCGACGGTCGGTGCCGTCGCCCGATGCCCGCCGCGGTGTGCTCCCGGTATCACCGGTGCGCACCGCCCGCGCGGCGACCGGTGTCGCGCGCGTGGCGATCACCGCCGCGTCGGGGATGACGATGTGGACTCTCGACACCGCCCTCGGTGTCACGGTCACGGTGCTGCGCGGCAGTATCGCGGGGGCACCGCCCGCCGAGGTACTCGCCGACGCGCAGACCGAAGTGCGCGACCGGCTGCGCAACGCCCTCGGCCTTCCCCAGAGCGGGGAACAACACGGTGGTCCCGGCATGCCGACGCTGCGCGAACAGGGCGCCGAACTGCTCCGCCTGTCGGCGAGTACCCATGCGGTGGCACCGGATTCGCATCCGGCCTACCCGGGCATCCTCTCCGAGATCACCCCCGACGAGGCGCGCATCCTGCGGTTTCTGCACGTGGACGGACCGCAGCCGTCGATCGACGTACGCACCGGACGTCAGCGGGCGTTCGGCGGCGAACGCCTCATCAGCGGTCTCACCATGCTCGGTGAGCATGCGGGCCTGCGCTTTCCGAACCGGGTGCCGCAGTACCTGCCGAACCTGCGCAGGCTCGGGCTCATCGAGTCCACCCGTGAGCCGGTGGGCAACCCGAGCCGCTACCAGCTCATCGAGGCGCAGGAACAGGTGCGAGAGGCGTTGAAGCGCGCCAGTTTCGGCACCAAGGTGAGCTATCGCAGCATCGTGCTCACCGAGTTCGGCGCCGACTTCGTCCAGACCTGTTTACCGGTCGTGATCAACGACGGCCGAGAAACCGCGACCTAGCTCTCGGCCAGCTCGGCCAGTTCCATCCAGCGCTCTTCCGCCGCTTCCTTTTCCGCGACGACCTCTTTGAGCTCGGTGTTGAGCTTGACGAGTTTGTCCGGGTCGGTGGCGGCGTCGGCGAGGGCGGTGTGGAGTTTCTGCTCGCGCTCGTCGAGCTTGGCGATGGAACGTTCCAGGCGCGAGAGTTCCTTGCGCGCGGCACGGCGATCGGCCGAATCCGTCGACGTGGCGGTCGACTTGGTGTTGATCGGCTTGGCGGCGTCGGTCTGCGCGGCGCGGCGGGTGAGGTACTGGTCGATCCCGCCGGGCAAGTTGGTGAGCTTGCCGTCGCCGAACAGAGCCCAGGTGGAGTCACAGATGCGTTCGACCAGGTACCGGTCGTGACTGATGACCACGAGGGTGCCCGCCCAGTTGTCGAGCAGGTCCTCGAGTTGCTGCAAGGTGTCGATATCGAGGTCGTTGGTCGGCTCGTCGAGCAACAGCACGTTCGGTTCGGCCATCAGGATGCGGGTGAGCTGCAGGCGGCGGCGTTCACCACCGGAGAGGTCACCGACCGGGGTGCGCTGACGGGCGGGGGTGAACCCGAGCCGCTCGGCGAGCTGACCGGCGGAGATCTCCTTGTCGCCCAGCATGATTCGCTGCGCGATCTGCTGCACGGCCTCCAGCACACGCATATCGGTCGGCAGGTCGTCGAGTTCCTGACGCAGCCAGCCGATCTGCACGGTCTGACCCTGGATCCGCTTGCCCGAAGCCGGTTCCGCGTCGCCGGCCAGGGCGCGCAGCAGCGTCGTCTTGCCCGAACCGTTCACGCCGACGAGACCGACCCGTTCGCCGGGCGCGAGCCGCCAGGTGAGGTCGCTGACAAGCTCGCGGCCGTCGGGGGTGGTGAGGGTGGCGTCTTCGAGCTCGATCACCACGCGCCCGAGGCGTTTGCGGGCGAAGGCGGCCAGCGAGACGGAGTCGCGCGGCGGCGGCACATCGGCGATCAGCGCCTCGGCGGCCTCCACGCGGTAGCGCGGCTTGGACGTGCGGGCCTTGGCGCCCCGGCGCAGCCAGGCCAGTTCCTTGCGGGCCAGGTTGGCGCGGCGCGCCTCGGAGGCATCGGCCTGGCGGGCGCGTTCGGCGCGGGCGTAGATCCAGTCGCCGTAGCCGCCCTCGTAGGTCTCCACCTTGCCGCCGACGACCTCCCAGGTGCGGGTGGCGACGGTGTCGAGGAACCAGCGATCGTGGGTGACGACCACCAGCGCGGTACGACGGGCGATCAGGTGCTCGGCCAGCCACTGCACACCCTCGATGTCGAGGTGGTTGGTCGGCTCGTCGAGCACCAGCAGGTCGAGGTCGCGCACGAGCGCGGCGGCCAGCGCGACGCGGCGGCGTTCCCCACCGGACAGGTTGGTCACCGGGGTGTCGAGGCCGAGGTCGGCGATGCCGATGCCCTCGAGCACCGTGCGGATGCGCGCGTCGGCGGCCCACTCGTGTTCGGCGATGTCGACGGTCGACAGATCGTCGGACAGCCCCGCGAGCACAACCGACCCGATCGTCGCCCCCTCGGGCAGCACACCGCGCTGGGTGACCACGGCCATCCGCAGCCCACCGACCCGGCTCACCCGGCCGCTGTCGGGCGGTTCGAGACCCGTCAGCACCTCGAGCAGCGTGGTCTTACCGCCACCGTTGAGGCCGACCACCCCGATTCGTTCCCCGGCGTGGATGCCGAGGGAGACGTCGTCCAAGAGCGGCTTGATGCCGAAGCTCTTGGAGACTTGTTCGAGGTTGATCAGGTTCGACATAGGTGTTCTTCGCCCGCCTTCCGCGTGACTATCCGGCTGGGCCGAGCCTACTCACCCACTCAGGGCTCGCCGCGTTCAGTGCGCTTCGTGGTCGAGCACTCGCGCGCCGGGTACCGGGCCGCTCGCGGTGCGCACGCTGCGGCACACGCCCGCTCCGGCCAGTTCGGCGGCCACCGCGATGGCCGCCTGCTCCGTCTCACACAGGAACGCGCAGGTCGGGCCGGACCCCGACACCAGCCCGGCCAGCGCACCGGCTCCGACCCCGGCGCGCAAGGTGCGGCGCAGTTCCGGTTTCAGGGAGAGGGCGGCTGCCTGCAGGTCGTTGCCGAGCAGCGGGGCGAGGGCGTGTGGGTCGCCTGCGGCCAGGGCCTGCAGGAGTTTCTGCGGGTCGCCGAGGCGCGGCGGGTCGCCTTCCTCGCGCAGGCGGTCGAGTTCGCGGAAGACCGACGGAGTGGACAGCCCGTCCTTGGCGAGGGCGAGTACCCAGTGAAAAGTGTTGCGCGACAGCACCGGCAGCAGCTGTTCACCGCGGCCGGTGCCGAGTGCGGTGCCGCCGTGCAGGGCGAACGGCACGTCGCTGCCGAGTTCGGCCGCGACCGAGGCCAGTTCGTCGCGGCCGAGGCCCAGGTCCCACAGCTCGTTGAGCCCGACCAGCGCGGCGGCCGCGTCGGCGCTGCCGCCCGCCATGCCACCGGCCACCGGGATGCCCTTGGCGATGGCGATCTCCACGAGTGGCGCCCGCCCGGCCAGGTGAGCCAGCGCGACGGCGGCCTGCCAGACGAGGTTGGTCCGGTCGGTGGGGACCTGCGCTGCGCCCTCCCCCGTGACCCGGACGGTGAGCGAGGCGGCAGGAGCCAATCGTAGGTCGTCGGACAGGGATAAAGCCTGGAAGACCGTGGTCAGGTCGTGGTACCCGTCGGCGCGCAGATCACCGACTCCGAGATGCAGATTCACCTTCGAAGGAGCGCGCACGACGACCGGGCTGGGCACAACTGACAGCACGATCACCAAGCGTAACCGGTAGTACCGACGAGTATGGGTGCAGAAACGGCCGACCGGTCGGTGGGTATCCGAGATGGACGAACCGGGGGCTTGCGCAAAGTACCCGTGGGGGGTATGTTCGTTCGTGTCGGGGATATACCCCCGGACCGTATACTCGAGCGAAGGAGTCGGCCATGGCCACCACCACTTACACCGTCACGGGGATGACCTGCGGACACTGCGTGAGCTCGGTCAAGCAGGAGATCGGCAAGATCGACGGCGTCACCAGCGTCGATGTCGACCTGGCCAGCGGGCTCGTGCGCGTCGACAGCGCGAACGAGGTGTCCGAGGCCGAGGTGGCCGCCGCCGTCGACGAGGCGGGGTACGAACTGGCCCGCTGAACCCTTGTGGCCCGCGCCGACGGGGTGCGGGCCACAAGGGTTCAGCCCTGAGCAGCCAGTTTCACGAACGCGGCGGTCTCGAGAGTCTCACCACGCGCCGTCGGATCGATACCCGCGGCGACCAGCCTGCGCTCGGCCTCGGCGGGCGAACCCGCCCAGCCCGACAGCGCCGCCCGCAAGGTCTTTCGCCGCTGGGCGAAGGCCGAGTCGATCACCTCGAACACCCGCCTGCGATGCGCGTCGTCCATCGGCCACGGCGGTTCGGCATACCGATCGATGCGGACCAGCCCCGATTCCACCCGCGGCACCGGCCAGAACACCTGCGTACCCACATGACCCGCGCGCCGGACCTTGCCGAAGAAACCCGCCTTGACGCTCGGCACCCCGTACACCCGGTTGCCCGGTTCGGCGGCGAGCCGGTCGGCCACCTCGGCCTGCACCATCACCAGCGAGACCTTGATGCTCGGCAACTCGGCGAGCAGGTGCAGCAGCACCGGCACGGCCACGTTGTACGGCAGGTTCGCCACCAGCGCGGTCGGTTCCGCGGGCAGCTGATCGGCGCGCACACGCAGCGCGTCGGCCTCGACCACCCGCAGATTCCCGACCAGGTCGGGAGCGCGATCGGCGACGGTTTCGGGCAGGTAGTTCGCGAGCACCGGGTCGATCTCCACGGCGACCACCTGGTCGACCACATCGAGCAGGGCCAGCGTCAGCGAGCCGAGACCGGGGCCGACCTCGAGCACCGTGTCGCCGCGACCGACACCCGCCGCGGACACGATGCGCCGCACCGTGTTCGCGTCGTGGACGAAGTTCTGCCCGAGCTGTTTGGTCGGTCGCACGCCGAAGCGTTCGGCCAGCGTACGCACCTCGGCGGGGCCGAGCAGCGCGGCGGGACCACGAGCGGAATTATCGGGTTCGGGCACTGCTAGAACTTACCAACCTCGCCGATCGGGCAGCTCAGCGCTGTGGCGGGACGGCGTTGACACGGGCGAGGAAGGCATCGATGGCATCGAGCTGGGCCGGTGTCACCGAGCCGTGTGTGCCGGTGCCGGGCAGCACCTGGTGGTCCACTCCGTTCACGGCGAACTGAGCGACCAGCGCCGCGTGCAGCGGGGACGGGACGATCGTGTCGGTGACGTTCATGGTCAGCAGGATCGGCGCGTCGTAGCCGCTGGTCGGCAGGGCCATGTAGGCCGCGAGGGCGCCGCGCAGCGGTTCGATCGGGCGGACGAACATATCGCGCGAGGTCATCCCCTTGGTCTCGGCGACGATCGTGTCGAGGCACTGGCCCGCGGCCGCGTCGATGACGGCCTTGCCACGCGGCGTGAGGTAGGAGTCCACGTCGAGTTCGGGGTGGGTGGCGCGCAGACCCGCGAGGATGCTGACGAGGAAGATCGTGCTCCCCGGCGGGCCCGGCACGTCCGGTCCCATGAACGGCAGGACCTTCTCGACATCGGAGGCGGCATCGATCGCGACGGTGCCCCGGAAATCGAGTTCGGGAGCGTAGGAGGACTGGACGTGGGCCGAGCTCAGCGCCGCGTGGCCACCCTGTGAGGTACCGACCACGCTCCACGTGCGCGACAGGTCGGGTTCGGCGGCACGGGCCGCGCGGACCAGATCGATGGTCGCGGTCGCCTCGCTGTGCACCTCGAGATACGGGTGCGGACCGGTGTCGAAGCGGCCCAGGCCCAGGTAGTCGGGCGTGACGACGGCGAAGCCCTGCTCGACGAAGCGCTTGATGAGCCGATCCTCGGCCGCGCGCTGCCCCGGGAAGGGCGCGGTCTCCGGGTCGGCCTGACCGCCGCAGCCCCGGCCGGAGCCGGAACTGCCGTGGTCGTAGGCGATGATCGGCCAGCCGGTGGCGGGTGCGTCACCGCTCGGCAGGAACAGCGCACCGCTGGCCGGGCGGGCGACGCCGGCGGAGTCGGTCATCCAGTACTCGATGGACGAGCCGCGATCCAGGCCGTGCCAGCCCGCCGCCTCGGCCTGTGCCGAGATGAGCGAGCCGGGCGTTTCGGCGGACGCGGGAGCCAGACCGGCGAGCAGCGCGGCGGAGGTCAGGGCCGCGACAACGGCCGCTCTGATCGGCTTGTCAGACATGGACTCGTCTCTCCACCAGGGGGATCATGAACTTGGACGAGTGTACAGATAGGTGGTCGGGATCAGCGTGCTCGAGCCAGGAATTGATCGATGGCCACCCACATCGCCGGGCTCAGCTGGGTGTGGCTCCCCGTGCCGACCACCGTCTCGAATGCCACGCCGCCCGCGGCGAACTGCGCCGCGAGCGCCGCGTGCAGCGGGGACGGCACCGTCCGGTCGGTGGCGTTCACCAGCAGCAGGATCGGTGCGTCGTAACCGCTGGTCGGCACGGCCATGTAGTCGGTCATCACCGAGCGCAGCGGTTCCTCGCCGAGCGAGCGCGACAGCAGGTCGCCGAGGTAGAGATCGGCGACCCGGTCGTCGATGGCGTCCTGGCACAGCGTGCCGATCTCGTCGAGCACCTGCCGACCGAGCGGGCTGAGGTAGCTGTCGACCTGCGCCTCCGGCCGGGCCGCACGCAAGCCGGCGAGAATGCTCGCCGAGAAGCCGAGGGTGCCGCCGCTCACGCGGTCCGGGTTGCCCGGGCCGAGCAGCGGGGCGACCTTCTCCACATCCGAGGCCGGATCGACGGCGACGGTGCCACGGAAATCCAGCTCCGGCGCATAGCTCGCCTGCCGGTGTGCGGTGGCGAGCGCGGCATGCCCACCCTGCGACATGCCCGATGCCAGCCACACCGGCGAGAGCTCCGGATGCACCGACCGGGCGGCGCGCAGCAGATCGAGTGTGGCGGTCGCCTCGGTATCGATGTCGAGGTACGGATGCGGCCCGGTGTCGAACCGACCGAGCCCCAGATAATCCGGGGCAACCACCGCGAACCCGCGCGACACCACGTGCCGGATGAATTCGTCTTGCCCCACTTGCGATTCCGGCCACGGCGCCCCAGCCGGATCCGATTGCCCACCGCAACCGGAACCGAGCCAGGTGGTGCCGTGGTCGTAGGCGACGATCGGCCACCCACCCTCGGGCGCGGTGCCGTCGGGCAGATACAGCACACCACTGGCCGGCTGGGTCGCCCCGCCGACTCCCCTGGTCGAGTAGTCGATGATCTCGGCGTCCAGCCCGCGCAGTACCGCGGGCATCACGGCGAGCACCTCCCCGGGCGACTCCGCGCGCGCACCCGGCGCACCGATTCCGAGTCCCACCGAAACAGCCACCGCCGCAGCAGCGCATCGCAACGCCGAAACACCGCGCATCTCAACCACCCGTCGACTCGTCCGAAGCCGACCCCGCCGCACGAGCACAGCAGACCCGGCGAAACGAGAGCACGCTACCGCACGGCAATCCCCCGCCGTGACAGCGACTTACCCGATCAGCTCAGGCCGAGGCGGCCGGTGCAGGCGGGCCAGGCGCCCCAGCCCTGGCGGGCGCGGGTCACTTCGGCGATGGCGATCTGTTCCTCGCGGGTGGCCAGGTCGGCGCGAGGGGCGTACTTGAGGCCGCCTTGGCGTTCCCAGGTGCTCTGGTCGAACTGGATGCCGCCGTAGTAGCCGTTGCCG
Source organism: Nocardia ignorata NBRC 108230 (assembly GCF_001612905.1). GTDB lineage: Bacteria > Actinomycetota > Actinomycetes > Mycobacteriales > Mycobacteriaceae > Nocardia > Nocardia ignorata. Next base: position 530,922 of record NZ_BDBI01000002.1, on the reverse strand, counting down.
GTGTTGATCGACCAGTTGCCGGTCGACTCGCACTTGGCCAGCGCGTCCCAGATGTCGCCGTCGCGGACCGGCGGCACCTCGGTGCCCGGCTTGGCGCCCTTGCGGATGGTCTTGGGCTGAGCCGGGGTGATGACCTTCGAATTGGTCTGCACGCGATGGGCTTCCACACCGTTGATCATGGTCACCGCGAAGGTCGCCTCGTGCAGGCCGGGCGCACCGGGGTTCTCCACGACGGTGCGGCTCATGTTCATCGTGACGTCCTCGATCACCTGCTCGGTGGGTTCCAGCGGCAGGGTCTCGGTGCGCTCCTCGACGCGCTGACGGGTGACGGTGACCTTCATATCGCCGGTGAGCGGGGTGCTCGCGGCGGGCTCGGCGAAGTCCTGGTCTTTGAGCGGGATGCCCGCGGCGGTGAGGAAATCGCCGACGGTCGGGGCGGCCAGGCGCACGTCGACCGGTTCGCCACCACCGTCGACGACGGTGACGGTGCGCGGGGTGTACACGCTCAGCGCGGCACCGGCCAGCGGCAGCTTCTCGGTGCGGGTGGGCACCACGTGGGTGTCGGCCGGGATCTGCATCTGCGCGAGCGCCTCACCGGCGGTGATGCCGGTGGTCCACACCTTGCGTTCGGCGCCGTCGACGATCACCGTGATCTCGCGGCCGCGGTTGAGGGTGATGGTCGCGCCGTCGGACACCTTCGTGCCCGCCGCCGGGCGGACGTCGTCGTGTTCGGTGAGTTCGTAGCCCGCGTCGTCGAGGATCGCGCGCACATCGCGCGACATCGTGGTGAGCTCGACGCGTTCTCCGTCGACCACGATCGCCACCGTCTTGTGGTTGACGATGGCCATCGAGGCGCCGACGAGCAACACCAGCAACAGGGCCGCCGCCGCCGCGTACAGCAGCGGCGAGCGGGACGAGTTGATCCGTGCGAAAGCCGACATGGTTACGGAACGATAACGAGCATGTCGACATGAGACAACAGGGTGCCGCCCGATCAGCGGGACCACACATCACGATTCGATATAGACATCGCAGGTAGATAACGGCTTCGACACAGGAATGTGAGCCGAAACACGTTTATCGTCCAGCCCCCTGACAACAGGGCGAAAGGGACTCAGCGAATGCGATAGAGCCTTCGGGCATTGGCCGTGGTGGTCTCCGCCAATTCGACCGGGTCCTGTTCGCGGATCTCGGCCAGCGCGCGCACCGTGTACGGCAGGCAGTACGACTCGTTCGGTGCCCCCCGATACGGATGCGGCGTCAGATACGGCGCGTCGGTTTCGACCAGGATCTGATCGTCGGGTACCAGCTTGGCCGCCTCACGTAATTCGTGCGCGTTCTTGAAACTCACCGTTCCCGAAAAGCTGAGCACATACCCTTCGGCCACACACGCCTGCGCCATGTTCGCGTCCGAGGAGAAGCAGTGGAAGATCACGGTGTCGGGGGCGCCCTCGTCGAGCAGCACCGTGAGCAGGTCGTGGTCGGCCTCGCGGTTGTGGATCATCAGCGGCTTGCGCACCCGCTTGGCCAGGTCGATGTGCCAGCGGAAGCCCTCGATCTGGGTCTCGATGTCGGCGCAACCGTCGAGTTTGCCCGGCCAGTAGTAGTCCAGGCCGGTCTCACCGATCGCGACGACGCGGGGGTCGGTGGCGAGGTTCTCCAGTTCGGCCATGGCCTTGTCGTCGAGGGCGTTGGCGCGGGTGGGGTGCAGCGCGACGGCCGCGTACACGCGCGGGTCCCAGTGCGCGGCCCGGACCGCCCACTGCGCGGCGGCGAGGTCGTCGGCGACCGTCACCACATGGCCCACACCGACGGCGGCGGCCCGGTCGACGATCGCGGTGGTCGAGGCGGCATCGGTCGCGCCGCAGGCGTCGAGGTGGGTGTGCGCGTCGATCAGCGGCGCGAGCGGTGCGGGAGGAGGCGGAGCCGGACGATTCTGGTTTGCCACGCGGATTACAGTAGTTGCCATCATGAGCGAGCGAAGCGAGCAGCAGCCGGCCTTCTACATCACCACGGCCATCGCCTACCCGAACGGTGCACCGCATATGGGGCACGCGTACGAGTACATCTCCACCGACGCGCTTGCCCGCTTCAAGCGTCTCGACGGCTACGACGTTTTCTTCATGACCGGCACCGACGTGCACGGCCAGAAGATGCAGCAGACCGCGGCCGCCGAAGGCGTTCCGGTACAGGAACTCGCCGCACGCAACTCCGACGTGTTCGAGGCCATGGACAAGGCCCTCGACGTCTCCTTCGACCGTTTCATCCGCACCACCGACGAGGACCACAAGGCCGCGAGCGTCGCCATCTGGGAGCGCATGCTCGCCAACGGCGACATCTACCTCGACAACTACTCCGGCTGGTACTCGGTGCGCGACGAGGCGTTCTACACCGAGGAGGAGACCACCCTCCTCGACGACGGCACCCGCGTGTCAACCGAGACGCAGACCCCGGTCACCTGGACCGAGGAGTCGAACTACTTCTTCAAGCTCTCGCAGTACCAGGACAAACTGCTCGAGCTCTACGAGACGCATCCGGAGTTCATCGCCCCGGCCACCCGGCGCAACGAGATCGTGAGTTACGTCAAGGCCGGGCTGAAGGACCTGTCGATCTCGCGCACCACCTTCGACTGGGGTGTTCCGGTGCCCGGCCATCCCGATCACGTGATGTACGTGTGGGTCGACGCGCTCACCAATTACCTGACCGGCGTCGGCTTCCCGGATACCGACTCCGAGCGGTTCCGCAAGTTCTGGCCGGCGAACGTGCACATCATCGGCAAGGACATCACCCGCTTCCACACGGTGTACTGGCCCGCGTTCCTGATGTCGGCGGGCATCGAACTGCCGGAACGCGTGTTCGTGCACGGGTTCCTGTACAACAAGGGCGAGAAGATGTCGAAGTCGACGGGCAATATCGTCGACCCGCTCGAACTGGTCTCCACCTACGGTCTCGACCAGGTGCGCTTCTTCCTGCTGCGTGAGATCTCCTACGGCCAGGACGGCAGTTACAGCAACGAGGCCATCGCGGGCCGCATCAACAGCGACCTGGCCAACGAATTCGGCAACCTGGTGCAGCGCAGCCTGACCATGGTCAACAAGAACTGCGACGCCGAGGTCCCCACGCCGGGCGAATTCACCGCCGACGACCGCGCCCTGCTCGACCGCGCGGCGGGCCTGCTCGACAAGTGCCGCACCGAATTCGACGCCCAGCAGATGCACCTGGCCCTGGAAGCCGTCTGGCTCACCCTCGGCGAGACCAACCGCTACTTCTCCGCCAATGCGCCCTGGGCCCTGCGCAAGTCGGGCACCGAGGAAGACCTGGCCCGCATGGCGACGGTCCTCTACGTCACCCTCGAGGTGGTCCGCATCGTCGCGATCCTGGTCCAGCCGGTGATGCCCGGCTCCGCCGCGAAGATCCTCGACCTCCTCGGTCAAGAGGCCCGCACCTTCGCCGACATCCCCACCCCCCTCGTCCCCGGAACCGACCTCCCGGCCCCGGAACCGGTGTTTCCCCGGTACGTGGAGCCGAAGGAGTAGATGAAACCTGAGGGCAGAACGTCAGATGCCCTCGTCGAGGATCGAGCGGATCTCGCGGACGAATCGAGGAGCGTTCTCGAGGTCCGGCGCCCGCGGGATGTCATCGACGGTGACGGGCGGATTCTTCCGCCGACCAACCATTTCGATCAGACTCGAGAGTACCATGCTCGGGTTGAGATCGAGCACGTCGAGCAGAAAGTCGTCTGACGCGATGGCATGGATCCCCCATCGCTCGAGAGCCTCAGCCGGGAAGTGCTTGACGTTGTTGACACAGGCGTCCTCGAAAGCTGCGTTCATGCCATCGACGCGGCGGGCGATCCGTTCCTCGGTCAACTGCGCGCTGAGCGTGCCTCCCGAATCGCTTGGAGATAGTCCTCCGGAGGAGGATCGTAGAGGCCGTCGTCCTCGGCGTCGCTGACCAACTGGTCGAGCACACCGCTGCGTTCGGCCCGCCGCCTTTGCTGGTACTCGAGCACATCGCTGAGCAGCAGTCGCCGGTGGCGGCTGCCGGACGGCTTGTCGCAGGGCAGCTTTCCCGCTTCCAGCAACTCGATCAGCGTCGGGCGGCTGATCCCGAGCAGATCCGCGGCCCGCTGGGTGGTCAGGCGCTGCTCTACCGGCGCGATGGTGACGGCCCGGCGCTTCCGCATGGCGCCGACCACTTGGACCAAGACCTCGTACACCTCGGCGGGCAGCGGGATCTGTTCTCCGTCGGGTCCGAGCAGAGCGGCCGTCTCGGTGTGCTGTTCAAGGAATCTGGAAAGGTCCAGCAGTTCACGCAGATCTTCTGGCGGCAGGACGGTGCCGTTCCTGAGAATCTCGCGATTTGTGCTGGTCATAGACCAAGCAGGACGGTAATTCGAAAAATTCGCGACCTACTTCCAGGTCTCGAGCAGACGGGTCGCTTCGGTGGCGAGAGCCGCCTGGAGGAAGGGGCCGAAGCTGATCCGGGCTACGCCGAGGTCGGCGAAATAGGACTTGGCGGGAGTTCCTGGTTGGCCGATCGCGTTGACCGGGCGCGGCAGTTCGGTGGTCAGGCGGCGCAGGGTTTCGTCGCTGTGGCGGCCGACGGGGTAGAGCACGTCGGCGCCCGCTTCGGCGGCGAGGGTCAGGCGGGCGACGGCGCGGTCGACACGATCGACCTCCTCGCCGTCCTGACGCAGGAACAGGTCGGTGCGGGCATTGACCACCACGTGCACGCCGGTGGCGTCGGCGGCCTCGCGCAGGCCGCGCACCAGGTCGGCGTGCTCCTGGGCCTCGCGCAGCCGCTTGCCCTCGCTGTGCACGGTGTCCTCGATATTGAGGCCGACGGCGCCCGCACCGAGCAGGCCGTCGATGAGCTGCAACGGTTCGAGGCCGTACCCGGATTCGATGTCGACCGACACCGGCACTTCCACCGAGGCGGTCACCTGCGCGACACGCGCGAGCAGTTCGTCGAAGCTCATCCCCTCACCATCGGGGCGCCCGATCGAGTCCGCGACCGGGTGACTGCCCATCGTCAGTCCCGAAAAGCCCGCACTCACAGCGACATTCGCCGACCAGGCGTCCCATACCGTCGGCAGGACCACCGGGTCGCCGGGACGGTGCAGCGCGAGCAGGGACTTGGCGCGGGTCTCGAGTGAAGTCATACCGCGATGATGCCCCAGCCGTGCGGCAGTGGCTAGGCGCAGCCACTTTTCGGTGGGCAGTTCAGGTGTACGTCGAGCACGCGCGCGCCCGGCCCCTCCGCGCCGAGGCGGTCGTGTTCGTTGACGAGCTTGCACGAACCCAGCGACAGGCAGCCGCAGCCGATGCAACCGGTGAGATTGTCGCGCAGGCGCGTGAGCTGGGTGATTCGTTCGTCGAGGTCCGCACGCCAGGTGGTCGACACGGCCTCCCAATCGCGTCGGGTCGGTGTGCGGCCCTCGGGCAGCCGGTCGAGGGCGGAGCGGATATCGCTGAGCGGGATGCCGACGCGCTGGGAGATGCGGATGAACGCCACCCGCCGCAGCGTCTCGCGTGCGTAGCGGCGTTGATTGCCACTGGTTCGACGACTCGTTATGAGACCTTCGCGTTCGTAGAAGTGCAACGCGGACACTGCAACTCCACTACGCTCGGAGAGCTGCCCGGGGGTCAGCTCCTTCGTTTGCCAATCGGCCGTCGTCATTCCTGTCTCCTCCCGCTTTCACCTCAACCATACTTGAGGTACTTGTGTGGTGTACGAAAACGGGGTGACTCGGTGCGGGTCCTCCTGGCAGGCGCGCCCCGCTCGCATTACGGTTTCGGCATGGGAACGGACTCGCGCCTGGCTGTCACCTCCGAGGTCGGCACATTGCGCACGGTGCTGCTGCACCGGCCCGGCGATGAGCTGCGCAGGCTCACCCCGAGCAACAACGATCAGCTGCTCTTCGACGGCATCCCCTGGGTGGAACGTGCCCAGGAGGAACACGATGCCTTCGCCGCCGTCCTGCGCGGGCGCGGCGTGGAGGTGCTGCTGCTCGCCGACCTGCTCACCGAAACCCTCGCGACCAGCGGCGCCGCCCGTATCCAGGGCATCTCCGCCGCCGTCGACGCGCGCAGGCTCGGCCACGATCTCGCCGACCAGCTCGCCGCCGAACTCCGTAAGGTCGAGGCCCCCGAACTGGCCGACATCCTCATGGCGGGAATGACTTTCGACGAACTGCCGTTCGGTCCCGACTCCACGTCGCTGGTGCGGCGGATGCATCACGGTGCCGATTTCGTCATCGACCCGCTGCCCAACCTGCTGTTCACCCGCGACTCGTCGTTCTGGGTCGGTCCCAAGGTGGCGATCACCTCCCTCGCCCTGCCCGCGCGCAGTCGCGAAACCTCCATCACCGACCTCGTCTACGCCTTCCACCCCCGTTTCCTCGGCGTGCGCCGGGCCTACGAATCACACACGGCCCCCATCGAAGGCGGTGATGTGCTGTTGCTCGCTCCCGGCGTCGTCGCGGTGGGCGTGGGCGAGCGAACCACCCCCGCCGGCGCGGAAGCGTTGGCGCGCAGTCTTTTCGACGACGACCTCGCGCACACCGTGTTGGTGGTGCCGATCGCCCAGAACCGCGCGACCATGCACCTGGACACCGTGTGCACCATGGTCGACACCGATGCGGTGGTGATGTACCCAGGCGTCCGGGAAACCTTGCAGGCGTTCACGATTCGCCGCGAGGACGGCTTCGCCGGACGTGGTGACACCGAACGCATCAGCATCAGTGGCCCCGAACCGTTCCTGCCCGCCGCTGCCGCCGCGATGGGCATCCCGACCCTGCGGGTGATCGACACCGGCCGCGACGGACCCGCCGCCGAACGCGAGCAGTGGGACGACGGCAACAACACCCTCGCGCTCGCCCCCGGCGTCGTCGTGGCCTACGAACGCAACGAGATGACCAACTCCCGCCTGACCGACGCGGGGATCGAGGTGCTCACCATCCAGGGTTCGGAGCTGGGGTCCGGGCGCGGCGGCCCCCGATGCATGTCCTGCCCGCTGTCCCGAGACGAGGTGTGATGTTCCACGTCGAGCTGTCCGCCGATTCCACCCAGCCGCCCTACGAACAGTTGCGCATGGCGGTGATCGAACAGGTCCGCGCGGGCACGCTCACGGCGGGCACCAAGATCCCCACCGTGCGGGCGCTGGCCGCCGACCTCGGTATCGCACCGAACACGGTCGCCCGTGCCTACCGCGAACTCGAGGCCGACGGTGTACTCGAAACCCGTGGCCGCCAGGGCTCTTTCATCGCGTCGTCGGGCGACCCCACCCGCGATATCGCCGGCCGCGCCGCCGTCGACTACGTGACGACCATCCGCAGGCTCGGCCTCACCGACAGCGACGCCATCGACTTCGTCCACCGTGCGCTCGGCTGAGGTGTCAGCGCCAGCTCGGTAACCAGAGGTGGTCCTGCCACGTGGCGGGGCTGATCGGCATCCCGGTGAGAATGGGCCACAGCCAGACGAAATTCGCGATCACCAGGCCCAGGTAGATCGAGACGATCAGCAGCCCGAGGGCGTAGCGCTCGTCGACCGGGGCGGGCAGGTAGGTGCCCGTCGGACTGCGTGGTATCCCCACCGGCCGCGACGAACCGAGGATGTCGCCGAGGACAAGCGCGACACCCATCACGAGGAACGGGGCGAGCACGACGGCGTAGAAGAAGTACATCTGCCGGTCGAGGGTGAGGAACCAGGGCAGCAGACCGGCGCCGTAGCCGACGAGCACCGCCGCGTACCGCCAGTCCCGCCGGGTGACGCTGCGCCAGATCATCCAGCCCAGCGCAGGCAGTGCGAGCCACCACAGCGCCGGGGTGCCGATGGCCATCACGGCCTTCACGCACTGCGCCTCGCCGCATCCGGTGACGGTGCCGTCGGCGTAGTAGTAGAGCATCGGGCGCAGACCCATCGGCCAGGTCCACGGCTTGGATTCCCACGGGTGATGATTGCCCGCCGAATTGGTGAGAGTCGAATGGAAGTCCAGGGTTTCGCCCTGGTAGTACCAGAGCGAGCGCAGGGCGTCGGGCAGGAACGCGAATGCCCCACCGGTGCCGATCTGATTGCCGACCGCGTGGCGGTAGGTCCCGGTCTCGCTGGCGAACCACGCCCAATACGACGACAGGTACACCACGAGCGGAATGACGACGAGGGCGTACAGCGCCGGCCCCACATCGCGCACCAGCGTGCCGACCCACGGCCTGCGCACCCCGTACGCGCGCCGGGCGCTCACGTCGAACGCCACGCTCATCAGCCCGAAGAACATGATGAAGTAGATGCCCGACCATTTGGTTCCACAGGCCAGACCGAGCAGCACACCGGCGCCGAAACGCCACCAGCGCACCCCCAGCCGGGGTCCCCAGTCGGTGAGCCCCACGCGACCGGCCAGGTCGGCGGCGGCCATTCGCTCACGCACCTCGTCGCGATCGACGATCAGGCAGCCGAACGCGGCGGTGACCAGCAGTGCCATGAAGATGTCGAGCATGCCGATGCGTGAGGACACGAAGGTCAGGCCGTCGGCGATGAGCAGGATGCCCGCGAACGCGCCGATCAAGGTGGAGCGCGACATCCGGCGCACGATCCGGATCACCAGCAGCACCAGCACGGTGCCCGCCAGGGCAGCGGTGCCGCGCCAGCCCCAGGCGTTGTAGCCGAACAGAGCCTCGCTGAGGGCGATGAACTGTTTGCCGACCGGGGGGTGCACCACCAGGCCGTAGGCGGGGTTGTCCTCGACTCCGCCGCCGGTGACCATCTGCCAGGCCTGCGGGGCGTAGTGCTTCTCGTCGAAAACCGGTGTGCGCGCGTCGGTGGGATAGTTCAGGTTCAGGAAGCGGGTGACGCCCGCGATCACCGTGAGCACCAGGGTGACCGCCCAGCCCCGCGCGGTGTCGAGCGGCCCGAAATCGGGGGCCGGTCGCAGCGGCACCGGGCTCACCACGGCCGACACCGGGCGCGTCGAACGGGCTTCGGTCACCGGGATCACGCCCCGATCGTAGGCGGTGCCACCGACTCGGGCCGAGCCGACACCGGTCGGGACCGGGTCACCTGACAGAATGGGCGTCGCGCCATCCACTGGCACCGCGCGCCGCACGCACCGCCTGCGGCCGAACTCCCGGAGAGGCGGAACCCCACCGTGTTGGTCCTAGCGGCAACCCCGATGGGCGATATCGGCGATGCGTCGCAGCGTCTGCGCGACGCGCTCGGCACGGCCGATGTGGTCGCCGCCGAGGACACCCGCCGCACCAGATCGCTCGCCAAGGCGCTCGGGGTGGAGATCACCGGCCGCGTCGTCAGCTTCTACGACCATGTCGAGACGGCCCGCATCCCCGCCCTGCTCGACGACATCACGAGCGGGCTCACGGTGCTCCTGGTGACCGACGCGGGCATGCCGTCGGTGAGCGACCCCGGTTATCGACTGGTGGCCGCCGCGGTGGAACGCGACCTGCCCGTCACCTGCCTGCCCGGCCCGTCGGCCGTCACCACCGCGCTCGCCCTGTCGGGCCTGCCGGTCGAACGTTTCTGCTTCGACGGTTTCGCACCGCGCAAAGGCGGCCAGCGCCGGGAGTGGTTGCGCACCTTGGCTTCCGAACAACGCGCCTGCGTCTTCTTCGAAGCACCCCACCGCCTCGCCGACTGCCTCGCCGACGCCGTCACCGTCCTCGGCCCGGACCGCCGCGCCGCCGTCTGCCGCGAACTCACCAAAACCTATGAAGAGGTCGTCCGCGGCACCCTCGGCGAACTCGCCGAATGGGCGGTAGACGGCGCGCGCGGCGAAATCACCGTGGTTCTCGAAGGCGCCCAACCGGTTACGGCCGAACCGGCCCAACTCGTCGACGAAGTGGAAACCCTCGTCGCGAGCGGTATGCGCCTCAAAGACGCCTGTGCGGAAGTATCGGCAGGCCGGGGCGCCTCCCGCCGCGAACTGTACGACGCCGTACTCGCCGCCCGCTCCGCCGAGTGAGAACGGAAGCGGTCAGCGGTTCAGGACCGCGAGCATGCCTGCCACCGCCCGGGGCCAGGTGAATTGTTCGGCGCGGTGGCGGGCGGCTTGGCGACGGTCGGTGGTCGGCATGGCGAGGACGTCGGTGACGGCTCGGGCGAAGGCTCGGGGACGGTCGGCGGCTACGGCGCCGCATTCGGCGGTGATGATGTCGGCCAGGGCCGAGGAGCGGCTGGCCACCACGGGGGTGCCCGCGGCCAGGGCTTCCAGGGCGGCGAGACCGAAGGTTTCGTGGGGGCCGGGGGCCAGGGAGACGTCGGCGGTGGCGAGCAGGGTCGCCACCTCGGCGCGGTCGCTGATGAAACCGGTGAAGTGCACGGCGGGTTCGCCGCCGGGTAAGGGCGGCAGGGTGCGGGCGCGGCGTTCGAGGGCTTCGCGGCGGGGGCCGTCGCCCGCGACGACCAGGCGGGTCGGCATGCCCGCGCGGTGCAGGGCGCCGATCGCCTCGATGCTGCGGTCCACCCGTTTCTCCACCGACAGCCGCCCGCAGTGCACGAGCAGTGGGTAACCGTCCACGCCGAGGTCGGCACGAAGCTGTCGGTCGCGCCTGCGCGGGCTGAACAGGTCGAGGTCCACACCGAGCGGAACGAGTTCGACATTGGGGGCACCGATCCGCAGGAACTCCTCGCGGGCGAAATCGGTGGTGCACACGACCATGTCGTAGTCGTCGGCGGTGCGCCGGTTGGCCACGTCGGCGCAGCGACGGGCGGCTGGTCCGGGGAGCACCTGACCGAGCAGCCGGTCGAGCCGTTCGTGCGAGATCATCACGCTGGTCACGCCGCGCCGCCCGGCCCACCGTCCGAAACCGCGCAGGGTGAGCCGGTCGGACACCTCGAGCACATCGGGCCGCAGCCCGGCGAGTACGTCGGCCACCGCCCGCGGGTCGGCCGCGCGGTACCCGCCGGTGAACGGAATACCGAACGCCGGCAATGTGATTCGCAAAGCGCCGGTGGACAGCACTTCCTCGCTGCGGCGCGGCCCGGGCACGATCAGCACCACCTCGTGCCCGGCGGCCACATACCCTTCCCCCAGGTGGTGCAGCGCGGTGCGCAACCCACCGGATCGTGGGCCGTAGAAATTCGCTAGCTGCACGATGCGCACATGCCGATGGTCCAGCCGTCCGGGTTACTCGCGGCTCCCGCCCGTGGAATGGCACGTGAACACCCGTGAAAGAGCCGTTTAACCCGATTCGCCGTCGACGGAGGGCCGCACCCGGAGCAATCCGTGCCCGGTGGCGGCCGTGGTGACCGTCGCCAGCTCGGCGTGCGCGCGGATCCACTCGCCCTCGGCGAAGCGCACCCGCAGCGTGAGCCGCCGCGTCGTGTCCGGAGCGTGCACCAGCTCGGCACAGGCGGCACGCAACGCGGTCAGATCGGCGGGGTCGATGGTCGGTCGTTCGACGGCCCAGCGATCCAGCGGCGGCGGTGGATCAGCCACCCATTCGTAGATGACGCCGCTGGCGAGCAGGATCAGCCCGGCGCCGACGTCCACGCCCTTGGACACGGCGCGCAGCATCGCGACCTCGAGGTCGACGGTTTCGCCGCCGAGTTCGGGGACGGCGTGCATCAATCCGCTCACCCGGCGCAGCTCCGGCCGGGCCCGCGCGACCATCTGGAACCGCCGGACCTGTTCGTCGTCGCCGAGCACGTCGACCGCTCCCTGCCAGCGCCCGCCGGGCTCGAGGGTGCTCGCCATCGCGAAATAGTCGACCCGGCCGTCGAAACGGACCATGCGCCCGAACGCCTCGGGCGGTGTGCGCACCACCCGCACGGCCCCGGGCTCGCGCGCGAAGATCAGTTCCTCCAGTCCCGGCCCGTGATGGGCGAGTTCGGTGCGGGCATCCCAATCCCAGGCGGCGACGTGACGGCGTGGCGGCACGGGCGCGTCGGCCGGCCCGATCCAGACCTGGACGCCGTGTGTCCCGCCCAGTGCGCACCGCACGGGTTCGACGACAACGACGGTGTCGCCCAGACGCGCGGATTCCCCGCCGCGTACCGCGTCACGCAGCAGTTTCGCCTTGGCGGCGCCGAGCGCGCGTGGCCAGCGTCGGGGGGCGATCCATTCCCTGATCCGCGCGTCGTCGGCGACAAGAGCCGGTTCGAGATCCTCGGTGAGGGTCTCGACCAGTAACCACCCGTCGGCGGTCATTCAGCTGGGTGCCACGCCGCGTCCGGCACGTGGGAGATCGAGATCGAGCGGAATACGCCCCTCCCGAAGCTGAACCTCGACCTCCTCGGCGGGCATCGGTCGTGCGATCAGGAAGCCCTGGGCGCGGTAGCAGCCGAGACCGACAAGGGTCCGGGCCGCCATGGGGGTCTCCACCCCCTCGCCGACCACGCCGAGCCCGAACGAACCGGCAAGGCCGATAATGGATTTCACGATGGCGAGGTCGTCGTTGCTGTCGCCGAGACGCTGCACGAAACCCCGGTCGATCTTCACCGCGTCCACCGGCAGGGCCTTCAGATGCGACAGCGAGCTGTAACCGGTGCCGAAGTCGTCGATGGCGATCTGCACGCCCATCCGCTTGAGCCCGCGCAGGGTCACCCGGGTGCGCACGAGGTCTTGCACGACAACGTGTTCGGTGATCTCGAGGCACACCGAGCTGCCGTCGATCTCGAACAGGCGGAGGATGTCTTCGATCCGCTCGACGAAATCGGCGCTCACCAGCTGCACCGGCGACACATTGATCCGGATGACGACATTGGCCGCCAGGCCACGCCGCCGCCAGTCGGCGAATTGTGAACAGGCCGAACGGATCACCCAGCGACCGAGCTCGCCCGCCAGGTTGGTCGCCTCGGCCACCGAAACGAACGCACCAGGCGGTAAGAGGCCACGGGTGGGATGCTGCCAGCGCACCAGCGCCTCGAGCGCGACGATCCGGCCGGTGCGCAGGTCGACCTCGGGCTGGTAGTGCAGGATCAGCGACCCGTCGGAGACCGCGCTGCGCAGGTTCAGCTCCACATCGTCCTGGAGTTCGAACTGCGCGCGCATGGCGTCGGTGAACACCGCGACGCCGTTGCCCCCACCGGATTTGGCGGACAGAAGGGCGTGATCCGCTCGGCGCAGGACGTCCGACACCGAAGTCTCGCCCGGAATGCCCAGCGCCACACCCACACTCACACCACGGCTCACCGACTCCTGGCCCACCGAGACCCGGCGCCCGATGAGTTGCTGAATGCGCGCGGCCTCGAGTTCGGCGGCGACCGCGTCCATCGGTTCGGCGGGCACGATCACGAATTCGTCGCCACCGAGGCGGGCGATCATGTCGTCGGGCCCGAGGTTCTGTTTCAGCCTGCGGGCGAGAGTGCGGATGAAATTGTCGCCCGCGCTGTGGCCGAGGAAATCGTTGAGGGCCTTGAGCCGGTCGAGATCGAGAAAGAAGGTGGCGACGGGGCCCGGGTTTTCGGGCGCGAGCCTGCGTTCCATGTATTCGAGCAGGGCGCGCCGGTTGGCCAGGCCGGTGAGATCGTCGTGCAGGGCGATATAGCGCAGCTTCTCCTCGGCGACCACGCGCGCCTGCAGTTGCGCGAACAGGGCGGCGATCGCCTTGAGGACATTGAGTTCGCGCTTGGTCCAGGTGCGGTCGCCCATCTTCACGAAGCCGAGCACACCGGTGGACTCACCCCGCGAGACCAGCGGCACACAGGCCATGGCGACCTGCGGGATGCCGGAGGATTTGCGGATCGTTTCCTGGTAGTCCTCGCTGTCGTTACCGGGCCGGACGATCAGCGGTTCGGTGGCGAATTCGAGAGCGCGGAATACCGAGTCGGCCTTGTCGAACTCCACCACCCGTAACGGGTCGGGCACCGGAGTATCCGCGCGCTGCGGCCATTCGGCGACGAGCACGGTGGCGCGGCGGGTGCGGTCGGTATGGCGCAGATAGCTGAAATCGACGTCGAAATGTTCGACGAGTGCGGCGAGCACCCGCTCGCTCGCCGCCACCATGGTCGTGGCGTCGACACCCATCAACTCGGAGGCGACCTGGGTCACCAGTGAGTCGAGCGATTGCCGATGCACGCTGTCTCCGATCCGCGCTATCCGTCGTTCCTACTGCCAGGCACCGGCAACCGTCGACTGCGAACGCTCGCAGCGGCGGCGTAGCTCAGACGAAGAACCAATGCCACGTTCTCATCCCCAGAGATTTCCATGATGTCCAGGAAACGCCTCTGAATGCTGGCAAGTGTATCTGTGAACTCGGGAGAAACGCGGCGCAAATCCTCGGGCCGGTTCGCGTACAGGAACACCGGAGATACCGGCTGCACCGCCAGCCCCAGCAGTTGCGCCCGCAACCAGACCTTTTCGACGGCGGCACCGGCCCGCGCGTAGTCGGCGAGATCCGGTGCGCCGCCGCCGCGTTTCCGGAACCCCACGGCGACCAGCGCGGAACTCGACCGCACCCGATCGACCGTGAATTCGCCGAGCGCGGTGCCTGCCGACCACTCACGCAACCGGTCCATCACATCACTGCGGCTGCCGACTTGGAGTTTCGCGAGTTCGTCCGGTGCCGGGTCGAGGGTCCGCACGTCGATGCCGGTGCGGATATCCTCGCCCGGCCAGCGCAATTCGGCGTAGAGCTGCTGGTGCAGCTGCGGAGTGAGATAGCGGACGCGATCGCTGGCACCGAGCAGATCCGCGGCCTCGGCGAGGCGTTCGCGCCCGGTGATCGCGTGCACGATCGCCTGCTCGCCCGCTGCTTGCGCGAGGGCGGGCAGCACCGAATCCGGGAGGTCGGCGGCATTGCCGAGGCGCCGGTTGGTGTGGCGCGCGCAGGCGAGGGGGTAGTCGGCGGCGAGCTCGGCGTCGGTGCCGGGACGCAGTCGCAGGCGGGCGATCAGGGGTGCCGACGGCTCGTCGACGAGCAGTTGCGTGTCGCTGAGCAAACCGTGAGCGGCGGCCGCCGCAGTGGCGTTGTACAGCGCGGCACCGACGGCGACCGCGCTGCCGCGCAGGTCGACGTCCATCGCCGTCGTGTCCGTCGGATCGAGGGCGATCTCGATGAGCTCGTCGTCGCCGCGCAGGATCCACGGCTGCACATTGCCGCCCGAGGGCGCGCGCTGCGCGCAGGCGAGGATCGCGCCGATGGTGTCGGTGGGCGGTGGCTCGTCGTCGAGTTCGGTGGCGTGGTCGTCGGCGTCGTCGTCGAGGTAGCCGGGTTCGGCGAGCGAATCGAGGGCGGCCTCGAGATCGATGCGTGTTCGGCCCGACGACAGCTTCACCCCGAGCCCGATCCGGCGGACCGCCGCGCTGACGATCGCGGCACCCAGCTGCACCTCACCGCCCAATTGCGGCCAGGTGGTGATGGTTTCGCCGACCTCGGCCAGGCTGGCGGCCATGCGCGCGGACAGCTGGGCCGGGTCGAGGATGCGCAGCACGTGTGGCGCCTTGGACCTGGTGTCGAGACCGGCGAGCTGGGCGCCGGTGGTCGCACCGAGCAGACCGTGGAAGGGTTCGCGACCGGGTTCGAGATCGTAGCGTTCGACGTCGAACAGGCCGCGGTCGTTGGTGTCCATCAGCAGCGGGATGCGCCTGCGGCGGGCGGCTTCGCGGACCGCGAATTTGATGTCGAGCGAATCGCATTCCTCGACGACGAGGGAGAGCCCGTCGAGGAATTGGTCGGCGGTCTCGGTGAGCACACCGGTCTGCCAGATCTCCACCGGCAGGTAGGGGTCGAGTTCGGCGATGCGGCGGGCGGTCACCACCGCTTTGTTCACGCCGACGTCGAACAGCCCGCCCGGGACCCGGTTGAGGTTCGACAGCTCGATGGTGTCGAAGTCGGCCAGGCGCAGCAGCCCGCAGGTGCCCTCGAGCGCCAGCGTGTAGGCCACCGAATGGCCGACGCTCTGCCCGACGACGCCGACGCGCAGTTCCCGCAGCCGCCGCTGTTCGTCTCGGGTGAGCTTGTTGCGGTTGCGGTCCGAGCGGATCGCGGCGAAGGCGTCGGGCCCGAGGACGGCGACGAGCGCGTTGCGCCACGGGTAGTGCACCCACCGTTCCTCGCCGGGGTCGAGCCCCGGCGGTGGGCCGGTGAGCTGATCGAGTTCGGCGCGCAGTCCGGCGCGCAGGTCGACGGTCTGGATGCCGGGTGTGTCGGCGAGCTGCCGCAAGGTTGCCCGGTCGGTGGGGTCGCGCGGATCGAGCAGACGTGGCCGGTAGTCCGCCGTCTGTGGTGCTTGTTCGTTCATCTAGCGATCGACCCCACGAAAACGTGCCGTCGCGACCGCGGTGGTGTGACGGTGAATCCGCCGCAACCGCGTTTCGCCGCATGCTGCATCGACAGCCATCGGGTTCCTACTCCATGCTTCACGCCCGCAAGGGGTCGGCGTCCCATAGATGCCGACTGGTGCAGTATCCGTCATCGGTTACGAATCCACCAGACAAGTGGCTAATTTCCCGGAAACCTTCTGAGCCAGTTGAAATAATCGCAGGTCAGAAGCGGTTAGGGTGCACTGAGTAAATTTTCGCAGACCGTACGGTCCGAATGCAGCTACTCATCAGTTATCGACTTGGATCGAGACGAACAGTTCCACGTCGGTCGGCCCGTGCCAGACCTCGATCTCCTCGCGGTAGGCGCGCGAGATCTCGGCGGAGGCGGTGGCGTCGTCGACCTGGGCCCACACGTCCTCGACCGGGTCGTGGTAGTCGCCGTTGGGCGCGAAGCGGGCGTAGATGCCCTTGGGCACGCTGACCATGAGGTCACCGACGGGCACCTCGTCGGGCGTGGCGAATTCGCGGGCGACGAGGGCGTTCCAGTTGCCGGCCGGGTCCGGCACGTAAACGGTGTGCAGTGGTTCGCGCCCGCCGGGACGGTCGCGCAGCCGGTCCTTGAGGAACTCGATCAGATCGCTGTTGGAGACCTTGAAACTGGGATGCACGCGCGGCACGGCGAGGCCGCCGTAGAGCGCCCCGCCGCGGACCACGATCGTGTAGGTCATCGCGGATCGACCGCCAGGTACAGGTCGATCTTGTACGCGTGCGGGTAGCACTCGAAATCGCCGGTGAAGGTGCGTTTGATCTGGTTGTGTTCCTCGGCGTAGGCGATCTGGGTCCACAGATCCGTCATCACCTGGGGAAAGTTACCGACCGAGGAGAAGCGGGCGTAGGCGCCGCGCGGGAGCCGGGCGGCGAGATGGCCACGGGTGACCTGGTCGAGCGAATCGCACTGATAGCCGACGATCTGGGTGTTGTAGGTGCCCAGCTCGCCGCTGAAATCGGTATAGGCGCTGGCCAGTGGCCCGCCGAGATCCTGGTGCAGGACCGCCGACCAGGCGGCTTCGAGGTCGTGGTCGCGCAGCTTACCGAGTGCGCGTTTGGGACTGCGGACCGGCAAACCGGCCACCCAGGTCTCGTCCCGCTCGACGATTTCGAACTGCATTGATGACTCTCTCGAAGGTCGGCACGGTTGCGCCATGCTATCAACATCGGTCGACCCCACCTAACCACAGCTGAGCTGGTCAAACGTCCATCACCACGCGGGGCATTGTCCGATTCACCTCCATGCTCTAAGCTCCCGCGCTCGTGTGGGTACGCGCGGCGCTCGAACCGCGAAAACAAGTGATGCGGTGGGCAGGACTTGTCGTTCTCGCGGTCCTGGCGGGGTACATCGCGGTGTTGCTCGGCGACGCGCGCCATTTCTACACCGACGATACCGAGGCGCAGTACGTGCCGATGTGGCAGCTGCTCGGCGCCGAGCTCCGCGCCGGCCGGTTCCCGGCGATGGTCCCGTGGGAATGGATGGCGGGCAACTACAGCCTCGAGGAGGCCGGGCTCTACAACCCGGCCCAGCTGCTGGTGTATCTGCTCGCGCCCTCGTTCGACAATCTGGCCGGTTACGCCACGGCCGTGAAGTTCGTGTTCTCCGCGATCGCGGCGCTCGGCGTGTTCCGTATCTGCCTGGCCTACGGTGCGCGGGCACCGTGGGCGGCGCTGGCCGGTGTCGCGTTCCCCTTCAGCGGCTGGTTCCTGTTCTTCGACGAGGCGAGCTGGTTCACCTCCCAGACGGGCACCGCGTGGCTCGTGCACGCCTGGGCCTCGGCGGTGCTCTACGCGCGCAAACGATCCGGCCCGATCCCGCTGTTCGTGTTCCTGTACCTGGCGCTGACGATCCAATACGTCTTCCCGGCGGTCGAAGCCGCGCTGATGATCGTGGCCGTGGCCGCCGGGGAGTACCTGTATCAGCGCAAGTGGGTGCCGGTGCTGCGGATGCTCACCGCCGCCGGTCTCGCCGCGCTCGCCTCGCTGATCGCGAATCTGCCGCTGCTGCTGTCGTCCCAGGCCACCTGGCGCGGTGACGTCTCGACCATCCACAACGATCCGTTCCTCACGGTGCCGTGGTCGGAATCGCTCAATGCCAGTCTGCCGAGCACGGTTCCGGCGTTCACCGCGTGGTGGGGGCATGTGCAACCACTGCCGATGGTCTACATCGCGTGGTTCGTGATTCCGGCGCTGGCCTTCATAGATTGGAAGGCGGCGGCGAAGACGGCGAGCGAGTGGAGCGGCATCGCCCTGTTCGGGGTGGCGACGCTGATGTGGACGGCGGGACCTGGCGCGATCGGGCCGCTGCGCTGGCCCGCGCGGGTGCTGCCGATGCTCGCCATCGCCGTGCTCGTGCTCGTCTGTGTCCTGCTCAGCAGGTACGGGGTGTTCGCGTCGTCGCGGCGGCGGTACGCGGCGGCGGGCGCGTTGATCGGGCTGCTGTTCATCCGGTCCTTCTCTGCCGCACCGGAACTCCTCGTCCGGCACGTGCTCGCGGTCGTCGCGGTCGTGGCGATGGGAGCGGGCGCGCTGTGGCTCGCGCGTCATCGTGGCGTGGCAGCGGCGGCGACGGCGATGATCGCCGCGACCATGCCCATCGCCTTCGCACAAGTCGCGGCTGCTCCGGAAACCCCACTGTCCTACGGGTTCCCGGAGCGGCGCTCGGAGATGCTCGCCGCCTTCCCCGATTTCGACGGGCGCACACTGCAACTGGCCGACCGCATCGCGGTGCGTGACGAGGAGCGCACGCTCGCGGGCACTTACGGATCGATCGCGCTCGGCAGCTACGCCAAGAACATGGGCCTGCAGTACGTGAACGGGTACACCCCTGTCGGGCACGCCGCCTTCGCCGGTCTGCTGTGCATGGCGTGGGACGGTGGCACCTGCCCGGACGCCTATCGCCGGGTGTTCGCCGTCGAACCCTCGACCGACACGCCGATCGCCGACCTGATGCGACTGGATCGCGTTGTGCTGCAACGCGCGCAGTACCCGGACGCGGGCGAGAAACCCGCACCGCCGGGCTGGGCGTTCGTCCGCTACCCCGGCCACGAACACCAGATCTGGGTGCTGGAACGCGTGAATCCGCTGCCCTCCCCCGGCGACATGATCGCGCACGAATCCGGTGTCCACGCCACGGTGATGCCGGAGGCCGGCCTCACCAACCGCGCGACCGTCTCCTCCGGCACCGGCGGACGGATCGTGTTCTCCCGCCTGGCCTGGCCCGGCTACACGGCCACCCTCGGCCCGAGCGAGATCCCGACCCGCGCGGTGGCGGGCACCTTCCTCGCCGTCGACATTCCGCCGGGCACGCACAACGCCGAGCTCACCATCACCTGGCGCCCGCCCGGCCTGTCGATCAGCCTCACGGCGGCGCTGCTCGCCGTGCTGGGGATCGCGGCGCTGCACTGGTGGTACCGGCGCGAGGACGAACCGGCGGTCGAGGAGCCGGCCGCCGAACGCCCTCGCGTCGCGGTCAGCTGATCGCGGCGGCCAGGTGCGGCCAGGCCTCGTGCAGGTCGGCCTCGAACTGACCCCAGGTGTGCGAACCGGTGGGCCGGTGCACGTGCACGGCCGGGATACCCAGCTGGGCGAGGCGCCCGGCGAAGGCGGCCGTGCAGGCGCCCGCGATGGTCTCGAGCGGCGGCATCGGTAAACCACGGTCGGCGGCGCCCGGTGCGCCCGTCGCAGCGGCGAGGAAGATCGACTTGCCCGCGAGGCGACCGGCATTGGCGAAGACGTCGTGCTCGCGCCAGACGGGTCCGCCCGGAACCCCCCACATGTTGCCCGGGTTGCCGCCGCCGCGCACGGCCTGGGCGCTCGCCATCGCGATACCCATCGGGTCGGCCGCCCACGGGCATCCGCTCAGCGCCGCCACCGCCGAGAACCTCGGACCGCCCTGGATCGCCAGATCCAGCGCCGACGCCGCGCTCATCGATACGCCTGCGATGGCGTTGCGGCCGTTGGTGGCAAGCGCGCCGTCGATCACGCCGGGCAGTTCCTCGGTCAGGTAGGTCTCCCACCGCACGCGGCCGACGGCGGGATCGTCGGAGATCCAGTCGGTGTACAGGGTGAACGCACCGCCGACCGGCATCACCACATTGACGAACTTGTCGGCGAAGAAGTGCCGCACATCGGTGTTGTCCCACCAGGAGATGCCGTCGGCGCCACCGCCGGCACCCGTGAGCAGGTACAGCGTCGGCGCGCCCGCGCCCGCCGCCTTGATCACCTTGTTCTGCACGACCCGCCCCATCGCGGGCGAGTACACGTCGAGCTGGGCGGCCCGCCCGCCCAACGGCACCTCCCCCGTCACATGAGCCCCCGGCTCGGCTGTCGCCCGGCCCCCGCCGACAACAGCGACGATCGCGCACACCACAGCAAGCCACACCCTCGATGTAGTCACCGATCCGGTATACCCCCTGCTCCCGGGTTCGACACGGAAACACACGCGGTCGCCCGACACCGCCACCGGATGGTGACCAGGGTCACTGCGACCTGGACGTATGTCCTGTGAGGTGCTGGTGAGCTGCTGTTTCCGCCGATAGCCGAGCACTCGGCGCCCGGAAAACCAGATGATTTGTGTCGGTGGTGACCGGAATACTTGCCCGCGCCCGATGAGTTGGACCGACGGCCCCCGTCTTCTTTCTTGTGGTGCCCGCACACCCGCCGTTCCCCGCCCCGGAGGTTTACCCGAATGCCAGCCGATATATCCGCACCTGCCGCGAAGGAGCGGACACCAACTGTCATCCGGGTCCTGGTGCTCGCGACCTTCGTCGTGATCCTCAACGAGACCATCATGATCAACGCGATCCCCCGCCTGATGGAGGATCTGAAGGTCACCGAGGTGGCCGCGCAGTGGGTGTCCACCGCGTTCATGCTCACCATGGCGGCGATCATCCCCACCACCGGCTGGTTCCTGCAGCGGGTCACGACCAGGACGGCCTACGCCACGGCGATGGCCACCTTCATGGCGGGCACGGTGCTCTCGGCCGTCGCGCCGACCTTCGCCGTGCTGCTCATCGGCCGGATCATTCAGGCCGGTGGCACCGCGGTGATGATGCCGCTGCTGATGACCACGTTGATGACCGTTGTCGCGGAGAAGGATCGTGGCCGGGTGATGGGCAACGTCACCCTGGCCATCTCGGTCGCGCCCGCGATGGGTCCGGTCGTGTCCGGGCTGGTGCTGCAGATCAGCGTGCCCCAGATCGACTCGTGGCGACTGCTCTTCGTGCTGATGCTGCCGATCACCGGCATCGTCACCTGGCTGGGTCTTCGCCAGCTCGAGAACGTCGGCGAGCCGGAGGCCGGAGCCATCGACCTGCTCAGTGTCGCGCTGGCGGCGCTCGGTTTCGGTGGGCTGGTGTACGGGCTGAGCAAGTTCCACGGTGACGACTACACGACCGCGATCGTGATCGTCGCCGTCGGCCTGGCCATGATCGGTGCGTTCGCGCTGCGTCAGATCCGGTTGCAGCGCACCGGCACCCCGCTGCTCGACCTGCGTGTGCTGCTGGCAGGTACCTACACCAAGGCACTCGTGCTGATGTCGGTCGCGTTCCTGGCGATGATGGGTTCGATGATCCTGCTGCCGCTGTACCTGCAGAACCTGCGGCACCTGAGCCCGTTGGAAACCGGTCTGCTGGTGATGCCGGGTGGTCTGGCGATGGGTCTGCTCGGTCCGACCGTCGGCAAGCTGTTCGACAAGTTCGGTGGGCGCGTGCTGGTGATCCCCGGCTCCATCGGCATCACCGTCTCGCTGGCCGGCTTCACCCAGATCTCGACGGATATGCCCTACTGGCAGCTGCTCGGCCTGCACATCCTGATGATGGTGTCGCTGGCGGCCACGTTCACCCCGGTGTTCACCCTCGGCCTCGGCGCCCTGCCGATGAACCTGTACTCGCACGGCAGCTCGATGCTCGGCACCCTGCAGCAGGTGGCCGCGGCCTTCGGTACCGCGCTGGTGGTCACCGTGATGTCGGCGCGCAGTACCTCGCTCATCGACGCGGGCACCGACCCGGCGACGGCCGGCCTGGACGGTATGCGCCTGGCCTTCGGTGTCTCCGCCGTCCTCGCCCTGATCGTCATCGCGATGGCGGTGCTGCTGCCCGCTCGCGCGGCGGCCGACCCGCACGCCGCCCCGGCGGTGCAGGACGCCGAGGAGGAAACCCCGGAGCTGGTCAAGAACTGACCTGATCCCCGCGAAGCCCCCGTTCCTCGTGGACGGGGGCTTTGTCGTTCCGGCCGGTCAGGCCGCGGGACGGATGATGATGTCGCCGACGGTGTTCCGCGCGTGCAGGCGCACCGACGCACCGTTCGGGGCGACCGGCACGATCGTGTTGCGCACCGCGCCGACGGTCGCCTCGGTCTCGAGTTGCACAGCGGTGCCGGGACGGATGCCCACCTCCAGCTCGCCCATGGAGGTCTCCACCCGGATCTCGCCGCTGGTCACCTCACCGATGCGGATGTCGCCCTTGGCGACCTTGGCGGTGACCGGCCCCGCGGGGCGTTCGAGGACGATGTCGCCGAGGGAAATCGTCAGGTCGCAGGCGCCGAGCGCACCGTTGCCGCGCAGTTGCCCCACCCCGGCCGTTCCGGTGAGGTGTGAGCCGGTGGGCACCTCGATGGTCAGCTCGATCGACGGGTTACCACCGAACGGGCTGTGGGTGCGCCAGCTCTTGGGCGTCACCACCGTGAGCTTGCCGTCGGCGAAGCTCACCTCGGTCTGTTCGGCGACGCGCACGTCGCCCTTCTTGCCCGGATCGGACGGCGCGACGGTGACGACGGCGTCGCTGCGGTCGGAGGCGATGACGGTGACGCCTGCCGACAGGACATCGACGCTGACGGTGACCGGTGCGGTGGTGGCGAAGGTGTACATCGGGTGCTCCTCGGTGGATCCGTTCGGTTGATGACCATACTGTCGCGACCGGCGCTGACACGAGGCTGACACCACCCTGACGCACCCGGGGACACCATATCCGGACAGGCGACCAGCTGTGCTGGGCGTCGCCCGGTCACCCGGTGCACAATGGGCGACGTGCAGATCGGAATGCTCGGGCCGCTGGAGATCCGGACAGCAGACGGTGGATCGATAGCGATACCCGGCGCCCGACTGCGGGCATTGCTCATCGCCCTCGCGCTGGAACCGGGCCGCGCCATTCCCAAGACCCGGCTGGTCGACCTGATCTGGGACGAACAGCCTCCGGCCGACGCCGCGAATGCCTTGCAGGCGCTGGTCTCCCGGCTGCGCAGACTGCTGCCCGACGGTTCACTCGAGGTGCAGGCGGGCGGGTACCGTCTCGCCGTCGAGCCCGACGCCGTCGACGCGGTGCGCTTCGAACGGCTGCTCGACGAAGCGCGCGGCACCGACGACCTGCGTCAGGCCGAACTGCTGCGCGAGGCACTGGAACTCTGGCGCGGCGAGCCCCTGCAGGATGTCGCCGACAGTACCCGGTTCGACCCGGTGGTCACCCGTTTCCAGGGGTTGCGCCTGGCCGCGATGGAGGACCGGTACGAGGCCGAGGTGCGGCTGGGTCGTGGCCCGGAGGTCGTCGCCGAGCTCACCGAAGTCGTTGCGCGGCATCCGGTTCAGGAGCGGCTGGTGGCCGCGTTGATGCGCGCGCTCGGCGCGGCGGGTCGCGGGGCCGAGGCGCTGGTGGTGTTCCAGCGCACCCGCGAGGCGCTGGCCGACGAACTCGGCGTCGACCCGTCACCGGAGCTGTCGCAGCTGCACGTCGCGCTGCTGCGCGGCGAGCTCGGCGCCCGGCCCGCGCAGCGCTCGACGAACCTGCGCGCCGAACTCACCAGTTATATCGGCAAGCACGGCGACATCGCCGTGGTGCGCGAACTCCTCGCGACACACCGGCTCACGACGATCACCGGCCCCGGCGGCTCGGGCAAGACCCGGCTGGCGGTGGAAACCGCCCGCACCATGCTCGACGACCTTCCCGAGGGCGCGTGGCTGGTGGAACTCGCCGCCACCGACGCGAGCGGGGACCTCGCCCAGCTGGCCTTCGCTGCACTCGGCCGACGCGACGCCCTGATCGGCGACACCCCGAACGCCGAACCGATGGCCCGGCTCGTCGCCGCCATCGGCGACCGGGAAACCCTGCTGATCCTCGACAACTGCGAGCACGTGATCGAGGCCGCCGCCACCTTCGCCCACCGGATCCTCGGCGAGTGCACGGGTCTGCGCATCCTGGCGACGAGCCGGGAACCGCTCGGCATCACCGGCGAGGCGCTGTGGCAGGTCGCGCCGCTCACGGTGCCGAGGGAGAACGCCGACCCGCAGGCGATCGAGTCCTCCCCCGCCGTCGTCCTGCTGCGCGACCGTGCGAGCGCGGTGCGCGGCGACCCCGGTTCGGACGAAACGGCTTTGGCGACGATGGCCCGGGTGTGCCGCGCCCTGGACGGTATTCCCCTCGCGATCGAGCTGGCGGCGGCGAGGTTGCGCACCATGTCGCTCGAACAGCTCGCCCACCGCCTCGACGACCGGTTCCGCCTGCTCACCGGCGGCAGCCGCACCGCGATCGCGCAGCACCGCACCCTGCGCGCGGTGGTCGACTGGAGCTGGGAACTGCTGTCGGACGCGGAGAAGACAGTGCTGCGCAGGCTAGCGGTGTTCTCCGGCGGTGCGAGTCTCGAAGCGGCCGAACACGTCTGCGCCGACAGTGCGACGGTGCAGGACCGGGAGGTGCTCGAACACCTCACCACGCTGACCGAGAAGTCGCTGCTCACGGTGTCCGAGAATCCACAGCCGCGCTACCGCATGCTCGAAACCATCAAGCAGTACGCCGCCGAACGCCTCGACGAGGCGGGCGACGCCGAATCCGCACGCCGAACGCACATCTCGCACTTCATCGCCCTGGCAGCCACCGCCGAACCGCACCTGCGCCGCGCCGAGCAGCTCGACTGGCTCGCCGTACTCGAGGCCGACCACGACAACCTCGCGGTCGCCATGCGCACGGCCCTCGCCGCCGCCGACGCCGATGCCGCGATGCGCCTGGCCGCCGCGGCGGGCTGGTACTGGTGGCTGGCCGGCTACAAGGGCGAGGGAACCGAGTTCGTCCTGGCCGCCGCCGAACTGTCCGGCGACGTGGACGACGAGACACGGGCAACGGTGTATGCCCTGGTCGTGCACTTCCTCAGCGGTGGTCGCGGTGGTGAACACGAGGTCGGGGAATGGATCCGCAAGGCCAACCGGTACGGCCGCGACAGCCGGGGCGGACACCCCGCGCTGCGGTTCGCCGGTGCGCTGGAGCGCATCCTGGCCGGCCCCGAGCACTATCTGCCCGCGTTCGAATCGCTGCTCTCCGACGAGGATCCGTGGGTGCGCGCACTGGCCCGGCTGCAACTGGGCAAGCTGCGCACCGTGCTCGGCCATCCGGGCCGCGCGGCCGACGAACTGCTCGAGCAGGCGCTCGCGGAATTCCGCGTCATCGGCGAGCGCTGGGGGATGTCGTTCGCGCTGACCGAGCTGGCCAACCGCACGGCCATGCGCGGCGAATTCGATGCCGCCTGCGCGCTTTTCGACGAGGCGATCGCGGTGGTCACCGAGGTCGGCACGCTCGAGGCCGTGGTACGCATGCGCGCACGCCAGGCCCAGCTGTACTGGCTGCTCGACGACACCGAGGCGAGCGAGGCGGCGCTGGCGCACGCGCAGGAGTGCGCGGACCGCACCGGCTGGCCGACCTCGCTGGCCGAGGTCGCGCTCGTTCGGGCCGAATTGGCAAGGTGGAGCGGCCAACCCGTGCTCGCGCAACAGCAGATGGAACTGGCGCAGAAACTGCTCGGTGACGAGGCCGGGCAACCGGTCGTGAGCGCCATGGCCCACGATCTGCGCGGCTATCTCGCCGCCGATCTCGACGAGGCACGGACCAGCCACCGCGCGGCCTTCCAGGCCGCATCGAGCGCCGGCCACGCGGCGCTGCTGGCCCAGATCCTCGTCGGGATCGCGGATCTGGCCTTGCGCGCCGAACAACCCGAGCAGGCCGCCCGCCTGCTCGGTGCCGCCACCGTCACCCGCGGCGTGCCCGACCTGTCGCTGCCCGACGCGGCCCGCATCGAGGAGCAGACACGCCGAAGCCTCGGCGAAGCGGACTTCGCCGAGGCGGTGGCTCGTGGGTCGGAGTCGGATGTCACCGAACTGGTCGAGCTCACACTCGCTTGCTGAAGGTCGAGCGCGACCACACATAGCCGATCACCGCGAAGCCCGCGCACCAGGCGAAGGCGGCGACGGTGTGGCCGCCCGACGGCGTGCCTGCCAGGAAACCGCGCACCGATTCGATGATCGGGGTGAAGGGCTGGTACTCGGCGAACTGCCGCACGCCGGGGCCCATCTTCTCGGCGGGCACGATCGCGCTGCTCAGGAAGGGCAGCATGAGCAGCGGAACCACCGACATCCCCGCGGCCTCCGGGGTCTTGGCGGCCATGCCGAGGGCGACGGTGAGCCAGGCGGCGGCGAAGGCGGTCGCCAGCAGCACACCGAGCGCGCCGAGCCACTGCACCGCGCTCGCCGGTGACCGGAAACCGAGCGCGAAACCGACGCCGAGCACGGCCGTCAAAGCGATCACATTGGTGACGATGCTCGCCGCGACATGCCCGGTGAGCACGGCACCGCGCGACACATCCATCACCTTGAACCGGTTGATGACGCCCTTGGTCATGTCCGAGCTCACCGACACCGCCGTGCCGGACAGGCCGTAGCTGATGGCGAGCATGAGCATGCCCGGCACCGCGTAGTCGATGTAGTTCTCGCCGACATCGAAGGCGTCACCGAAGACGTAGACGAAGATCAGCATCATCATCACCGGCATCAGCGCGGCGTTGAAGATGGTCACCGGGCTGCGGGTGATGTGGGTGAAGTTGCGCCGCAACATGACCGACGAATCGAACAGTGCGCTGGACAGCGGGTTGGACGTGGTGGTGCTCATCGGGCTTCGGCCTCCTGGGTTGCGCGCCCGGTGAGGGCGAGGAAAACATCGTCGAGATCGGGGGTGTGGATGGAGACCTCGTCGGCCTCGAGGTCGTGGGCGGCGAGCTGATCCATCAGGGCGCGAAGGTTTTTCGTTCCGCCGTCGCCGGGGACGCTCAGGGTGAGCGAATCCTCGTCGGGGGTGGAGTCGGCCAGCGCACGGGCGGCGGCAGCGAGTTCGACGGCACCGGTGAAGCGGAACTCGATGTGGCTGCCGGGAATTCGGCGCTTGAGTTCGCTCGCGGTGCCTTCGGCGACGATGCGGCCCTGGTCGAGCACCGCGATCTTGTCGGCCAGCTGATCGGCTTCCTCGAGGTACTGGGTGGTGAGGAAGATGGTCACGCCCTCGTCGGTCAGTTCGCGCACCATGTCCCACATGGTGCGGCGACTGCGTGGGTCGAGGCCGGTGGTCGGTTCGTCGAGGAAGATGATCCGCGGCTTGGTCACCAGCGTCATCGCCAGATCGAGCTTGCGGCGCATACCGCCGGAGTAGCTGCCCGCCTGCTTGTTCGCCGACTCGACCAGGTCGAAACGCTCGAGCAGGTCGGCGATCACCCGTTTGCCCGCGGCACCGCGCAGGCGGTGCAGGTCGGCCATCAGCCGCAGGTTCTCCGCACCGGTGAGCAGGTCGTCGACGGCGGCGAACTGCCCGGTGACGCCGATGGCCTTACGGACCGCCTTGGTCTCGGCCATCAGGTCGTGGCCCGCCACCCGCGCGGTGCCCGCGTCGACCTGAAGCAGCGTGGTGAGCACATTGACGGTGGTGGTCTTGCCCGCGCCGTTCGGCCCGAGCAGGGAGAAGATGCTGCCCGCTTCGACGGTGATGTCGATGCCGTCGAGAACCTTCTTGTCCCCGTAGGACTTCCGCAGCCCCGAGGCGGCGATTGCTGTGCTGTTCATGCCGACAACAGTCGCCGGGCAGGCTGACACCGGACTGACGGCGACCTGACACCTCCCCTGACACACTTGGGCGTCATGCGTGTGCGATGTCTGTCAGTGCGGCGTCAGGTCCGCGTCAGCGTTTCGGGCGACGGTTCATCTCGTGAACAGCATCGCCATCGCCCCCGTCTTCGGTCCGCTCGTCGTCCCCGCGCCGGACTGGTCCCGTCTGTACGTCTGGGGTCGCCGGTTCGCGTTCGGCGATCACGCCGTCGCCCAGCTGCTGCGCTTCGCGGTGGTCGGTGGCGTCAGCAACATCGCGTACGTGCTGCTGTTCATGGCCTGCGCCGGCCTCGGACCGCTCGGCGCCAACGTCGCGGGCTCCGTGGTGAGCACGGTGATAGCCAACGAGCTACACCGCCGCCTCACCTTCCGCACCACGGCTGTCCCTTGGTTCACGGCCCAATATCAGGGCGGCGGCCTCGCACTGATCGGCCTGGGCATCACCACAGCCGCCTTGGCCGCCCTCGAGTCTTTCGCCCCCGCCCTCGGCGACCTCACCCAGGCCGCCGCCATGCTGGCGATCATGGCCGCCGTTGGCCTGGCCCGCTTCCTGAGCCTCAGCTATCTGGTCTTCTGACCCCCGGCTTCAGATACCGGCGGCTCGGACGACAGCGTCGGTGAGGCGCGGGGAAAGGGCCGACATCAGTCGGAGCACTCCGGCGTAGACGGGGTACAGCTCGACCGGCTGATCCCGGACGGCGGTGAGCACCCACTGCGCGGCCTGGTCGGGGGTGAGGGCCGCTTGGCTGTCGTACTCGGCAGTGGGACTGATCATCGGCGTGCGCACGAGCGGGAATCCGATGGTGGTCACCTTGATACCGGTGCCGTGGCATTCCGCGCCGACACTGCGGCCGAAGGCGGCGAGGGCGGCTTTGGAGGCGTGATAGGCGCTGAATTTCGGCATCACCCCGGCGGTGGTTCCCCAGGTACCGATGTTGATGATGTGGCCGCGGTTCACCAGGCGCAGCGCGGGAAGCATCGCCAGCGTCAACCGGACGGGCCCGAAGTAGTTGACCGCCATGGTCCGTTCGTAGTCGTGCGCCCGTTCGGCGGCGTCGAGCGCCGTGCGCCGGATCGAGCGTCCCGCGTTGTTGATGATGATGTCCGGGACCCCGAACAGGTCGAGCACCGTCGTGGCCAGTGCGCTGACCTGATCGGCATCCGTCATATCGCACGGCACCGCGTGCGCGCTCCCACCCGCGGCGGCGATGTCGGCGCAGACCTGATCGAGCCGCTCCCGATCGCGGGCGACGGCGACGATATGGGCACCGTGGCTCGCCAGCAGATGCGCGGTGGTCTCACCGATCCCCGACGACGCCCCGGTCAGCACGACAACTTTCCCGCCGAGGTCGACCGGCCCCGAAAGAGCCGCACCCAGCACGGATTTGGCGGAAGGTGCGGGATTGAGAAGAACCTTCGTCACGGGATTGTTCATTGCGCCTGCCCAGGTTCGGAGGTGAGTGGGGCCGACTGCCTCGCAGCGACTCTCCAGCGAATTGACCAAATGGTAAGTTACTTGTTGTACATATCGCCGTCAACAGTCATCGAAGGAGGGGACGTGACGAGCAGCGCGGGAACCAAGGGAGTCCCCCGAGCCGAGCGTGAGGCTCAGCTCCTGGACCTCGCGGCCGAGGAGATCGGCCGGGTCGGCTACGCGGGCCTGTCGATCGGCACGGTCGCCGCGCGCGCGGACGTATCCAAACCGCTCGTCTACACCTATTTCGGATCCAAAGACGGTCTGTACACGGCGTGCGTCCAGCGGGCCGGAACCGTCCTCGGCGATGCGATCGACGTGGCGATCGACACCACACCGACCCTCGCGATGGCGGAGCGAACACTGGCCGCGATCTTCACCGCCCTCGAACCACGCCCCCACGACTGGAAAGTCGTCTTCGACCGTTCCCACCCCGACAGCGGACCCGCCGCGGAAGCGGCCCGAGCGGCCCGAGCCCGGATCGCCGCCCAGGCCGAGCAGGGCGTCTCGGCGTTCCTCGCACACCGAGGACTGACGGACCCCGACGACAGATCCGCCCTGGTCGCGGTATGGACCGGAGTGGTAGCGGCTCTGGTCGATTGGTGGCTACAGCACCCACAGCACTCCGCCGAGGCGATGACCGAGCGCAGCCAACGCCTCGTCGCGAGCCTGCTCTGACCGGTGGGTTACGACTCGGACCACATCCTCGCCGCGCTGCTGCGATTTGCCGAACCGAAGGAGCGCGCACTTTCGCGAGGCAAGCGCCATCGCCGGGTTGCGCGCGGCCGTCAGTTCCGGGCCGCCGACAGTTCCGCGAGGTAATCGGCGACGGGGCCGGCCGTGAACAATCCGCCTGCCGCGCCCGCGGATTCGGCAGCCGCGGGTAGCAGGGCGGCGTGGGCGCGAGCGATGGTGTCCTGGTCACCGACCAGCAGCGCGGCGCGGCCGAGGACACACCAGAGTGCTTCGGCGTGCGGATCTCTCGGCGGATCGGGCAGGCCGCGCAGGGCGAGGCGCGCGGCCGCGAGGTCGCCGGCTTCGGCCAGGAGCAGCGGACGGATCCACGGCTCCGCCGGTCCCCACTCCGTGCCCGGCTCGGGCCGGAACGGGCGGTGGTGTTGAAGGTGCAGACCGAGCAGCGCCAGAGGCAGCAGTCCATCGGCCAGCCCCGGCATCCCGGACCCCGGCAGCAGTTCGGCGGCGCGGTGGTAAGCGGACCGTGCCTGCTCGAAAGGCTCGGTGACCGCTATTCGCAGGGCCCGATACCAGGTGGTGAAGACACCGACCAGCGGCAGGTCGTGCCGGGCCGACAACTCGTCGGCCGCCCGCGCATGAGTGTCGGCAAGCATGAGATCAGTTGCGGCACAAGCAGATTGCAAGTTTATCAGGTGACCGAGGACGGCGGTCCGTACCAAGCCGTGCTCCTCGCAGAGGGCCAGGAGACGCTCTCCGAGTACGGCACGTTCGGCGGCCAGACCGGTACGGGCGAAGCTCTGCATGTAGACACCGTTCAAGGCATAGGCCAGCAATGGCGCATCCCCCATTTCGCGCGCCGAACGCTCGGCTTCGCGGGCGGCGCGTTCGGCGCGCGGTCCGGCGTCGACGCCGCGGGACTCCACCCCGATCGTCGCCAGCAGTCGGCAGCGCAGCGCGGCGGGCCCGTCCGGTATCGCGGCGAGCGCGCGTTCGGCGCTGCGGACCAGCGACCGGGCCCGGGCCGGGTCGTCGGAGCGGGGCCACACGGCGGGCACGTCGTAGGCGCCGATCACGCGTGCGGTCAGGATCGGGTCGCCGAGTTGCTCGGCGGCGGTGACGGCCGCGGCGCGATGCCGCTGTGCCGCATCGAGTCCCGCACCCCCGGTGACGGCCAGGTCACGCATCAAACCGACCGTGGATTCGAGCCGGACGCGGTCGGAGACGGTGCTGTCGTAGGCGGCGGTAGCCTGCGCCCACAGCCGGGCCGCGTCACCGCTGCGATCCAGGTAGCCGGCTTGGCGCAGGACGTCTTGTTCCAGCCGGGCCAGGCGAGGGCCGGGTTCGAGACCGAGGTGGTCGCGCAGCATCGTTCGCGCGCGCCGCAGCACTGTGAGCGCGTCGGCCTGCCGACCGGCTCGATACAACGCGAGCGCCAGTAGGTGCCAGGCGTCTTCCCGCCACGGGTGTTCGACGACGTGTGCGTCCAGGTCGGCTACGGCGGCGGACGTGTCACCGAGTCCGATCCGAGCAGCGGCCAGCCGCTCGACCGCGAGCGAGCGCAGTTCGGTGAGCCGGCTGCGCGGCGCCAGCGCCCACGGCGCGTCGCCGGCTTCGGCGAAAGCGGGTCCGCGCCACCAGCTCAGCGCTTCGCTCAGTCCGGTCACCACCCGGGCAGGCGGCGCGTCGCCGAGCGCTTCGACCGTGTGGGCGAAGCGCCACACGTCCACCGCGTCGTCGGGCAGGCGCAGCGCGTAGCC
Organism: Nocardia ignorata NBRC 108230; assembly: GCF_001612905.1. GTDB lineage: Bacteria > Actinomycetota > Actinomycetes > Mycobacteriales > Mycobacteriaceae > Nocardia > Nocardia ignorata. Next base: position 498,827 of record NZ_BDBI01000002.1, on the reverse strand, counting down.
GGGCCCTTCGGTGACCAGCACCCGTGCCGGGGTGCGTGGGGCACGCTCGGGCTCGAGGCCCCGGCGCAACGCGGCGACGAAGGTGCGTACGGTGCCGACGGGGTCGCGGGGTGGTTCGTCCCACAGGTCTGCCACCAGCACGTCGACCGGAACCACCCGGCGGTGGGCGGCGACCAGTCTGGCCAGTACGGCGCGCTGCCGCGGCCCACCGAGCGCGACCGGCGCACCGGCCTCGTCGAGCGCCCGCACGGCCCCGTACACACCGATCTCCACCCGACGTACCGTACCGACGCTCATCGGTTGCTCATTCGCGGCCCGCACTCTGGACCGGACCGAACGAATGGAGCAACCATGACTTTCCCCCACTTCGAGACCCACCTCGTCGAGGTAGCCGACGGGGTGCGACTCTCGGCGGCCGTCGGCGGATCGGGGAGCCCGATCGTGCTGCTGCACGGTTTTCCGCAGACCCGTCTGATGTGGCGGCACGTCGCCGCCGACCTCGCGACCGAACACACCGTCATCTGCCCCGACCTGCGTGGTTACGGCGCGAGCGACAAGCCGCTCGACGACGGCGACACCTACAGCAAGCGCGTCATGGCCGCCGACATCGTGGCGCTGGCCCGCGCGCTCGGCCACGATCGTTTCGCGCTGGTCGGGCACGATCGCGGCGCGCTGGTGGCATTCCGGGCCGGGCTGGACCACCCGGAGGTCATCACCCACCTCGCCTGCTTGGACGTGCTGCCCACCCTCGACATGTGGGATGCGCTGCACGGGACCGCCGGTGCTGTCGGCTTCCACCTGTATCTGATGGCGCAGCCGCCGGGTCTTCCGGAACGGATGATCACGGCCACGGCCGACGAGTTCTTCGGCTACTTCCTCGACGCCTGGACCCTCGATCCGCAGGCCCTCCCGGCGGAGGTCCGCGACGCCTACCTGGCCGCGAGCCGGGCAGCGGTCCCGTCCATCGTCGCCGACTACCGCGCCTCGGCCACCGCCGACGTCGACCACGATCACGCCGACCGGGCAGCGGGCAACACCCTCACCATGCCGGTCACCGTGCTGCAACAGGACTGGGGTGCCGCCCTCGGCTACGACGCCACCACCCTCTGGAAAGCATGGGCCCCCGATCTGCGGCATCGTACGGTCGAGGCAGGCCACTTCATGGCCGAACAGGACCCGGCACTGGTCACCGCCGAGATCCGCGCCCTGCTCACCCGCTGACCCCGAGCCCATCGGTCCACGGGCATGAAAAGGCCTTCCACTTGCGTGAACAAGTGAAAGGCCTGAGTGGAGCTAAGGGGAATCGAACCCCTGACCTTCTCGATGCGAACGAGACGCGCTACCAACTGCGCTATAGCCCCGTGCGGCTCTGGCGAACCGCGCTGTGACACTGTATCAGGCGGTGCGGCCGGATACCGAATCGGTGTGCTGACCTGCTGTTTTGCCGGTTATTCGCCGACGGCTCGACCGAGGTCGGTGACCCGGTGGCGTAGGGCTCGGGCGGTGGCCGGGTCGAAGGTTTCGAGGTGTTCGAACATCGGGTCCTCGTCGTCGGTGTCGAGCAGGGTGGAGCGGCGGCGCAGGGCGCGAGCGGTGTCGCGGTCCATGGTGCGGCGCGTGGTGGCCGCCTCGGGGGTGGCGGTGGTGGTTTCGCGGGTGCGGCCGCGCGCGAGGCGGGCCATGCGGCGGCGCCGGATCTCCTCCTCGACGTGCACCTGCTTTCGCAGGTACGCCAGGTAGCCGGCGAGCACGGCGGCGGACAGGCCGCAGGCCCACCAGAACATCGAGTTCAGCAGCAGACCGAAGGCCGCGAACAGGATGACGGCGACGATGAGGCCGAGCACCGCGCGCTGGCGGAAGCTGTAGCGGGCGGCGCGGGCGATAGCGTCGGCCTCGGGGTCGTAGCCGCCGCGTCCGCGCCGCGACGGCACGAAGTCCTCGTCGTCGTCGAGCGCGGCGGGTTCGGGCAGGTCGTCGAGGCGGGCGGGTGGTGCGGGTGGGATGCGCGCCGAGACCGGCGGCTCTTCCACGGCGGCCTCGACCGAATCCGGTTCGGCCGCTGCGTCGTCGGCCTCGGTGGCGGTGAGTTCGGCGTCGTTGTCGGGTTTTTCGTCGGGGCCGTGCTCGATGTCGTCGAGTTCTGCTGTGACGGTGGGCTTTTCGTCATCGCCTTCGGTGACGGGCTCATCGGTCGTCATCCGATCCTCCGAATCGGTACGGTGGGTGCGCTTGGTCAGCACACGGGGGCGATAGTCGGGGTCACTCTCGTGTCCGCCCGCCGCCCCGATGCGAATCCGTCGTTCGGCCCCGCCACGGTGCAGCACGCGCGTGGCGAGTGCGGCGTCGGTGGTGCGGCGGATCCGGGGATGCCGGTCCGCGAGGATCGGGAACAGGACGAATACCCACAGAACGACCAGTCCGATCCACAGGATCGAATTAGGCATCGCGGTCATCACCTCCCGTCCCCGCCAACGTGTTGTCCATCCGTGGACGCACTACCGACGTCCGTAGGTTAATTCGGGCACGCGCGCCCGTGTGGCAGGCGCGCCGTGCACACCTGCCACATGAGTAACAGAATTTTCACGGCAGCGCCGCTCGACCCTCCCTGACCAGGCGATCTACGACGGTGCCCATGACCTCTTCGACAGTCAAGCCCACCAGCAGGTGATCACGCCAGGCGCCGTCGACGTCGAGGTAACGACGCAGCAAACCCTCTTCCCGGAACCCGACATTGCGTAGAACGGCTTGGCTGGCAAGGTTTTCCGGCCGCACGGTGGCTTCCACCCGGTGCAGGCCGACCGGCCCGAAGCAGTGGTCGAGCCCGAGCCCGAGCGCCGCCGTCGCCACCCCTTGGCCGCCCAGATCCTTGGCCACCCAATATCCGATCCAGGCCGACCGCAGCGCCCCGCGCACGATATTGCCGATGGTGAGCTGCCCGCTGAACTGGCCGTCGACCTCGATGACCAGCGGAATCATCGCCCCGCGCCGCGCCTCGGCCTTCAGGCTCGTCCACAGCGACGGCCAGTTGGAGGCGTGGTTGCGTGCCTCCCAACTGCCCCGGCCGGTCGGTTCCCACGGTTCGAGGTGGTCGCGGTCGCGCAGCCGGATCCGGCTCCAGGCGGCGGCGTCGCGGAAACGCACCGGCCGCAAGGTGACCTGGCCGCCCGCCACGATCACCGGACCGAGACGAGCAGGCCACCCGGGATGCTGACCGGCCCGGAAGACGTTCATGGACTCCACTTCTCAGCCGCGCTGCGCCAGGAACGCGACCCGCACCTCGTCGCCGGTGCGGAAATCGGTGTCGTCGGGTTCCACCACGATCAGGCTGTTGGCCTCGGCCAGCGTCGCGAGCAGATGCGAGGAGCCGCCGTTGCCGTTGCCCAGCGGCTGCACCAGGTAGTCACCGGTGGCCTCGTCGCGCAGCAGCTGGGCGCGCAGGTAGCCCTTGCGGCCCGGCATCGAGGTGATGGGAGTGATGGTGCGCGCGTTGACGATTCGCCGCATCGGCTGACGCCGCCCGAGCGCGATGCGGATCAGCGGCCGCACCATCACCTCGAACACCACGAGCGCGCTCACCGGGTTCGACGGCAGCAGGAAGGTCGGCACCTCGTCGCGCCCGAGCCGTCCGAAGCCCTGGACGGACCCGGGGTGCATGGCGACCCGGTCCACTTCGAGCTCGCCCAGTCCGTCGAGCGCCTCGCGCACCTGCTCCGAGGCCCAGCCGCCGACCGCGCCCGCGATCACCACGACCTCCGAGCGCACCAGCTGACCTTCGACCACATCGCGCAGGCGGCGCGGGTCGGCGCTGACGATGCCGACCCGGTTCACGTCGGCGCCCGCGTCACGTGCGGCGGCGGCCAGCGCGTAGGAGTTCACGTCGTAGACCTGGCCGGGGCCGGGTGTGCGGTCGATATCGATCAGTTCGCCACCGATGGAGATCACCGACAGCCGGGGGCGCGGATGCACCAGCACCTTGTCCTGGCCGACGGCGGCGAGCAGGCCCACCTGGGCCGCGCCGATGATGGTTCCGGCGCGAACCGCCACGTCACCGGGCTGTACGTCGTCGCCCACGCGGCGCACGTAATCGCCGGAGCGCACCGGCTCGAACACCTTGATCCTGGCCCGGCCACCGTCGGTGAAATCGACCGGGAGCACCGCGTCGGCCAGCGTCGGCATGGGCGCGCCGGTGTCGACGCGCACCGTCTGCCTCGGTTGCAGCCGGATCGGCTGACGCGAACCCGCGACCACCTCGCCGACCACCGGCAGGGTGAGGTCGATGAGCTCGCCCTCTTCGTCGCGCACTTCGGCACCGGCGGCGCTCACATCGACACTGCGCACCGCGTAGCCGTCGATGGCGGCCTGGTCGAAGCCGGGCAGCGGCCGCTCGGTGACCACGTCCTCGGCGCACAGCAAACCCTGGGCCTCGGAAATCGCCACCCGGACCGGCCGGGGCGCGACCGCTGCCGCGGTGACCTTGATCAGCTGATCCTCAACCGAGCGCATCGAGCTCCTGTGTGTATCGGCGACGGCTTCGCCGGTTCCCATCGTTTTACGCGACCGGCGCTTGCGGGTCCCATTCCGGGCTGAGCCGGAACTTCAGCCACTCGCGCAGTTGCGGCCCGTATTCGTCCCGCTCGAGGGCGAAATCGACGGCAGCTCGAAGATAACCGCCCGGGTTGCCCAAATCGTGGCGCGACCCACGATGGACGACCACATGGACCGGGTGATCCTCGGCGATGAGCAGGGCGATGGCGTCGGTGAGCTGCAACTCGCCGCCCGCGCCGGGCTCGATGCGGCGCAGGGCGTCGAAGATCGCGCGGTCGAGCAGGTAGCGACCGGCGGCGGCCAGCGTCGACGGCGCGTCGGCCAGGTCGGGCTTCTCGACCATGCCGCGCACCCGGAGCACATCGGCCTCCGCGCCCTCGGCCAGGTCTTCCACGTCGAACACGCCGTAGGCGCTGACCTGCGACTTCGGCACGTCGATCGCGCACAGCACGGTGCCGCCGCGCTCACGACGGACCCGGCTCATCGTCTCGAGCACACCGCAGGGCAGCACGAGGTCGTCGGGCAGCAGCACCGCGATCGCGTCCTCGTCGGCGTCGAGGACGGGCTCGGCCTGGGCGACGGCATGACCGAGACCGAGCGGCTCCTCCTGCACGACGGAGGTGACGTCGAGCAGGCCCGGCGCCTTGCGCACCTTCTCGAGCAGCGCGAACTTGCCGCGCTCGGCGAGGGTGCTCTCCAGGACGAGGTCCTCGACGAAGTGGGCGACCACGCCGTCCTTACCCGGCGAGGTGACGATCACGAGGCGGTCGGCACCGGAATCCGCGGCCTCGGCGGCGACCAGTTCGATGCCGGGCGTGTCGACTACCGGCAGCAGTTCCTTGGGCACCGTTTTGGTCGCAGGCAGAAACCGCGTTCCGAGTCCGGCCGCGGGGACAACCGCAGTGCGGAAACCGGAAGTCTTGTCTGTCATGCGCATACCCTATCCATTCAGCGTGCCGTCCGATCGCCCGTCGCGACGATCCGGCGTCGGCAAGAGCTTAGGGTGGTCGCTGTGGAGATGCCCGGTGAGCGCACGAAATATGCGTGGCGACGTGAGATCCTGGCCACCCGGGCCGCCGTGAGACCCGCCGAACACGCCCGTGAGGCGAGTGCCCTCGCGGCCACCGCGGCCCTGCTGGCCGGGGCCGATGAGGTGGTGTGCGCCTACGTGCCGACGAAGACCGAACCGGGCGATCTGCGCATGCTCGATGCGCTGCGCGAGCGCGGCGCCACAGTGTTGCTGCCCGTCACCGGAGCGCCGGGACCGCTGAGCTGGGCGCGCTACGCGGGCGCCGATTCGCTGCGCCCCGCGCGCTACGGCCTGCTCGAACCGACCACCGAGACCTTGCCGCCACCGGTGGTCGCCGAGGCCGCCACGATCCTCGTCCCGGCGCTCGCGGTCGACCGGCGCGGCGTGCGCCTCGGGCGCGGCGCCGGGTACTACGACCGCACCCTCGGCCTGGCGAGTGCGGGCGCGCGGTTGATCGCGGTGGTCCGTGACGTCGAGCTGGTTGTCGAGTTGCCCGAGGAACCGCACGACCATCGGATGGGCTGGGCGTTGACGCCCGAGGCGGGCCTGAGCGAGCTGAGTGATCCCCGCGCGTGAGCGGCGGAATGAAAAGGCGATTGGCGAGGTTGGCAGTGTCGGCGGTAGAGTGCTAGATCGACGAGACTTGCGGAGGATCCTGTGCCAACTTATTCGTACGCGTGCACCGAGTGTGACAACCGCTTCGACATCGTTCAGTCCTTCTCCGAGGATTCACTGACGGAATGCCCGCAGTGCACGGGGAAGCTGCGGAAGCTGTTCAACTCGGTCGGGATTGTGTTCAAGGGCAGCGGCTTCTACCGCACCGACAGCCGTGGTGGCGCGTCCACCGCGAGCGAGCCGGCGAAGTCCTCGGACGGCAATGGCAGTTCCTCGTCGAGCGGGTCGACGTCGAGCGCCGCCGCTCCCGCCGCCGCGAGCTGAGCGAAAAGTTCTCCACACCCCCGAGTTGTCCACAGGCGGCCTTTTCGCCGTTGTCGGTGCTGTCGCCGCGTTCCTAGGCTTCGGGCATGACTCGCAGCCTTGCCGACCTGGGACGTGGCAGCTCCTGGCGGTTCGCTCTCGGTAATCGCCCGGCCTGGGCCGATGTTCTGCTGGCGCGGCGTATCATTGCCGCCGCGCTCGCCGTCGTCGCCATCGTCCTGTTCGTGCGCGGCGACCCGGGTCGGGCATGGCAACCGGTGGTGGTCGCCGCCCACGATCTGTCACCCGGACGGGTACTCACCGCCGACGATGTGCGGGTCGATCGCCACGAAAGCCGAACTCTGCCCACCGGTTTCGCCGCCGACACAGCTCCCCTGCTCGGTGCGACCCTCACCGGCGCCATGCGCGCGGGTGAGACGTTCACCGATCTGCGGGTGATCGGTCCTCGCCTGGCCGCGGCTGCGGCGGGCACCGACGACGCCCGCATCGTGCCGATCCGATTGGCCGATTCAGCGGTGGCCGAGGTGCTGCGCGCGGGCGACCGCGTGGATGTGGTCGGCGTCGACGACGTCGGCGGGTCGGGTACCGATGCACCGGCACGCACTCTGGCGAAAGATGCCGCGGTCGTGCTCGTCACCGCGACCGCCGATCGACGTGCGGAACGGGTGGTACTCGTCGCGCTGGCCACCGAGTACGCGACCGCGGTGGCCGGAGCGTCCTTACGCACGGCGCTCACCGTGGTGTTCCATTGACACACTCCGACAACGAGCGTGATACCGCCGAACACCGAACCTTCTACCGCGCAGGGGAATCGGGGCCGCCCGGAAGAGAGCGGCCCCCGTCCCCGCTCAGCCGAGGCTGAACGGCTGGCCCCACAGCGTCACCCAGCTGATGACATTGTCGGTCTCGACCTCCACACTCACGAACGAGCGCGCCTGCGCGTACCCGCCGCACCCGGACAGGCCGATGGTTTCGTCGGCCCAGGTCACCGAGCCGTTGGAACCCTTGAATTTGTTGTTTTTGGAATGCGATTCGTTGCCGTAGTCGTCGGCCTTCTCGAGATCGAGCACGTAGAACGACTGCGCCTGGCCCGGTCCGAGCGACAGCTCGCCACCGGTGCCGATGCCGCCGGTGCCTGCGCCCGCGTCGTCGACCGCACCCTCGCCCTCGCCGCTCACGCCACCACCGGCGATGTTCACCTGGCAGCCGACGGTGTAACCGGGGTAGATCTTGCCGCCCGATGCGTCACCACCACCGGACACCGACACCTGGGCACTACCCGACACCCACGCGTTGCGGTGCACCGGAGTCGAACCCATCGACGGGCTGATGGTTGCGGATTCGCCGACCATCTTGATGTTCACGACGGTGCCGTCCGACAGCGTCTTGGTGATCTCGCCGCCGGGCAGCGGCACGAAGGTGTCGGCATGGGCGGCGCCGACGGAGAACAGCCCGATGGTGCAGGACACGGCGGCAGCCACGCCCGCCGCCCGCGTCATAATCTTGCGATTGATCATCTCAGTAGACCCCTCGAGGGTGAATTCGATCGAGCTGGCAGGATTTTCGGCGGTCGTCCGGCTCAGCCGATGCTGAACGGCATGCCGTAGAGCGTGGTCTTGGAGTAGTGGTCGCCGATGATCTCGACCACCGTGTACGCGCGGGCCTGGGCGTAACCGCCGCAGCCCTGCACCTGGATCTCGGCGTCCTGGTAGTCGATGGCGTAGACGCCGGGCTTGGTGATGTCCTTCGAACTGATCTGCGCGAACGCCACCTCACCCGGACCGAGGTTGAGCCCGATCGAACCACCGGCGCTGACGCCACCGGTGCTCACGCCACCGGACACACCGGCACCGATCGCGTCGTCGGCGATGCTCACCTGGCAGCCGACGATGTAACCGGTATTGAGCTGCGAAGTGCCGTGTGTGGACGAATTATTGGAGCCGGGACGACCGGACGGACCGTTCCACGGCCCGGGCTCGCCCTCCGGTGTCTGCTGGACATCGGCCACGACGCTGCCGCTCACCCAGGCCACCCGGCCCGCGCCGTTGGCGGCGAGCGAGGGCGAGATGGTCGCCTTCTCGCCCACGCGGGTGATGCTCAGACCGGGGCCTGCCTTATGACCGTCGGGCAGCGGCACGAAGGTATCGGCGTTGGCGGCACCGGCCGACAGCAGGCCGATCGCCACCGCCACCGCGGCGCCTGCGCTCCAGGCGCCGCGCACACGATTGGTGCGGTTCTCGCTCATTGTTCCCCTCGAGGTATACGCAAAATCGACCTCGACCATCGAGGTCGATATCTGTAACGCACCCGGCCCCAGCTGAGGTGTGCCTCAAGGGCACAGCACCGCTGGCAACAGGACAGCCAGTCCTGCCGGGAGGTGGATCGAGAAGCCTGCGGTCACCGAATCGGCGCGAGCTGAGCCGATCGGCGAACGAAACGCGGATGAATCCGACCGCGAGAGCAGTCGATTCGCAACAAACATAATGAGAGCCCTTGGCTATGTCCAGCGAACGCCGAAAGGGCCCGTGCACACGCACGGGCCCTTTCGCTTACCGATCAGCTGATCTCGCACCAACATGGGTAACTCGCCGGGGACGGGCTGACCCCGCCACCATCCTGGTCTGGCCGCCGACGCAAGCCTCCCCGCGCCCAGGTCTGGCCTGAATTCGCGGGGAGGCGGGACAACAGATCAGCCGAGGCTGAAGGGCTGGCCCCACAGGGTGACCCAGCTGATCACATTGTCGGTCTCGACCTCGACGCTCACGAAGGCACGAGCCTGCGCGTAGCCGGCGCAGCCGGACAGGCCGATGGTGGTGTCCGACCAGGTCACCGAGCCACTGCCGTTCTTGAACTTGTTGTTCTTGCTGTGCGATTCGTTGCCGTAGTCGTCGGCCTTCTCGATGTCGAGAACGTAGAACGACTTCGCCTGGCCGGGGCCGAGCGAGAGCTCGCCGCCGGTGCCGACGCCACCGGAGGCGTTGCCTTCCCAGTCGGATTCGACCGAGCCGTCACCGGAGACACCGCCACCGGCGATGTTCACCTGGCAACCGACGGTGTAACCCGGGTAGATCTTGCCGCTGCCCCCGTCGGAGACGCTGACCTGGGCGCTACCGGAGACCCACGCGTTGCGGTGGACCGGAGTGGAACCCATCGACGGGCTGATGAGCGCGGACTCGCCGACCAGGCTGATGTCGACGACGGTGCCGTCCGACAGCGTCTTGGTGATGTGGCCGCCGGGCAGCGGCACGAAGGTATCGGCGTTGGCCGCGCCCGTGGAGAACAGGCCGACAGCCACGGTGGCCGCGGCGCCGACGCCCGCCATCCGCGCCATGAACTTACGGTTGATCATAGGATTTGTCCCTCGAGGAGTGAGATCGCCGTAGCGAGAAGAGGATTCGTACAGGCTCGAGCGATGTCAGCCGATGCTGAACGGCGCGCCGTACAGGGTGGTCTTCGAGTAGTGGTCGCCGATGATCTCGACCACGGTGTAGGCCCGGGCCTGCGCGTAACCGGCGCAGCCCTGGATCTCGATTTCCGCGTCCTGGTAATCGATCGCGTAGACGCCCGCCTTGAGGATGTCCTTCGAGCTGATCTGCACGAACTTGACCTCACCCGGGCCGAGGTTCACGCCGATCGAACCGCCGGCGCTGACGCCGCCGGTGCTCACGCCACCGGACACACCGGCGCCGATCGCGTCGTCGGCGATGCTCACCTGGCAACCGACGATGTAGCCGGTGTTCAGCTGGGAGGTGCCGTGGGTGGAGGAGTTGTTGGAGCCGTCGCGGCCGCTCGGGCCGTTCCAGGGGCCAGCCTCACCCTCGGGGGTCGCGGTGACGTCGGCGATGGCCGAGCCCGAGACCCACACGACGCGACCTGCGCCGTTGGCCGCCATCGACGGCGAAATCAGGGCGCTCCCGCCGGTACGGGTGATGGTCACCCCGGGGCCTGCCTTCTGACCGTCCGGCAACGGTACGAAGGTGTCTGCGTTGGCGGCACCGGTCGACAGCAGGCCGATGGCCATGGCGGCCGCGGCAGCGCCGACGCCCGCGGCACGGGCGCCGCGGCGCACACCGGTGGTGCGGTTCTCGCTCATACTTCCCCTCATCAGTGTTCTCTAACAGCCGGTCTCGACTTTCGTGACCGGACGGGTGGACCTCACAGGCCCAGCTCAGTGTGTCGCCCCTTTGTTGCCGTTACGTAACCGACTGTTATTTCGGCGATACGGCCGGGGTCGGCGGAGCTACCCGAAGGTAGGGCTGCACCGGATGTTCAACGCACAGAAGTTGAGTACTGCGGGGACCGATTGTGGTGGGTCTGGATGGCGAACATTAAACGCTGCGTTCTAGTTCCAGCAACCGTAGAGTTCGTAAATTTCACTGTGACACCCCACACAAGTTCATACATCGCCACATGCTTTGACATGCATAAATGCCCTGACCTTCAGGTTTGTCAAGTGGGATGGACAGCTCCGCTTTCGGGACCGCAAACCGTCGCTTATACGACAAAGGACCACACGTGAAGTGTGGTCCTCGGAAAATGTAGCCGCTTCGCAATGGGTTAATACTGGATTAACCCCGGTTGGCTATCACGTAGCGGGAAAGGCAGATAACGGGGCGGTCACCCGTGGTGCGGCGGTATTTGCGAACGCAGCCACTCGTCGTCGTCGGAACCGCGCGAACCGTCCCCGCGCTCGTCAGCGGTGGTTTCGGGCAGCACATCGCCGAAGATCCGCGCGAGCCGGGCCGCTTCGGCGGCCTTGCGCCGCGCGGCCTCGCGCTCCTCGGGCGATGTGCTGTCCGACGCGTTCATCGAATCACTCGTCCAGACCGGAGAGTTCGCCGATCACCCGGCTCGCCAGCGGGCCGAGGGTGGCCATGCCGTCGCGCACCGCCGAGCGGGTGCCCGGCAGGTTCACCACGAGGGTGCTGCCGGAAATGCCGGAGACCCCACGCGACAGACCCGCGTCGAGCGAGCCGGCCACGCGGCCCGACGCGCGCAGCGCCTCGGTGATGCCGGGCAGTTCCCGGTCGAGCACCTGGGCGGTGGCCTCGGGGGTGACATCACGCGGCGACATACCCGTGCCGCCGACCGAGATCACCAGGTCCACACCGCCGATGACGGCGGTGTTGAGCGCGTTGCGGATCTCGACCTCGTCGGCCTGCACGGTCACCGAGGCGTCGACCAGGAAGCCCGCTTCGTTGAGCAATTCGGTGACGAGCGGGCCGAGCGAGTCGACGCCGCCGTGCGCCGTCCGGTCGTCGACGACCACTACAAGTGCCCGCCCTGCCACGGGAGCATCGATGTCCATGGTCATCACCGTAGCGCCTACGCACGACAGTGCCGCGTTCGATCGCATCATCGACCGCTCTCCGCCGCGGCGGCCGTGAGCGTGACGTCCACGGTCTTGGCGTTTCCGCCCTGTTCGTCGGTGTAGGTGATCTTCACGGTGTCTCCTGGCTGGCGGGAACGGACGGCGGCGATCAGCGCGTCGCCGGAATCGATGGGCCGATCGTCGAGGCGGGTGATGATCGCGCCCGCGGGGATGCCGGCCTTGGCGGCAGGCCCGTCCGGAGTCGCCTCGAGCACCCGGGCGGCCGTGTCGAGCGGACGCAGTTTGATCCCGATCTGGGCATAGGTGGCCTTGCCGGTCTTGATGAGTTCGTCGGCCACGCGGCGCGCCTGGTCGACCGGGATGGCGAAGCCGAGGCCGATGGATCCGCTCTGCGCGCCCGTCATCTCGCCGCCGAGGCTGGCGATGGCGGTGTTGATGCCGATGAGCTTGCCCTGGCCGTCGACGAGCGCGCCGCCGGAGTTGCCCGGGTTGATCGCGGCGTCGGTCTGGATCGCGTCGATGACCGGGTTCACCTGGCTCGGTGTGCCCTCACCGCTGGTCGAGACGGGCCGGTTGAGCGCCGAGACAATGCCCGTGGTGACGGTGCCTGCCAGGCCGAGCGGCGAACCGATCGCGATCACCGGCTGGCCCACCGCGAGTCCGTCAGAGGTGCCCAGTTCGATCGGGGTGAGGCCGGTCTTGTCGGCCTTGATGACGGCCAGGTCGGACACCGGGTCGGCGCCGATCATGGTGGCGGGCGCGGTGCTGCCGTCGCTGAACACCACCTCCATCTTCGCCCCCGATCCGGCGCCCGCGGCGACGTGGTTGTTGGTCAGGATCAGCCCGTCCGAGGACAGCACGACCCCCGATCCCTCGCCGGACGCGCGGGTGCCCGCGACCTTGATCATCACCACGCTGGGCAGCACCCGCTGCGCCACCGCCTGGGTCGACCCGGCGGGCGCGTTGGCGGCGTTGTTCACCTCGGGTCGTGGCGCCTCGAGCGCGTTGGTCACCGGCGCCGGATCGGAGTCGGCGGCGAGCACGCCGACCACACCGCCGACGCCGCCGCTCACCAGCGCCAGCGCGGTGGCTCCGGCGATCAACCCGAGCCGCAACGGCTTTCGCGGGGCCGCGGGCGGGGCGGTGTAGGGCTGCTGGGCGTACGGCTGGGGTCCGTAGCCGTGCTGCGCGGGCCCATACGGGTGGCTACCCGGCACGGTGGCGGGGTGATCCGCCTGTCCCGGGCCGTGGCCGCCGAGGGGGTGGTCGGCGGGCCGCTGCTGGGGATCGTCGTTCATGGTCACCTTCTCTCACACTTGCCGACAAGCTTGGCGACGGCTACTGAGAAGCGCCTGAGACCGGCCCGTCAGTTGCCCGAGACTCGGTTCACGGCGTCTCGTCCGGTTCCACTGCCACGGGCGCCGCCTCACCGGGCAGGACGATGCGGACCAGGGCGCCGCCCCGGTCGGAGGTGTCGATGGCGATGGTTCCGCCGTGCTTGGTCACCACCTGTTTCACGATCGCGAGCCCGAGCCCGGAACCGGGCATCGACCTGGACGCGGTGGTCCGGTAGAAGCGTTCGAACACCAGCTCGCGTTCGCCCGGCGGAATGCCGGGGCCCGCATCGGCGACGGCGAGCTCCAGCAGTCCCGGGCCCGCGGGGCGCATGGTGATCCGCACGACCGCGTCGGGCGGGCTCCACTTGGCCGCGTTGTCGAGCACATTGAGCACCGCGCGTTCCAAGCCTGCCTCGTGGCCGTAGACGAACCACGGGCGCAGGTCGGCGACGAAGGTGATCCCCGCGCGACGCCGCCGCGCGCGTTCCAGCGCCCGCTCGGCCACTTCGCCGAGATCCACCCGCTCGTAGACGGTTTCCGGGGCGTCCTCGCGGGCCAGGTCGACGAGGTCGCCGACGAGCGTGGACAGCTCCTCGATCTGGGCGACCACGTCGGCTCGCAGCTCGACCATGTCGTCGTCGGGCACCCGTGGCGCACCCGGCCTGCTCGAGGCGATGAGCAGTTCCATATTGGTGCGCAGCGAGGTGAGCGGGGTGCGCAGCTCGTGTCCGGCGTCGGCGACGAGGCGGCGCTGCCGGTCACGGGACTCGGCCAGGGCGCGCAGCATGGTGTTGAAACTCTCGGTGAGCCGCGCCAATTCGTCGTCGCCGGTGACCGGGATCGGGGTGAGGTCGTCGGTGCGCGCGACCCGCTCGGTCGCGGCGGTCAAGCGCGCGATCGGGCGAAGACCGGTGCGGCCGACAGCGGTACCGGCCGCGGCGGCGAGCACCACACCGCAGGCGCCGACGACGAACAGCAGCCAGGCCAGCCGGTCGAGCACCTCGCGGGTGCGGTAGAGCTTCTGGGAGATGATGAGCGTGGCGCCGCTGTGCGTGCGCGCCGCGAGGACGCGCTGGTCACCGACGGTGCGCAGCGAGGAGTTGAGCTTGCCGTCGGCCACCGCCAGTTCCTGGGCGCCGACCGGCGGAATCGTCTGCTGCGGCGGCATATACGGCTTGTGGTCGGCATAGATCAGCGCGACGCCGACCTCGTTGGAGTACAACCCGGCGAGCACGATCGACTGGAATCCGATCGACTCGAAATTGTTGTTGATCATGGTCGCCGCACGCGCCTCGAGCTGAGCGTCGACGTCGGCGTAGAGGGCGCGCGCGACCATCGCGTAGGCCGCGATCGAGGTGACGGCCACCGCGATCAGCACTACCGAGGCAGCCAGCAGGGTGACCCGCCAGCGCAGCGACACCGAGCGCGTGAGCGGCATCGGTGGGCGCATCTCGCCGGGGTCGAGCGGACGGCCGAGTCCGGCGACCACCGGTTCCTTGTGTGCCATGTCCGCGGCCTAGGGAGGGGTCTCGCGCAGCACGTACCCGACGCCGCGCACGGTGTGGATCAAGCGTTCCTCGCCGTCGGCCTCGGTTTTGCGCCGCAAATAGCCGATGTAGACCTCGAGCGCGTTGCCTGAGGTGGGAAAGTCGTAACCCCACACCTCTTCCAGGATCCGCCCCCGGGTGAGCACCCGGCGGGGATTGGCCATCAACATCTCCAGCAGCGAGAACTCGGTACGAGTCAAGCTGATCGAACGTTCGCCGCGCGAAACTTCGCGAGTGACCGGGTCCAGCGACAGATCAGCGAACACCATCGCTTCGGATGCTTCGCCGAGATCGGGCGCCCGCCTGCGCAGCAAAGCGCGTAAACGCGCGAGCAATTCCTCCAGCGCGAAAGGCTTCGGCAAATAATCGTCGGCGCCCGCGTCGAGCCCGGCCACGCGTTCGGAGACCGAATCGCGCGCGGTCAAAACGAGAATCGGCAGATCATCGCCCGTACTGCGCAGCCTGCGGCACACTTCCAGTCCGTCCAGACGGGGCATCATCACATCGAGAACGAGCGCATCGGGCCTGGCTGTTGTGACTTTCTCCAAAGCGTCCATGCCGTCGACGGCCAGGTCGACGGTGTAGCCGTTGAAGCTCAGTGATCGGCGCAGTGATTCCCGCACCGCACGATCGTCGTCGACAACCAGAATGCGCATGTGCTCAGTTTGCCGTCAGCGACTGAGAACGTACTGAGAGGGTGGCGGTGGTCGGCGTTGCGTCAGCACATATTCGGCGATTTCGGGCCGTCCTGCCCGGATTGCCGTTGACCACCCGGCACGGTATCTTTCCTGCGATAAAAGAAGACCTTCAGTTGGTTCTGCGCTCGCATCGGTCCGCGACCTCCCCCGCGCGGGCCGGGGTCACACGTGGAAGCAGAGGCAACGCACGCGGATGGAACCTGCATCGCGCTCCTGGCAATTCAGCCTGTCGAACTGGTCGGTAACGCGCAAGGTCGGTGTGGTTCTCGTGCTGCCGGTGATGCTCGCGACCACGTTCGCCGTGCTGCGCATCAATGCCGAACTAGAGACCATGACCCAACTCGGTGCGGCGACCGAACAGGCCGCCGTCATCCGGCCCGTCGTCAAATTCGCCACCGCCACCGAACAACTCGCCGTCGCCGCGACCGCCAACTGGGGTGCGATCGCCGACCCACAGACCGACGCCGCGCTCACCACCTACGACCAAGCCCTCGCCGAGGTGCAGAGCGCGCTGCGCATGGCAAGCATCGATCGGGCCGTCGCCGACGAACTCACCGCCGCGACCACCACCGGCGCCACGCTGCGCAATACGGTGCGCAGCGGCTCGCCCGCGATGGTCGGCGAACAGACCGACGAGATCGGTGAACGCATCGGCAACGCCCTCGCCAAGACCCCGGTGGTCGAGGACTACGTCGTGCAGCGCTACTTCCTGCAGCTCACCGCGCTGCACCAGGCGCGGCGGGTGCTCACCCGGGAACGCACGCTGGTCGTGTCGCCCGACGCGGGAACGAGCCAGAGCGCTCGCGCGCGGATGCTGGTCGAGCTCGGTTCCGAGCAGACCATGATCAAGACCTACGCGATGATCCTGCCCGGCAACGCGGGCAGCATGGCCTCGCTGCTCGACGCGGTCCAGACCAGGATCAGCGTGTTCAGCCAGAACAACGGCGACCCGACGACCAACGCGGCGGTGCTCAACACCCTGCAGGTCAGCGCCGACACCTACGCGGCGACCATCTCCGGTCTGCTCGACGAGATCGACAAGACCCTCGACCTCAACACTTCGACCGCCCAGACCGCCGCGCTGCGTGAGGCCACCCTGGTGCTCGGCATGTTGCTCTCCGGTCTGGCGCTGGCGCTCGCGGTGGCGCGAACGCTGGTCGTGCCGGTGCGCAGGCTGCGCCGCGACGCGCTCGAGGTGGCGCACGTGAAGCTGCCCGACGAGCTCGCCGTGGTGCGCAGCGGCGGCGCGACCCCGGAGATCGCGCCGGTGGGCGTGCACTCCACCGACGAGATCGGTCAGCTCGCCCGCGCCGTCGACGAGATGCACGAGCAGGCCCTCAACCTGGCCGCCGATCAGGCGCGACTGCGCCTGCAGATCGGCAACATGTTCGAGACGCTGTCGCGGCGCAGCCAGTCGCTGGTCGAGCAGCAGCTCGCGCTCATCGAGGAACTCGAGCACGACGAGGACAACCCCTCGCGCCTGCAGACCCTGTTCCGTCTCGACCACCTCGCCACCCGCATGCGCCGCAACGGCGACAACCTGCTCGTGCTCGCCGGTACCGCCCTGCGCCGTGGTCATCTGCCGCCGGTACCGCTGTCGGACATGCTCTGGAGCGCGGTGTCGCAGGTGGAGGACTACCAGCGGGTCGAGATCGGGAATGTGCCCGACGGCGTGGTCGCCGGTGAGTCGGCCGTCGACATCGAGCACCTGCTCGCCGAGCTCATCGACAACGCGCTGCGCTACTCGCCGCCGAGCACCTCGGTGGCCGTGATCGTGGGCCGGGCCGTCGACGGGGGGTACCTGATCGAGATCACCGACCGCGGCCTCGGCATGTCGGCCGACGATCTGCGCACCACCAACGAGCGACTCGCCTCCGGTGGTGAGGTGACCATCGAAACCGCCCGCCGGATGGGTCTTTTCGTGGTCGGCAGGCTCGCCAAGCGGCACACCATCACGGTGAGCCTGCGCCGCACCAACGGTTCGGCGCCGCAGCCGGGGATCACCGCGAGCGTGCATCTGCCAAGTGCGCTCGTCGCGCCCCCGCCGCCCTCGTCGGGTCCGGCCACCGGGCCCAATCCGCTGGTGTCGACCGGACCGAATTCGCTTGTCCCGTCGGGACTCACGGCCGCCGACATCACCGGACCCAATCCGGTCATGCCGGTCGGCGCACCGAACCCGCTGCTCCCGGTGGCGAACCCGCTGGTGCCGCCGCAATACGGTTCGACAACCGGCGCCTACGACGCCAGCGAGTACCGCGCGCCACTCACCAAGGCCGGTCTGCCGCAACGGGTTCCGTCGGCATCGCCGGAACCCGAGCCGGTCGAGGAGACGCCGAGCGGGCTGTGGGCCGAACACCCGGTCGAGGACCTCCCCGAGCCGAAGACCGAGTCCACCGGGCTTCCCCAGCGCACCCCGTCCGCGTCCTGGCAGGTCCCGCCGCCCGTCCGGCCGACCACGGCTCAGCCGACGGCCGCCTGGCCCCTACCGACGCGCAACCGCTCCGACGAAGCGCCGCAGCACGATTCGAACGGGCGTCAGGCACAAAGCCCGGCCGCTCCCGTGCGCCTGCAACCGCTCGGCGGCGCTCGCACCGATTCGGCCGACCCGCGCTCGCTCGACAGCGGTCCGGCCTCGCCCGACCCGCGACCTTCCGAGGGGCGCCGCGACCCGGCCGACGCGACACCGTCGGCTCTCCCGCAACGATCGGGCGGCAGCCGCGCCGACACCGACGACGCGACACAGCGATCCCACTCGGGATCACTCGACGATCGCCGCGATCCGGCGTTCTCGGCCGATCTCCATCGGCTCGACAGCGGCTCGAGCTCCGGCCCGGACACCGCCCAGCCGGCCGGCCTCCACTCGCTCGACGGCAGCGGCTCGGACACCGACCGGTCCGAGGAGAACCCGTCCGCCGTCGTGCAACCGGTCGACGAGCAGCGCCAGGATTCCTCCGCGCGCCTGCAACCGCTCGACGAAGCACCACCCGAGCCGGCCGAGCCCGTCGAGGACACCGCTGCCGACCCCGTGCCCACCTCCTCGACCAGGTTGCAGCCGGTCAACGGTGAGGCGCCGACGCCGATCTATCAGCGCATGGTTTCCGAGTGGCTCGTCGAACCTTCCACAGCCGCAAGCGAATCCGCGTCGAACGGGGCATCATGGAGCTCCCCCGGCGACGCGGGATGGACGGCGGCGGCCAGTGCGGACAAGCCACCGACCTCCGCACGCACCTCCGGTGGACTGCCGATCCGTAAACCGGGCGCACAGCTGGTGCCCGGCGGACTGGCACCAGCCGAGGAAGCGGGCGCCCGCGATCCCGAGGAGATCCGCAACAACTTGACCCGACATCTCAGCGGCGTCCGCAGTGGCCGTGCCGAGATCCAGTACAACGACGGAGGCCTCGAATGAGCAACGCGCACCCCACAGACGAGAATCTGAACTGGCTGGTCGCCCGCTTCACCCGGGACGTGCCCGGCGTCTCGCACGCGGTGCTGGTCTCGGCCGACGGGTTGCTGCAGGCGACCAGCCCGCATCTACCCGCGGACCGCGCCGAACAACTCGCGGCGGTGACCGCGGGCCTGGCGAGCCTGTCCACCGGTGCGGCGCAGCTGTTCGACGGCGGCAAGGTGATGCAGTCGATCGTCGAGATGCAGCGCGGCTATCTGCTGGTGATGAGCGTCGGAAACGGTTCGCACCTGGCGGTTCTGGCCAACAAGAGCCATGACATCGGCCGTATCGGCTACGAGATGGCACTGCTCGTCGACCGGGTGGGCTCGGCGGTCACCGCCACCGCCCGCTCCGCCGGCTGAGGTGAGATGTCGAGCCCGTACGGATCCGAAATCCGGCCGACCACACGCGTCAGGCCATATGCCCTGACCGCAGGCCGCACCGAACCCGCGATCGCGCTGCCCTTGGAGGCGGTCGTGGAGACGGTTTCCTATACCGCACACCTGGAATGGCCCGCAGGCGATCTACGAAGTGAGATAGTGCGCCTGGCCACACATCGCCTCTCGGTAGCCGAGATCGCGGCATACCTGTCACGCCCACTGGGTATGGTCCGGGTGATGATCGGCGATCTCGTTGTGGGCGGGATACTTCGAGTGCACTCGACGCTGACCGAGCAGGCGAGCTACGACGAACGCCGATCACTGATGGAGAGGACTTTGCGTGGACTCCGTGGCCTCTGAGGGCGCACCGCGCCAGCAGGCACCCGAGCAACGGGTCGCCTCGACGAAGATCGTGGTGGCGGGCGGTTTCGGCGCCGGGAAGACGACCTTCGTCGGCTCGGTGTCGGAGATCGTTCCGCTGCGCACCGAAGCGATGGTGACCCATTTCTCCGACGGCATCGACGATCTCGCCGAGACGCCGGAGAAGGAGACCACCACCGTCGCGATGGACTTCGGCCGCATCGTGCTGCCGGGCAACCTGGTGCTGTACCTGTTCGGCACGCCCGGCCAGAAGCGGTTCTGGTTCATGTGGGACGACCTGATCCGCGGCGCCATCGGCGCGGTGGTGCTGATCGACACCCGCAGGCTGGAAGACAGCTTCGCCGCCGTCGACTTCTTCGAGGCGCGCGGGCTGCCGTTCCTGATCGCGGTGAACCGTTTCCCGAACGCCCCGCGTTTCCCGATCGCCGAACTGCGCGAAGCGCTGTCGGTGCGTGAGGGTATCCCGATCGTCGACATCGACGCTCGCAACGCCGTCGAGGTGCGTCAGGCACTGGCGGCGGTGACCGAATACGCCATCGCCCAGCTCGAACCGCAGCAATTCGAGGGAGCTGGCAGGCGTGGTTGATCTGCTCGCGACCGGAGCGGAGGTGTTCGGTCGCGGTACGGGCGTGGCGTGGCTGGCTTTCGATCTGTCGGCCGTCGGCGCGGTCGTGGCGTTCGCGTGTGTGCGCCACGCCAAGTACTCGGTGCGGTTCCGCATCGTGTGGCTCACGATGGCCGCCGTCTCGCTCGGTGGCGTCGGCCTGTGGCTGGCGAATTCGGTCGCGCTGCTCGGCATTCACGTCGAGGGCAGCGCGGTGCGCTACAACCTGGCCCTCGGCACGGCCTCGGCCGCCATCGCGGTGATCGCCGTGTTCGCCGGATTCCTGATCGGCGGGCGCAGGCTGGATCTGCCTCGGCTCGTGATCGGCGGGCTGACGATGGGGCTGGGTGTCGGTCTGTCGACCTATCTCACCCTGGACGCGCTCGCGGTGCAGGGCACCGTGAAGGAGTCGCTCGGCCTCATCGGGCTCGTACTGCTGATGTCGATGGCGCTGTGCACGGGCGTGCTGTGGGCCGGCCAGACGGTGCGGTTGATCGCCCTGCGCGTGGTGCTGTCACTGCTGTTCGCCGTCGGTGTCGCGGCGCTGTATTACACGGCGGTCGGCGCGCTGGAATTCGACGTGAACCCCGGCGCTCGCACACCCGACGGACTGCAGTTGTTCGACCTGGTGTTCCCGATGTTCGTGCTCGGTTCGCTCGGCCTCACGGTGCCCATCACGGCGATTCTGGTCGCACCCGATCGGCGCGAGGCCATCGAGGCCGCCGAGAAGGCCGAAACCGTCGGTGCGCGGTAACTGGCTAACGTCCGGTTTGCCGGAATCTTTACCGTCTTCCGCCCCGCTGCCCGAATGCGGCCCGGCGGTGGTGGATTCGGGCGAAAACCGCCCCTGAAGTGGCGATGAGCGGGTTCTCCTTGGTAGGAGAACCCGCCCTCCCGCACGAGAGTACATACCCGTGCAGGACTACGCATCAGTGATTCAGGAATTTTCCTGTGCCGAAAAACAAACCCCGAGTTGGTATCTGGGCGTTCAGCAATCGCTCGGCAAGCTTTCCCGAGCGGCAAGTCCACGTGGCATGCGTCACAACGGTAACCGGGCGATTGCCCCCACCTCCCGGACAGGCCCCTGACCAGGCATAACAAGTGCCCAGTAAGCCCCCTGGACACCATGCTTCGCAGCTCACACGGCAGACGGTGCGTTAGGCCCACATCCGAGCCTCGCGCGGGTTATCGTCCCCGCAGGGCGCTTTCGTCTCGCCCGGCACATCCAAGGTTCGTTCGAAGGAGTTCGCATGGCCGTCAACGTGGTGCTCGACAAAGTTCTCGACAAGGAATACGAGAACAAGACGCTGAAGGAAATCCTGTCCGCGCCGCCGTCGGCCCTCGCGGGGCTCGCCGCAGGCGTCGATCAGCAGCTGCTCGACGCGCTGAAGATCAAGACGATCGCCGACCTCGGCACCAACAAGTACATCAAGCTCGCCGTCGCACTGGTCGCCCTCGCCGAGCAAGAAGGCTGAGAAGTAACCGGCTGACATGGCAACGGCCTGTCGGGGTTCACACCCCGGCAGGCCGTTGCATTTTGTCCGATACCCCGCTTCGGGTTGTCCCCTCCGAACCGGCTCTCGAACACCCTGGGAAGGTCAGGAGATCCGCGCGGGATCGATCAGGCCCTTCCGTACGGCACCAACGATACGACGTGGCACCCGATATTCGACACCCGCCACGGTCACCGGGACGAGTTGCGGCGCCTCGGCCTTCCACTGCGAACGCCTGCTCCTGGTGTTCGAGCGCGACATCCTGCGCTTGGGAACCGCCATGTCTCAGCCCTCCTTGCCCGGGCGCGAACGCTTGCCGTAGCGGCGCTCGAACTTCTCCACCCGGCCCTGGGTGTCGAGATTGCGCGCGGTGCCGGTCCAGAACGGGTGCGAATCCGAGGTCACGTCGACGGTGAGCAGCGGGTAGGTGTTCCCGTCCTCCCACTCGACGGTCCGGTCACTGGTGGCCGTGGACCTCGTCAGGAACTTCTTGCCGGTGTTCGCGTCCTCGAACACGACCGGGTGGTAGTCGGGGTGGATGCCCGCTTTCATGCCGTTTCTCCTCTCGGGTTGGTGCGCTCGCTCGCCGCGGCCGGAGCCTCGGTGGGGTCGGCGCACGGGTCTTCGTGCCATTCGCCGAAGGGGTCCTCCCACAACGCGACCCGCTCGGGGGCGCGATCGACGAGCAGCAGTTCGTCGTCCTCCACCAGCGCCCAGTGCAGGGCGTGCCGGATCTCGGCGGGGTCGGCGTCGTGGGCGAGGATCACCAGCGACACATCGCGGTCGCCGAACCGGTCGTCCCAGCCGAGCGCCGCCATCGCGCGCCGCGCCGGATCGACCTCGGCCTGCTCCTCGGGCGTCATCGCGGCCAGCCACTTTCCCGCACCGCCGACGCGCAGCCCACCGCCGGCCGATTCGAGCCACACCACCTGGTCGGGCTGGGTGGCCAGCCAGATCCGGCCGCGCGCGGTGACCACACCGTCGAACAGCACGTCGAGGGCGTCGTGCAGCCGGGCCGGATGGAACGGCCTGCGGGCGGCGAACTCGATGATCGACACACCGCAGTCGGTGCTCAGCGGCGGCTGACCGCGCAGCAGCGGTGCGTGGGCGTCGAAGATACGGCCGCGCCGGGCATCGTCGGGCACGCGGGTGAGCAGCGCGCCGATCTCCACGGCGTCGAAACCGGACAGGTCGGGAAGCCAGGCGGTCGGTGCGCCGGGCGCCAGCCGGGTGAGCACCGCGTCGAGGCGTTCGCGGTCGAGGGGCTCCACACCGTCGGCGAGCACCACGAGCGCGTCGGCGAAGTCGACCTGGCCGACGGCCACCTGGGCGACGGTTCGTTCGTCGTCGGCCGAGGCGAGACCACGGTCGGCCAGCGCCTCGTCACCCGTGGCGTCGGCGAGCCACTGGTCGCCGTCGACGCAGGTCAGCACGGCCTCGATGCGCACATTCCGGGCGGCGGGACCGTCGACCCGGTCGGCGACACCGGTCACCTCGACGGTCTCGATCGCGTGGCACAGCGCCTCGGCCTCGATGGCCGGGTCGAGGGCCAGCACGATGCGCCGCACCGGCTCGCGGGCGGCGAGCGTGCACAGCATCGGCAGCAGATCGGCGCGCAGCGTGCACGACACACAGCCGTGGGCCAGTTCGAGCACCGTGGTCGTCACGTTGCCCGCGGTGCGCACCGTGCGCCGGACCACGCCCTCGCGCAGTTCGGCGAGGTCGTGGTGCACGACGACCGTGCCCGCATCCTCGCTCAGCACCGCCGCGATGTGCTCGACGCCGGTCATGGCGGGTCCGGCGAAACCGGCCAGCAGCACCACGGGTGTTCTCCGGTCGGACTGGTCAAGCACCCGGTACCCCTTTCGATAACGATTTTCATTTACTTCAGGGGCAACGGTACAGTGCGGAATAAGCATTGTCGAAAATGGTTGTCATAACCGTGGAGGGAGGTCGCATGTCGGCCCACTGCCAGGTCACCGGACGCAAGCCCGGCTTCGGAAAAGCCGTCTCGCATTCGCACCGGCGCACGAACCGCCGCTGGAACCCCAACATCCAGCGCAAGACCTACTACCTGCCCAGCGAGGGCCGCCGCGTCACGCTGACGGTCTCCGCCAAGGGCATCAAGACCATCGACCGCGACGGGATCGAGGCCGTAGTGGCCCGTATCCGCGCTCGTGGCGACAAGATCTAGGAGCACCCATGGCCTCGAAATCGACCGAACTGCGGCCGATCGTCAAACTCAAGTCCACCGCGGGCACCGGCTACACCTACGTCACCCGCAAGAACCGCCGCAACGACCCGGACCGGATGGTCCTGCGCAAATACGACCCCGTCGTGCGCAAGCACGTCGACTTCCGCGAGGAGCGCTGATGGCGAAGAAGTCGAAGATCGCCCGTAACGAGCAGCGGCGCGTGATCGTCGAGCGCTACGCCGCGCGCCGTGCCGAGCTCAAGGAGATCATCCGCAAGCCGGGCACCGGCGACGACGAGCGCGCGGCGGCCCAGGCCGAACTGCGCGCCCAGCCCCGCGATGCCAGTCCGGTACGATTGCGCAATCGGGATGCAGCCGATGGTCGGCCACGCGGCCATCTCAGGAAGTTCGGGCTCTCCCGGGTACGTGTGCGCGAGATGGCCCACCGGGGCGAGCTCCCTGGGGTCCACAAATCGAGCTGGTAGACACCCACTGATCTCGTGAGAAGGAAAATCCCATGGCAGTGAAGCGAGCACCGTCCAAGAAGGCACGCGCCGAGCAGGGCCGCAAGCCGAAGAAGAACCCGCTGATCGCCGCGGGCATCGAGTACGTCGACTACAAGGACGTCAACCTGCTGCGCACCTTCATCTCCGATCGCGGCAAGATCCGTAGCCGCCGCGTCACCGGCCTGACCCCGCGCCAGCAGCGTCAGGTCGCCGTCGCGGTGAAGAACGCGCGCGAGATGGCGTTGCTGCCGTTCACGACCACCAAGTGAGCTCGTGACAGACGGCCCCGGAGCTGGTGCTCCGGGGCCGTTTTCGTGCCGTGGCTAGGGTGGACGCCATGACACCGCTGTCGCGCCGCTTCGCCCTCGTCGCGAGCCTGGCCGTGCTGCTCGCACCGGCCTGCGCGAGTTCCGGGGACACCACATCCACCTCGGCACCGACGAACACCCGCCCGGAAAGCACCGGTCCCGGCGTCGGCCGGCCGTTCACCGCCGACCCGAACCTGGTCGACCCGCATCCGCTGCCGTTCACCGCGTGGCGCCGGGTGGGCGAGGCAACCATCGCGGTCGACTTCCAGACCGGAAATCCCCAGTGCAACGGCGTCGACGCCACCGTCACCGAAACGGCCGACACGGTCACCGTCGCACTGCGTGCCGGTACCCCCGCCGACGCCGTCGGGCGGATGTGCACGATGGAGGCCGTCCTCGGCACGCTGGAGATCACCCTCGACGCGCCGCTGGGCTCCCGGCAGGTCGTCGACGCGGCCTGAAACGGCAACGGGTGCCGCACCGTGACGGCGCGGCACCCGTTGCGGGGCGAGCGAACTCAGTGCGCGAAGTGGCGCGCCCCGGTGAGGTACAGCGTGACGCCCGCTTCCTTGCACAGTTCCACGGTGTCCTTGTCGCGGATCGAACCACCCGGGTGGACGATGGCACGCACGCCCGCGGCGACCAGGATCTGCGGGCCGTCGGAGAACGGGAAGAAGGCATCCGAGGCGGCGACCGAACCCTTGGCCCGCTCCCCCGCGCGCTCCACGGCGAGCTTGCAGGAGTCGACCCGGTTCACCTGGCCCATGCCGACGCCGACAGCGGCGCCGTCGTCGGCCAGCAGGATCGCGTTCGACTTCACGGCACGGCAAGCGCGCCAAGCGAATTCGAGATCGGCCAGCGTGGTGGCGTCGGCGGGATCACCGGCGGCGAGAGTCCAGTTGGCCGGGTCGTCGCCCGTGGCGTCGAGCACGTCGCGGTCCTGCAGCAGCGCACCGCCGCTGATCGGACGCAGTTCCACACCCTTGCGGCGCGGCGGCTCGGCGACCAGCACGCGCACGTTCTTCTTGCGCTGCAGCACCTCGACGGCACCGGGCGCGTAGCCGGGGGCCACGATCACCTCGGTGAAGATCTCGGCGACCTGCTCGGCCATCTCGACGCTCACCTCACGGTTGGCGGCGATCACGCCACCGTAGGCGCTCACCGGATCGGTGGCGTGCGCCTTGCGGTGCGCCTCGGCGATATCGGCGCCGACGGCGATGCCACACGGGTTGGCGTGCTTGATGACCGCCACGGCGGGCTCGTCGAAGTCGAACGCGGCGCGCCAGGCGGCGTCACCGTCGGTGTAGTTGTTGTACGACATCTCCTTGCCGTGCAACTGCTGCGCCTGCGCGATGCCGACGGTGCCGTCGTTGCTGGTGTACAGCGCCGCGGCCTGGTGCGGGTTCTCGCCGTAGCGCAGCACCGCGGCCCGCTCCCAAGAACCGGCGACCCAGCTCGGGAACTGCTCGGTCTCGGGCTGCACGGCGGGCACGGCGACCGAGCCCATCCAGCTCGCCACGGCCACGTCGTAGTTCGCGGTGTGCTGGAAGGCCTTGGCGGCCAACGCGGTCCGCTCGGCTAGGGTGAAGCCGCCCGACTTCACGGCCGCGAGCACGTCGTCGTAGTCGGTGACGTCGACGACCACACCGACCGACGGGTGGTTCTTGGCGGCGGCACGCACCATCGACGGACCGCCGATGTCGATCTGCTCCACGCACTCGTCCACACCGGCGCCGCTGGCCACGGTCTGGGTGAACGGGTAGAGGTTGACCACCACGAGCTCGAACGCCTCGACACCGAGCTCGGTGAGCTGGTCGAGGTGCTCGGCGCGGCGGGTGTCGGCCAGGATGCCGGCGTGCACGCGCGGGTGCAGCGTCTTCACGCGGCCGTCGAGGGTCTCCGGGAAACCGGTCAGGTCCTCGACCCGGGTGACCGGAATGCCCGCCTCGGCGATCTTGCCCGCGGTCGAACCGGTCGACACCAGCTCCACGCCCGCGGCGTGCAGTCCGGTGGCCAGCTCGACGAGCCCGGTCTTGTCGTAGACGCTCACCAGCGCCCTGCGGATCGCCTTACGTTCACTCACCGGTGTGCTCGCTCATCTGGTATCTCTGCCTTTCGTCCGTCGGAGACAATGCCTCGCGTCGCGACGGCGGCGATGACCTGCGCCAGCAACCGTCGCTCGACAACCTTGATGCGCTCGTGCAGCGCGGCCTCGTCGTCGCCGGGCAGCACGTCGACCGCCTCCTGCGCGAGGATCGGGCCCGTATCGACCCCGCCGTCGACCAGGTGCACCGTGCAGCCGGTGACCTTGGCGCCGTAGGCCAGCGCGTCACGCACACCGTGCGCGCCGGGAAACGACGGCAGCAGCGCGGGATGGGTGTTGATGAACCGGCCGCCGAAGCGTTCCAGGAACGCGGGGCCGACGATCTTCATGAAGCCTGCCGAGACGACCAGGTCGGGTTCGAACGCGGCGACCGCGTCGGTGAGCGCCCGGTCCCAGGCGGCTCGGTCGTCGAAATCCTTGACCGCGACCCGGAAGTGGTCGACGCCCGCGGCCTCGGCGTGTTCGGTGGCCTGGCATACCCGGTCGACACCCACGGCGACGATCTTCGCCGGGTAACCGGGTTCGCGGGCGGCGGCCAGTAGTGCGTTGAGCAGCGAGCCGGTGCCCGAGGCGAGGACGACGACGATGGCCGGGGTCCGTGCGGGCTTCCACTGGGCAAACGAGGACGTCAGCGCTCTACTCCTGCGTGTGGTCGGGTGGCGGCGATCGACGATGCGCCGGGTCGAGCTTAACGACCGGTGTCCCCGTCACCCTCCGGCAGGTCCGGCTCCACCACCTCGGCGTCGACGATGTCGTCGGTCGGTGGGGTCGTCGAGCCGGGGGCGGCGATGCTCACCTCGGGTTCGTCGTCGATATCCTCGACGAGTTCGGCGTCGACTTCCACAGCCGGGTCGGCGGGGTATTCGTGGTCGTCGTCGGCGTCGTCGTGATCGTCGGCGTAGTCGTCGTCCTCGTCTTCGTCGTCCTCGTAGTAGTAGTCGTCGTCCTCGTCGTAGGAGTAGTCGTCGTATTCGACGGCCGGTGCGAGGAAGCGGCGGGCGAAGACCATGCCGACGAAGCCGCCGAAACCGAACCAGGTGACCATCAGCACGATCAGCATCAACAGATCGGGCCCCACCCAACCGACGGCGCCGAGCTGACCGCTGCTCAGGATCGCCAGGACCAGGAAGGTGAGCGTCGACAGGCCGGCACAGGTGAGCGTCGCCCACGGCGCACCGGGGCGATCGTCGCTCGTGCGGCCGAGTTCCACGCCGCCGAGCACGCCGACGGCCAGCGGTACGAGCAGCAGCACCGGCCACCACGCGGCGGCGGGACCGGTGGGCAGCGGGATCAACGCGGGGATCGGCGGCACCTGCCCGGCGCTCACACCGAACAATCCCACCGATCCGATCCCGAACTGCACCGCGGCACCGCTGAGCATCCCGGCGGCGCCGACGATCACGTTCGGCAGGTAGAGCAGCGAGAGCAGGGTCATGCCGAGCACATCGGTCACATCGTGTGCCTGCTGATAGGTCTCGCCGACGCGGGACAGGTGCGTGCCGAACGAGATCACCGTCGCCAGCGCCGCGCAGCCGAGCATGCGCAGCACGGTGCGGCGGGCGGCGCGCGCGCCGAGTACCGCCCACTCCGGGATTTCCACGGGGAGCAGCGCACACAGCGAATCCCAGGCGCGGGCGCAGATCCCGGCGGCAGCCGCGGCCAGGTACAGCACCAGCACCCAGCCGAAAGCGATGCCGACACCGGGCGGTTCGAGTGGCGTGACGCCCGCGGCATCACCGACAACGGCCAGGCACACCGAGGTCATGACGAGCGGCCCGGCGAGTACGGCGGCGGTGAGCCAGCCCAGGTCGACCGGCGTCGGCTGATTCGGCACGGCTCGTGCGCATTCGCGGGCGGCCAGCCACACCAGCACGACGGTCGGTACCAGCGGCAGCAGACCGAGGGTGGTCCGGCCGACGGTGAGCGGAATCTGATGAGCCGCAAGCCAGGTGGCCGCGACCGCGCCCGGCGCACTGGTGAGTTCGGTGCCCGAGGTGAGCATCACCAGCAGCACCACGACGATCATGGCCGTCAGCGCGCAGATCGTCGGCCGGGCGGCGACGAGCAGCAGGGCCCGCGCCCGGTCCGGTGGCAGCGACCACCAGGGCGGCTCGACCCCGGGGACGGGGTTACGGGAGGCGTTACGGGAGCTCTTGGCATCCTCCCTGCCGTACACGGCGGGAATTCCTGCATCACCATCGGCCGCCGGTCGGGAGAACTCCCGACCGGACTTATACCGACTCCGCAGGCGTTTCACCTCTCTGCCAGCCCGGCAGCGAGGATGTTACGAGCCGCGTTCACATCCCGATCATGGACGGCGCCACAGCGGCAAGTCCACTCGCGAACGTCCAGCGGCAGCCTGGCGTGCAATGCACCGCAATGCGAGCACACCCGGGTCGACGGGTACCAGCGATCCACCACCAACACCTCGCGGCCGTACCAGTCCGCTTTGTACTCCAGCATCGAACGCAGCTGCCGCCAGCTCGCGTCCGAAATCGCACGGGCCAGGGCGTGGTTGGCGACCATGTTGCGCACTGTCAAGTCCTCGATGGCGACCGCTTGGTTCTCGCGAATCAGTCTCGTGGACAACTTGTGCAGGAAATCGGTACGCCGGTCGGTGATCCGGGCATGAATACGCGCCACCTTTCGGCGGGCCTTCTCCCGATTGTTCGACCCCTTCATCTTCCGGGCCAGGTCGCGTTGTGCCTTCGCCAGCCTGCGCCGGTCGGCACGCTCGTGACGAGGATTGACGATCTTCTCCCCCGTTGACAGGACAGCCAAACAGGTCAACCCTACGTCGACGCCGACTGTCTGCGGTGTGGATGGCAGCGCGGCGACGGTCTCCTCTACCAACAAGGACACGAACCACCGACCCGCGCTGTCACACGAAACGGTGACTGTCGACGGTACTGCCCCGTCTGGCATCTGCCGGGACCACCGAATATCGAGCGGTTCGGCCATCTTCGCGAGAGTCAGTTCCCCGCCGCGCCACCGGAAACCCGATCGGGTGTACTCGGCGGACGCACGCGAACGCTTTCGCGACTTGAATCTCGGGTAGCGGGCGCGCTTGGCGTAGAACGCCGCGAAGGCCGCCTGCTGATGCCGGAGCACCTGCTGGAGCGGAACCGAGGAGACCTCGTTGAGGAATGCCAACTCCGGCAAGCTCTTCCACTTGGTCAGTTCAGCGGACGCTTGCACATAAGTGGTCGACTTCGACTCCGTCGCGTAACGACGCTGCCGCGCATCCAATGCTCTGTTCCAGACCAGGCGAACACATCCGAACGTGCGCGACAGCTCCGCGGCTTGTGCACCGGACGGGTAGAAGCGGAACTTGTAGGCCCGCTTCACCACCTGCGACATGGCTTACAAATTAGCACATCAGAATGTAAGAGACGGGCACGGAATTGCCGTGTCTCCGCGCGATATGGCCGACGTCAATTCAGCGTGGCAGCTTCCCCGGCGAGCGCGGGTCAGGCGCGCCGCGAGCCCACAGGCACACCTGTGGGCTCGCGATCGAAACCTGGGGCCACAACCAGCCGTCGGTTTTTCCTACTTCTGGTCGTCGCTGGGACGGAACGCGGTGGTCGCGTCGGCCGCCGGGTCGGCGTTCTGCTCGCCACCGAACGGCTGACTCTGCCCGGGCTGCGGTGCCGAACCCTGCTGCGCGCCACCGTAATTGGGGGCACCGAACGGCTGACCGGTCGGCTGGCCGCCGAAGGTCTGGGTGGCACTCTCATCGGGACGCGGCTGCGCCTGCGGGGCCCCACCGTAGGGCTGCTGCTGCGGCGCGGCGCCGTATTGCTGGCCGTAGGGCGACTGCTGCTGCGGCTGACCGTAACCCTGCTGCTGACCCGGCTGACCGTAGGACGGCTGCTGCGCCTGCGGCATCGACGGCGAACTCTGCTGACCGTAGGGCGACTGCGTGGGGTACTGCCCACCGGTCGAGGCCTGGCCGTAACCACCCTGACCGAAGGACTGCTGCTGACCCGGCTGGCCGTATCCCTGCTGCCCGTAACCCTGCTGGCCGTACTGCCCGTACTGACCCGGCTGCTGCGGCTGCGCGGGCTTGGGCGCAGGCGGCTTGATGATGCCGAGCTGGAACAGCAGCGCGACCACGAGCAACACGGTGACGACGAACGCGAAGACCGAGACGACGAAGGCGCCCCACTGCAGTTCCGCGCTCTCGATGCTGATGAGCGCCACCACGATGCCCACGAATCCGGCCGCGGCGAGAGCGACGGCCACGGGGAGGTTGTTCAGCTTGGGCAGCAGCGACAGACCGGCCACGATCGCGGCGGCCAGGATCAGCGCCGCGTAACCGCCCGCACTGGAATCGAACATGCTGCTGGTCTCGGTTTTCGCCCCGAGGGAGAAACCGATGAACGGCGCGAAGCCGAGCAGGAAGGTGACAACACCGAGTCCGGCGCCCGCGGCGGTGAGAATGAAGGGCAGCCCCTTGGCGCCACCGTCGTCCACGGACGCAGCCGCGGCGGCTCCGGTGCTCGGGCCCTGCGCGGGCGCGGCGGGTGTCGCGGGTGCGTTGTACCCGGAGCCCCCTGTCGGGTAGGACATGTCGTCGTCTCCTTGTCGAGTCGTGCGCATCGGTCGCGTCGAACTGACTGGTGCCTGATCCGATACCTGACGCTACTGCACGCCACGCCCGCGGTCATCACCTACCGATGCAGGCTGTGGATAAACCACCGCCTGTGGATGAATCGACGAAGGCCGCCCAGGCTAAACCTGAAAGCGGCCTTCGACAGTGTGATTTGCGGATTACGCAGAGGCGATGGACGCCTTCTCCAGGATCTCGCGAGCGAGCGCGGCGGTGGCGGACGGCGTCTTGCCGACCTTCACACCCGCTGCCTCGAGCGCTTCCTGCTTGGCCTGCGCGGTGCCGCCGCCACTGGACACGATCGCGCCCGCGTGGCCCATGGTCTTGCCCTCGGGGGCGGTGAAGCCCGCGACGTAGCCGACGACCGGCTTGGTCACGTTGGCCTTGATGTAGGCCGCTGCGCGCTCTTCGGCGTCGCCACCGATCTCGCCGATCATCACGATGATCTTGGTCTCGGGGTCCTTCTCGAACGCCTCGATGGCGTCGATGTGGGTGGTGCCGATGACCGGGTCGCCGCCGATGCCGATCGCGGTGGAGAAACCGAAATCGCGCAGCTCGTACATCATCTGGTAGGTCAGGGTGCCCGACTTCGACACCAGGCCGATGGGGCCCTTGCCGGTGATGTTGTTCGGGGTGATGCCGACCAGCGCCTCGCCGGGGGTGATGATGCCGGGGCAGTTCGGGCCGATGATGCGGGTCTTCTCGCCCTTTTCGACGTTGTAGGCCCACGCGTAGGCGGAGTCCTGCACCGGGATGCCCTCGGTGATGACCACGAGCAGCGGGATCTCCGCGTCGATGGCCTCGATGATGGCGTCCTTCGAGAAGGCCGGGGGCACGAACGCGATGGAGGTGTCGGCGCCGGTCTTCTCCATGGCCTCGGCCACGGAAGCGAACACAGGCAGCTCGATCTCGTTGCCGTCTTTGTCGGTGTGCTTGACCGTGGTACCGGCCTTGCGCGCGTTGACGCCGCCGACGACGTTGGTGCCCGCCTTCAGCATCAGCGCGGTGTGCTTGGTGCCCTCGCCGCCGGTGATGCCCTGGACGATGACCTTGTTGTCCTTGTTCAGGAAGATGGACATGTTCGCTGTTCCTTACTTCGCTGCGGCGAGTTCGGCAGCCTTGTCGGCGCCCTCGTCCATGGTCTGGGCCAGCGTCACCAGCGGGTGGTTGGCCTCGGCGAGGATGCGACGACCCTCTTCGACGTTGTTGCCGTCCAGGCGAACGACCAGCGGCTTGGTGGCCGCGTCACCGAGCACCTCGAGCGCGCCCACGATGCCGTTGGCCACGGCGTCGCACGCGGTGATGCCACCGAAGACGTTGACGAACACGCTCTTGACCTGCGCGTCACCGAGGATCACGTCAAGACCCGCGGCCATCACGGAAGCCGAAGCGCCGCCGCCGATGTCGAGGAAGTTGGCCGGCTTCACGCCGCCGTGGTTCTCGCCCGCGTAGGCGACGACGTCCAGGGTCGACATGACGAGACCGGCGCCGTTGCCGATGATGCCGACCTCACCGTCGAGCTTGACGTAGTTGAGGTCGTTCTCCTTGGCCTTGAGCTCGAGCGGGTCGGTCGCGTCGACGTCGGCGAACTCGAGGTGGCCGGGCTGACGGAACTCGGCGTTCTCGTCCAGGGTGACCTTGCCGTCGAGGGCGAGGATCTCGTCGTTCGGGGTGCGCACCAGCGGGTTGACCTCGACGAGCGTGGTGTCTTCCTTGGTGAAGACCTCCCACAGCTTCTGGATGGTCACGGCCGCGGCGTCGAGCACCTCGGCGGGCAGGTGGCCCTTCTCCGCGATCTCGCGGGCGAAGGTCAGGTCGACACCCTTCACGGCGTCGACGGGGATCTTGGCCAGCCGCTCGGGGGTCTTCTCGGCGACCTCTTCGATCTCCATGCCGCCCTCGACCGAACACATGGCCAGGTAGGTGCGGTTGGAGCGGTCGAGCAGGAAGGAGATGTAGTACTCCTCCGCGATGTCCTTGGCCTCGGCGACCAGAAGCTTCTTGACGATGTGGCCCTTGATGTCGAGGCCGAGGATGTTCTGCGCGTGGGTGAACGCGTCTTCCGGGGTGGCGGCGTACTTCACGCCACCCGCCTTGCCGCGACCGCCTACCTTGACCTGCGCCTTGACCATGACCGGCTTGCCGATTTCCTCGGCAATGGCGCGTGCTTCTTCGGCCGTGTCGCAAACACGACCCTCGGACGAAGGCACTCCGTGCTTAACGAAGAGCTCCTTCGCCTGATATTCGAAGAGATCCATGTACTCACCGTCTCGTCTGCGTTGCTATGACAACGTCTTTGTTGGCGGCCCGACTTGCCGTAGCGACTGGTTGCAGGTCGCTCGAGGGGTCAGCTAGCGGGTCGGTCGGACTCTAACTAGTCACGGGGAGGGCTAAACGACCACATTCATCCTAAGTGGCGCAGGTCACGACGGGTGCGGGGAGGTCACCAAAACCGCTGGCCAAGGCTACTGGTGAGTAGTTTTTCGGTGCCGTGGCAGGTCGGAACACCTAAAGGGGGAACACCCCGCCATCTACTACGTTATGTCGTCGATCGACCTCACCCGAAGTGTCGCGAATCGGTGAGTTATTCCGCAGCATTACGGTGACGAATCTCACAGACAAGTGTAGGTTCTCGACCAGCGCTTGCCACTCTGCAATCGCTTCGTTACCGTCAATGCGGTCGATGTCACAACCAGGTCACGACAACCAGGTCACGACTGGCAGGTCAGGACTGAGGAGGACGACAAGCTTGAGGAACGTCAGGCGTAGCCGATGAACCACCGCTCCACCTTCCCAGTTGAAGATCGCAACAGCTCAGGCCACCGTTACCGGTACGCCGACGAGTTCACCTCGCACCCGCGAAGCCCCCGCGCCGCCGCGCCACAACCGCAGCAGCCTGCCTGGCCGAGCACCGATTCCTGGCACACCGAGAACTCCTGGTCCGGGAACGACGCCTGGTCCGACAACGCCGCGTGGACGCCCGCCGAGGACGAATGGACCGCCGACGAGTCGGGCTCCTACGACTCCGGCACCTACGAAACAGACTGGGCGCCCGCCGAACCCGAGAATCCGGCACCCGAACCGCGTCGCGCCGAGCGGCGTGGCGGTGCCCACCGCGTGCCCGCACCGCCCACCGCGCTGAAGGGCCGCGCCGCCGTCATCGCCGTCGCCGCGGGCGCGGTCGTCGCGGCCGGCCAGGCCGCCATGGCCTCCCCCCAGCAGCCCGACACGGGCGTCGACTACGAAGCCGCGGGCCAGATCCACGAGATCGCCGCCCAGTCGATGAGCACCACCGAGGTCGCCGACCACGTCACCGGCTCGTCGCCGCAGGTACTCGACGCCACTGCCGTGGCCGACAGGAGCCACTTCGACGACATCCTCGCCAAGGGCCAGAAGTTCGCCGAAGACCTGGCCGCCCAGGAGTCCGCCAAGCTGCGGCCCCTGTTCGCCAAATTCACCACCGGTAACTACACCTCCGGGTTCGGCGCGCGCTGGGGTGTCCAGCACCTCGGCATCGACGTGGCCGGTCCGATCGGCACCCCGATCTACGCGGTCGCCGACGGCACCGTCATCGAGGCGGGCCCCGCCTCCGGTTTCGGAATGTGGGTGCGCATCCTGCACGACGACGGCACCGTCACCATCTACGGCCACATCGACACCGCGACGGTCTCGCAGGGTGAACGCGTGATGGCAGGCGACCAGATCGCCACCATGGGCAACCGCGGCTTCTCCACCGGCCCGCACGTGCACTTCGAGGTGTGGCAGAACGGCACCGACAAGATCGACCCCATCCCGTGGCTCGCCACCCGCGGCATCAGCCTGGGCGCCCAGCGCGACTGAGACGGTGACCAGCAGCACGGTTCCGCTTTCCCGTTAGCGGGGTAGCGTTTTTCGTATGGCTGGTACGACGAAGTACACGCAGTTCATTGCCCTGCCACCGGAATCGGTGTGGGCGGTGCTGGGGGACCTGACGCAATGGCCCGAATGGAATCCGGGCGTGCGCGCGGTACGGATGCACGGGCCTGTCGCCGTCGGGGCGACCGGTGACTATGTGCCCAACGGGAAACTCGCCTCGCGCGTGCACGAGCGGTTCGGCGCCCCGTTCACCGTGACAACTCTTGTGCCCGAACGTGAGCTGAGCATCGAGCAGCCCGAACCCGCCGGGACCATGGTGCTCACCTGGCGACTCGAACCGCGCGCGGGCGGAACAGAGATCACTCAGGAATTGCGCTTCAGCGGTGTGTCCGCAGCGGCGATGCGGGCAGCGGCCGGACCGTTCATCGAAACCGGTGCCCGCGTGAACTTCTCGCGCCTGGCCCGGCTCGCCGGGCTCGTCCCGGCCGACGACGCCTTGAATGTGGTGATCGCCGGTGGCACCGGAGCGCTCGGCGTGCGGATCGCCGCCGACCTCACCTGCCGTGGTCAGCGCGTCACCCTGCTCACCCGGCGCCGCAACCCCGGAATACCGTTCCGGCAGACCGAATGGGACGGCCGCTCGGTCGGCGCCTGGGCCGCGGAACTCCGCGAACCCGGCCGGATCGCGGTCGTCAATCTGGCGGGCAAACTCGTCGACTGCAGGCCCACCGAACGCAATATCGCCGAACTGCGCAGCAGCCGCGTCGATTCCACCACGGCGCTGGTCGCCGCCGCCCGCACCCGCGACACCCCGGTCGATTACTGGGTGCAGGCCAGCACCACCGCCATCTGGTCGGATGCGGGCGAAACGCGCTGCACGGAAACAACACCCGTGCCCGAAGGACTGCCGCAGATGACCGGCGTCGCCGAGCCGTGGGAGCAGGCGTTCGACCCGGCCCAGGCCGAGCACTGGACCATTCTGCGCACATCGATCGTGCTCGACCCGGACGCCCCGGCGCTCAAACGCCTGAGCCAGCTCACCAAGGCCGGGCTCGGCGGACCGGTCGGCCCCGGCGATCAATGGTTCAGCTGGATCCACATCGAGGACTGGCTGCGCATCGTGCGGGCCTGTCTCGGCCTCGATCCCGAGGTGAGCATCCCCGACGGCATCCTGGTCGCTGCCACCGAGAACCCGGTCCGCAACGCCGAACTCATGGCGACGCTGCGCCGAACCCTGCATCGCCCGGCGGCCCCGCCCACCCCGAAAGCGATCCTGTCGGTGGGCGCGGTCGTGCTGCGCTCGGATCCGGCACTCGGTCTCACCGGCCGCCACGCCACCTCGGAGGTGCTGCCGAAAACCGGCTTCACCTTCCGCTACCCCACCCTGGACAAGGCCCTAGCCGACCTCCTGCCGAATTAGAGCTTGACGATGGTCCGGCTGAATTGGGGGATCAGCCGGATCTTTCCGGCGGTGCCGAAGTCGATGGTGACGGTCGCCAGTGGGCCGACGCCGTCGGCGGCGACCACTCGGCCCAGGCCGTACTTGTCGTCGGTGACCCGGTCGCCCACGGCGAGAACGAGGTCGGTGTTGTTGCGCTTCACCGCACCGCCGGGGGCCGGCCTGCGGGTGCCGGTGCCGCCGCGCACGCCCGGCCGCTGATCCCAGCCTTCGCCGCGCGTCCAGTCCCGGTCGAACCCGCTGTCCTCGCCGCGCCTGCGGCCACGCTGCACCGGCGACACCACCGGTTCGAGCCTGCGCCAATCCAGCAGATGCTGCGGAATCTCCTGCAGGAACCGCGATTCCGGGTTCGACACCGGCTGTCCCCAGCCCGACCGGACCACGGCACGCGACAGGTACAGCCGCTGACGGGCGCGGGTGATGCCCACGTACGCCAGCCTGCGTTCCTCGGCCAGCTCGTTCGGATCGCCGAGCGCCCGCATGTGCGGGAACTGCCCGTCCTCCCAGCCGGTGACGAAAACGACCGGGAACTCCAGGCCCTTGGCGGTGTGCAGGGTCATCATGGTGACCACTCCGGAGCCCTCGTCCGGGATCTGATCGGTATCGGCGACCAGCGAGACCCGTTCGAGGAACGCCGCGAGCGAGCCGGGTTCGGGTTCACCGTCGCCCACCTCGGGCAGCAGGCCCTCCTCGCGCGCGGCCTCGGCGTTGTTGAACGCCTCGGAACTGAATTCGCGGGCGACGCTGACCAATTCGTTGAGGTTGTCCAGCCGCGCGCCGTCCTGCGGGTCGTCGGAGGCTTCGAGTTCGGCGCGATAACCGGTGCGGTCGAGCACCGCGTCGACCACATTGCCCACATCGGGGTACTCGCTGTCGGCCCGCTGTCCGGCCGTCCGGATCTCGTCGAGCAGGTCGAGGAAACCGGCGATGGCCCGCTGCGCACGGGTATTGAGCAGCGCCACCTTGCCGTCGGCCGCGTCGCGCAGGGCCGCCGCGAAACCGATGTCGCGCTGCTCGGCGTGCACCGCGACACAGGCCTCGGCACGGTCGCCGATGCCACGGCGCGGGGTGTTGAGAATGCGACGCAGGCTCACGGCGTCGTCGGGGTTCTCCAGCACGCGCAGGTAGGCCACCACATCGCGCACTTCCTTGCGCTCGTAGAAGCGGACACCGCCGACCACCTTGTACGGCAACCCCATGCGGATGAAGATCTCTTCCAGCGCACGCGAATTGTTGTTGGTGCGGTAGAACACCGCCACATCGCCGTAGGTGGCCTCGCCCGTGTCGACCAACCGGTCGATTTCCTTCGCGACGAACGACGCCTCGTCGTGTTCGTTGTCGGCGACGTAGCCGGTGATGAGCTCGCCCTCACCGGAATCGGTCCACAGCTTCTTCTCACGCCTGCCCTCGTTGCGGGCGATCACGGCGTTGGCCGCCGACAGGATGTGCTGGGTGGAGCGGTAGTTCTGTTCCAGCAGAATGGTTTCGGCATCGGGGAAATCGCGTTCGAATTCCTCGATATTGCGGATGGTCGCGCCGCGGAAGGCGTAGATGGACTGGTCGGCGTCGCCGACGACGCACAGCTCGCTGGGCGGCGCCTGCTCGTCGCCGGAATCGCCGTGGTGGCCGACGAGTTCGCGCACCAGCACGTATTGGGCGTGGTTGGTGTCCTGGTACTCGTCGACGAGGACGTGCCGGAACCGGCGCCGGTAGTACTCGGCCACCTGCGGGTGGTTCTGCAGCAGCACGACCGTCTCACCGATCAGGTCGTCGAAATCGAGGGCATTGGCCGCGCGCAGCCGCTTCTGGTATTCGCCGTACACGCGGGCGACCAGCGCGGGCAGTTCGGTGTCGTCGGCCTCGGCGTCGCGGGCGGCTTGTTCGGGCCCGATCAATTCGTTCTTCAAATTGGAGATAGCCGTCGACAGCAACCGCGCCGAATATTTTTTGGTGTCGATGTCGAAATCGCGACTGATCATCGTGAGCAATCGGCGCGAATCGTCGGCATCGTAGATGGAGAAATTCGAATTCAGACCCGGCAGCAAAGCCGCCTGCATGCGGAGAATACGCACACAGCTGGAATGGAAAGTCGACACCCACATGCTCGCGGCGCGGGGACCGACGAGCCCGGCCACCCGCTCCCGCATCTCGGCAGCAGCCTTGTTGGTGAACGTGATGGCCAGGATCTGTCCGGTCTGCACTCCGCGTGCGGCGAGCAGGTAGGCGATGCGACGGGTGAGCACGGCCGTTTTGCCCGAGCCCGCTCCCGCCACGATCAGCAGCGGCGAACCGGCGTGCACCACGGCGGCGCGCTGCTGCGGGTTGAGCCCGTCGAGCAGCCGCTCGGTTTCCTCGGCGCGACGCAGTTCGCGCTCCTTGCGGCGCTGTTCCTGTTCGGCGCTGTGCCGGGCCGCCGCCTCGGCAAGACCGCTGCGAGCCGCACCACCGCCACCGCCGTCACCCTGCGGTGCGGCGGTGCTGTCTGGTGCCGCGGCCGGGGTGTTCGGCGCGGTGGACGACGTTTCGTCTGCGGAGGGAGCGACCGTGATATCCATCGTCTGTCCACGCTACCGGCGGGCACCGACAAGCGGCCAACCGCCGTCGGCGCGGCCACCGGCGGGCAAACCGCGAGTGAACCGGACGACGACCGGTGTCGTACCCACCCGTGTGAATGTTCTCAGCGGATTCACAAACACAACTGTTTTGCATACCTACCGACCCGTGGCAGACTGGGCCGCGTGGTCAGCGCCGCTTCGCCTGTCCGGATCGGCAATCGATCCGATATCGTGGCGGCAGGCGCCCAGCCGGAAAGTTTTTCAGGGTGAAGGAACAGATCGGTAACACGACGTCCGTATCGACCGATCCCAGTTCTGACACGAGGAGATGAATGATGAGCACCCCTGCTACAACCGCCGGGTCAGAGGCGGCACTGCCGCAATCTGAGGCGGAGATCGAGAAGCTTCGCCTCGAAATCGACGAACTCGACGCCACCATCCTCGCCGCGATCAAACGCCGGAGCGAAATTTCGCGGATCATCGGGCGCACCCGGATGGCCTCTGGGGGTCCCCGGCTGGTGCACAGCCGTGAGATGAAAGTGCTCGAACGCTTCAGTGAGCTCGGCCAGGAGGGCCACACCCTCGCCATGCTCCTGCTCCGCCTCGGTCGCGGACGTCTCGGCCGCTAGGCCGATCTCGAACCACGCGGCGGTCGTCCAGATCGCCGCTCACGAAAAGCCGCCCCGGGTGCGACAACATCCCCGGGGCGGTTATTTCTTTTCGCTCAGGTGAGGGCGATGTACTTCGTGTCCAGGTATTCCTCGATGCCCTCGGTCCCGCCCTCGCGGCCGAAGCCCGACTCCTTGACGCCGCCGAAGGGCGCGGCCGGGTCGGAGATGACACCCCGGTTCACGCCGACCATGCCGGTCTCCATCGCC
Organism: Nocardia ignorata NBRC 108230; assembly: GCF_001612905.1. GTDB lineage: Bacteria > Actinomycetota > Actinomycetes > Mycobacteriales > Mycobacteriaceae > Nocardia > Nocardia ignorata. Next base: position 458,626 of record NZ_BDBI01000002.1, on the reverse strand, counting down.
TCCGACACCCGAAGCGCACGATCCAGGTCGCGGGTGTAGACGTAGCTGACCAGGCCGTATTGCGTGTCGTTGGCGGCGGCGACGCCCTCCTCCTCGGTGTCGAAGGCGACGATCGGCGCGACCGGACCGAACACCTCCTCGCGCAGGATGCGGGCGGCGGACGGCACGTCGGCGAGCACGGTGGCCGGGTAGAACCAGCCCGGCCCGTCGGGGGTCTCCCCGCCGAGCAGCAGCTTCGCGCCGGTGCTCACCGCGTCGTCGACGAGTTCGGCGACGGTCTCGCGCTGCTCGGCGCTCACCAGCGGGCCGAGCGTCGTCGAGGCGTCCGTCCCCGGCCCGAGCACCACCGATTCGGTCATCGCCGCCACCAGCTTCTCGGTGAATTCCGCGACGACACCGCGCTGCACGTGGAACCGGTTGGCGGCCGTGCACGCCTCCCCACCGTTGCGCAGTTTCGCCTGCATGGCACCGGCCACCGCGCTGTCGATGTCGGCGTCGTCGAACACCACGAAGGGCGCGTTGCCGCCCAGTTCCATCGAGGTGCGCAGCAGCCGGTTCGCCGACGACGAGACCAGCTTCTTGCCCACCTCGGTCGACCCGGTGAAGGTGAGCTTGCGCAGGCGCGGATCGTCGATCAGCGGGCCCGTGACGGCACCGGAACGGCTGGTTGTGACGACCGACAGCACACCGTCGGGCAGTCCGGCCTCGCTGCACAGGCGGGCCAGCGCGAGCATGGTCAGCGGCGTCGCCGAGGCGGGCTTGACGATCATCGCGCAGCCGGCCGCCAGCGCCGGACCGATCTTGCGAGTACCCATGGCCAGCGGGAAATTCCACGGCGTGATCGCCAGGCACGGCCCGACCGGTTGCTTGGCGACCATGATCCGCCCCGTGCCCGACGGCGCGTGCAGATACCGCCCGTGCACCCGCACCGCTTCCTCGCTGAACCACCGGAAGAATTCGGCGCCGTAACGCACCTCGTTGCGGCTCTCCCCGAGCGCCTTACCCATCTCGAGCGTCATCAGCAACGCGAACTCCTCGGCCCGCGCCGTGAGCTCGGTGTACACCGCCCGCAGGATCTCACCGCGTTCGCGCGACGGCGTTTCCGCCCACTCCCGCCCGGCCGCCACCGCCGCGTCGAGCGCGCGCATCGCGTCCTCGGGCGTCGCGTCGGCGACCTCGGTGATCACCGACCCGTCGGCCGGATTGTGCACGGGAAATGTGGCCCCGCCGGTAGCCTCCACCGGCCCCGACCCGATCCACAAACCCTTTGGTACGAACTCGATCACGTCCCGTTCAGAAACCATGCCCCCACCCTATGCCGACCCCCCGGCCGAATTCCGGCCAAACACCAGACCGATCACCCCGAAAAGAACACCACTCGAGCGCGCCAGCGCTCCGATAACCCAGTACTCTCGGGCGGGTGAGCAGCGACATCACCGCGTCGGCGGCCTGGCAGGCACTGCAAACCAATCACCGCACTGTCGCACCTCTGCATCTGCGGCAGTTGTTCGCCGAGGATCCGGCGCGCGGCCGGGAATTGACCGTGCAGGTCGCCGATCTACACATCGACTACAGCAAACATCGCGTGACCCGCGAAACCTTGCGTCTGCTGGTGGATCTCGCGCGCGCGGCCGGGGTGCCGCAGCGACGCGACGAGATGTATTCCGGCAAGCACATCAACACCTCCGAAGACCGCGCGGTGGGGCACATCGCGTTGCGTCTGCCGGTGGGCGAGCAGCTCGACATCGACGGCACCGACGCCGATGCCGCCGTGCACGACGTGCTGCGCCGGATGGGTGAGTTCGCCGATTCGGTGCGCTCGGGTACGTGGCGCGGGGCCACCGGTGAGCGCATCACCACGGTGGTCAATATCGGTATCGGTGGCTCGGATCTGGGGCCGGACATGGTGTATCGCGCGTTGCGCCACTATGCCGATCCGGAGATCGAGGCCCGGTTCGTATCGAATGTCGACCCGGCCGATCTGGTGTCCAAGCTGGCGGGTCTCGATCCGGCGCGCACGTTGTTCATCGTCGCGTCGAAGACGTTCTCCACCTTGGAGACCCTCACCAATGCGACGGCGGCGCGGCGCTGGCTGGTCACGGCGCTCGGTGAGAACGCGGTGGCCAAACATTTCGTCGCGGTGTCGACGAACGCGGAGCGGGTGGCGGCTTTCGGTATCGACACCGCGCACATGTTCGGTTTCTGGGATTGGGTCGGCGGCCGCTACTCCGTGGATTCGGCGATCGGTCTCTCGGTGATGGTGACCATCGGCAAGGAACGGTTCGGCGAGTTCCTCAGCGGAATGCACGCCGTGGACCGGCATTTCGCGTCGGAGCCGTTGGAGTCGAACGGTCCGGTGCTGCTGGCGATGCTCGGTGTCTGGTATTCGAACTTCTTCGGTGCGGAATCGCGTGTGGTGCTGCCGTATTCGAACGATATGGCGCGGTTCCCCGCGTATCTGCAGCAGTTGACGATGGAGTCCAACGGCAAATCGGTGCGCGCCGACGGTACGCCGGTCACGTCGTCGACGGGTGAGATCTTCTGGGGTGAGCCGGGTACCAACGGCCAGCACGCCTTCTATCAGCTGCTGCACCAGGGCACCAGGCTGATTCCGGCCGATTTCGTCGGTTTCGCCCGGTCGACCGACGACCTGCCGACCCGCGACGGCACCGGCAGCATGCAGGACATCCTGATGAGCAACCTGTTGGCGCAGACCAAGGTGCTCGCGTTCGGCAAGACCGCCGAGGAGATCGCGGCCGAGGGCACCGATCCGAAGCTGGTGCCGCACAAAGTGATGCCCGGCAATCGGCCGAGCACCACCATCATGGCGCCGGAGCTCACGCCGTCGACGATGGGTCAGCTGATCGCGCTGTACGAGCACCAGGTGTTCGTCGAGGGGATCATCTGGGGGATCGACAGTTTCGATCAGTGGGGTGTAGAGCTGGGTAAGCAGCAGGCGCTCGCCCTGATGCCGTTGCTCAGCGGGTCGGAAGACCCTGAGTCGGTGGGTGACTCGTCGACCGACGCGCTCATCGAGTGGTATCGCGCGCGGCGGCGCTGACCTCGTTCGCGGCGCGGATCCGGCTGGTGACGCTGGTGGTGACGATGGCGAGCAGGGTGCCGAGCACCACCAGGTCGAACACGATCTGCACCATGGTCACGATGCGGGCGGCCTGGCCGGTGGCGTGGATGTCGCCGTAACCGATGGTCCCGAGGGTGACCAGCGTGTAGTACAGCGCGTCGGTCCGCGTCTCGAGCCCGGTGAACTGGTTCGGGTGTAGCTGCTGCATGCGGTAGTAGACGAGCGCGAACACCACGCACACGATGCACAGCACGAGCAGCACCCCGTCGACCCGCTCCCCCAATGCGGTCGACTCCTGGAGCAGGTGCTCGATCCGCTGCCACACGAGCCAGCCGAGTCCGGCGACGCTCGCGACGAAGGCGACGACCCCGGCAACCTGCCCCGGCCACGCGTCGAGTTCGAACACCCACCCCACCGGAACGCTGTAGTACAGCAGCAGCGCGCAGACCGCTGCCGCGCCATTGCGGACCGCGTGCACGGGGACTCGTCGCTTCATCAGTCCATGATTGCGCCGAGTCCGCCGCTTTCCGCGCGACACACGCCCGGCGTGCCGCGGCTGGCAAGTGATGCCGCGCGGTGAAGGGGGCCGGTCAGTCCAGGGCGTAGCCGTGGCCCGTCGCGCTCAAGACGCGATCCGCGCGGCTTCGAGTGGCGGCGATGAGGTCGGCATTGCGCAGGTCGCTGTCCATCACCTTCACCCGCGCCTCCTCCGGGGTGCGCCCGCCCGCGGTGTGCCGATCGAGCAGGCGTTCGGTGAGCACCTGCCGTGGCGCGTCGAGATACCAGCATTCGTCGAGCAGTCCGCGTACCGGCGCCCAACCCGGTGCGTCGGCGAGCAACAGGTAGTTCCCCTCGACGACGACCACGCGTTCGTCGCGCACCACCACACCGCCCTCGGTCGGTTCGTCGACGGCCCGGTCGAACAGCGGCCACGGCACCGGTTCGCCGACGGGTGTCTCCCGCAGCAGGCGAAGATCGGCGACGAACGCGTCCGCGTCGAAGGTGTCGGGCTCGCCTTTGCGGGCCAGCGCGCCCCTGGCCCGCAACACGTCGTTGCGCAGGTGATAACCGTCCATCGGCGCGACGACCGCACTGCGCCCGAGACGAATCAGCTCGTGGCAAAGACGCTGCGCGAGAGTCGATTTACCGGCGCCCGGCGGGCCCGCGATACCGAGGAGAAACCGGTCCGCGCGCGTCGGCACCAGCCCGGCGAGGTCCCCTGCCGTCATCACATCGTCCGCTCGAGCCACGCGCTCACGGTACCGTCAGTCCGGCCATGCGAAGGATCGGCCGGGCCACACCGCTGCCCCGGCAGCACTGGCGGATACCTCTCGACCGCACCCTGCCGGTTCGTGAATCGGGCGAGCTAGAGCAGTTCCCACGGCGGCATGATGCACCCGTGCACCAGCGGCCGGGTGCGGGCACCCGACCGGACCGATCGCGAAGAAACGCGCGGCACCTCAGGTCAGGATGACCGGCACCGCGCGGCGCCGCCTCAGTGCGTATCGACGAACCCTCGTTCGAGAATCGCACCGGTATCGACACCCACCGGCAAGGTGCCGTAAGCGATCCCCCAGTCGCCGCTCAGCCGGGTCGCACAGAACGCATCGGCGACGGCCGGATGACCGTGGCGTACCAACTGCGCACCCTGCAACACCAGCGCCATCAACTCGACCACCCGCCGCGCCCGGTACTCGATATCGGACAGGTCGGTGAGTTCCTTGCCGACCCGGTCGATGGCGTCGTCGAGCCGCGGGTCCGCGCCACGAGCCAGGCCGACCTCGGCGAAGTAGGCCTCGACGGTCTCCGGCTGACGCCCCATGGCGCGCAGGGCATCCAGCGCCGCCACATTGCCCGACCCCTCCCAGATCGACATGAGCGGCGCCTCCCGGTACAGGCGCGGCATCCCCGATTCCTCGGCATACCCGTTGCCGCCGAGGCATTCCAGCGCTTCGGCGGCGTGCGCGGGCGCCCGCTTGCACACCCAGTACTTGGTGATGGCCAGCGCGATCCGGCGCAGCGCCGCCTCGGCCGGGTCGCTGCCCGCGCGGTCGGTGGCCCCGGCCAGACGCATCATCACGGTGGTCGCCGCGTCGGACTCGACGATCAGGTCGGCCAGCACATTGCGCATGGCGGGTTGGTCGATCAGCTTCGCGCCGAACGCTTCTCGGTACCTGGCGTGATGCACGGCGGTGACCGCACCGACCCGCATGCCGGTGGCCGAGCCGATCACGCAGTCGAGGCGGGTCATATTGACCATCTCGATGATCGTCTTCACCCCGGCACCCTCGGCGCCGACGAGCCACCCGGTGGCGTTCTCGTATTCGATCTCCGAGGAGGCGTTCGACTTGTTGCCGAGCTTGTCCTTGAGCCGCTGGATCCGGATCGGGTTTCGGGTGCCGTCGGGCAGCACGCGCGGCAGCAGGAAGCACGACAGCCCGCCCGGCGCCTGCGCGAGGGTGAGGAACATGTCCGACATGGGCGCCGAGGTGAACCACTTGTGCCCGACGATGCGGTACGACCCGTCCGGTTGCGGTGTGGCGGTGGTGGTGTTGGCGCGCACGTCCGAGCCGCCCTGCTTCTCGGTCATCGACATGCCCGCGATCAACCCGGCTTTCGTCGAGGGCTCACGCAATCCGAAATCGTAAGTGCGCGAGCCGAGCAGCGGCTCGAAGCGGGCGGCGAGTTCGGGGTTGTGACGCAGCGCGGGCACCACCGCGTAGGTCATCGAGATGGGACACATGTGCCCGGCGTCGGCCACACCCCAGGTGTAGAACTTGGCCGCGCGGGCGGTGTGCGCACCGGGGCGCTCGTCGAGCCACGGGGAGCCGTGCAGGCCGTGCGTGACCGCCACATTCATCAGGTCGTGCCAGTGCGGATGGAACTCGACCTCGTCGACGCGGTGTCCCCACCGGTCGTGGGTGTGCAGCACCGGCGGATACTCGTTGGCCAGCCTGCCCCACTCCTGTGCGGCGAAACCACCTGCGAGAGCACCGAGTTCACGTACCTCGGCCTCGGCCCAACCCGCACCCTCCCGGTGCAGGCCCTCGATGAGCGCGGGATTGCGCGAGGCGTCGAAGGGGACGAGCGGTGGTACCTGATTGAACACGTCATGGGTGATCACGGCGGAACTCCTTAGGGCTACAACGATTCCGGGCGCGCACCGAGCGCGCGAACGGCGAAAGCGACGAGTTCGGGAACGACGGACTCGGCGGGCGGGGCCGCGGCGAGGGGGCCGACGAGCACCTCGCCGATGGCGCCGACGAGCGCGGCAGCCGACAGGTGCGAATCCTGCGGTGGCAGTGCGCCTTCGGCGACGCCGTGCGTGATGGCCGCTTCGAACGAGGCGGTGAAGGCGCGGCGGAATGCCAGGCGTTGCACGTCGACGGCGGCGTCCACGGGTTCGGCCAGCAATACGTAGGCGAGTCGCGGATTCTTGAGCGCACGCCCGGCGAAGGTCTCCACGGCCGCGCTGACCCGCTGCGTCACGTCGCCCTCGGCGACCGCTGCGCGCACCGCGGCGACCTCGCGCGCGACCACCTTCTCGAACACCGCCGACACCAGCGCGGCCTTGTTCTCGAACTGCTTGTACACCGTGCCGGTGGCGATACCCGCCTCGGCGGCCACCGCGGCCATCGACAAGCCGGCGAACCCGTCGCGCGAGAGCACGGCCGTCGCACCTTGCACGATCAGCGCACGTTGCGCGTCGAGCCGGGCCTGTACGGCCGGCGTCCTCCGGTACACCATACGAAGAAGTGAACCACCGATTCACCTCTTCACACAAGGGTGGGTTTCGTCGTATGGTCGAGCTATGAGCTCAGGTCCCGCGTCCGATTCGGTGCGTGTCGAGAAGGCGGGGCCGGTCACTACGGTGATCCTGAACCGCCCTCACGCCCGCAACGCCGTCGACGGGCCGACGGCCCGCGCCCTGGCGGAGGCTTTCCGCGCGTTCGAGGCCGACCCGACCGCCTCGGTGGCGGTGCTGTGGGGCGAGCACGGCACGTTCTGCGCGGGTGCCGACCTGAAATCGCTCGGCACCGACCGCAGCAACCAGGCTGCGCCCGACGGTGACGGACCGATGGGGCCCACCAGGATGCGGCTGTCCAAACCGGTGATCGCCGCGGTGTCCGGGCACGCGGTAGCCGGTGGGCTCGAGCTGGCACTGTGGTGCGACCTGCGGGTGGCCGAGCAGGACGCCGTGTTCGGCGTGTTCTGCCGCCGCTGGGGTGTGCCGCTCATCGACGGCGGCACGGTGCGTCTGCCACGCATCGTCGGCGAGGGGCGGGCGCTGGACATGATTCTCACCGGTCGGCCGGTGAGCGCGCCCGAAGCGTTGCAGATGGGGCTGGTCACCCGTGTGGTTCCCACCGGGGATGCGCGCCGGATGGCCGAGGAATTGGCCGGGCAACTCGCGGCGCTCCCGCAGACCTGCCTGCGTTCCGACCGCGCATCCGTGTACGACCAGGTCGGTCGATCCGAAGACGAGGCGCTGCGCATCGAATTCGCGCACGGTGTCAAGGCTCTCGCCGATGGCGCGCTGGAGGGTGCGGCCCGCTTCGCCGCGGGCGCGGGCAGGCACGGCGCCACCTCCACGTCGTAATGGACCGCCTGACCGTCGTCGACGAGATCTTCCTGCGTACCCATCGGGGAATGGGCACGCCGATCGCCCTGCAGGGACTGTGGCGAACACCGGACACGATGGATCCGGCTCTGCTGCGACAGATCCACCACGAGCTGAGTCATGGTCCGCTGGGCCGCAGAGTCGTCCGCGCCCGCGTCCCCGGCGCCCGCCGTGCCTGGCAGCCCACCGTCCGCGCCCACCCGCTCGACTACCTCGCGACCGATGCCCACTGTGCTCCCCTGAGTGACGGGGAAATCCTGCCGTGGGCCGATAGGCTCGGCGCCGACCTCGATCCCGAGTTCTTCCCCGGTTGGCGGTTGTCGGCGGCGCCTCTGGCAGACGGCGGAACCGTTGTCGCCCTGACCTGTTCGCACGCCCTTGCCGACGCTCGAGGGCTGATCCACGCTGTCGCGCTGGCCTTGCGATCGCTGAACGGCGTACCTACGGAACGTGCGTCGACTGCGGTCGCCTCCACCTCACGACACCAGCGCCGCGAACGGTCTGCGGACGAGCCCCGTTCGGACTGGACCGATGCTCGGACGCAGTGGGCAACGGTACTCGGGGGGACCGCGCGCGCACTGCGCAACGGTGTTCCCCGACCGCCCAAGGCCATCGTTCCCACGGTGACTCCAGGTCGCACCGTCCGCAGCTCCCTGCTGGCTTTCGATGCGGCGCAATGGGATTCCGTCGCGGCGGAAGCGGGTGGCACGCCGAACAGTCTGTTTATCTACCTGGTCGCGAACATTCTGTGGGAGAACGGCTTCGGTGACGACACCATCACCGCGAGCCTGCCGGTGGACACCCGCGACGAACCACGCGTGGACAACGATCTCGCCGTGACCGAGATCCGGATCGACCACGCCGACACCCCGGAGACGATCCGCGTCAAAGCCCGCGACGCCTATCTACGCCGCATGTCGGCGCCCGCCGGGCTGCCCGAGGAAATCCTGCAGGTACTCCCTGATCGCTTGGCGCACAAGCTCAGCAAAGGTGCTGGTGAGCGCGACATCCTGTGCTCCAATATCGGCACAATGCCCGACGCCCTGCGCACCGTCGGCCCGCATGAGTGCACCCGCGTGGCCGCCCGCGCGATCCATCCGGGCATCACGGATTTTCCGCGTACTCGCCTCTCCGGTTACCTCTCCCGTCTGACCGACACCTACACGCTGGCGCTCGTCAGCTTGGACGAACACGAATCACTCACCGCGGCAGCGGATCGCGTGCTGTCGAAAGTCGGGTTGACCGCCGAGCCCTGGTGAGATAGCAGTGACCCCTCGGTTGCGGCAACTCAATTCGCCGTCATACCCACGAGCAGAACCCTCAGCCCCCACACGAATTGGTCGACGGATGTCCACGCCGCGATCTCGTCCACATGCGCGGCGGTACGCGTCCAGCGATCCACGTCCAGGTCCCTGAGCTGCTCGCGGCGCCGCGCGATCCGTTCCGAATCAGTTGGCAGCGGCGGTATTCCGTCGGTCTCCGCGATATCGAGCGCTGTGGAACCGAGGACGTAGACGAGCACCGCGTACACCCCGTGCGCCCGCATCTGCGTATGCAGACCGCCGCGCGCGAAGCAGGCGAACAACGCCTCCTCGATATCGCGTGCGGCGGGCCCGTCCGCCGCCGGACCGTCGTGCGGACCCGACATCATCAGCACCGCCACCGCCGGATGCTCCCACAGCCGCGACCGCATACTCAGCGCCAACTGGATCACCGCCGAAACCCACTCGACACCGCGGTCGTAGAGCGGCCCGAGCCGCACGTTCGATAGCACGCGTTCGATGGCGGCCCGTTCCAGTCCGCTCCGATCACAAGCCAGCGCGGCCGGGTCGACACCGAGTCGCGCGGCCACCGCCTCGACCGTGAGCGCACCCGCCCCACCCTCGTCGAGCACTGCCAAGGCCGCGTCCACCACCCGATCCTCGGTGCACGACAACTGTTCGGGCGGCTCGCCCCCGCTGAGCGGACTCGACGGCATAGGCCGGACTGTACCGAGCGCGCACCCGCCCACCGAGGTGCCACGACGAGCGAATCGCACGACTCCACCGCCGCACTGCGCGACATGATCGAATCACCGACGTCCGTCCGCAGCGGTCTGTGGAACGTCCGACCCGTTCCCTACCGAAGCGCGACCGGCATCGCCGAATCCACTCGGTCGGCCACTCCGGCGGGCACCTCGATCCCCGGCTCCAGGTCCGCCGACGGCACCGGCGCACCCCACACCTGCCGCAACGGTAGCTCCCCGGCCCACACCCCACCTGCGGCGATATCGTCCTCGTCGTCCTTCGGCCCGCCGGTCCGGACTTTCACCGACGCCTCGGTGAGGTCGAGCGCCAGCACCATCGTGGCAGCCATCTCCTTGCGGCTGGGTGGGCGGACACGGTCCCAGGAACCGGGCGCCGCATGCTCGACGATCACCCGCAGCGCTTCGAGACGTTCGTCCTCGTCGGTGACGAGTTCGGCCCGCCCGCGCACCACCGCCGACCGATAGTTCATCGAGAAGTGCATGGCGGAGCGGGCATAGATCAGGCCGTCGACGTGGGTCACCGCGATGCTGATGTCGGTGCCGATGGCGGCGCGCATATTGCCCGCGCCGGTGGAACCGTGCAGGTAGATCGTGTCACCCGCGCGGCCGTACACGGTCGGCAGCACCACCGGCGAACCACCGAGCACCACTGCGAGGTGACAGATCAGTCCCGCGTCGAGCACCGCGTCCAGTTCGGCCCGATCGCTGCGGGCGCGTTCCTTGGATCTGGTCACCGTGGTGCGCGGGGTCGGGGACAGCGGCGTTCTGGTGTGCGTGCTCATAAGATGAGCATCGCCGCACGATTGGCCCTCGGACAGGTCCAATTCAATGTAGGAACGACAGTCCAATCAGAGGTGGGCGATGCTCGACGACTTCCCGATCCCGCTCGACCGCACCGCCACCGAACCCCTGTCGGTGCAGGTAGCCGATGCCCTGCGCACCGCCGCGACCACCCGCGTCCTGCGCGTCGGCGACCGGCTCCCGCCCTCGCGCACCCTCGCGCAACGGCTGGGCGTGAGCCGGGCCGTGATCGCCGCCGCCTACGACCAATTGCACGCCGAGGGCTGGCTCACCGGTCGACGCGGCTCCGGCACCTACCTGAGCACCGCCCCCGCGACAGCACCGCCGAGCACCGTCGCGAGGAAGGGCATCGAGAACGAACCGACCCTGCTCGACCTCGCCGCGGGCGCACCGTGCATCGAGGCCCTCGACCGCGCGGCCTGGCGCCGCGCGTGGCGCTCGGCCGGTGACCGCGCACCCGAGGCCCGCAAGGATCGAGCGGGCGAGCCCGGCTATCGCGATGCCGTCGCCGAGCATCTGCTCCGGCATCGCGGACTGGCCGCGGGCGCGGCATCGGTGGTACTGGCGACCGCGGGCACGAGCACCGCCGTCGGGGAACTCGCCGCGGCCCTGCTCCGTCCCGGCGACACCGTGGCCATCGAAGACCCCGGCTATCTGCGCGCGGTCGGTGCGTTCCAAGCCGCCGGAATGACGGTGCTCCCGGTGCCCGTCGACGCGCACGGGCTGTGTGTCGACCGCATTCCGGCGGGTGTCCGTGCCGTGTATTGCACACCGGCACACCAGTTCCCGATGGGCGCGCGGATGCCTGCCGGGCGCCGGGTGGAACTGGTCGAATTCGCCCGCAGCACCGGCACTCTGGTCATCGAGGACGACTACGACGGCGAATTGCGCTACGACACCGCACCCTTGCCGCTGCTGGCGGCGATGGCGCCGGACGTGGTGGTCCACCTCGGCACCACGAGCAAGATCATCGCCCCCACCCTCGGTGTCGGCTGGCTCGTCGCCCGTCCCGACATCACCGAGGCCGTCCTCGCGCACCGCGCCCGCATCGGCAGTTCCCCGAGCCCGGCCGGCCAACTGGTGCTCGCCGAATTCGCCCGCAACGGCGACCTCGCCCGGCATCTGCGTCGCCTGCGCCGGATGGTCCCGCCACGGCGCGCCCTGCTCGTCGGTGAGCTCGCCGACCGGGGCCTGCCGGTCCTCGGTGACGACGCCGGGTCGCATGTGGTCGTCGAACTGCCCGACGTCGCCGCCGAGGCCGCCGCGGTCGATGCCGCCCGAAGCCGCGGAGTCCTGCTCGACGGGCTGGCCCGCCACCATCTCGCCACGCCGCACAGGTTCGGTGTCGCCCTCGGCTACACGGCCCTGACCAGCACCGAATTGGCCCGGGCCGTCCCGATCGCGGCCGACTGTCTCGCCGCCCATGTCACCCGGCGGTCGTAGCATGGACCAGGACCCGCGCGGGTCGCGGTTCGCCCGGCACTACCCCTCCGAGAATCGAAGTGGTGAGCACATGACCGATCAGGACATCCTGGCCAAGATCAAGCAGTTGGTCGACGAAGAACACGAACTGCGGTCCAAGGCGACGGCGGGCGAGATCGACCCGGTCAGCGAGCGCAAGCAGCTCGCCCAGCTGGAAGTGATGCTCGACCAGGCCTGGGATCTGCTGCGCCAGCGCCGCGCCCGCGCAGGCGCCGACGCCTCTCCCGAAGACACCCAGATGCGCTCGCCGCGTGAGGTCGAGGGTTACTTGCAGTGACCGACGAGTACGACGTCATCGTGATCGGTGGCGGCCCGGCGGGCGAGAACGCCGCCGCGTACGCCATCGCGGGCAGCGACCGTACCGCCGCGCTCGTGGAACGGGAACTGTTCGGCGGCGAATGCAGCTACTGGGCGTGCATTCCCAGCAAGACACTGCTGCGCACAGGTGCCGTGCTCGATCTCACCGCCGGGTTGCCCGGGCTGACGGCCAGCGGCCCCCAGGTGGCCGATGTGCTGGCCCGCCGCGACACCTTCGTCCACCACCGCGACGACACCTCCCAGGTCGACTGGGCGAAATCGGCGCGCATCGACCCGATCCGCGGTGCGGCCAGGCTCGCCGGGGAGCGGCGGGTCGAAGTGCACACCGACGCGGGGGTGCGGGAACTGCGCGCCAGGCACGCTGTCGTGATCGCGACCGGAACAACAGCCGCGATTCCCGACACTCCCGGACTGCGCGATGCCCTGCCCTGGACCTCGCGCGACGCCACCAATCTGACGGTCGTACCGCGCCGCGTCGCGATCATCGGCGGCGGTGTCGTCGCGTGCGAGGCGGCGACCTGGCTGATCGAACTCGGCGCGGCCGAGGTGACCATGCTGGTGCGCGGTGACCGGCTGCTGCCACGGGTGGAGCCCTTCGCCGCCGAGCTGGTGCTGCGAGGCCTGCGCGACAAGGGCGTCGAGGTTCGCGTGAACACCGAGGCGCTGATGGTGTCGCGCCGCGACCCCGCCGACACCGGGGTCGGCCGCATCCACGGCGGCCCGGTCACGCTGGTGCTCGACAACGGTGAGCTGGAGGCCGACGAGCTGGTAGTCGCGGCCGGTCGCGCACCCGCGACCGACGACCTCGGCCTGGAGACCGTCGGCCTGTCGGCAGGCTATCTCGACGTCGACGATCACTTGACTGTCCGCGATGTTCCCGGTGAATGGCTGTACGCGGTGGGCGATGTGAACCACCGTGCGGCACTGACACATATGGGCAAATACCAGGCCCGCGTGTGCGGGGATGTCATCGCCGCTCGCGCACAGGGATCGCCGCTGGACAAGAGCCGCTACACCGCGAGCGCCGACCACGAGCAGGTTCCCCAAGTCGTCTACACCGCACCGGAACTCGCCGCCATCGGCCTGACCGAGCAGCAGGCCCGCAAGGCTGGATACGCGGTCGACACCGTCGAAATGGATATCTCGGTAGCCGGTTCCGCATTGTCGCGCGACGATTTCCACGGCCGCGCGAAGATCGTCGTCGACACCGCCGAAAACCGCCTTCTGGGCGCCACTTTCGTCGGGCCCGACATGGGCGAGCAATTGCACGCCGCCACCATCGCGGTGGTCGGGCGGGTGCCTTTGGACACCCTGTGGCACGCGGTACCCGCGTTTCCCACGGTCAGCGAATTCTGGTTACGGCTGCTGGAAACCTGGCGGGACCGCTGACTACTTGAGCAACCGCGACATCCGCCGGTCGGCGAGCACCTTGCCGCCGGTCTGACAGGTCGGGCAGTACTGAAAAGAGCGCTCCGCGTAGGACACCTCGCGCACCGTGTCGCCACACACCGGACACGGCTGTCCGGTCCTGGCGTGCACCCGCATGCCGGATCGCTTCTCCCCCTTCAATCGGGCCGCGTCCTGCCCGGTCGAACGATCGACGGCGTCGAGCAATACCGAACGCATCGCCGCGTACAACTGCGAAACAGTTTCCGCGGACATCGTTTTCGTATTCGCGAACGGCGAAATGCGTGCGGTGTGCAGTATCTCGTCGGAATAGGCATTGCCGATACCGGCCAGCAGGGTCTGATCCACCAGCGCGGTCTTGATCCGTTGCGATGTGCCGTGCAGCAGGGCCGCGAATTCGTCCTCGGTCACCGCGAGCGCGTCGGGACCGAGCCGGGCGATGCCCGGAACCGACTGCGGATCCTCCACTATGTACACCGCGAGGCGTTTCTTGGTTCCCGCCTCGGTGAGGTCGATGGCGGGTGTCGCGCCTTCGGGAGTGAAGAAATGCACGCGCAGGGCGAGCGGGCTCTTACCGCCGGGCTTGGGCGGCAAGGGATTCGGTTCGTCGACCCACCGCAACCAGCCGCCACGTGACAGGTGGGTGATCAACCACAGCCCGCCACAATCCATTCCGAGGAACTTGCCCCACCGGCCCGCACCGGTCACGTCCCGGCCGGACAGCGCGGTCACCGGCGGATCGAATGTCTTCACCGCACTCAACGCGGCCACGTCGACGCGACCCACCACCGCACCGACCGCATGATCCCGGAGGAACTGCGCCAACGCCTCTACCTCGGGTAACTCGGGCACAAGCGTCAGTCTAGCTATTCGGAACGCAACAGGTAGACGTCCATGATCCAGCCTTTTTCGGCGCGCGCTCGCGCACGACGTTCGAGAATGGATTTCTCCACCTCACGCAGATTGCCTTCGATCAATATCTCGTCGGGCATACCGAGATAGGCGCCCCACCAGATCTGGATATCGTCGCCGGGCACCTCGGTGAACGAGCATTCGCCGTCGAGCATCACCACCGTAGAACCCGGGCCGAGGCCCTCTTCGCGCAGTCTGCGACCCGTGGTGATGTGCACGGCTTCACCGATGCGGTGCAGCACCACCCGGTGGGCGGCGGCCAGTGCCGCGACGCTGGTGACGCCGGGGATCACCTCGTAATCGAACCGAACCCGCCCACGGTCGAGCACCCGCTCCACCATGCGCAGGGTGCTGTCGTAGAGGGCCGGATCGCCCCAGACGAGGATCGCGCCGTCGCCGTCCACCTGCTCGAAGGCCTCTTCCAGCAGCACCGCGCGCCGTTCGTGCCAGTCCTGCACCACACCGGTGTAGTCGGCGGGTGCGCGGTCGCGGGGCGGGTCGGCGATCTCGAGCACCCGGTGCGGGCCGTCGACGTACTCGCGCAGGATCGCGGTGCGCACGTCGACGAGTTCCTGCTTCTCGGCGCCCTTGCCGATCACGAAGAACGCCTCGGCCCGCCGTATGGCCTTGACTGCCTGCATCGTCACCTGGTCGGGGTCGCCCGCACCGATACCGATCACGTAGAGCTTGCGCATACGCGCAGAGCTTGCCAGGTGTGCACAGCAGTAGAATCGGCAGGCGTGGCCACCCCTGATACGCAGTACGAAGATCTGCTCCGGCGCGTGCTCGAACACGGCACGCCGAAAGCCGATCGGACCGGCACCGGCACCCGAAGCATCTTCGGCCATCAACTGCGCTACGACCTGGCCGAGGCGTTTCCGCTGATCACCACCAAGCGGGTGCACCTGAAGTCCATCGTCTACGAGTTGCTGTGGTTCCTGCGCGGCGATTCCAACGTGTCGTGGCTGCGCGAGCACGGCGTCACCATCTGGGACGAATGGGCGGACGCGGACGGCGAGCTCGGCCCGGTGTACGGCGTGCAGTGGCGTTCCTGGCCGACACCCGACGGCACCCACATCGACCAGATCGCCCAGGTGCTGCACACCCTGCGCACCGACCCGGATTCGCGCCGGATGATCGTGTCGGCGTGGAACGTGGCCGACCTGGACAAGATGGCGCTCGCCCCCTGCCACGCCTTCTTCCAGTTCTATGTCGCCGACGGCAAGCTGTCGTGCCAGCTGTACCAGCGCAGCGCCGACCTGTTCCTCGGTGTGCCGTTCAATATCGCCAGCTACGCGCTGCTCACCCTGATGGTCGCCCAGCAGACCGAGCTGGAGCCGGGCGAGTTCATCTGGACCGGTGGCGACGTGCACATCTACGACAACCACGTCGACCAGGTGCGTGAACAGCTCACCCGTGAGCCCTACCCCTTCCCCACCCTGCACCTGCGCCCGGCGACCAGCCTGTTCGACTACGCCTACGACGACGTCGAACTGTCCGGGTACCAGCACCACCCGGCCATCAAGGCACCGGTGGCGGTGTGAGCAACCGCATGATCGGCCTGATCTGGGCGCAGGCCAACGACGGTGTGATCGGCGTCGACAACACCATCCCGTGGCGACTGCCCGAGGACATGGCCAATTTCCGGGAGACGACCACCGGCCACCCGGTGATCATGGGCAGGCGCACCTGGGACTCCCTGCCCGCCGCCTTCCGGCCGCTGGCCGGTCGACGCAATATCGTCGTCACCCGCCAGTCCGACTGGGCCGCCGAGGGCGCCGAACGCGCCGCCTCGCTGCCCGACGCGCTGGCCATGACCGGCACCGCCGACACCTGGATCGCGGGTGGTGGCGAGATCTACCGCCAGGCGCTACCGCTGGCGACCACGCTGCTGGTCACCGAGGTCGACACCACGGTGGCAGGCGATGCCTTCGCCCCGGTGATCGGCGCGGAATGGCACGCACCGGATACCCCGTGGCGCACCGCCGAAAACGGCCTGCGCTACCGCATTCGGCACTACGTCCGGCAGTGACAACACGTCGCTAACGGTCGCGGCAAAACGCCCGAGCGCGGGTGTGATGTCGGGCATACTCCCAGGCGAAGACCTGCCCGCGAGAAGCCTGCGAAAGGCGCGTTCCCATGGACAAGAAATCGCTGACCGCGGTGGCCCGTCAACAGCTGAAGCTGGCGGCCACCTCGACGAGTGGTCGGAGTTCGCAAACCCTCATCGGCGGCCACACCCACGCCCTGCGCCAGACCGTCGTCGCGCTGGCCGAAGGGCAGAGCCTGGCCGAACACGACAATGCCGGCGACGCGACGATCCAGGTCCTCACCGGCACGCTCGTACTGATCGCGGGCACCGACGAGTGGAAGGGCTCGGCAGGCGATCTGATCGTGGTTCCGCGCGCCCGTCACAGCGTCAAAGCCATCGACGACGTGACCTTCCTGCTCACCGTCGCCAAATAAGTACCTGTCGGTACGGCGTCGTACTCTGGACGCCATGGGTGAGCCACAACCGATTCTCGATCCACTGTCGCCTGCCGCGCTCTTCCTCGTCGTCACCATCGACGAGGGCGGCGAATCGGTGGTGCGCGATGTGCTCGCCGATATCAACGGTTTACGGCGATCGGTCGGATTCCGGGTGCCCGGCGAGGGCCTGAGTTGCATCACCTCGATCGGTTCCGCCGCGTGGGACCGCCTGTTCGCCGGGCCCAAACCGGCTGAGCTGCACGAGTTCCCGGGATACAACGGTCCGGTACACAGCGCGCCCGCCACCCCCGGCGACCTGCTTTTCCACATCCGCGCCGAAACCCAGGGCCCGTGCTTCGAATTGGGCATGGTGATCGCCGAACGGCTGCGTGGCGCGGCGACGGTCATCGACGAGGTGGTCGGGTTCCGCTACTTCGAACAGCGCGACCTGCTCGGCTTCGTCGACGGCACGGAGAACCCGGAGGGTGGTGCCGCGGCCGCCGCTGCCCTGATCGGTGCCGAGGACCCCGAATTCACCGGGGGCAGTTACGTGATCGTGCAGAAGTACACCCACCCGCTCGACCAGTGGAACGCCCTGTCGATCGAGGAGCAGGAGCGGGTGATCGGGCGCACCAAGCTCGGCGACTACGAACTGCCCGACGATGTGAAGCCCGCCGATTCGCATGTGGCGGTGAACACCATCGTCGACGACGACGGCACCGAACGCCAGATCGTCCGCGCCAACATGCCTTTCGGCTCGGTCGCCGACGGCGAGTTCGGCACCTACTACGTCGCCTACGCCGCCACCCCGAGTGTCACCGAGCGAATGCTCGAGCGCATGTTTCTCGGCACCGAGGAAGCCGCCTACGACCGCATCCTCGACTTCTCCGTCGCGGTCACCGGCACCCTGTTCTTCACCCCGACCGTCGATTTCCTCGACGATCTGCCCGACGCGCCCGCGAACATCGCCGACGAGGCGGAATCCGGACCATTGCCCGAGATAATTCCGGTGGAACGGGCAAATACCTCCGCAGCGGGTTCCGACGGCGCCCTCGCCATCGGCTCGATGAAAACTCGATGAGAAGGAGTATCCGAATGAACAACCTGCATCGCGAACTCGCGCCGATCACCGACGAGGCCTGGGCCGAGATCGAGGAGGAGGCCACCCGCACGTTCAAGCGCAATATCGCCGGACGCCGGGTCGTCGATGTCTCGGGCCCGCACGGCGTCGGCTACTCGGCGCTCAACCGCGGCAGGCTCACCCCGATCGACTCCCCCGACGACGGTGTACAAGCACACCAGCGCGTGGTGCAGCCGCTCGTGGAACTCCGGGTGCCCTTCACGTTGCAGCGCTCCGAACTCGACGACATCGAACGCGGCGCCCCCGATGCCGACCTCGACAACCTCAAAGACGCCGCCCAGAAGATCGCCTTCGCCGAAGACCGCGCGATCTTCGAGGGCTACGCCGCCGCGGGCATCACCGGCATCCGCGCCGCCGCCTCCTGCACCCCGATCACGCTGCCGAGCAATGTGGTCGACATCCCCGACGCCATCTCGCGTGCCCTCACCGGGCTGCGCCTGGCCGGTGTCCAGGGCCCCTACTCGGTGCTGCTCAGCGCCGACCTCTACACCAAGGTCAGCGAAACCTCCGACCACGGCCACCCGATCCGCACCCACATCGAGCGCCTCATCGACGGCGAGATCATCTGGGCACCGGCCATCACCGGCGGTTTCGCCCTCACCACCCGCGGCGGCGACTTCGAACTGGCCATCGGTCAGGACCTGTCGATCGGTTACCTCAGCCACGACGCCGACACCGTCCAGTTGTACTTCCAGGAAACCTTCACCTTCCTGGTCGAGACCTCCGAAGCGGCGGTATCGCTCGGGTCGTGAGCCCGATCGCGTGACCGGCGCTAGGGTTGGCCACGAATCGTGAGAGGGAGGTCCGCATGGCCGACGTGCGTGCCGGGGTCGTGCCCGCGAGCAGGAGCCTGTTCTACTGCCTGATCGGGCTGCTGGTCACCATCGGGATCGCCGGGCTGATGGTGGCGATGTTCGGCGCCAACCGGGTGGTGACCGGCCTGCTGGTCGGCGCCGTCGGCGGCGTGGCGGTGGGTGTCGCGCTGTTCGTCCGCGATGTCGTCGAGCTCACCGAGCACGGCATCTACGTGCGGACCCCGTTCCGGTCGGCCACGGTGCCGTGGGACCGGGTGGTGGCCGGGCGGTTCACCCTCGACGAGCGCGGCCGCTGGGCACTGGCCCTGGACCTCACCGAGAACGGCGACGAACTCGTACTGCTCTCGATCCCACCGGTCATGGGCCCGGTCTCGGGCGCCTACGACATGCGCAAGCGGGAACAGGTGAACGAGATCCGGGAGATGCTGCGCGCCAAGCGGATTCCGATCACCGTGCTGCCCGAGATCGCCGCCGCCCTCAACGAGCACTGGCAGATCGCCCCGCCGACCTCCCGCTGACTCAGGCGCTGAGCCCCGAGGTGAACCGCCGCCGGTAATCCGACGGCGACACACCGAGCCGTGCGATGAAGGTGCGCCGCAGCGCCTCGGGGCTGGTGAAGCCCGCGTCGGCGGCGGCCCGTCGCACCGAACTGCCCGCCTCGAGCTGGGCGCGGGCCAGATCGAAGCGCATGTTCGCCGCGTATTCGGCCGGGCTGAGCCCGACCTCCTCGGTGAAGAGCCGGGTGAGGTGGCGTGGGCTCACGTTCACGTGGCGGGCGAGTTCCTGCACGCTGTGCCGTCGTGACGGGTCCTCGGCGATCAGGTCCGTCACCGCGCGCACCGGGCCCGGCGGTAGCGCCACCGCGCGCAACGGGGTCGAGAACTGTGCCTGCCCGCCGGATCGCTGGAGGTAGACCAGCAGACCCTGGGCGACCCGACGGGCCACGGCGCTGCCGAGGTCCTCGGCGACCAGCGCCAGCGCGAGGTCGATGCCCGCGGCGACGCCGGCCGAAGTCGCGATATCGGCCTCGCGGACGAAGATCCGATCCGCCAGCACCTCCACGCGCGGATACCGGCGGGCCAGCTCGGGGGCGAACTTCCAGTGCGTCGTCGCGCCGCGCCCGTCCAGCAGCCCAAGTTCGGCGAGGACGAAGGCACCGCTGCAGATCGACACCACCCGCCTGCTCCGCGCGGCGAGGCCGCGCGCGGCGTCGAGTAGTTCAGGACGGACGAACTGGGCCGGGCGCACCTCGCTGCCCGGCACGACCAGCGTGTCGAGCGCCAGCACATCGGCGGCCGCCCCGTCCACAGCAACTCCCCCGCCGACCGAGGTCTGCACGGGCGCACCGGTGGGTGAGAGCAGCACGATCTCATAGGCATCGGCGAACTGATTCGCCTCGACGAACACCTCGGCCGGGCCGACGTAGTCGAGCGCCTTCACCCCGTCGAACAGGAGAAACCCGATACGCCGTGTCCCAGTAGATGCGTTGTGGCGTGGGCGATCCGGGGCTGCAGACATAGCCACAAATCTACTGTTCGTCCGAAATAGCGGGATTCGCGGCCGTTCCGGTAGGCGACAGCCCCACCTGCGCTCGACAACTATGAGCAACCTATCCATCCACCTCGTTCGACAGGATCGCCATGTCCTACTTCACGACATCCGACGGCACCGAGATCTACTTCTCCGACTGGGGCACCGGGCAGCCCATCGTCTTCAGCCACGGCTGGCCGCTGAGCTCCGACGCCTGGGCGCTCGAGCGGAAGACCCTCGCCGACGCCGGTTTTCGCGTCATCGCCCACGACCGGCGCGGACACGGCCGCTCCTCGCAGCCGTGGCAGGGCAACGACATGGACACCTACGCGCGTGACCTCGCCGAACTCGTCGAATCGCTCGATCTGCGCGATGTGATCGTCGTCGGGCATTCGACCGGTGGCGGCGAGGCCGTGCGCTACGCGGCGCGCCACGGCCGAGAGCGGGTCGCCAAGGTCGTCACCATCGGCGCGGTGCCGCCGATCATGGTGGCCACCGAGGCCTACCCCGACGGTCTGCCCATGTCGGTGTTCGACAACATCCGCGCCGGGGTGCTGGCCGACCGGTCCAACTTCTACCAGGAGCTGGCCCCATCGTTCTTCGGCTTCAACCGCGAGGGTGCCGCCGTGTCCAAGGGCGCCATGGACGACTTCTGGCGGCAGGGCATGCTCGCGGGCATCCAGGCCGCCTACGAATGCGTTGCCGCGTTCTCGGCGACCGATTTCACCGAGGACCTGCGGGCACTCGAGGTACCGATCCTCATCGCGCACGGCGACGACGATCAGATCGTGCCGATCGCGAACTCGGCGCACAAGTCGATCGAGCTGGTGAAGGACGGCACGCTGAAGGTGTACCCCGGTGCGCCGCACGGCATCTTCGGTGCCTACCAGCAGGAGCTGATCAGCGACATCCTCGCGTTCATCAAGGGCTGAGAGTTCCCGGCGCGGCCTCGTGCCGCGCCGGTCACTCAGTCCGACAGGCGGTCGAGCAAGGCGTCGGCGGCGGCTCGCACTGCATCCATCGCACCCTGGTGACCGACGATGCGCAGGATAGCGTCCGGGATGACGCGCTCGGCCTCCTCGCCCGCGGCCCCTTCGTCGGACCTGATCGCGATCACCGTCTCGACCAACCGGAACGGCAGACTCCGCGCATCGTCGGATTGCCCTGCCGCAGCACAGGATTCGGCGGCGAGACGCTCGTAGTGTTCGCGCAGTTCGTCGCGGCGGCGACGGAAGGCGACGAAACGTTCGGTGCGCAGTTCCGGCAGCAGATACAGGGCGCCGAGATTCCAGCGCGCGCCGCGCAATTGGCGCACATCGAACAGGGCGAGCGCGTAGAGCTTGGTCGTGGCGTCCTCGGGCTCGGCGTGTAGCTTGTGCGCCAATTCCACCGGGCCCGCCACGGTTTCGGCGAGCAGTGCGTCGAGGATGTCGTCCTTGGCCGCGAAGTGGTGATACAGCGAGGCCTGCCGGATCCCGACCGCGTCGGCGACCGCGCGAGTGGAGGTGTTGGCATACCCCTTGGTGGTGAACAGCTCCGCCGCGGCGTCGAGGATTTCCGCGCGCGGCGTCGTCCCGCGCCGACGGCGCTGTTCCAGCCGGGGACGCCCGGGTCCGAGGTTTGCCACGTCGTCGATTGTGTCACCGGTGCGTCACCACTCCCGCAATGGGCACCTCACCAGGTGCGATGCGGGACCGTTCAATTTCTGTCATTCGACAGAAACGTAGGCAACACAGAAGTTACGGCACGCCTCGGAGTCGATACACGCACGACACCGTTCGAGCGATCGCGAGCGCAAAACTATCGACTGATAGATATTGGCCGCACCGCCGAAGGACTCCGATATGGCCACGACGCTCGCCACCCCAGCCCTGCCCGACGCCGCGCGCGACGGCGCCGACCTCGCCCAGTTCGGCTACGAACCCGTCCTGCACCGCAAGCTCGGCCGCTACGCGTCCTTCGCCGCGGGCTTCTCGTTCGTCTCCATCCTCACCACCATCTTCCAGTTCTTCGGTTTCGGCTATTCGTTCGGCGGTGCCGCGTTCTTCTGGACGTGGCCGCTGGTTTTCGCCGGGCAGTTCCTCGTCGCCCTGAACTTCGCCGAGCTCGCCGCGCGGTATCCGATCTCGGGCTGCATCTATCAGTGGTCGCGCCGGTTGGCCGGTGGCCTCGTCGGCTGGTTCGCCGGCTGGATGATGGTGATCGCCCAGGTGGTCACCGCGGCGGCCGCCGCCATCGCCCTGCAGGTGGTGTTGCCCACCATCTGGAGCGGCTTCCAGATCATCGGCTCCGACACCGCGCTCACTTCACGCGACGGCGCGATGAACGCGGTGCTGCTGGGCAGCGTGCTGCTGGTGGTCACCACCACGATCAATGTGATCGGGATCGATCTGATGGCGCGGATCAACTCGATCGGGGTCACCATCGAGATCGTCGGTGTGCTCGCCATCATCGGGCTGTTCTTCGCGGGCTCCGAACGCGGTCCGGCCGTGGTGTTGCAGACCGATCAGGCCGCGCCCGGTCCGTTCTGGGCGGCGTTCCTGATCTCGGGCCTGATGGCGGCGTACGTGATGGTCGGATTCGATTCCGCCGGTGAGCTTTCCGAGGAGACGAAGAATCCGCGCCGGGTCGCCCCGCGCACGATTCTGCTCGCGCTGTCGGTGTCGGCGCTCGGCGGTGGGCTCATGCTGCTGGGCGCGCTGATGGCGGCGCCGAGCCTCACCGACGGCGAGTTGGCTTCCGGCGGATTGGCTTACGTCATCATGGCCAAGCTCGACAGTCCCGCCGGGTCGGTGCTGCTCGGCTGTGTCGCGGTGGCGGTGGTCGTGTGCACGCTCGCGATTCAGACGGCCGGTTCGCGGTTGATGTTCTCGATGGCACGTGACGGCAAGCTGCCCTTCGCCAAGGCCCTTTCCACCGTGCATCCGAGGTTCGGTACGCCCGTGTGGCCCGCCGTGGTGATCGGCGCGCTCGGCATCGGGCTGCTGGTGCTGAACCTGGGCAACCCGGCCATCTTCGCCACGCTGGCCAGTGTGTGCATCGTGAGCCTGTATCTGGCGTATCTGCTGGTCACGGTGCCGCTGCTGGTGCGGCGGATCAAGGGTTTGCCCGCCCCCGATGACGCGACGCTGTTCACCCTCGGCCGCTGGGGCGTTCCGGTCAACGCGCTGGCGGTGGTGTGGGGCATCGCGATGGTGATCAACCTGGCCTGGCCGCGACCCGAGGTGTACACGCCCGCCGGTGGTAGCTGGTGGCAGTTGTGGGCGGGACCGCTGTCGGTCGGTGTGATCCTCGCCGTCGGCGCGGTGGTGTACCGAGTCGTGGTCACCAAATCCGAGGCGGTCGAACCGGCGGTCGCACCAGCTCCCGCCTGAGCGCGTGGATCGAGATCACCACCTCAGCCCTGCCTGGTGGCCGCCACAACCCGGACGCTGCGGTGCAGAGGTCGACGAATCACCCAGTCCATCAACCGTTTTGCCGAGAAGTCTCGGCCTGTATGTACGGAGGAGATCCTGATGACGGCTACCCCATCCGCAGACGCCGCGCGGGGCCAGGACACCGCGCCCACTCCCGTCCTTACCGAGGAAATCGCGATAGCGACCGGATCGACCGACGGCGCGCGAGCCCACGCGCGGGCTCAGGCTGCGGCTGCCACGATTGCCCGCCCGGAGATATCACCGGGCGTCGAACCGACTCTGGCGTTGCGTATTCCGTCCGGGGGCTATGCGAATGTCGTCCTCGGCCGCGGGACCAGGGTTCGCTTGTCCGACCCCTCCGGGGCAACGTGTGCGCATCTTTTCCTGCTGCGCGCCGAATCGCCTTGGGAGCGCTTGAATGTCGCCGACACCGTGAAGGTCCCGTGGCAGGCGTATCTGAGTGCCGGTCATCCACTGTTGTCGGATCAGGGGCGCGTGCTGGCCACCGTGCTCACCGACACCTCCGGGCACCACGACACCCTGTGCGGTCCGACCGGCGAAGCCCGCCACCAGCTGCACTTGGCCGCGGCCAAGCAGGGGCTCGAGCCGCGCGATGTCGGGCCGTCGATCGCCTTGTTCCGTGGGGTGCGAGTGGGGGCCGACGGTGCCCTCGCGGCGACCGGCAACGGTCCGGCGGGCGGGGCGATCGACCTGTTCGTGCATCTGCCGGTGACCCTGCTGGTCGCCAATGCGGCCCACCCGCTCGACGATCGCCCTACCGGCGACCTCGATCTGGTCGCCTGGGCCGCAGAGGCTTTCGACTCACCGAACGACGACCCCGAGTACCGGCGGGCAGTGGAGAACACCGAGGTCGCGTGGGCGGCCGCACAACACACGGAGGTTCCGGCATGACAACGTCCACCCGCACCGTCGTCCTGGACGAGACTGTTCCGGCGCGGGCGCCGTGGTCGGCGATCGTCCGGGCCGGTGAGCAACTCGAGATCATCGACCTGCACGGCAACCAGGCCGTCGACTGCCTGCTGTACTCGGCTGCCGACCACACCGACCGCTACAGCGCCCAGGCCACCATCGCCGCCCAGCGCAATATCTTCCTCACCACCGGCAGCGTGCTGCGCACCGAACGCGGCACCGCGCTGATGACCGTGGTCGCCGACGAGGTCGGTAACCACGACACCATCGCGGGCGCCTGCTCCCAGGAATCCAACACCCTCCGCTACGGCCACCACACCCGCCACCAGCACGCCTGCGTGGAGAACTTCCTCACCGCCGCCCTCGAATGGGGCCTCGGCAAGCGGGATCTGGTGTCCAACATCAACTGGTTCATGAATGTGCCCGTGGAGGCGGACGGCACGCTCGGCATCGTCGACGGACTGTCGGCGCCGGGTAAGAAGGTGACCTTGCGCGCGGAGATCGACACCTTGGTCCTGGTCTCCAACTGCCCCCAGATCAACAATCCGTGCAACGGTTTCGACCCCACGCCCGTCCGCATGGTGGTGACCCGATGAGCCGCACCCTCACAGATTCCAGTGTCACCGCGGCCCCGACCGAAGCCATCTTTCCGGCCACGGGTGCCGATGCCGTCCAGGTCTCGAAGTCGGCGCCCGCGTCGGACACCGACACCGCAGACCACGAGCCGACCGTCCAGCGACGGATCGAGGTCGTTCGGCCCGGAATGCAGACCACCGTGCAGGACTGGCCCGGGCGAATCGGCTACTGGCACATCGGGGTTCCGCCCTCTGGTCCGATGGACGACCTCTCGTTCCGGCTCGGTAACCGGGTGCTCGGCAACGCCGAGGGGGCGGCCGGGCTGGAATGCACGCTCGGCGGGCCCGCGTTGCGGTTCGGTGCGGCGACGTGGGTGTGTGTCACCGGAGCGGTCGCCGAGGTGCGGGTCGACGGTCGTCCGGTCGAGCAATGGCGCACGGTCGAGGTGCCTGCCGGTGGCGTGCTCGACATCGGGGCGATCCGTGGGCCCGGCATGCGCACCTATGTGCTGGTTTCCGGTGGTATCCAGGTCGAGCAGTTCCTCGGCAGTGCGGCGACGTTCACCCTCGGCAAGTTCGGTGGCGGCACCGGTGCTGCCCTGCGCGCCGACGACACGCTCGAGCTGGGCGAGCCGAGAACCCGCCTGGCCGCCGCCGTCCCCATGACCGACATCCCCGCCTTCGGCAAGCGCTGGGAACTGGCCGTCACCGAAGGACCGCACGGCGCACCGGAGTTCTTCACCCGCAAGGACTTCGGCACCATTCTCGGCACCGACTACGAGGTGCACTTCAACTCCGACCGCACCGGTGTACGCCTGATCGGCCCGAAGCCGGAGTGGGCGCGCACCGATGGCGGCGAAGCGGGACTGCACCCGTCGAACATCCACGACAACGCCTACTCGATCGGTGCGCTCGACTTCACCGGTGACACCCCCATCCTCCTCGGCCCCGACGGACCGAGTCTCGGCGGTTTCGTCTGCCCGGTGACCGTGGTTGCCGCCGACCGATGGAAACTCGGCCAGCTCACTCCGGGCGACACCGTTCGTTTCGTGGCAATCCGATCCGAACATGCCGCTCCCGCAGAAGCTTTGGGACCGCAGCGGCGCGCATCCACAGGCACGGTCGTCTCGGCGGGACGCGACGGCGACGACGGCATCCTGCGCCGCACCGAAGCCGACGACGAAACCAGCGTGACCTACCGCCGCCAGGGCGACGACGGTGTCCTCGTCGAATACGGCACCCTCACCCTCGATCTCGGCCTACGGGCGCGCGTACACGCCCTGCATCAGCACCTCATCGCCCTCGGCGCCCGCGGCGTCCTCGAACTCACCCCCGGCATCCGGTCGCTACAGATCCGCGTCGACCCGGCCCTGCTTCCCATCCCGATGCTCCTCGACCTGCTCGCCGAAGCCGAAACGCAACTGCCGAATTCGGATCAGCTAATCGTCCCGAGCCGCACCGTCCACCTCCCCCTCTCCTGGGACGACCCGGCCACCCGCGAAGCGATCACCCGCTACATGCACGGCGTCCGCGCCGACGCCCCCTGGTGCCCGTGGAACATCGAGTTCATCCGCCGCATGAACGGACTCGCCTCCGTCGACGACGTGTACCGCACCGTCTTCGACGCCGAATACCTGGTGCTCGGCCTGGGCGACGTCTACCTCGGCGCCCCCGTCGCCACCCCCACCGACCCCCGCCACCGCCTGGTCACCACCAAATACAACCCCGCCCGCACCTGGACCCCCGAAAACGCCGTCGGCATCGGTGGCGCCTACCTGTGCATCTACGGTATGGAGGGCCCCGGCGGCTACCAGTTCGTCGGCCGAACCACCCAGGTCTGGAACCACCGGGCAAGACCGTCCGGCACGGCCGGACCCGGCGTCGACCGGTTCGCCGAGGAAGCCGAAACCCCGTGGCTGCTCCGGTACTTCGACCGTATCCGCTGGCACGCTGTGGAAGCGGACGAATTGCTCGACCTACGCGCCGACTTCGCTGCCGGCAAGGTGGAGATCGCCGTGCAGGACGGCGAATTCCGCCTTGCCGACTACCGGCGCTTCCTCACCGACAACGCCGACTCGATCGCGGACTTCCGTTCCACCCAGGCCGAGGCGTTCGGCGCCGAACGCCAATCCTGGCGCAGCGCAGGCGAACTCGACTGACCTCAGCGCGGTACGACGGCGGCCACGGCCTCGATCTCGATGAGCGCATCCTCGACGGCCAGTTTCGAGACGAAGGCAGCAGTGATCGCGGGCGGGTTCGGCATGTGCCCCCACTCGGCACCGAATGCCGCGAAGCCCTCCTGCAGGCTCGCACCCTCGGCGAGCAGCAGCGTCCACTTGACCACGTCGGACGGCTCGGCGCCTGCGGCGGCCAGGCATGCCCGCAGGTTGACCAGGGCCTGGCGCACCTGCGCGGCGAGGTCGAGGCCGACCACACGGCCGGTGGCATCCACGCCGTTCTGACCGCCCACATAGATCAGATCGGCACCGGCCGGGACACGCACCACCTGCGAGAACGCCGGGTTGGAGTGGAGGGATTCGGGATTGATGTAAGTCGCGACTGCCATGCCGACACCGTAACCGGTTAAACTAGTGTCATGCAAGACCGGAATTCCCTGCCCCCCGCCGTGCGCCGCCGCTTCCGGACCGGGCGTCCCTGCCTCGACCTGGTGCACACCGGCGGTGAAGGTGAGCTCGAGGTCTGGGAGATCGTGCACACCCCCGCCGATCTGGGCCACTGGCTCGGGGTGATCCTCGGCGTCCCCGATATCGCCGCCGACGATGCCGACCTGCCAGCCTTCCGCGCCCTGCGCGCCGCGCTCGACCGCGCCGCCCGTAGCGCAGCCGAATCGAAACCGTTGCACCCCATCGATATCGACACCGTCAACACCATCGCCGGCACCCCTCCACTGGTCCCCCACCTGACCGCCGACGCCTCGCTCACCCACCCCGCCCCCACCGCCCGGGCCGCCCTGTCCACACTCGCCCGCGACGCGATAGACCTGTTCTCGAGCCCCCTGGCCGACCGCATCCGAATCTGCGCCTCCGACAACTGCGGACTGCTGTTCGTCGACGCCTCCCGCCCCGGCCGCCGCCGCTGGTGCTCCATGGACCGCTGCGGCAACCTCAGCAAGGTCCGCAAATACCGCTCCACCGACTGAGCCGGGCGAATCGGTCACGTCGGCAGGGCGCCAAGCCCTGGCCCGCACTGGACCCGAGGTTTTCGCAGCGAGTGCGGTGACCGGCGACACGGTGGAGGTGGCGCCGTTCGTTCGCTACCGTGGGTGCCTGATTTGTCCGAGGGGAGATCGGGAGCGGACATGACGATGGTCGAGGTCGATTCAGCGCGCCTGCGTTCGGAGATCGCCGCCTTCTACGCCGGATTCGGCGTGCCGAACGCACTGACGGCGGCGTTCGACGAGTCGACGCTGCTGGTGCCGCTGTCCGGCCCCGAAGACCGGGTCTTCACGATGGAGTCCGGCGGGGTTGCGTGGTTGTGCGCATTCACGGGGGTACCGGAGTACGCGCGGTTCATGAGTGCTCGCGGTGTGGTCGCGGATCAGGAGTACCGGTTCCACACCTTCCTCGGTCGACGTCTGCGTGAGTTCGCCGAGGGGCAGCAGGAGCCGACCGGTGTGGCAGTCGACATGTCGGGTGCGGCGCCGATGGTATTCCCGCCGGTCGTGACGGAGGAACCATCGCCCGAGGGTGAGCGCCGCTGATGTCGGATCTGAATGTCGATCCGGCCCTGCTCACCCAGGCCGCGAACGGGATCAACGCCATCATCAGCGAGCTCAAAGAGTTCGGTATCGAGGAGACCGCTGCGACTGGGCGCGGGTTCGCGGAGTTGACGATGTCGGCGATGGAGGCAGGTAAGGCGAATGTGCAAGCCTCCTTCGAAACGTTCGCCGAACGCTGGTCGTGGGGTGTACGGGCGTTGGTTCAGTCGGGTAACGCGATCGCCGAAATTCTCGACTTGTCCGCAGGTCGTTACCACCTGATCGACGACCAGGTCTCTACCTCGTTCAAGCAGATGTTCACCCACCTCGCGGGGAATCCGCATCTGAGCAAAGCGGAGATCGAGGCGATGGACTGGGGCGAGGTGTTGTCGAACAACACCTGGAATCTCGCCACCCAAGCCGACTACAGCGCGGATTCTTTCGGCAAAGCGTTTTCGCATATGGGTGACAACGTCTCGACGTTGGGGCAGGTGGGCGAGTACCTGGTGTCCGGTGACACGCCTGATCAGAGCGGTTTGGGCAGCATGTTCCTGCCGGATACCGGTGTCGCGGCCAAGGTCGCAGAAATTCAGCAAGCAAAGCAATCCGCCGGGGGGCAGTAGCCATGGGTATCGGCGATTTCATCAATGATCTCGGTGACTCCATCGAAGAGGGTCTCGAGTCCGCGACCGAAAAGGTCGGTCAGGCCTACAACTCTGCGTTGGACACGTGGTCGGGCGCGGCGAAAGCGGTTGGTGCGGACGGGTTGTCGGAGTGGCTCGACGACGCGGGCGACAAGATCGTCGACGCCACCGGTGGCGCGGTGCCGGAGAAGGAGCTCGGCGAAACCACCGATCCGAAAGAGCTGATCCGCGGTGAGCCGGCCAAGATCCGAGAGGTTGCCGAACAACTCGGTCAGATCGGTACGGCGATAGACCAAACCGGTGACGCTCTCCGAAAGATCGATGTCTCCGACTGGACCGGTGACGCATCCACGGCATTCCACGAGGAATTCGCCAAACAGCCGAAGCTGTGGTGGGACGGCGCAGATGCGATGGGCAAGGCCAAGGGCGCCCTGGATGCCTGGGTGCACGAGGTCGAGGCCGCACAGACCAAAGCCGCCGAGGCGATCGCGAAATGGCAAGCCGCCGACAACGAGGAACGCGATCGGAAAAACGAGTGGAACGCCAAGTCCGACAAGGATCGCAAGGACAAGAGCCTGACCGACACATGGACCGCCATGCGCGACGAGGCCCGATCCATTCTCAACGGTGCTCGTACACAACGGGATAATGCGGCGAACACGGCCGTCACGGCAATTACCGCCGCCACGGAGACCGCGCCGGAAGAGCCACCTTTCCTGTCTCGTTGGGGAAGCAATTTCGAAGACCTCGGCGCGATGATGGAGCACGCTCAGGCAAATATCACGACCGGGCTGCTGACCTCGCTGACCGGCCTGGTGCAATTCGTGCGGTCGATCAATCCGTTGGATTTGTACAACGCGACGCACCCCGCCGAGTACATGTCGAAGATGTCGGACATGAGCACGGGGATGATCCTCGCGGCCGCAGACCCGAAAGCGACTGCCTCCGCGATGCTCGCCGGGTTCAAGGCGAATCCGACCGAGGCGTTGGGAGCCCTCACCGGCGATGCCCTGACGACCCTCGCGACGGGTGGCGCCGGCGGCGCCGCGAAGCTGACTGCCAGCACCGTGAACCGGGTCACCGATGTGGCTGATGCGGGCAACACCGCCCGCAACGTCCTCGACAACGCCGCCGGTGCAGGCGGGCGAAACGCGCCCGAGGCGCCATCCGCGCCTGCCCAGTCGGTTGCCGATCCCCCGGACAATCCCTCCGCACCGGCAACGAACCCCGCGGCCACTGTCGGCGATCCACCGGCAGCCAACCCGCCCGCCACGCCCGAAGCTCCCGCCGCGAACCCGGCAGGCACCTCTCCTGACGCGCCACCGACCAACCCAGCCGCGCAAGCGGGCGACCCCGCCCCCGCCAACCCCGACGGGCAATCGGGCGAGCCTGCTGTGGCGAACCCCGCTGACAACCCGTCGACCCTCACCGGCGATTCCACACCCGACAACAATGGCCCCGAGAGCGGGAAGCCGGAACCACCCGCCGCTGCGACACCGGACAACGATGCGCCCAACGAACCGGCACCGAACCCGAACAACGCTGACGAGCCGCCTGTCGGCCAACCGAAGCCGGATACAGACGAGTCGTCCCAGAGCGGCGACGACACCACGCCGGACGGAAATGACAACACTCCTCCCAAACAAGAAGGGGCACCCTCCCCCGAGGCGGACGATCCCGCTACCGTCAATGACGGCGACCCGTCCCACAGCACCGAACCCGGTGGTCAAGATGGCTCGAACAACAACGGTGATCCTCACGTTCGTTCCGAGGTAGACGCCGGTGGCGACGGCAAACCCAGTGTGGGCGAAGAGGCGGACGACGGCGGTCCCGCCAGTAACAGCACGCGCGACCAGACCTCCGAAGGCGGCGATCCGGTCAACTTGGCCACCGGCGAATTCCTCCTTCCGCTCACCGATCTCGATCTGCCCGGCGTCCTTCGGTTGGTGCTGAAACGCGCCCACCATTCCAACTACCGGTTCGGCCGTTGGTTCGGCCCTTCCTGGTCGGCGACGTTGGACATGCGCGTCGTGGTCGAAGACGAGTGCGTCACGGTC
Source organism: Nocardia ignorata NBRC 108230 (assembly GCF_001612905.1). Lineage (GTDB taxonomy): Bacteria > Actinomycetota > Actinomycetes > Mycobacteriales > Mycobacteriaceae > Nocardia > Nocardia ignorata. The sequence goes on along the minus strand of NZ_BDBI01000002.1, from coordinate 426,682 downwards.
GTTTTCGACGACGGCATGCTTCTGCCTTATCCACATGCCGAGGTCGGTGTCGGTGTCGAGCCGATCACCGGTGGTCAGCGCTGGAAACTCACTCGCACGGAGACGGGTGGATACCGTCTATGGGACCCCGACCGCGAGGTGGTGTGGCACTTCGCACCCGAACCCGTGCTCGGCGGTATCGATACTCTTCTCGGCAATTTCGCGATCTCTGCGATAACCGACCGCCACCATAATCGAATCAGGTTCCACTACAACAGCAATGGTGATCCGGTAGAGGTCACCCATTCCGGTGGCTACCGTGTTCTTCTTGGTACCGACAACGGTCGCGTCACCACAATCTCTGTGGCAGACGAAGTAGCTGACACCGTTGTGCCGGTGCGTGAATTCGGGTACGAGAACGGCGAATTGACCTCGGAGGTCAACGGGGTCGGTGGAATCACCCGCTTCGCCTACGACGAACACCACCGGATGCTGTCGTGGACGGATTCCAACGGCAGCTGGGTGGTCAACACTTACGACGACGCAGGCCGCGTCATCACCCAGCGCGGCGCCGACGGTGTGTTCAACGCGGATTACGAATACCTCGAACTCGGTGACGGCACGGGTCGTCTCACCCGGCTCACCGACTCCCGTGGCGGCGTCACCGGCTACGGATTCGACAACGACCTACGCCTGCGCGACTTCCGCGCTGCCGACGGCGGCCGCCGTCATATCGACTACAACACCGCCCGTAAACCACTGCAGGTCACCGAACCCGACGGTGCGATCACCCGTTACGAGTACACCTCTGACGGTGACGTAGCAAAGATCATCCGCCCGGACGGCACCGATATCGCCGTCGAGTACGCCTATGCCAACCGTCCCACCGCCATCTCCCAGCCAGACGGCACAACCGTGCATCGAGAGTGGGACAAAGCAGGCAACCTCGTCGCCATCATCGATGCCGCCGGCGCCCGCACCGAATACAAACACCATCCCTGCGGGGCGGTCAGTGAAGTACGCGACCCGGACGGGGCCGTCACCCGTATCGACGTCGACGCGGCAGGTCTGCCGGTCACCATTACCGACCCCTACGGCGCGACTACCGAAATCCGCCGCGACCCCTTCGGCCGTCCCGTCGAGGTCACCGACCCACTGGGGCAGACGACCCGCTACGAGTGGACGCCCTTGGGTCGCCCCGCCCGGCGGATCGACCCCGACGGCTTCGCCGAAACCTGGACCTACGACGGCGAGAACAATCTCCTCACCCACACCGACCGCAACGGCGGCGTCACTCGCTACACCTACGGCGGCTTCGACAAAGTCTCCACCCGCGCCGACCCCGACGGCTCGACCACCCGCTACCTCTACAACACCGAACGCCAGCTCATCGCCGTCATCAACCCGCTCGGCCAACGCTGGACCTACGAATACGACCTCGCGGGCCGGCTGACCGCCGAAACCGACTACACCGGCGCCACCACCACATACACCCACACCATCACCGGCCGCGTCGCGACGGTCACGCCCGCCACCGGCGTCACCCGCCACCACCGCTACGACATCCTCGGCAACCTGACGTCCATCACCGCCGACACCGGCGAATTCCTCTCCTACACCCACGACCCCGCGGGCCGCGTCCTCACCGCCGTCAACGGCACCGACGAAACCATCACGCACACACTGCGATTCACCTACACCCCCACCGGCCAAGTCGCCACCCAACAACTCGACGACCAACCACCCCTGGTCAACGACTACGACCATCGCGGCCGCCGCATCCGCCGCACCACCCCCACCGGCTCCGTCACCACCTGGCGCCACAACACCCTCGGCCAGGTCACCGCCCTCCACGCCGACGACACCGAGATCTCGTTCAACCACGACCCCGCAGGCCGCCTCACCGGCTGGCGCGTCGGTGAAGTCCAAATCGACCGAACCTTCACCCTCACCGGCAACATCGCCACCCAACAAGTCACCGGCTTCCCCGCCGAAGAATTCACCCTCGACCTCGGCGACTTCGGCCCTTCGACCGCAAACCGCCCCGCCCCCTTCACCATCCGCCGCGACGACTACACCTACCGCCCCGACGGCTACCTCACCCACCACACCACCACCCGCCCCGACACACCTCCCACCCACGCCACCTACACCCTCGACCCCATAGGCCGAGTCAACACCATCACCCGCAACAACACCCTCACCGAAGCCTACGAATACGACCCCCTCTCCAACATCACCGCCAGCCTCCCCACCCCTTCACCCGACCCCGCCGAACCAGCCGCCCCCCAGCGAATGGAAGGCCGCGAATACCACAACAACCTCCTCGTCCGAGACGGCCGCAACCACTACTACTACTACGACCCCGCCGGCCGCCTCATCCGCAAAGTAACCACCCGAATCTCCCGAAAACCCGCCGTCTGGCACTACCGCTACAACGCCTTCGACCAGTTGACCGACGTGTACACACCAGAAGGTGAATGGTGGCAGTACACCTTCGACGCACTCGGCCGCCGAATCAGTAAGCAATGCACCATTGATTCCGGCACCTCGTTCAGCAGCCGCGTGGAGTACACCTACGACCGAATGAGCTTAGTCGAACAGCGGACATCGGGAACGGTGACTCAATGGCAGTACGAGCCAGGAACGTATCGACCTCTATCTCAGTGCGAGAAATCCGAACCCACGCTGGGTGCTGGCGAACTGTTCGCCGCCATTTCAGGGAAATCGGGTCTGCCGACCGAGTTGCTGATGCCAGCGAATGGCGTGATAACTGGCACAACAACCACAGATCTATGGGGAAGGACTACTTGGAACGGCCCTGCTCGGTCACCACTGAGATTCTGCGGCCAATACTATGATGCCGAAACCGGCTTGCACTTTAATTTTGCCCGTACCTACGATCCGAACTGCGGACGCTTCCTTACACCTGACCCACTTGGACTAGACCCGTCTCCCAATCCTTACAGCTATCCATACAACCCGACGCGGTGGACCGATCCGCTCGGTCTCATGCCAGATGCGGGGTGCGAAGGTGCTGACCATGCAAAAGCGAACGCGCCAGTCCTAGAGCAAGAGCACAATCATCCCAAACCAGTGAAACCCATTGATGTGCCCGCGCGGTGGGACGAATTTCTCGGTCCCGGCGAGCACACAAACCTGCATCCGCGCACCGGCCTTCCCGATCCAAACAGAGTCGTCTCAGAAGACGGAACCCGCAGCATCCGGTTCGGTAACCACGAAATGGGTAGCAAGCCAACCAAATTTCACTATCACGAAGAAACATGGACCTATAATCCCACCGCAAACGCATGGCACCTCGACAACCGAGTTGTTCGGGTGCCCTTCCCGAAGGGAGCATGGTAATGCTGGTAACCCTGCTGACCGACATGCCGACCGGCAAGTCCGGCATGGTCAGGTCACACGGCGGCGAGTGGCCCGCAGTGTGGGTTGGCACGAGCCCGGGCGTCGGTGGTGTCCAGTACGACGTGGAGATAGAGGTGGACGATGAACACTCAAAAATTGAAGTGTGTGGCTCTAATTCCCCTAGAGAGGGGATTTATCTGAAGGATGAGGGACTTAAAGTCTGTGGCACCGTCAATACCGTTTACGAGGACGGGATCATTGCCCTAGACCTCAAGCCAGGAAACCTCCTGCTTGAAATCCAAAGCCAATCCAGCGAAATGCACGTAGGCCAAGTAGTTTGCGTTTCCCCGAGTGTGATTTCCATATTTCCGACCGGCATCTGATATTGGCAGCCGTTCGGATGAACCGGGAGAACTGACGACTGGCGGCAGAGGGAGATTCCGCGGGCCGTCGGACCGGATATCCCGAAACCTTGGCAATTAATCACGACATGAGACACGCTTTTAGGGCTGGGTCCAACCCCTCCAAGCATCCGTTCGACCCTACTGGACTTCACCCGACAGGTTGAGCACGTTGAGTTAACTGATGGTTCTGGGCTAACTCTAAGTAGTTTCTGCCAAGCCCCATGTCGCCTTCAACTGATGTCTGCACATCGCCGATGGAAGCTGCGCCGCAACGACACGGACGGACTCTGGGACGAAATGCGGCGCGCAGGGCGAGTAAGCCGCAGCCTTCACTGTCGCTACTCGAGGGCAGTTGCGGAACATCCACGATTGCAACAGGATTGCCTCGCCGAGGCGATCGAGCTGCCGCTCGGCCATCGGTGCATTCATCGTCGACGCCGGTTCTGCGTTCAGCGAGACATCACTCCCCGATGGCGGTTGCTGACGGGTTGGTTGCGTCGCGGAGGATGCGGAGGGCGGTGACCAGGCCGTCGAGTTGGGTGGGGGTTAGTACGTCGATGAGCCAGGTGTCGAGGGCTGACAGGTAGTCGGGGAGGACTTCTTCGAGGCGGTGGAGGCCGGTGGGGGTTAGGGATGCGTAGGCGATGCGGCGGTCGGTGGGGTCCAGTTGGCGTTCGACGAGGTCGGACTTTGTCAGGCGGTCGACCAGGCGGGTGACTCCGCTGGTGGAGAGTTCGGTTTGGGCTGCCAGGTCGGACATGCGTAGGCGGCGCTTGGGGGATCGGCTCAGGCGGAGGAGGGCGTTGAGGTCGAGGCCGGACAGGCCGTGGGCGTGCCAGGTGGGTTCGAGCTTCGCGATGAGTCCGCTGTGCGCCTCGAAGAGCAGGCCGGAGATGGTCAGCCGGGGGTCGTAGAACAGTTCGGACATGTGAAGCACCCTAGTCGATGCTTGCCGTGGGGATTGTTGACATGAGGAATATCTCCGAGTAGACCTATGCGTACGCAATATTCCGCGCAGCAAGTATCGGAGTGGTCATGCAGAACAACTGGGTCGCCGGGTTCCGGAACGGTGTCATCAACCCCGATGAGCAGATCAAGCTCGCCGAATCACGCGAGTTCACGGACGAGACGGTGCGCCATGTCCTCCACATGGCCGGCGGTGGTACGGCGATGAGGGTGCGTCTGACCAACCGGTACGGCGCGACGCCCCTGCGCATCGGCGCCGCTCGGGTGGCGCTGCGCAAGGCCGGCTCGGCGATCGACTCCGATGCCGATCATGAGATTCGCTTCGGTGGTGAGCCGAGCGCGGTCATCGAGCCGGGTGCGGATCTCGTGAGCGATCCGATCGACCTGCCGGTTGCCGCCGGCCAAGACCTGTTGCTCAGCCTGTACCTGCCTGAATCGACGGGGTTGGCGACGTTTGCCCATCAGCCGGGCGAGATCTCCTATCTCGTCACCGGCGACCGGACCGCTGATGTGGAACTCCCCGATGCGCAGGAAGTCCCGTTCCGGTTCTTCGTCACCGGCGTGGACGTTCTCGACGCCACCCCGCCGCCGATCGCCGTGGCGTTCGGCGACTCCTGGTTCGAAGGGGTCGGCACTACAGTGAGCGCCAACCGTCGTTCCGTCGATGTCCTCAACGACCGACTCCCTCACGGATGGGTGGTCAACAACGGCATCGCGGGCAACCGGCTGACCGCAGAAGAGATCGGTGAATCCGGTATCTCACGTTTCGATTCCGATGCCATCGAGGTTCCCGGCGTTACCGACATCCTGGTGAATTTCGGCATCAACGACCTGATTCTCGGTGCGATGGGCGGGCAGCCCTCGGCGACCGCCGACGAACTGATCGCCGGTTTCACCGATCTCGCGAACCGCGCACACGCCGCGGGCCTACGCATCCACGTCGCGACCATCGGTCCCTACGCCGGCTGCGTCTATCCCGGCATGCCGCTCGTGGAGACACAGCCCACCCGTCACGCGGTCAACGAATGGCTGCGCCGGACAGACATTTTCGACTCCGTCTTCGATGTGGACCGTGCGGTGGCCGACCCCGCGCGCCCCGACTTCATCCGGCCCGAATTCGACAGCGGCGACGGTATGCACCTCAACGATGCGGGTGCCGCGGCGATGGCGCACACCGTCGACCTTGCCGCTCTCTTCCGCGCGGACTAAGGCACGGTGAGGATCGTCTTGCCCGAGGCATGCCCCGCTTGCAACGCCTGGATCGCCAACGGTGTGTCCGACAGAGCGAAACTCCGTTGGATCACCGGTCGCACCTGGCCCTGGGCGACCAGCTCGGCCAAGTAGGTCAAATCGGCGGCGGTGGGGCGCATAAGGAGTGGTTTGAGGGTTTGACGGGTGAAAAGGTTGGCGACGAGGACCGAACCGAGCCAGCGGATCGGGCCGAACCAGTTGCCGCCCGGTGCGCCTGCCGAGGAGATGAAGACACCTTCCGAGTCGAGGGCGCGGCGGCAGTCGCGGAGCTTCCGGTTGCCCGCGAGGTCGAAGATGATGTCATAGACCTCGCCGGTGGCGGCGAAATCTGTGGTGGTGTAGTCGATGACGGTGTCGGCGCCGATTTCGCGGACCATCTCGATGTGGCGCGTGCTGCAGACGGCGGTCACGTGGGCGCCGAGGGCTTTCGCTATCTGCACCGCGAAAGTTCCCACCCCGCCCGATGCGCCGTTGACGAGCACTCGGTGCCCGGGCGCGAGCTTGCCGATGTCTCGTAAGCCCTGGAGGGCGGTCATTCCAGAATCCGGCATGGCAGCGGCTGTTTCCATGTCCAGGCCGTCGGGCACGAGGGCAAACCATTTCACGTCGGCGCGGACGAACTCGGCGAACGCCCCGCTGGGTACTTCACCGAAAACCCGGTCTCCGACCTCGAATTCACTGACCTCGGCACCGACAGCAACAACCTCACCGGCGAGATTCTGGCCGATCATTCGATTCTTCGGCCTGCGCAACCCGAAGCCCACACGGAGCAAATACGGCGTGCCACTGAGTAAATGCAGGTCGCCGCTGCACAACGATGCCGCATGCACACAGACGACCACGTCCCGCTCACCGGGCACCGGCCGAGGCACGATTTCCGTGCGCAGCACTTCCCCACCACCGTAACGCGGTGCCACCCATGCCGTCATCCGCTCGGTATCCACATCGGTCATGAGCGACCCCTCCTTCGCACTTACAGCGTAAGTCGCTGACCTCAGACGCTACGCTTACGCCGTAAGTAGGTCAAGGAGGAAAACATGCCGCCACGTACCCCGCTGAGCAGGGAACGAATCCTGCGGGCGGCGATCGCCCTGGCCGATGCGGAGAGCCTCGACGCGCTGTCGATGCGCAAGCTCGCCAAGGCTCTCGGCGTCGAAGCCATGTCGCTGTACAACCATGTCGCCCACAAGGAGGACATCCTCGACGGGCTCATCGACCTGGTGGTCGAGGAGATCTACGTGCCCGAGGCGGGTGGTGACTGGCAGGAAGAACTACGCCGTCGCGCGATTTCGGCCCATGAGGTCCTGCTCCGGCACCGATGGGCCACCGGCCTGCTTGGCTCCCGGGTGAATGTCGGCCCCGCGATGCTGCGCTATGTCGAAGCGACCCTGGCCTGCCTGATCGCTGCGGGCTTCACCTACGAACAAGCCGACCGGGCCTGGAACGCCCTCGACAGCCACATCTACGGCTTCACGCTCCAAGCCGTCAATTTCCCCCTCGATCCCTCCGAATACGCTTCGTCCGCAGAGGAATTCCTTCCGCTCATCCCCACCGAAACGCATCCGCACATGCACACTCTGGCCTCGCTCGTCATCGACGGAAAACATTCGGGTACAGCTGATTTCACCTTCGGTTTGAATCTGCTTCTCGAAGGACTCGCCGGCCTGCTCCGTCGCTGACAACCCGGATCCACCCCGACGATCGCCGGGGTGGATCGCCGAATTCATCGTGTAGCAGCGGGCTTCCAGATCCTGCTGCGCAGATCCACACCACGAATGACCTGCACCCGCCACGGCGTCAACCGCAGCACATGCAACCGCGGATCACTCGGTGAGTGCCAGAAGGCGCCGAGGTTGTAACCGGCGCCGCGTGGGCTCGTCTTGCGATACAGGCGCCACACATGAGCTTTGACGTCCACGTCGTCGACCCATTCGGCGTGCGCGTCGACCGCGACGGAGTTGTTCCTCGGCTCCCAGTACGAAAAGCTGGTGTACGGGTTGCCCGCGATGTGGGCTGCCTTGACCCGGGTCTTGAAGGTGGCCAGCCAGCCGAGCGGTTGCCCGTCGACCACCTCCCAGACGGGAATGAGCACCCGCGTCCGTGGCCGGTTCTTCGCGTCGACGGTGACCATGGTCGCCGAGACGATGGCGCCCACGTAGGCGTTGAATTCCTCCTCGATCGCGGCGAAGGAGTCCACTGTGATCGTCATGCGGTCACCCGCACCGGCGAGCGAAGACCGAAGACCATGACCAGCGCACCGAGACCCGCGGCGACCATCGGCACCAGCAACGCCGTCCGGTAACCGTCCAGAATCGCGCTCGGCGCCGTGGCCGCCCCGATCGCTGCGGTGCTGACCGCGGTGACGATCGCCAGGCCGAGGCCCGCGCCGAACTGGAACGAGGTGTTGAGCAGCCCACCGGCCAGGCCCTGTTCCTCCTCGACGACACCGTCGGTGGCGGCGATCGTCAGCGGCCCGTAGACCAGCGCGAAGGCCAGGCCGAGCAGAATCATGCTGGGGAACATGGCGACGTAGGTCCAGTCGAGACCGATCGGCTGGAACAGTGCGTAGGCCAGCAGGGCGGTGAGCAGGCCGCCGAAGATCACCCGGACATTGCCGAACCGGTTGACCAGCCACGGTGTGAGCGTCGGCGCGAGGACGGCATCGATGCCGATGGCCAGCAGGGCCAGACCGGTCTGCAGCGGCGACCAGCCACGCAACTGCTGCAGGTACAGCACCGCGATGAACTGGAAGGCGAAGAACGAACCGGAGAACAGGATCGCGGTGAGATTGGCGCGCACCAGCGGGCCCGACGCGAGAATGCCGAGCCGCACCAGCGGCGAACGCGAGCGCTGCTCCGTGAGCACGAACACCGTGAGCAATACCGCGCTGATCACCAACATGGCGATGGTCTGCACCGCGCCGACATGGGTCGACCGCTCCACCGCGAGGACGAGCAGCAACACGGCGCCGGTGACGCTCACCGCACCGGTCACGTCGAAACCGCCCGAAGAACGCTCGGCCGGTTCGTCTTTCGGTACCAGCACGATAGCTGCGGCCAGCACGGCGGCCGTCAGGAAGACCGGCGCGATGAAGACCCATCGCCAGTCGATCGAGGTCAGCAGACCACCGACGACCAGGCCGAGCGAGAACCCGGCCGCGGCCGTCCCGGCGTAGACGAGCAGCGCTTTGTTACGCAACCGGCCCTCGGGAAAGCTGGTGGTGATGATGGACAGACCCGCCGGGGTGAGGAACGCCGCGGCGATGCCCTTCACCAGCCGGGACAGGATCAGCACCCAGCCGTCGGCGGCGAAGGCACCGAGGCCGGAGAAGACCAGGAACATCGCCAGCCAGAACAGGAACATCCGGCGCCTGCCCAGCAGGTCGGCGGCCCGTCCGCCCATCAGCATGAAACCGCCGTACCCGAGCACATAGGCGCTCACCACCCATTGCAGTTCGCCGGTTGTCATCCCCAGGTCGGCCTGAATCGCGGGGAGCGCGACGCCCATCATCGACACATCCACGCCTTCGAGGAAGATCGCCGCGCACAAGACGAGCAACATCCCCCACACGCGACCGCTCATGCGGTCGCTGTCGGCTTCTAACAGAACCATTTCCATCCGTTCCTCGACACCCCGCCACCCTGGGACGGGTGGCAGGAATCAAGCTTCGAGCAGCGGTGATGCCGGGAACAACGGTAAAGTTCTAACGCGTCGGTTAGGCAGACTAACCGATCATGGAGGGTGGTAGATGGACTGGCAGGAGCTCGAGGCTTTCCGGATTCTCGCGCAGGAGTTGCATTTCGGGCGGACCGCCGAGCGGCTGCACCTGTCGCGTGGCCGGGTGAGCCAGCTGATCAAAACGCTCGAGCACCGCATCGGCGCGCCGCTGTTCGACCGCACCAGCCGCCGGGTCTCGCTCACACCGATCGGCAGGCGTCTGTTCGCCGATCTGGAACCGCATCACCTCGGCATCGTGGCATCGCTCGCGCGGGCCACCGACGCCGCACGCGGTATCGGCGGCACCCTGGCAGCCGGGTTCTCCAGTCCCCTGGCCGGCGAGGCGATCCTGCGGATCGCGGACGCGTTCCGCACCGACCATCCCGACTGCGAGGTGGTGGTCTGTGAGGTTCAGCTGTCGGATCGCTACGGCCCGTTACGCGCAGGCGCCCTCGATCTGGCTCTCATCGAATTCCCGGTGGACGAACCGGATCTCGTCTCCGGGCCCGCGATCTTCTTCGACCAGCGGGTCCTCGCCGTGTCGGCCGGACATCGGCTGGCCGACCGCGACGCGGTGAGCGTCGAGGATCTGAAGGGCGAAACCAGCATCACGATCGCTGGTCTGCCGCAGTACTTCCTGGACGCGTTCATTCCGTCGCCATCGGACGGCACCCGACCGATCGAGGCCGCCACGTCGTGGCAGGAACTGCTCACACTGGTCGCGGCGGATCGCGGTGTCGCGGTATGCGCGGCACAGGGCGCCGACTACTACGCCCGCCCCACGATCACGTATCTCCCGTTCACCGACACAGCCCCGGTCGCCTACGGACTCGTCTGGCGCAGCAGCGGCGAAACAGCCATGGTCCGGGCCTTCACCCAGACCGCCGTCGCGACCTCGAAAACCGTGCGCTGACGCCACTCCGAGCAAGATCATCACGCTCTGGTGGCGGCCGCCTCTCGGCAAACGCCGCCACCAGAGCGTGGTGATCAAGTGTCCTACTCGGCGATGATCACCGTCACCTCGCCGTCGGCGGCGTCGGTCGCCTCGCCCGCCACCACGAACCAGTGGGTGACCTCGCCGTCGGCCAGGTCGTCTTCGACCGAGCCGGCGGGCAGGACCGACAGGGCGCCCGCGGTGGCCGAGACCAGGAATTCCTGGATGGCGGCGGGGCCGGAGGCGTGGGTGGTGTAGGTGGTGCATTCGTAGTCGATGCCGTGTTCGTCGCGCAGGCGTTCGGCCAGGGCGACGGCGTCGGACTGGGTGAGCACCGTTGTGGTGTCGGCGGCGACCTGGACGAAGGCCGGGTGGTCTTCGGCCAGCGGGCGGATGCGGTCGGCGTAGGAGACGGGATGCGCTGCGGCTGCGGCGATCTCGCCTTCCACGTCGGGCAGGACCAGCCATTCGCCTGCCACCCCGGCGACCGGGGCCGCACTGATGCCGAACGCCGCGCCGGCGGCGGCCAGCTCGACTCCGGTCTCCTCGCCCGCGAACAGCACCGCGGCACCGGCCTTCTGCACCGCCCAGGCGGCGAGCACCGAATCCACACTACGCGGCAGCGACACGGCGACCACGTCGCCCGGACCGGCGCCGCGCGCGATGAGCACGCGGGCCAGCTGCGAGGACTTGCGATCCAGTGCGCTGTAGGCGATCTCGCTGTCACCGCGCAGCAGGGCGGGTGCCTGCGGGTCGGCCTCCACGACCTCGGCCAGCACCTTGGCCACCGTCTGCGCGCCGACACCGGTCACCGAAGCGGGCGCCGAACCGGCCGCTGTCACACCGGATTCGGCGAGCAGCTTGGCGCGTTCGGTGGCATCGAGGATGTCGATGTCACCGACCAGGCCCGTCGGGTTCTCGAGCAGTTCGTCGAGCACCCGCAGCAATCGGGCGGACAGGGTGCGGACCTCGTCCTCGGTGAAGGTGCTGCGCAGGTAGCGCATGGTGATCTCGATGGTCGACTCGGCCATCACCACCAGCGTGAGCGGGTAGTGGGTGGCGTCGTCGAGGCCGACACCGGTGACCTGCATGCCGTCGATCGAGCTCGCCGCGGTGACGGCGTCCTTGTCCATCGGGTAGGACTCGAACACCAGCAGCGTGTCGAACTGCGAACCGGCACCGGCCACCCGCTGGATGTCGGACAGGCCGACGAAGTGGTGGCTGAGCAGTTCGGCCTGCTCGGACTGCACCTTCTGGGTGAGCTTCTCCGCCGTCATCCGGTCGTCGATCTGGATGCGCACCGGCAGGGTGTTGATGAACAGGCCGACCATCGACTCCACGCCGGGCAGCTCGGCCGGGCGACCGGAGACGGTGGCGCCGAACACCACGTCGTCGCGGCCGGTGAGGCGCCCGACGACGATGCCCCACGCGGTCTGCAGCAGCGTGTTCACGGTGACACCGAGCTCGCCGGCGAACTTGCCGAGCGCCCGGGTGCGGTCGTTGTCGATCTCGACGACGACCTTGTCGATCTCGAAGCGCTCCTCGGTGCGCGGCGGCGGCGCCAGCTGGGTGGGTCCTTCCACCCCGGCCAGCGCGTCGGCCCAGGCCCGCAGCGACACTTCGCGATCCCAGCCCGAGAGCCAGGACAGGAAGTTGCGGTAGGACGCCACGCGCGGCAGGGCGGTGAGGTCGCCGTGCACCGCGTAGAGCACCAGCAGGTCGCGCATGAGCAGCGGCATCGACCAGCCGTCGACGAGGATGTGGTGCACCGTGATCGACAGGTGCGCCTTGTTCTCGGCGGTCTTGAACAGACCGAAGCGGATCAGCGGCGCGGTCGCCATGTCGAACTGGTTGGCGCGGTCGGCGGCGAGGAGCTGCTGCATGCGCGGCATGCGCACGTCCTCGGGCAGCTCGGTCAGGTCGACCTCACGCCACGGCACCTCCAGTTCGCCGAGCACCACCTGCACCGGCTGACCGGCCGAGTCGGTGACGAAGGCGGTCCGCAGGTTCGGGTAGCGGTCGAGCACGCCCTGAGCGGCCTTGCGCAGCCGCTCGGCATCGAGGGTGCCGGTCAGGTCGAGCACGGCCTGCACGGTGTACACGTCGACGGTCGCCGAGCTGATCATGGCGTGGAACATCAGGCCCGCCTGCAGCGGCGAGAGCGGCCACACCTCCGACAGTGCGGGGTAATCGCGTTCCCACACATCGAGATCGGACTGTTCGACGCGCACCAGCGGCATGTCGGACGGGGTGAAACCACCCGCGTCGGACCGCTGCGCGTGTGTGGCGAGCGCGGTGAGCGCGGCCACGAACAGGTCGGCGAACTCCTGTGCCCGCTCGGCGGAGAGCAGTCCGGTCGGGAAGGCGATGTTCGCGCCGAGCTGCGGGCCCTCGTCGCCGTCGTCGACGATGGCGTTGATGTCCAGCGTCGCGTTGGCCGGCATGTCGAGGTCCATCTCGGCGTCGAGCTGACCGAGGTCGGCCACCGGGATCCAGCCGAGTTCGGCGAGTTCGGCGGGGATCTCGCCCGTGCCCGCCCGGCCGAGGTAGTTGAAGCTGATCTGGCCGACGCTCGGCAGATCGGCGCCCTGCTCGGTCAGGTACTTGAGCATGCCGTAGCCGATGCCCTTGTCGGGCACCGCGAGCATCTGCTCCTTGACCGACTTGATCACGTCGCCGAGCACGGCGCCGCCGGCGAAGGCGTCGTCGAGGTCGGCGCCCGCCAGGTCCAGACGCACCGGGAAGGCGGTGGTGAACCAGCCGACGGTGCGCGACAGGTCGGCACCGGCGACGATCTCTTCCTGGCGGCCGTGGCCCTCCAGCTTGATCAACGCCGCGGTACCGGATTCGTCTCCGCGCCAACGAGATACGGCCAACGCCAAAGCGGTGAGCAGACCGTCGTTGACACCGCCGTGGTACAGGCCGGGGATCGCGGTGAGCACCGCGTCGGTGACCTCCGGCGACAGGGTGACCTGCACCCGGTCGACGGTCGCGAAGGTGTCGACCTTCGGGTCGAACGGACGCGAACCCAGCAGCGGGTCGGGCGTTGTGGACACCTCACGCCAGAACGGCAGTTCCGTGCGACGGTCGGCGGCCTGCTCGACCAGGCTGTGCGCCCAGCGCCGCATGGACGTGCCGTTGGCGGGCAGGTTCACCGGCTGACCGGCCGCGATCTGACCCCAGGCCATGCCGAGGTCCGGGATCAGGATGCGCCAGGACACACCGTCGATCACGAAGTGGTGGCCGACGATGAGCAAGGCGTCGCGACGGCGCGGGCTCTGTGTCGGCGCGCCGAAGGCGAACCACACGAACTGCACCATGGCGGCACCGGCCGGGTCGAGTCGACCCATGGCCTGGTCGTACTCGGCGCTGGCCAGGGCGGACAATTCCTCGTCGGTGACGTCACCGGACACCTCGACGCGACGCACCAGGGCGCTCACATCGACCGCGCCGGGCGCCAACGCCTCGAACTCCCAACCGTTCTCACTGTCACCCTGCTGCGCTCCCGAGAGCCCTGCGTGGTCACGCTCCGCTACCGCCTCCGGGCTCACCGCTCGCTCCGCGCGCGCGACCCGCGAGCGGAGCACATCGTGGTGGTCGAAGACCGCACCGATGGTGGCGTGCAGCACCTCTTCGGAGATGTTCTCCGGTAGGCGGAGCACCATCGACTGGGAGAACCGGTCGTAGGTGGAGCCGCTGCTGAGGATCTGGCGCATGATCGGCAGCATCGGGATGTCGCCGACACCGCCGCCGGGCAGTTCCTCGAGCACGATCTGCTCGGTGTCGCCCGCCGGCACCGCGATCTCGGCCAGCCCGGCCACACTGCGCTTCTCGAACACGTCGCGCGGCTTGAACAGCACGCCACGGTCCTTGGCCCGCGAGACCAGCTGGATGGACAGGATCGAGTCACCGCCGAGGGCGAAGAACGAATCGTCCAGGCCCACCGCGTCGACACCGAGCACCTCGGCGAAGACGGCGGCGATGATCGCCTCGATATCGCTTGTGGGCGTGCGGAACTCGCGCGGGGCGAGGACCGGCTCGGGCAGGGCGCGACGGTCCAGCTTGCCCGCGGGGGTCAGCGGGATCTCGTCGAGCACCATCACCGAGGCGGGGACCATGTGCGCGGGCAGCTGCTGCGCCACGAACTCGACCAGGGCGGCGGGTTCGACGGCACGGCCGGGGACCGGGCGCACGTAGGACACCAGGATGGTGGCGCCCGCGTCGGTGGTGCGGCCGATGGTGGCCGCGAAATCGATGTCGTCGTGTGCGGTGAGCACGGCGTCGATCTCGCCCAGTTCGATGCGGAAGCCGCGGATCTTCACCTGGAAGTCGTTGCGGCCGACGTATTCCACGACGGGCTTGCCGTTGACGGTGCGCCAGGCGACCACGTCACCGGTGCGGTACAGGCGCGAGCCCGGTTCACCGTAGGGGTTGGCCACGAAGCGTTCGGCGGTCAGGCCGAGGCGCTCGTGGTAGCCGCGTGCCAGCGGCACGCCACCCAGGTACAGCTCACCGGACACGCCTTCGGGGACCGGATGCAGGCGACTGTCGAGGACCAGCACGGTCGCGCCGGGGATCGGGCCACCGATATTCATGGTGTCGCCGGGCAGCAGCGCGTCGGACAGGTTGGTCGCGATGGTCGCCTCGGTGGGGCCGTAGGCGTTGTAGAACCGGTGGTGCGCCGGGTCGGTGCCCGCGCTGTGCCAGTTCGCCACCAGGTCGACCGGCGCCTTGTCGCCACCGACGATCAGGGCCTCCAGCCCGGCCAGTGCCGACGGTTCCATCGACGCCGCGACGAGCGGGGTGAGGAACACGTGGGTCAGGCCCTGGCCGACGATGATCTCGGCCAGTTCCTCACCACCGACCACGCCGACCGGCGTGATCACCAGGGTGCCCGCCGACCCGACGGCAAGCAGGAATTCGAGGATCGACGCGTCGAACGACGGTGAGGCGAACGCGAGGGTCCGCGCGTCCTTGCCGAGCCCGAACTGCGCCACCTCGGCGGCGGCGAAGTTGGCCACACCGGTGTGGGTGACGACGACGCCCTTGGGCAGACCCGTCGAACCCGAGGTGTAGATCATGTACGCCGTGTTGTCCGCGCGGACGGTTCCGCGACGGTCCGCGTCGGTGATCGGCTCGGCCGACTGCGCGGCGACCTGCGTGTGCAGTGCCGCGTCGTCGAGGACGAGCCAGTCCCCCAGCGCGGGCGCGGGCAGGTGATCTACCTCGGCCGACACCGTAATGCCAAGGGCCGCACCCGAATCCGACATCATGTGCGCGATGCGCTCGGCCGGGTACTTCGGGTCGACCGGCAGGAACGCCGCACCCGACTTGATTACCGCCCAGATGGCGAGGGTGGTTTCCAGGGACCGCTGCATGGCGATGGCGACGACCGTCTCCGGTGCGGCGCCGCGCTCGATGAACACCCGGGCCAGACGCGAGGACGCGGCGTCGAGCTCGGCGTAGGTCAGCGAGCGGACATCGCCCGATGCCACCGGCTCGTCCGCCGACGTGCGCGACGCGAGCGCGCCAACACTTGCGGACGCGATGGTGTCGGCATCGACCTGCGGTGCGGCAGTGAGCGCCCGGAGCAGACCCGTGTCGACCCACTCGGGGGCGACGATCGCCTGACCGGTCGGGTTGGCCGCCACAGCCTGAGCCAGCAGCTCGGGCAGCGTGCTCGTGGCGAGCGCGGGACCACCTGTGCGGGTGAGCAGTTCGGTGCGCTCGACGCTGTCGAGAAGTTCCAGATCGCCCACCGGAGTGGTCGTGTCGGCGACGACCTCGGCGAGCAGTCGGCGGAACCGCTGCGCGAACTTCTCCACCGTCGACTGATCGAAAAGAGCACTCGCGTAGGAGAACTCGGCGTAGGCACCGGCCTCGTCACCTGCCCCGGCCTCGCGGACGGTGAGCAGCAGGTCGAACTTGGCGGTGTCGACGTCGAAGTCGACCGCCGAGACCGAAAGGCCGGGCAGTTCGAAGCCGGCGTCGGGCAGGTTCTCGAACGACAGCGCCACCTGGAACAGCGGGTGCCGCGCGGTGGAGCGCTCGGGGTTGAGCAGTTCCACCAGGCGCTCGAACGGGATGTCGGCGTGGGCGAAGGCGGCCAGGTCGGACTCCTTGGCCTGGGCCAACAGGTCGCCGAAGCTCTGCTGTCCGCCGACCTGCGTGCGCAGGGCGAGGGTGTTGACGAACATGCCGATCACGTCGTCGAGCTCGGCCTCGCCACGACCGGCGATCGGGGTGCCGATGACGATGTCCTCGGTGCCCGACAGGCGCGCCAGGAAGATCGCGAGCGCGGTGTGCACGACCATGAACAGGGTCGCGTTCTGTTCGCGGGCGATGGCGGTGAGCCCGGCGTGGACGTCACCGTCGATCGGGAACAGCACCCGGCCACCGGCGAAGGACTGCGTGCTCGGACGCGGCCGGTCCAGTGGCAGGTTCAGCTCGTCGGGCACACCGGCCAGCGCGCGCTTCCAGTACGCGGCCTGCTGGGAGAGCAGGCTGTTCTCGTCGGTCTCCGAGCCCAGCACCTCGCGCTGCCAGATGCTGAAGTCGGCGTACTGCACCGCCAGCGGCGCCCAGCCGGGCGCCTCGCCTGCCGCGCGGGCGGCGTAGGCGATCATCACGTCGCGGGTCAGCGGGCCCATCGACCAGCCGTCGGCGCTGATGTGGTGGGCCACGAACACCAGGACGTACTCGGTGCTCGCGTCGGTACCGACCGGCGACACGACCCGCATCAGCTTGGCGCGCAAGGGCACTTCGTCGATCACGTCGAAGCCCGCGGTGATCAGTTCGGCGATCTTGTCCCGAACCTGTTCGGGCACAACATCTTCCGGCGTCAGATCCGGCACATTGCCCTCGACCGGCAGGATGACCTGGTGCGGTGTGCCGTTGGCCGACGGGTACACCGTGCGCAGGGTTTCGTGACGGGCGAGCACGTCGGCGACGGCCAGCTGCAACGCCTCGACATCCAGCGCGCCCGACAGGCGGACGGCGACCGGGATGTTGTTCACCGAGGAACTGGTGTCGAACTGGTTCAGGAACCACATGCGCTGCTGAGCCAGCGAGAGCGGCACCTGATCCGGTCGCGGTGCGGCGACCAGTGCGCGACGCCCACCGGCACCGGCACCCTGCTCGACCTTCACCGCGAGCCCGGCCACCGTCGACGCCTCGAACAGCAGGCGCACGGGAACCCGGCTGTCCAGGGCGGCGCCGAGGCGGGCCGCGACCTGGGTGGCCAGCAGCGAGTTGCCGCCGAGGGCGAAGAAGTCGTCGTCGGCACCGACCCGCTCGACGCCGAGGACGTCGGCGAACACGCCCGCCACGATCTCCTCGATCGGGGTGGACGGTGCGCGGAACGCCTGGGCCTCGAACTCCGGCTCCGGCAGCGCCTTGCGGTCGAGCTTGCCGTTCACATTGAGCGGCAGCGCGTCGAGCACGACGAACGCGGCGGGCACCATGTACGACGGCAGGCTCGCGGCCAGCGTCGACTTCACCTGCGCCACATCCACATCCGCACCGACCAGGTACGCGACGAGACGGTCACCGGTGCGCGGATCGGACTTGGCGACGACGGCCGCCTGCGCGATCTCCGGCTGCGCGAGCAGCGCGGCCTCGATCTCGCCGAGCTCGATACGGAAGCCGCGGATCTTCACCTGGAAGTCGGTGCGGCCCCGGTAGTCGAGTTCGCCGTTGTGCCAGGCCACCAGGTCACCGGTGCGGTACATGCGGGTACCGGTACCGAACGGGTTGGCTACGAAGCGGTCGGCGGTCAGATCGGCGCGGCCGAAGTAGCCGCGCGCCAGCTGGGCGCCCGCGAGGTACAGCTCACCGGCGACACCGTCGGGCACCGGGCGCAGCCGCTCGTCGAGCACATAGACCTGGCTGTTCCATTCGGGCGAGCCGATGGACACCGAGCCCTGGTCGGCCGCGTTCACCCGGTGCGAGGTGATCGAGACCGCGGCCTCGGTGGGGCCGTACAGGTTGAACAGCTCGGTGCGCGGGAACGCGGTGCGGAACCGCTGGGCCAGCGAACCGGGCAGCGCCTCACCGATGGCGAGGACCCGCCACAGCGAATCCGGCATGCCGGCGGCCAGCAGTGCGTCCAGCATCGACGGCACCACGTGCAGCGTGGTGACCCATTCGCGGATCATCAGCTCGTTGAGGTAGGCCGGGTCGCGATGCCCGTCGGTCGCCGCGATCACCAGGCGACCACCGCACACCGCCGCCGACCAGAACTCCCAGACCGAGAGGTCGAAGGTGGCCGCGGTCTTGAGCAGCACCGCGTCGGCGGCGTCCATGCCGAATTCGACCAGCTTCCACTGCAACTGGTTGGCGATGGCGCCGTGCGGCACCGCGACACCCTTCGGGCGACCGGTCGAACCGGACGTGAAGATCACGTACGCGGTGTTGTCCGGGCGCAGCGGCTCGGTGCGCTCGTCGTCGGAAACCGGTGCGGCGCTGAGGCTCTCCAGTGCGAGTTCGTCGATACGCACGACCGGTGCGGCGTCGGTGGTGAACTCGTCGTTGGTGAGCACGCAGACCGGTGCCGCGGTGGTGAGGATGTAGTCGGTGCGCTCGGCCGCCTGATCGGGGTCGACCGGCACGTACGCGCCACCGGACTTGGCCACCGCGTACATCGCGACGATCAGGTCCACCGAGCGGCGCATGGCGAGCGCCACCCGTGCCTCCGGGCCGACACCGAGCGAGATCAAATGCCGCGCAAGGCGGTTCACCTTCGCGTCGAGTTCGGCGTAGGTGAGCTGGTTGCCGTCGTCGGTGACCAGGGCGGTCGCCTTCGGATCGGCGGCCACGGTGGCGTCGAGCAGCGAGACAAGGGTGGCCTCGGTGTCGACCGGGTTGGCCGTGTTGTTGCGGCCGTCGAGCAGTTCGGCACGCTCGGCGGGGGCGAGCAGTTCGATATCGCCCACGGCGGTGCGCGGCGTGGCGACGATCGCCTCGAGCAGGCGCTCGAAGCGGCGCAGGAATCCCTCGACCGTGGCGCGGTCGAACAGGTCGGTGGCGTAGGTGAGCAGACCCGAAATGCCTTCGGGCTCACCGGTTTCGTCGTAGACGTCGCTGATGATGAGGTGCAGGTCGAACTGCGACAGGTTGCTGTCGATGTCCAGGCCCGCGACCGTCAGACCCGGCAGTTCAAGGGTGGCGCGGCTGAGGTTCTGGAACGACAGACCCACCTGGAACAGCGGGTGCCGCGCGGTGGAGCGCACCGGGTTGAGCACCTCGACGAGCCGCTCGAACGGCACGTCGGCGTTGGCGAAGGCGGCGATGTCGTCTTCGCGCTGGCGGGCCAGCAGGTCGGTGAAGGCCTCACCGCTGTCGACCTTGGTGCGGAACACCAGGGTGTTGACGAACATGCCGATCATGTCGTCGAGCACGGCCTCGCCACGACCGGCCATCGGGGTGCCGATGGCGATGTCGTCGGTGCCGGACAGGCGCGCGAGCAGCACCGCGAGGGCGGTGTGCACGACCATGAACAGGGTCGCGCCCTCCCCACGGGCCAGTTCGACGAGCGCGCGGTGGGTCTCGGCGCTGATCCGCACGTCGACCTTGCTGCCCGCGAAGCTTTGCACGGCCGGACGCGGCCGGTCGGCGGGCAGGTCGAGCTGGTCGGGCAGCTCGGCGAGGGCCTGCTTCCAGTAGGCCACCTGCTTGCTGGCCATCGAGTCCGGATCGTCCTCGCTGCCGAGCAGCTCGCGCTGCCAGATGCTGTAGTCCGCGTACTGCACGGGCAGCGGTGCCCAACCGGGTTCGGAGCCTGCGGCGCGGGCGGCGTAGGCGGTCATCAGGTCGCGGGTCAGCGGGGCGACCGACGAGCCGTCACCGGAGATGTGGTGCACGACCATGGCCAGGACGAAGTCGTCGCTGTCGGCCACCCGGAACAGGGCGACCCTCAGCGGCACCTCGACGGTGACATCGAAGATCGTCGACAGCAGCTCGCCGACAGCGGATTCCACCTCGTCGGCGGCGACGGTGCGCTCGAGCAGTTCCGGCGCGGCCTGCGCGGGCGACAGGATGACCTGTGCCGCACCGGCTTCGGTCTGCGGGTAGACGGTGCGCAGGATCTCGTGGCGGCTCACCAGGTCGAGGATCGCGGCGCGCAGCGCGGCCACGTCGAGCTCGCCGGACAGGCGGACCGCGACGGGCACGTTGTAGGCCGCCGACTGGGTGTCGAAGCGGTTGAGGAACCACATCCGCTGCTGGGCCAGCGAGAGCGGGATGTACTCCGGACGCGGACCGGCCTTCAGCGCCTTGCGGTCACCGGTCTCGGCGTGCTGCTCGATCCGATGGGCCAGCGCCGACACGGTCGACGCCTCGAACAGCAACCGCACGGGGATGCGGGTGTCGAGTGCCTCGCCGAGGCGGGCGGCGACCTGCGTGGCCAGCAGCGAGTTACCGCCCCAGGCGAAGAAGTCGTCGTCGAGACCGAACCGCTTGTCCTCACCGAGGCGCAAGACCTCGGCGAACGTGGCGGCGACGAGCTGTTCGCTCGGGCTCACCGGTGCGCGGAACACGGCCTTCTCGACCTCGGGTTCCGGCAGCGCCTTGCGGTCGAGCTTGCCGTTGGCGTTCAGCGGCAGGGCATCGAGCCGCAGGAACACGGTCGGAACCATGTAGGACGGCAGTTCGTCGGCCAGCGCGTTACGCAGCGCGACCTTGTCGATCTCGCCCGCGTCGGCCACGACGTAGGCGACGAGGCGATCGCCGACCACCGGATCGGTGTGGGCGAGCACGGCCGCCGCGGAGATGGTGGGCTGACGTAGCAGCGCCGCCTCGATCTCGCCGAGTTCGATACGGAAGCCGCGGATCTTCACCTGGAAGTCGGTGCGACCCCGGTAGTCGAGTTCGCCGTCGGCGTTCCAGGCGACGAGGTCGCCGGTGCGGTACATGCGCTCGCCGGTGGTGGAGAACGGGTCGGCGACGAAGCGGTCGGCGGTCAGATCCGCGCGACCGTAGTAACCGCGCGCCAGCTGGGCACCGGCGAGGTACAGCTCGCCGGAGACACCGACCGGAACCGGGCGCAGACGCGAATCCAGCACGTACACACGGCTGTTCCACTCGGGGCCACCGATCGACACCGACACCTGGTCGGCATCGGTCACCGCGTGACTGGTGATCGAGACCGCGGCCTCGGTGGGGCCGTACAGGTTGAACAGCGCGGCCGTGTTCGCGGTGCGGAAGCGCTGCGCGGTCGCGGCGGGCAGCGCCTCACCGATCGCGAGCACCCGGCGCAGCGTGCGCGGCAGCGCGGCACCGGACTCGGTGAGCAACGCGTCGAGCATCGAGGGCACCACGTGCAGGGTGGTGACGCCGGTGGCGCGCATCAGGTCGTTGAGGTAGGCCGGGTCGCGGTGGCCGTCGGCGGTGGCGACCACCAGGCGGGCACCGGCGACGGCGGCGGTCCAGAACTCCCAGACCGACAGGTCGAAGGTGGCCGCGGTCTTGAGCAGCACCGCGTCGTCGGCACCGATGCCGAATTCGGCCGTCTCCCACAGCAACTGGTTGACGATCGCGCCGTGCGAGACCGCGACACCCTTGGGCTTACCGGTGGAGCCGGAGGTGAAGATGATGTACGCGGTGTTCGCGGGCACGAGCGAACGCCCGGTGATCGCCTCGGCGCTCACCGCGCTCAGGTCGAGGTCGTCCAGGACGACCACTTCGGCCGCCGCCGTGGTGAATTCGGCACTCGCCGTGGTCAGCACGACAGCCGGTGCGGCGGTTTCCAGGATGTAGTCGGTGCGCTCGGCGGGCTGATCGGGGTCGATCGGCACGTAGGCCGCGCCCGTGCGGGCCACCGCGTACATCGCGATGATCAACTCGGCGGAGCGGCGGATGGCCAGGGCCACCCGGTCCTCGGCGCTGATCCCGCGCTCGATCAGATACCGCGCGAGGCGGTTGACCTCGGCATCGAGCTCGGCGTAGGTGAACTCGCGACGACCCGAGACGATTCGGCCGTACGCGACAGCGGCGCGTGTGTCTGCGTCGTCGGACTCCGGCTCGTCGACGACCAGCGCGATCGCGTTCGGAGTCGTTGCCACAGTCGCATCGAGCAGCGACACCAGGGTGGCGTCGGTGTCGACCGGGTGCGCGGTGTCGTTCCACGCGGTGACGATCCGCTCGGCCTCCGGCTCGGCGAGCAGGTCGATGTCGCCGACCGGGACGCTCGCGTCGGCGGTGACCGCGTCGAGCACCCGCACGAAGCGGTCGGCGAAGCTCTGCACCGTCGACTCGTCGAACAGGTCGATGGCGTAACCGAATTCGGTGACCAGCTGGGCCGGGGCGCCGTCGTCGGTGTAGCGGTCGTACAGGGTGACGTGCAGGTCGGTCTTGGCCAGCTGCGAGTCGTAGTCGACCGGGCTCACCGTGAGACCTGGGAGTTCGAAGGTGGTCTCGGCCAGGTTCTGGAACGACAGACCGATCTGGAACAGCGGGTTGCGCGCGGTGGAGCGCACCGGGTTGAGCACCTCGACGAGCCGCTCGAACGGCACGTCGGCGTTGGCGAAGGCTTCCAGATCGCGTTCGCGCACGTCGGCGAGCAGCTCGGCGAAGGAGGCGCCGGAGTCGACGGCGGTGCGGAACACCAGGGTGTTGACGAACATGCCGATCAGGTCGTCGAGTTCACGCTCGCCACGACCCGCGATCGGGGTGCCGACGGCGATGTCGTCGGTGCCCGACAGACGCGCGAGCAGCACGGCGAGCGCGGCGTGCACGACCATGAACAACGAGGCGTTGTTGGCACGGGCCAGGTTGTGCAGGGCGGCGTGCCGGTCGGGGTCGATCTCGAAGCGGATCGCCTTGCCCTGGAACGACTGCGCGGGCGGGCGCGGCCGGTCGGCGGGCAGTTCGAGCTGGTCGGGCAGGCCGGCCAGCGCCTCGGTCCAGTACGCGACCTGCTTGGCGGCCAACGATTCCGGATCGGATTCGTCGCCGAGCACCTCGCGCTGCCACAGCGCGTAGTCGGCGTACTGCACCGGCAGCGGCGCCCACTGCGGCGCCTCGCCCTGGGCGCGGGCCACGTAGGCGGCCATGATGTCGCGCGCCAGCGGGCCCATGGAGGAACCGTCGGCGGACACGTGGTGCACGGTGAACGCGAGCACGTAGTCGGTCTCGCTCAGTTCGAACAGCGCGACCGCGAGCGGCACCTCTCGGGTGACATCGAAGGTCGTCATCGCGAATTCGACAACGGCACCGAGCAATTCGGACTCGTCGACCTCGATGTGGTGCACCTGCGCGCTGATCTGCGAGTTCGGCAGGATCACCTGGCGCGGGCCGTCGGGCGAGGCCGGGTAGACGGTGCGCAGCATCTCGTGACGGGCGAACACGTCGCCGATGGCCTGCTCGAGCGCGGGCACATCGAGGTCGCCGGTGAGGCGGACCGCCAGCGGGATGTTGTCCACCGCGGAGGTGGAGGTGTCGAACTGGTTGAGGAACCAGTACCGCTGCTGGGCAGGCGAGAGCGGGATGACCTCGGGCCGCTCCCCCGCCTTCAGGCGCGGGCGGGCTCGGCCGGAACCGGCGTTGTGCTCGGCCCGGGCGGCCAGTGCCGACACGGTCGAGGCCTCGAACAGGTCGCGGACCGCGAGCTGGGTGTCGAGGGCGGCGCCGATGCGGGCGGTGACCTGGGTGGCCAGCAGCGAGTTGCCGCCGAGTTCGAAGAAGTCGTCGTCGGCACCCACGCGGGTCACGCCGAGCACGTCGCCGAAGGTGCCCGCCACGATCTCCTCGATCGGGGTCGAGGGCGCGCGGAACACCTTGGTCTCGAACACCGGCGCGGGCAGCGCCTTGCGGTCGAGCTTGCCGGAGGCGTTGAGCGGGAAGGCGTCCAGGATCACGAATGCCGTCGGCACCATGTACGCGGGCAGGGCGCTGCCGAGTTCGGCGCGCACCGCGTCGATGTCGACAGTGGAACCGGCCGACGGGATCAGGTAGCCGACGAGCTGGTCGCCGAGGCGTTCGTCGCCACGGACCACGACCACCGACTGGGCGATCGCGGGCAGTGCGGTGAGGGCGGACTCGATCTCGCCGAGTTCGATGCGCAGGCCGCGCAGCTTCACCTGGAAGTCGGTGCGGCCCAGGTACTCCAGCTCGCCCTGCTCGGTCCAGGTGACGAGGTCACCGGTGCGGTACATGCGGGCGCCGTCGATGCCGAACGGGTCGGCGACGAAGCGGTCGGCGGTGAGATCGGGGCGGTTCACGTAGCCGCGGGCCAGTTGCACACCGGCCAGGTACAGCTCACCCGCGACACCGACGGGGACCGGATGCAGGCGCGAATCCAGCACGTACACCTGGGTGTTGAACACCGGCGCACCGATCGGCACCGAGGTGGTGTCGGCGTCGGTGACCTCGTGGAAGGTGACGTCGACGGCGGCCTCGGTCGGGCCGTACAGGTTGTGCACGGCCGCGCCGGTGAGGGCGCGCATCCGCTGGGCGGTCGGCGCGGGCAGCGCCTCACCGGAGGCGAAGACCAGGCGCAGGCTGTCGGCGCGGCCGTCGTCCTCGGCGAGTTCGGCGACGAACACCGACATCATCGACGGCACGAAGTGCGCGGTGGTGACGCTCTCGGCCGCGATCAGGTCGGCCAGGTAGGCCGGGTCACGATGACCGTCCGGCTTGGCCACGACCAAGCGCGCACCGATCTGCAAAGGCCAGAAGAACTCCCACACCGACACGTCGAAGGTAGCGGGCGTCTTCTGCAGCACCACGTCGTCGGCGGTCAGGCCGTACTGCGCCTGCATCCACACCAGGCGGTTCACGATCGCGGCGTGGCTCACCGCCACACCCTTCGGACGACCCGTCGAACCGGAGGTGAAGATCACGTACGCGGTGTTCGACGGACGCAGCGGCGCGATCCGCTCGGCATCGGTGACCGGCGCGTCCGAGTACCCGGACAGGTCGAGGCTGTCGATGTGCAGCGCGGTGGTCGCGCCCGCGTCGAATTCGTCACGGGCCGTGGTCAATACGCACACCGGTGCCGCGGTCTCGAGTACGTAGTGGGTGCGCTCGGCCGGGTGGTCGGGGTCGAGCGGCACGTAGGCGCCACCGGCCACGCTCACCGCGTACATGCCGATCACCAGGTCGAGCGAGCGGCGCATGCCGAGCGCGACCATGGTGTCCGGGCCGACGCCCTGGGCGATCAGGTGCCGGGCCAGGCGGTTCACCCGGGCGGTGAACCCGGCGTAGGACAGAGTTGTCCCCTCGAAGGTGAGGGCCGGTGTGTTCGCGCTGGTCGCGGCCTGTGCCTGGAACATCGACACCAGGGTCGCGGCCTGGTCGACCGGGTGCGCGGTGGCATTCCAGTCGGCGACGACCTGGCGCTTTTCGACCGGTGCCAGCAGTTCCACGTCACCGATCGGGCGGGTCGGCTCGGCGACGACCGACGACAGCATCCGCACCAGGCGCTTGGCCAGGTTCGCGATGGTGTCGGCGTCGAACATGTCTGTCGCGTAGGCGAACTCGGCGGTCATGCCGTCGGCGGAACCGTCGGCGCGGTAGCGGTCGGTCAGGTTCAGGTGCAGATCGAACTTGGCCGTCACCACGTCCAGCGGCACGCCCGCGACCTCGAGGCCGGGCAGTTCGAACGAGGCCTCGCCGGTGTTCTGGAACGACAGCATCACCTGGAACAGCGGGTGACGCGCCTGCGAACGGGCCGGGTTGAGGATTTCGACGAGCCGCTCGAACGGCAGGTCGGCGTGGCCGAAGGCGGCCAGGTCGTGCTCGCGCGTGGCGGCGAGCAGCTCGGCGAACGACTGCGCCGGGTCGACCGTGCTGCGCAGCACGAGGGTGTTGACGAACATGCCGATGGCGTCGTCGAGCACCGCTTCACCACGGCCCGCCACAGCGGTGCCGATGGCGATGTCGTCGCTGTTGGACAGGCGCGCGAGCAGGGCGGCGAACGCGGCGTGCACCACCATGAACAGGCTGGCGCCGTGTTCGCGGGCCAGCGCGTTGAGGCTGTGCGTCAGTGCCGGGTCGATCGAGAACTCGTGCACCCCACCGCGGTTGGAGGCCACGGCCGGACGCGGGCGGTCACTCGGCAGATCCAGCTGGTCGGGCAGCCCGGCCAGGGTGTTCGACCAGTAGGCCACCTGCTGGGCGATCATCGACGACGGATCCGACTCCGAGCCGAGGGTTTCGCGCTGCCACAGCGCGAAGTCGGCGTACTGCACGGGCAGCGGCGCCCAGCCCGGTGCCTCGCCGCGCGAGCGGGCGGCGTAGGCGATCATCACGTCGCGGGCCAGCGGACGCACCGACCAGCCGTCGCCGGAGATGTGGTGCACCACGAAGACGAGCACGTGGGTGTCGGGGTGCGAGCCGTCCATGGAACCGGCCACGCGCAGCAGTTCGGCGCGCACCGGGACCTGGGCGGTCACGTCGAAGCCGGCGAGCACGAGTTCGCTGATGCGGTCGCGGATCTCGTCTTCGCCGATGGTGACCGGATCGATCGTGATCGGCACCTGGGCCGCGGGCAGCACGACCTGCACGCCCTGGCCGTCGACGGTTTCCGGGTAGACGGTGCGCAGCACTTCGTGCCGCTCGACCACGTCGGCCACGGCCTGGCGCAGCGCGTCGACATCGAGGTCACCGGTCAGGCGGACAGCGAGGGGGATGTTGTTGACCCCGGTGGCGCTGTCGAACCGGTTGAGGAACCACATGCGCTGCTGGGCGAGCGAGAGCGGCACCTGTTCCGGGCGCGGCCCGGCGACGAGCTCGCGGCGGCTGCCGCTGCCCGCGTGGGTTTCCACCTTGGCGGCCAGCGCCGCCACCGACGGTGCTTCGAACAGCACCCGAACCGGAACCCGGGTGTCGAGTGCGGCGCCGAGGCGGGCGACGACCTGGGTGGCGATGAGCGAGTTGCCGCCGAGGTCGAAGAAGTCGTCGTCGCGGCCGACCGGCTGGTCCTCGGACAGGCCGAGCACCTCGGCGAAGGTGGCGGCGACGATCTCCTCGATCGGGGTGCTCGGCGCACGGAACTCGCGGGCCTCGAACACCGGGTCGGGCAGGGCGCGGCGGTCGAGCTTGCCGTTGGCGCTCAGCGGCATCTCGTCGAGCACGACGAACGCGGCCGGAACCATGTACGACGGCAGCTGCGCACCGAGATGCGCACGCAGCGTTTCGGTTTCGACGGTCGCACCCGCCGAGGGCACCACGTAGCCGACGAGCTGATCGCCGGTGCGGGCATCCGAACGCACGATCACCACGGCCTGGCCGACGGTGGTGTGCGCGGTGAGCGCGGCCTCGATCTCGCCGAGCTCGATGCGCAGACCGCGCAGCTTCACCTGGAAGTCGGTGCGGCCGAGGTAGGTGATCACACCGTGCTCGTCGCGGCGCACCAGGTCTCCCGTGCGGTACATGCGGGTGCCGTCGTCACCGAACGGGTCGGCGACGAAGCGGTCGGCGGTGAGGTCGGGGCGGCCGAAGTAGCCGCGCGCCAGCTGGGAGCCGGCCAGGTACAGCTCACCCGCGACCCCGGCCGGGACCGGGTGCAGGCGGGCGTCGAGCACGTAGGCCTCGGCGTTCCAGACCGGCGCGCCGATCGGGACGGCGCCGTCGACCTGGTCGGCGACCGGGCCGTGCGTGGCGTGCACGGTGAACTCGGTCGGGCCGTACAGGTTGAACAGTTCGGCGTCGCTCACCCGCCGCAGCGCGGCCACGGCGTCACCGGTGAAGGCCTCACCGGCGATCAGCAGGGCGCGCAGTGAGGACAGAGCTCCGCCCTCCACCGCAGCCGCATCGATGCTGCCCGCGAAGACGGTGAGCATCGACGGGACGAACGAGGTCATCGTGACCCGTTGCGCTGCAATGACATCGGCGAGGTACCGCGGGTCGCGGTGCCCGTCGGGGCTCGCGACGACCAAGCTGCCACCGGTGCTCAGCGGGCCGAACAGCTCCCACACCGACACGTCGAAGGTGGCGGGCGTCTTGAACAGCACCACGTCGTCGGCACCGATGCCGTATTCCGCGGTGATCCAACGGATCTGGTTCACCACCGCCGAGTGCGGCACCGCCACACCCTTCGGGCGACCGGTGGAACCGGAGGTGAAGATGACGTAGGCCGGGTGCTGCGGGCGCAGCGGTGCGATGCGCTCGGCATCGGTGACCGGGGTGTCGGAGTAGGCGGACAGGTCGATCGCGTCGATGACCAGTGTGGTCGGCTCGTCGACGGCGAAACCGTCGCGGCTCGTGGTCAGCACGACTACCGGGTTCGCCGTTTCGAGCACGTAGGCGATGCGGTCGGCGGGCTGGTCCAAGTCGAGCGGGACGTAACCGCCGCCTGCCTCCTGCACCGCGTACGCCGCGACGACCAGGTCGATGCTGCGGCGCAGGCCGAGGGCGACCAGCTTCTCCGGGCCGACACCGGCCTCGATCAGGCGGTGCGCCAAACGGTGTACGCGCGAGGCGGATTCGGCGTAGGTGAGGGTTTCGCCGGTGGCCGGGTCGATGAGGGCGACCGCGTTCGGGGTGGCCGTGGCCTGGCGGGCGAACTCGTCGACGAGGGTGCCCGCGCCGGGCAGCTCGCGCGCGGTGTCGTTCCAGCCGCGAACGGCCAGTTGTACCTCGGCGGCATCCAGCAGCGGGATGTCGCCCACGGCGCGGTTCGGGGTGGCCGCGATGGCATTGAGCAGGCGGGTGAAGCGGGCGCCGAAGCGGTGCATGGTCGACGCGTCGAACAGATCGGTCGCGTAGATCAGCTCGGCGACCATGCCTGCGGTGTCACCGGGCTTCTCGGTGAGCACCACCTGCAGGTCGAACTTGGCGACGTCGATCGGCAGGTCGACACCGCTGGCGGTGAGGCCGGGCAGTTCGAGGCTGGTCTGGCCGGTGTTCTGGAAGGCCAGCATCACCTGGAACAGCGGGTGGCGCGCCTGCGAGCGGGCCGGGTTGAGGATCTCGACCAACCGCTCGAACGGCAGATCGGCGTGGCCGAACGACGCGATGTCACTGGTGCGGACCTGGGCGAGCAGCTCGCTGAAGCTCGCCGCGCCGTCGACCTCGGTGCGCAGCACGAGGGTGTTGACGAACATGCCGATCAGGTCGTCGAGGGCGCGTTCGCCACGGCCCGCGATGGGCGTGCCGATGGCGATGTCGGACTCACCGGACAGTCGCGAGAGCAGCAGGGCCAGGGCCGCGTGCGTGACCATGAACAGGGTCACGCCACGGGTGCGGGCCAGCTCGGCGAGCGCCGCGTGGGTGCGGGCGTCGATCTCGAAGGTGTGGGTGGCGCCGCGACCGCTGGCGACGGCCGGGCGCGGCCGGTCGGCGGGCAGGTCGAGCTGCTCGGGCAGGCCGCGCAGGTGCTCGCTCCAGAACGAGATCTGCTTGGTGATCACCGACGCGGCGTCGTCCTCGTCGCCGAGCACCCCGCGCTGCCAGAGCGCGAAGTCGGCGTACTGGACCTCGAGGGGTCGCCAGGCCGGTTCGGCGCCTTCCACGCGGGCGCTGTAGGCGGTCATCACGTCGCGGGTGAGCGGGCCCATGGAGAAGCCGTCGGCCGAGATGTGGTGCACGACGAGGGCGAGCACGTGTTCGGTGGGGCTCACCTCGAACAGCGCGGCGCGGAACGGCACCTCGGCGGTGACGTCGAACGCGGTCAGCACCAGCTGCGAAAGACGCTGCGGCAGTTCGGCTTCGGTGGTCTCGATCGGGGCGAGGTCGGGGATGACCTTGCCGGTCGCGACGATCACCTGATGGGCGGCGCCGTCGGCCTCCGGGTAGTAGGTGCGCAGCGACTCGTGGCGGGCCAGCACGTCGGCGACGGCCACCTGCAGCGCCTGGCGGTCGAGCAGACCGGACAGGCGAACGGCGGCGGGGATGTTGTCGACGGCCGACTCGGGGTCGAAGCGGTTGAGGAACCACATGCGCTGCTGGGCCAGCGACAGCGGCACCCGCGCGGGGCGCTGCTGCGGGACCAGCGGGGCGCGCCGCTCGTCACCGGAATGCGTCTCGGCCCGCGCGGCCAGCGCGGCGACCGTGGACGCCTCGAACAGTTCGCGCACGCCGATATCGGATTCCAGGGCGGCCGACAGGCGCGCGGCGACCTGGGTGGCGGTCAGCGAGTTGCCGCCGAGGGCGAAGAAGTCGTCGTCGAGGCCGACCCGGTCCAGGCCGAGCACACCGGCGAAGGTGGCGGCGACGATCTCCTCGACCGGGGTGGTCGGCGCGCGGAACACCGCGGCCTCGAACACCGGGGCGGGCAGGGCCTTGCGGTCGAGCTTGCCGGAAGCGTTGAGCGGGAACTCGTCGAGGACGATGATCACCGACGGCACCATGTAGGCGGGCAGGTTGTTGCCCAGTTCCTCGCGCGCGTCCTCGATGTCGACCGCACGGCCGACGGCGGGGATGACGTAGGCAACCAGCTGGTCGCCGGTGTGCTGGTCGCTGCGGACCACCACCACCGACTGGGCGACCTCGTCGAGGCCGGTGAGCGCGGACTCGATCTCGCCGAGCTCGATGCGCAGACCGCGCAGCTTCACCTGGAAGTCGGTGCGGCCCAGGTACTCCAGCTCGCCCTGCTCGGTCCAGGTGACGAGGTCACCGGTGCGGTACATGCGCTCGCCGTTCGCACCGAACGGATTCGCGACGAAGCGGTCGGCGGTGAGGTCGGGGCGGGCGACATAGCCGCGGGCCAGCTGGGTGCCCGCGAGGTAGAGCTCACCCGCGACACCGACCGGGACGGGCCGCAGGCGCGCGTCGAGGACGTAGACCTCGGTGTTGAACACCGGGGCGCCGATCGGCACGGTGTCGGTGTCGGTGTCGACGACCTCGTGGAAGGTGACGTCGACCGCGGCCTCGGTGGGGCCGTACAGGTTGTGCAGCGCCGCACCGGTGAGTTCGCGCAGGCGGTGCGCGGGCTTCGGCGGCAGCGCCTCACCGGAGGCGAACACCATGCGCAGCGAATCACACTGCGCGGCAGCGGCATCCGCGACGAACACCGCGAGCATCGACGGCACGAAGTGGGTGACGGTGATACCCTCGGCCGCGATGATCTCGGCCAGGTAGGCCGGGTCACGATGACCGTCGGGCTTGGCGACGACCAAGCGCGCACCGATCTGCAAAGGCCAGAAGAACTCCCACACCGACACGTCGAACGTGGCGGGCGTCTTCTGCAGGACGACATCGGCCTCGGTCAGGCCGTACTGCGCCTGCATCCACACCAGGCGGTTGACGATCGCGCCGTGGCTGACGGCAACACCCTTCGGACGACCCGTCGAACCCGACGTGAAGATCACGTACGCGGTGTTCGACGGACGCAGCGGGGAGGTGCGTTCGGCGTCGGTGAGGCGGGTGTCGGCGTAGCCGGACAGGTCGAGCAGGTCGATGCGGACCTGCGCGGTGTCGATCTCCAGATCGGTGCCCGAGGTGAGCACACACACCGGATCCGCCGTCGCCAGAATGTATTCCGTGCGCTCGGCCGGGTGATCGGGGTCGAGCGGCACATAGGCGCCACCGGCCATGCTCACCGCGTACATGCCGACGACCAGGTCGAGCGAGCGGCGCATGCCGAGGGCCACAGAGGTTTCCGGGCCGACACCACGGTCCACGAGCCAACGGGCCAGGCGGTACACCTGTGCCGCGAACTCGGCGTAGGACAGACTCGTCCCCTCGAAGGTGAGGGCGGTGGCCTGCGGGGTGCGGGCCAGCTGCTCCTCGAACATCGAGACCAGGGTGGCGCGCTGATCCACCTCGTGCGCGGTGGCGTTCCACTCGTGCACGACGAGTGCGCGTTCGGCGGCGTCGAGCAGTTCGATATCGCCCACGGCCACCGTCGGTTCGGCGGTGATCGCGGTGAGCACCCGGATCAGGCGCTCGGCGATGCGGTGCACGGTCGCGGCATCGAACAGGTCGCTCAGGTAGCCGGCGCGGATGCGCAGCTGGGTGTCGAGCTGGGCGATCAGCGAGAGCGGGTAGTGGGTGGCGTCTGCCGCGTCCAAGCCGGTGACGGCCATGCCGTCGATGTCGGCGGCCTGGGCCTTGATGCCCTCGGCGTCGACCGGGTAGGACTCGAAGACCACCAGCGAGTCGAACAGGCCACCGACACCGGCGGCCGACTGGATCTCGGCCAGGCCGATGTAGTGGTGGTCGAGCAGGTCGGCCTGCTCGCCCTGGGTGCGGGTCAGCACGTCGCGCACCGATTCGGCGGCGCCGAAGCGGACGCGCACCGGCACGGTGTTGATGAACAGGCCGACCATCGACTCCACGCCCGACAGCTGCGCGGGACGACCGGACACCGTGGTGCCGAACAGCACGTCGTCGCGACCGGTCATCCGGCCGAGCACGATCGACCACGCCACCTGCAGCACCGTGTTCGGGGTGACGCCGAGGTCGGCGGCCAGCGCGACCAGGCGGCCGGTGGTGATCTCGTCCAGATCGAACAGGTACTCGTCCGACAGGGCGGTGATCTCGCGGCTCGCGTCCGGGCGGGCGAGCAGCGTGGGCTCGGTGACCCCGCGCAGCGCATCGGACCAGACGGCCACGGAGGCCGAATGATCCTGCTGGGCAACCCATTCCAGGAAGTGACGGTAGGAGCGGACGGCGGGCAGCGCGCTCGCGTCACCGTGCAGGGCGTAGAGCGCGAGCAGGTCGCGCATCACCAGCGGCATCGACCAGCCGTCGAGCAGGATGTGGTGGTTGGCCACCACGAAACGCCATTCGTGCTCGCCCACCTGGATCAGGGTGAAGCGGATGAGCGGCGGCTCGGCCAGGTCGAAGCGGGCGTTGCGGTCGGCCTCGACGAGGTCGGCGAACTCGCCGGTTTCGGTGCGGTCGTGTTCGGCCCAGACCACACGGGCGTTGTCGAGGACGATCTGCACGGCGTTGCCGTCGTGATCGGTGACGAACGCGGTGCGCAGCGTCTCGTGCCGGTCGAGCAGGGCCTGGGCGGCGGCACGCAGACGGGTGGCGTCGACATGACCGGTGAGCGTGAGCACCGCCTGGGCGGTGTAGACGTCGACCGAGCTCGCGGCGAGGCGGGCGTGGAAGAACAGGCCGGCCTGCAGTGCGGCCAGCGGCCACACCTGGGTCAGCTCGGGGTAGCGGCGCTCCCAGACGTCGATATCGCGCTGGGTGGCGCGCACGAGCGCGAAGTCGGACGGCGTGTGGCCGCCCGCGTCGGCGGAATTGGCATGCCGGGCAACGGCTTCCAGCGCGGTGACCCACAGGTCGGCGAATTCGCGGACCTCGGCCTCGCCGAGCAGGGTGCTCGGGTAACCGATATTGGCGCTGAGCTTGTCGCCGACGACGATCGCGTTGACATCGAGCGGTGCCATGGCGGGCATGTCGGCGTCGTAGGCGCCGCCGAGGGAGGCCAGCTCCGCGGCCGGGATCCAGCCGAAACCGCGCAGCGCGTCGGGGACATCGCTGTCGGCGACCCGGCCGAGGTAGTTGAAGCTGATCTGGCCGGGCAGCTCGGTGGGCAGCTCGGCGGCGGTGTCGGCGTTCATGTACCGCAGCAGGCCGTACCCGATGCCCTTGTCGGGCACCGAGAGCAGCTGTTCCTTGACCGCCTTCACGGCCTGGCCGATCGCCGGACCACCGGCCAGGGCGGCGTCGAGATCGATGCCGGTCAGGTCGAGGCGCACCGGGAAGATCGCGGTGAACCAGCCGACCGTGCGGGACAGGTCGGCACCGGGCGCGACTTCTTCCTCGCGGCCGTGGCCTTCCAGGCGCACCAGCAGGGCGTCGTTCGCGTCGTCCGACTTGCCGGGGACGCGACGGGTGCGCCACTTGGCGGCGGCCAGCGCGAGCGCGGTGAGCAGACCGTCGTTCACGCCGCCGTGGAACAGGGCGGGCACGGTGGTGAGCAGGGCCTTGGTGACCTCGGCGGACACCTCCACCGGCAGCTTCTCGATCACACCGGAGACGTCGACGGCCGGGTTCATCGGCCGCTCGGTGAGCAGCGGGTCGGGCGTTTCGACGACCTCACGCCAGAAGTCGAGTTCGGCGAGGCGGTCGGGGTCGCGTGCCTCGTCGGCCAGGGCGTGCGCCCAGGCGCGCATGGACGTGGCGGGGGCGACCAGCTCCGGTTGCCGGCCCGAGGACAGCTGACCCCAGGCAGAGACGAAGTCGGGCACCAGGATTCGCCACGACACACCGTCGACGACGAGGTGGTGAGCCACCACGATCAGTCGTCCGGCCCGGCGCGCCGACTTGCTCTCGGTATCGGCGGACGAGCTCGCGGACGCGACCTCGCCGGACCCCTGCGCCGCCGCTGCGGTGCCGGGCAGCGAGATGGTCGGGGTCACCGGCTCGGTGGGCTCCAGCCACACGAAGCGCACGACGACACCGGCGGCGGGATCGAGCCGATCCAGGCTCGCATCGAGTGCGGCCGAAGCGATCTCGAACAGTTCGGCGTCGGAGACGTTCGGGTCGAAGGTGGTGTGGTCGATCAGGGTGTCGGCGTCCACGCTGCCCGCGGGGGCGGTGGTGACGACCCAGCGGCCGCCGACCTGGTGCAGCCGCGAGCGCAGCATGTCGTGGCGGTCGACGACCGCGCCGACGGTTGCCGCGATCCCCGTCCGGTCGATGCCGACGGGCAGCTCGAGGGCCATGGTCTGGTTGAACCGGTCGAACGAACCCGACCGCTCGGCCATGAACCGCACCACCGGGGTCAACGGCATCTCACCGACGCCACCGCCGGGCAGCTCCGCCAGGGTCACGGCGGAAGCCGCTGCCACATCGGCGGTTTCGGCGACCGAGGCCAGACCGGCGACGGTGCGCTGCTCGAACACCTGGCGCGGGGTGAACAGCACGCCGCGAGCCTTGGCCCGGGAGACGAGCTGGATGGAGACGATCGAGTCACCGCCCAGGGCGAAGAACGAGTCGTCCACACCGACGCGCTCCACGCCGAGGACCTCGGCGAACACCTCGGCGATGGTCTGCTCGATCGGGGTGCGCGCGGCCCGGAAGGAGACCTCGGTGGCGAACACCGGCTCCGGCAGGGCCTTGCGGTCGAGCTTGCCGACCGGGGTGAGCGGCACCCGGTCGATCACCATGATCGACGACGGAACCATGTAGGCGGGCAGGCGTTCCTCGACGTGCGCGGTGAGCGCGGCCACGTCGATCGAACGGCCCGGCGCGGCAACGACATACGACACCAGCGAGACGGCGCCCGCGGTGCTCTTGTGGCCGAGGGTGACGGCGAAGTCGACCGTGTCGTGCGAGGCGAGGGCGGAGTCGATCTCGCCCAGTTCGATACGGAAACCGCGGATCTTCACCTGGAAGTCGGAGCGGCCGACGTACTCGACGGTGCGTTCCGGCGTCCAGCGCACGACGTCACCGGTGCGGTACATCCGCTCGCCGGGGACGAACGGGTCGGCGACGAACCGGTCGGCGGTCAGGCCGGGGCGGGCGTGGTAGCCGCGCGCCAGCTGGATGCCCGACAGGTACAGCTCACCCGCGACACCCACCGGAACGGGCTGGAGCTGGGCGTCCAGGATCAGCGAGCGCATGCCGCGCGTGGGTCCACCGATGGTGACCAGTTCACCCGGCACCAGCGCATCGCTGATGTTCGTCATGATCGTGGTCTCGGTCGGACCGTAGCCGTTGTGGAAGGCACGGATTGTGCCGTCCGCCAACGGAACCGCCCACTTCGACACCAGATCGGCGGGCACCGCCTCACCACCGGCGACCAGCACCCGCAGCGAATCCAGGCCGCTCGGGTCGAAGGTCGCCAGGGCGGCGGGGGTGATGAAGGCGTGGGTGACCCGCTCGGCGCGGATCAGTTCGGACAGTTCGTCACCGCCGTACACACCCGGCGGGACGACCACCAGCGCACCACCGCGCGCCAGGGCGAGCAGCAGTTCCAGGATCGACGCGTCGAACGAGGGCGAGGCGAAATGCAGTGCGCGCGTGGACGAATCGAGGTGGTAGCGCTGCGCCTGCTCCTCGCCGAAGTTGGCGAGACCGGCGTGGGTGACCACGACACCCTTGGGCACACCGGTGGAACCGGAGGTGTAGATGACGTAGGCGGGCTGTTCTGGCGTGGTTGCCCGGACCAGCTCGTCGTCGGCGATCGCCGACCCGTCGTAGGACGCCAGATCGAGATCCTCGAGCACCAGCCAGCGCGCGGATTCGGGCAGCCCGTCACGCACGGAGGCGACGGTGAGGCCGAACGGCGAACCGGAGTCGGTGATCATGTGCGCGATGCGGTCGGCCGGGTAGGTCGGGTCGACCGGGACGAACGCGGCACCGGTCTTGGCGACGGCCCAGGCGGCGAACACCGAGTCGGCCGAACGCGGAACGGCGACGGCGACGAGATCTTCGGCGCCGATGCCTTCGGCGATCAGCAAGCGCGCCAAGCGGTTCGAACGTTCGTCGAGTTCGGCGTAGGACAGAGTCGTCCCCTTGAACACGACGGCATCGCCGGTCGGGTTTGCCGCGGCGGCGTCGGCGAGCAGGCTGCGCAGGGTGCGGGCGGGCACCGGCGGTGCGCCGACGCGGAACACCAGGTCGGCCCGTTCGGCGGCGTCGAGCACGTCGATCGCGCCGATGGTCACCGAGGCGTCGGCGGCCACGGCCTCGAGCACACGCTCCCAGCGGGTCGCGATGGTGTCGACCGTCGCCTCGTCGAACAGTTCGGTGGCGTAGTTCAGCGCCAGCGCCATCCCGCCGTGGCCGGGTTCGCCCAGCTCGGACAGGGTGAACTGGAGGTCGAAGCGGGCGACGCTCTCGTCGAGATCGAGCGCCGACACGGCGAGACCGGGCAGTTCCAGGGTGGTGCGGTCCAGGTTCTGGAAGGCCAGCATCACCTGGAACAGCGGGTTGCGGGCCTGCGACCGCTCGGGTGCGAGCAGTTCGACCAGGCGCTCGAACGGCACGTCGGCATTGCCGTAGGCGTCGAGGTCGGTCTTGCGGGCCTGCTCGAGCAGGTCGGTGAACGACTCACCGGGGCGCACACCGGTGCGCAGCACCAGGGTGTTGACGAACATGCCGACTAGGTCGTCGAGGGCCTGCTCACCACGGCCGGCGATGGGGGTGCCGATGGCGATGTCGTCGGAACCGGACAGTCGGGCCAGCAGCACCGCGAGCGCGGTGTGCATGACCATGAACAGCGAGGCACCCTGCCGGCGGGCCACCTCGTCGAGGCGGGCGATCAGCTCGGGCGAGAGCTCGCGGTGCACCGAAGCGCCGCGCAGCGAGGCGACCGCCGGACGCGGACGGTCGAAGGGCAGGGTCAGTTCGTCGGGGACACCGGCGAGCTGACGCTGCCAGTAGGACACCTGACGAGCCATCAGCGAATCGGCGTCGTCCTCGGTGCCGAGGACGGCGCGCTGCCAGACGGCGAAGTCGGCGTACTGCACCGGCAGCGGCGCCCAGCCGGGCGCGGTGCCCTGGGCGCGAGCGGTGTAGGCCAGCATCACGTCGCGGGTCAGCGGGGCGATGGAGAAACCGTCGGCGGCGATGTGGTGGACCACCACGACAAGCACGTGCTCGTGCTCATCGACGCGGAACAGCCGGGCGCGCAACGGAACTTCTTCCGCCACATCGAATCCGGTGGAGACGAACTCGGTGACGGTCTCGAAAAGCTGGTCGGCGGCGACGGTCACCGGGCGCAGATCCAGCGAAATGCGTTCGGCCGCTACGACTTGCTGCACCGGGGTGCCGCCGTGCTCGGGGTAGCGGGTGCGCAGCGATTCGTGCCTGCGCACGAGGTCGGCCAGCGCGAGCGACAGCGCCTCGACGTCGAGGTCGCCGGTGAGGCGGATCGCGACGGGCAGGTTGTAGGCCGAGGAGGTGGTGTCGTACTTGTTGAGGAACCACATCCGCTGCTGGGCGAACGACAGCGGGATCAGTTCGCCGTCGGTGCGTTCGCGGGCGACGAGCGCCGCGCGGGCGGTGCCGCCGGTGTGCGATTCCACCCGGGCCGCGAGGGCTTCCACGGTCGACGCCTCGAACAGGGCACGCACGGGCACCGTCGCACCGAGCGCGGCGCCGATGCGGGCGACGACGCGGGTGGCGATCAGCGAGTTGCCGCCGAGGTCGAAGAAGTCGTCGTCGACGCCGACCCGGTCCAGGCCGAGCACGTCGGCGAACACCGCGGCCACGGTTTCCTGCACCGGGGTGACCGGGGCGCGGAAGGCACGCGCCTGCACGGCCGGGGCGGGCAGGGCGCGGCGGTCGAGTTTGCCGTTGACGGTGAGTGGGATCCACTCGAGCCGCACGAGCGCGGCCGGAACCATATAGGCGGGCAGCTGTTCGGCGGCACCGGTACGCACGGTGTCGAGATCAGGCTCGATGTCGGCGTCGGCGACCACGTAGGCGACGATGCGCTGGTCACCGGGGGTGTCCTCACGCACGATGACCGCCGCCTGCGCGATGCCGGGCTGAGCGAGCACGGCGGCTTCGATCTCACCGAGCTCGATGCGGAAACCACGCACCTTCACCTGGTCGTCGGCGCGGCCGAGGTATTCGAGTTCGCCGAAACGGTTCCAGCGCGCGAGGTCGCCGGAACGGTACAGCCGCGAACCGGCCTGGTTCGGGCCCGCGAGGGGGTTGGCGACGAAGCGAGTGGCGGTCAGATCGGGGCGGCCCAGGTAACCGCGCGCCAATTGCGGTCCCGCGACATACATCTCACCCGCGACACCCACCGGCACCGGGCGCAGACGCGAGTCGAGCACGAACACACTCAGGCCCGCGATGGCCCGGCCGACGACCGAACCGGCCGCCGCCGCGATGGTCTTCGCGTCAAGCGCGCGGAACGACACGTGCACCGTGGTCTCGGTGATGCCGTACATGTTCACCAGCGTCGGCGACGAATCGCCGTGGCGGGCAACCCAATCCGACAGGCGGCGCAACTCGAGCGCCTCACCGCCGAACACCACGTAGCGCAGGGCGAGCGGATCGAGGCCCGGTCCGGCGTTCCGGTCGGCCTCGGCGAGCTGATAGAACGCCGACGGCGTCTGGTTGAGCACCGTCACCTGCTCCACCCGCAGCAGTTCCAGGAACTGCTCGGGCGAACGCGAGGTGTAGTAGTCCACGACGATCAGCGAGCCGCCGAACAGCAGCGGACCCCACAGCTCCCAGACGGAGAAGTCGAAGGCGTAGGAGTGGAACAGCGTCCACACGTCGCGCGGGCCGAAGCCGAAGTCGCGATCGGTATTGGCGAACAGCCGCACCACATTCCGGTGCGCGACGGCGACGCCCTTGGGGCGGCCGGTCGAGCCGGAGGTGTAGATGACGTAGGCGACATTGTCCGGCGACAGCGGCGCGAGGCGATCGGCATCGGTGATGGGCGCGTCGTCGGCGTCCTCCACATTGCCGGTCTCCACGGCGAACCCGTCGAGGACCACCGAGGGCAGGTGCGCGGGCACCGTCACCTGAACGGTGGAGTCGAGCACGACGCTGGTCGGGCGCGAATCCTCGAGCACGTAGGCGATGCGCTCGGCCGGGTAGGTCGGATCGACCGGCACGTAACCGGCACCGGTCTTCACCACCGCGAGCAGGGCGACGACCAGATCCAGCGAACGCGGCAGGATCACCGCGACCAGCGACTCCGGACCAGCACCGTCGTCGATCAGCCTGCGCGCCAGCACATTCGCGCGCCGGTCGAGTTCGGCGTAGGTGAGCGATTCGACGCCGAACTTGGCGGCGATCCGGTCCGGGTAGGCGGCCGCGGCCGCGTCGAACAGGTCGACGAGGGTGGTGTGCCGGTTGCCGAACAGCCCGCGCCGGTAGCCGGCGGGGGTGCTGGCATCGTGCACCACGGGCAGGGCGATGGCGTCGGCGCCCGAGGACACCCAGCGCTGGGCGACATCGCGCTGTTCGGCCTCACCGAGCAGGTCGATGTCACCGACGATCACGTCCGGGTTCTCGGCCACCGTGCGCAGGATGCGGACCAGGCGGTCGCCGAAGGCGGCGACGGTCTCGGCGTCGAACAGATCGGTGGCGTAGTTCCAGGACATGGCGAGCGAGCCGTCGGCGGCCTCCCCGACGGTGAGCTGCACGTCGAACTTCGCTGTGCCCGGGTCGAAATCGACCACGTCGAGGTCGAGACCCGGCAGCGCGACGGTGCCGGTGTCGGCGGCGGTGGCCGCCTCGAAGGTGAGCGCCACCTGGAACAGCGGGTGGTGCGCCTGCGAGCGGGTGGGGCTGAGCACCTCGACGAGCCGTTCGAACGGCACGTCGGCGTTGGCGAAGGCCGACAGGTCGACCTTGCGGACCTGCTCGAGCAGGTCGCCGAAGCGCCCGCCGAGGTCGACCTCGCTGCGCAGCACCAGGGTGTTGACGAACATGCCGACCAGGTCGTCGAGCGAACGCTCGCCACGGCCGGCGATCGGGGTGCCGATGGCGATGTCGGTGCTGTTGGACAGTCTCGCGGCCCAGGTGGCCAGGGCCGCGTGCATCACCATGAACAGGGTGACGCCACGGGCACGGGCGATCTCGGTGAGCGCGCGATGCAGCTCGGCGTCGATCGAGAACCGGTACAGGTCACCGGCATTGGTCGCGATCTCGGGACGCGGCCGGTCGGCGGGCAGTTCGATCTGGTCGGGCAGGTCCCGCAGCTGCTCGGTCCAGTAGGCGAGCTGACCCGCGGCGACCGAATCGGGATCGGACTCCTCGCCGAGCACCTCACGCTGCCACAGCGTGTAGTCGGCGTACTGCACCTCGAGGGGCGCCCACGCGGGCACCTCACCGCGAGCGCGTTCGGTGTAAGCGACCACCACGTCACGCAGCAGCGGACGCAGCGAGAAACCGTCGCCGCTGATGTGGTGCATCACCAGGACGGCGACATGCGTGCGCTCATCGATGCGCAGCAGGCTCGCGCGGAACGGCACCTCGCGGGTGACATCGAACTGCACGCTCGCCAGCTCGACCACGCGGGCGACGACATCCTCGGCGGCGACCGGCTGGGCAGGCAGCGCGAAACGGACCTCGTCGACGGGCAGGATCTGCTGGTAGCCCGCACCCTCGATCTCAGGGTAGAAGGTGCGCAGCGACTCGTGCCGGGCCATCACGTCGGCGATGGCGGATTCCAGTGCGGCCGTGTCGAGTTCACCGGTGAGCCGGACGGCGATCGGAATGTTGTTGACGGCGGTGCGGTTGTCGAAGCGGTTGAGGAACCACATGCGCTGCTGGGCCTGCGACAGCGGGACCAGCTCGGGGCGCGGACGCGGTGCGAGCGGCACGCGCGAGCCCCGGCCGGACGCGGTTTCCACACGGGCCGCGAGCGCGGCGACGGTCGGCGCCTCGAACAGCGCGCGCAGCGGCACCTGGGCGTCGAGCGCCTCCGACAGGCGCGCGGCGACCCGGGTGGCGACCAGCGAGTTGCCGCCGAGTTCGAAGAAGTCGTCGTCGAGACCGACCTGGCCCGCGCCGAGCACCTCGGCGAAGGTGGCGGCGACGATCTGCTGCACCGGGGTGACCGGCGCCTGGAACACCCGCGCGGCGAACACGGGGGCGGGCAGCGCCTTGCGGTCGAGCTTGCCGGAAGCGTTGAGCGGGAAGGCGTTCAGCACCATGAACGCGGCGGGCACCATGTACACCGGCAGTTCGGCCGACAGGGCGGCCTTCGTCGCGTCGGTGTCGACACTCTGCCCGGTCTCCGGGATCACGTAGGCGACCAGCTGGTCGCCGGTGTGCTCGTCGGCGCGCACCACCACGACCGCCTGCGCGATCTGCGGCAGCGCGGTGAGCGCGGACTCGATCTCACCGAGTTCGATACGCAGACCACGCAGCTTCACCTGGAAGTCGGTGCGGCCCAGGTATTCCAGTTCGCCGTCCGGCGTCCAGGTGACGAGGTCACCGGTGCGGTACATACGCTCGCCCGGGGTGAACGGGTCGGCGACGAAGCGGTCCATCGTGAGGTCGGGGCGACCGACGTAGCCGTGGGCCAGCTGCACGCCCGCCAGATACAGCTCACCCGCGACACCGACCGGAACGGGTCGCAGCCGCGAATCCAGCACGTACAGACGGGTGTTGAACACCGGCGCGCCGATCGGCACGGTATCGGTGTCGGCCTCGGTGACCTCGTGGAAGGTCACGTCGACCGCGGCCTCGGTGGGGCCGTACAGGTTGTGCAGCGCGGCACCGGTGAGTTCGCGCAGGCGCTGCGCCGTCGGCGCGGGCAGCGCCTCACCGGAGGCGAACACATTGCGCAGCGAAACACAGTCGGCGGCAAGCGGTTCGGTGACGAACACGGCCATCATCGACGGCAC
Source organism: Nocardia ignorata NBRC 108230 (assembly GCF_001612905.1). Classification (GTDB taxonomy): domain Bacteria; phylum Actinomycetota; class Actinomycetes; order Mycobacteriales; family Mycobacteriaceae; genus Nocardia; species Nocardia ignorata. The sequence continues at coordinate 383,894 of NZ_BDBI01000002.1, read as the reverse complement.
GAAGTGCACCGTGGTGACCTGCTCGGCCACGATCAGCCGGGCCAGGTAGGCCGGGTCGCGATGCCCGTCGGGCTTGGCGACCACCAGGCGCGCACCGACCTGCAGCGGCCAGAAGAACTCCCACACCGACACGTCGAAGGTGGCGGGCGTCTTCTGCAGCACCACGTCGTCGGCGGCCAGACCGTAGGCGGCGTGCATCCACACCAGGCGGTTGACGATGGCCGCGTGGCTCACCGCGACACCCTTGGGGCGACCGGTCGAACCGGAGGTGAAGATGACGTAGGCGGTGTTGCCGGAGCGCAGCGGGCGATGCCGGTCGGCGTCGGTGACCGGCTCGGCCGAGTGGCCGGACAGGTCGAGCCGATCGATGCGCACCTCGCGACCGGCGGCCGCGGGCAGGCTCTCCCCCGACGTCAGCACGCACACCGGCTGGGCGGTGTCGAGGATGTGCTCGATGCGCTCGGCCGGGTGATCAGGATCCAGCGGCACGTACGCGCCACCGGCGGCGGACACGGCGTACATGCCGACCAGCAGGTCGATCGAGCGCCGCATGCCGAGGGCCACATACGATTCCGGGCCGACACCGGCGTCCTTGAGCCAGCGGGCGAGCTTGCGCACGCGGACCGCGAACTCGGCGTAGGACAGACTCGTCCCCTCGAACGTGAGAGCCGTCGCGTCGGGCGTGCGCGCGACCTGCGCCTCGAACAGCGCGTTGAGGGTGGCCGGGTCGTCGTCGCTCGGGGTGCTCAGCGCCGCGTCGACCGCGAACTCGGTGTCGTTCCACCGATCGAGCACCAGCGCGCGCTCGGCATTGTCGAGCAGTTCGATGTCGCCGACGGGCGCGGTCGGATCGGCCACGATCGCACCGAGCACACGCAGCAGGCGGGCGCCGAAGGTGGCGGCGAACGCGGCGTCGAACAGGTCGGTGGCGTAGACGAGTTCGGCGTCGAGGTGGCTGTCGTCGTCGGCCGGGACCTCGCTCAGCGCGAGCTGCAGGTCGAACTTGGCGGTGTGCTGGTCGATGCCCAGCTCCGACACGGTCAGACCGGGCAGTTCCAGGGTGGTGCGGCCCAGGTTCTGGAACGACAGCATCACCTGGAACAGCGGATGCCGCGACTGCGAGCGGGCCGGGTTGAGCACCTCGACGAGGCGCTCGAACGGCACGTCGGCGTGGGCGAAGGCGGCCAGATCGTTCTCGCGCACCTGGCCGAGCAGCTCGGTGAAGGTGACGCCGGGGTCCACCTCGGCGCGCAGCACCAGGGTGTTGACGAACATGCCGACCAGGTCGTCGAGTGCCTGCTGGCCACGACCGGCGACCGGGGTGCCGATGGCGATGTCGGAGGTGCCCGACAGGCGCGCGAGCAGCACGGCGAACGCGCTGTGCACGACCATGAACAGAGTGGTGCTGTGCTCGTGCGCCACGCGGTTGAGGGCGTCGACGAGTTCGCCCGGCACCTCGAAGCGGTGCGTGCCCGCCTGGTAGCTGGCCTGCGCGGGCCGCGACTTGTGGCCCAGGCGCAGCTCGTCGGGCAGGTCGGCCAGCGCGGTGCGCCAGTGGTCGAGCTGCTCGGAGATCAGCGAGGTGGGGTCGTTCTCGTCGCCGAGGACCTCGCGCTGCCACAGCGCGTAGTCCACGTACTGCACGGCGAGCGGCGGCCAGCCGGGCTCGGCGTTGGCGGTGCGGGCGACGTAGGCGGTCATCAGGTCGCGCACCAGCGGGCGCAGCGAGAAACCGTCGGAGGCGATGTGGTGGACCACCATCACCAGCACGTGCTCGCGTTCGCTCAGCTCGTAGACCCGAAGGCGCACCGGCGGATTCGCGGTGACGTCGAAGCCGCGACGGGCGAACTCGTAGAGCGAGGTCGCCATGTCGGTCTCGTCGGCCTCGACCAGTTCCACGTCGGGAATGGCGGCCGCGGCGGCGAGCACCTTCTGGTAGGCGGTGCCGTCGTGGGACGGGAAGACCGTACGCAGCGACTCGTGGCGGGCGATCACGTCGGCGACCGCGCCACGCAACGCGGGGAAGTCGAGCAGGCCCTGCAGGCGCACCGCGACCGGGATGTTGTAGGTGCCGGTGTCCTCGGCGTCGAAGCGGTTGAGGAACCACATGCGCTGCTGTGCCAGCGACAGCGGCGGGTACTCCGGACGCGGACGCGCGGTGAGTTCGGCGCGCAGACCGCTGCCCGCGTGCGATTCCACCCGCGCGGCGAGCGCGCCGACGGTCGGCGCCTCGAACAGGGTGCGCACGCCGACCTCGGCGTCGAGCGCCTTGCTCAGGCGGGCCGCCACCTGGGTGGCGACCAGCGAGTTGCCGCCGAGGGCGAAGAAGTCGTCGTCCACGCCCACGCGCTCGGCGCCGAGCAGGTCGGCGAAGATCTCGGCGACGATCTCCTCGATCGGCGTCGAGGGCGCACGGAACACCTTGGCCTCGAACACCGGCGCGGGCAGCGCCTTGCGATCGAGCTTGCCGGAGGCGTTGAGCGGGAACGCCTCGAGCACGACGAGCGCCGAGGGCACCATGTAGGCGGGCAGCTCGGCGGCGAGCCCGGCCTTGACGGCGGCCACATCGAGAGCCGAGCCCTGCTCGGGCACCACGTAACCCACGAGCTGATCGCCTGCGTGCGCGTCGGCACGGACGACGACGACCGACTGCGCGACGCCGGGCTGGGCCAGCAGCGTCGCCTCGATCTCGCCGAGTTCGATGCGCAGGCCGCGCAGCTTCACCTGGAAGTCGGTGCGGCCCAGGTAGTTCAGTTCACCGTCGCGGGTCCAGGTGACCAGGTCGCCGGTGCGGTACATGCGCGAACCGGCGGGACCGTAGGGGTTGGCGACGAAGCGGTCGGCGGTGAGGTCGGCCCGGTTGAGGTAGCCGACGGCGAGCTGATCGCCCGCCAGGTACAGCTCACCCGCGACACCGGAGGCGACGGGGTGCAGGCGCGAATCCAGCACGAACACCTTGGTGTTCCACACCGGACGGCCGATCGGCACCGACTCCACGTCGGCGTCGACGACCTCGTGATAAGTCACGTCGACGGCGGCCTCGGTGGGGCCGTACAGGTTGTGCAGGCGGGCACCGGTCAGCTCACGCAGGCGCTGCGCGGTGGGCGCGGGCAGCGCCTCACCGGAGGCGAACACCTGACGCATGCGCACCGCGTCGCCGTTGCCGTTGTTGCCGAGGGTCGACACGAACACCGACAGCATCGACGGCACGAAATGCGCTGTGGTGATCGACTGTTCGGCGATGATCTGCGCCAGGTACACCGGGTCGCGGTGACCGTCGGGCTTGGCGACCACCAGGCGCGCACCGGCCTGCAGGGGCCAGAAGAACTCCCACACCGACACGTCGAAGGTGGCGGGGGTCTTCTGCAGCACCGCGTCGGTGTCGTCGATCGGGTACTCGTGCTGCATCCACAGCAGCCGGTTCACGATCGCGGCGTGGTCGACGGCGACACCCTTGGGGCGGCCGGTCGAACCGGAGGTGAAGATCACGTAGGCGGTGTTGCTGTCGCGCAGCGGACGCACCCGCTCGGCGTCGGTGATCGGGGCACCGCTGAAGTCGGCGGGCGCCTCGATGTTCTCGACGGCGTGCACGGTGACGCCCTCGGCCTCGAAACCGTCGCGACGGCTGGTGAGCACCAGCTGCGGCTCCGCGGTCTCGATGATGTGGCCGATGCGGTCGGCGGGCTGATCGGGGTCGAGCGGCACATAGGCCGCGCCCGTCTGCAGCACCGCGTACATGGCGACGACGAGTTCGGTGGAACGCCGGATGGCAAGGGCCACATGCGAACCCGGGCCGACACCGTCGGCGATCAGCCTGCGGGCGATGCGGTTGGCGCGCTCCTGCAGCTCGCGGTAGGTGAGCTGTTCGGCTTCGAAGACCAGCGCGACCGCGTCGGGGGTGCGCTCCACCTGGGCGTCGAACAGCGAGACCAGGGTGGCGTGCGGCACCGTGTGCGCGGTGTCGTTCCAGTCGACCAGGACCTGTGCGTGCTCCTCGGGCGCGAGCAGGTCGATGTCGCCGACCGGCACCTCGGGGTCGGCGACGATCGCGGCGAAGATGTTGTCGAGGCGGCGGGCGAACGCGGCGACTGTCGATTCCTCGAACAGGTCGAGCGCGTAGGAGAACTCGGCCGACATGCCGCCGACCTCACCGTCGGTGTCCTGCACCTCGGTCAGCGTCAGCTGCAGGTCGAACTTGGCCAGCTGGGCGTCGTAGTCGATACCGCTCACCGACAGGCCGGGCAGTTGCAGCGAGGCCTGCTTGGTGTTCTGGAACGACAGCATCACCTGGAACAGCGGGTGCCGTGCCTGCGAACGGGCCGGGTTGAGCACCTCGACGAGCCGCTCGAACGGCACGTCGGCGTGGGCGAAGGCCTGCAGGTCGGTCTCGCGGGCCTGGTCGAGCAGGGTCGCGAAGGCGGTGGCGCCGTCCACCTCGGTGCGCAGCACCAGGGTGTTGACGAACATGCCGACGAGATCGTCGAGCGCCTGGTCGCCACGACCGGCCACCGGGGTGCCGATGGCGATGTCGGACGATCCGCTCGAGCGCGCGAGCAGCACCGCGAGGGCGCTGTGCATCACCATGAACAGCGAGGCGTTGTAGCGGCGGCCCAATTCCATGAGGGCACGCTGGGTTTCGCCCGCGATCACGAAGCTGTAGGTGCCGCCTCGGTAGCTGGCGGCGGGCGGACGCGGGTGGTCGGCGGGGAGCACCAGCTCGTCGGGCAGGTCGGCGAGTTCGCGCTTCCAGTAGTTGATCTCGGAGGAGATCAGCGAGGTCGGGTCGTCCTCGGAGCCGAGCACCTCGCGCTGCCAGAGCGCGTAATCGGCGTACTGGACCGGCAATTCGGCCCAGGTCGGCGCCTCCCAGGAGGTGCGCGCGGCGTAGGCCATGATGACGTCGCGCGAGAGCGGCGCCATCGACCAACCGTCGGCGGAGATGTGGTGCACCACCATGCCGAGCACGTACTCGGAGTCCGAGATCTCGAAAAGCCGTGCGTGCAGCGGTACTTCGCTGGTCACGTCGAAGGCCATCGAGGCCAGGTCGATCAGGTGATCGATCAGGTTTTCCTCGGTGACCCGGTACGGGGTGAGGTCGGGCACGATCTGGGCGGCGTCGAGGACCACCTGCACCGGGCCGGTGCCGGAGTCGGGGAAGACGGTGCGCAGCGACTCGTGCCGGTCGATGACGTCGATGACGGCGACCTGCAGGGCGGCCACGTCGAGGTCGCCGGACAGGCGGATGGCGACCGGGATGTTGTTGACCGCCGAGGCGGTGTCGAAGCGGTTGAGGAACCACATGCGCTGCTGAGCCAGCGACAGCGGCACCTGCTCGGGCCGCTCGCGCGCCACCAGGGCCTTGTGGGCGCCGTCGCCCGCCTGCGATTCCACGCGCGCGGCCAGCGCGGCCACGGTGGACGCCTCGAACAGCATCCGCACCGGAACGCGGGTATCGAGGGCGATGCCGACGCGCGAGACCACCTGGGTGGCGATCAGCGAGTTGCCGCCGAGTTCGAAGAAGTCGTCGTCGACGCCGATGCGCGGCAGATCGAGCACGTCGGCGAAGACCTGCGCGATGATCTGCTCGATCGGCGTTGTGGGAGCACGGAATTCGCGCACCTCGAAGACCGGGGCGGGCAGGGCACGGCGGTCCAGCTTGCCGTTGACGGTCAGCGGGATGGCGTCGAGCTGCACGAACGCCGAGGGGACCATGTAGGCCGGGAGCTGGTCGGCGGCGAACTGGCGGACCTCGTCGAGGTCGAGCTTGTGCGATTCGGCGACGACGTAGGCGACGATGCGCTGACCACCGGGCTGGTCCTCGCGCACGATGACCGCGGCTTGGGCGATCTCCGGGTGCGACAGCACAGCGGCTTCGATCTCGCCGAGTTCGATGCGGAAACCACGCACCTTCACCTGGTCGTCGGCGCGGCCGAGGTATTCGAGCTCGCCGAAACGGTTCCAGCGCGCGAGGTCGCCGGAACGGTAGAGGCGTTCGCCGTCACCCATCGGGCTAGCGACGAACCGGGTGGCGGTCAGGTCCGGGCGGCCGAGGTAGCCACGCGCCAATTGCGGTCCCGCGACATACATCTCACCCGCGACGCCCACCGGCACCGGGCGCAGACGCGAGTCGAGCACATACACGCTCAGACCGGCGATGGCGCGGCCGACGATGGAACCCGAAGCGGCGGCGATGGTTTCGGCATCGAGCGCGCGGTACGACACGTGCACCGTGGTCTCGGTGATGCCGTACATGTTCACCAGCGTCGGCGACGAATCACCGTGGCGAGCAACCCAATCCGACAGACGACGCAGCTCGAGCGCTTCACCGCCGAACACCACGTAGCGCAGGCTCAGCGGCTCGACGCCGGGACCGACATTGCGGTCGGCCTCGGCCAGCTGATAGAAGGCCGACGGGGTCTGGTTGAGTACCGTCACGCGCTCGGTGCGCAGCAGGTCCAGGAACTGCTCCGGGGAGCGCGAGGTGAAGTAGTCGACGACCACCACGGTGCCGCCGAAGAGCAGCGGACCCCACAGCTCCCAGACGGAGAAGTCGAAGGCGTAGGAGTGGAACAGCGTCCACACATCGTCGGGGCCGAAACCGAAATCACGATCGGTGTTCGCGAACAGTCGCACCACATTCCGGTGCGCGACGGCGACGCCCTTGGGGCGACCGGTCGAGCCGGAGGTGTAGATGACGTAGGCGACATTGTCCGGCGACAGCGGCGCGCGGCGGTCGGCGTCGGTGATCGGCGCGCCGTCGGCGTCATCGAGCTCGCCGAGCACCAGCACGGGCAGGTCGTCGGCCAGCTCCACCTCGGAGTCGGCATCGATCACCACACTGGTCGGACGCGAATCCTCGAGCACGTAGGCGATGCGCTCGGCCGGATACGTCGGGTCGACGGGCACGTAACCGGCACCGGTCTTCACCACCGCGAGCAGGGCGACGACCAGATCCAGCGAACGCGGCAGAATCACCGCGACCAACGATTCCGGGCCCGCGCCGTCGATGATCAGCTTGCGCGCCAACGCATTCGCGCGGCAGTCCAGCTCGGCGTAGGTCAGCGACTCCGTGCCGTAGCGGGCCGCGACATTGTCCGGATGGGCCGCGACAGCGGACTCGAACAGGTCGACCAGGGTGGTCGACCGGTCGGCGAACTGCCCGGTGCCACCGTCGGGGGCGAAACCGACCCACTCGCGCGACACATCGAGACGTTCCTGCTCGCCGAGCAGATCGATGTCACCGACGGCCACCGACGGGTCGACGGTGATCGCGCGCAGGATCGACAGCAGCCGGTCGATGAACGACTGCACGGTCTCGGCGTCGAACAGATCGGTCGCGAACTGCGCGACCGCCGCGAGGCCCTGCGGGGCACCACCGCTGCTGTGCTGTTCGGTGATGGTCCACTGCAGGTCGAACTTGGCGATCGCGACCTCGAGCTCGTCGGCGCTGACCGTGAGACCGGGCAGCTCCAGCTCGCCGTGCGCCATCTCCTGGAACGACAGCATCACCTGGAACAGCGGGTGGCGGGCCTGGGAGCGGGTCGGGTTGAGTACGTCGACGAGCCGCTCGAACGGCACATCGGCATTGCCGAACGAGGCCAGGTCGGTGTCGCGGGTACGGGCCAGGAAATCGGCGAACGACAGGCCGGGATCCACGTCGGAACGCAGCACCAGGGTGTTGACGAACATACCGATCAGGTCGTCGAGCGCCTGCTCACCACGACCGGCGATGGGGGTGCCCACCGCGATGTCGCGGGTGTTGGACAGCCGCGACAGCAGCACCGCGAGCGCGGCGTGCAGCACCATGAACAGCGTGACGCCCTTGGCGCGGGCCAGGGCGATCAGGTCCGCGTGCAGGTCGGGGTCGATGTCGAAGGCCAGCTGCGCGCCACGGAAACTCTGCTGCTGCGGGCGGATCCGGTCGGCGGGCAGGTCGAGCTGATCGGGCAGGCCGTCCAGCGCCCGGCGCCAGTAGTCGATCTGACGGGCCGCGATGGACTCCGGGTCCGACTCCGAACCGAGCAGCTCACGCTGCCACAGCGTGTAGTCGCGGTACTGCACCGGCAGCGGTTCCCACGCCGGGGCCAGCCCCGCCGCGCGGGCGAGGTAGGCGGTGGCGACATCGCGGGCCAGCGGGCCGAAGGAGAAACCGTCGGCGGCGATGTGGTGGACGACGAAGGCGACCGCGTATTCCGGTGTGCCATTGGTGGTTCCGCCGGTGACCCGGTAGATCCGCACCCGGATCGGTAGCTCGAGGGTGACATCGAAACCCCTCGAAGCGAAGTCGACCAGCTCGGCGGGCAGCTCGGCCTGATCGATCGAGGACACGGTGATGCCGAGGTCGAACTCGTCGGCGCCGAGTACCCGCTGGAAGCCGCCGTCGGCATCGGGGAAGATCGTGCGCAGCGACTCCTGACGCACCACGACGTCATTGAGCGCCGCGATGAGCGCGTCGACCTCGACACGGCCCTTCATCTGCACCACGAAGGGCAGGTTGTAGGTGGGCGCGGCGGGGTCGAACTGGTTGATGAACCACATCCGCTGCTGAGCCAGCGACAGCGGCACCCGATCCGGATGCTCCTGGGCGACCAGCGGCGGGCGAGACGAGATCTCGGCGGGCGCAACGGCTTCCGCCCGCGCGGCCAGGCCGGCGACGGTCGGGGTCTCGAACAGGGCGCGCACGCCCAGCTGGATGCCGAACGCGGCGCCGATGCGAGCCACGACCTGGGTGGCGACCAGCGAGTTGCCACCGAGTTCGAAGAAATTGTCGTCGGCGCCGACCCGTTCCTGGCTCAGCACATCGGCGAAGATGCCCGCCACGATCTGCTCGGCCGCGGTACGCGGAGCACGGAAATCGCCCGCGGCGGCGGTGAACACCGGCTCGGGCAGGGCCTTGCGGTCGAGCTTGCCGCTGGTGTTGAGCGGGAACGCGTCGAGCACCATGATCGACGCCGGCACCATGTAGCTCGGCAGCTTCTCGGCGACGAACCTGGTCAGGGTCGCCGGGTCGGCGGACTGACCGGGCGCGGGCACCACGTAGGCCACCAGCTGCTGACCGGTCGCGGTGTCGACCACGAGCACCGCCGCCTGGCTGACGCTCGGGTGCGCGAGCAGGTCGGTCTCGATCTCGCCGAGTTCGATGCGCTGACCACGGAACTTCACCTGGAAGTCGGTGCGACCGATGTATTCGAGGACGCCGTCGCTGTTCCAGCGCACCAGGTCACCGGTGCGGTACATGCGCTCGCCGGGGCCACCGACCGGGTTGGCGACGAAGCGGTCCGAGGTCAGGTCGGGGCGGCCGCGGTAGCAGCGGGCCAGCTGACGACCGGCCAGATACAGCTCACCCGGTGCACCGATCGCGGCCGGGCGCAGCCGCGAATCCAGCACGTAGACTTCGACATTCCATTCGGGGATACCGATCGGCACCGTGACGGTGTCGGCTTCGGTTGCCTCCCAATAGGTTACGGAGACGGCGGCCTCGGTGGGACCGTACAGGTTGTGTAGTCCCGCGCTGGAAATGGCGCGCAGACCGGCGGCGGTCTCCGGCGGCAGCGCCTCACCGATCACGAAAACCGCACGCAGACTTTCGCATTGGGCGGCGGTGGCATGGGAGACGAACACGGTGAGCATGGACGGCACGAAATCCGTCACGGTGACGCCGTGGCGTTCGATCATGTCCGCGACATACAGCGGGTCGCGGTGTCCGTCGGGCGAGGCGATGACCAGCTTGGCGCCGACCATCAGCGGCAGGAAGTAACCCCACAGCGACACGTCGAAGGTGGTCGCGGTCTTCTGCAGGTACACGTCGTCGGCGGTCAACCGGTACTCGTCGAGCATCCACAGCTCTTGGTTGACGATCGCGTGATGGGTGACCGCGACGCCCTTGGGACGGCCGGTGGAACCGGAGGTGTAGATGACGTAGGCCGTGTTGTCCGGGCGCAGCGGGGCGAGCCGGTCGGCATCGGACACAGGTGTGGCGTCGAAACCGGTGGTGTCGAGTCGATCGATCTCCACCCGGGCGACATCGGCGGGCAGGTCGAGGTCGTCACGGCTGGTGGTGAGCACGCAGACCGGTGCCGCGGATTCGAGGATGTAGGCGGTGCGGTCGGCCGGATGATCCGGGTCGATCGGCACGTACGCGCCACCGGCGCGCAGCACGGCGTGCATGCCGATCACCAGCTCCAGCGAGCGGCGCATGCCGAGGGCGACGAGGGATTCCGGGCCGACACCGTCGGCGATCAGGAAACGCGCGAGCCGGTTCACCCGGTCGGCGAACTCGGCGTAGGTGAGCGTTTCACCCTCGAAGTCCAGGGCGATGTTGTCGGGGGTGCGCGGGACCTGGGCGTCGAGCAGGGCGGGCAGCGTGGTCGCGGGGACCTCGTGCGCGGAATCGTTCCACTCGGTGAGCGAGCGTTCCAGCTCCTCGGCGCCGGTGACGGGCAGCGCCCACACGCGCAGTTCGGCGTCGGCGGCGAGGAAACGGTCGAAGAACTCGAGGAAGCGGGCGTGGTGGGTGCGCGCTTCCTCGGCCGAATACAGGTTCGGGTTGGTCTCGAAGTCGATGTGGGAGCGGGTGCCGCCGTGCGACTGGTAGAAGTTGACGCCCAGGTCTTCGATGCTGCCGGTGGACAGCACGTTGAGCGTGCCCTCCATGTCACCGAAGCGCAGCTGGTTGTCGAACAGCATGATGTTGACCCACGGGCCGAAGAACTCCGTGGAGACCATGCCGTCGCCCGCCGAATCACGGCGGATGTCCTCGTGCCGGTAACGCTGGTGACGCAGCGCGCCCGACACCTCGGTGGTGACCGAACGCAGCAGCTGGGCGAGGGTGGTGTCGTGTCCGACGCGCAGGCGCAGCGGCACGATATTGGAGGTCGCGCCACCGGAGCGGCGCATGGTCGCGGTGGTGCGGGCGGTGACCGGCAGGCTGAGGATGACGTCCTCGGTGCCGGTGATCTGGGCCAGGTAGGCGGCGAAGCCGGCGATCAGCAGCGGGGCGGCGGTGCTGTCGTGGCGGGTGATGGCGGCGGCGAGCAGGTCGTCCTGGTCCTGCGACAGCGCGGCGCTCGTGATGTCGTTGACCGGCGACGGCGGCGCCGACCGACCGGTGAGGCTGCTGCCCTCTTCCAGGCCCGCCACACGCTGGGCCCAGTGCTCCTTGTCGGACTGGAATCGGGTGCTGTCGCGGTAGGCGATCTCGGACTCGTAGAGCGAGCGCAGATCGGCGGCCTTGTTCGGCGGGGCCGGGATGCCGGTGACCTCGGCGGTGTAGAGCTGTGCCGTGCGGTTGACGAAGTTGTTGGCGCCGAAACCGTCGAGCACGATGTGGTGGACGCGGGCGTACCAGTACCAGCGCTCGTCCTCGAGCTGCAGCGCGGCGGCCTGCACCAGACGGTCGGCGACGATGTCGAGCGGGCGGCTGTACTCGGCGCGCATCCACTCGGCGGCGGCGGCCTCCGGGTCTGCCTCGCCACGCAGATCGACATAGATCAGCGTCGCGTCCTGGGTGGGGTCGATGGTCTGCATCGGCTCGCCGTCGATCTCGACGATGCGCAGCCAGCCCGATTCGAGGTCGGTGGCGGCACCGGCGCTCGCCCGCTCGAGCGCGGCCACATCGAGGCGGCCACGCAGGTCGACGTACTGGGCGATATTGATCGGCACCAGCGGGTCGACGTGCTGCGCGTACCAGATACCCAGCTGTGCGGGCGAGAGCGGGAAGTACTCCGAAGAGCCTCCACGTCCGTCACCAGTTTCGCCGTTTCCGCCGAAATCCAGCCGGTCCAACCCAAACCTCGCTTCCGGAACACCCGTTCCAGGCGCTCCCCGACGACACCGGAACGCAGACGCCCAGCCAGATCCAGCGGTGGCGCCTGCGTCTCGGGTTCAATTCTCGAAATCAATCAGGCAAAAAATGTCCATAGGCACTATCTGTCGGCTCAGCCGATCTCGTTACATGGCCGAGACCATGCTTCGGACCGTCCGGCCGACCGCGCCGGTGTGCTCGTCGCAAACCATCGCACCAATCTACCGGTGCCGCTGCCCCGCAACCAACCACCTCCATAGCTGGCGGGCATCGACCCAGGTAGATCCGTCGCACCCGGTTTGCTGACTGTTCCGTGCACCTCACATCCCGACTCGCGCGGTCGGGCGCGCGAGCGATTGAGTGATGGGTCACATGCCCGGGCGCGGATCACTCCCCGCGCTGACGGGCCGGGTCGTAGAGGTGTGACTGGGCGCAGGTGGCGGGGATGTTCATCGCACGGCCGACGAGGATGACGGCGGCTTGGCGCAGACCCGCCGATTCGACCTGGGCGGCGATGTCGGCGAGGGTGCCGCGCAGGACCATTTGTTCGGGCTGACTGGCTCGGTAGACGACGGCGACCGGGCAGGTTGAGCCGTATTCCTCGGCCAGTTCGTCGGCGAGGGTTTCGATCCTCGTGATGGCCAGGTGCAGCACGAGGGTGGCGCCGGTGGCGGCGAAGTTCGCCAGGGCCTCACCCTCGGGCATCTTCGTCGAGCGGGCCTGGGTGCGGGTCAGGACCACCGACTGCACCACCTCGGGGACAGTGAGTTCGGTGCCGAGGACGGCCGCGGCCGCCGCGTAGGCGGGGACGCCGGGGGTGATGTCCCAGGGGACGCCGTGTGCGTCGAGGCGGCGGGTTTGTTCGGTGAGTGCCGAATAGATGGACGGGTCGCCCGAGCACAGGCGGGCGACGTCTTTACCCGCCTCATGGGCCCGCACGAGGTGGGCGGTGATCTGGTCCAGGTCGAGGCGCTGGGTGTCGATCAGTTCCGTGCCGGGCGCGCAGTGGGCCAGTACCTCGGGGTCGAGGTAGGTGCCCGCGTACAGGCAGACCGGGCTGTCGCGCAGGAAGTTCACCGCGCGCACCGTGAGCAGGTCGGCAGCGCCGGGGCCCGCCCCGATGAAATGCACCGTCATGGCAGCAGCGTAGAACGCCGAGAAGGTCTCAGCTCATTCGCGCCCGGACAAAGGTCGAGGCGAGGTGCAGGTTGTCGGCCGGGTTCATGTCGGTGCTCGCACTCGACGCGTGCAGGAACGAGGTGATCAGCGCCAGGCGCTGTGGCGCTTCGAGGACGACGCTGAAGGTCCGGGTCTCACCCGCTTCGAGGGTGGGGAGCCGGAATCGCACATGCGTTTGCCGCACCTCACCGCCGCCGGGATCGAGCAGGCGGTGCCAGCCCTGGGTCGACAGCCGGGCTTCGACGTCGGCGGCTTGTCGTCCGCCGACATTGGTGACGGTGACGGTCGCGGTCACCCGCTGGCCGGGGTCGGCGGTGCGGGGTAGGTCGAGGTGCACGCCGACGTCGCTGGGGTGGTCGCCCGGCGAACCGCCGACCTTCAGCACCCACAGCGTCATCGTGCCGCGGCTGGGCGCCACGCCGGACTCCGCGTCGCCCGAGTAGTCGGCGGTGATCAGATGAGTGCCGAAGCCCAGGTGGGAGACGTCGACATCACGGGCGATGGCGAGCCCGGCGTCGACCGGGACCGGTGCGCCGAGCGGCTTGCCGTCTGCGGAGAACTGGACGGTGCCGGTGTCCATCGCGCCTGCGGGGTCACGGGTGACCGTCGCGGTGAGGTCGAGTTGCTCGAAGTAGGTGACCGGGTTGTGGCCGGCGCTCACCTTCGTCGTCGAGGTGGCGGTGTACACGGTGAGTTCGGCCCGGCCTGTCGACTGTTCGTAGACCTCGTCACCGGAATAGTGCGCCTCGACCGTGCCTGAGCCTGCCCGCAACGGCGGCGAACTCGCCGTGCCGTCCGGGCCGAGGCTCACCGGATCGCCCAGTGCGGAACCGTTCTGGGAGAACTGAATGGCGCCGGTGGGTTTCGGCGCGTCCGGCTTCGGCGTCGGCACGGTGACGGTGGCGCCGACGACCGCACCGGCGAGCACCGGCGATGGCGGGAGGGTCAGGTGGACCTCGGTGGGCACCTTCACCGTCTGCACCAGCACCCCGACACTGCCGAAGACCGGTGCGAACACCCTGCTCGGGTCGTCGGCCAGATAGGTCGCGAGCACGTGGTGGGTGCCGGGCCGCAGGCCGTCGACCGGCGGCAGGGTCGCCACCCCGTCGACCAGCTCGATGGGTCCCGGTGTCGCGACACCGTCGATCTCGAAGCGCACATGCCCGGTGGGTGTCCCGAACGCCGGTGTGGTTCCCGGCTTCTGGCTCACCTTCGCGCTGAAACCGACCGGTTCACCGACCTGGGCGATGTGGTTCGGCGCGGTCGTCGTCACCTCGATCTCGGTCGGCACCTGGTCGTCGTGCAGCCGGAACACCGCGCCGCCGATCAGGTGTGCCGGATCGTCGGTGGCCGACGCGTCGACCAGGAAACCGCCGGGCAGTTCGCCCTGCCGCGTCGCGGGCAGCGCGGTCAGGTTCACCTGGGCGTAGCCGTCGGCGTCGGTGGTCGCCCGGATCGTGTCGCGGCCGTTGTCGAACACGGCGGCGGGCGGCTGGCCGGCGGGCATGGCGAAGGTGATCGACTTGCCCGCCTGCGGTCCGTGGATCGCGTCGACGAAGCGCACCCGCAGCGGTTCGGCGAAGGGCTGTCCCGAGTAGGCGCTCTGGCTGTTGCCGGAGATCAGTTCCACCCGACTGCGTTTCGACGGGATCGGGACGATCAGCTGCACCTTGCCGTCGTTGAGCCGGTCCCGGTTCCCATGACTGCCGTCGGGCCCGTTGTAGAAGTGCGGTGGCTGGTTCGCGACGCTGTCGACGATCGACTCGCCGCCGCCCCCACCGCCACCGCCACCGTCGTTGCCGTCCTGCGCGCCGTGGCCCTTGCCGCCGCCGTGACTGCCGCCGCCACCGCCACCGCCCCCACCGCCGGTGGAGCTGCCGGTGGCGTGGCCGCCGTGCACGCCACGCTCGCTGCCGCCCTCACCGCCGAAGCCGCCACCGAAGCCGCCACTGGTGCCGTCGCCGGGCTGGGGACCGCCGTCGCCACCGTCGCCACCATCGGCGCTGAAGCCGTTGCCCCCGCCGCCGCCACCACCCCCGGCGACGATGATCGGCCGGTTGTCCGAGGACGGTCGAGTGCCGCAGTCGGCGGCGTTCTGGCTCACCGCCGACGCGCCACCACCGCCCGCCCCGCTGTAGGACGCGCCGGAGTCGGCGGTGCCACGCGCCCCGCCGGTCCCGTATCCCCAGCCGCCGCCGGGCCCGCCGTAATGCCCGACATCGATCTTCAGCTGTTTGCGTTCCTGCACCGCGATCACCGCCTGCACACCGCTGCCCGCGCCACCGGTGCCCACATCGCCGAAGTCGTGACCACCGCCCGCGCCGGACCCGCCGAGTACGTCGGCGAAGATCTCATCCACGCCGTCGCCGACGCAGTAGTACTGCGCGGATTCGCCGTGCACACCGAAAGTCGTCGTGCGGACACCGTCGGCCGAGGTGAGGAACAGGACGTAGCCGTCACCGGAGACCGACGCGGTGGTCACGCTCGCCTTCGAAAGGCTCGGCGACGCATACGAAGTCCCGCCACCACCACCCGCGCCACCGGCGCCCGGCGCGGCGTGCGGTCCGTGCGTGATCGGTGTCTCCGGTGCGGCCGCTCCGCCGCAGCCGCCGCCCTGTCCGGCACCCCCCAGGTAGCCACCGCCCCCGCCGCCCCCGCCACCACCGCCGCCGGTCTTGTCGAAGGTGTGGCCCGCACCGCCCGCGCGGGTGCCGCCGCAGGTCAGACCGCTCGGCGTGGTGCCCGCCGGGTTGTTCTCTCCCGCTCCGCCGGTCCACGGCGGGCCTTCCTGCCAGCCGACCGCCGCGCTGCCGTCGCCACCGTCACCGCCGTCGCGACGGGAGCCGCCACCGCAATAGAAGAACGTCGAATCCTGCACGGGCGACACGGAATAGCAGTCCGGGGCGTTGCCACCCGCGCCGCCTCCGCCGCCCGCGACAAGCACGGGCTCGTTGTCGGGCCCGAGCACGGCCGACGCGCCGCCACCACCACCGCCGTCCCAGCCGCTCGAGTAGACCGTGCCGAAATTCGTGAGTTGATCGACCGCTTCACCCCTGGCACCACCGGAGGCGTACGGCGAGAAGCCGCCGTTCTCGCCACCCGCGCACCCGACCTGGACCTGGAACTCCTGCTGCGGACTCACCCGCAGCCCACCGCTGACCTGGCCACCGAGCCCGCCGATGCCGGTGAAGTTCGGGTTCGGCGTCTGACCCTGTCCACCGACCGCCTCGATGTAGAGGCTCGTCGTGCCCGGTGGGACCCGGTAGGTCTGGGTTCGGTCGCTGCAATAGAACACGTCGATCGACAAGCCGGATTCGGGATCCTCGAAATGGTCGGACGTGCGCTGGGCGGCTGGGCCCGGCGGCTGGGCCGACGCGTGCGTCGCGGTGCCGAGCACGAGCACCACACCGACAAGCGTGGCGACCCACGCCTGGGCCGCAGTCCGTCCGGCCATGCCAGAACTCCGTTCGCCGGCCTCGTCGCTTACGAAACTTGTCGAAACGGTAGCCCCGGTTACCGCCCCGACCTGCCAACGACGCGCGTATTTCTGCTGGTCATCGGGGATGTCGATGGGTCTGGCGGAGAAGGAATCCTGGTTCCTTGCGCTCGCTCGGCTGGATGCCCGCCGGGCACGGCAGTAGGTTCGGTGGCGACGAAGGCCGTTGCGACGACGGGCTCCCGATGAGTTGAGGTAGACCATGGAGTTGTCCAAGGGCGCGAACGCACCGGTGCCGTCGAGCGAGGTGCGGGTCACGGTGGCGGCCGACACGGGAGCCGACCTCGCCGCGCTCTTGCTGACCGCCGCCGGAAAGGTGCGCTGCGACAGCGATTTCGTCTTCTACAACCAGCCGGTCGGGCCGGGCGTCGAGGTCGTCTCGGCCGAGGCCGTCCGTGTGTCGTTCGGTGCGTTGCCCGCCGAGATCGACCGGATCGCCTTCACCGTCAGCCTCGACGGCACCGGACCCGCCGATTGGGGCAGGGCCGGACCGCCTCGGATCACGGTGACCGACGAATCGACCGGCGCCCTGCTCGCCGCGTTCACCCCGACCGGGCTCGGGCCGGAGACCGCGCTGATCGCCTGCGAGCTGTACCGGCGCGGGGATGGGTGGAAGGTCCGTGCGGTCGGTCAGGGATACGCGCAGGGGCTGGCGGGTATCGCGACCGATTTCGGCATCAGCGTCGATGACGAACCGGCCCAGGACTCGGCAGCCGGGGCGCAGCCGCCGTCACCCGCCGAGAGCCAGCCTGCCCCACCGCCCGAGGTTCGATCCGCACCGACGACCTCCCCCGAACCACCGCGCTTCGGACGCCCGACGGTCGACCTGTCGAAAGGACATGTGACCCTGCGCAAGAGCGAAACGGTGTCGCTCACCAAGGCCGGTGCACCGCCACTCGCCCAGGTGCGAATGGGCTTGGGCTGGGACCCGGCGACCCACGGCACCAAGATCGACCTCGATGCCTCCGTCATCGCCTACGACGACCGGGCCAAGAAACTCACCAACGTCTGGTTCCTACGTCGCGAGGCATTCGACGGCGCCATCAAACACTCCGGCGACAACCTGACCGGCCACGGTGACGGCGACGACGAGGTCATCACCGTCGACCTGACGGCCCTACCCGCCGAGGTCTACGCCCTGATCTTCACCGTCAATTCCTTCGCGGGCCACAAGTTCGATCAGGTCGGTCGCGCACACTGCCGTCTCCTCGACGACCACACCGGCTCCGAACTGGTCCGCTTCGAACTGTCCCAGGGCGAACCGACCACGGGCGTCTTCCTCGCGATGCTCACCCGCGACGCACACGGCTGGAATATGACTGCGCTCGGGGAGTATGCGAAAGGCGCGACCGTGCGCAAGATGGTCGACCCTGGCAAACGGTTCATCTCGACCAGTCGTTCCAACACCTGATCGCACCGCCGGAGCCGACTCCACGGCGGTGTGGACGGACTGCCAGTAAGTTCGTCTCGGACGGCGAGCGCCGGCACGACGAGGAGGGGCCCATGCGGGTACGGAACAGAGTGAGCGCGTGCCTGCTGGCGGTCGCGTCGGTCACGCTCGCGGGTTGTGGTGACGATGCCGTCAAAGGTCATCCGACGACGGCCATGGACAGCTTCGCGCCTTCCGAGGACAACCAGGACCCGGCGAAGGACATCCCCGGTGTCGTCACCGCCGCATACCCGCTCGGCAATCATGTGCCGAGCACGCAGCGGGTGGCGTACACGTCGATCCCGCCGATGGGTGGCACGCACGATGCGGTGTGGGCGGCCTGCGACGGTGTCGTCTATCCCGAGGGCATCCGGACCGAGAACGCGGTGCACTCGATGGAACACGGCGCGGTGTGGATCGCCTACGACCCCGCGCGGGTGAGTGCGGACGATCAGGCGACGCTGCGGAACAAGGTGCAGGGCAGGACATACACCTTCATGTCGCCCATCCCGAACATGGCCGATCCGATCTCGCTGCAGTCGTGGGGCCACCAGCTCGTCCCCGACAGTGCGACCGACGCGCGCGTCGACCAGTTCATCACCGCCCTGCGCAACAACCCTTACACCACACCGGAACCCGGCGCTTCCTGCAGCAATCCGATCTTCGACCGCGATCCCGCGCCTTATGACCCGTCCGCTCCCGGCCTGGACGCCGCACCGATGAACAACGAGCCCGTCTTCCCGACCGAAGTACCCGTCCTCCCGCCCGAACCGGATGTGCCCGCGCCCCGCTGACCTACCCGGTCATGTCGAAATGCGCGATGACCTTCGTCGGCCGCACCCGCACCACGAGCTCCCCCGGCACCCCGTTGCGCTTGCCGAACTCCTCGGCCCGGTCCGCACCCATGTACCGGGCGGCGATCGCGGTCGCGGTCCGCACCAGCTCCGCCGGATCCTCCGACAACTCGACCGTCCCCTGCACCTCCACCAGCCCATAGGGTGGCTCTTCCAGATCCACACAGACCGCAACCCGGGGATCCCGCGCGAACGCCCGTCCCTTCGCGGTCTCCTTCCCGGTGTTGAACACCAGCTCATCGCCTTCCACGATGAACCAGATCGGCGTCACCAACGGCCGCCCGTCCTTGGCCGTGAACGCCACCTTGCCCGTCCGTGTGCCGTGGGAAAGGAACTCTCGCACCTGAGGATCCGTCAGGGAAGTCATGTGCCCAGCGTAGGCCCCTCCCCCGCCGCCACCCAGGAACCCGCGAGGCCTGTCGCTCCTCGCGGGAGGGGCAGACTGGACTGATGGACCAGCTGATCGTCGTCGATGCGGCCAACGTCATCGGTTCGCGCCCCGACGGGTGGTGGAAGGACCGAGCCGGTGCCGCCCGGCGATTGCTTGCCGAACTCGCCGGCCTCACCGACACCACCGATGTCATCGTGGTGCTCGAAGGTGCCGCGAAAGCAAGCGCGGACGCGGCCTCCGCCCCGCTGAAAGCCGTTCTCGCCGAAAGGTCGGGCGACGATACGATCGTCGACGTGGTCGCCACCGAGGACTACGCCACGATCATCGTAGTTACCGCCGACCGGGAGTTGCGCGTAAGAGTCGCAGCGCATGGCGCCGAGACAGTCGGCCCGAGCTGGCTGTGGAATCAGATCGCCGACAGTCGGGATTCGGCCGCCCGCCTGAGCATGGACGATGACGACATCGACTTCGAACCGACTTCGCTCGACATAGACCCGCAGGTCCCCGACCTATGACCTGACTAGTCGAAGGTGGATCGGTCTCCGATCGACTGATCGCGCTGGTCGTCAGGTGCGTTCGAATCGAATGTCGCGATTCCCAAGGACTTCCAGGCGGCGAGCAACTTCCCGTCACCAGATGCCGCAACTAGGTCAGGGTCATCGAGTTGTGCGGCGACCGCGCAATGGACGGCGTCGTAACCCCGAAGCGCATAACGCTCCGCGAAGACCGCCGCAGTTTGGACCAACCTCTCATCTACCTCGGTCACGTCGAGTTGTTGCCACAGTTCGTCCCGCAAACGCGAAGCCGTGCGAAATGCCGAGGTGTCGAGCCTGCCCATCCGGTGCGCTTGAGCCAATGCCGCTGCCGATTCGACATAGAGCAGCCGACTTGCGACGACGTCGTCAGCGAGATCCCAGAACCGTCTACATGCGGCACTGTTGGGCTCTACGACCAGCAGCGGGATGAACGCCGACGTATCGAAGTAGCCGATCACCGGCGCTGATCATCGATCAGATCGGACACGATTCCACTGCCCTGAACCGGTTCCGGTGCGGGTTGCTTACGCTTTCGAGCCGGCTGAATTCGCCCCTCCGCCCGCAGCTGCTCCAGTGCGGTCAGCCGATCAACAGGGACGATCCGGGCGATCGGCTTGCCGTGATCGGTCACTGTCACCGTCCGGCCCGCTCGCACGTCAGCCAGATAGCTACTGAGATGGTCCCGCAGGCCCCGCACACCGATCTCCATGACGCTCCTTATAGTGGCGACAAATGCATAACTAATTGTAGCCACTGTCGGCCGATATCAGAGCGCACGTCGCTGCCGCGCGGTCGCCACGGCCGAGGTCCGGGATTTCACCCCGAGCTTGGCGTAGATGTGCACCAGATGCGACTTCACCGTCGTCTCGCTGAGGAAAAGCTGCTTGGCGATGTCCCGATTGGACAACCCGGCCTCGACCAGCCGCAGCACCTCGACCTCTCGCGGGCTGAGTGTGGTGTCGGCGCGCCGGACCCTGGTCATCAGGCGCGACGCGACCGTCGGCGAGAGCACGCTCTCCCCCGCCGCGGCGGCGCGTACCGCGGCGAGGAGTTCTGCGGGCGGGGTGTCCTTGAGCAGGTAGCCGACGGCACCCGCCTCGATAGCGCCGAGGATGTCGGCATCGGTGTCGTAATTGGTGACCACGAGGACCTCGGGCGGGTCGGGGAGAGCGCGCAGGCTCGCCGTCGCAAAGGCGCCGGTGCGGCCGTCCCCGAAGCGCAGATCCATCAGCACCAGGTCGACCGGATTCGCGGCGCAGAAGGCCACCGCCGCGTCGGCGTCGGCGGCATCGCCGACGACAGTGATGTCGCCTGCCGCCTCGAGCAGGGCGCGCAGACCGGCCCGCACGATGGCGTGGTCGTCGGCGAGCAGCAGCCGGATCATGCGCCCGCTCCCAGGGGAAAGGACGCGGTGACAGCCGTGTGTCCCGGTTCCGATTCGATGGTCATCCGTCCGCCCTGTTGCTCGACGCGGCTGCGCATCGCGGCCAATCCGTATGCCCCGGAGCGTGGCCTGCGTAGGACCTCGGTATCGATGCCGACGCCGTCGTCGACGATATCGAGGTGCACGTCGGTGTCGTCGTAGGTGAGGGTGACTCGCATACGCGAGGCGGCGGCGTGCTGCACCACATTGGCCACGGCGCTCTGCGCGATCCGCACCAGCGCCGCCTCCACCGGCATCGGCAGCTGTTCCGGTTCGCCTTCCACCAGCAGTTGGGTCGACAGCGTGGCCGTCCCCGCGCGTTCGCAGATCCGGTCCAGCGCCTCGGCCAGCGACTGTCCTTCCAGCGCGGCGGGCGCCAATTCGTGGATGAGCCTTCGGGTTTCGGCCAGATCGGCGGCGGCGGTCTCGCGGGCGAGCCGAATCCGGTCCAGCACCGGGTGATCCGGCGCGGCCTGTTCGGCTGCGTGCAGGAGCAACTGGATGCTGCTGAGCCCCTGGGCGACGGTGTCGTGGATCTCCTTGGCTAGGCGCTCGCGTTCGGCGAGCCTGCCCGCCGTGCGTTCCCGGTCGGCGAGAACCGCCCTGGTGCTGACCAACTCGTCGATCAAGCGTTCACGTTCGACGGCCTCGCGATACAGCGCCTGATACCCGAACCCGATCCCGACAGCGACCAGCGCACCGAGCACCGGCCCGACCACCGCCCCCGCCGACCAGCCACGATGCGCCGCGAATCCGACCACTCCGACCACCGTCGCCAGTACAACGGCGGCGATGCCCCATGGCCTCGGCAGCAGGTGCAGGTAGACGAAGAACAGTCCGAAAGCGAGGTAGACCGCGTCGGGAGTGAACCCGAGCAGAGCCAGCCACAGCCCGGTGAGCGCAGCCAGCCACACCCAGACGATCCGCGGGCTCCGATCGCCCGAGCGCAGCGGCATCTCGGTGCCGGCGAAGTAGACGACCAACCACAGCACCGTGAACCCCACCACGAGGGCACCGTGTCCGCCCCCGCCGGGCAGCAGCGCCCGCACCGCAACGACCACGGCCAGCACCGTCACCAGCACGTGCAGACCGAGGCGCAGGGTGGTGACGACCGGCGTCAGCAGGGACGACTTCACCCGACCAGCTTATGTGCGGCTATCGCGGCGGCATCCATCGAAAGGTGTAAACACGGGCCGACCTTGGATGGACCAGATTTCCTGCGCCGGTGCGATGGCACGGCACGCGCATCCGACGAGGGTGGAGGCATGTTCGTCGCACTCCGAGATCTGCGGGCCGCCCGCGGACGATTCCTGTTGATCACCACAGTTGTCCTGCTGGTCGCTGTGCTTGTCAGCTTCCTCAGTGGTCTCACCGCCGGGCTGGCCCACCAGAACATCTCCGCCGTCCAGGGCCTGCGCGCCGACCGGGTGGTGTTCGCCGACACCGGCGCCGCCCCCTCCTTCGACTCCTCGGTGCTCACCGAGGAACAGCTCGCGCAGTGGCGGGCGGTTAACGGGATCGAGGTCACCCCGATCGGCATCTCGCGTGCCCGTGCCGAACACGCGGGCGGGAGCCCGGGACAGGTCGCGGTGTTCGGCGGCGATCCGTCCGCATTCAGCAATCGCCCTGCTACCGCACCGGGTGCGGTGGTGCTGAGTGTCGGTGCCGCGCGCGAACTGGCCGCGGACACCGGCGACACCGTGGTGCTGGCCGGGCGCGAGTTCACCGTCGCCGACGTCGCCGGTGACGAGTGGTACAGCCACACCCCGGTGCTCTGGACGAGCATGTCGGATTGGCAGGCGGTAAGCCCCCGCGCCGGCGCGGCAACGGTTCTCGCCGTGCTCGGCTACGACCCCCGCGACAATCTCGACGCCGAAGCCGGGACGCACACGGTTGCCGCCCGCGACGCCGTCGCGGCGATCGGCTCCTATCAGGCCGAGAACAGCTCGCTCACCTTGATGACGGTGCTGCTGTTCGCCATTTCCGCGCTGGTGATCGGCGCCTTCTTCACCGTGTGGACGGTGCAGCGGCAGCCGGATATCGCCACGTTGAAGGCCCTCGGCGCGACTTCGGGTTCGCTGGTGCTCGACGCATTGGCGCAGGCGGCGATCGTGCTCGTCACCGGTGTCGCGGCCGGCCTGGGTATCACCGCGACCGCCGCACTGTTCATCGGTGACGCAATGCCCTTCGTGCTCTCGCTCTCGACGACTCTGTTGCCCGCGCTCGCCCTGATCGTGCTTGGTCTCGCCGGTGCCGCGGTCGCGCTGCGCTTCCTGTTCACCACCGATCCACTGACCGCGCTCGGCGCGACTCGCTGAAGGACTTCCCATGGCGCTCACCCTCGCTGATGTCACGCTCACCTATCCCGACGGCGCCGGGCGGCTCACCGCGCTCGACACGGTGGACCTGCATGTGCCCGGCGGCACGATCGCCGCT
Organism: Nocardia ignorata NBRC 108230; assembly: GCF_001612905.1. Taxonomy (GTDB): domain Bacteria; phylum Actinomycetota; class Actinomycetes; order Mycobacteriales; family Mycobacteriaceae; genus Nocardia; species Nocardia ignorata. Next base: position 360,347 of record NZ_BDBI01000002.1, on the reverse strand, counting down.
GTCACCGGTGCGTCCGGGTCGGGCAAGTCAAGCCTGCTCGCCGTCGCCGCAACCCTGATCCGACCCGACGAGGGCTCAGTGATGCTCGAAACAGGCACGGGCAGAGTCGATCTCGAGAGGCTCAACAGGAGGGAAGCGGCCACCGTCCGCCGCACCATGATGGGCATCGTCTTCCAGCAGCCTAATCTCATTCCGGCACTGACAGCGGTCGAACAGCTGGAGGTCACCGCGCACCTCGGCGGGAGCGCGTTCTTTCGGTCGCCCGCTCGGCGGGACGTAACCGGTTCGCGTGCAAGGGAGCTACTCGACGCGGTCGGCTTGTCCGCGCACGCGGACAAGCGTCCGGCTCAGCTCTCCGGCGGACAGCGTCAGCGGGTCAATATCGCCCGCGCCCTGATGAACGACCCCTCCCTGCTCGTGGTCGACGAACCGACCAGCGCGCTGGACTCCGAGCGCGGCGCCGCGATCATCGATCTCATCACCACCATCGCCCGCGACCACCGCGCCGCCACCATCCTGGTCACCCACGATCCCACCCACCTGCACCGCATGGACGCCGTCTACCGCATGAACGACGGCCGGCTGGCCCCGCTGGACCTCCCGGTCACCGTGGACGGGTGAGCGATCCGGAATCCTCGGACCCGATCCGCTCGACGCAGCCCCGCAGGCCCCCGAGTGCGGCCAATGCCATCTCTCGCAGCACCGGCCGAGCCTTGGCCGCACTCGCCGCCGATGCGCTGTGCGGCGTGGAGTTGATCAAACCGAAGGCGGCGTGGGCCTGGATGCGGGCAGTGTCCTCAGGGAGGGCGGGGGTCAGTTCACGGAGAACTTCGACCCACACCTCCACATATTGACGCTGGGTGCGGCGCAGGACTCGGCGTTCGGGGGTGGGGACCTTGTCGAGGTCGCGGTCTTGGATGCGGATGAGTTCGGGGTTGCCGAAGGCGAAGTCGAGGTGGAAGTCGACCAGGCCGGCGAGGGCTTCGGCGGCCGTCGACGATTCGGCGACCACGGCGCGGCCGCCGGCGAGCAGATGCTCACTGATGCCGACGAGCAGTTCGACCAGCAGTGCCTCTTTGTTCGCGAAGTGCCGGTAGACGGCGGGTCCGCTGATACCGACGGCGGCGCCCAGGTCGTCGAGGCGCACACCGAGGAAACCCCGGTCGGCGATCAACCGGGCGCCTGCCGTGAGCAACTGCTCGCGGCGCTGCGCCTTGAGCTGCTCGCGCCGGGTCGCCTGGACGGGTTCGGCCACCGGCGCTCCTTCCACCTCTGGACAACTTGGTTAATCAACATTAACCTGAATTTCAGTTATTGGCGATTAACCGGATGGCAGGATGGCCCGATGACGGTGACACACGACCTCGGCAACGACACCGAGGCCGCCACGAGCAATCGAGACGCGCACCTCGCCCTGGTGGCGGACCTGCGGCAACGGCTGGCCACGACCGCGCTCGGCGGCCCGCAGAAGTCGCGCGAACGCCACGTCGCCCGGGGCAAGCTCCTCCCCCGCGACCGCATCGACGAACTACTCGACCCGGGCAGCCCCTTCCTCGAGCTGGCGCCCCTGGCGGGCAACGGCATGTACGACGACGAATGCCCCGGCGCGGGCGTGATCGCGGGCATCGGCCGGATCGCGGGCCGGCAATGCCTGGTGCTGGCCAACGACCCGACGGTCAAGGGCGGCACCTACTACCCGATCACGGTGAAGAAGCACCTGCGCGCCCAGGAGGTGGCCGCGCAGAACAACCTGCCGTGCGTGTACCTGGTCGAGTCCGGCGGCGGGTTCCTGCCCCGCCAGGACGAGGTGTTTCCCGACCGCGACCACTTCGGCCGCATCTTCTACAACCAAGCGAACATGAGCGCGCGCGGCATCGCGCAGATCGCGGCTGTGCTCGGCTCGTGCACCGCCGGTGGCGCGTATGTGCCCGCGATGGCCGACGAGGCCGTGATCGTGCGCGACCAGGGCACCATCTTCCTCGGCGGCCCGCCGCTGGTGAAGGCGGCGACCGGCGAGGTCGTCACCGCCGAGGAACTGGGCGGTGGCCTGCTGCATTCGCGCACTTCCGGCGTCACCGATCATCTCGCCGACGACGACCGCGACGCGCTGCGCATCGTGCGCAATATCGTCTCGACGCTCGGCCCGCGCCCCGAGGCCCCGTGGGAGGTGCTGCCGAGCACCCCGCCCGCCAAGCCCGAGGACGAGCTCTACGACGTGGTCCCCGTCGACCCGCGCACACCGTACGACGTGCGCGAGGTGATCGACCGGATCGTCGACGGCGAGAGCGGTTTCCAGGAATTCAAGGCCGAGTACGGCAAGACCCTGGTCACCGGTTTCGCCCGCATCCACGGTCATCCGGTTGGCATCGTCGCCAACAACGGCGTGCTGTTCAGCGAATCCGCCATGAAGGGCGCGCATTTCATCGAACTGTGCGACAAGCGCAAGATTCCGCTGCTGTTCCTGCAGAACATCACCGGCTTCATGGTCGGCCGCGACTACGAGGCCGGTGGTATCGCCAAGCACGGCGCGAAGATGGTCACCGCGGTGGCGTGCGCGCGGGTGCCGAAGCTGACGGTGGTGATCGGCGGTTCCTACGGTGCGGGCAACTACTCCATGTGCGGGCGCGCGTATTCGCCGCGCTTCCTGTGGATGTGGCCGAACGCCCGCATCTCGGTGATGGGTGGCGAGCAGGCCGCCTCGGTGCTGGCCACGGTGCGCGGCGACCAGCTCGACAGCGCGGGCAAGCCCTGGTCGGCCGAGGATCAGGAGGCATTCAAGGCCCCGATCCGCGAGCAGTACGAAACCCAGGGCAACCCCTACTACGCGACGGCGCGCATCTGGGACGACGGCGTGATCGCCCCCACCGACACCAGAACCGTGCTCGGACTAGCCCTTTCGGTGTGTGCGCAAGCGCCACTCGAACCCGTTTCCTACGGCGTCTTCCGGATGTGAGCGACATGCTGAACAAATCCCAACCCGTCGAATTCGACACCGTCCTGGTCGCCAATCGCGGTGAGATCGCGGTGCGCGTCATCAAGACGTTGCGTGCCATGGGCATTCGTTCCGTCGCGGTGTACAGCGACGCCGACAAGAACGCGCGCCATGTGCGCGAGGCCGATGTCGCGGTGCGACTCGGCCCGGCGCCCGCGCGCGAGAGCTACTTGTCGATCGAGAAGGTCGTCGACGCCGCTGTGCGTTCCGGCGCGCAGGCGGTGCACCCGGGTTATGGCTTCCTGTCGGAGAATTCGGCGTTCGCCGCCGCATTGGCCGATGCGGGCATCGTCTTCCTCGGACCGCCCGCCAAGGCCATCGAGGTGATGGGCGACAAGATCACCGCGAAGAAGACGGTGACGGCGTTCGGTGTGCCGGTGGTCCCCGGCATCGCCGAACCCGGCCTCACCGACGACCAATTGATCACCGCCGCACCCGATATCGGCTATCCCGTGTTGGTGAAGCCGTCGGCCGGTGGTGGTGGCAAGGGCATGCGCCTGGTCGAGCGGGCCGAGGACCTGCCCGCCGCGCTGGTGAGCGCCCGCCGCGAAGCCGGCGCCGCCTTCGGCGACGACACCCTGTTCCTGGAACGTTTCGTCACCCGGCCACGGCACATCGAAGTGCAGGTGCTGGCAGACGCTTTCGGCAATGTGGTGCACCTGGGCGAGCGCGAGTGCAGTTTGCAGCGCAGGCATCAGAAGGTCATCGAGGAGGCACCCTCGCCGCTGCTCGACGCCGCCACCCGGGCCCGGATCGGCACCGCGGCCTGCAATACCGCGCGCAGCGTCGACTACGTGGGCGCGGGCACCGTGGAGTTCATCGTCTCGGCCGACCGGCCCGACGAGTTCTTCTTCATGGAGATGAACACGCGACTGCAGGTGGAACACCCGGTGACCGAGATGGTCACCGGCATCGACCTGGTGGAATGCCAGGTCCGGGTGGCCGCCGGGCAGAAACTGGCGCGCACCCAGGACGAGATCCACCTGGTCGGGCACGCGATCGAGGCCCGCGTGTACGCCGAGGACCCGGGCCGCGGATTCCTGCCCACCGGTGGCACGGTGCTCGCCCTGACCGAGCCGGAAGGCGAGGGCATCCGGGTGGATTCGGGGCTGTCCGTGGGAACCGTGGTCGGCAGCGACTACGACCCGATGCTGTCGAAGGTGATCGCCCGCGGCAACACCCGCGCCGATGCGCTCGCCGCGCTCGACCGGGCGCTGGAACAGACGGTGTTGCTCGGTGTCACCAGCAATATCGAGTTCCTGCGCTTCCTGCTGGCCGACGACGATGTGCAGGCGGGCCGCCTCGACACCGCGCTGCTCGACCGCCGCGTCACCGACTTCGCCCCCGCCGAGCCGACCGATGACGAATTCATCGCCGCCGCCACGTATCACTGGCTGCGTCGCTGGCCGAAGCCCGATGCCGACCTGTGGTCGATTCCGTCGGGCTGGCGACTCGGAACGCCGGCGCCGACCGCGATCCGGCTCGCTTCGGGCGATCAGGTGCGCCACGTGTTCATCACGGGTACACCGGATTCCGCCAATGTGTGGTTGGCGAACGACACACAAGACCCGGGCAGCCCGCAGCACCCGGCTACATCGCAACGCCCCGGCGATCCGGTCGCCTGCTCACTGACAGCCGCGCTGCTCGACGACGGACTCGCACTCACCGTGAACGGCCTGCGACGCACCCTGCGAGTGGCCGAAGCCGACGACCAGCTGTGGGTGAGCGGCAACGGGCGCGTCTGCGTGCTGCGCGAAGTGGCGGAGGCAAGTGTGCGTGGCGATGCCGCGCACGTCGGTGACGCCGAAATCCGCAGCCCCATGCCGGGTTCGGTGATCGCGGCACCGGTCGCGAACGGTGCGACGGTCGCCGTTGGCGATCCGGTGATCGTGATCGAGGCCATGAAGATGGAGCACACCCTCACCGCACCGGTAGCGGGCACGGTGGAGGTGCTCGCCTCGCCTGGCACCCAGGTGAAGCTGGACCAAGTGCTGGTGCGCGTCGTCGCCCATCCCGCCGAAACCGACGACACGAACACGGCCGACGCCGACACCGAACGTGAAGGAACCACCGCATGACCGACTACCTGTCCACCGGTTCCCTGCCGGAGGAATACCGTCAGCTCGCCCTCACCGTGCGCGACTTCGCCCAGCAGGTCGTCGCCCCGGTGTCGGCGAAACACGATGCCGACCACAGCTTTCCGTACGAGGTCGTGGCAGGCATGGCCGACATGGGCCTGTTCGGCCTGCCGTTCCCCGAGGAGTTCGGCGGCATGGGCGGCGACTACTTCGCCCTGTGCCTCGCGCTGGAGGAACTCGGCAAGGTCGACCAGAGCGTGGCCATCACCCTCGAAGCGGGTGTGTCCCTCGGCGCCATGCCGATCTACCGGTTCGGCAACGACGACCAGCGCGCGGAGTGGTTGCCCCAGCTCACCAGCGGGCAGGCGCTGGCCGGTTTCGGCCTCACCGAGCCCGACGCGGGCAGCGACGCCGGTGGCACCAGGACCACGGCCGTCGAGGACGGTGACAGCTGGGTGATCAACGGCAGCAAGCAGTTCATCACCAACTCGGGCACCGACATCACCCGCCTGGTCACCGTCACCGCGGTGACCGGCAACAACGGCGGCAAGAAGGAGATCTCCACGATCCTCGTGCCGACCTCGACGCCGGGTTTCGTGGCCGAGCCCGCCTACAACAAGGTGGGCTGGAACGCCTCCGACACCCATCCGCTGAGCTTCACCGATGTGCGGGTGCCGCGCGAGAACCTGCTCGGTGAGCGCGGTCGCGGTTACGCCAATTTCCTGCGCATCCTCGACGAGGGCCGCATCGCCATCGCCGCGCTCGCGGTCGGCGCCGCGCAGGGCTGTGTGGACGAGAGCGTGCGGTACGCGGGCGAGCGGCAGGCGTTCGGCCAGGCCATCGGCCGCAATCAGGCCATCGCGTTCAAGATCGCCAGGATGGAGGCCCGCGCCCACACCGCGCGCACCGCCTACTACGACGCGGCCGCCCTCATGCTGGCGGGCAAACCGTTCAAGAAGCAGGCCTCGATCGCGAAGATGGTGGCCAGTGAGGCGGCCATGGACAACGCCCGCGACGCCACCCAGATCTTCGGCGGCAACGGGTTCATGAACGAGTACGTGGTGTCCAGGCACTACCGTGACAGCAAGATCCTGGAAATCGGTGAGGGCACAACGGAGGTACAGCTGATGCTGATCGCAAGGGAGCTCGGACTGTGACCGAGAAGCGCGTGGTGCAGCGCGGCCTGTGGTTCGAGGAGTTCGAGATCGGCACGATCTACGAGCACCGGCCCGGCCGCACCATCACCGAGGCCGACAACGTCCTGTTCACCACCCTCACCATGAACACCCAGGCCCTGCACCTGGACGCGGCGTTCGCCGACGCCCAGCCACCGTTCAACCAGCGACTGGTGAATTCGATGTTCACGCTGTCGACGCTGGTGGGGCTCTCGGTGGCCCAGCTCACCCAGGGCACGCTGGTCGCCAACCTCGGCTTCTCCGAGATGACCGTGCCCGCCCCGCTGTTCCACGGCGACACCATGTACGCCGAAACCCTGGTCACCGGCAAACGCGAGTCCAAGAGCCGTCCCGGCGAGGGCATCGTCAGCCTCACGCACACCGCGCGCAACCAGAACGGCGTGGTGGTGGCGACCGCGGTCCGGCAGACCCTGGTACGCAAGGCGCCGACCACATGAGCGCCTGGCAGCCGACGGGTCCGGCCTGGCTGTTCTGCCCCGCCGACCGTCCCGAACGCTTCGCCAAAGCCGCCGCGGCCGCCGACGTGGTGATCCTCGACCTCGAGGACGGCGTGGCCCCCGCCGACAAGGCCGCCGCTCGGCAGGCATTGCTCGACACCCCACTGGACCCGCAGCACACCGTGATCCGCGTGAACGCCGCGGGCACCGACGACCACACCGATGACCTGGCGGTGCTCGCCAAGACCGACTACCGGCGGGTGATGCTGCCCAAGTGCGAGTCCGCCGAGCAGGTGCGCAATCTCGCCGAGTGCGAGGTGATCGTGCTGGTCGAATCACCCCTGGGCGCCGTGCGCGTCACCGAAACGGTGCAGGTGGACAATGCCATCGGGGTGATGTGGGGCGCGGAGGACCTGATCGCCGGGCTCGGCGGCAATGCCAGCAGGCACGCCGACGGCAGCTACCGCGACATCGCCCGGCATGTGCGTTCCACCAGCCTGCTCGCCGCCAAGGCGTTCGGCCGGTTCGCGCTGGATTCGGTGTATCTGAACATCAAGGATCTGGACGGCCTGGCGGCGGAAACGCTCGACGCGGTCGCGGTCGGCTTCGACGGCAAGGTCGCCATCCACCCGAGTCAGGTTCCGGTGATCCGCGCCGGGTACGCGCCCTCCGAGGCCGAAACCGACTGGGCGCGAAGGGTTCTCGCCGAAGTCCCGAACCACCGTGGCGTATTCGCCTTCGAAGGGCGCATGGTGGACGCACCGGTATTGCGTCATGCCGAGCAGATCGTGCGCCGCGCCGACCTGTCCTGAACCGAGGAGGACCACGCCAGTGCAACCACAATGGGTACCGACCGACGACGACATCGCGGCTGCCCGGATCACCGATTTCGCCGCGTTCGTCACCGCCCGCACCGGCGTCTCCTATCCGGACTACCGAGCCCTGTGGCAGTGGTCGGTCGACGACCTCGAGGGGTTCTGGCAGGCGCTGTGGGACTACTTCGAACTCGGTGAGACGGCGGGCGAGGTCCTCGGTTCCCGGGAAATGCCGGGGGCACAATGGTTTCCGGGCACGCGGTTGAACTACGTCGACCAGATCATCCGGATGGCCCAGTTCGGCAGGCCCGCGATCATCGCCCTGCACGAGGACGCCGAACCGCGCGAGATCCTGTGGTCCGACCTCATCGAGCAGGTCACCGTTCTCGCCCGTACCCTGCGGGAACACGGGGTCGAGGCGGGTGACCGGGTGGTGGGGTATCTGCCCGACATCCCGGAGGCGGTCGTCGCCTTCCTCGCGACCGCGAGCATCGGTGCGGTGTGGAGCGCCTGTGGACAGGACTACTCCGCCAAGGCCGCGCTCGACCGGCTCGGACAACTCGACCCGACGGTGCTCGTCACCGCCGACGGCTACCGTTTCGGCGGCAAGGACCACGACAAGCGAGCCGATATCGCCGCGCTGCGAGCAGGGCTGCCCGGTCTGCGCGCGACCGTCGTCGTGCCTCAGCTCGGTCTCTCGGTGCCGGACGCACTGGCCTGGGCCGACACGGTCACCGACGAGAATTTCGGCATCATCGAAACCACCCCGGTCGATTTCGATCATCCGCTGTGGATCGTGTTCTCCTCCGGCACGACGGGACTGCCCAAGGGCATCGTCCACGGCCACGGTGGCGTGCTGCTCGAGCACCTCAAAGCGGTTGCCCTGCAATCCGATATCGGCACCGATGACGTCTTCTTCTGGTACACCAGCCCGAGCTGGATGATGTGGAACTTCCAGGTCGCCGGGTTGCTGGCAGGCGCGACCATCGTCACCTACGACGGCAGCCCCACCGCGGGCGGCCCGGATGCGTTGTGGCGCATCGCCGCCCAGGTCGGTGCCACCGTATTCGGCACCAGCCCAGGGTATGTGCTCGGCTGCATCAAGGCCGGTGCGGTGCCGCGCACCGATCACGACCTGTCCGCCCTGCGCACGGTCGGCATCACCGGTTCGGCGCTGCCGGAGACGAGCGCGCTGTGGCTGAGCGAGAACGTCGGCCCGCGTGTGCAGGTGAGTTCGATCAGCGGTGGCACGGATGTGGTGTCGGCCTTCGCCGGTGGCGCGCCGACCGTACCGGTGTGGCCGGGTGAGCTGTCGGCACCGTATCTCGGGGTGGCTCTCGACGCGTTCGACGAGCAGGGCAAGCCGGTGCGCGGCGAGGTCGGTGAGCTCGTGGTGACCGAGCCGATGCCGTCGATGCCGGTCTATTTCTGGCGCGACGAGGACGGAAAGCGTTACCGCGACGCCTATTTCGACACCTACCCCGGCGTGTGGCGCCACGGCGACTGGATCACCCTCACCGAGCACGGCAGCGTGGTGGTGCACGGACGCTCCGACTCCACCCTCAACCGGCACGGTATCCGCATGGGCAGCGCCGACATCTACCAGGTGGTCGAGCAGTTCCCGGAGATCGCCGAGGCCCTGGTGATCGGCGCCGAACAGCCCGACGGCGGCTACTGGATGCCGCTGTTCGTCGTGCTCGCACCCGGCGCCGAACTCACCGACGAGCTGAAAACCCGGATCAATGCCGCCATCCGAAGCGAGGTCTCGCCCCGGCACGTGCCCGACGAGATCCGCGACGCCCCGGGCATTCCGCACACCCGCACCGGCAAGAAGCTCGAGGTGCCCATCAAGAAGCTCTTCCAGGGCGCCGATCCGGCTCGCGTCGTGGAACGCAGCGCGGTCGACGACCCGGCACTGCTCGACTGGTATGCCCGGATCACGCCCTCCGACACCGTTTAATACACTTCGGGTATGAATGTCGGCGAGTCTCGTGTGGCACGTGGGTCGGTAGTCGATGGTGTGCGGCGCAGGCCGAAGAATCGGCGCGCGCAGATCGCGGCCACCTCGGCGGCGGCGTTCGGGGCCGCCGGGTATCACGGGGTGAGCATGGAGGACATCGCGGCCGCGCTCGGCATCAGCTCGGCCGCGCTGTACCGGCACTACCCCAGTAAGTACGCGTTGTTCCGGGAGGAATTGCTGCGGGTCGGCCAGGCTTTCACCACGGCCGTCGAGGTACCCGCCGAGGTCCGGTCGGCGCCGGAACGGTTGCGGCACAGGCTCGCCGGGCTCATCGGCGCCACCCTCGAGAACCGGGCGACCGTCACGTTGGTGCGCTGGGAGGGTCGCTATCTCGAGCCCGCCGACCGGGCGGTTCTCGATCGGCAGCAGAGTTCCGTCCTCGCCGGGTTCGACCGTGAACTCGCCGTCCTGCGTCCGGAACTGAGTGCCGAGGAGCTACGCCTGGTGTCCACGGCCATGTTCGGCGTGGTCACCAGCCTCGCCGACCACCACGCCGCCCTCCCCGCGCGGGCGGTGCACAAGCTTCTCGGCTCGGCGTGCATGTCGTTGCTCGAGTGCGAGCTTCCGCCTGCCGCAACAGCTTCCGAGCAGTCGGTGCGGGCACAGATCCCCGCCGCGTTCAAACACGAACTGCTGCTGCGCAAAGCGGTCGAGCTGTTCCACGAACGTGGCTACCCGAATGTGAGTGTGGAGGACATCGCCTCCGCCGCCGGTCTTTCCGCCGCTTCGGCGGTCTACCGCTTCTACCGTGGGAAGAGCGACATCCTCGCCGCCGCGTTCCGCCGCGCCGCCGACCGGGTGTCCGGCGCCATCGGTCCCGCCGTCGCGAGCACCCCGCACAGTGCCGCCGCCCTCGATGTGCTGATCGACCAGTTCGTCGCCGACACCTTCGACGAACGCGCTCTCGCGGTGGTCTACTACGCCGAATTCGGCCACGTCCCCGCCGAGGAACGCGCGGTCCTGCGCAATATCCAGCGTCTCAGCGTCCAGGAATGGGCCCGCCTCGTCCGCGAGGTCCGTCCCACCCTCACCCCCGCCGAGGCCCGCTTCCTCGTCCACGCGGCCTTCGCCATGGTCATCGACCTCGGCCAAGCCTTCGGCAACACACCCCTGGCCGGTCGCGCCCGAGTCGGCTTCCTCATGCGCCGGGTACTGCTCGGCTAGTTGTCCCGCCGAAGCCGGCCCCGACGGTGACGGGCCTACTCGGGGCGGGGGTCGTTGGCCATGGCGGCGATGAGGGAATTGGGGCGCATGTCGAGCCAGTGGGATTCGACGTAGTGCAGGCACGAGGTGCGGGGGGCGGCACCGAAAGCCACGGTCCAGCCGCCGGGGACGGCGGCGAAGGTCGGCCAGAGGGAGTGTTCGCCTTCGGAGTTCACGAGGACGTAGAACTGGGCGTTGTCGTCGTCGAACGGGTTGGTCATGGGAGTGCCTTCCTGGTGGGGTTGGTAGTGCCGAGGCGGACCAGAGCGGCGGTGGTTCCGTCGATTTCCCAGCGGGCGCGTTCACCGGTGCGGAACATGCGTTCGCCGGGGATGCCGAAGGGGTTGGCGACGAAGCGTTCGGCGGTGACGGTCGGGTCGTCGCGGTAGCCGCGAGCCAGTTGCGCGCCCGACAGGTACAGCTCGCCCGCGACGCCGGGACTGGTCGGGCGCAGTCGCGCATCGAGCACGTAGACGCGGCGGTTCCATTCCCGAACCCGGACCGGCGGGGGTTCACCCGAGTCGGCGCGGGGTTGTTCGGGGTAGGTGAGGGTGACGGTCGCTTCGGCGCGACCGTAGTCGTGGTGCAGGTGCGCGGCGGAGACGGCGGCGAAGTCGCGGATCTGTGCGGCGGTGAGCGGGGCGCCGAGCACGACGGCACTGCGCAGGGTCGGCACACCGTCGGCGACGCCGGTGAGGTGTTCGGTGAATTCGGTGAGCCGCTGCGGGGTGAAGTCGGCGGCGGTGATGCCGTAGGTGGCGATCAGGTCGGTCAACCGGGCCGGATCAGGAGGTTCGGTGAGGACAACGGTGGCGCCGACCCGCAACGGCAGCACATATCCGTGCCATTCGGTGGCCTGGTGCAGGTACACGTCGCGGCCGGTGAGCCCGTGCCTGCTCTGCATGGCGGTGATCCGGTGCACCGCCGCCGCGTGGCTCACGGTGACGCCCTGCCCGGCGCCGCGCGGATACAGCACGAAGGCCGGATGCTGCGGAAGTACGGGCGCGCGCCGCTCACCGGGCGTGATGGGTTCGTCGGAGTAGTCCGACAGCGCCACGTCGTCGATGACCACCCGCGGAATGTCGTACACCGCAGTGTGTTCGCGCCCGGCCACGGTGACGATCAGCGCGGGACCGACGACCGGCGGCAGCACCCCGGCCTCGACCGGCACCACCGCGCCACCCGCCTTCAGCACGGCGTACACACCGACGACCAGCTCGATCGAGCACGGAATATCCACCAGCACCGGGCATTCCGGCCCGATGCCGAGCGCGGCCAGGTGCCGGGCGAGCTGATTGGTCCGCCGGTCGAGGTCACCGTAGGTGATGATCGATCCGGAACCCGCCGCGTGGACGACGGCCGGATCGAAAGGCGTCGCGGCGGCCTGGGCTTCGAACTCGTCGAGCAGGAGTTCACCCGGCAGTCCGCCGCGTACCGGGACGACCGCGTACCGGTCGGCGCGATCGTCCACCCGCCCGACGTATTCGAGTTCGGCGGCCCACCCCTCCCCCGGTGGCCTGCGACGCACCAGGTCGCCGGTGGCGAACATGCGGTCGTCGACGGGTCCGATGGGGTTGGCGAGGAAGGTGGCGGCGGTCGCCTGCCTGCCGAGGTAGCCGCGCGCCAATTGCACGCCGGAGATGTACAGTTCGCCCACCTCACCGTCGGCGACGGGTTCGAGATGTTCGTCGAGAACGAGCAGTTCCACGTCGTCGGCGGCGCACCCGAGTGGCACCACTTCGAGGTCGGCGCCGGTCACCTCGTGGGCGACGACCTCGCCCGCGGTTTCCGGTCTGCCGTACACCTGCCACAGGGTGGCGCCACTCACCGAACGCAGGGCCGCGGCGGTTCTCGCCGGGAGGGTCGCGCCTCGGGCCAGTACCACGCGTAGCGAGTCGAGTAGTTCCTCGGCGTCGGGTAGCTCGGTCAGTTCCGCGAGTTGGGCCGGGTCGAACGCGGCTGTGGTAACCCGGGTTTCGGCGATCGCCTCGGCGAGGGTGTCGCCGACGGGCAGTGCGAGTGCCGCGCCCGATTGCAGGGCGAGCAGGAGTTCACCGATCGCGGCCTGGGAGGCGAGCGGTGCGTGCCACAGCACGGAATCGCCTGCCCCGATGCCGCACATCCGATACCGCCAGACCGAATTGGCGTGTGCCGCACGATGTCCGATGACGACGGCGGTCGAGGCGGTCGGGTCGACGACGAGGTAGGCGGGATTGTCGGCACCCGGACCGGGAAGAGCACGGGAACCTTCAGCAGGCGGGTTGTCCGCGCCGGTCAACACCTGAACCGAAACACCCTGTTCGACAACAGCATCGGTTGTCGAGCCGGTGTCGAGACCCGGGTCGGCGGACGGGGGAACGGTCCGGGTGAGCAGCAGGGTGGGCGCCGCCAGCGCAAGGGTGCGGGCACGCAGGTCGGCGGGTGCGTCGGGATCGAGCAGAACGAACGCCGCCCCCGAGGCGATCACGGCGTGCACGGCCACCACCAGTTCGGCGGAACGGGGCAGGCACACCGCGACCGTGGTCTCGGGACCGGCGTCGCGTTCCACCAGCACCGCCGCCAGCTCTTCGGCGCGGTCGGCGATCTCGGCGTAGGTGAGGGCGCGTTCGCCGTCGACGACAGCGAGCGCATCGGGGTCGTCGGCGACCTGGTCGATGAATGCGGCGAGCAGGGTCGCCGGGTCACGCCCGTCTTCGTTCGGGAGCTCACGCCCCAGCGTGTCGAACGGGACGGCGGCCGTGACCGAATTCGTGTGCGACATCAGAGTTGTCCTTCCGAGTCGTCAGCCGACCCCGCCCCGGCGATCACCGCGGCGGCATCGGTCACCAGTGTGTGCAAAGTGGTGGCTAGACCCGCCGCGCCGAGGGCGCCGAGCACACCGGGCACCAGCCCGGCCAGCGCGACGTTGATCAGCGCTTCGGGTTTCATCTTCGCGCCCATCGACCGGCTCACGGCGGTGAGCTTGGCGTCGAGCTCGGCGAAGGAGATGGCGTGCTCGCCGTGGACGAATGCCACGGTCGCCGGCGCCACACGGGCCGCTGAGCCGATCAGGCTCGGCAGGTCGGCGGTGGTCGGTGCGGTGGGTGCCTGCTCGGCGTCGGTGCGCACGTCGATGGCCCGAACCACCACGGCGGGATCGGCGGCGACGGCGGCGAGCACCTTGCGGAATCGCTCGGTGAGCACCCGGATGGTCTTCTCGTCGAAAAGGTCTGTGGCGTAACCGAAATGCATGTCGATGCCGTCGAGTTCGCCGTCGGCGTCGTAGCGCTGCACGGCGGTCAGGTGCAGGTCGAACTTGGCTTCGGTCAGGCCCGGGTCGAGCGGCTGCACGCGTAGGCCGGGTAGGTCGATGCTGCCCGGTGGCATGTTCTGGAAGGTGAGCATCACCTGGAACAGCGGCGTGTAGGCGCCCGATCTGGTCCGCCCGAGCGCGTCTACCACCTGCTCGAACGGGACATCGGCATGCGCGATGGCGGCCAGGTCGCGGCGGCGGGCCTGGGCGAGCAGGTCGGTGAACGGGGCACGGGAGTCGACCTCGGTGCGCAGCACGACGGTGTTGACGAACATGCCGACGAGATCGTCGAGTTCGCGCGCACCGCGACCGGCGACGGGGGCACCGACGGTGACATCGCTGCTGCCCGACTGCTTGGCGAGCAGCACGGCGAGAGCGCTGTGGACGACGGTGAACAAGGTGGTGTTGTTGCTGCGAGCCACCTCGTCCAGGCGTCGGGTCAGTGCTGAATCGACCCCGAATTCGACAGTCGCGCCGTGCGTCTCGCGTCGCGTGGAGCGGGGGCGGTCGGTCGGGAGCGACAGAAGTTCCGGTGCGCCCGCGAGCTCCTGCGACCAGTACCGCAGCTGCTGGGACACCACACTGTCCGGGTCGTGCTCGTCACCGAGCATGGTTCGCTGCCAGACGCTGAAGTCGCTGTACTGGATTTCCAGTGGCGCCCAGCCTGGTTCGTTGCCCTGAGCACGGTCGACGTAAGCGCGCACCAGATCCCGGGTGAGCGGTGCGATCGAGTAACCGTCGCCACTGATGTGGTGGACGACGACGACCAGTACGTGCTCGTTCTCACCGAGTTTGTAGAGCGCCACGCGAACCGGCGGTGCGGCGGTGATGTCGAACGGCTGGGCGACCAGGGCGACGATCCGGGCCTCGACGTCGTCGGCGGCGACCGGGATGGGCGTCAGGTCGACCGCCGACGACCACGCGGGCAGTACCTGCTGCACCGGTCCGTCCGGGGTGTCCGGGTACCGGGTGCGCAGGCTCTCGTGGCGGGCGAGCAGGTCGGCGATCGCGGCCTGCAGGGCCGCCAGGTCGAGTTCGCCGGTGAGGCGGATGGCGGCGGGGATGTGGTACGCCGACGACTGCGGGGACAGCTGGTGCAGCACCCACATGCGCTGCTGCGCGGGTGCGAGGACGGCGGGTCCGGCCTCGGTGCGCCGGGTGAGCGGCGGGCGTGCGTCCGTGCGGTCGGCGGCGGCCAGCCGCTCGGCGAGGGCCGCGACGGTCGGTGCCTCGAAAACGGCCGCGACCGGCACCTGGGCGCCGAGTGCGGCACCGAGCCGGGCGGCGAGCCGGGTCGCCATCAGCGAGTTGCCGCCGAGGGCGAAGAAGTCGTCGTCGAGACCGGCGCTCGGGCAGGCGATCACCTCGGTGAAAACCTGTGCGACAAGCTGTTCCAGCGCGGTGACCGGTGCGCGGAAGGCCGCCTCGGTGAAGGCCGGTTCTGGCAGCCGGGCTCGGTCGACTTTGCCGTTGGCATTGAGTGGCAGGCTGTCGAGCACCACCACGGCGGCGGGGACCATATAGGCGGGCAGGTGGCCCGCGAGTTCGCCACGCAGGCGCGACGCGATGGTCTGCTCGTCACCGGGTGTCAGGTCGGCAACCGCCGCGTAGGCGATCAGGCGGGTGCCCGCGCGGTCGTCGTCCTTGGCGATCGCGACCGCCGCACGCACATCGGTGCAGCGCAGCAGGGCCGTTTCGACCTCACCGAGCTCGATCCGGAAGCCACCGATCTTGACCTGGAAGTCGGCGCGCTCCAGGTATTCGAGCGTGCCGTCGTCGCGCCAGCGGACGATGTCGCCGGTGCGGTACATGCGTGTCCCGGCCGGCTCGAAGGGGTTGGCGACGAAGCGATCGGCGGTCAGGGCGTAGCGGCCGTGGTAGCCACGGGCCAACTGCGCGCCGGCCAGATACAGCTCGCCCGCCACCCCGATCGGCACGGGGTTGAGTCGGGTATCCAGCACGTACACCGCGCTGTTCCACTCGGGCGAGCCGATCGGAACCCCATGCGAAGGGTGCTGCGCGACTTCGTGTTCGGTGATCGAGACAGCGGCCTCGGTCGGCCCGTACAGGTTGTGCAGACGAGCCGAGGTGCCGGACGCCAGGAACTGGGTGGCGGTCGCGGCCGGTAGCGCTTCACCGATGGCGAGGACCGCGCGCAGCGACAGGGGCAGGGTCGTTGCGGTCGGGGCGTCGACATCGGCACCGGCGAGGAGCATGCCGATCAGTGATGGGACGGCGTGCAGCACCGTGACGCCGTAGCGGTTCATGATGTCGCGCAGACGATCTGGTTCTCGTTCGTCACCTGGGCGGGTGACGATCAGCGCCCCACCGCTGGTGAGGGGGGACCAGAATTCCCAGACCGACAGGTCGAAGGTGGCCGGTGTCTTCAGCAGGACACGGTCGGTGCCGGTCATGGTGAAACGGTCGTGCAGCCAGGCCAGCTGGTTGACGACGGCCGCGTGCGGGACGGTGACACCCTTGGGCAGGCCGGTGGAGCCTGAGGTGAAGATGACGTACGCGGGGTGCTCCGGGCGCAGCCGGGTGATGCGCTCGGCATCGGTGACCGGCTCGTTCGTCACCTCCTCCAGCGCACGATGATCCAGCTCGAAGACGGGAACGTTCACCGTGACGGGCACACCGTCGGCAACGGTGGTGAGCACACACATCGGCGCGGCGGTCTCGATGATGTAGGCGATGCGGTCGGCCGGGTGGTCGGGGTCGATCGGCACGTACGCGCCACCGGCACGGACCACGGCGTGCATGGCGATCACCAGGTCGAGCCCTCGGCGCATGGCGAGCACCACGGTGCGTTCCGGGCCGACACCTTCGGCGATGAGCAGGCGGGCGATGCGGTTCACCCGGGCGTCGAAGGTGCGGTAGTCCAGGGATTCCCCGGTATCGGCGTCGATCAGGGCGGTCGCGTCCGGGGTCCGCTCCGCTTGCCGGGCGCCGAGGTCGGCCAGCGTGGCCGGGGCGACCGGGTGCGCGGTGGCGTTCCATGTCTCGAGCACACGAACGCGGTCGGCGCCGAGCAGGTCGAGGTCGCCGACGCGGGTTTCCGGTACGGCGGTGACGGATTCGAGGATGCGGTGCAGAGACCGGGCGAACCGCTCGGCGGTGGTGTCGTCGAACAGGTCGGTCGCGTAGCCGAGCACCATGTCGATACCCGAGGGTGACCCGTCGGCGGTGTAGTTGTCCAGGGCGAACAGGTGCAGATCGAATTGCGCGACGCCGGAATCGAATTCGATGTCGGTCACGGTGAGGCCGGGCAACTCCAGGTTTCCACGATCGTGGTTCTGGAAGGAGTAGCCGACCTGGAACAGCGGGTGCCGGGCGGTGGAGCGGGCCGGGTTGAGCACCTCGACCAGCCGCTCGAACGGCACATCGGCGTGGGCGAAGGCGGCGATGTCGGCAGTGCGGGCCGCCGCCAGCAGCTCGGTGAACGGCGCCGCGGGCGTCACCGGGGTGCGCAACACCAGGGTGTTGACGAACATGCCGATGACCTCGTCGAGTTCGGCCTCACCGCGACCGGCGGTCGGGGTGCCGACGGCGATGTCGCCGGTGCCGGAGAGCCGCGCGAGCAGGGCGGCGAAGGCCGCGTGCACCACCATGAACAGGGTGGCGCCGTGCGCGCGGCCGAGCGCGGCGAGCCCGGCGTGCAGGTCGGCGTCGACGGTGAAAGTCACCTTGTCGCCGCGCAGGCTCTGCCGGGCCGGGCGCGGACGATCGGTCGGCAGCGCCAGCTGATCCGGGAGGCCCGCGAGCTGTCGCTGCCAGAAGGCGAGTTGCTGGGCGGCGACCGATTCGGGGTCGCTGTCGTCGCCGAGCAGTTCACGCTGCCAGAGGGCGTAGTCGGCGAACTGGACGGCGGGCGGCGTCCAGCCGGGCGCGGTGTCGGCGAGCCGGGCGGTGTAGGCGCGCATCAGATCGGCGACGAACGGTGCGATCGACGAACCGTCGGCGGCGATGTGATGTAGGACCGCCGCCAGCACGAACTCGGACTCGCCGAGGCGGAAGAGCCGCAGCCGGACCGGGATTTCGGCGGTGACATCGAAGGTGGTTTCGGCCAGCTCCCGAACAGCGTGCGGCACAGACTCATCGGTGATGTCCACCGCGACCAGCGCCGGGATGGCTCCGGCCCGCGCAGGAGTCGAATCGACGGTCGCGGCTGCGACGTGATCGGCTACTGGGGCGACGCGGGTCTCGACCACGTCGAAGGACGCGGCGGCTGGGAGCCCGCCGCCGGAGGCGATCGCTTGCGCGGCGGGGACGATCGACTGGACGGGGGTGCCGTCGACTTCGGGGTAGATGGTGCGCAGGGATTCGTGCCGGGCGATCAGATCGGCAACGGCCGCTTGGAGTGCGCGGATGTTCAGGTCGCCGGTGAGGCGGAGGGCGAACGGGATGTTGTAGGCCACCGAGGTGCGGTCGAAGCGGTTGAGGAACCACATGCGCTGCTGGGCAGGCGAGAGCGGCAGGCGGTCGGGGCGTGCCCGGCCGACCAGGGCGGGACGGTCCACCTTCGCCTGCGCGTCCACGGCGGCGGCCAGGTCGCCGACGCGCGGCGCCTCGAACAGGGTGCGCACACCGACCCTGCGGTCGAGTGCCGCGCCGATGCGGGCCACAGCCTTGGCCGCAAGCAGGGAGCTGCCGCCCAGGGCGAAGAAGTCGTCGTCGGCGCCGACCGGCTGGTCACCGGTGCCGAGTACCTCGGCGTAGACCGCGGCCACGATCTCCTCGGTGACCGTGGCGGGCTTGCGGTACACGGTGGCCTCGAAGACCGGCGCGGGCAGCGCGGCCCGGTCGAGTTTGCCGTTGACCGTCAGCGAAATCCGCTCGACGGGCACGACCGCGGCCGGAAGCATGTGCTCGGGCAGTGTGCGCGACAGTTCCTGGCGCAGCGCCGAGGCATCGATGTGCGCGGTACCCGGCACGAGGTAGGCCACGATCCTTGGCTCGTCGACGAGATCCGTACGCACCAGCACCGCGACTTCGCGGGGCGCCGCCGAGCTGTTCAGCAACGCCGCCTCGATCTCACCGAGTTCCACCCGGAAGCCGCGCAGGTTCACCTGCTGGTCGGCACGACCGAGGTACTCGAGGTCGGCGCCGTCACCGGTCGCCTTCCAGCGGGCCAGGTCGCCGGACCGGTAGGCGAGCGACCCGGGCGGACCGTACGGGTCGGCGACGAAGCGGCTCGCCGTCAGGCCGGGTCGGTTCAGGTAGCCGCGCGCCAACTGTGGGCCGGACACGTAGATTTCACCGGGCACGCCCGCCGGAACGGGACGCAGCCGCGAATCGAGGACGCGCACGGTGAGTCCGGCGATGGCGCCGCCGATCACGCTGGCCGAGCCGGTGTCCGGGGTGATCTCGCGGTAGGACACATGCACGGTGGTCTCGGTGATGCCGTACATATTCACCAGTCGAGGCGCGTGCGGATGGCGGGCGAACCAAGCATCCAGTCGCTGCGGTTCCAGCGCTTCACCGCCGAAAATCACCGCGCGTAGCGCGAAGTCGGCGGGAGCACCCTCGGCCGAGCCACGCAGACCCTGCGCATCCGCCGTGGCGCGGTCTGCCCTGCCGCCCGCGGGAAGCGCATCCGGGTCGGCGTCCCCACTGCCGGATTCAGCACCGACGGACGGGTCACACGGCCGGTCCGCATCGGTGGCGCATGCGACCGGATCGGCAGCGACGGCGGGCGCGACCCCATCGGCGGCGATGGCCGGGGCGTCCAGATCGGCGGCGATGAGCTGATAGAAGGCCGATGGGGTCTGGTTGAGGACGGTGACCTGTTCGCGGATCAGGAGTTCGCGGAACTGTTCGGGTGAGCGGGAGGTGTAGTAGTCGACGAGGACGATCGAGCCACCGTGCAGCAGGGCTCCCCACAGTTCCCAGACCGAGAAGTCGAAGGCGTAGGAGTGGAACATCGTCCACACATCCGACGGCCCGAACTCGAACTTCGCGGCCGTATTATCCAGCAGCGCGAGCACGTTCGCGTGCGGCACCTGCACGCCCTTGGGGCGGCCGGTGGAACCGGAGGTGTAGATGACGTAGGCCGTGTGCGCGGGTGCGAGCGGGGCACGGCGATCGGTGTCGGTGAGCGGTTCGGCTCCGAAGTCGGCCAGGTTGCCGCAGTTCGGGTCGATCACCGGCCCGCCGAACCAGTCGCGCGGCAGGCCGGTCTCCGCATTGGCGACGGCGCACAGCGGGCGGGCGTCGTCGAGGACGTACTCGATCCGGTCGGCGGGATAGTTCGGGTCGATCGGCAGGTAACCGCCACCGGCCTTCAGCACCGCGAGCAGCGCGACGGTGAGTTCGACAGTGCGCGGAAGAGCGACGGCCACCAGCGCCTCGGGGCCGACTCCTGCCGCGATGAGACGCCGGGCGAGACGGCTGGACCAGGCATCGAGCTCGGCGTAGGTGAGCTGCCGCTCCCCTGCCTTCACCGCGACGGCCTGCGGATCGATGCGGGCGGCGCGGGCGAACCGGTCGACCATGCTGTCGCCGGTCTCGGCCACCGCGGCCTCGACGCTCGCCCAGTCGTGCAGCGTGCGCTGCTGCTCCTCGGCGCTGAGCAACTGGATGTCGCCGACGACGACGGTCGGGTCCGCGACGACAGCGGCCAGCACCTGGGTGAAGCGGCGGGCGAGGACAGCCACGCTGGATTCGTCGAACAAGTCGGTGGCGTAGGCGATTTCGATGGCCATGCCGTCTGCGCGGCCGTCGATGTCGTCGGATTCGCGCAGGGTGAACTGGAGGTCGAACTTCGCGACGGCGGCGTCGAAATCGACGGGGGCCGCGTGCAATCCGGCCGCGTCGAGTGCGGGAACGGTGAAGTTCTGCAGGACGAGAGCCACCTGGAACAGCGGGTGCCGGTTGCGGGCCCGTGCCGGGTCGACGGCCTCGACGACCTGCTCGAAGGGGACGTCGGCGTGGGAGAGGGCGTCGAGGTCGCCCGCGCGCACGGCATCGAGGGTGGTTTCGAATTCGGCGCGCGGGTCGACCTGGGTGCGCAGGACGAGGGTGTTGACGAACATGCCGATCAGGCCGTCGATGGCGGCCTCCCCGCGGCCGGCGACCGGGGTGCCGATGGCGATGTCACCGCTGCCCGACAGCCGCGCCAGCAGCACGGCCAGCGCCGCGTGCACGGTGCTGAACAGGGTCGCCTCGTGCTTGCGCGCGAGTTCCCGCAGCTCACTGTGCAGATCGGAGTCGATCTGGAACCGGTGCACGCCGCCGCGGAAGCTCGAATCGGCCGGACGTGGCCGGTCGGTCGGCAGTTCCAGCTGTTCGGGCAGACCGGCGAGGGTGCGCTGCCAGAAGGCGAGCTGGGTGTGGGCGAGCGAGCCGGGGTGGACAGGGTCGCCGAGTGCCTCGTCCTGCCAGAGGGCGTAGTCGGCGTACTGGACCGGCAGTGGCGACCAGGCGGGGGCGATGCCGTCGCGGCGGGCGGCGTAGGCGGTCATCAGGTCGGCGGCCAGCGGGCCGAGGGAGAAACCGTCGGCGGCGATGTGGTGGACGACGAGGACGAGGACGTGCGCGTCGTCCGTCGCGAACAGTGCCGCGCGGAACGGGATCTCGGTGGTCAGGTCGAAGCGCACCGCGGCACATGCCAGCAGGCGGGCGGGCAGTTCCCGTTCGGTGACCGGCTCGGGTGTCAGCGCGAGCGGGGCGGCGGCGGCGATCCGCTGCTCGGCGCCGTCAGGGCCTTCGGGGTAACTGGTCCGCAGGGTTTCGTGCCGGTCGATCACATCGGCGAGGGCCGCCTCGAGCGCGGCGATATCGAGGTCGCCGGTGAGGCGCAGGGCGACCGGGATGTTGTCGACGGCGTCGCCGGGACCGTCGGCGTCGGCGAGGAAGCGATTGAGGAACCACATGCGCCGCTGCGCGGGCGAAAGCGGAATATGCTGCGGGCGTGCGCGAGTCGTGAGCGCTACCCGGCCGCCGATGCCCTGCAGAGCCGCGCATCGTTCGGCCAGTGTATGGACCGTCGGTGCGTCGAAGAGCAGACGCACGGGGACCTGGGTGTCGAGGGCGGCACCGAGCCGGGCGACGACCTGGGTGGCGGTGAGCGAGTTGCCACCGAGGGCGAAGAAGTCGTCGTCGAGACCGACCTGCCGATCGGCCGGGAAGCCGAGCACGGCGGCGAAGGTGGCGGCGACGATCCGCTCCACCTCGGTCGACGGCGCACGGAATGCCGCGGCCTCGAAAACCGGTGCGGGCAGCGCCTTCCGGTCGAGCTTGCCGGAAGCGTTCAGCGGGAACTCGTCGAGCACCACGAACGCCGACGGGACCATGTAGGCCGGGAGGGTGCGAGCCAGCGTCGACTCGACGGCCTCGAGATCCGGGGCGCCGACGAGATAGCCGACCAGCACGTCGTCGCGGACCAGAACCGCAGCCTGGGCAACCTCGGGCACCCTCGACAGCGCTGCTTCGATCTCACCGAGCTCGATCCGGAGCCCGCGCAGTTTGACCTGGAAATCGGTGCGGCCCAAGTACTGCAGCTCGCCACGTGCACAGCGCACCGGCGCTCTGTCCACGTCTCCTCCGACGCGAATATCGGTGTCGTCCGAGGAATCAGCACCACTGGTGCGGGCGTCGATGTGCGACACACTCGCTGCCGGGTCGCTGTCGGCGAGGACCGTCCAGCTCACCAGATCACCGGTGCGGTACATGCGCTCGCCGGGAGTGAACGGGTTGGCGACGAAGCGGTCGGCGGTGAGGTCGGGGCGACCCGCGTAGCCACGGGCCAACTGAATACCTGCCAGGTAGAGCTCGCCGGGGACGCCGGGCGGAACCGGACGCAAGCGGGTATCGAGGACGTAGACCTGGGTGTTGTGGACCGGGGCGCCGATCGGGACGGTGACCTCGTCGGCGTCGACGACCTCGTGGAAAGTCACGTCGACTGCGGCTTCCGTGGGGCCGTACAAGTTGTGCACAGCTGTACCGGTGAGCTCGCGCACGGCCTGGGCGGGCGTCGGCGGCAGCGCCTCGCCCGAGGCGAAGACCAGCCGCAGCGACGCGCACCGGGGCGCGGTGAGCTGCCCGGTCATCGGGGCGATGTCGGCACCCAGCGCGCCGACGAACGCCGTGAGCATCGAGGGGACGAAGTGGGCGACGGTGACGGCTTCACGGTCGATGAGGTCCGCGAGGTAGGCCGGGTCACGGTGACCGTCGGGGGCGGCCAGGAGGAGACGGGCACCGATCTGCAGCGGCCAGAAGAACTCCCACACCGAGACGTCGAAGGTGGCGGGTGTCTTCTGCAGGACGGTGTCGGCGGGGGTGAGGCGGTAGGCGTCCTGCATCCAGATCAGCCGGTTGACGATCGCGGCGTGCGAGACGACAACCCCCTTGGGCTTGCCGGTGGAGCCGGAGGTGAAGATCAGGTAGGCGGCATTGTCCGGGGTGATGGTGGCGAGGCGGTCGACGTCGGTGACCGGGTCGGCCGGGTAATCGGTGGTGTCGACCTGATCCAGGTCGAGGACGACAGCGCGCTCGGCGCGGGCCAGATCGAGGCCGTCCGCCTCACGGGTGAGCACGCACACCGGGTCGGCGGCGTCGAGCACCTGCGCGATGCGCTCGGCGGGGTGGTCGGGGTCGAGCGGCACGTACGCCCCACCTGCGGTGAGCACCGCGTACATGGCGACCACCAGGTCGGTGCCGCGGCGCAGTCCGAGGGCAACCGTGCGGTCGGGGCGCACACCGATCGAGATGAGCAGGCGGGCGAGGCGATTCACCCGCTCGCCGAACTCGGCGTAGGTGAGGGACCGACCCTCGAATGTCACCGCGGTCGCACCCGGGGTGCGGGCGGCCTGTGCCTCGAACAGCGAGACCAGGTTCGCCCCCTCGATCACCGGGAACGCGGTGTCGTTCCAGGTTTCGAGCAGCAGGGTGCGCTCCGCGGCGCCGAGCAGGTCGATGTCGCCGATCACGACGTTGGGATCGGCGCTCACCGTATCCAGTACCCGTAGGAGCCGGGTGCTGAAATCTGTGATGGTCCGCGCGTCGAAGAGGTCCGTGGCGTACTCGAAGCGGGCGAGCAGGCCGTCGGAGGTTTCGCGCAGCGTCAGGTGCAGGTCGAATTTGGCTGTGTGGGTGTCGATCTCGACTTCCGTCGCGGTGAGGCCCGCGAGTTCGAGTTCGGTCCGGGTGGTGTTCTGGAAGTCGAGCATCACCTGGAAGAGAGGGTGGCGTGCGGTCGAGCGTTGTGGGTCGACCACCTCCACGAGCCGGTCGAAGGTGACGTCGGCGTTGGCGAGTGCACGCAGATCGGCGTCGCGGACGGTGCCGACGAGTTCGGTGAAGGTGGCATCCGACGGAATCCGGGTGCGCAGCACGAGCGTGTTGACGAACATGCCGACGAGCCGGTCGAGAGCCTGGTCACCGCGACCGGCCACGGGTGTGCCGACCGAAATGTCGTCCTCGCCCGAGAGTTTGGCCAAGGTGGTGGCGAACACGGCGTGCAGCACCATGAACAGCGATGCGTGGGACTCGGCCGCCAGCGCACGCAGGCGGTCGGTGATCGTCGCGGGAATCGAGAAGGCGTGGCGGGCTCCGCGACCCGATGCCACGGCCGGACGCGGGCGGTCGGTGGGGAGCGCCAGCAGGTCGGGCAGGTTCGCGAGTTCTGTTGTCCAGAAACCGATCTGACGGGCCATCGCCGACGACGGGTCGTCCTCGGCACCCAGCGCGTCCCGCTGCCAGAGGGCGAAGTCGGCGTACTGCACGGGCAGCGCGGTCCACTCCGGAGCGGTGCCCGCGCGGTGGGCCGCGTAGGCGAGCATCACGTCGTGGGTGAGCGGCGCCACCGACCAGCCGTCGGCGGCGATGTGGTGCACCACGAGCACCAGGACGTGCTCGTCGGCGGCGGTGCGCAGCAGGCGCAGGCGGACCGGCGGCTCCTGATCCACCGCGAACGGCACGGCGGCGAGTGCGCGGACACGATCGTCGAGCGTCGCGGGATCGATGTCCTCGGGCTCGAGGGCCACGGAGAACCGATCGAGAACCTGCTGGAACGGGATACCGTCGACGGCCGGGTAGCGGGTGCGCAGCGCTTCGTGCCGGGCGATCACCGCGTCCACTGCCGCGGCCAGCGCGGTGTGGTCGAGATCGCCGGTCAGGCGGATGGCGGCGGCGATATTGTCGGCCACCGACTCCGCGTCGAACTGGTTGAGGAACCACATCCGCTGCTGCGCGTAGGACAGTGGAATCCGCTGCGGCCGTTCACCTGCGACGAGTGCGGGCATCGCGGCGGTCTTCTCGGCACCGGCCAGGCGGGCGGCGAGCGCGCTGACGGTCGGCGCTTCGAACAGCGACTTCAACGGCACACCGGCACCGAGCGCGGCCCCGAGCCGGGACACGACCTGCGTGGCGACCAGGGAATTGCCACCGAGAGCGAAGAAGTCGTCATCCGCGCCGACCGACTCCACGCCGAGCACGTCGCCGAACACCTGAGCCACCACGGTTTCGGTGCCAGGCGCGGGTGCGCGGAAGGCCTTCGCCGCGAACACCGGCTCCGGCAACGCCCGCCGATCGAGCTTCCCGTTCGGCGTCAACGGCAGCGCGTCGAGCACCACGAACGCGGACGGCACCATATGCGCCGCCAACCGACCACGCAGCCCTTCGGCGATCCTCTCCGGGAACGCTTCGGAGCCCTTGCCCGACCGTGTGGCCGGCACGAGGTAGGCGACGAGCTGGTCACCGCGATGGGCATCGCGGCGGACCATCACGACGGCCTGGCGAACCGAGGCGTCGGCGAGGAGGGCGGATTCGATTTCGCCGAGTTCGATGCGGAATCCGCGCAGTTTCACCTGGTCGTCGTTGCGGCCGACGTAGACGAGGGAGCCTTCGGGGGTCCAGCGGACCAGGTCGCCGGTGCGGTACATGCGGGCGCCCTGCTCCCAGAGGCAGGCGACGAAGCGGGTGGCGGTGAGGGCGGCGCGGTCGCGGTAGCCACGGGCGAGCTGGGCGCCCGCCACGTACAGCTCGCCGGTGACGCCCGCGGGCACCGGGCGGAGCCTGCTGTCGAGCACCCACTGAGCGATGCCGCGCAGCGGTGTGCCGAGGGTGAGCGGGGTGTCGGCGGTGAGGGGTGCGCTGATGTTCGTGGCGACGGTGGTCTCGGAGGGGCCGTAGGCGTTGACGAACACGCGCCCCACCGGGCCCTCGGTCCAGCGGGCGACCAGCTCGAGCGGGCACGCCTCGCCACCGACCATCACCATCCGCAGGTGCTCGAGCCGGGCGGGATCGAGGACGGCCAGCGCCGACGGGGTCATGAGCGCGTGTGTGACCCGCTGCTCCGAAAGCAGTTGCGCCAGTTCGTCACCGACATGCCGACCGGGCACGGCGATCACCAGCGTGGCGGCCGAGTTCACCGCGAGCAGGAACTCCATCACCGAGATGTCGAACGACGGTGAACCCACCTGCAGCACCCGCGCGTCCGGCGAGCCGACCATGCGATCGGTCTCCTCGGCGGCGAATCCGGCGATCCCGGCCTGGGTCACCAGCACACCCTTGGGCAGACCGGTGGAACCGGAGGTGTAGATGACATAGGCGAGGTGCTCGGCCCGCAGCGGACGCACCCGGTCGAGATCGGTGACGGGTTCGCTGGAGCGCGAGGCGCATTCGGCCATCAGCTTGAGCTCGTCGAGGGCCAGCCATTCGATCGAGGTGGGCAGCGCGGCGGCCGACCCGTCGACGGTCAGGCCGAGGCGTGCACCGGAATCGGTGACCATGTGGTTGATCCGGTCCAGCGGGTAGCTGGGGTCGACGGGCAGCCACGCCGCACCCGCCTTCGCGACCGCCCACACGGCGAGCACCGATTCGATGGAACGCGGAATGCCGACGGCGACGACGTCGTCCGGTCCGACGCCGGCATCGATGAGCACCCGGGCCAGTCGCGACGAGGCCCGCTCGAGCTCCCGGTAGGTGAGGCTGCGGTCGCCGTCGGTGACGGCCTCACGCTCCGGGTCGGCCGCGACGGCGGCGGCGAGCAGGTCGGGTAGCAGACCGGTGGCGGTGACGGGTGCGCCACGCATGCCGGTGAGCCGGGCCTGTTCTTCCACCGACAGCAGCGGCAGCTCGCCCACGGCGGTTTCCGGCGCGGCCGAGGCGGCGGCGAGCAAACGCACGAAGCGCGCACCGAGGTCACGGATATCGGTTTCGTCGAACAGATCGGTGGCGTACAGGACGACGGCCTCGATACCGTCGGCTTCGCCAGTGGCGGAACGCTTTTCGGCCAGGGTGATCTGCAGATCGAACTTGGTGATGGCGAGTTCGATCTCGTGCACGGTGACCGGCGAGCCCGCCAACTCGAAGGTGGTGTCGAGCACCGCCTGGAAGTTCAGAGCCACCTGGAACAGCGGGTGGCGTGACTGCGAGCGCGCCGGGTTCACCACATCGACGAGCCGGTCGAACGGCACCGTGGTGTGCGCGAACGCGGCAAGGTCGGTCTCGCGCGTGTGCTCGAGGGCGGCCGCGAAACTGGCGGCCGGGTCGACCTCGGTGCGCAGCACGAGCGTGTTGACGAACATGCCGATCAGGTCGTCGATGGCCCGGTCGCCACGTCCGGCGACACCGGTGCCGACGGCGATGTCGGTGGTGCCCGACAGGCGGGCGAGCAGCACGGCCAGCGCGGTGTGCAGCACCATGAACAGCGACGCCCCGGCCTGCTGAGCCAAGTCGGTGAGCTGCCGGTGCAGGGCGGGGTCGATGGTGAAGCTCACCCGCGCGCCGCGCATGCTCGGTTCCACCGGACGCGGCCGCGCCGACGGCAGTTCGAGCTGATCGGGCAGTCCCGCCAGAGCCCTTTCCCAGAAGGCGATTTCGCGTGCGGCGAGCGAGTTCGGGTCGCTCTCGGCGCCGAGGAGTTCACGCTGCCACAGGGTGTAGTCGGCGTACTGCACGGTCAGCGGCGACCAGTCGGGGGCGACGCCGTCGGCGGCGGCGCGGTAGGCGGTGAGCACATCGCGGACGAGCACCTGCAGCGAAACACCGTCCGCCGCGATGTGATGCAACACGACGGCGAGCACGCATTCACCGTCACCCGCATCGACCGCGGCGCCGTTTTCGTGACGGGCTTCGGGGCCGAGCTCGTCTGAGTCCGTGTGCGGTTCGCCTCGCGCGGCGGTGTCGGCCACCACGAACACCTGCGCGCGGAACGGCGCCTCGCGCTCCAGATCGAAACCGGTGGAGGCGAATCGGATGAGCTCGGCATCCAGATCTGCGGCGGCCACCTCGGTCGGCGCACCGATGCGCACCAGCCCGGCCGGGCACACCACCTGCTCGGCCACCTCGCCCCCCGTGTCGACAGCCGGGAAGATGGTGCGCAGGGCCTCGTGCCGGTCCACCACGGACTCGAGCGCGCTCAGCAGCGCGGGGAGATCCGCAGTGCCGCGCACACGCACCACGAAGGGCATGTTGTAGCCGGGCGCGGCCGGGTCGAACCGATTCAGGAACCAGATGCGTTGCTGTGCGGGGGAAAGCGGAACCGTCGACGGGCGCGGTCGGGCGGCGAGCACCGGCAGCTGGGCGCTCACACCGGCGTCGGCGCGCTCGGCGATCACCGCGGCCAGCCGTGCCACCGTCGTGGCGCCGAACAGGTCGCGCACCGTCAGACCGCAGCCGAGATCGGCGCCGAGGCGCGCCGCGACCTGGGTGGCGACGAGGCTGTTGCCGCCGAGTGCGAAGAAGTCGTCGTCACGGCCGATCCGCTCGAGGCCGAGCACCTCACCGAACACCCGCGCCACCGTCTCCTCCACCGGCCCGGCGGGCTCGGTGTAGGCGACGACGGTGCGAGCGGGAGCGGGCAGGGCCTTGCGGTCGAGCTTGCCCGAGGCGTTCACCGGCAGCTCGTCGAGCAGCACGAACGCGGCGGGAACCATGTAGGCGGGCAGGGCGCGCAGGGCGGCCGCACGCAGCGCGTCGGCGGTGACGGCACCGGCCTCGGCCACCACATACGCGACAAGTTGTTCGCCGACACCCGCGTCGTCACGCACGACGACAACCGTGCGCGCGGCGCCCTCGACGCCGTCGAGGATCGCTTCGATCTCACCGAGTTCGATGCGCAGGCCACGCAACTTCACCTGGAAGTCGGTGCGGCCCAGGTATTCCAGTTCACCGTTGGTCGTCCAGCGCACAAGGTCACCGGTGCGGTACATACGTTCACCCGCCGCCGCCGGGTCGGCGACGAACCGGCCCGCGGTGAGCTCGGGACGGCCGACATAACCCCGGGCGAGCTGTACCCCCGACAGATACAGCTCACCCGGAGCCCCGACCGGAACCGGCCGCAGCCGCGAGTCGAGAACATGGAGCCGGGTATTGAACACCGGCGCGCCGATCGGCACCGTCACCCGGTCGGCGTCGGTCACCTCGTGGAAGGTGACGTCGACGGCGGCCTCGGTGGGACCGTAGAGATTATGCAGCCGGGCGCCGGTGAGCAACCGCAACCGCTGCGCCAGCGGGGCGGGCAGCGCCTCGCCCGAGGCGAAAACCAGTCGCAACGAACCACGTTCGGCGATCTCCTGCTGAGCGAGGAAGGCCTCGAGCATCGACGGCACGAAATGTGCGACCGTGACGCCGTATTCGGCGATCACCCGGCGCAGGTAGGCGGGATCGCGGTGCCCGTCCGGCTCTGCGAGCAGCAGTGTGGCACCGATCTGCAAGGGCCAGAGGAACTCCCACACCGACACGTCGAAGGTCGTCGGCGTCTTCTGCAGCACCGTGTCCACGCCGTGCAGGCGGTAGCTGTGCTGCATCCACACCAGCCGGTTCACGATCGCGGCGTGCTCGACGGCCACGCCCTTGGGCAGACCGGTGGAGCCGGAGGTGAAGATGACGTAGGCCGGATGCTCCGGCCGCAGCGGCGCCGTGCGGTCGGCATCGGTGAGCGGCTCGTCGGCGTACCAGCTCAGGTCGATGTCGTCGACCGCGAGTACCGGCACGTCCGTGGCGAGGGAGGCTTCTCGCGTGGTGGTGAGAACCGCGGCGGGCGAGGCGGTTTCGAGGATGTGGGCGATGCGATCGGCCGGGTGGTCCGGATCGATCGGTACGTACGCCGCGCCGGCGGCGAGCACCGCGTACATGGCGATCACCAGGTCGGTGGAACGCCGAATACTCAGCGCCACCAGCGATTCCGGACCGATGCCCTCCGCCCGCAGCCGTCGTGCCAGCCGGGCGGCCCGCTGCGACAGTTCGCGATAGGTGAGCGCCTGACCGGAACCGGCCATCCGGACAGCCACGGAATCGGGTGTCCGCAGAACCTGCGCCTCGAACATCGCGGGCAGCGTCGCCGACGCCACCGCGCGCTCCGTGAGCACGGCCGTCACATCGAAGCCGGTGGCATTCCAGATCTTGGTGCTGACCTCGAGTTCCAGCTCGGTGGCCACCTCGACGGCGCCGACCGGGGTATCCAGGTCGACAGCCGTCAGCCGCTCGAGGAAGCGCAGGAAACGGCAGTGATGCCGGGCCAGCGAATCGGCGTCGTAGAGGTTGGGGTTCGCCTCGAAATCGACATGCACCCGGTCGTGATCGCCGTAGTACACATTCAGGCTCAGATCCTCGATCGGACCCGTCGACAGCACCCGGTAGCGCCCGGTGGTGTTGCCGAGCAGCAGGCTGGTGCGGAACAGCATGAAGTTCGCGAGCGGACCGAACAGCGCGCGCCGGGCCGGGCGACCGTCGTCCTCGGCGTCGCGGCGGATGTCCTCGGCGCGGTAGCGCTGGTGGCGCAGCGCACCGGCCACCTCCACCCGGGCCGCGCGCAGCAGCTCGCCCCAAGTGGTGCTCGCCCCGGCCGCGCCGGTCGGCAGGCGCAGCGGAACGATATTGGACAGCATGCCCGCCGAGCGCCGCATGACAGCGGTGGTCCGAGCCGTAACAGGCAGGCTCAGCACCGCGTGCGGCCGGTCGGTGAGCCGCCCGAGGTAGGCGGCGAACGCGGCGAGCAGCACCGCCGACAGCGTCGAATCATCGCTGGCGGCAATGGTTTCCAGTCGCTGCACCAGTTTGTCGGTGAGCCTGCCGCCGGTGACCAGGTTGATCGCCGAGCGCGGCGCGGTGCGCGGGTCGAGCGCGGTCGGGCTGTCCAGGCCCGCGATGCGCTCGGCCCAGTGCTCACGATCGGCGGCGAAACGGGTGCTCTCGCGGTAGCGCTGTTCGCCCTCGACGAGTTCGGCCAGGTCACCCGGCACCACCCGCGACGGCTCGAAGTCGAGTACCCGGGCGGTGTAGAGCTCCGCGATGCGCTGCGACAGCGTGAACGCGCCGTACCCGTCGAGCACGATGTGGTGTCCGCGCAGGTACCAGAACCAGCGCTGCGCACCCACCCGCAGCACCGCGCCCGCGACGAGGCGGTCGGTGAGCAGGTCGAGCGGGGCGCCGAATTCCGCGCGCATCCATTCCTGGGCGGCGGCGACGGGGTCGTCGTGGTGGCGCAGATCGATCAGCGGGAGCTCGTTCTCGATCGGGAGCGAGTGGTCGACCACCTGATACGGAACACCGTCGCGCTCACCGATCCGCACCAGCGGCGAACCGTAGGTGTGTGCCGCCTCGGCTGTAACCGCTTGCAGCACATCGGGATCCAGCTCGCCGGTGATGTCCACGTACTGGGCGATGGTGATCGGCACGTCGGGGTCGAGCAGCTGCGCGTACCAGACCCCCAGCTGAGCGGGGGTCAGCGGGAACGGTGCCGACGCACCCTCCGCTTCCTGCGGTCGCGCGCTGAACCCACCCAACTCCGTACCGTGCACCAGAGCCTCCTCGTATCGCGAAAAAACAGCAGTCCGAACGTTTTCGGGCAGCACGAAGACACCTGAAGTACCTCGTGGTCGCCGATGGGTCCGGCCAAGAGCGCGATGGGCACAACGCCACATCCGCGCAGATCCCCGACAGATCATGTGGACGAGAGCGGCGATCCTCCTCGGACCGCCTGCGGCGGCGGACAGATCGTCGGCCGCGGTTGGTCTAGCTGTTGATCGTTCCTCCAATGTCGCCTACATCACATGGCGCCTGTCCATGCAGTGCCGACACTAGGCGTTCAGTTAATAAAAAGGAACTTATTCCGATAAAAAAGTCAGACGGGCGTCCAGTCGGTTTCCGGAGGTGGGCACGACCTGGCCATGAGTGTGCGCTCCAACACATCGGCTACAGATATGTGAGCTAGCACACTTTCAGAACCGGAGACTAGGAGCCGAAACGTTGCATCTGCGTTGCATCGGCACCGAGGCGCCGATCGAGCACCCGAATCTTGGCTTCGATCTGCGCATACAGGGGTGAATCGCGATCGACGGTCGCCCGATAGGCGGCCCAGGCTGCGGCATCGTCGCGCCCTTCCTGACACGCGGTCCACCGGCGCAGCACGGCCGGGTCGGCCGAGGCGAGCACAGCGGTACGCAACCGCACCCGCAACTCGTCGCGGAGGTCGCAGATGCCCGGCGCCGAGGACCGCGGCAACACCGGACCGGCGTACAACCGCAATGCGGATTCGATATCACCGGAATCCAGCGCGGCCCGCAGCGCCTCCACATCGGTTGCGACATGTACCTGCAAACGGTATGGGCGCGAGGCGACCACCGTCGCGCCGACCACCGCGCGCAACCGGGACATGGCGGCGCGGATCGTGCCGTTGTCCAGATCGGTGTCGTCGAGCAGCAGCGCGAGATGATCCGAACCCAGACCCTCGGGATGCTCGGTGAGCAACAGCAGGATCTCGGCATGACGTTGCGACAGCGGTACCCGCTCCCCCGCCACGCTCAAGTGCGGTTGCCCGAGCCCGAGCACATCGAGCGCCAGCCTGGCCTGTTCGGGTTCGGCCGCCGGGTCGCTTCCGCGCACCGAGCCGGTTTCGCCTCGGCCCGCCCGCATGGCTCGCAGCACCAGATCCATCTCGGCGGCGGTGGCGGCGGCCTTGACCAGAGCGAGGATTTCCGGCTTGGCCACCCGCATCCCGCCGGCAATCATCAGTACCCCGACGAGCCTGCCGTCCGGCTCGTGCACGGGTGCCGCCGCACCGGTGATCTGGTGCATGCGGTGCAGGAAGTGCTCGGGCCCGTGGATCCAGGTGGCCCGGCCGGTGCGCACGACGAGGCCGACGGCATTGGTGCCGATGCGCCGTTCGCTGAGGTCGTCGCCTTCGCGCAGACCGATCTCGGCGGCCGCGGCGACCTGGTCGGGATGACCGTGCACGCAGAGCACCCGCCCGAACTGGTCGGCGACGGTGACGATGAGCCCCGCCCGCGCCGCGTCCTGGACCAGCAGTTTGTCGATCAACGGCATGAGGGCGGCGATAGGGTGGGCATCGCGATACCGCACCAGGTCGGCGCCGCGCAGCCCGCGGCCGTCGACCATATCGGTGGGATCGATCCCACCGCGTACGCTGCGTAACCAGGACTCGAGAACGAGCGGACGCAACAGACCGGCCAGCTGGGTCAGCTGTTCACCACCGGCACTGAGAAAACCATGGGCCTGTGCGGCATAGGCTTCCAGAGCACCGAGCTGCGCGCCCGCCTCCGTAGCCTGCCGTGGGGGCCGCCCACCTGCAAGATTGCTGACCATTTGCCTTTCTTTCCCGCTACAAACTGTACCGGGCAGTTATCGGGCCAAACGCCAGAAGTGCGGGTTTGTCCCGCAGGTCACATTGTGCTAGCAGATGTCACTCCGTCACACCGCGTAGCACGCCGCTATGGCTGCGGCGAGCGTCACTACCGTGGCCTGCGGACCCCGCGTCAGCGGCACCGGGACGACCGAAAGGTCGGCAATACTCAATCCTTCGATTCCGTGCACGCGACCGAGCTCGTCGACGACCGATTGCTCATCATTCGCCGGACCCATCCGGCAGGTACCGGACAGATGCTGGGACGTCCCACTATTGGCACGTAGCCAGTGGTCGTCGACGGGGCCGAACCTCAGGTCGAACAGTTCGCACGCCAGCTCGACGCCCGCGCGCAGGTTTGCCCGGTCCGCCGCGGTGAGCAGCCTGCTCTGATCGATATGGGCCGGCACGGTGGGGTCGGCCGAACGCAACGTCAGTTCGGCGGCGCCGGTCGGCCGCATGTGCGCCACCCCGAGCCTGCGCAGACCAGGTGAGAACACAGGTGTGTACGGGCGGAATTCGAGGTCGTCGTTTTCGAGCACGTATTCGAGGGCGACGGTGGACGCGGCCGGTTCGGGGCCGGGGAACTCGACACCGATCTCGGGGTGGTCGGTGCACCACGCCCCGACGGGGGCGGGCCGGACCACCGGAATGCCGAGTGCACGCAGTTGCCGCTCGGGTCCGATGCCCGAGCGCAGCAGCAGCGCGGCCGATTCCACGGCGCCCGCGCAGAGCACGATCCGGTCGGCGTCGGTGCGTCCGTGTTCGTGGCCGCGCACCCATTCCACACCGACCGCCCGGCTGCCGTTCATGACCAGGCGCGTCACCGTCGTTTCCCCGACGACGGTGAGGTTGGGCCGGTCGAGGACCGGATAGAGATGGGTGATGCCCGGTCCGGCGCGCCGGTTTCCCGAGATCGCGAGCGGTACCCGCCCGAAGCCTTCCGGTGCGTCGAGTGCGTTGAGGTCGGCGACCTCGCGTAATCCGGCTGCCGCGCATCGTTCGGCGAATTCGGCGCTGAACGGAGTGGGATCGGTGGCCCGGACAACCGGGATCGGACCGTCGGTGCCGTGGCCGGGGTCGGTGCCGTGATCCAGGTCGTTCTCCAGGCCCCGGAAGAACGGCAGCAGCGTGTCGAAGGTCCATCGCTCGCTGTTCCAGTCCGTGAAGCTCACGGCGGGCGGCCGGATGAAATAACTGCCGTTGATCGCCCCGGAACCGCCGATCAGCTTGCCACGCACCAGGTTTCCCGCGTAGCGCCAGAGCACCGCCGACTCCGGCCCGACCGGGAGATGGCCGGGGTCGAGCAGTTCGACGGGAATGTCGGCCGTTCCGGGCCACACCTGGCCGGCCTCGAGCACCAGCACCGTGTGGGCCGGGTCGTCACTGAGCCGAGCCGCGAGCACACACCCCGCCGAACCGGCCCCGACCACCAGCGTGTTCGGCAACGCGGACAACTCAGTTCGGCGGAACGTGCGGCTTCAGCGCCTCGAAGCTGCGTGCCCGGATGACGCCGAGCCACAGCCCGGTGCCGTAGGCGACATCGTCGAGTCGCTTGTAGGCCACATAGCGCAGCGGATCGAGGCCACCGGAATCGCGGTGGGTGAACCAATCGGCCAGTCCGTCGGCCAGTGCCATGGTGACCGCGATCTTCCTGATCCGCCTCGACGCGAGCACCGCCAGCAGCGTCACCGGCCAATAGTCACGACACATCGCCGAGGCCAATCGCCAGAGCCCGGCGAAGAATCCGCGCGCCAGATACACCGCCGCGATCCGGGTGGAGTTGTCGAGTTCGGCGAACACCCGACGCATCCGGACCAGCGCCGTCGCCAGGGTGACCAGTCCGCCGAGCAGCCCCCATTTCGACAGGGTGGCGAACAGGATCGCGGCGAGCACCGTCCACTTCGGCACGCTCAGCGGCGAGACCATCTCCCCGTGCCGCTTGCCGAGCGGCGCGGCGCCCGTGCCGTAGAACAGCTTTCGCGTGAACCAGGCCCGGAACTCGACCCGGTGGTCGTGGGCGACGTGGGCGGCCGGCTCGTAGCGCAGCCGCCAGCCTGCCCGCTCGAGCCGCCAGCACAGGTCGACATCCTCGGCCACCTGCATGGATTCGTCGAACCCGCCCTCGCCGAGCAGTGCCGCGCGCCGGGCGAGCAGTGCCGCGCTCGGCACGTAGGACACGATGCCGCGTGCGTGCACCGCGGCCTCGCGCCTGCCCAGATCCAGCGAGGAGCGGGTGTGTTCGTAGCGGGCCAGCGCGTTGGACTCCGAATCCAGGGCGACGATGCGCGGCGCGACCAGCGCCACCTGCGGATCGCTGAAATGCCCGAGCATCACCTCGAGCCAGCCGCTGCGCGGCACCACATCGGAGTCGAGGAACGCGACGAAACCCGTTGACGCCGCCCGCAACCCGGCATTTCGGGCGGCTGCCGGGCCGAGTGGGCGCTCGTGACGCAGCACCGTCACCTGCCCGCGCCCCGGCCGGGGCGGGATGCGCACCGGTTCGTCGGAACCGTCGTCGACGACAATCACATTGTGACCGCGCAGCGAGCCGAGCAGCCGCACGAGTCCGTCGGCGTTGTTGTAGAGCGGGACGACGACCGTGACGTCGTCGGGTGAGGGCAGCAGCCGGGGTCGCGGGTTGGCGACCCCGGAATCGAGGAGTCTGCGGGCGACGATCGCGGACTTGGTATCGGTGACCTCGAGGTACCCGTCGCCGATCAATTCGGCGGCCTCGGGTGCCAGGCGCAGCATCCGTGCGGGCGATCCGCCGATCAGGATCCGACCCCCGGAAAATGCGCGTACCCGTGGATCGATCCGTACCCCGAAGCCGTCGGGCAGACGATCATGGCGCATTCCTCGCATGCTATTCGCACTTGGCCCGCCAAACATCATCACCCCAGAAAAAAGGAAGAAACTCCGCTCGAAATGCCGCTCCGACCGATTGGATGACGTGTCGAGCAAGATCGGCAGCGCACCGCTGGCAACCGCGACGCGACTACCCGAGCGGACTCTCGTTGCACGCCTTGGCCGGTGGCTGACGCACGGTCAGCGGCAGCGACACCCGGGTGCGGGCGCGCACCGGCCGCGAGTGGTCCACCGCCGGGCGCGGAACGACGCGGCCCGGTGCCGACAACGCCGCCTCCCCGTACCCCTGCACACACTCCGGGTCGGGTCCGTTGGCGGGCAGACCGGTGAAGAATTTGGCGGCCATGCACCCGCCACGGCAGGCGTCGTAGTGGCTGCACTTGGTGCAGGCGCCGCCGTCGACCGGCTCGCGCAGTTCGGCGAACAGTTCGGCATTGGTCCACACACCGTCGAAACCACCGTCGGTGAGGATGTTTCCGGCCTTGAACCGGTCGTGGATGGCGAACGGGCAGGCGTAGACGTCGCCGACGGGGTCGACCAGGCAGACCACCCGGCCCGCACCGCACATGTTCAGGCCGGGCAGGGCCGAACCGAAGGCAGACAGGTGGAAGAAGGAGTCGCCGGTGAGCACGCCCTCGCCGTTGCGCACGAGCCAGTCGTAGAGCTCGCGCTGCTGTTCGGGCAGCGGGTGCAGCTCGTCCCACACGTCGGCGCCGCGGCCCGACGGGCGCAGGCGGGTCAGGCGCAGTGTGGCGCCGTACCGGTCGGCGATGGCCTTGAATTCGTCGAGCTGGGCGATGTTGTGGCGGGTCGCGACCACCGACAGCTTGGCGTCACGGAAGCCCGCGTCGGCCAGGTTCGACAACGCCTTGATGGCGGTGTCGTAGGAGCCGGGACCACGCACGGCGTCATTGACCTCGGCGGTGGCGCCGTCGAGGGAGATCTGCACGTCGACGTAGTCGCTGGCGGCCAGCCGAGCGGCGACCTGCTGGTTGATCCGGACCCCGTTGGTGGAGAACTTGACCCCCACGTGATGGGCGGTGGCGTAGTCGACGAGTTCCCAGAAGTCCGGGCGCACGGTCGGCTCACCGCCACCGATGTTGACGTAGAAGATCTGCATGCGTTCGAACTCGTCGATCAGCGCCTTGCACTGCTCGGTGCTCAGCTCGTTCGGGTCGCGGCGACCCGACGACGACAAGCAGTGCACGCACGACAGGTTGCACGCGTACGTCAGCTCCCAGGTGAGACAGATCGGCGCGGCCAGACCGGATTCGAAACGGTCGATCAGCCGTCCGCCCTGTGGGGCGCCGACCGGGGCAGGCGGGCTCGGTTCCACCGGCGTGACCGGACCCGGCGCGGGCACGATCATGTCGGTGCGGGCCAACTGGTCGAGCGCCTCGACATATGCCGTCGAAGCACTGAAGCCCTTGGCATGCAGCGCTTCCCGCACGGAATGGTGTGCGGGCAGCGACCGGACCACGTCGACCAGCTCGCGGCTCTTGAGGAACGAGAGCTTGCGGGTGCCGAAGTGGTACAGCAGCGCACCGAAGGACTCCGGACGCAAGGAGACCCGGGGATGCAGCGCCCATCGGGCATCGAGATCGAGCACGCCTGCCGCCATGGTCAGTACACGCCGCACATGCCGTCGATGCTGACCTCTTCGATCAGCGTCTCGGCGATCAGGTCCTCGCCGGTGTCCTCGCTCGCGGGTGCCGGGTTCTCGGCCATGACTACCTCCCATGTGTTGACGGTCACTCGCGACTTTAACGTCAGTCACTGCCATAAAGGGGGGATTCGGAAAAACTCACTGGACGGGCCACGACATCTAGACTTCCGGGAGCAGGACGGAAGGGGCCCGAGAGCCCAGCGGCAGTAGAGGTGAGGCAGAGGCTTGCGTAACCACGGTGGGGTCGGCAGCGGCGCGAATTCGACACTCTCGGAAGCGGAGATCGTCGAGGCGGCGCTGCGCGTAGTACGCGAGGACGGCGTGGAGAAGCTGTCCATGCGCAGGCTCTCGCGTGAGCTCGGGGTGTCGCCGATGGCGCCCTACTACTACGTCGCCGACAAGCGCGAACTCCTCGACCTGGTCGCCAGCGCGGCGCTGGTCGGCGTGCGCAAGCCGCCGCGCGAGTCCGGCCCGTGGCAGGTACGCCTGCGCGATCTGATCGATCAGATAGACGATAAACTGCGCAGGCATCCCGGCCTGGGCGACATCCTGCTCGAGCAGATGCTCGGCAAGCAGCTCGACCTGATCGAAGCGGTGATGGAGATCCTGTTCGACGCGGGATTCTCCGATCGCAACGTGCTGGCCGCCTACGCGACCATTCACACCTACCTGTTCGGCCGCAGCAGGGTGAATCCGCGCGACCGCTCCGCCCCCGCGGACGTGCTGCTGCCCGAAGCGGTGGCCCGTGCCACGAAGTACATGTCCGACCTGCGCGGCAAGTACTCCTACGACTTCGGGATGGAGGTGCTCGTGGCCGGGCTCGAGGCGCAGCTTGCCCTGCAGGCGCGTCCGGACTTAGCATGAAACTGAAACACGTTCTAGTTTTGCCCGAGAGGACGACATGACCACAGTCGAGGTTCCGCACGGCTCGCGCTCGGTGGTACTGCGGGTCGCCGCAGTCATCGCCGAAACGACCGACACCCGCTCCGTGGTCTTCGAGGTGCCCGACGAGCTGCGCGAACGGTTCGCCTACCAGCCCGGGCAGTTCCTCACCCTGCGCATCCCCAGCGAGCTCACCGGTTCGGTGGCCCGCTGCTACTCGCTGGCCAGCTCGCCGTTCACCGACGACCTGCCCAAGGTGACCGTGAAACGCACCGAGGGTGGTTACGGTTCGAACTGGCTGTGCGACAACATCAGCGCAGGCGACGAGCTGGAAGTACTCCCGCCGTCGGGCGTGTTCACCCCCCGCGACCTCGACACCGATCTGCTGCTGTTCGCGGCGGGCAGCGGCATCACCCCGGTCATCTCCATCCTGAAGTCGGCGCTCGCCAAGGGCAGCGGCAAGATCGTGCTGGTTTACGCCAACCGCGACGCCGGCTCGGTGATCTTCGCCGACGAGCTGCGCGAACTGGTCGGCAAGTTCCCGCAGCGGCTCAGTGTCATCCACTGGCTCGAACCGCTGCTCGGCCTGCCGACCGCCGACATGCTCGCCCGCCTGGTGAGCCCCTACACCGCCTACGAGGCGTTCATGTGCGGGCCGAAACCGTTCATGGACCTCGTGCACACCGCGCTCGCCGCGCTCGACGTGCCGCGCAGCCGCACCCACGCCGAGATCTTCAACTCGCTGGCCGGTGACCCGTTCGCCGACCACGCGCCCGCCGAGGTGTCCGAGGAAGAGGCCGCCGACGCCGCGACCGTCGAGGTGGAGCTCGACGGGCAGGTGCACGAGCTGAGCTGGCCGCGCAAGCAGACGCTGGTCGACATCATGCTCGACAAGGGCCTCGACGTGCCCTACTCCTGCCAGGAGGGCGAATGCGGGTCGTGTGCCTGCACGGTGCTGGAAGGCAAAGTGGAGATGGAGAATTCGGAGATCCTCGACCCCGAGGACATCGAGAACGGGTACATCCTCGGCTGCCAGGCCCGGCCGGTGACCGACCACCTGAAAATCCAGTTCTAGCGCATCGCCCGATACGCGGCGCGTTGTTCCTTGTCGAGGTGTTCGGTCGCGTAACTGAGTGCGGTGCGACCCATTTCGCGTGCGTTGGCATCGAGGAAGCCGGTGAGTAGCGCGGGGTCGACCTTCTTGCCGACCTCGCGCAGCATCCACCCGAGGGCTTTCTGGATCAGGTCGCGGTGATCGTCGAGCAGCTCCTCGGCCAGGGCCAGGGTGGTGCTCGCGTCGCCCGCGCGGATGAAGGCGAAGGTCGACAGCAGGGCGACTCTGCGCTCCCAGAGCGAATCCTGGTGTGCCAGTTCGAAAAGCAGGGTGCGGTCTTTGTCGAGCAACCAGGCACCGAGAATGTATTCGGCCGACGAGTCGACCAGGTCCCAGTTGTTCACCCGGCCCCGGCACACGGCGGCCAGGTAGCGGTCGACTGTCTCCTCGCGCGCCTTGTCGTCACGGGTGCGTGGTTTCGACGCGGTGGCGAACTTCGCGCCGAGGACGAACAGAGCGACCAGGCGTTCCTCGTGGACCGGGCTGTCGAGGAGTTCGTCGACCTGGTCGAGCGGCAGCGCGGTGAATCCTTTGGCGACCCTCCGGCTGACAGGCACGCGGACACCGAGGAACACATCACCGTCGCCGTACTCGCCGGGTCCGGTTTTGAAGAAGCGTTGCAGGTGTCGCGCGTCGGCCGGGTCGGCGTGTTCGGCTAGTGCGGCACGAACCTGCTCGGCGGTCGGCAACTCGGACACACGCACCTCCTGGGGTCAGAGACCGACGGCTCCCAGCAGCCGCCCGGACTCGAAAGTCGCCGCGCCGGCGGGCAATTCACCCGGTTCACCGCTGGTGCGGACCATGACGGTGCCGGTGCCGGTGCTCGGCCTGCCGAGCTCGTCCATCTTGCGGACGGTCTGGGCGGCGACGGCCTGGGCGCTGTCGAACAGGCGCACACCGTCCGGCAATGCGGCGACGATGGCGTCGACGACCAGCGGATAGTGGGTGCAGCCGAGCACGACGCCCTCCACATCGGCGGGTGTGCGGGCGGCGGCATCGGCGATCGAGGCGTTGATCGCGGGCACGTCACCTCGGTCGATGGCGTCGGCCAGGCCGTGGCAGGCCACCCCGACAACCTTCGCATCGCCGCCGAAGCGGGCGATGAGGTCGGCCTGATAACGGCTGGCCGTCGTCGCCGCCGTCGCCCACACCGCAACCGAACGGCACTGCGCCGCAGCGGGTTTGATCGCCGGAACCGTGCCGATCACCGGCACCGACTCCCCCACCTCGGCGCGCACCTGAGCCAACGCCGTCACACTCGCCGTATTGCACGGCAGCACGATCACCTCGGCCCCCAGCGCCAGCGCCTGCCGCGCCGTCGCCAGCACCCGCTCGACCACCCACTGTTCCGGCTTGGGCCCCCACGGCGCGCCCTCGGGATCGAGCAGCAGCAGCAGATCCACATCGGGTCGCAGTTTGCGCAGCCACGCGGCCGTCGGCAACAAGCCGAGACCCGAATCGATAAGCGCGACGATCACAGGTCCACCGTATTACAGGCCCGCGAAGCCCCCCGTCCCGCCTACAGCAACTCGACCTCGTCGAACCCGACGGTCAGCCGATGCCGATCCTCCCGCAGCACCCCGCCCTCCCGGTGCGTGGTGCCCACGGCGAACTCCAGCCCGAGCGTCGACCGCCGGGTGTCGACGGACTGGACAACAGCACAGATACCGCCGAACGGGCCGTGTGAAAAGACGACCACGTCGCCGGGTGCGTACTCAGAAATCCCCACGGCGCCAGAGTAATCCGAGTCGC
Organism: Nocardia ignorata NBRC 108230; assembly: GCF_001612905.1. Taxonomy (GTDB): domain Bacteria; phylum Actinomycetota; class Actinomycetes; order Mycobacteriales; family Mycobacteriaceae; genus Nocardia; species Nocardia ignorata. The sequence continues at coordinate 318,447 of NZ_BDBI01000002.1, read as the reverse complement.
GTGCCGGAAGGCGAGTCAATACCTCCGTGGTACACAAAACACCGAAGTGGTGCCGTGAAGCCGGTCGCGCGGGAGTTACCCAACCAAAGTCACGACGTAGCAGCCAGGAGATCGGCCACCGGTGTAGGCGCAGCCAACTTCGCACGCAACTTCATCACCTGGGCCGTCATCCCCGCCCCGAGAACAGCGGTGAGAATTCCGTCCCTGGAGTAGTAGGCGAGGAACTTGTGCCCGTCTTCGGACACGACGGTGACCTCGTCAGCCGGATGAGGCGTACCGAGAGCCTGGATCTTCACGTCGTACTGATCGCTCCAGAAGTACGGCACCCGCGCAGCCGTAGGTGCCGCGCCGCCGAGCAGCGCGGTAACCACCAGCTTCGCCTGCTCACCCGCACTGGTCCAATGCTCGACCCGCTTGCGAATGTCACCGTAACGCCAGGCAGCGACGTCACCGACGGCCCAGACGCCCTCAGCGGACGTACGACCCAGCTCGTCGGCGAGCACGCCGCCGCCCGCCGTCGGGTCGGCCAGTTCGATACCGGAACCGGCCAGCCAGTCGGTGGCGGGCACAGACCCGATTCCGATGACCACCAGGTCGGCATCTATATCGGAACCGTCGCTGAGCAGCGCGCCGCGCACGTGCCCGTCGACGTCCACCCGAAGCGTGTCGACGCCGACGCCACAGCGCAGGTCGACACCGTGGTCGCGGTGCATACGCGCCACGTACCCACCGATCTGCTCGCCGAGTACCGACGCGAGCGGGGCAGGCTGCGGTTCGACGAGGGTCACGTCCTTGCCCGCGGCGCGGAAGCTCGCGGCCAGTTCGCAGCCGATGAATCCGGCGCCGACGATGAGGGCGCGCTGGGCGGCGGCCAGGTCGGCGCGCAGGGATTCGGCGTCGTCGTGGGCGCGCAGCACGTGTACGCCCGTCACCTCCTCCACCCCGGGCAGGCGGCGGGGGCGCAAACCCGTGGCGATGACGAGCTGGTCGTAGGCGATGGTGTCACCGTCGGCGAGGGTGAGGGTGCGCGCGGCGGTGTCCACCCGGGCGACAGCGGTGCCGAGGCGCAGCTCGATGTTCTTCTCGGTGAAGAACTCCGGCGGGCGCAGGGTGGTGTCGTCGGTCTCGCCACGCACGAACTGCTTGGACAGCGGTGGGCGATCGTACGGTGGCCGCGCCTCGTCCCCGACGAGCAGCACACCCCCCTCGTACCCGGCTCGGCGTAATTCCTCGGCGGTGCGCAGGCCTGCCAGGCCCGCTCCGACGATGACGATCGGCGCGCTCATATATTTCGTCCTTCCCTCTCGCTTGTTTGTACCAGTGCGCCGGTCGGGAGTGTGGTTCACGTCGCATTCGGCCAGCGATGTGATGCCGCCCGACGTTCGGGGCGTCGCCGATGGACTCTTCGTCAGAGGCCCGCCGGAGCGGGTTGCGTGATCTCCACATCCACTGGACGCGAGCGCAGAACGCGCAGCGCGACCAGACCGAGGAGGGCATGCAGCACGGCGGCGGCCGCGGCGACTACATGCAGCCCGTCGACGAACGCCGATCGCGCGTCGGCGGCGGCTGGAAGCAGGTCGGGCAGGTCGAGGGTTGCGCCGAGGGTGGGCGCCAGGTCCGGACCGCCGATACGGAAGACGAGCGCGGCCAGGGAACCGAACAGGGCGATGCCGAGAGCATTGCCGAGTTCGTTGCCGGTTTCGGCGAGCGCGGCGGCCGACCCCGCGCGCTCGGGCGGGACCGCCGCGACCGCGATATCGGCGACCACGCTGAAGGAGATGCCGTAGCCGATGCCCGCCACGGCCGTCGCCGCGATATACCAGCCCGCGCCGGTGCTCGTGCCGGTCGGCAGCAACAGCAGCAAACCCGCGACGATGGTGAAATGCGCGGTGACGAGCGCGGCCGACCGGCCGATCCGGGCGGCGATCGCCGGGGTGACGACGGCGGTGACGGTGAGGACCACGGCCCCGGGCACCGCGAGCAGCGCGGCATCGGTGACGGTGAGGTCGAGCACGGACTGCAGATAGATGCCGCCGAGGTAGGCGGTGGCCGACCACGCCGCCAGCGGCAGGAAGCCGGTGACGATCGCGATCGTGAACACGCGGTTGCGGAACAACGCCAAGTCGATCAGCGGGTTCGCGATCCGCCCCTGCCTGCGCCCGAACCAGCCGAGCAGCACCGCACCCACCAAGCCCGCGCCCGTGGCCGAAGTGGAAAGGCCTTCTGCCGCTGTGTGTTTCACGGCGTACATGGCGAGCAACAGACCCATCGCCGAGGTAGCCACGCTCGCCACGTCGATACGGCCGACCACCGTGGCCCGCACCTCCCCGAGCAGGATCGGCGCGAACATCAGGAACAACAACACAACCGGCACATTGATCAACAGGACCGAACCCCACCAGAACCGGCTCAGCAGCTGACCCGCGACGATCGGTCCGATCGCGAATCCGGCGGCGAACGTGGCCGCGAAGATACCGATGGCCTGTGCACGGCGCCTCGGGTCGGTGAACAGGGTGCCGAGCACGGCCAGCGCCGACGGCAACAGCGTCGCCCCGGCCACGCCCATCAGCACGCGGAACGCGATCAGCGATTCGGGGCTGGTGGCGAAGGCCGCGCCCACCGAGCCGAGGCCGAACATCGCGGCGCCGATCAGCAGGAGCCGTTTGCGCCCGTAGCGGTCGCCGATGGTGCCGAAGGCGATGAGCAGGGAGCCGACGGCGAAGCCGTAACTGTCCAGGATCCACAGGCTCTGATCGGCGGACGGGGACAGCGTACCGGTGATCGCGGGCATCGCGAGGAACAGCACCGAACCGTCCATCGCGACGAGCAGAACCGGACCGAGGACCACCAGCAGGCCCAGCCAGGCCCGCACCGGAGAAGCATTGTTCATGTCACCGAATCTGGGCCCTGGCGTGCACGGCAACCAGACCCGGCGATGGGTACACCCGGCAGGGATACCCACGAGCTCGCCGGGCTCCCTACGATCGGGAGCATGGAGCTGGAAAGCCTCGGCGTATTCCTCAAAACCCGCCGCGACCGCATCACCCCAGCCGATCTCGAGCTGCGCACCTACGGCGCGACCCGCCGGGTGCCCGGGCTGCGCCGCGAAGAACTCGCGCAGCTGGCGGGCGTGAGCGCCGGCTACTACACCCGGCTCGAACAGGATCAGGCGGGCACGGCGTCACCGCAGGTCATCGATGCCCTCGCGCGGGTACTGCGCCTCGATGCCGCCGAAACCGCACACCTGCACAACCTGGCCGGACGACCGACCACACCACGACTCACCCGCGACGAATCCGAACGCGCCCACCCCCGCGTCCTCGCCCTACTCGACGCGCTCGGCGACACCATGCCCGCCCTCGTCCTCGGCAGGCGCGGCGACGTGCTCGCCTGGAACCACAGCGGACACGCACTCTTCGCCGAACACCTCGACTTCGCCGCCCCCGCCGACCCTGTCGAGCGCCCCTCGATCCCGCGCCAATTCTTCCTCGATCCGCTCACCAAGGACCTGCATCGCAACTGGGACGAACTCGCCCGCATTCACGTCGGCTACCTGCGGCTCACGGCGGGCCGCTACCCCACCGACGCACGCCTGGCCGAACTGATCGGCGAATTGTCCATGCGCAGTACGGAATTCGCGACACTGTGGGCCGAGGGCGAAGTCGCCGACTGCACCGTCGGCACGATGCGACTACAGCATCCGACGGTCGGCAGCGTGGATGTGGACTATCAGGTGTGGTTGCAACCCGACAGCCCCGACCACCGGCTCGAGGTCTACACCGCCCGCAACGAGGCCGACGCCGACGCCTTGCATCTGCTGCGCGGGGCACCGGCTGCGCGTCGGCCCACAAGGCAGACACCCGAAGACCAGGCCTTCACGGGCGAGCACCGCTGATCGAATAGCACGGGTGAGCTTCACCGCCCCGCGTGGTCGTCCAGTACGCGGCTGAGCAGACCCACGAGCTGGTCGCGTTCGCCCTCGGACAGCGCACCGAGTAGTTCCTGCTGGGCGGCGCGCAGCTTGCCGTCGAGGTCGGCGAGGTGGGCGGCGCCTGGCTCGGTGATCGTGACGATATTGCGGCGCCGGTCCTCGGGGTCGGGGGTGCGGTCGACGAAGCCGCGCCCGGCCAGATCGTTGAGCGCACCAACGATATCGCTGCGGTCGATGCCGGTGCGCCTGCCCAGCTCGGCCTGGCTGGCGGGACCGAACTCGGCCAGGGTGGCCAGCAGCGCGAAGTGATGCCTGCGCGAGCCGGTGTCGGCGAGGGCGCGTTCGGCAGCCCGGTCGGCCAGCACCGCGACCTGGGTTAGGCATCGAGTCGGCATCCCCCGCAGCTTCGCCGCCGCCTGCGCTCCCGCGTGTTCCATGACCTCATCGTATCAAGCACTTGTTGGTCGCACCCACGAATGTTATCGTTGGCCGCACCTACATTGGTTATACCAACAATCAAGCCGAAGGCTGGGATCATGACCGAAATCCGTTACCTCCTGCCGATCCTCGCGCTGCCGACCGCGCTGCTCGCCACCGCCTGCACCGACTCCTCCGAGCAACGACTGCGTGAGCTGGAAGACCGCAACGAGATCCACGCCCTCATCGACAATCTCGCCGCAGCACTGGAAGAAGGACGATTCGACGCCTTCGCCACCATCTACACCCCCGATGTGACCGCCAAATCACCCGGCGGGGAGGCCACCGGCCTCGACAAGGTCATCGCACTCGCCGGCCGCAACCACTCCGACCAGCAGCGCTCGCCGCACTACATCAGCAATGTGCGCATCGAGCTCGCGGGCGATCGGGCCCAGGTCCGGGCGAACTCGCTGTTCGCGTTCGTTCCCAGCGCACCGACCCCCGGCCGAGTGGCCCCCGAACCGTTCTACGCCGGTGGCGGCACCTACCGATTCGATGCCGTGCGCACGCCCGACGGATGGCGCTTCGCCCGCGTGGAAACCGCGCCTCTGTGGACGGTCGGCACCCTGGCGCCCTGAGTCGGTGGCGCCTGAGGAGACGCCACCGACATCCTGGTCAGCTGTTCGCGATGATCGACTTCGCGACCTCGGGTGGGACCGGGGCGTAGGAGTCGAACGTCATCGAGAAGTTCGCTCGGCCACGGGTTTTCGAGCGAAGATCGCCGATGTAGCCGAACATCTCCGACAGTGGGGTCAGCGCGCGGACGACGTGGGCGCCGCCGCGCTCGGCCAGCTCGGTGATCCGGCCACGCCGGGTGTTCAGATCACCGATCACCTCGCCGACGTACTGCTCGGGCGTGACGACCTCCACGGCCATCATGGGTTCGAGCAGCACCGGCTTCGCGCGCGCCACCGCCGCGCGCACCGCTGCCGCACCGGCCAGCCGGAACGCCAGATCCGAGGAATCCCGCACGTGGGCGGCGCCGTCGAGCAGCGTCACCAGCACGTTCACCAGGGGGAAGCCGGCGAGCGGGCCAACCGCGAGCGCGTCTTGCGCGCCCGCGTCGACCGCGGGGACGTACTCCCTCGGCACCCGCCCACCGGTGACCTGGTTGCGGAATTCGTAGACGGCGCCGTCGTCGGCCACGTGCGGGGCCAGCGCGATCGCCACCTTCGCGTACTGCCCGCGTCCACCCACCTGTTTGCGGTGGGTGTGCTCGAGCAGGTCGACGGGAGCGGTGACGGTCTCGCGGTAGGCCACGCGTGGTTCGCCGATGGTCGCGTCCACCCGGAACTGTCGTTTCAGCCGGTCGACCAGGATTTCCAGATGCAGCTCGCCCATGCCGCCGATCACCGTCTGTCCGGTTTCGGCGTCGACATGCACGATGAACGTCGGGTCCTCGTCGGCCAGGCGGGCCAGGGCGATGCCGAGCTTGTCCTGGTCGGCGCGAGTCCTCGGTTCGATCGAGAGGGACAGGACCGGGGCGGGGAAGGTCATCGACTCCAGCACGATCGGGTCGTGCCGATCGCACAGGGTGTCGCCGGTGCCGGTGGCTTCGAGGCCGATCACGGCACAGATCTGACCCGCCCGCACCCGATCGATCGCGATCTCGGTGCTCGCGTGCATCTGGAACAGTTTGCCCAGGCGCTCCTTTCGTCCGTTCGTCGAATTCAGCACGGTGGCACCGGGTTCGGCGGTACCGGAGTACACACGCAGATACACCAGCGTCCCGAAGAACGGATGCGCCGCGACCTTGAACGCCAGGGCCGCGAACGGCTCGGCGATATCGGGAGCGCGGTGCACGTGTGTTCCTTCCGCCGAGAAGCCGTGCACAGCGACGACATCCACCGGCGACGGCAGGTAGTCGACGATGGCGTCCAGCAGCGGTTGTACGCCGATATTGGCCAGCGCCGAACCGCACAGCACCGGGTAGGCCGTGGCGTCGAGCGTCATCCGCCGGATCGCGGCTTTGAGGACGTCGACGGCGATCGGCTTGCCGGACAGGTAGCTTTCCAGCACGTCGTCGTCGGCTTCGGCGACCGTCGCCAGCAGTGCTTCTCGATGCTGAATCACCCTGGTCCGCAGCTGTTCCGGTATCTCGACGGTCTCGTAGCGGACACCGTTTCCGGTGTCGCCGCGCCACCGCTTCGCGGTCATGTCGACCAGGTCGATCACGCCCTCGAAGTCACGTTCGGCACCGATCGGCAGCTGGATCACCAACGGGCGCACACCGAGTCGTTCCGCGATGGTCCGCACGGTGAACGCGAAATCGGCGCCGAGCTTGTCCATCTTGTTCACGAAACAGATCCGGGGCACACCGTAGGTGTCGGCCTGGCGCCACACCTGCTCCGACTGCGCCTCCACACCCTCCTTGGCGTCGAACACCGCGACCGCGCCGTCGAGCACCCGCAGCGTGCGCTCCACCTCGGCGGTGAAGTCGACGTGGCCAGGGGTGTCGATGACGGTGATCTGGTGCTCGGCCCACTCGCAGGTGGTCGCCGCGGAGGTGATGGTGATGCCGTGCTCACGCTCCTGCACCATGTGGTCCATCACGGCGGTACCGTCGTGCACCTCACCCAGGGTGCGAATCACACCGGTGTAGAACAGGATTCGTTCGGTGATCGTGGTCTTGCCCGCGTCGATGTGGGCGGCGATGCCGATATTTCGTAGGCGGGCGAGATCGGTTCTGGTCATGGGAGGCTCCCGGCCGAGTCGGTTTCAGAGATCGACGCTCGCCGGTGAGGCGCTCCGGGGGACGGCACGGGCGTCGGGTCACGCGGCGTCGCCTCGGCGCCACACGGACCCGATGCGAACTAGAACCGCGACTGCGGACGTACCGTAAACATGGACTCTTTGTACGCGGCCCGGTCCGGGATTGTCGACAGGTTTTCCGCGCGGGCATAAACGCAGGTGCACAACGGTTCGTCAGAACACGCCGACAACAGGAGTGGCCCATGTCCGAACAGTTCGATCCGCACGCCCTGCTCGCCGAGGCGAAGATCGGCGTCCTCGCCACGATCAAAGCCGATGGCAGACCCCAGCTTTCACCGGTCACCCCCTACTACGACCGCGAGGCGGGCGTCATCTACGTCTCGATGACCGAGGGCCGTGCCAAGACCGCGAACCTGCGCCGCGACCCACGCGCCGCTCTCGAAGTGGGCAGCGCCGACGGCTGGTCCTGGGCAACCGCCGAAGGCACCGCCGAGCTCACCGGCCCCGGCACCGACCCACACGGCCCCGAAGTGGAAGCCCTCGTCGCCTACTACCGCGCCGCCGCGGGCGAGCACCCGGACTGGGACGAATACCGCGAGGTGATGGTGTCGGACCGCCGCGTCCTGATGATAATGGCGGTCGAGCATGTCTACGGGGCCAAGGTCCGCTGACACAGTGAGCTCTCGATGAATTGCCACAGTCGATCGGTACGGTCGAGACCACACATTCCGTGACAGATCCGGGGCAGATAGATGTTTCAGAATCCGATGATGCGACGCGGCATGCGCGTCTTCAACGCGATCGTCCTCGCCGTGACGAGGGCGCCGGGCCTTCACAAGGCTCTCGGCAAATCCTTCGCCGAGGTGAGTTATGTCGGCCGCCGCTCGGGGCGCACGTTCAGCACCCCCGTCAACTACCGCCGGTCCGGGGACGAGTACGTCATCGGCGTCGCCATGCCGGATCAGAAGACGTGGTGGCGCAACTTCCTCGGTGCGGGTGGGCCGATCACCCTGCGCATCGACGGCCTCGACCATTACGGCCATGCTGTCGCGCACCGCGGCGAGCGCGGCGGTGTCACGGTCCGGGTACACCTCGACGAGCGGTGAAGACCGTTCGCCGGAGGCCTCGATTACGTTGCTGATCCTAGGAATTCGGTGACTTCGGGAGCGAAGCGTTCGTGTTTGATCGCGCCCATGTGAGTGGTGTCGGGGTAGATGATCAAGCGGGAGTCGGGGATGCCCTCGGCGGTCTGATGGAAGATCGACTGGGGGTAGAACTCGTCGCGTTCGCCGCCGATCACCAGGGTGGGGGCGGTGATATCGGTGAGGCGGTCGGTGACGTCGAAGGCGTCTTCGGCGAGGACGAAGGCGAGGGTGTCGGCGGGGTTCTTCGGGCGCATCAGCGGGTCGGCGAGCCAGGCCACCGCACCGACCAGGCGGGCCTTCACCGGCGACTCGATACCGACGGTCGCCATGTGCTGGAGTGCGCGTTTCCCTTCGGCGGCGGCCGTCGCGTACTTCAGCTGCGAGGCGCGAGCGGGCTCGGGCAGCCGGCACCCCGACGACGCGATCACCAGCCTGCGCACCGCCGACGGATGATCGGCGGCCAATTGCAGGGCCACCGACCCGCCCGAAGAAATCCCCAGCACATCGACGGGCTCCCCGAATTCGTCCCGCAAAGCCTCCGCGTGGTCGCGCGCGATATCGGCCATCGACGTCCCCTCCGCCATCCCCGGCGCCCGATTCACCGCATACACCCGGAAGTTCCTGGCCAGCGGCGCCAACGTTTTCACCTCACTGGCCCGCATCCATCCGCTCGGGTTCGTGTGATCCGGCGTGAACCACCGCAGGAACACCAACGGCCGCCCCTCCCCGAACGCGAAATACGGCAACCCGTGCCCGAGCTCCCCCTCGACAACCTCGAACCCCTTCACCACAACCACGCCGCCTCCAAACGCCCCAGGGACACCCGACCCCACGAACGCTACCCACCCAGCGCCCTCCCGGCGATGACCCCACATGTCATGGCTTGTGTGGCGGACTAGGAGCCGCTGCCGCCACCACGGCCGAGGCCGCCGCGCTGGATGACCGTGCCGCTCTTGGTCTTGATTTCGACATTGCTCGGCTTGATGGTCGTGCCGCCGGACGGTGGCTTGCCGATGGTGGTGTTGCCGCCGTAGTAGTACTGGTACTGCGGCCAGGTCGAGCTGCCGCGGAAGGATCCGACGCCCGAGCTCGAGCAGTTGCTGTCAGCGACGACGGTCTGGCTGCCGTTCTTCTCGGTTCGTACGCAGGACGCGATGACCGGGTCCGGATTACTCGGGCGGCTGAGCAGGTAGCCGCCGCCGATGAGAGCGGCTATGCCGACGATCGCGACGGTCCCGATCTTCCTGGCACTGCTCGACGAGTAATCGGGCCCCGCCGCCGACTCTCGCAACAGCCGCTGAACCCGTTCGCGCTCGACATTCGCGGCGCGGACTTCATGGGAGAAGAGTAGAGGCTCGGGCTGCGGGCGAGTGGGCCATCGTGCCGGTTCCGGCGGCCGGTACGGCGTGCTACGACCCGGCTCTGCCCCTGACTTGTCGAGGAATCCTTCCCCCATGGCGACACCCCCGTCGATCTGTCCTCAGAATGCCATGCCGGGCAATCGATTTCGACCGATTATGGCGAACCACGCTTATGGGATCCTTCGATGCGCCCCCGGAAAACGCCGAACGGCGCCGCTCCCGGGGGAGCGACGCCGTTGCGGTGTCAGTGAGTCAGAGACTCACTTGATGATCTTCGTGACGCGACCGGCGCCGACGGTGCGGCCACCCTCGCGGATCGCGAAGCGCAGGCCCTCGTCCATGGCGACCGGCTGGATCAGCTTGACGGACATCTCGGTGTTGTCACCGGGCATGACCATCTCGGTGCCCTCGGGGAGGGTCACAACGCCCGTCACGTCCGTGGTACGGAAGTAGAACTGCGGGCGGTAGTTGTTGAAGAACGGGGTGTGGCGACCGCCCTCGTCCTTCGACAGGATGTACGCCTGGCCCTCGAACTCCGTGTGGGGAGTGGTGGTGCCCGGCTTCACGACGACCTGGCCACGCTCGACATCTTCGCGCTTGATGCCACGAACCAGCAGACCGACGTTGTCGCCGGCCTGGCCCTGGTCGAGCAGCTTGCGGAACATCTCGATACCGGTGACGGTGGTCTTGGTGCTCTTCTCGCGGATGCCGACGATCTCGACTTCCTCGTTCACGTTGATGATGCCGCGCTCGACACGACCGGTGACGACGGTGCCACGACCGGTGATGGTGAACACGTCCTCGACGGGCATCAGGAACGGGAGCTCGGTCTCACGGACCGGGTCCGGGATCGAGTCGTCGACGGCCTTCATCAGCTCGACGATGGACTCGGCCCACTTCTCGTCACCCTCGAGGGCCTTGAGGCCGGAGACGCGCACGACGGGGGCATCCTCGTCGAACTCCTGCGACGCCAGCAGCTCGCGGACCTCCATCTCGACGAGCTCGAGGATTTCCTCGTCGTCGACCATGTCCGACTTGTTCAGCGCGACCAGGATGTAGGGCACGCCGACCTGACGGGCGAGCAGCACGTGCTCGCGGGTCTGCGGCATCGGGCCGTCGGTGGCGGCGACCACGAGGATGGCACCGTCCATCTGGGCCGCACCGGTGATCATGTTCTTGATGTAGTCGGCGTGACCCGGGGCGTCGACGTGCGCGTAGTGGCGCTTTTCGGTCTGGTACTCGACGTGGGAGATGTTGATCGTGATACCACGAGCCTTCTCCTCCGGCGCCTTGTCGATCTGGTCGAAAGCGAAGCTCTCGTTCAGGTCCGGGTACTTGTCGGCGAGCACCTTGGTGATGGCCGCAGTCAGCGTGGTCTTGCCATGGTCGACGTGACCGATGGTGCCGATGTTGACGTGGGGCTTCGTCCGCTCGAACTTCGCCTTCGCCACTGTTGTCCTCCTGGACTAGTTAGTGCGTGCTTTTTTGCAGCAGTGCGGTTAATAAGGGGGGTCGTGCTGACGCCCGGTTGCCGCGGCCAAGCGTACAAGGCCGCGGCAAGCGAATTACTCGCCGGTCGCCTTGGCGATGATCTCCTTGGACACGTTGGCCGGAACCTCCGCGTACTGGGCGAACACCATGGAGTAGTTCGCGCGACCCTGGGTCTTCGACCGCAGGTCACCGATGTAGCCGAACATCTCCGAGAGCGGAACCAGCGCCTTGACGACACGGGCACCACTGCGTTCCTCCATGGCCTGGATCTGGCCACGGCGGGAGTTGAGGTCGCCGATCACTTCACCCATGTAATCCTCGGGTGTGATGACCTCCACCGCCATGAGCGGCTCGAGGATCACCGGACCGGCCTTACGGGCCGCTTCCTTCAGGGCCTGCGAACCCGCGATCTTGAACGCCATCTCCGAGGAGTCGACGTCGTGGTACGCGCCGTCGAGCAGGGTGACCTTCAGGTTCACCAGCGGGTAGCCGGCGAGCACGCCGTACTGCATGGCGTCCTGGGCACCCGCGTCGACCGACGGGATGTACTCACGGGGCACGCGACCGCCGGAGACCTTGTTCTCGAACTCGTAGTGCGCACCGTCTTCGCCGACGAAGGGCTCGACCGCGATGATGACCTTCGCGAACTGGCCGGAGCCACCCGTCTGCTTCTTGTGCGTGAACTCGAGCTTCTCGACCGGCTTGGTGATCGTCTCACGGTAGGCCACCTGCGGCTTACCGACGTTCGCCTCGACCTTGAACTCGCGCTTCATGCGGTCGACGAGGATGTCGAGGTGGAGCTCGCCCATACCGCCGATGACGGTCTGGCCGGTCTCCTGGTCGAGCTTCACCGAGAACGTCGGGTCCTCGCGCGCCAGCTTCTGGATCGCGGTGCCGAGCTTCTCCTGGTCGGACTTGGTCTTGGGCTCGATGGAGACCTCGATGACCGGGTCCGGGAACGTCATCGACTCGAGGACGACCTGGTTCTGCGGATCCGAGAGGGTGTCACCGGTGGTGGTGTCCTTCAGACCGATCACGGCGTAGATGTGACCCGCCGAAGCGGTGGTCACCGGGTTCTCCTTGTTGGAGTGCATCTGGAACAGCTTGCCCAGACGCTCCTTCTTGCCCTTGGTCGAGTTCACGACCTGCGAGCCGGAGTCCACCTTGCCCGAGTACACGCGGATGTAGGTGAGCTCACCGAAGAACGGGTGCACCGCGATCTTGAACGCCAGAGCCGAGAACGGCTCGTCGACGTTCGGCTTGCGGGTCAGGATCTCGTCTTCCTTGCCGGGCACGTGGCCGGTGGTGGCCTCGACGTCCAGCGGGGAGGGCAGGTAATCGATGACCGCGTCGAGCATGGGCTGCACGCCCTTGTTCTTGAACGCGGAACCGCACAGCACCGGGTACAGCTCGGAGTTGACGGTCATCTTGCGGATGGCGCCCTTGATCTCCTCGACGGAGAGCTCCTCGCCACCGAAGAACTTCTCGAGCAGCGCCTCGTCGGACTCGGCGACGGTCTCGAGCAGCTCCTGGCGGTACTGCTCGGCCTTGTCCTTGAGGTCGGCCGGGATCTCGACGACCTCGTACTCTTCGCCGAGCTTGGTCTCGCCCTTCCAGACCTTGGCGTTGTTCTCGACGAGGTCGACGATGCCCTCGAAGTCGTTCTCGGCACCGATCGGCAGCTGGATGACCAGCGGCTTGGCACCGAGACGGTCCTTGATGGTCTGCACGGTGAAGTAGAAATCAGCGCCGAGCTTGTCCATCTTGTTCACGAAGCAGATACGCGGCACGTCGTACTTGTCGGCCTGACGCCACACCTGCTCGGACTGGGGCTCGACACCCTCTTTGCCGTCGAACACCGCGACCGCACCATCGAGCACGCGCAGCGAACGCTCCACCTCGACGGTGAAGTCGACGTGCCCGGGGGTGTCGATGATGTTGATCTGGTTGTCTTTCCAGAAGCAGGTGGTAGCGGCGGAGGTGATGGTGATACCACGCTCCTGCTCCTGCTCCATCCAGTCCATCGTGGCCGCGCCGTCGTGAACTTCACCGATCTTGTACGTGATGCCGGTGTAGAACAGGATGCGTTCGGTCGTGGTGGTCTTGCCCGCATCGATGTGGGCCATGATGCCGATGTTGCGGACCTTGTTCAGGTCGGTGAGCACGTCCTGTGCCACGAAATTCTCCCTTTTAAGTGACGGGCCGGACTATCACCAGCGGTAGTGCGCGAAGGCCCGGTTCGACTCGGCCATCTTGTGGGTGTCCTCGCGACGCTTCACCGCGGCACCGAGGCCGTTGCTCGCGTCGAGGAGCTCGTGGGCGAGACGCTCGATCATCGTCTTCTCACGACGGGCGCGGGAGTAGCTGACCAGCCAGCGCAGCGCGAGGGTGTTGGCGCGGCCCGGACGGACCTCGACCGGCACCTGGTAGGTGGCGCCACCGACGCGGCGGGGCTTCACCTCGAGGGCGGGCTTGACGTTGTCGAGCGCGCGCTTGAGGGTGACGACCGGATCGGTGCCGGTCTTCTCGCGCGCCTGCTCGAGGGCACCGTAGACGATGCGCTCGGCGGTCGACTTCTTGCCGTCCAGCAGAATCTTGTTGACCAGCTGAGTGACCAGCGGGGACCCGTAGACCGGGTCGTTGATCAGCGGACGCTTGGGTGCGGGGCCCTTGCGTGGCATATCAGCTCTTCTCCTTCTTGGCGCCGTAGCGGCTGCGGGCCTGCTTGCGGTTCTTCACACCCTGGGTGTCCAGCGAGCCACGGATGATCTTGTAGCGGACACCCGGGAGGTCCTTCACACGACCGCCGCGGACGAGCACCATGGAGTGCTCCTGCAGGTTGTGGCCTTCACCGGGGATGTACGCCGTGACCTCGATCGCGCTGGTCAGGCGAACGCGCGCGACCTTACGGAGCGCGGAGTTCGGCTTCTTGGGGGTGGTGGTGTACACGCGAGTGCACACGCCACGACGCTGCGGGCTCCCCTTCAGGGCCGCAGTCTTGGTCTTGGTGACCTTGTCGCGGCGACCCTTGCGGACCAGCTGGTTGATGGTTGGCATAGACCGGCTTTCCTTATTGGTGATTGCGGTAGCGGAACACGTGTCTTCAGTTCATCGAGCTTTCACTCGCACGTCCGACCGTGTTTCCGTTTACCCGCGGTCGGGCGTGTCGCGCGCGGCTCAGGGCCCTTTTTCTGGGCACGCTGGAACGTATCAGCCGCTCTCGCTGGCCTACGTTCACGCACGAACTTGCCCGTAGCAATCCGGGCACAGCGGTCCACGATACGCGCCCGCCCGAACCGGGGTCAAAGCGGGGTCGTGCGTCAAGGCTTCTACCTGGCCAGATCCAGGGTCAGCTCCACCAGCTTCTGCGCTCCCGCGCACGGATCCGGGTGGGCCGAGCCCGGCCGGTAGTTGATCCACCAGCCGATGACCCCGACATCGGCGGCCGGCGCGGTGACTCCGCAGGAGTCGTTGTCGCCCGGCCTGCGCACCTGCAGGGCCCTGCGACCCTGCACCGTGATGTCACCGGTGAGGTACCCCAACTTCTCGTTGGTGGTCTTCTCGTTGTTCAGCGTACCCATCTCGTACCAGTTGAGGGTGGCCATGGCCGAGCCGCCAGGTGCGTCGTCGATGTCCCACATGCAGACGGCGCCGCTGAAGGAGGTGGTGACGCTGAGCGCGTTGCCGACGATCTCACCGATCTTCGCGGGTTCGACGACCTCGCATTCGCGCAGCAGCTTGTCGAAATCGGTGTTCACCGACTCGCCGCCGCCACCGCCGCCTGCCGGGCGCGCGTTGCCCTCGACCTTCTCACCGCAGCCCGCGAGGGTGACGGTGAGCAGCAGCGCCGCCGCGGCGGTCGCGATCCTGGTGGCGCTCATCCCAGCCGTCCTACCGTGAGCTCGGCCAGTTTCCGTGTGCGGTCGCACGGGTTACCGCCCGTGGCGAAAGTGCCGGTGGAGATGGACCATTCGAAGAAGTCGTCGTCGAGTTGCACCGCGAAGTCGCAGACGGTCCCCTGCGGGTCGAGCGCCTGAAAACCGGGGCGACCGGCCACATCGATCGACTCCGGGTTGCGGCCGACGCTGGACACCCAGGCCTTCTCGCGTTCGATCGGGCTGCCGCGATAGGACGCGAATGTCACGCTCGGGGCGAACAATCCGGCCGACTGCCAGTTGCAGCCGGTCGAGTTCTTGTACACCCGCGCGATCTGGGACAGGCCCGCCAGCTCGCGCACCTCGTCGTCGGTGACGTGCCCGCACTCGCCGACGAACGGGCCGAGTGAGGCCACCTTCGGTGGCGGCCGATTCGGGCCCGCCGGCGAATCGGAGTCGCCCCCCGATCCGCACGACGACAGCACGACAGCCAGGGCCATGCCGGTGATGATCGCCGAGGGGATCCGCATGCCATGAACTGTAGTGCGTGCGCGGACGCACTCACAGGTTCCCGCGGGCCTCCTGCTCGCGTTCGATGGCTTGGAAAAGGGCTTTGAAATTGCCTTTTCCGAAGCCGAGTGAGCCGTGTCGCTCGATGAGTTCGAAGAACACCGTTGGACGGTCGGTGATCGGGCGGGTGAAGATCTGCAGTAGGTAGCCGTCTTCGTCGCGGTCGACGAGGATGCCGCGCCGCTGCAGTTCCTCGACGGGGACGCGGACATGGCCGATGCGGGCGCGCAGTTCGGGGTCCTCGTAATAGGTGTCGGGGGTCGGCAGGAATTCGACGCCCGCGGCGCGCAGGGCGTCGACGGTGGCGAGGATGTCGCCGGTGGCCAGGGCGATGTGCTGCACGCCCGGTCCGCGATAGAACTCGAGGTACTCATCGATCTGGGAACGTTTGCGGCCGACGGCCGGCTCGTTGAGCGGGAACTTCACGCGGTGGTTGCCGTTGGCGACGACCTTGCTCATCAGCGCGGAGTATTCGGTCGCGATGTCGTCGCCGACGAATTCGGCCATATTCGTGAAACCCATGACGCGGCGGTAGAAGTCGACCCAGCGGTCCATCATGCCCAGTTCCACATTGCCGACCACATGGTCGATGGCCTGGAACAGGCGCGGACCGTCGCGAAGGGTCGAGGTGCGTGCGACATAGCCGGGCAGATACGGGCCCGCGTAGCCGGAGCGGTCGATCAGGGTGTGCCTGGTCTCGCCGTAGGTGGCCAGGGCGGCGGAGCGCACCGTGCCGAATTCGTCGCTCTCGTCGTGTGGTTCGACCAGGATCGTCGCGCCGTGCTCGCGCGCCCAGGTGACGCACCGGTCCACATCGGGGACCTCGAGAGCGATGTCGACCACGCCGTCGCCGTGCCGGTCGTGATGGGCGACCAGCGGACTGTCCGGATCCACCGCGCCCTTGACCACGAACCGCGCTCCCCCGCTGCGCAGCACGTAGGCCTTGTGGTCGCGGTTGCCGGCCTCGGGGCCGGCGTAGGCCTCGAGCCGCATCCCGAAGGCCGATTGCAGGAAGTGCGCGCACTGGGTGGCGTTGCCGACAACCCACACCAGCGCGTCCCAGCCGGTGACAGGGAACGGATCGACACTGTCGTCGTGCTCGATCAGCCCGACGAGCTGCTGCTCAATGGTCATGACCTAGGAAAGCGCGCCACCGGTGAGCTAGGCAACAACACCGCTCAAGCCTGGTCATGCTGACCAAAGTTGATACCTCACGCTGTCGGATGGTGGACAATTTGAATAGCACCCGAGGACGGAGGTCTGGCATGCGCACACCCGCGAAACTGGACGAACTCGACCTGGCGATCCTGTCGGCCATGCACGAGTTCCAGAAGGCCGGGATCCTGGAACTCTCGCGGCGCACGAAGGTGGCCCGCGCGACGGTGCAGGCCAGGATCAACCGGATGGAGGAGGCCGGGGTGATCGCCTCCTACGACCCCCAGATCGATGTCACCGCAGCGGGTTTCGACGTGCAGGCGTTCGTCACCCTGGAGATCGCCCAGGGCGCGCTCGACACCCTCACCGCCGAACTCGACGCGATCCCCGGCGTGCTCGAGGCCTACGCGACCACGGGTTCCGGTGACGTGCTCTGCCGGATCGGCGCCGACTCACACGCCGGTCTACAGGCCGTGCTGCTCAGCATCGACCGCACCAGCGCGGTGGTGCGGTCGCACAGCGTGATCGTGCTGTCGACGGTGATCGAACGGCGCACGCTCCCCCTGCTGCGCACGCTCACGCCTGCGGGTACCACGAAGGCGCCCGCCTACCGGGATCGCCGCGTCGGCCAGTCGGACACCCGCGCCACGGACCGGTAGGGCGGACTCGAAACCGCCGGCGCCGCGGCGGGCTCGGGCATCGTCGATGGATGACGCGCCTTGGAACCGGCTCAAGCAAGTCAGTGCCGGGAGAGGCGGGTCATCAGGCCGTGGACGTGCGCCTCGGCGGCGGCGCGGGCCGATTCGGGGTGGCCTGATTCCAGGGCTTCAAGGATGCGGCGGTGTTCACGCAGGGCCACGCGACGGTTGCGCGCGGAGCACCACAGGTCGCCTCGGTACAGGTGCGCCTGCGCTTCCAGACGCGCCAATTCGTCGGCGAGGCACCGGTTTCCGGATGCGCCCCGGATGAAGCTGTGGAATTCCAGGTCGAGCTGGGCGTCGCGGGCGGCGTCGGTGGCGTCGTCCAGGTTGGTTTCCTGGGCGGCGATGACGGCCGCGAGTTTGTCGAGGTCGGCGTCGGTGAGGCGGGTGGCGGCCGTGGCGGCGGCCAGGCCGTCGAGGACGGCGCGGACCGCGAGTACCTCGCGGATGCGTTCGTCGTCGACGGCGGCCACCTTCGCGCCCGCGTGCGGTGTGCTCACCGCGAGACCCTCGTAGATGAGCTGCTGCACGGCCTCGCGCACCGGGCTGCGGCTCACCCCCAGCCGAGACGCCAGCGCGGGCACGCTGAGTGGGCTGCCCGGGGCGAGTTCGCCGGAAAGGACCAGCTGCCTGATCCGGCGATGCACCGACGGGCCGAGCAGTGAGGTGCCGTCGTCACGCTCCGCTTCCGCCTCCGGGCGCTGACCGCTCATGCCGTGTCCCTTCCGTTGTCTGCGCCGATTATCCCTGCGGCCGGTAGTTGGCTCGCACACGCTGGGTGAGGAAATCGGCCGCGGTGACCGGTGGGTATTTGCCGCCGGGGCCCTGGATGATCGCGTCGCGGTCGGCCTGGGCGAAGTAGGCGATGCTGTAGCGCTCGCCCTGGTACTCCCCCTCGCCGGGGCTGCGGACCCGGTGGAAGTTCGACGGCAGCAGATCGTCGCTCCAGCGGGTGAGCATGTCGCCGATATTGCAGGTGATCAGGCTCGAGGACGGGGTGATGGAGGTCCACTCCTGTTCGGCCATCTCCTTGCCGGGACATACTTGCAGCCCGCCTTGGCCGTCGCGCTGGAAAAGCAGGGTGAGACAGTCGAAGTCGGTGTGCGCGCCTGCCCGCCAGCGGCCGGGAACGCCGCGCAGTTCCTCGGGCACCGCGAAGTAGTGCAGCAATCGCAGTGCGCTCTGGTAGTTCGGCGATGCGGGATCGTGTGCGGTGGTGAAGTGTTCGCGCGCCAGTCCGAGCCGGTCGGCGAAGCAGGACAGCACCCGCATCGCCACTTCCCAGGCCCGATGCTCGAAATCCAGGACACGTGAACGGAATCCGGGCAGCTCGGTCTCGCTCGGCCAGAGCCCGTCCATGTGCGGCCGGGTGACCTGATACGACTCCTTCTGATCGGGCACTCCGATGGACGGGCGCACCTGACTCATGCTCTCCCAGCCGGCGTTGTGTTCTTTCACCAGCGGATATTTGGCTTTGATCTCCTGCGGCAAGGCGAAGAACTCCGCTGTGGCGCCGAACATCTCGTCGATCAACGCTTGCGGGATGCCGTGCCCGGAGAGCTGGAAGAAGCCGATCTCGGTGGCCGCCGCCCACAGTTGGTCGGTGATCTCGGCGCGGCGATTCTCGAAATCGGTCAGGTCGACGACGCGGATCTCACGGGTGGTTTCCCTGCCGAGGCCGCCCATCCGCTTCTCGCGCGAGACCTCGGACAGGTCGTAGCTGGTGCTCATGGAATGTCTCCTTATCCGGTGACGGAGATGGACGGGTCGAGGAATTCCTTGGTGACGAGATCCGATGCCCGCAGGCCGGACGGCACATTCGCCCCGCCCGCGCGCAGGATGGGCGCGAATTCGTCGATGATGCGCTGCACGCGGGCCTCGTCGAAGCTGCCGAGCACACCGTCGCTGTCGTTGCCGATCAGGCCGCCGTCGATCAGCGCCGTGGAGCCGAACGCGGCGAGCTCGGCACTGTAGGGGCTGAGCTTGGGATTCTGCTCGACCACATCGACGACCACCTCGTCGACATGCGTCGAATCGGCCCGGAATTCGGCGGTGGCCCGCTGGATCATCGGCACCAATTTCTGCAGGCAGGGCCGCAATTCGGCGAGTTTGTCCGCCCGGACGTTCACTGTGCGGGCGTATCCCTCGTAGCCGACGTCCTTGAGCAGCTGGTAGCGCACGGGCTTGTTCCAGGCGCGCACCTCGTGTTCGTAGGTGTAGGGCTCGGCGTTGACGAAACCCTGCTGCGCGAAGGACGGATCGGTGACGAACCGGGACGGCGAATTGTCGTAGGAGGCGTCGATCTGTTCGGGTTTCACCAGGCCACGCGCCACCAGCCAGTCCGGGTACAGCTGCCCCTTGGACACCACGATCGGCCTGCCGGACCGGCCGATATCGGCGATCCCCTGCCAGCCGGGATTGGTCGCCGGGTCCCACATCAGCATCTGCGGGCTGTTGCGCAGCAAGGTGGTGACCGCCACGATCGGCTGCTGCCCGGCGGCGGCGATGGCGTGCTCGGAGTGGGCGAGGCCGAGGGTGATGCTCTCGTCGACGTACATCTGCGACGGCACGGTCTGGAAGCCGATGGCCGGTCCGCCCGCCCGGATCTCGAGTTCCACCCCGGTGTCCTTGCCCGCGGTGACGAGCGGACCGGTGATCTTGTTGTTGTCGGCGTCGACCGTGTAGCCGGGACCGAGCAGGCCGAAGATCGGGCCGGAGTCGGTTTCCGGGGCCCATTGCAACTGCACGACAACGGTCTCCGGGCAGACACCGGCCAGCCATTGTTCGGCGGGTGCGGGTTCGAGGGCGACGGCGGTGTCCTCACCGGTTTCGCCGGAACAGGCGGCGAGGGTGAGGGCAAGGGCCGCGATACCGAGGCGGTGCAGGGGACGTGCGTTTTTCATGGCGGTTCCTTCTAGTGGGCCGAGTCGTGCCAGCGGCCGACGCTGACCTTCTGGATCAGCGTGAAAACGGTGAACACGAGCACCCCGAACAGGGCGGCGAGCAGGAGCGCGCCGATGAGGTCCTCGGATTGGAGCCGGGCGCGGTAGGTGTCGAGCAGGGTGCCGATGCCGGGTTTGCCCTGCGCGAAGAACATGTCGCCGATGATCGCGCCGGTGACGGAAAGCCCGGCGGCCGTGCGTAAACCGGTCAGGGTGGAGGGCAAGGCGGCCGGTAGTTGCAGGGACCAGAGCCTGCGCAGGCGCCCGGCGCGGCCGAGAGTGAACAGCTCGCGTAGGTTCGCGTCGACGGATTTGATGCCGAACAACGTCATCGCGATGATCGGGTGAATGGCGATGAGCACACAGACCGTGGTCCGCGCGGCGAAACCGTAGCCGAGCCACAGCCCGATCAGCGGGACCACGGCGAGCACCGGAATCGCTTGCAGCACGACGGCATACGGATAGACGACGTTCTCGATCGGTTTGGCCTGGCTCATCAGCACCGCGATGGCGACACCGAGCACGGCCGAGATCAGCAGCCCGGTGAGCGCGACCCGCGCGGTCACCGCCAATGCCTCACCCATCACCTCGAGCTTCTTCGGATCGGTCAGCGACTCGGTGAACACCACATGCGGTGGTGGCAGCAGGAAACGGCGACCTTCGCTGAGTACCAGCATCGACACCGCGTACCAGGCGGCGAGGGCAAGGGCGATCGAAATGGCCGGCGCGGCAAGGGTCTTGGCGATCTTGCGCACGCGTGCGGTGGACAGCTCGGTCCCCGGCTTCGCCGGTATCACGGCCCGGGCGGCGATACTCACCATCAGGCAGCCTCTTTCAACGAGTGCGACACGCGCGCGACGAGTTCGGTGAAGGCGGGATCGAAGCGCAGTTCCCGGTCGCGCGGATAGGGCAGGCCGACGTCGATCACCTCGTGCACCCGCCCCGGCCGCGCCGACATCACCACCACCCGCGACGCGAGAAACACCGCCTCCGCCACGGAGTGTGTGATGAACAGGGCGGTGAAGGCGTTGTCGCGGTAGAGGCGGAGCAGTTCCTCCTGCATGGTCAGTCGCGTCATCTCGTCGAGCGCGCCGAACGGTTCGTCGAGCAGCATCAGCCTCGGTTCCAGCGCCAGCGCCCTGGCCAGTGAGACCCGCATCCGCATGCCGCCGGAGAGCCTGCGCGGCAGGGCATTCGCGAAGTCGGCCAGCCCGACCGCCTCGATCGCCCGTTCCACCCGTGCCCGCCGCACAGCGCGCGGCACTCCGGCCAGCTCCGCCGACAGTTCGACATTGCGCCGCACCTTGCGCCAAGGCAGCAGGGTGGCTTCCTGGAAGATGAAGCCGATCGAATTCGTGCGCACCGCAACGGCTCCCGCGCTCACCCGCTCGAGGCCCGCGGCCAGGCGCAGCAGGGTGGACTTGCCGCAACCGGACGGCCCGACCACGGCGACGAACTCGCCTTCGCGGATATCCAGGTCGATGCCGGTGAGGGCCAGGGTGCCGTCGTCACCGCCGAAACGTTTGCCGACGCCCGCGAAGGAAACCTCGAGTCCGGCGAGCAGCGTCCTCGCGTCCGCGTCGTTCACTGTGTCGTAGAGCGTCACCGTGATCACCTTCCTACGGTGGATGTTGCGTGCAACATGTGAATGGATTCAGTGTGGTCTTGCTGGATTACATGCAATATGTGAGCTGTTTCCGCGGGATTAACATTCATCGCATGTGGATCAGGCGGCGAGTCAGTTCGTCGGTGTCGACTCTCGTGCTGTGGCCGTCGCGGATCACTGCCTCGCCGTCGACCCAGACCGTGTCGACCACGCGCGGTGAAGCAGCCGTCAGCAGAGTCGCGCCCGGGTCGAGCACAGGCAGACAAGCGAAGTCGCGGTCGAAGCGGACCAGGGTGAGGTCGGCCCGATCGCCGACGGCGATGCCGGTGTGTACCGGCCCGCCGAGCACCCGACCGGCCGCACCCGTGGCCATGTACAGCATGCGATCGATGCCGAACAGGTCGGCGCGGCGGTGTGCGGCACGTTGCAGGTACGCGCCCATGCGCAAAGTCAGGAGCATGTCCTGGGTGTCGTTGCTGGCCGCGCCGTCGACGCCGAGGGTCACGTCGATCCCGGCGGCCAGCATGTCGCCGATCGGGGCGATGCCGCTGCCGAGGCGCATGTTCGAGATCGGGTTGTAGGAGACGGTGACACCGCGCCCGGCGAAGACCGCGCGACCGTGCGCGTCGAGGTTCACACAGTGCACGGCGAGCGTGCGCTCCCCGAGGAAGCCGTGGGTGTCGAGGTAGTCGACGGCGCCCATGCCGGCGTGCAGGCGGCACATGTCGTCGTCGGTGGTGGTCTCGAGGACATGGATCGACACCGTCTTGCCGGTCGACTCGGCGTAGGCGCGGGCCGCCGCCATGCCGTCGGGGGTGAGACAGCGCGGGTTGGGCACGGCAAGCGCGGTGGTGATGCGCGAGCCCGCCAGCTGCCGGTCGAGTGCGTCGATATGGGCGAACGCCTCGTCGAGCGGCTGCATCAGGCGCGGGTCGAGGCCCCATTTTCGGGTGACGTCGGCGCGGTCGGCGATGCCGCGCCCGAGGACCACCCGGATGCCGAGCTCGTCGAGCGCGCGGATCACGGCCTGGTGGACCTGGTCGGACGGGTTCGGCCACAGGTGCTCGACGACCGTGGTCACGCCGCTGCGGAGCAGTTCCAAGCCACCGGCCAGGGCCGAGAGGTAGGTCTGTTCAGGAGTGGCGGCGACGGTGTGCTCGCCGACGCAGCGCAACCATTCCAGCAGCGGCAGCCCTTCCCCCACGCCGCGAAGTACCGCTTGTTGCAGGTGGGTGTGGGTGTTGACGAAGCCGGGAAGCAGATAGCCGCCCGCACCGTCGAAGCGTGGGAGCGCCGCGTGCTCCTGGTCTGCCCGCAATGCGGCGACCCGGCCGTCGCGGACGACGACCTCTCCAGGCTGCCACCCCTGCGGCGTGTAGACGGTGACATCGGTGATGACCACGGACGAACCCATGCGCGCACCCTTTCGGTTGCGGCTGGTTCGCTCGCCGGGTTCAGCCGAGCACGTCGTCCGTTGCAGCCATGAACGTCGTAGGACCGACCCTAGGAATCCGGTATTTCCCCGGCGTTAAAGCCGTGTCACGGACGGAGGTCGGCCTCCGGGGCGAGGATCTCGACGACCGGGGCGGATTCCGGTTCCAGGAACGCGAGCAAGGCGGCGGCCTCCGATTCGACCTCTGCCGCTTCGGCTTTCGTCCATGTACGGGTAGGGCTCACCCGCAGGCGCGCGGTTCCCGACTTCACGAAGACTTTGTAGACCCCGGCGGTGAAGCCGTCGATCAGGACCGGCGAGACATTGGCACCGAAGGAACGTGGGGCGATGGTTTCGCCGATGACGCGGCTGCGGTCCTGGTGGGAGAGCAGGGCGTTGTCGTACCAGCCGAGCAGGCGCACCGGGGCGGGCAGGTCGGGGTCGGCGAGTTCGAGTTCGGCGGCGTCGTAGAGGGTCCGGCCGCGCTCGTCGGTGTAGGTGCGGACGCGGTCGCCCAGGTCGGCGACCACCTGTTTCATGCCGGGCAAGCGCGACCAGGTCTGCATGTCCATGGTCGAGGCCGGACCGAAAGCGCGCAGGTAGCGCAGGATCAGTTCGGCCACCGGGTAGTCCGGGTCGAGCGGGGCGCCCAGCCACGGCTGCACCCGCGACCAGACGGGTCGGCTGTTGTCGCGCCAGCGGCCACGCGGTGGGGTCTGCAGGACCGGGAGCTGGTAGAGCCAGGTCTGCGACACCGCACCCGGATCGCGATCCGGGTAGCGGATGGCGGCTTCGGCGCGCAGGTCGGCGGCCGACATCGGCTCGTCGCCGAGCACCGCCTCCCCGTCGGCACGGACCTGCTCGGGGTCGAGTCCGACCATCGCCCCGTAGTTGAAACCCTTACGGAAGGGCACCTTTTCGAGTTCGGGCTGGATGTGCGGGGCGATGCGGAGGGCGTCGGGCGGGGTGACGAGGTGGATGGTGCCGCGCATCAGGGTGATCCGCACCAGCGTGCGGTCGTCCAATCCGCGCGACACCGTGTCGGGGTCGAAATCGACTGTCCGGCTCCACAAACCGATGAACGGCGGCGGGACGTCCTGCGCCTGCAACCCGACGAGATGCTCGCACATCTGCGGTGTGCTCAGTGTGGACCGTTCGAGGAGGTGCTGCCGCGCGAGCAGCGTCCGGTTCAGTACTCGATTCGACAACTGCACGGCGCGCTCCTTCGATCCCGGCGACGAACCGGACGCTACCCCGGCGGTCCGACAACCTCACACCGAGTCAGCGCAGTTGTACGACGACCTTGCCGGTCGCGGTCCGGTTGTCCAGGGCCGCAACGGCTTCGGCCGTGCGCTCCAGGGGGTAGAGCACCGGTTCCGGCGCCGTGACGGCACCGGAGGCGAACAGCGGCTCCAGGTCGGCCCATTGTTCGGCCAGGTAACCAGGGTGGGTCATCACCCATTCACCCCAGGCCGCACCGACGACCTCCACGTTCTTGAGCAGCAGCCGATTCACCTTCACCGTGGGGATCTCGCCCGCGGTGAACCCGACGACGAGCAACCGGCCACCGCCCGCGAGGCTGCGGATGCTGTCGGTGAAACGGTCGCCGCCCACCGGGTCGAGCACGATGTCGACGCCCCGCCCGCCGGTCAGTTCCTTGACCGCCGCCAGCCAGCCGTCGGTGAGCACTACGTCGGTGGCGCCGTTGGCCTTGGCGACCTGCGCCTTGGCCTCGGTGCTCACCACGGCGATCACCCGGCCCGCGCCCAGCGCCTTGGCCAGCCGCAGGGTCGAAGTACCGACGCCACCGGCCGCACCGTGCACGAGGACCGTCTCGCCCTCGGCCAGCCTGCCGCGCTCGGTGAGGCAGAAGTGCACGGTCAGGTCGTTGAACAGGATGCCCGCACCCGCCTGGAGCGACACGTTGTCCGGCAGCTTGAAGACCGCGTCGGCGGGTGCCACCGCCACCTCCGCGACGCCGTTGCCGAGCATGGTCAATGCCGCGACCCGGTCACCGGCACGCAGCCCGGACTCGGCGGGCGCCTCGCGCACCACGCCACCGACCTCACCGCCGACGACGAACGGCAGACCCGGCTTCATCTGGTAGAGACCGCGCGTCATCAGTACGTCGGGGAAGGCGATCCCGGCGGCGTGCACGTCGATGAGGACACCGCCCGGGTAAGCGACCGGTTCGGGCAGGTCGACGACCTCGATCGACGACGGACCTTCCAACTTGCTCACCTGAGCTGCACGCATCCGGGAAACCTCTCTCGACGATCGAACCCCTGTCGAACATATCCCGGCCGCGCTCAGCGATGGGCGAATTCCAGCATCGCCTCACTGGAGAGCACCGAACCACCCTTGATGATGGTCAGGCCAGCAGGCGTGACCTGGTATTGCGTTCCGTCACTCGGGTTGGTCGCGGTGAATCCGCCGCCACCGGTCGAGACGGGATCGTCGAGTTCGATCGCGTTGCCGTTGCGCACCGCGACACCCTTGTAGTAGAAGCGGTCGGCCCCGGTGTGGCAGATGACCACCCGCGAGGTGGTGGTGCGCGCGATCGTCATGGCGGCGTCGTTGTCGTTGCAGCGCGGGCCACCGCTGAGGAAACCCTGCCCGTCGGCGCCGGTGACGGCCGAATTCAGCGGCGGCACAGTGGTTGTGGTCGGTTTCGGCTCCGTCGGCGGTGCCTGCGGAACGCCGGTGGGCACTTCCTGGCTGACCGACACCACCACCGGCGGCGGCATCTGCAGACTGGACGAGGACACCGGCTGGCCTGCGCGATCGGTACCGGAATCGTTGACACTCAACATCACCCACACCGCCACACCGACCGCGGCCACGACGATCAGCGCGCCGAGCGCACCGGCGAGAATCGGCGTCGCCGAATTCCGCTGCGGAAGGGGCAGCGGTTCCGACGGATGGGCGTAGACACCCGAGGAGAACTGGGGGCCGGTGCTCATCCTGGTCTGCTGCCGCCCGGACTGCGCGAAACCCGCGATCGGCTGCTGCGGTGCGGACCGGTGCGCCGCGGCGGGTGGCTGAGCAGGCGAGGGAGCGGTCGGCGGCGGTGGTTGCGGCCCGGTGACCCGGGTCTGCCCGGTGAACGGGCGCGGCGGCGGCTGCTTCACCAGCGGCGTCACCCGCGGGCCGGGAACGGTTGCGGGCGCGTCGCGTTCGGCCTGCACCAGCGCGGCACGGGCGGCGCGAGCCAGGTCGCCCGGCGAGCCGTAGCGCTGCTCGGGCCGCTTGGCCATGCCACGCTCGATCACCGCGTCGAACGCCGACAGCGCCGGATCGACCGCACTCGGCCGGGGCGGCGGTGCCATCTGATGCGAACCGATCGCGCCGGCGAGGCTGTTCACGGGGAACGGCACCCGTCCCACCAGCGACTCGTAGAGCACACAGGTGAGCGCGTAGGTGTCGACGGCCGGCGTCATCGGCACTTCCTCGAACCGTTCCGGCGCCATGTAGGCCATCGAACCGACGGCGCTGCCCGCGCTGGTGAGCTGCGGATCGGACGCGCCGTGCGCGATACCGAAGTCGACCAGGTAGGCGAACAGGTTGGCCGTGAGAAGGATGTTGGCCGGCTTCACGTCGCGATGCACCAGGCCGAGCTCGTGCGCGGCGTCGAGCGCGGCCGCGATCTGCTCGACCACCTGCACCGCCTCGCCGGGCGTCAGCTTGCCGTGCTGCTGCAGCCGCTCCTTGAGATCGGAACCGCGCACCAGGCGCATGTCGATGTAGAGCACACCGTCGACCTCGCCCCAGTCGTGCACCGGGATGACGTGCGGCTCCTGCACACTGGCCATCGCATGGGATTCGCGGCGGAAACGCTGCACATAGGTGGGGTCGGCCGCCAGCTCACGATTGAGCACCTTGAGCGCGACGACGCGATCCTTGGTGGTGTCGAAAGCCTCGTAGACCTCGCCCATGCCGCCGACTCCGAGAAGCCGACGCAACTCATAGCGCCCGAACATCGCGCCTGCCATCGCCCCGCCGGCCATTCCAGCAGGTTACCGGGCGCCCACAGCACTTGTCATGTACGCCGGTGGGGGCTAGTCCCGGCTCGACGTGAGGGTGTGATCTGCGCACCGTAAAGTCGAGGGCAGAACTACGCAAGAAGTCGCGGCTCGCCTGTGTGGACCGCGCAAGGAGCACACGTGTCACTCGATCAGCCACTGGCCCCGCTACCCCAGGAGGGCACGGGTTTCGCCACGGCGTGGCCTGTCCGGGCCGGCGACGTGGACCCGTACCACCGGCTGCGCTTCGACGGGGTCGCCCGCTACCTGCAGGATATCGCCTACGAGGAACTGCATCAGACCGCGCTGCACCGCACCGATCCCACCTGGATCGTGCGCCGCACCGTCATCGACGTGATCCGCCCGGTCGTCTTTCCCGATCACGTACACCTCACGCGGTGGTGCGCGAGCATGTCGACCAGGTGGACGAACATGCGCGTGCGCATCACCAGCGAGGGCGGCGGCCTGATCGAGACCGAGGGGTTCTGGATCAACCTCAGCGAGTCGAGCAACCTGCCCGCCCGCATCAGCGACGAAGGCCTGGCCTACCTGGCCCGCACCACCGACGAACACCGGCTGCGGTGGCGGCCCTACCTCACCGATCCGGCGCCGCGCGAATCCGACACCGATGTGCCGTTCCCGGTGCGCGCCACCGACATCGACCAGTACAACCATGTGAACAACGCCTGCTACTGGCAGGCCGTGGAGCAGTTCCTCGTCGACTATCCGAAACTGCTCGCGGTGCCGCATCGCGCGGTGATCGAGTATGTGGCGCCGGTGCTGGCGCGTGAACACATCACGGTGCGCGGGCGGTACGAGCCGGGCGATGTGAGTGGGCGGCCGGTGTTGCGGTTGTGGTTCGTGGTCGGTGGGATCACGACGACCGTCGTCAAGGTCATGCCCCTGCCCTAGCTCGGGCGGGCGGCGGCCGAGAACCGGCGGCGGGTGGGCCTGGTTCTCGGCCGCGGGTCCGATTAGCCCTTCGCGGCCTTGAGGAGGTCGGCGCGGGTGGTGAACTTGACGCGGGGTCGGCCTGCGGCTTTACCCGCGGCCTTTTCCGCCTGGTCGATGGTCTTCCAGGCGGCGCGGTCGACGAGGTCGGGCTGACGCTCGGTGAGCAGGGCGCGCAGGGCGGCCCGGTCGCCGGTCGGGTTGGTGAGTCTGCCCGCGATGAAGTCGTCGATCAGGGCTTCGACGGTTTCCTCGGCATCGATTCGGTTGGAGCCGATCACGCCGCGCGGACCACGCTTGATCCAGCCCGCCACGTACACACCGGGCAGGGGCTGGGTATCGACGAGCACGCGACCGTGCTCGCTCGGCACCACACCGCGCCGCTCGTCGAACGGCAGGCCGGGCACGGGGACGCCGCGGTAACCGATCGAGCGGAGCACCAGGCCGGTGTCGAGGCGCTCGGTGCGGTCGGTCGGGGTGGCGACGAGGTCGGCGGTGAGTTCGTTGTGTGCGAACTCGATACCGGTCACGTGGTCGTCACCGAGCACCTCGGTGGGAGTCGCCAGGTAGCGGAAGACGATGCGCTTGTTCGCCGGATCGCGTCGGCCGGTCGAATACTCCTGGGCCAGCTGATACTTGAGCCGCAGCGAGGGTTCGATGTTCGGGTCGTCGAGGATCGCCCGGCTGTGCTCGTCGAGATCGAGGTCGGCGGGATCGACGACCACGTCGACGCCCTTCAGATGGGTGAGCGCCAGGAACTCCGGCGAGCTGTAGGCGGCCTGCAGCGGACCGCGGCGGCCGAGAATCACGACCTCGCGGATGTTGCTGCGGCGCAGCGCGTCCAGGGCGTGGTCGGCGATGTCGGTCTTGGCCAGCTCGTCCGGGTCGACGGTGAGCACGCGCGCCACGTCGAGCGCCACATTGCCGTTGCCGACGATCACCGCGCGCTCACCCGACAGGTCGAACTCGCGCTCGGCGAAATCGGGATGGCCGTTGTACCAGGCGACGAACTCGGTGGCCGAATGGCTGCCGGGCAGGTCCTCACCCGGGACACCGAGCTTGCGGTCGCTCGACGCGCCGACGGCGTAGATCACGGCGTGGTGGTGCTCGAGCAGCTCACGGTGATCGATGTGTTCGCCGATCTCGACATTGAGGTAGTACTGCAGAGTGTCGCGGCGGAAGGCCGATTCGAACATCGTCGCGACGTTCTTGGTGCCCGCGTGATCGGGCGCCACGCCCGCGCGGACCAGACCCCACGGCGTCGGCAGCCGGTCGAACATCTCCACCTCGACATCGCTGCGCCGCAACAGCTCGTCGGCGGCGTAGCAGGCCGCCGGGCCCGCACCGACGATCGCGACGCGCAGGGTGCCGAGACTCTTCGGTGGGCGCACGGGGGTGGCGAGTGGGTCGAAATTCGTCTCCAGCGGGTGACGCCGGAAGTACTCGGCATTGATCTCGCGGTACCTGCCGAGCGAGGCGAGGAGATCGTCCTCGGAGAAGATGGCGTCCACCGGGCACGCATCGACACAGGCGCCGCAGTCGATACAGGTGTCTGGGTCGATGTAGAGCATTTCCGCCGTGGCGAACTCCGGCTGATCCGGGGTCGGGCGGATGCAGTCGACCGGGCACTCGGTGACGCAGCTGGCGTCGTTGCAACAACGCTGCGTGATGACGTAGGCCATGGGTGCAGATCCTCGAAATATGTGGTCGGACGTCACCTCGGGTATGAGTGACGCAGCTTTCAGTGTGCCTCGAGTGTGACTGTGACCTCACCGGTGTGCACGATTACCGTGTAGTACATGGCGGTGACCCTGATCCTGATGCGGCACGGAAAATCGGCGTACCCGGACGGGGTGGAGGACCACGAACGGCCACTGGCACCACGCGGCGAACGCGAAGCCGCCCTGGCGGGCGACTGGTTGCGCGCCACCCAGCGGGCGATCGACGCGGTGCGCTGCTCCACCGCCCAGCGCACCCGGCTCACCCTGGCCGCCACCGGGATCGACGCTCCCGTCGAGTACCGCGACGACATCTACGAGGCGAACCCGCACACCCTGATCGAGCTGATCCAGCTCACCGACGATGCTGTCTCGACTCTCCTCCTTGTCGGCCATGTTCCCGGAATTCCTTGGACCGCTTGGGATCTCGCGACCAACCGCGATTCCGACGCGGCCACCGAGCTGAGCCGCAAGTTCCCCACCTCGGCGCTGGCGGTGCTCGAGTTCGATCGGCCGTGGGCGCGGGTGGACCAGGGAACCGGCGAACTGACGCACTTCCACGTGCCGCGCTGACCTACTTCAGCAGCTTGCCCCCGACCACGATTCCGACGCCGAGCAGCGCGAGCAACACGAAGGCGACTACGCCGTTCGTCAGCCACCAGACCACGCCGAGTACCAGTACCACCGGCGCCACCGCGATGGCGGTGATCACCGGGCTCTCCTTCACCGTTTCCCAAGCCGAGCGGGCCCGGATGCGGTCGATCTCCTTAGCCATGTGATCCACACTACGTTTCTGTCGGTGGGCGGTGGGATGCTTGACCGCATGGATTGGAAAATCGAGCTCGTTGCCATCCCGGTCACCGATATCGATCGGGCCAAGGACTTCTACACCAGCATCGGTTTCAACGCCGATCACGACCACACGCCGAGCCCCGACATCCGCTTCGTCCAGCTCACCCCGCCGGGTTCGGGCTGCTCGATCTGCATCGGCCGCGGCATCACCCAGGCTGCTCCCGGCAGCGTCGAGGGCATGCAGATGGTGGTGCCGAGCGCCCAGCAGGCCTACGAACAACTCGTCGCGGCGGGCGTCGAGGCGACCCCGGTGCAGGATCTGGGCTGGGGCCTGTTCACGTTCTTCGCCGACCCCGACGGAAACCGCTGGGCGGTACAGGAACTGCCGAAGTACAACTGAGATCGGCTCGTCCCGCGAATAGGCTTGCTTGGAGTGCACTCCAGGTGGCTAGCGTCGGTGGAGTTCCACGGAAAGGGACGAGCACGATGGATCCGCAAGCGGTTCGGCACACCGACAGCGCGAACGAACGGGAGCGCCCGAAATACTCGATCGGCGAGGTCGCCGAGCGGTCGGGCCTCAGTCGCGACACGCTGCGCTGGTACGAGCGGATCGGGCTGATGAACTACATCGGTCGCGACCACACCGGCAACCGCCGCTTCAGCGATCGCGACCTGGAGTGGCTGGAGCTGATCGCGCGGCTGCGCACGACCGGCATGCCGGTGGCCGACATGATCCGGTATGCCGAACTGGTGCGCGCGGGTGAGCAGACCTTCCCGCAACGGCTGGAGATGTTCCGGCAGACCAGGGCCGACGTGCTCGACAAGATCGCGGAACTACAGAAGACCGTGGCCGTGCTGGACTACAAGATCGCCGTGTACGAGGGCCGATCCGAGTTGGTCCCGCCCGTCACGCTCACCGCGCACACGAGCGAAGGAACCGATACATGAGCACCACTCTGCCGACCACCACCCTCGGCGCCGACGGCCGACGGGTCGGCATCCAGGGTCTGGGCTGCATGGGCATCAGCGAGTTCTACGGCGACTCCGACCTGGCCGAGTCCCGGGCCACCCTCGAGCACGCCCTCGAACTCGGCGTGACCCTGTTCGACACCGCCGATATCTACGGCTCCGGCCACAACGAGGAATTCCTGTCCGGTTTCGTCCGCGAGCACCGCGACGAGCTGGTGATCGCCACCAAATTCGGCATCGTGCGCAAGGCCGACGATCCGGCGTTCCGCGGCTTCGA
Organism: Nocardia ignorata NBRC 108230; assembly: GCF_001612905.1. GTDB lineage: Bacteria > Actinomycetota > Actinomycetes > Mycobacteriales > Mycobacteriaceae > Nocardia > Nocardia ignorata. The sequence continues at coordinate 286,320 of NZ_BDBI01000002.1, read as the reverse complement.
CAACTCCCCCGAATACATCCGCGGCGCCGTGGACGCGAGCCTGCGCAGGCTCGGTGTCGACACCATCGACCTGTACTACATGCACCGCCGCGACCCGGCCGTGCCGATCGAGGACACCGTCGCCACGATGGCCGAGCTGGTCACCGCGGGCAAAGTGCGCGCGCTCGGCCTGTCGGAAGTGACCGGCGACGAACTGCGCGCCGCGCACGCGGTGCACCCGATCGCGGCCGTGCAGTCGGAGTGGTCGCTGTTCTCCCGCGATGTGGAGCGCACCGCCGTGCCCGCCGCGGCCGAACTCGGCGTGACGTTCGTGCCGTACTCGCCGCTGGGTCGCGGGTTCCTCACCGGCGCGTTCAGCAATGCGGACAGCCTCGGCGGCAACGACTTCCGGCAGCGGATGCCCCGCTTCACCGGTGCCAACGCCGAACGCAACGCCGAACTTCTCGCACCGCTGGCGGCGATCGCGCAAGCGCACGGCATCACCCAGGCCCAGGTCGCCCTCGCGTGGGTGCACGCGCGCGCCGAGGCACACGGCCTTGCGGTGGTGCCGATCCCGGGCACCCGCAAGCGCGGCAGGCTCGCCGAGAACGTCGCGGCCGCCGGGGTGCGGCTCAGCGACGACGAACTCGCGACGCTGGAACCGATCGCCGGACAGGTGGCGGGCCCTCGGTACGCGGACATGTCGTTCACCTCGGCGGGACGGGAATAGCATCGGCTCGGGCGCGGCCGGGAATACTCACGCCGCGCCCGGGTTGGTCGGTATACCAAGTCACGAGCGCACCCGTTGGCGGTGCGGAAGGAGCGCAAGGATGTCGGAGACCACCGCGTCGCAGGCCCGTGTCGTCCGCAACCAGGACAAGAACCGCTACGACATCTTCTACGGCGACGAACTCGCCGGCTTCGCCGAGTACATCGAGCGCGGCAACGACACCGACTTCGTGCACACCGAGATCGACGACGCCTTCGGCGGCAAGGGCCTCGGCAGCAAGCTGGCCCGCTACGCCGTGGAGGACGTGATCGCGCGCGGGCGGACCATCACCCCACACTGCGCGTTCATCCGGGGCTGGCTCGACAAGCACCCCGAGTTCGACGCGCATGTGGTCGGCAAGGGCATCCCCGGATGAGCGACCTCGAGGCCGACCCCACCGAGGTGCTGTGCGAACCGTCGCCGAGCCCCGGCCCGATCGCGGAGCTGTACCCGGCCAGGGAGGTTCCGCTCGGCGGCGTGCGCGGCGTGTACGTGGAACGCACGCTGCCGCAACGGGATCTGCCGACCGTCGGCGCGTGGTGTTTCCTCGACCGGTTCGGCTCGCCCACCGTCACCCGCACCGGCGCCTCGCCCGACATCCTGCCCCACCCGCACATCGGCCTGCAGACGGTGACCTGGCCGTTCGACGGGCAGATCCGGCACCGCGATTCGGTGGGTTCGGATGTGCGGATCGAACCGGGTCAGCTGAACCTGATGACCTCCGGTCGCGGCATCGCGCATTCGGAGTTCGGCGTACCTGGCGCGAACGCGGGCAACGGCCTGCAACTGTGGATCGCCCTGCCAGACACCGCGACCGGCGTCGAACCGCACTTCGAACAGCATCGCGAACTGCCCGTGTACGAGGAACCGGGGCTGCGGGCGACCGTGCTGATCGGTTCGCTGGGCGGCGTCACCTCACCGGCGAAGGCCTATACGCCGATCGTCGGCGCGGACATCGTCCTCGACCCCGGCGCGGACGTGCGATTACCGCTGGAACGCGCCTTCGAGCACGCGGTGCTCGTCGTCGAGGGCACGGTCGTCGTCGACGGAATCGAGCTCGGTCCCGGACCGCTGCTGTACCTGGGCACCGATCGGGCCGAGGTGCGTTCGACGAGCACCGACCACGCGCATTTCGCCCTGATCGGCGGTGAGCCGTTCACCGAGGAACTGGTGATGTGGTGGAACTTCGTGGGGCGAAGTCACGAGGAGATCGTCGCGGCGCGCCAGGCGTGGGAAGCCCACGACACCAGCCGGTTCGGGCAGGTGGTCGACCATCCGGAGCAGGAGCGGATTCCCGCTCCGCCGCTGCCGCCGCTGCGGTTGAAGCCGCGTAAGCGCGCGACCGGGTGCTCGCACAGCTGAACAGCCGGGCCTGCGTCGTGAGTCCGTGCGCGGTCAGCGGTTTCCGGCGAGCAGGGCGTCGAGAGCGCGGTAGCTGTCGTTGAGACCGGTCTCCATGCCGGAGGCGAGCATGCCCGCGCATTCCTCGGCGGTGTGGAAGATGCTGTCGGTGACCACGCGGGTGCGGCCGTTGCCGAGGTCGACGAAGGTGGTCGTGTCGATCGAGATGTGGGCGGGCATGCCGTCCCATTCGAAGGACTGCACGATCCGCTCCTTCGGGGTGATCTCGCGGAAGCGGCCTTCGAAACCGTAGGACTCGTCGCCCTCGTGCTCCACGAAACGCCAGTGGCCGCCCTTGCGGAACTCCCAGCGCTCGATGTCGACCTCGTGGCCGCGCGCCCACCAGCGCGACAGCTGCTCGACGCGGCTGTAGGCGTCCCACACCCGATCCAGCGGTGCGTCGAAATCGCGTTCGATGTGCACTTCGCGGTCCGAGGTGGAGGTGATGACCGCGTCCTTGGTTGTGGTGCTCATTGCTCTGGCTCCGTTCGTCGCAGGAATTCATCGAGACGGTCCATCCGGGCTTCCAGCATCTGCCGATAACCCTGCATCCAGGCCACCTCACGATCGAACACGTGCTCGCCGATGCGGCAGTACCGCACCCGCCCACGCTTCTCGGTGACCACCATGCCCGCATCCTCGAGCAACCCGATGTGCTTCTTGATGCCGGTCAACGTCATCTCGAACCGCTCGGCCAACTCGCTGACGGTGGCGGGCCCACGACCGAGATGCTCGAGGATGCCCCGGCGGGTGGGGTCCGCGAGCGCCCCGAACGAGGCGTCTAGGAAGTCATACTGAACCATCTGGTTCAGTATTGCGCGCGTACCTAGGCGCGTCAAGGGTCGGTCGGGAGTTTGCCGAATTCCCTGTACCGGCAAAGGGATTTACTACTACGCTTCGTCGTAGACATTCCGGCGGAGGGGAAAACGATGGACAAGACAACGTGCTGCATCGTCGGCGGCGGACCGGCCGGGATGATGGCGGGCCTGCTGCTCGCACGGGCGGGCGTCGAGGTCACCGTGCTGGAAAAGCATCCCGACTTCCTTCGCGACTTCCGCGGCGACACCGTCCATCCGTCGACGATTCGGCTGCTCGACCAGCTCGGACTCGGCGCCGAATTCGCCCGTCTCCCCCAGTCCGCGCTGACCACCCTGCGCGTCTACGCGGGCGACCGCATGGTGGTCGCCGCCGACTTCACCAGGGTCCCCGGCCGCTACCGGCACGTCGCGATGGTCCCGCAGTGGGATTTCCTCGACCTGATGGCCGGAGCCGCCGCTGCCGAACCCGGGTTCACCCTGCGGATGCGCTCGACCGTCACCGGGCTCGTCCAGGAGTCCGGCACGGTCGTCGGCGTGCATTACCTCGACGCGACGGGCGATACGCACACGCTGCGCGCCGACCTCGTCATCGCCTGTGACGGACGAGATTCCGTGGCACGAGAGTCGGCGGGCCTACTTCAGCGAAGCGAGGACGTGCCGATGGACATGTGGTTCTTCCGCATCCCCAAAGCCGTCGACGACAGTGCGAGCGGCGCCGTACAGACCCGTTTCACCAGCGGAAACTCGGCGGTGGCGATCGATCGCGGCGACTATTACCAAACCGGATACATCATCGAGAAGGGTTGCGACGCAAAGCTGCGCGCCGAGCACGACGTGCAGTGGCTGCGGGATCGGATCGGCGAACTGTTCGACTGGCCGAGCGAGGCGCTGGCACACATCCGGTCCTGGGACGACGTCAAGTTGCTCGAGGTGACCGTCGGGATGCTCGAACGCTGGTACGTGCCCGGCCTGCTGTGCATCGGCGACGCCGCGCACACCATGTCACCGGTCGGCGGTGTGGGCGTGAACCTCGCCATCCAGGACGCCGTCGCCGCCGCCCGCCTCCTCGCGCGCCCCCTGCTCGACGGCACCGTCACCACCGCCGACCTCGACAAGGTGCAGCGCAGGCGGATGCTGCCCGCGACCTTCACCCAGCGCTCGCAGCGTGGCGAACACGAGCTGCTGATCGCCCCCGCCCTGCGCGGCGACCTCGACGCCGCACCGCTGCCGCTGCGCGTGGTCGACGCGATGCCCGCGCTCGCCGGGCTCACCGCGTACTTGGGCGGTATCGGACTTCGGCCGGAGCACGCACCCGACTTCGCCCGGCGTCCACCGGTCGGTGCGGACCCTCTGAATCCAGCTCACTGAACTGTGGATTCGTACGCCGATCGCGATTGTTGGTTGTGGTCTTGCCCGACGCCCGAGTCGCGACGGCGGAACCATCCGGCGAGAACTTTCCGAAAAGCTGATCAGCGGCTAAGTTTGCCGCGATGACCGGGCGTGCGTGGCCCGGTGCGGGCAGCAGGAGGATGGCGCGATGAGGTTCGGCAAGATGTTCGGCGCGGCGGTGCTGGCAGTGGGAGTCGGTGTCGCGGGAGTCGGGATCGGACACGCCGAGCCGGCGCCCGCCCCGGAACCGCTCGGCCTGCGTGGGGTCGACAAAGGCGTGAACTACGAGGTCAGCGCGACCGACGATCGGCGCGCGGTGGTCACCAGCATCGACACCGGCCGCTTCGAGCTCGTCCATGACGCGAAAGTCGTTGCGATCACCGATGATTCAGGCGCGGTAGTGGCAGCGCTGCCGATGGTCGTGCGGGTCGGCGAGCATGCGGTGCCGCTCACTCCGAGCATCGACGCCGAAGGTTCCCGACTCACCCTCACCCCGGTCGGCGAATCCGAGACCCCGGTCCGCGACATCAGCGCGCAGGAGCGGTTCTTCGCCGAAACCCAACGGCTGCAGCCGCAGATCATCCAGGGCGCGGCGATCGGTGCTGCCATCGGATTCGTGCTCGGCTTCCCCCTCGGGCTGTTCGTCCTCGACTTCATCACGGTGCCCGTGGCGACCGTCGCCGGTGCCGCCATCGGTGCGCTCGCGGGGTACGCCATGGCCGGTGGTCAGCCGGCCATCGATACCGCGATCGCGTACGTCACCGGGGCACCCTGAATCTGCACCCACGATCCCGCGTCATATCGAGGTAAGACGCGGGATCGGTAGCGCTCACCCCGTTTCGGGCGCCGACCGCATCAACGCTGACGTGCGCGATATGCGGCGACTGCGTTGCGATTGCCGCAGGTGGTGCTGCAGTAGCGCTTCGAGCGGTTGCGGGACAGGTCGAGGACCAGGCCTGCACAGTCGTCGTCGGCGCAGATCGAGAGGCGGCTCAGGTCGTCGGCGCGGATGACATCGATCATCGCCATGGCGGTTTCCACCGCGATGCGCACCGGGAGCGCGGCCTCGGCGGGGACGGCGTGCACGTGGTAGTCGACGCTGCCGTGGCGGACCAGCTGCGGCACGGCGCGGTGCTCGCGCAGGATCTCGTTCACCAGCGCGACGGCGGTGTCGCGGTCGCTGGTCAGCAACCGGCGTAGCGGGCCACGCAGAGCGCGTACCTCGAAGAGTTCCGCCGCGTCGCTCCGGTGCGCGCCCGTGTAGTCGTGCCGGACGAAGAACTCGTCGAGCTGGGCGATCTCGGTGAGCGTGTCCGGCTCGACGGCGGAATTCACCAGCTCCACAGCCGACAGCAGCGCCGCCTCGGTGTCATGAGCAAAAACCATGTTGACAGATTACGCCATGGTTTCTACCGTCATTAGTCATGGAGACTTTGACCCATGACGCGGCGGCCCGGCGGCTGCGCACCGGCTTGCTCTTCGCCCTCGCCTCGGCCACGTCGTTCGGGCTCTCCGGACCGCTCGCGCGTGGGTTGATGAACGCGGGCTGGAGCGCGGCCGCGGTGGTCGCCGTGCGGGTGCTGCTCGCAGGCGTCGTGTTGTTGCCGCTGGCCTGGCCACATCTGCGCGACAACCGGAAGCTGTTGCGCGACAACGCGAAACTCATCGTCGCCTACGGTTTGGTCGCCGTAGCGGGCACTCAGCTCGCCTATTTCAACGCGGTCGCGCGCATGGAGGTCGGCACCGCGTTGCTCATCGAATTCGCGGCGCCGATCGCGGTGGTCGGCTGGTTGTGGGTGCGGCACCGGCAGCGCCCCGGCGCGGCGACCGTCGCCGGTGCGATTCTCGGTATCACCGGCCTGATGCTGGTGCTCGACGTGGTCTCCGGCGTCTCCACCGACCCCGTCGGCATCATCTGGGCCCTCGGCTCGATGGTCGGCGCGGCAACCTATTTCGTGCTCTCCGACCAGGGCAGCGACCTGCCCGGCACCGTCCTCGCCGCAGGCGGTCTCCTCATCGGCGGCGTGGTCCTGCTCGCGGCCGGAACCATCGGCATCGTCCCCCTGCGCGCCACCACGAACCCCGTGGTCTTCGACGATTTCACCACCCCCTGGTGGCTGCCCATCCTCCTCATCGGCATCGTCACCGCCGCCATCTCCTACGTCACCGGCATCGCCGCCACCCGCCGCCTCGGCTCCCGCCTCGCCTCCTTCGTAGCCCTCACCGAAGTCCTGGCCGCCCTGGTCTTCGCCTGGCTCCTCCTCGGCGAAGCCCCCGGCCCCATCCAACTCCTCGGCGGCGCCTTGATCCTCCTGGGCGTCATCGCCGTCCGCCTCGGCGAACCCGCCGTCACCACTCTCGGCGACCCCGAATCCCCCACTGCCGAACCCCGACTCGACCGGACATGAGTCCCGTCCTCGGTCGTCCGAGGACACGCGGCGCCCGCGTCCTCGCTGCTCGGCCGCGGCAGCAAGCAGGCCGCGGGCAGGTTGCTCGAACTCCCTCTCTCACCAGCGATAGTCGAGGAACTTGCCGTCCAGGGTGATGACGACACGGTCGCCGTCGGGGTGGGGGCGGCGAGCGATGTCGATGTTGAAGTTGATGGCGCTCATGATGCCGTCGCCGAACTCCTCGTGGATGAGTGCTTTGAGCGCCGGACCGTAGACCGAGACCGCCTCGACCAGGCGGTAGATCGTGGGGTCGGACAGTTGCGCCGGGTCGGCACCGCGGGACGGTTGCAGGCGCAAACTTTCGGCGACGTTGTCGTCGAGGTCGAGCAGCGCGCAGACGGCGGCCGCCTGCTCCTCGGTCATCGGGTGCTGGCCGAGCAGGGCCGCGGTCGTCCAGACCAGTGGTGCGCCGATCGACTCCGCGATGCTCGCCCACGTGATGCCCTTGCGGAGGCGGGCGGCGACGATCAGATCGGCGGCGGCGGACTTGGGCAGGATCGGTTGCATGCGGGCTCCTCGATTCGGGGTCGCCGCCAGCCTCCCATCGGGAGACGGCTATCCACCATAGTGGAATACCACTATTTACGTGGGGGCAACCTGCCGTGATCGGCAGGCAACCTCCACGGCGAAAACTGCTGCGCGAGAGGCACTATGAAGGGGTTTCGATGTCCTATCTCAAACCGGCGGACTTCGTCGAGAAGATGATCGACGCGGGCGAAGCCAAAGCGTTCATGTCCACCCGCGACACGGTGATCCGCGCCTACATGGCCGGTGCGATCCTCGCCCTCGCCGCCGCCTTCGCGGTGACCATCACCGTGAACACCGGGGAGCCGCTGCTCGGCGCCGTCCTGTTCCCGGTCGGTTTCTGCATGCTGTACTTGCTCGGATTCGATCTGCTCACCGGAGTTTTCACGCTGGTACCGCTGGCGCTGATCGACAAGCGGCGCGGAGTCACGGTGCGGTCGATGTTGCGGAACTGGGGGCTGGTCTTCGTCGGCAACTTCGCCGGCGCGTTCACGGTGGCCGTGATGATGGCGATCATCCTGACCATGGGATTCTCCGTCGACCCGAGCGTGGTCGGCGAAAAGCTCGGCGACATCGGCGAATCAAGGACTGTGGGCTACGCCGACCACGGCGCCGCGGGCATGCTCACGCTGTTCATCCGCGCTGTGTTGTGCAACTGGATGGTTTCCACCGGCGTGGTCGCCGCGATGATGTCGACCTCGGTGTCGGGCAAGGTGATCGCGATGTGGATGCCCATCATGCTGTTCTTCTACATGGGCTTCGAACACTCCATCGTCAACATGTTCCTCTTCCCCTCCGGCCTGCTCCTCGGCGGCGACTTCTCGATCGGCGACTACCTGATCTGGAACGAAATCCCCACGGTGGTGGGCAACCTGGTCGGCGGCCTCACCTTCGTCGGCCTCACCCTCTACGCCACCCACGCCCGCACCGCCCCACCCCGCCGACCCGAACCCACTGTGGTGGAGTGATTCTCAGTCAGGAGGCGGGTACCAGTGTTTTAGAAAGCCCCGACTTCGCCCTGCCGGATAAGGGCTGTCATAGAACAAGCCGCAATTGGCTGCGATTCCGACATGCATTTCTGCCTTTCGTAGCGAGAAGAAGTCGGCAACGCGCCGATCTACCACGCAACGACGCTCGTTGCGGCACGCTCAGATGGTGAAGAAAGAAGCCGAGGCACCACGCTGTGCCGAATGCGGTGGCCCGATGACTCGGATCGTTTACGGCATGCCCGCTCCTCCACTGCAAGAAGCCGCCCAACGCGGCGAGGTCATGCTGGGCGGCTGCGTTGTCAGTGATTTCTCGCCGAGGTGGGGCTGCGAACCCTGCACGGCACTGCAGGTGGAGAACGAACAGCGCGAAATATTGGAGCGGATCTTCGACCAGAACTGCAAACGAGGAGCATCGGCAGACGACGGTCCCGCTATTCTGGATTGATCCCCATGCGGTGCGATCCAGGCGGTGAAGGTGCACGATCCGATGGCAGAGGTCGAGCGGGCGCTGGCCGCGCGGGTGGGGTGGAATCGGGTCGATGACCATCTGATCTACGCCTGCGAGATGCTCTCGCGGCGATCCGATCCGAGCTACCTTCCGGAAGGCCAGACACGCTCCGTCAGCCATACTGACCACCTACGATCGCCAGAAACCTAAGGAACGACGTTGATGTAGTCGAGCCCCGCGGTGCGGACCGCACGGAAGTGGTGGTCGGCCGATGCTATATCCCGGACTTGTAGGCGCTCGGCGACGGCGATCAGTGAGGCATCGGCGGCGCCGAGTGGGAAGCTGGCGAACTGCTTCATCAGCTCGACGATGCGGGTCGCGTCGGCGGGCTCGAACTCCTCACAGAACACACCATCACGCACCGTCTCCATGAACTGGATCTCGGCATGCGCACCAGCAAGCATATTTCTGCAGCAAGTAGGTCACCTCAGCAACGATGTAGGGCGTCACAATGAAGGTGTCGGTCCGCGAGGATAGGTAGTCTTTCATTTCGGCGTGACGCTTGTCCTTGCGATTCATCACCGCGACAAGCACATTCGCGTCAACTATCAGGGTCACTGCGAATCGAACAATTCGTCGTCCATACGCTCGCTGAGGTCTTCCGGTCCGTCGAAGGTCGGCAGCGCCGCAAGCCGGTCAGGCGTGCTGGACTTGACCAGGCGCAGCAATGCCTCGCGAGCCGCCGGGGCGGTCTCGGGTCGTAGCTGCTCGACCAACCGATGTAGCTCGGGGTAGTGGTCATAGGCCGCGGTCATGAGTCAACGATACCGAACCACGGCGGCCACTGAACGACGAACGCCCCGCTCCTCGAAAGGAGCGGGGCGTTCGGTTACTGCTTAGCGGTAGTCGCTGAAGCCGTAGTCGTCCAGCGGCACCGCGGCACCGGTGGAGGAGCCGAAGCTGTCCGGCGAGTAGTAGGTGTCGTCGTAGGACGGCACCGCGTACGCGGCGGCACGGGCTTCTTCGGTCGGCTGCACCTGGATGTTGCGGTAACGGTTGATACCGGTACCGGCCGGGATGAGCTTACCGATGATCACGTTCTCCTTCAGGCCGATCAGCTTGTCGGAGCGGCAGTTGATGGCCGCGTCCGTCAGCACTCGGGTGGTCTCCTGGAAGGAGGCCGCCGACAGCCACGAATCGGTGGCCAGCGACGCCTTGGTGATACCCATCAGCACCGGACGGCCGGAGGCGGGCTCGCCACCCTCGGCGACCACGCGACGGTTCGAGGCCTCGAACTCGGCACGCTCGGTGAGCGAGCCGGGCAGGAACTCCGTGGCACCCGAATCGATGATCGTCACGCGACGCAGCATCTGGCGCACGATGACCTCGATGTGCTTGTCGTGGATCGACACACCCTGCGAGCGGTAGACCTCCTGGACCTCGTGGACCAGGTGGACCTGCACCTGACGGGGACCCATCACGCGCAGCACCTCGTGCGGATCGGCAGCGCCCTCGAGCAGCTGCTGACCCACCTCCACGTGGTCACCGTCGGCCAGCAGACGCTCGGAGCCGTCGTCGTGCTTGAACACCCGCAGACGCTGACGCTTCGAGAGCTTGTCGTAGACGACTTCCTCCGACCCGTCATCAGGGATGATCGTGATCTTGTAGAAGCGGTCGTCGTCCTCGAGACGCACCCGGCCCGAGACCTCCGCGATCGGCGCCTTGCCCTTGGGGACACGGGCCTCGAAGAGCTCCTGAACACGCGGCAGACCACCGGTGATGTCGTCGCCTGCGACGCCACCCTGGTGGAAGGTACGCATGGTCAGCTGGGTACCGGGCTCACCGATGGACTGGGCGGCGACGATGCCGACGGCCTCGCCGATGTCGACCAGCTTGCCGGTGGCCATCGAACGGCCGTAGCAGGTGGCGCAGACGCCGGTGCCGGTGGTGCAGGTCAGCACGGAGCGGACCTTCACCTCGGTGATACCGGCCTCGAGCAGCGCCTCGAGCGCGGGGTCGCCGAGGTCGGCACCCTTCGCCACGATGACGTTGCCGCTCGCGTCGACCGCATCCTGCGCCAGGGTGCGGGCGAAGGTCGAGGTCTCCACGTGCGCGTCACGGATGATCGTGCCGTCGGCCTGCTTCTCCGCGATCGGCACCACGATGCCGCGCTCGGTGCCACAGTCGTGCTCGCGCACGATGACGTCCTGAGAGACGTCCACCAGACGACGGGTCAGGTAACCCGAGTCGGCGGTACGAAGCGCGGTGTCGGCCAGACCCTTACGAGCACCGTGGGTGTTGATGAAGTACTCGAGCACGGTCAGGCCCTCACGGAACGAGGACTTGATCGGGCGCGGGATGAACTCACCCTTCGGGTTCGTCACCAGGCCCTTCATACCGGCGAGGGTACGGGTCTGGGTGAAGTTACCCGTGGCACCCGAGTCGACGATCGTGATGATCGGGTTGTCGGCCGGGTAGTGGGTGCGCAGCGCCGCACCGACCTCTTCGGTCGCTTCCTGCCAGATCTTGACCAGGGCGTTGTTGCGCTCCTGGTGATCGAGAGCACCACGCTGGTACTTCTTCTCGATCTGGTCGGCCATGCCCTCGTAGCGCTCCATGATGTCGGCCTTCTCCGGCGGAACGAGCACGTCCGACATGGAGACGGTGACACCCGAACGCGTGGCCCAGTAGAAGCCCGCGTCCTTGAGCTTGTCGACGGTCTGGGCGACGACGATCATCGGGTAGCGCTCGGCCAGATCGTTGATGATCGTGGCCTGACGCTTCTTCGGCATCGGCTCGTTGATGAACGCGTAGTCCGCCGGGAGCAGCTCGTTGAAGATCACGCGACCGAGCGTGGTCTCGGCGAGCCAGGCATCGCCACGGTGCCACCCCTCGGGGAACAGCTCCGCCTCGATCTCCTTCGGCGGGCGCTGCTCGGTGAGCCGCACCTTGATCATCGAACGCACGGTGAGCTCACCGCGGTCGACGGCCATCTGCGCCTCGGCGGGCGAGGAGTACACGCCGAACTCCGGGGTGTCCTTGCCGCCGGCCCGGTAGGTGCCGACACCGTTCTCGTCGAGACGAGTCAGGTAGAACAGGCCGGTCACCATGTCCAGACGCGGCATCGCCAGCGGGCGACCCGACGCCGGGGACAGGATGTTGTTCGACGACAGCATCAGGATGCGCGCCTCGGCCTGCGCCTCCGCCGACAGCGGAAGGTGCACGGCCATCTGGTCACCGTCGAAGTCGGCGTTGAACGCCTCACACACCAGCGGGTGCAGCTGGATGGCCTTGCCTTCCACCAGCTGCGGCTCGAAGGCCTGGATACCGAGGCGGTGCAGGGTGGGCGCACGGTTCAGCATCACCGGGTGCTCGGCGATGACCTCTTCGAGGACATCCCACACCTGGGGACGCTGACGCTCGACCATCCGCTTGGCGGACTTGATGTTCTGCGCGTGGTTGAGATCCACCAGACGCTTCATGACGAACGGCTTGAACAGTTCGAGCGCCATCAGCTTCGGCAGACCACACTGGTGCAGCTTCAGCTGCGGACCGACCACGATGACCGAACGGCCCGAGTAGTCGACACGCTTACCGAGCAGGTTCTGACGGAAACGACCCTGCTTGCCCTTGAGCAGATCGCTCAGCGACTTCAGCGGGCGGTTACCCGGACCGGTGACCGGGCGACCACGACGACCGTTGTCGAACAGCGCGTCGACGGACTCCTGCAGCATCCGCTTCTCGTTGTTGACGATGATCTCGGGCGCACCCAGATCGATCAGTCGCTTGAGGCGGTTGTTGCGGTTGATCACGCGGCGGTACAGGTCGTTCAGGTCGGAGGTGGCGAAACGGCCACCGTCGAGCTGAACCATCGGGCGCAGCTCCGGCGGGATCACCGGAACGGCGTCGAGCACCATGCCCATGGGCGAGTTGCCGTTGGCCTGGAAGGCCGCGACGACCTTGAGGCGCTTGAGCGCGCGCAGCTTCTTCTGGCCCTTACCGCTGCGGATGGTCTCGCGCAGCGACTCGGCCTCGGCGTCGATGTCGAAGTTCTCCATCAGCTTCTGGATGGACTCCGCACCCATGGCACCGGTGAAGTACTCGCCGTAGCGGTCGACGAGCTCGCGGTAGAGCACCTCGTCGACGATGAGCTGCTTGACCGACAGCTTGGTGAAGGTGGTCCAGATCTCGTCGAGACGATCCAGCTCACGCTGGGCACGGTCGCGCAGCTGACGCATTTCGCGCTCGCCGCCGTCCTTGACCTTGCGGCGCACGTCGGACTTGGCGCCCTCGGCCTCCAGCTCGGCCAGGTCGGCCTCGAGCTTCTGCGCGCGGGCCTCGAGATCGGCGTCGCGCTGATCGGCGACAGCCTTCTTCTCGACCTCCATCTCGGCCTCGAGGGTGCTGAGCTCGTTGTGGCGCAGCTCCTCGTCGACACCGACGATGACGTAGGCGGCGAAGTAGATGATCTTCTCGAGATCCTTCGGCGCCAGATCCAGCAGGTAGCCCAAGCGCGACGGAACGCCCTTGAAGTACCAGATGTGGGTGACCGGTGCGGCCAGCTCGATGTGGCCCATGCGCTCACGACGCACCTTGGCGCGAGTCACCTCGACGCCACAGCGCTCACAGATGATGCCCTTGAAGCGGACGCGCTTGTACTTGCCGCAGTAGCACTCCCAGTCCCGGGTGGGGCCGAAGATCTTCTCGCAGAAGAGCCCGTCCTTCTCCGGCTTGAGCGTGCGGTAGTTGATGGTCTCCGGCTTCTTGACCTCGCCGTAGGACCAGTTGCGAATGTCTTCGGCAGAGGCCAGGCCGATCCGGAGTTCATCGAAGAAGTTGACGTCTAGCACGTAACTTCCTTTCCCCTGTTCGGGTCGAATTCGAGCAAAAGTTCACTAGTTGTCGAGCGCGGTGCGCGATGCGGGCGTCTTTTCCGGAGACACCCGCACCGCGCTTACCACCTAGTTCGCCAAATCGTCGACAGTGGCCGCTTCGTTCCTGGACAGGTTGATGCCCAGGTTCGCCGCGGCGCGCTCCAGATCCTCGTCGTCACCGTCACGCATCTCGATCGCGGCGCCGTCCGAAGACAGGACCTCCACGTTGAGGCACAGCGACTGGAGTTCCTTGAGGAGCACCTTGAACGACTCCGGAATGCCCGGCTCCGGAATGTTCTCGCCCTTGACGATGGCCTCGTAGACCTTCACGCGGCCGACCACGTCGTCGGACTTGATGGTCAGGAGCTCCTGCAGCGTGTACGCCGCACCGTAGGCCTGCATGGCCCAGCACTCCATCTCACCGAAACGCTGACCACCGAACTGGGCCTTACCACCCAGCGGCTGCTGCGTGATCATCGAGTACGGACCGGTCGAACGCGCGTGGATCTTGTCGTCGACCAGGTGGTGCAGCTTCAGGATGTACATGTAACCGACCGCGACCGGGTACGGGAACGGCTCGCCGGAACGACCGTCGAACAGGGTCGCCTTGCCGTCGGCGTCGACCATCCGCTCACCGTCACGGTTGGGCAGCGTCGAGCCGAGCAGACCGGTGAGCTCGTTGTCCTTCGCGCCGTCGAAGACGGGCGTCGCGATGTTCGAGTCGGCCGGTGCGGCCAGCATCTCCTCGGGCAGCGTGGCCGCCCACTCGGGACGAGTGCCGTCCGAGGCCACATCGATGTTCCAGCCGGCCTTACCGATCCACCCGAGATGGGTTTCCAGGATCTGGCCGATGTTCATACGACGCGGCACACCGTGGGTGTTCAGGATGATGTCGACCGGGGTGCCGTCGGGCATGAACGGCATGTCCTCCACGGGGAGGATCTTGCCGATGACGCCCTTGTTGCCGTGGCGGCCGGCGAGCTTGTCGCCGTCCTGGATCTTGCGCTTCTGCGCCACGTAGACACGGACCAGCTCGTTCACGCCGGGAGGCAGATCGTCGTCGTCCTCGCGCGAGAACACGCGGATGCCGATGACCTTGCCGGACTCACCGTGGGGCACCTTCAGCGAGGTGTCGCGCACTTCGCGCGCCTTCTCACCGAAGATGGCACGCAGCAGGCGCTCTTCCGGGGTGAGCTCGGTCTCGCCCTTGGGCGTGACCTTGCCGACCAGGATGTCGCCGTCGCGAACCTCGGCACCGATGCGGATGATGCCGCGCTCGTCCAGGTCGGCCAGCACCTCGTCGGAGACGTTCGGGATGTCCCGGGTGATCTCCTCGGCGCCCAGCTTGGTGTCGCGGGCGTCGATCTCGTGCTCTTCGATGTGGATCGAGGTGAGAACGTCCTCTTCCACGAGGCGCTGCGACAGGATGATCGCGTCCTCGTAGTTGTGGCCTTCCCACGGCATGATCGCGACGAGCAGGTTCTTGCCCAGCGCCATCTCACCGTTCTCGGTGCAGGGACCGTCGGCCAGCACCTGACCGGCCTCGACCCGCTGACCCTCGTCCACGATCGGACGCTGGTTGGAGCAGGTGCCCTGGTTGGAGCGGTTGAACTTGCGCATCCGGTAGGACTTGCGGCTGCCGTCGTCGGCCATCACGGTGACGTAGTCGGCCGAGACCTCCTCGACCACACCCGACTTCTCGTTCACCACGACATCGCCTGCGTCGACCGCGGCGCGCAGCTCCATACCGGTGCCCACGATGGGAGCCTCGGAACGGATCAGCGGCACGGCCTGACGCTGCATGTTCGCACCCATGAGGGCACGGTTGGCGTCGTCGTGCTCGAGGAACGGGATCATGGCCGTCGCGACCGACACCATCTGGCGCGGCGAGATGTCCATGTAGTCGACCTGCGACGGCGAGACGAACTCGACCTCTTCACCGGCGCGCCGCACGAGGACCTTCTCCTCGATGAAGCGACCCTCGGCGTCGACCGGCGAGTTGGCCTGCGCGCGGACGTAACGGTCTTCCTCGTCGGCCGTGAGGTACTTGACCTCGTCGGTGACCTTGCCGTCGACGACCTTGCGGTACGGCGTCTCGATGAAGCCGAACGGGTTGACCCGCGCGTACACCGACAGCGAACCGATCAGGCCGATGTTCGGGCCTTCCGGGGTCTCGATCGGGCACATGCGGCCGTAGTGCGACGGGTGGACGTCACGAACTTCCAGACCGGCACGCTCACGGGACAGACCACCCGGGCCCAGCGCCGACAGGCGGCGCTTGTGGGTGAGACCCGACAGCGGGTTGTTCTGGTCCATGAACTGCGACAGCTGGGAGGTTCCGAAGAACTCCTTGATCGCCGCGACCACGGGACGGATGTTGATCAGGGTCTGCGGCGTGATCGCCTCGACGTCCTGAGTCGTCATCCGCTCGCGGACCACGCGCTCCATGCGGGACAGGCCCACGCGGATCTGGTTCTGGATCAGCTCGCCGACGGTGCGCAGACGACGGTTACCGAAGTGGTCGATGTCGTCGATCTCGACGGGGACCTCTTCGCCGCCGGGGGCGGTCATCGAGCGGTCACCGGCGTGCAGACGCACCAGGTACTCGATGGTGTCGACGATGTCTTCCTTGGTGAGCACCGAGGAAGTGACCGGCTTGTCGAGGTTGATGCCGAGCTTCTTGTTGATCTTGTAGCGACCGACGCGCGCCAGGTCGTAGCGCTTCTCCTTGAAGAACAGGTTCTCCAGCAGAGTCTGCGCGGACTCCTTGGTCGGCGGCTCGCCCGGACGCAGCTTGCGGTAGATGTCGAGCAGCGCCTCGTCCTGGCCGGGCGTGCTGTCCTTCTCCAGGGTCGACATCATGATCTCGGAGAAGCCGAAACGCTCGACGATCTCCTCGGTGGTCATGCCGAGTGCCTTGAGCAGCACGGTGACCGGCTGACGGCGCTTGCGGTCGATGCGGACACCGACGGTGTCGCGCTTGTCGACGTCGAATTCCAGCCAGGCACCGCGCGACGGGATCACGCGCACGCTGTGCAGGTCCTTCTCGGTGGCCTTGTCGATGCTGTGATCGAAGTACACGCCGGGGGAACGCACGAGCTGGGAGACGACGACACGCTCGGTGCCGTTGATGATGAAGGTGCCCTTGTCGGTCATCATGGGGAAATCACCCATGAAGACGGTCTGGCTCTTGATCTCGCCGGTGTTGTTGTTGATGAACTCCGCGGTGACGAACAGAGGCGCCGCGTAGGTCATGTCCTTCTCTTTGCACTCATCGATGGAGGCCTTGACCTCTTCGAAGCGCGGGTCGGAGAACGACAGGGACATCGAACCGGAGAAATCCTCGATCGGCGAGAGCTCTTCGAGCACCTCTTCGAGGCCGCCTGCGAGACCGACGTCGCCGCGTGCGGCCGCCTTCTCACGCCAGTCGGGAGAACCGACCAACCAGGCGAACGAGTCCGTTTGTAGGTCGAGAAGTCCGGGCACCTCCAAGGGCTCTCGGATCTTCGCGAACGAAACCCTCAACGGGGCTCCGGGGATACCAGCCTTGGTCTGGGTGGAGACTGCCAAGATGCGTCCTTCCAGCACCTCACGCGCGTCGCGTGGTGGTCCGCGACCGTCGCTTGTCTGCTACGAGTTCCGCTGGTTACGACCCGAACGAAACCTGAACAGGCAGCAGCGGAAGTAACACCGGAAGGTGGAACTTACGAGTGCGAATCAAGGTGTGGACAGGAGGCAGCCAGCGCAACGTCCAAACTTACACCCCTATGCAAGGGGGTGTCAACATACCATCCGAGTCATCACTCGGACGGCAAACGCGCCGAAGTCCCGGGACGCTGGCCGCGTCGGAAACTCGGGCGCCGAAGCCCCTGTAACAGCAGACGCTGTTGTGAATAGGGTGACGGTTCGCGACCGGCTCGTCAAGTGGCGCGGCGGCTCCGTGTCCGAGATCGAGATCGCCTGGCGCGCTGGGCATCCCCGCCCGAACCGCGGCCATTTTACCCGCGACGCGCCGTGTGCGCCATCCCGTAGAACGCCAGGTCAGGGCGCTTTCTGGCACAGGAACGCGAAAGGCCCCGGGCGAACCCGGGGCCTTTCGAGACGAAACTTGTCAGCCGTTGGTCTGGCCGTGCGGCATCGCTTTGAACGATTCGGTGGGGTGATCGTTGCCCCCGTAGGCGGCCATCACCTGGGTGTCGTCGGACTCGGCCAGCGACTCGCGGATGGCGGCCTGGGCCGCGGCGGGCAGGGTGTGCATGATCTCGCGCACACGGGCCTGACGGCGGTAGACAGCCTGGCGTGCGGGCATGCCCGGCTCGGCCTTCATCTGCGGGATGATGCCCTCGATCTCCTCGGCGCCACCGTGGTGGTGACCGGCGTCGACGAGCGCCTGCTCGCGCGCCATCTGCGCCTCGTCCTTCTCCTCGGACATACCGATCGGGCCGATCATGCGACCGTTGAGGAACTGCTTGACCACCGGCTCCTCGCTGGTGAGCAGCACCTCACGCGGGCCGAACATCACCAGCTGACGACGGAACAGCATGCCGATGTTGTCGGGCACGGTACGGGCCAGGTTGATGTTGTGCGTCACGATGAGGATCGTCGCGTCGATCTGGGCGTTGATGTTGAGCAGCAGCTGCGCCAGGTACGAGGTACGCACCGGGTCGAGGCCGGAGTCGGGCTCGTCGACGAGGATGATCTGCGGGTCGAGCACCAGCGCACGGGCCAGGCCGGCGCGCTTGCGCATACCACCGGAGATCTCGCCGGGCAGTTTGTTCTCGGCGCCGAGCAGACCGGTGAGCTCGAGCTTCTCCATCACGATGCGACGGATCTCGGTTTCCGACTTCTTGGTGTGCTCGCGCAGCGGGAACGCGATGTTGTCGAACAGATTCATCGAGCCGAACAGCGCGCCGTCCTGGAAGAGCACGCCGAACAGTTTGCGGATCTCGTAGAGCTCCTTGTTGGAGCAGGTGGTGATATCGGTGCCATCGATGAAGATGGACCCGCGCTCGGGCCGCAGCAGACCGATGAGCGATTTCAGGAACACCGACTTACCCGTACCCGAGGGGCCGAGCAGCGCGCTCACCTCGCCCGAAGGGAGCGTGATCGACACGTCCTGCCAAATTCGCTGTGAACCGAAGGACTTGGTTACACCCTCGGTCCTGACCTCGACGCCCACGCCTACCTCCATTGATCCTGCGAGCACCCCACCCGCTCACCGCGCGCTCACATCTCGGCGGTGCGTCACGACACTGTGGGTCCGGTCACTGTAACCCATGAGTGAGACGGGGCACACCTCTACATGACTGAAGAGTAACCCCGACCATGCGCTACAGCGCGTATCACTTTCCCATGTCCGTATATATAACAAACGGGCGGCCCCCTGAGGGACCGCCCGTTCGTCTACGCGAAGCGCTGAATTACTTGACCGAGACCTTGGCGCCGGCCTCTTCCAGCTTCGCCTTGGCAGCCTCGGCGGCGTCCTTGGCGACCTTCTCCAGGATCGGCTTCGGGGCACCCTCGACCAGGTCCTTGGCTTCCTTCAGGCCCAGGCCCGAGACGATCTCACGGACCACCTTGATGACCTGGATCTTCTTGTCGCCCGCACCCTCGAGGATGACGTCGAACTCGTCCTGCTCCTCAGCGGCCTCGGCCGGAGCAGCGGCGCCACCGGCGGCGGCGACGGCGACGGGGGCAGCAGCGGTGACCTCGAACTTCTCCTCGAACGCCTTCACGAAGCCCGAGAGCTCCAGCAGGGTCATCTCCGAGAAAACGTCGAGCAGCTCTTCGGTGGACAGCTTGGCCATGATTGTTCCTTTCGGTGGTGAATGTCTTGGTGCGCGGGCGGTAACACCCGTGCGGGGGTATTACTCGGCAGCGCCTTCGGCCTGCTTCTTCTCCTGCAGCGCGGCGGCCAGACGGGCCACCTGACCGGCAGGAGCCGAGAACAGCCCGGCAGCCTTGGACATGTTGCCCTTCATCGCGCCGGCCAGCTTGGCCAGCAGGACCTCACGGCTCTCCAGGTCGGCGATCTTCTCGACCTCGGACACGGACAGCGCAGCGCCGTCCATGTAGCCGCCCTTGATGATGAGCGCCTTGTTCTCCTTGGCGAAGGTCTTGATGGCCTTCGCGGCGTCGACCGGCTCACCCTGGATGAAGGTGATGGCGGTCGGTCCGACGAACAAGTCGTCAAGGCCCTCGATGCCCGCTTCCGCGGCCGCACGCTTGACCAGGGTGTTCTTGGCGACGGAGTACGTGGCACCGGCGCCCAGCGCGCGACGCAGCTCGGTGAGCTTGCCGACCGACAGGCCACGGTATTCCGTGACGACAGTGGCCGTGGAGTTCTTGAACTGCTCCGCGATCTCCGCGACAGCGGTGACCTTTTCAGGCTTCGCCATACTTCGCCTCCTCTCTGATGTCGGTTCGTGAACGCGCACTACCGAATCAGGGGCCGGCGACAAAACTAACGCCCCGGACGCAAGGCGTACCGGGGCGCGAAAGAATAGAATTCCTCTGCCTCAGCTCTCCCTGCGTGGGCCGCCGGCAATGTCGCCGGACCTTCGATCGAATACCGCGCGAGCGGCATCGACGACCAACGGTCTTCGGTAGAACGAATGGGTAGTCATCGAACAGGTCGACGACCGGATTCCACTGTACCTGCACCCACCCTCATCTGCCAAAACGGGTCGGCAGTGCCCGGAACGCCCGAATATCTTGTGATCCAGGCCACTTCGGTTCCTACATTGTGGTAGCAATCGCACCTGAAAGGTGTTACGCAGGGTGACAGTAACCTGGTTCACTCCTGGCCTATGACAACCTCCGTAGTCGCTCCACCAGTGTTGCTGGACCGGCGTTCCCGGCGATTCCTCGCACTCGCCGTGATCTGTCTGGCCGAACTGCTGGTCGTCCTCGACAACACCATCGTCAACGTCGCTCTCCCCTCCATCGGCGTCCAGCTCGCCACCGGCGTCTCCGGCCTGCAGTGGGTCGTCGATGCCTACACCCTCACCTTCGCCGGACTACTGCTCGCCGCGGGCAATCTCGGTGACCGGTACGGCCGCAGGCGGATCATGACGATCGGCCTGGTCGGCATCGCCGTCATGTCGGTCGGCGGCGCTTTCGCCGAGTCGATGACCCAGGTCATCGCGGCCCGCGCGGCGATGGGCGTCTTCGCCGCCGCCGTCTTCCCCGCCACCCTCGCCCTGATCATCAACATCTTCACCGACCGAAGAGAACGCGCGCTCGCCATCGCCGCCTGGACCGCGATGGCGGGCTTCGCCATCGCCATCGGCCCGATCTCGGGCGGGTGGCTGCTCGAGCACTTCAGCTGGCACTCGGTGTTCTGGATCAATGTGCCGGTGGCACTGGCCGCATTGATCGCGACGCTGATCTGGGTGCCGGAATCGCGAGCCGACCAGGTCGGCAAGCTGGATCTACCCGGGATCGGACTCTCGATCGCCGGCATCACGCTGGTGGTGTGGGCGATCATCGAGGCACCGCACAACGGCTGGCTTTCGCTCACCACCCTCTGCACCGCCACACTCGGCGCGCTCCTGCTCGCCGCCTTCGTGATCTGGGAATTGCGCACGCCCGCACCGATTCTCGACATGCGCCTGTTCCGCAATCGACGATTCTCGTTGCCCGCCTTGGCCATTGCCATCGGTTACTTCTCGATGTTCGGGTTCCTGTTCCTGATCACGCAGTACTTCCAGGGCGTCCGCGAATACACGCCACTCGAATTCGGTATCGCCTCGCTGCCGTTCGCGTTCTCGGTGGCGATCGGCGCCCCCGTCGCGACCCTGCTCGCGCAACGAGTCGGCACCACGGCGGTCCTGGTGATCGGTCTGCTGCTCACCGGCCTCGGCCTCTATCTGGGCGGACAGGTCACCGTGGACAGCAGCTATCTGATCGGGGTGCTGCCGTCGATGGTGTCGATGGCACTCGGCCTCGGCATCGTGCAGGGACCGGCCACCGAATCGATCATGTCGGCGCTCCCACTGGAGGAGGCGGGCGCGGGTTCGGCGGTCAACGACACCACCCGTGAGATCGGCGGCACCCTCGGCGTCGCGGTCCTCGGCTCGATCGTCGCCTCGTACTACACCAGCCGGATCGGTGCCCGAATCGACGCCATCCCGGTCGGCATCATGAACGACAACGAGAAGAGCCTGGTCAAAGCCAGCCCCCTCAGCGTCCTCGAGCTGCGCAAACGCGAACTCGCCCCGTTCCTCGAAACTCAGCGCGAGAACCTCATCGTCGCCATGAAGACGGCAACCCTGCAGGGCGCACACGCCGCCTCCCTCGTCGCGACCGGCGCGGTCCTCGTCTGCGCGGTGATCGTGGCGATCTTCCTGCCCTGGAAACCACACAGCGGCGAGTCCGTACTGCTCGCCTGGCGCGACACCGACGACACCGAGCGCTGAAACGCCGCGAGGGTGGGAACGCAGTGCGTTCCCACCCTCGCGGTTGTTCAGGAGCTACCTGTCAGAAGCTCACGCGTCCTCGTCGAGGAGGTTGCGGGTGCGGTTCGGGTCCACCGGGATGCCCGGGCCGGTGTTGGTCGAAACCGTGATCTTCTTGACGTAGCGCCCCTTGGCGGTCGACGGCTTCACACGCAGGATCTCGTCCAGCGCGGCACCGTAGTTCTCCACCAGCTTCGAGTCGTCGAACGACGCCTTGCCGATGACGAAGTGCAGGTTGGCCTGCTTGTCGACGCGGAAGTTGATCTTGCCGCCCTTGATGTCGTTGACCGCCTTGGTCACATCGTTGGTGACGGTGCCCGTCTTCGGGTTCGGCATCAGACCACGCGGGCCGAGGACACGCGCGATGCGGCCGACCTTGGCCATCTGATCCGGGGTGGCGATCGCGGCGTCGAAGTCGAGCCAGCCGCCCTGGATCCGCTCGATCAGGTCCTCGGCGCCAACGGCGTCGGCACCGGCGGCCTCGGCCTCGGCGGCCTTCTCGCCGGCGGCGAACACGATGACGCGGGCGGTCTTACCGGTGCCGTGCGGCAGGTTGACGGTGCCACGGACCATCTGGTCGGCCTTGCGGGGATCGACGCCCAGACGGACGGCGACCTCGACGGTCGCGTCGGTCTTGGTGGTCGCGGTCTCCTTCGCCAGGCGCGCGGCGGCCAGCGGGGAGTACAGCTTGTCGCGATCGACCTTCTCAGCAGCGGCGAGATACGCCTTGCTTCGCTTTGCCATGTTTCTCTGTCCTTAATGTTCGAGTTCAGATGTGGTGTTACGGGCCTGGCCGGCCCTCCCACGTGAGCGAGTCGCTCAGCCTTCGACGGTGATACCCATCGAACGAGCGGTGCCGGCGATGATCTTCGCGGCCTGCTCGATGTCGTTGGCGTTCAGGTCTTCCTGCTTGGTCTTGGCGATCTCCCGGACCTGGTCCATAGTGACCTTGGCGACCTTGGTCTTGTGCGGCTCGGCCGAGCCCTTCTGCACACCGGCGGCCTTGAGCAGCAGCTTGGCGGCGGGCGGGGTCTTCAGCTTGAAGTCGAACGACCGGTCCTCGTACACCGAGATCTCGACCGGGATGACGTTGCCACGCTGCGACTCGGTCGCGGCGTTGTACGCCTTGCAGAACTCCATGATGTTGACGCCGTGCTGACCGAGCGCGGGGCCGACCGGAGGGGCCGGGTTCGCGGCGCCGGCCTGGATCTGCAGCTTGATGATCCCGGCGAGCTTCTTCTTCTTGGGGGGCATCTTTCTTCCTTGGGTTTCGGTTCCTTACGGTTGCCGTAAGCCTGTTGCGGGATCGCTCCCACGCCGGGTCCAAGCCCGGCATTCGCGCACGACCGTCACACCGGACGGAAAACGCCTGGAGGGGGTCTACACACGAACTGTCACACTCTACCGAACCGCGTCGCGGGCGCCGCAGCCGGGAGGGTCGGGAAACGACAACGGCACCGCCGAGGCGGTGCCGTTGCGAAGCTGGTTCGAGCTAGATCTTGGAAACCTGGGTGAAGTTCAGCTCCACCGGGGTCTCGCGACCGAAGATCGACACGAGCACCTTGAGCTTCTGCTGCTCGGCGTTGACCTCGCTGATGCTGGCGGGCAGCGTCGCGAACGGGCCGTCCATCACGGTGACCGACTCGCCGACCTCGAAGTCGACCTCGATGGTCGGCTTGCCCGCGGCGGCGGCACCGGTGTCGGCGCCACCCGAAGCAGCGGCCGCGGCCGCCTTCTTCTGGGCCTGCGCACCGGCCGGAACCAGGAACTTCACGACCTCGTTGATGGTCAGCGGGGTGGGCTTGGCGCCCGGGCCGCCGCCGGTCATACCGACGAAGCCGGTGACGCCGGGAGTGTTGCGCACCGCGCCCCACGACTCGTTGTTCAGTTCCATCCGGACCAGGATGTAGCCGGGCAGCACCTTGCGGTTGACGTTCTTCTTCTGCCCGTTCTTGATCTCGGTGACCTCTTCGGTCGGTACCTCGACCTGGAAGATGTAGTCCTCCAGTCCGAGGTTCTGCACGCGGGTCTCGAGGTTGGTCTTGACCTTGTTCTCGTAACCGGCGTAGGAGTGCACGACGTACCAGTCGCCGGGGACGCGGCGCAGCTTGGCCTTCATCGACTCGACGGGGTCGGCTTCGGGGTCTTCCTCGGTGGGAACCGTGGTGTCCTCGACGACGGCGTCGGCGGCCTCGTCAGCGAGCTCGGTGGTGGCCTCGACCTCGTCGGTGGCGTTGTCCGCCGCGACAGTGTCGTCAACCGGGAACTCGTCGTTGGTGTCGTTCTCCGGGGTGCTCACTGAGGCACTCGCTTCCTGTGTCGTCACGTACATCCTCTGGGCCGGGTCGGGTGCGCGGAGGCACACTCCGCCGTTCCGGCCCGCGATCGGCTACCGGCGTGGGTGTCGGCGATCAGCCGAACAGCCAGTCGACACCCTTGACGAACGCTACGTCGATCCCGGCGATGAACGCGACCATGAAGACCACGAACACCAGAACGACGGTCGTATAGGTGACCATCTGCTTCCGGTTGGGCCAGATCACCTTGCGCAGTTCCGCGATGACCTCTCGCAGGAACTTGAGCAGCCGCTTGAACGGGTTGCCCGTCTTGGCCTTACCGGCAGTCTTGTCCGCCTTGCGCGAGTTCGACGGCCGGTCGAGCATGGCCACCGAACCGGTGGTCACCGGAGAGTCCGACGTGCGCGCACGACGAGCAGTCCGCTTGCCGCTCGGCCGAGTGGCAGCGGCGGTATCGTCGCCGTCTTCGGCGCGAGTATCCCGCTCGTCCGTCACGTCGATCCTCTCTCGTCGCTGGCATTCAGGGCAGGGGCGACAGGACTTGAACCTGCAACCTGCGGTTTTGGAGACCGCTGCTCTGCCAATTGAGCTACGCCCCTTCGGTTGGACCGGCCTTGGCCGATACGTCCAACCACAATCGATATTCGATTATCGACTCTTGCGAGCCGTCTTTTCCAGGGTCGGCATCACACACAACACGCGCGCCGCTTCCATGGGAGCAGGCTCCCGGGAAGTCAGCGCGCAGCAGCCGGTGACCCCAGAGTCCCGAGTGTACGTTACCGCGTGGGCAATGTGCCAATCGGGACGCTCGACCAGGTCAGGCCAGCTGAACTGTTGCCGTGGCGCGGCCGAAGATCTTCTTGCCCGCCGATTTCGCCGTGATGGCGACGACGGCCGTTCGGGTCTCCGGGTCGACCGACTTCACCTTACCCGTGAAATCCACCTCGGCCGGTGCATCGGCACGCACGTAGACGGGGCTGGTGAAGCGCACGTTGTATTCCTTCACCGCACCCGGGTCGCCGAGCCAGGAGGTGACGAAGCCGCCGCCGAGACCCATGGTGAGCATGCCGTGGGCCACCACGTTGTCGAGACCGACGAGTTTGACGATCTCGTCACTCCAGTGAATGGGGTTGGCGTCACCGGAGACGCCGGCGTAGTTCACCAGGTCGCCGCGGGTGAGCCGGACCGTCCGGGCGGGCAGTTCGTCGCCGACCGCGATGCTTTCGAAGGCGAGCGCGTGGGTACTGGTCTGCGGTTCCGGGTTCTTGGTCACCGGGTCCGGGATGATCGCGGTGAAGGCGTCGCTCGGCGCGTGGTGTGCCGGTTCGTCGTTGCCGAGGCCGTGCATGAGCACATTGCGGACGGCCGCCGACATATTCGGATCGATATCGCCGCCGCTGCGTCCGATGAGAGTGGTGTAGGTGGTGAGCACCAATTCGTCGTCGGCGTCGGTGACGATGTTCTTGGTCACGATGATGTCGCCGCCGAATGCCTGCCGGAACGAATGCAGATAAACGTCACAGGTGAGCCGATCGCCGACGCGGATCGGCCGGTGGAATTCCAGGATCTGATCGGTCTGCATGATCTGGCTGAGGTCGTATCCGGTGACGATCTCCTCGAACAACCGGCGCTGGGCCAGGATGCCGACCAGGGAGATGAAGGTGAGCGGGGCGAGCAGACCGGAGTGGCCGTATTCGCGCGCGATGTCCTCGTCCCAGTGCACCGGGTGGTAGTCCTGCACGGCGCGGGCGTATTCACGCACCTTTTCGCGACCGACCTCGTAATAGTCGTCGACCCGGTAGTGGTGGCCGACCATCGAGGCCGCGTGGGCGGCGGGATCGAATGGTTCGGCGGCTGCGGCCGAGACCGCTTCGTCAGTTCCGGTGTTCACTGTCACAGCGTGGCACATTACCGACTTGTGCGCGCACACCCCTGGCGACCGGTCTGGAAAACGCACGAAGGCCGGACTTTCGTCCGGCCTTCGGCAGATGTTTTTGTTTCGAATCAGCGCGATTCGCGGTGCGCCCGGTGGGTGCCGCAGTTCGGGCAGAACTTCTTCAGCTCGAGGCGGTCCGGGTCGTTGCGCCGGTTCTTCTTGGTGATGTAGTTGCGGTGCTTGCACTCTTCGCAGGCCAAGGTGATCTTTGGCCGGACATCGGTGGACTTCGCGGCCACGATATGCCTTCTTTCCGGTCTGGGCTGAGTCGTTATTGGTAGCGATGGCCGGACTTGAACCGGCGACACAACGATTATGAGTCGTTTGCTCTACCGACTGAGCTACACCGCCACGGCGGACCTATTACGGTGGGGCCGGCGGGAAAGTCGGTCACCACCGGCAATCCGGCGAGCCCCCTAACGGAATCGAACCGTTGACCTTTTCCTTACCATGGAAACGCTCTGCCGACTGAGCTAAGGGGGCATGACTACGTGGCACAGAGTCTTGGTCGGCGAACCGATCAGAGCGACCCCGTGCTCCGGCGTCCTGAAAGAGATTACACACTGCAACCGATGAGCACCAAATCGCCAGGTGGGAGCAGCTTTTTGCCGCCAACCAGACCACTGATTGCGCAAGCACATGGGTAACTCACCGGGTAGGGGCTGACTCAGCGCCTCGATCAAGCTTGCCGCGTCGAGAACCGGGTCACGCGCCTGAGTCTGGCCCAAAGTCCCGGGGAGGCGGAACAGAAAACCCCGCCGATCTTGATGATCGACGGGGTTCGATGTGGCAGATGTAGGATTCGAACCTACGTAGGCTTGCGCCGACAGATTTACAGTCTGCTCCCATTGGCCGCTCGGGCAATCTGCCTTGTGCGCCGTTTCCGGTGCGCTGAGCAGCTTACAACGAACCCACCCCGGGGATGCAAACCGCCTGCACAGACCCCCTGCGGGCGCGCGCTACGGCGCGTTACGGGTACAACTGTCTCGGCGGTGAGGCAGTCTTGCCGCGGAGTTGTACGGACCTTCCGAAGAACAGGAGCGCAGTGTGGCTGATTCGTCATTCGACGTGGTGAGCAAGGTCGACCGGCAGGAGGTCGACAATGCGCTGCATCAGGCGGAGAAGGAGCTGAACTCCCGCTACGACTTCAAGGGCACCGACGCCTCGATCGCCTGGTCCGGCGAGGAGGCCATCGTGCTCACCGCCAATGCCGAGGAGCGGGTGAAGGCGGCGCTCGAGGTGTTCAAGGAGAAGCTGATCCGGCGCGACATCTCGCTCAAGGCGTTCGACGCCGGTGAGCCGCAGGCCTCGGGCAAGGTGTTCAAGATCACCGGCACGCTGGTGCAGGGCATCGACACCGAGAAGGCCAAGAAGATCTCCAAGAAGATCCGCGACGAGGGCCCCAAGGGCGTGAAGGCGCAGATCCAGGGCGACGAGCTGCGGGTGAGCAGCAAGAAGCGCGACGATCTGCAGGCCGTGATCTCGCTGCTCAAGGGCGAGGACTTCGGTATCGCGCTGCAGTTCGTGAACTACCGCTAGTTCCTCACCTCAGTACCGGTGCGTTCCGCCCGCCATTTCCTCGAGCCGCCTGATGCGATCGGCGGTCGGGGGGTGGGTGGAGTACCAGCGGGCGATGCGGTCGCCCGCGCGGAACGGGTTGGCGATCATCAGGTGCGATTCGCTGGTGATCTTCGGGTCCGGCGGCAGGGGGGCCGCCTGGACGCCCCGTTCGATCTTGCGCAGTGCCGAGGCGAGGGCGAGCGGGTCGCCGGTGAGTTCGGCACCGGATTGGTCGGCCTGGTACTCGCGGGAACGTGATACCGCCATCTTGATCAGCCCGGCCGCGATCGGGCCGAGCAGCGAGACCAGCAACACGCCGATGACATTGGGGCCCTGCCCGTCGCGGTTGCCGAACGAACTGGCCAGGAACGCGAAGTTGGCCAGGCCGGTGATGACCGAGGCCATCGCGCCTGCCACCGACGAGATGAGAATGTCGCGGTTGTAGACGTGCGACAGTTCGTGGCCGAGCACCGCGCGTAACTCGCGTTCGTCGAGTAATTGCAGGATGCCGCTGGTGCAGCACACCGCCGCGTGCCGGGGATTGCGCCCGGTGGCGAAGGCGTTGGGTGCGTTGGTCGGGCTGATGTAGAGGCGCGGCATCGGCTGTCGGGCCGCGGTCGCCAGCTCCCGCACGATGCGGTACATGACCGGGGCTTCCAGCTCGCTCACCGGTTGGGCGTGCATGGCCTTCAACGCCAGCTTGTCGCTGTTGAAATAGGCGTAGGCGTTCATCGCCACGGCCAGCACGATCGAGATGACGAGGATGGTCGGGCTGCGGAACATGGCACCGATGGCGACGATCAGCGCCGACATGGCGACCATCAGCCCGATCGTTCGCAACATGCTGTTCCGCCTCTCCGCGATTTTTGGCCAGACTCCGGTGCGGGCGGGCTCGCGTTGGCGGCCAGACAGAGGTGGAGGGTCTGGTCAGCCCGTTCCCGGCGAGTTACCCATGTCCGTACGAGATCAGGTGTTGCTTTCGGATCCGGACGGGTTGCTCGCGTTCAGTGAACGGGTGCGGGGGGCGAGAAGTTCCGGGTCAGCCGACTCGTTCGATGGTGTAGCGGACGAGGCGGGTGAGGGCGTCGTTGGCGGGGCCTGCCGGCAGGGCGGCCAGTTCGGCGTCGGCCAGGTCGGCGTATTCCTGCAGCTTGTCCTTGGCCATCGCCATGCCGGGCGAGCGGCGCAGCAGTTCCAGGGCCTCGTCGACCTCGGCATCGGTGTCGAGCGGGTGGTCGAGCAGGGTGCGCAGGCGGTCGCCGTCGGCGCCGGACTCGCGCAGGGCGTAGAGCACGGGCAGGGTGTGCACGCCTTCGCGCAGGTCGGTGCCGGGCGTCTTGCCGGACTGTTCCGACGACGAGGAGATGTCGATGATGTCGTCGGAGATCTGGAAGGCGGTACCGACCGCGTCACCGAGGCGGGCCAGGCGTTCGACGTGGTCGCTGTCGGCGCCGGAGAAGGTGCCACCGAAGCGGCCCGCGGCGGCGATGAGCGAACCGGTCTTCTCCCACACCACCTTCAGGTAGTGCTCGACGGGGTCCTGGGTCTGCTTGGCACCCATGGTTTCCCGCATCTGACCCGTGACCAGCTCGGCGAACGTCTCGGCGATGATGCGCACCGCGTCGGGGCCGAGGGTCGAGGTGAGGCGGGAGGCATGAGCGAAGAGGTAGTCGCCCGCGAGGATGGCGATGTTGTTGCCCCAGCGCGAATTCACGCTCTCGGCGCCGCGGCGCTGGGTGGCCTCGTCCATCACGTCGTCGTGGTAGAGGGTGGCCAGGTGCACGAGTTCGACGACCGTGCCCGCGGTGACCAGCGCGGGATCGGTGGGATTCGGGCCGAGCTGGCCGGTGAGCAGCGTGAACAGCGGCCGGAACCGCTTACCGCCCGCCCTGGCCAGATGTAACGCGGCCTCCTGCAGGAATTCCTCGCCGTCGGAGAGTTCGTCGACGAGCAGTTTCTCGACTGCGGCCAACCCGTCGCGCACGGTGGCGGCGAGTTCCGGATCGACGAGATCGACCCCGGCAACCACGGTGCTCTCGTCGCTCACAGCCGATGTGCTCATTAGTTTCTCCCAGCGATGCGTCCGACCCCGACGGGTAGCAACCTAGCGTGTTCCTGCGCTACAGCCGATGAACCCCGTCACACGTGAGATTTCCCGGTGTACCCGACACTCTCGCACAACCGCGCGAGGTGCCAGTATTGAGCCATGGGTTCACCGGATGTCGTCCCCGCCGACCACGCGACGCTGCCCGACACCGTAGAGGTGCTCGTGGTGGGGGCCGGACCTGCGGGTTCCGCCTCGGCGGCGTGGGCGGCCCGCGCCGGACGCGATGTGCTGCTGCTCGATTCGGCCGTCTTCCCGCGCGACAAGACCTGCGGTGACGGTCTCACCCCGCGCGCCACCGCCGAATTGGAACATCTCGGGCTCGGCGAGTGGTTGCGTGCGCACACGGTGAACCATGGTTTGCGGATGGCCGGGTTCGGGCGTGAGGCACTGCTGCCCTGGCCGGGCGGGTCGTTCCCCACCTACGGAAGTGCCGTTGCGCGAACCGAACTCGACAACACGTTGCGGGAGACGGCGATCAAGTCCGGTGCCCGGATGGTCGACGGCGCGAAGGTCACCGAGGTGCTGCGCGACGGAGACCGGGTCACCGGGGTGACCGTGCGTATCGGCGACACCACGCACACCGTGAACTGCCGGGTGCTCGTCGTCGCCGATGGGGTTCGCTCCCCCGTCGGCAAACAGCTCGGCCGCACCTGGCATCGCCGCTACGCCTACGGCACCGCCGCCCGCGCCTACATCACCTCCGGCCGCAGCGACGACCAGTGGATCTCCTCGCACCTGGAATTGCGCAATGCCGACGACCAGCTGGTCCCCGGCTACGGCTGGATCTTCCCGCTCGGCAACGGTGAGGTGAACATCGGTGTCGGTTCGCTGGCCACCGAGGCACGGCCGTCGCATATCGCGCTGAAACCGCTGCTCGAGCACTACACCCGGCTGCGTCGCGAGGAATGGGAGTTCGAGGGCGAACTGCGCGCGGTGGCCTCGGCGCTGCTGCCGATGGGCGGGGCGGTGTCGAACGTGGCCGGACGTAACTGGGTGCTGGTCGGTGACGCCGCGGGCTGCGTGAATCCGCTCAACGGCGAAGGCATCGACTACGGGCTCGAAGGCGGTCATCTGCTCGCCGACCTGCTCGACGAACCGGACCTGACGCGGGTGTGGCCGCAACTGCTGCGCGAGCGCTACGGGCGCACGTTCTCCGTGGCGCGCAGGCTGGCCGGGCTGGCCACGCACCCGAAGATGGTCCCCCTCGGCGGCCCGCCGGTGATGCGCTCGAAGTACTTGCAGCGCACCGCCGTTCGCGTGATGGGCAACCTGGTGACCGACGAGGACGACGACCTGACCGCCCGCCTGTGGCGAACGGCCGGTCGCGCTTCCCTACGCGCCGACGAACTGGCGCCGTTCAGCTGAGCTTCGCGAACCAGCCCTCGATGAACTTGCGTTCGCTGTTGAGGACGCGCTGGTGCAGTTGTTCGGCCAGCGGCTCGATGGCGCCGCCCACCAGGGGCACCTTCACGGTGACGGTGCCGACGACCTCGATCTCGCTGCCCTCGGCGGTGGGACGCAGCTCGTAGGTGCCCGACATCTCGGTGGTGATGCCGCCGGTGCGCCCGGTGAAGCTGCCCTTGGCGACCTCGCCGCCCAGTGGCTGCCAGACATCGGTGCGGGCGAGCACGAGATCGCTCTTGAGAACCTTGCGGACCAGCGCGGGAACCTTGTCCCGGCCGGGTGTTTCGGTCATCTCGATGCGGATCGAATCCGGTCCGTCGGGATGGGAGAGTTCCAGCGTCGCGGTCTCGGCGGCGGCGAACCGCTCCTGCCAGATCGCGTCGTCGACGAGTGCCCGGTGAAGATCTTCGACCGGGACGGCATAGGGCACGGTGAAGCTGAATTTTCGGGACATGGTGGCACACGCTAGTGCAGCCCACCGTTAGGGTGGCGTGGTGTCGGAAACCAGCCAGTCGGATAGGTACTCCGATCGCCTGCGGCGGGTTCGTACCGGAATCCTCGGTACCGCGACGGTGATCAGCGTGCTCATGGTGCTGCTGGTGCTCGCGGCGTGGCGCAACGACTACGAGATCGAGCACAACCGTGGGGTGACCTCCGGTGAGGTGCTCTCGGCGGGGCGGCTGCGCTCGGCGGTGATGTATGTGACGCCCGACAGCGTCACCCACAATCCGAAGGTCGGGATCCTCTACCCCACCAATCTCACCGCCGGTCAGCGCATCAACGTGGAGTACAGCACCCGCGACCCCGACCTGGTCCGGGTGGCCGGACGCGACGCGCGGGTGGCGATCGTGCCCGCCGCGTCGGTGATCGTGGTGGTGTGGGCGCTCGCGCTGCCCGCCCTGTGGCTGGTGCGGCGCAGACAGCGGTAACTTTCCCCTGCTGTTCGCCCCGGCTTCACGTCGGTGTGGGCGTGGCGCGCGGTGTGGCGGTCACTCTTGGAGTGTGCGCGTAGCCATCGTCTCGGAGTCTTTCCTGCCGAACATGAACGGCGTCGTCAATTCCGTGCTCCGGGTGCTCGATCACCTGGAGCAGCACGGGCACGATGCCATGATCGTGGCGCCCGATACGCTGCGCGGCGCACCGCCCGCCCCGCGCCTGCACGGCCGGTTCCCGGTGCATCGGGTGCCCGCGATGATGGTGCCGAAGGTGAGTTCGCTGCCCGTCGGCCTGCCACAACCCGGGATCACCGCCGCGATCGCCGAGTTCGACCCGGACGTGGTGCATTTGGCCTCGCCATTTCTGCTGGGCGCGGGCGGGCTCGCCGCCGCCACCCGCCTCGACCTGCCCTCGATCGCGGTGTACCAGACCGATGTGGCCGGTTTCGCCAAGAGCTACGGGCTCGGACTGGCGGCACGGGCGGCTTGGGCGTGGACGCGCCGGATCCACGAGGGAGCCACGCGCACGCTCGCCCCGTCGTCGGCCGCCGCGGCCGACCTGGCCGAACACGGAATTCCCCGGGTGCACCGGTGGGGGCGCGGCGTGGATGTCGACCGGTTCAACCCGGCCGCGCGCAGTGCCGAACTGCGGGCGAGCTGGCTGGGATCGAGCGAACGGTTGGTGGTCGGGTTCGTCGGCAGGCTCGCGCCGGAGAAGCATGTGGACCGGTTGGCCGCGCTCGCCGATGACCCGTCCGTTCAGCTCGTCGTGGTCGGTGACGGGCCGGAGCGGGCGCGGCTGAGCAGGCTGATGCCCCGCGCGGTGTTCACCGGCGAACTGGGCGGGTCCGAACTGGCCACCCATTACGCCAGCCTCGATGTCATGGTGCATCCGGGCGAGCACGAGACGTTCTGCCAGGGCGTGCAGGAAGCGTTGTCGTCGGGGGTGCCGGTGATCGGGCCCGACGCCGGTGGGCCACGTGACCTGATCGCGCACTGCCGCAACGGTTATCTCCTGCCGGTGGACCGGTTCGCCGAACTGCTGCCGAGCGCGGTGTCGGCGCTGCGCGATGCCGATCAGCGTGCCCGGTTCGCGGCCGCGGCTCGCAAGTCGGTGCTGCACCGCACCTGGCCCGCCATCTGCACCGAACTGATGGGCCACTACGCCGACGTCACCGGGATGCGGCAGCGGTTGCCGCGCTCGGCCTAGCCCCGAGCGGGCGGATAAGCTCGAATCGTGGCGACAACAGAGCAGCGGGAACCGATTCGGGCTTCGCTGGACAAGCAACCCCACGAGGTCGCGTCGATGTTCGACGGTGTGGCGAAACGCTACGACCTCACCAACACGGTCATCTCCGGTGGTCAGGACCGGTACTGGCGGTGGGCGACACGACGCGCGCTCGCCCTTCGCCCCGGTGAGCGGGTGCTCGACCTGGCCGCGGGCACCGGTGTGTCCACCGTGGAACTCGGCAAGTCCGGCGCCTGGTGTGTGGCCGCCGACTTCTCCCAGGGCATGCTCGCCGCGGGCCGGTTCCGGCAGGTACCGATGGTGGCGGGCGACGCGATGGCGTTGCCGTTCGCCGACGACTCGTTCGATGCGGTGACCATCTCCTTCGGTTTGCGCAATGTGGCCGATATCGACCTGGCGATGCGCGAGATGCTGCGCGTCACCAAGCCGGGCGGCCGGCTCGTGGTGTGCGAATTCTCGACCCCGGTGTTCGGGCCGTTCCGCACCGTCTACATGGAGTACCTGATGAAGGCGCTGCCGCGGGTGGCGCGCGCGGTGAGCTCCAACCCGGATGCCTACGTGTACCTGGCCGAGTCGATCCGGGCGTGGCCGAACCAGCGCAGGCTGGCCAGGCGCATCGCCGACGCGGGCTGGGACTCGGTGCAGTGGCGTGACCTCACCGGCGGTGTCGTCGCGCTGCATCGCGGCTACAAAATGGGCTGACCTGGGCCGATTTCACCGGGTGAGTCCGGTCACGTCGAGCCCCCGCTCGGATCTGCGGCAAACCTCGAAAGATCCCCTGATCAGGGACTATATTTCGGTGGCAACCTCACAGACGAGATTTCGACCGGTGAGGTCGATTGTCACCTGGACATAACGTTCGTTAAATCGAGCGCAACGCCCGGTGCGGATGATCGGTGCCATGACAGGTCAGCGCCCGGACACGCCTACCCGCGTCACCACGCAGGGCGCCCGAGCATGCCGAGGGGGCCGCGCATGACCGGCGACGACTCTGTGCGCACGCAGTGCTCGTACTGCGGCGTGGGCTGCGGCATCTCCGTCCGGACCACGATCGACCAGTCCGGCGCACCGGTGATCGCCAAGGTGAGCGGCGACAAACTGCATCCCGCCAACGCGGGCCGGCTCTGCACCAAGGGCGCGACACACGCGGAGATGATGGCGGCGCCCGGCCGGATGACCACCGCCTACCACCGCCCCGAACGTGGACAAGCGCCCGTCCCGCTGCCTGTGGACGACGCGGTGCGCGAAACCGCCGACCGGCTGCGCGCGATCCTCGACGAACACGGACCCGACGCCATCGCGCTCTACGTGTCCGGGCAGATGTCGCTGGAAGCCCAATACCTGGCGACCAAACTCGCCAAGGGATACCTGCGCACCAAACACATCGAAGCCAACTCGCGGCTGTGCATGGCCAGCGCCGGCACCGGCTACAAGCAGTCCCTCGGTGCCGACGGACCCCCCGGTTCCTACGACGACTTCGAGCACGCCGACCTGTTCTTCGTCACCGGCGCGAACATGGCCGACTGCCATCCGATCCTTTTCCTTCGTATGGCCGACCGGCTCAAAGCCGGCGCCAAACTGATCGTGGTCGACCCGCGGCGCACCGAAACGGCCGCGCGCGCCGACCTGTTCCTGCAGATCGCGCCGGGTACCGACCTCGCCCTGCTCAACGGCCTGCTGCACCTGCTCGTCGCCGACGGCGCCATCGACACCGACTTCATCGCCGAACACACCGAGGGCTGGGAGGCGATGCCCGAGTTCCTCGCCGACTACCCGCCGGAACGGGTCGCCGAACTCACCGGGCTCCCCGAAGCCGACATCAGGACCGCAGCGACCATGATCGCCGAGGCGGGCGAGTGGATGTCGCTGTGGACGATGGGGCTCAACCAGTCCACGCACGGCACCTGGAACACCAATGCCCTGATCAACCTGCACCTGGCCACCGGTGCGATCTGCCGACCCGGCAGCGGGCCGTTCTCGCTGACCGGCCAGCCCAACGCGATGGGCGGGCGCGAGATGGGTTACATGGGGCCGGGGCTGCCCGGCCAGCGCAGCCTGCTCTCCCCCGCCGACCGCGCCTTCGTCGAGACCGCGTGGGAACTGCCCGAGGGCACGCTGCGCACCGAAGCGGGGCAGGGAACCATCGACATGTTCGCCGGTCTGGCCGACGGTGAGATCAAGGCGGCGTGGATCATCTGCACCAATCCCGTTGCCACCGTGGCCAACCGGAAGACGGTGATCGCCGGGCTCGAGGCGGCCGAACTGGTGGTGGTGCAGGACGCCTACACCGAGACCGCGACCAACTCCTATGCCGATCTGCTGCTGCCCGCCACGCTGTGGGCGGAAAGCGATGCGGTGATGGTGAATTCGGAACGCAATGTCACCCTGCTGCGCCGATCCGTCGACCCGGTCGGTGAAGCCCGGCCCGACTGGCTGCTCATCGCCCAGGTGGCCACCGCCATGGGTTTCCCCGGTTTCGACTTCACCTCCAGCGCCGAGGTTTTCGACGAGTTGCGCCAGTTCACCAATCCCGCCACCGGTTACGACCTGAGCGGTATGAGTTACGACCGCCTGCGTGAGGGCCCGATGCAGTGGCCGTGCAACGACAGTGACAGCCCACGCAACCCGATCCGCTACCGCAACGACGGCATCCACCAGCCGCTGCACGTAGATGCCGACGGTCACACCCCCGCGCTGGCCTTCGCCACGCCGAGCAGGCGCGCGGTGTTCTTCCCACGCCCCCACCTGCCCGCTGCTGAACTTCCTGATGACGACTACCCCTTCCTGCTCAATACCGGTCGGCTGCAACATCAGTGGCACACCATGACCAAGACCGGCAAGGTCACCAAACTGACCAAACTCGACCCGGAACCGTTCGTCGAGGTGCACCCCGACGACGCCGCCCGCCTCGACCTGAAACCTGGCGATCAGCTCGAAATCGCCTCCCGGCGTGGGCGAGCCGTTCTCCCGGTCCGCATCAGCGACCGGGTCCGTCCCGGCGACTGCTTCGCTCCTTTCCACTGGAATGACGAACAGGGCGAATACCTGACGATCAACGCCGTCACCAACGACGCCGTCGACCCCACTTCCCTGCAACCGGAGTTCAAGGCGTGCGCGGTCGCGCTGCGCCGTGTGGGTCCGGCGGCGGAATCCTCGACGGGAGTTCCGATTCAGCAAGGTTCCCCAGAGGCCGGCCGGCTGCCCCAACACGCCATGCCGGCCGGGCAACCCGCACCGCCGACCGTGCACACTGGTCAGCCGTCGGCCGACACCCGTCAACCGGTCGGGTTCGCCCCGGAGAGCCCGGCGGTCCCGGGGCCCGGTCACGGTGGTCCGCATCCGTTGGCTGTGATGCTCGGGCTCGACGCGGGGATCTCGCCGTTACTCAGCGAGGCCGAGCGCGTCTATCTCGGTGGGTATCTCGCTGCGCTGCAAACTCTTCCGGTGTCCGGTCAGCCCGTGCTGCCTGCCACCGCCCCGCTGTCACCGCAGGCCCGCTTGTGGATCGACGGCATGTTGGCCGGCGCGTACTCCAGGGGTCCCGGCACTGCCGGTGAATCCGCCGGCAGCCCTGACACCGGAATGCCGGTCGGTGGGCAGCCGTTCGATAACCCTCCCTTCGGAGACTTCAGCTCAGGCGGTGCGGTGGCCAACGGCGGACCCACCGTCGATGCGGTTCCCGGCCGACCGGGTGCCGTAGGCGTCTCGGCGGGCGGAGCCGAGCCGGGAGCGGGTGGTGCGTTATCCACAACCGTGACGGTGTTGTGGGCTTCGCAAACCGGCAACGCTGAGGAGCTGGCCGCCTCGGTGGCGGCGCGGCTCGCCGATGGCGGGTTCGCGCCCAAGCTGCTCGACATGGACTCCTGCGAACCGACCGCACTCGATGGTGATGTTCTCGTCGTCACGAGCACATTCGGTGACGGCGGACCGCCCGACAACGGCGCCGATTTCCTCGCCCGGCTCGAGGACGACGCGCTGCGCCTGCCTCGTATCCGCTACGCGGTATTCGCCCTCGGCGACTCCTCCTACGACGACTTCTGCGGCCACGGCCGCACCCTCGACACCCTCCTCTCCGCCCGTGGCGCCCACCGCCTACTCCCCCGCGTCGACAGCGAACCCGATTTCGACGACGCCGCCGACCAGTGGATTACCGATGTCCTCACTGCCATCACCCCGAACCCCGACACGTCACCCGGTTCGGCGCCGTCCGGCCCCGGTTCGGCGCCGTCTGGCCCCGACTCGTCGGCGGCCGACCTAGGTTCGCCGTCCGACGTCGGTTCACTGGCCGACGTTGGTTCACCGGCCGGCACTCCCACAACATTCGGCACGAGTTCAGCCGGATCTGCGCTGACCGGCATCCCCTCAACCGCAGGCACGCCCCGATTCGGCTCCGTCCCGCCCGCAACCACTTTCCCGCCCGCAGCGCCACTCGTCGGTTCCCCCTCGGCTGACGCAGGCAACCACTTCGGCACGACCCTGCCCGGGTCGACGGCCCCTGCCACGCCGGGATTCGCACCTGTACCAACAGGGACGTGGCCCCCTGGATTCACGGCGACGACCCAGCACTCCGCAATACAGGGGGCCGCGCCGCAGCCTTATCCCGCGCAGGCCGCGAGCCGACCGAGCGGTCGAGGTGGCGCCTCCGTCCTCGATCGCCCGCAGACCACACCTTCGCGGCGAGCACCCGCCGCACCCTTCACCCGTCAGTCCCCCGTACTCGCCACCCTCATGCGCAACGAAGTGCTGAGCGCGCCGGGATCACCGAAAGAGGTGCGCCGCTTCGGTTTCGACCTGCACAAACTCGATGCCCCCTACGAGGTGGGCGATTCCTTGGGTGTGCTGCCGACCAACTGTGACGACCTCGTGGCGGAGTGGCTCGCGGCTACCGGCCTCGACGGACGACGCGCGGTGGAGGTCGACGGGCGGGAGCTGCTGCTCACCGACGCACTGCGCACACATTTCGACATCACCAAGGTGAGCAACGATCTGCTCGGGTTCATCGCCGAACGGAATCCGCACCCGCAACTGGCCAAACTGCTGCGCCGGGACAACCGCAACGAGTTGGCGAGTTACCTGTGGGACCGCCAAGCCGTGGACGTGCTGCGGGACTTCCCGGTGCGGACCGACCTGGTCGACTGGCTCGGTGCACTGAAAAAGCTGCAGCCGCGCCAGTATTCGATTTCGTCCAGCCCGCTCACCACGCCGGACGAGGTGCAGCTGACGGTAGGTGTGTTGCGCTACGGCGACCCGGTGGGTGATTCGGTGCGCCGAGGCGGGGTGTGCTCGACCTTCCTGGCCGACCGCGCCGGTGCCGAGGTGCCGATCTTCCTCCAGCGGGCACCGCATTTCCGTCCACCGCTCGACCCGACCGTGCCGATGATCATGGTCGGCCCCGGTACCGGTATCGCTCCTTTCCGTGGGTTCCTGCACGAACGCCGGGCCGTCGGCGCGACCGGGCGCAACTGGTTGTTCTTCGGCGACCAGCACGCGGCACACAACTTCTACTACCGCACCGAGCTGGAGGACATGTTCCGCTCGGGCTTCCTCACCCGCCTCGACCTGGCCTTTTCTCGTGATCAGCGCGAGCGGATCTATGTGCAGCACAGGATGATCGAGCACGGCGCCGAGTTGTGGTCGTGGCTGTGCGAGGGCGCCCACTTCTACGTGTGCGGCGACGCCGCTCGCATGGCCAAGGACGTCGACGACACCCTGCTGCGGATCGCCCGCATCCACGGCAAGCTCGACGAGGCGGGCGCACTGGCCTTCAAGAAGCAACTGGTCGCCGAGAAGCGCTACGTGCGCGACGTGTACTGATCAGGCCGCGCGGACCACGGGCGGGTTGAGCCGGGCGAAGTCCGG
Source organism: Nocardia ignorata NBRC 108230 (assembly GCF_001612905.1). GTDB lineage: Bacteria > Actinomycetota > Actinomycetes > Mycobacteriales > Mycobacteriaceae > Nocardia > Nocardia ignorata. The sequence continues at coordinate 246,872 of NZ_BDBI01000002.1, read as the reverse complement.
TAAGCGGTGGTACGGGTAGTAGGGGTACGGGGGTGTGGTGGCGCTCGCCGCGTCGAGGGCGGCGAGGTGTTCTGGGTCGAGTTGCCAACCGACGGCGCCGAGGTTCTGCCGCAGCTGTTCCTCGTTGCGGGCACCGATCAGGACGGTGGCGACGGTGGGACGGGTGAGCAGCCAGTTCAGGGCGATCTGTGGGACGCTGCGGCCGGTCTCGGCCGAAATGGTGTCGAGCACGTCGACGACGTCGTAGAGGTGCTCGTCGTCGACGGGTGGACCGGCTTGCGCCGTGTCGTGCAGTCGGCTGCCCGCCGGAAGTGGCTGGCCGCGGCGGACTTTCCCGGTGAGCCGACCCCAGCCCAGCGGGCTCCACACCACCGCGCCGACACCCTGATCGGCGCCGAGCGGCATGAGTTCCCACTCGTAGTCGCGTCCCACGAGCGAGTAATAGACCTGGTGCGCAACGGGTTTCGGAAGGCCGTGCGCCTCAGCGGTGGCCAAGGTCTTCATCAGTTCCCAACCGGCGAAGTTGGAGACACCGACATAGCGGATCTTGCCTGCCTGCACGAGATCGCCCAGCGCCGAGAGTGTTTCGAGCAGCGGTGTGCCGGCGTCGAAGGCGTGCAGCTGGAACAGGTCGAGATAGTCGGTGCCGAGGCGGTGCAGCGCCGCATCGACCGCGCGGATGAGCCTGGCCCGGCCCGCACCGGCGTCGTCGGCGCCGGGCCCGGTGGGTAGCGCCGACTTGGTGGACAACAGCACCTTGTCGCGCCTGCCCTTGATCGCAGCACCGAGCACTTCCTCGGACGCACCGTCGGAATAGACATCGGCCGTGTCGAACAGGGTCACTCCAGCCTCGAGGCTGACGTCGATCAACCGCCTGGCCTGGGCCGCGTCGGTATCGCCCCACGCGCTGAACAGGGGACCACGCCCGCCGAAGGTGCCTGCCCCGAAACCGAGGGCGGGAACGTGCAGACCCGAAGCGCCGAGCCGCCGATACTCCATGAGAACTCCTAAAGGGTCTATAGTTTCGTTAACGCCTCGGACAGTACACCCGATTCGCCATAAATGAAACAGGAGTTCCGTTATGCAGCACGATATCGCTTGGCCCGGGTCTGTTCGCCCAGGTGGGCGTACCGCACGGGTCCGTGAAGCCGTCCTGCAGGTGACCGGCGATCTGCTCGCCGAACGCGGCTTGGGCGGGCTCGATCTGACCGAAGTCGCCGCGACGGCGGGCGTCGGGAAGACCACCGTCTACCGGCGCTGGCGCACACCCGCGGGCCTGGTCGCGGACCTCCTGATCGATATGGCCGAGCAGTCGCTGCCCCGCACCGACACCGGCGCCCTGCTCGACGACCTAACCGCGAACGCCCGCCTGGTCGCCAAAACCCTCATCGACCCACGCCAAGGCAACCTGTTCCGAGCCGTGATCGCCGCCGCCACCGTCGACGCCGACACCGCGAACGCGCTGCACGCCTTCTACGACACCCGCCTCGACGAGTGGGCGCCCTGCGTCCACGACGCGGTCGCTCGCGGCGAAGCACCCGCGGGTACCGACGCCCGCGCTGTGCTGTCAGCGGTCTCCGCACCGCTCTACTACCGTCTCCTGGCCAGCGGCGATCCGATCGATCGGGACGCAGCCGACCGAGCCGCGCGCGCCGCGACCGTGGCGACGATGGCAGGCACCTTCGTCGACGCGGCCTACGCCGACCGACGGTCGTAGGACAACGTTCGACCCGCGAGTTCGGGCAAACAGACCCGCAGCGCCAGACCCGCAGCTTCCACCCAGCAGCACCAGGCCCGCGGCTTCCACCTCGCAGCGCTAGGCCGGAGGCTTCCATCCCGCATCACGACCGGTGAGCCCCAACACTCGGTCGAGTGCGGGCGCGTCCTCGGCGACAGCGACGACCGGCCCGAACAACCCGGGTGTCCCCTCCGGATCGGTCTCACCCAGAAACTCGAGCAGAATCCCCAGATGATCAGGGTCGACCTCGAGTACCTGACCGGTCGACACCGCCAGATCCCACCCGTGGACCACGAGTTCGTCGAGCGCGACCATCGCCATCGCCGCAGCCGGCATCACGACCCCACCGGCTTCGGTATCACCGTCCCAGGCCTCGGGCGCCCGCCATGCCTCGACGAGCGCGTCGAGCTGCGTGGGAATCCTGGTGCGCCAATCGGCGGAGAGCTCGTCGTCGACCACGCCGGGTGGCGCGGAGCGACCGACGGATTCCTTGGTCGCGGCCTGGCGGAACGCTTCGGTGAGCTCGACGACATGGCGGATCAGATCGCGAACGTCGAGGCCGACGCACGGGGTGAGGGCGGTGAACTGGTCGTCGGTGATCCCGGCGACGACAGTGGCCAGCGAACCGGCGGCGGGGGCGAAATCGAATTGCGGCTCCATACAGAACGAGACGACCCGATGCTGCCGGAATCATCGGTGCGGGTTGCCGAGAACCGGCGAACGGCGCACTCTGGACAGCGCACGACCCGATCAGCGACACCCGTCCGAGGCAACGACGACGACAGAGGAGTACCGATGATCGACTACGACACCGCCCGCCCGCTGGACGAGGTCCCCGAGGCCGATCGCGTGGAACAGGAGCAGTCGGCCTTCCACGACGATGTCCCCGACGACCCGGCCCTCGTCGACAGCGCCGACTACACCGAGGAGATGGCGGCCCGGGTCGATCAGGACGCCGACCGGGCCAATCCGGCCGATGTGATCGAGCAGAGCATCGAGGTGCCGCTCGATGACGGTGACGCGTTCGTCGACGAGGAGGACGAGCTCTAGCCGGCGATCTTGGCGCGCACGGTGGCGTGCAGCTCGCGCAGGCTGGACCGTTCGGTGGCCACCTCGAGCACCCGCATGCCGTGCGCGTCGGCGGCGAGTTCCTCCGCGAGTTCGGCGGGGTCGACGCCACGATGCGGAATGCGGTAGGCGGCGCACAGCGCGGCCAGATCCATGCCGTGCGGTGTGCCGAAGACCCGCTCGAACACGCCCGCGTACTGCGGGTCGCCCTGTTCGAGCAGCTCGAAGATGCCGCCGCCGTCGTCGTTGGCGACCACGATGGTCAGGTTGCCGGGGCGCGGTTCGCCGCGGCCGATGAGCAGGCCGGACGCGTCGTGCAGGAACGTCAGGTCACCCATGAGGGCGATCGTGCGGCCGGGGTGTGCCAACGCCGCGCCCACCGCGCCGGAGACGGTGCCATCGATGCCCGCGACGCCACGGTTGGACAGCACCCGCACACCTCGGCGCGGGCTCGACACCAGTGCGGCGTCGCGCACCGGGTTCGATGCGCCGAGCAACAGCTGATCACCCTCGCGCAGAGCGTCCATGACCACGGCGGCGACGTGCAGGCCGGTGGCCTTGGGGTGGCTCGCCAGCTCGGCGCGGACCACCGCTTCGGCCTGGTTGTTCAGGTCGGCGCAGCGGGCCAGCCATGCCGGGTCCGGGGTTCCGGTGGTGACCGCGCGGGTGCCGGTGCCGACGACATTGCCGGACACATCGGGCCAGCGTGGACCCGTGGTGAGCGCGTACACGGTGACGTTCGGATCGGCGAGCACCCGCGACACCTGCCGGTGCAGCGTGGGCCGACCGGTGATGATCGCCTGCTTCGGCGCCAGCAGCGACAGCGCGAGCGGATGCAAGGCCGGGCCGTGCATGGGCGCGGTCGGCTCGGCGACCGTCGGCAGCGCCGCGAGCTCGGGGCGCAGACCGGCACCGTGTCCGGAGATGACCACGGTGTCGGGGGTGAGGTCGATGTCGAGCGGTACGTCGAGGGTCGCGTACTGGGTAGCCGTCCACGGCTTGTCACCCTCGCGACCGACGGGGATCACATCGTCGGACAGCTCAGGGACCAGGGGCTCGCGCAGCGGGATGTCGAACTGCACGGGTCCCGCGTTGCCGGAGCGGGTACCGCGCGCGGCGGCGAGCACCCGGCACACGGCCGAGCGCCACACGCTGTTCTGTCTCGCGTAGTTCGCCTCGCCGACCTCGGCTTCGGCCAGTCCGAGGCTGATGGTCGCGCGCACCTGGCTGCCGAACAGGCCGAGCTGTTCGACGGTCTGGTTGGCGCCGGTGCCGAGCATCTCGTAGGGCCGGTTCGCGCTGACCACGATCAGCGGCACCCGCGCGTAGTTCGCCTCGAGCACGGCGGGGGCCAGGTTGGCGACGGCGGTACCGGAGGTCATCACCACCGGGACGGGCCGCCCCGACGACACCGCCAGGCCGATCGCGAGGAATCCCGCGGTGCGCTCGTCGATGCGCATGTGCAGCCGCAGCCGACCGGCCGCGTCGGCGGCCTGCAGGGCGAAGGCGAGCGGGGCGTTGCGCGATCCGGGGCACAGCACCACCTCGCGGACGCCGCCGCGCACGAACTCGTCGACGACCACTCGTGCCTGCGCAGTTGACGGATTCACAATCACCAGCCTGTCAGACGGGGCGGGGCGCGTCTGCCTCCGGCCCACGTTGGATACGTCACCGCCGGGGCCCTGCGGCACCGTCATGGTGCCGGAGACCAATTCCCCGGCGGTTCCGGGCAATTAGCTGCCGGTGGCTCGAAAGGTATGGCTATTACTATGTTTATCTGTTCGAGATACATCGGTTCGCAAACAAGTCGTCAAGACAAAGAAATCCGGCGACGGGGCCGTGCCCCGGTCGCCGGATTTCGTTTCGGCACAAGGGCCGAGGGTGGGGTCAGCTCACTCGGCGGGAGCGGTGAGGTCCTTGATGCCGGTGACGGCGTCGACGATGTTGAGGACGGCGGAGGTGAGGCCGTCGATGGCACCACTGCCCGACTCGAGCACGCTGGAGCCGGCGGCGGGGCCTTCGAGCAGGCCGGCCGAGCCGGTGGACAGCTCGAGCAGCTCGGCGGAACCGCTGGCGGAGCCGCTGTCCTCAGCGTTCGCCATAGCGGCCGGACCGAAGAACATGACGGCGGCGGTAGCGGCGGCACCGGTGGCGGCGAGGGCCTTACGAGAGATCATGTGACCGGACTTCCTTTCGACCTGCGCAATGCAGTCATTTCATCTGTACCCAGCGGAAGATGCGATTTCCGCAGCAAGCAATTCCTCTTTCCGAACCGCTCGAGAGGCACGGTAATCGATTCCGGTCGGCAGTAGCCAATCGTTCGCGGCATCCTCGCGCGCTCCATAATTCACGGCAACCCGCAATTTTCCCGCCGTTTACCGGCGCGGTTATCTCGCTCACAGTCGGGGCGGCGGAATTTACCCGCGACCGGGCGTGGCCGTGACGGGCGGTTCCCGCGAATCCCCCGGGGTGACAGTGGTCACAGGACATGCGAAAGGCCGGTGCGGTTCGCGTACGAACCACACCGGCCTTCGGTGTGTGCGGGAAACTCAGCCCGCGTGCTTCTGCACCAGATCGCCGACGCGCGGCAGCGCCTCGATGACGTGCTTCTTGGCCGAACCGCGCATCGAGGAGTACACCTTCTGCAGCGCGGGACGGGTCGACGCCTCGGCGCGGGCGTCGGTGACCGCCAGCAGCGACTCGGCGACCTCGTCGGACTTGGCGCTCAGCAGATCGGCGAAGGTGCCGGTGCCCGAGGCGGTGAATTCGGCCCAGTACGGCTGGAGCTGATCGAGCAGCTTCGGCGCCAGCGAGGCCAGCGCGTCGGGAACGATGGTGGGGCTGATCTTCTTGACCGCCGCGTAACCACCCTTCACGGCCAGGCCGGACGCACCACCTTTGTCCGAGACCTCGGCGTCGAGAACCTCGACGGCGTCAGCAAGGAAAGCCGGGCGCTTGGCGTCGTCGAGCAGGGATTCAGACAGTGCTGCAACCACTTTCAGGTTCCTCCGGATCGGTTCGATGAACGAGCAGGCGCAACTATACGCACCCGCGCGCGGGATGCTCGCGCGACCGCTCGACCTGCGGTGTTACCGCCTCGTAGGCTCGCCCCATGCGGTAGGGCAATAATCGGTGTCGTGACTTTCGATCCGAAGCTGTGGCGGCCCGTCCCCGGGTTCGAAGACCTGACCGACATCACCTATCACCGGCACGTCGAACAGGGCACCGTGCGCGTGGCCTTCGACCGGCCCGAGGTGCGCAACGCCTTCCGCCCGCACACCGTCGACGAGCTGTATCGCGCGCTCGACCACGCGCGCATGTCGCCGGACGTGGGTGCGGTGCTGCTCACCGGCAACGGGCCGAGCCCGAAAGACGGTGGCTGGGCGTTCTGTTCCGGCGGCGACCAGCGCATCCGCGGCCGCAGCGGCTACCAGTACGCCGAGGGCGACACCGCCGACACCGTCGACAAGGCACGCGCGGGCCGGTTGCACATCCTCGAGGTGCAGCGGCTGATCCGGTTCATGCCCAAGGTGGTGATCGCCCTGGTGAACGGGTGGGCGGCCGGCGGCGGCCACAGCCTGCACGTGGTGTGCGACCTGACGCTCGCTTCGCGCGAGCACGCGCGCTTCAAGCAGACCGACGCCGATGTCGGCTCGTTCGACGGCGGTTACGGCAGCGCGTATCTGGCGAAGATGGTCGGCCAGAAGTTCGCGCGCGAGATCTTCTTCCTCGGCAGGCCGTACACGGCCGAGGAGATGCATCAGATGGGTGCGGTGAACAAGGTCGTCGACCACGACGAGCTCGAGACCGTGGCGCTGGAGTGGACCGCCGACATCAACGGCAAATCGCCACAGGCCCAGCGCATGCTGAAGTACGCGTTCAACCTGCTCGACGACGGTCTGGTCGGTCAGCAGCTGTTCGCCGGTGAGGCGACCAGGCTGGCGTACATGACCGACGAGGCGGTGGAGGGGCGCGACGCCTTCCTGGAGAAGCGCGCGCCCGACTGGACGCCCTACCCCTGGTACTTCTGAGAACGGACGGGCGATGGAAATTCTCAACAGCCGGATCATCGTGCGGCCCAGCGACTATGCGGCCACCCTCGCGTTCTACCGCGACGGGCTCGGTCTCGCGATCGCCAGGGAGTACCCCGGCGGCACGGTGTTCTTCGCCGGGCAGTCGCTGGTGGAGGTCGCCGCGCACGGTGGCAGCGGGCAGTCGGGCACTTTCGACGGTGCGCTGTGGCTGCAGGTGCGCGATGTGTCCGACGCGGCGGCGGAGCTGGCGCTGAAGGGAATTCCCATCGTCCGTGAACCCGTGCTCGAGCCGTGGGGACTGTGGGAGATGTGGGTTGCCGACCCCGACGGCGTACCGATCGTGCTGGTGGAGGTGCCCGCCGAACATCCCATCCGGCGTGACCAGCGCTGGTCGCCGGAGTGAGCCGGGTCGCCCGATTTGCCGATGCGCGCGTGCCCGAGCACGATGGCTGGGAGCAAGCGCCCGACCGCCGACGTCCGGACCGCGCAGCGAGTTCTGTCCATCTACTGAATCGCAGACGCTATGCCTGGCTTTTTCCCGCAGAGCAAACCGACCCGTTGGCCGGGTCTTGTCGCCCGCATGACACGATCGAAGTCGTGAGGTCGCACAGCTTGCTGTATCCGGAGGTGGTGGCGTGAGCAGAACCCTTCGGACGCTGCAGATGCCCACCGGTTCCGGTGTCGGCGAAGTACTTCCCCATCTGCGGCAGGCCCTCGACGGCAGCGGACCGGCGTGGCTGCCGATCCCGACGACCGACCGTCGCGAGGCACGCCGACTCTCCGACGCGCTCAAGCCGGGCGACCCGATCGACGACGACGTCGCGCTCGTCGTGACGACCTCGGGCACCACCGGCATCCCCAAGGGCGCGTTGCTCGGCGCCGAGGCACTGCGGGCCAGCGGAAACGCCACCCACGCTCGCCTCGGCGGACCCGGCAGCTGGCTGCTCGCCCTGCCGACCCACCACATCGCCGGCATTCAGGTGCTGTTGCGCAGCATCCTCGCGGGCACCGAGCCGACCGTGCTCGACGTGTCGGGCGGATTCCTGCCGGAGGCACTGGCCGGGGCGGTCGGTGCGATGCGCGGGCCGCGCCGCTACACCGCGCTCGTCCCGACCCAGCTCATCAAGTCGCTGGACTCGCCGATCGCGGCCAAGGCGCTCAGCGAGCTCGACGCCGTGCTGGTCGGCGGGGCGGCCACCCCGCCACCGGTGTACGAGCGGGCCCGCGATGCCGGGATCAATGTGGTCCGCACCTACGGCATGAGCGAGACATGCGGCGGCTGCGTGTACGACGGCGTACCGCTCGACGGCACCCGCGTACGCATCGAGGACGGCCGGGTGGTGCTCGGCGGCGCGATGATCGCGCGCGGGTACCGCAACCTGCCCGACCACCCCGCCTTCGCCGAGCCCGGCTGGTTCCGCACCGAGGACGCGGGTTCGTTCGAAGACGGTAAGCTCGCGATCAGCGGACGACTCGACGAGGCCATCATGACCGGTGGCCTGCTGGTGATTCCGCAGGTGGTGGAGGCCGTGCTGGCCACTCATCCGGGGATCCGGGAATGCATCGTGCTCGGGCTGCCCGACGAACGGCTCGGTCAGCGGGTGGCCGTGGCGATCGTGCCGAACGCGGGCGCCGCCCCCACGCTGGAGGAGATCCGGGCGCACGTCGTCGCCGAGCTCGACTCGATCGCGGCGCCGAGGGAACTCGTGGTGCTCGAGGAGATTCCGCTGCGTGGGCCCGGTAAGCCCGATCGCGCGGCCGTGCGGGCACGCCTGCTGGCCGGATAGTCGTCGCGGCCGACGGGCGGGGTGCCGACCTGCCACGATGACACCGGCCCGCAAGCCGCGAATTTGTCGGTGCCGGGTTCTAGGCTCACTCTCATGGGCGACTTCGAGGTGAGCAGGCGCGCGACCATCGCCGCCGAGCCGGCACGCATCCGTGGCTTCATCAACGACTTCCGGCAGTGGCGGCTGTGGTCGCCCTGGGAGGATTCCGACCCGCAGCTGGCCCGCACCTACAGCGGTCCCGAATCCGGTGTGGGCGCGCGGTACGCATGGCGCGGCAACCGCAAGGCCGGTGCCGGTGTGATGGAGATCAAAGCCGATGCCGAGCGCGAGATCGGCGTGCGACTGGAGTTCGAGAAACCGTTCAAGGCAACCAATACGGTCACCTTCACCCTCGACCCGGTCCCCGGCGGCACCGAGGTGACCTGGCGGATGACCGGCACCCACTCGGGCCTGATGGGTGTGCTCGGCAAGGTGTTCCCGATCGACAACATGATCGGCAAGGACTTCGACAAGGGCCTGGCCAGATTGAAGACGGTCGCCGAATCAGCCGGGTCCTGAACACGCGACTAGGCTTCGATTCATGGCTACAGCTGCGGAATGGATCGAAGGCGCCCGGCCGCGGACGCTGCCCAACGCGATCGCCCCGGTCCTGGCGGGCACCGGTGCCGCCGCCTCGATCGACGGCGCCGTCTGGTGGAAAGCACTACTGGCCCTGCTCGTTTCGCTCGCCCTGATCGTCGGGGTGAACTACGCCAACGACTACTCCGACGGAATCCGCGGCACCGACGACGAGCGGGTGGGGCCGCTGCGGCTGGTCGGGTCGAAACTGGCCTCCCCCAGCGCTGTTCGCACCGCCGCCGTGGTGAGCCTCGCGGTGGGGGCCGTCGCCGGGCTCGTGCTCGCCGCGACGACCGCCTGGTGGCTGGTACTCCTCGGCGCGCTGTGCCTGGCCGGTGCCTGGTTCTACACCGGTGGCAGCAAGCCCTACGGATACAGCGGTTTCGGTGAGATCGCGGTGTTCGTGTTCTTCGGGTTGATCGCCGTACTCGGCACCCAGTTCGTGCAGGCGGAGCGGGTCGACTGGGTGGGGCTACTGCTGGCGATCGGTGTCGGCGCGTTCTCCAGTGCCGTGCTGGTCGCCAACAACCTGCGTGACATTCCCACCGACACCGAGTCCGGGAAGGTCACCCTCGCCGTGAAACTCGGTGACGCGCGCACCCGCACACTGCACCTGGTACTGCTGGCCGTACCGTTCATCATCAGTCTCGCGCTGATCGCCCGCACACCGCTGGCGCTGGCCGGACTGCTGGCGATTCCGCTGGCAGTCCGGGCCAACGCCCCGGTGCGTACGGGCAAGGGCGGGCTGGAACTGATTCCCGCCCTGCGCGATTCCGGGCTGGCGCTGCTGGCCTGGTCGGCGCTGAGCGCGCTGGCCGTCGGTTTCGGCTAGTCGCCGTCGGGCACGATGATGCCGAGTACCCAGTTGACCAGCATGATGATGACACCGCCGAGCACCGCTGCCCAGAAACCGTCGACCCGCAGGCCGTAGTCGGTGAGTTCGGTGATCTTGGCGGTGAGCCACAGCATGGCCGCGTTCACCACCAGCAGGAACAGGCCGAGCGTGAGGATCACGAACGGCAGGGACAGAAGTTTCACGATCGGCTTGATGACGGCGTTCACGGCGGTGAACACGATCGCGACGATGAGGATGACCAGGGCCTTGCCCCAGTTGCCCCACTCGTCGGACCATTCCGGCGGCACGGAAATAGTGATCTTGTCGATCCACGCCGCCGCGGCCCAGATGGCTATGGCGTTGATGACCAACCGTATGGCTAGCTGCATAGACCCATGCTATGCCCGAAATCGGACATCGCGGTGTGTCCGGCGCGGCAAGTTCAGGCGGCGCGGTCGAGCATCCGGTGGATGTCCTCGCGCAGCGTCGCGATGCCGTCGCTGCCGCCGAGCAGATCGGCCTGCACCGGATCGACGCTGCGGAGAATGCCGAGCAACAGGTGGGCGGTGCCGATCTCGCGGTCCTTGCGGCGCAGTGCTTCGCGCAGGGCGAGCTCGAGGGACTTCTTGGCGGGCGCCGAGAACGGGATGTGGCCCCAGTCGGCACCCTTCACGCGGCCGAAGATCCCGCGCTTGGGTTCGGGTTCGGCCTGATCCCACGCCTGCGGGCCGAAGTTCTCGATGACGCTGGCCCGCACCGCGTCGAGGTCGATGCCGATGGAGCGCAGCGCCTCCGCGTCGTCGGCGCCGAGCGGGGTTTCGTTCGCCCGTGCGGCGAGCGTGGAGCGCACGCCCTCGGCGGTGATGCCGTCGGCGTCGAGAACCGCGCGCAGCGGCGGCTCGGCGTTGGTCAGCACGCCGAGCAGGACGTGTTCGGGTCCGATTCGCTGGGCGCCCAGTTCCTTGGCTTCTTCCTGAGCCAGGACAACGGCCACCTTGGCGCCTTTGGTGAATTTCTCGAACATCAGCGGGTGCCACCCTTCCGGTTGTGTTTCTGATGCACCGCTTGCTTGCTCACCTCGAGCGCGTCGGCAATCGCCTGCCACGACCAGCCGTTGGCGCGCGCGTTGGCCACCTGGATGGTTTCGAGCCGGTCGGCCAGTCTGCGCAGGGCGAGCACCGCGCGCAGACCGACCGAGGGATCGGGATTGCCCGCCGCGGCGGCGAGCGTGGTTGCATCGGTCATGCTGTCAATTTTGATTGACGATCCAAGGGTTGTCAACAAAAATTGACGACCGATGTCAGCTCAATCGGTAGACGAGCTTGGCGAACTGCCCCAGGCGCTCGACCTCGACGAGTCGCAGCCGGTCGGCCAGAATGCGGCGCGGGAGTACGGGCGCGCCGCCACCGAGAGTCACCGGCGCGACGCCGACGATCACCTCGTCGAGCAGCCCGGCATCGGCGAACTGTCCGGCGAGGTCGCCACCACCCATCACCCAGATGTCGCGAACCCCGGCCGCTGCGGTCATCTGCTCGTGGACCGGGCCGACCTCACCGGCGACGAAGCGCACGTTCGCACCGGGCAGCCGGGGCAGCACCCGGTGGGTGAACACCCAGGTCGGCAGGTCGCCGTACTCGTCGTGCCAGGTCTCGGGCGGGTTGTTGTTCGCCATCCACTCGTAGGTGGTCGACCCGAGACACATGGCGCCGACGCCTTCCAGGAAAACGCCGACATCCCCGGTGGCCGGATCGGCATCGGCTACCGCCATCAGCCAATCCAGCGAATTGTCGGGGTCGGCGATGTAGCCGTCGAGACTGGAAGCCGTGTAATAGGTGGTCGTCATGAACACCGATCCTGACAGTGAAACCTGCCATCCACTGTCAAGGTTCGGTGTGGGAAATCAGCCGGTCCAGCGACCCGTCGCGGCGAATTCGGCGAGAACGGCGCTCGGTCCGGTCAGGTCGAGGCGCTGACCCTCGACCCAGGCATCGTCGAAGTAGGTACCGGCGTAGCGGTCACCGCCGTCGCACAGCAGGGTGACGACACTGCCGCTGCGCCCGGCCGCGAGCAGTTCGGCGACCAGGTGGAACGCGCCCCACAGATTGGTCCCCGTCGAGCCGCCCACGCGGCGGCCGAGGGCGGTGCTCGCGTGCCGGGTGGCCGCGATCGAGGCCGCGTCGGGCACCACGATCATGCGGTCCACGACCTGACCGATGAACGACGGCTCCACCCGCGGGCGACCGATTCCCTCGATGCGCGAAGGCATTCCGGTCTCGTACCCGGCGTCGCCGGTCTCGTAACCGCCGTAGAACGCGGAGTTCTCCGGGTCGACCACGGCCAGGCGCGTGGGGTGCCTGCGGTAGCGGATGTAGCGACCGATCGTCGCGCTCGTGCCACCGGTTCCGGCGCCGACCACGATCCACTCCGGGATCGGATGCTGTTCCAAAGCCAGCTGCTGGAAGATGGATTCGGCGATGTTGTTGTTGCCGCGCCAGTCCGTCGCCCGTTCGGCGTGGGTGAACTGGTCCATGAAGTGCCCGCCCGATTCGGCGGCCAGCCGCTTGGCCTCGGAGTACATCTCCGGCGGCCGCTCGACGAAATGGCAACGGCCACCCTGGGCTTCGATCAGCGCGATCTTCTGCGGCGACGTACTCGCCGGCATCACCGCCACGAAATCGAGCCCGAGCAGCTTGGCGAAATACGCCTCGCTCACCGCCGTCGACCCCGACGACGCCTCGACCACCGTCGTCCCCTCGGTCACCCAGCCGTTGCAGATCGCGTACAGGAACAGCGATCTGGCCAGGCGGTGCTTGAGACTGCCTGTGATGTGGGTGGATTCGTCCTTGAGATACAGCTGTACCGGCCAGTCGGCGGGCAGCGGGTAGCGCAACAGGTGGGTGTCGGCGGAACGCTGGGCGTCGGCGTCGATCAGCCGCACCGCGTTGTCGACCCAGTCACGCGGTGCGCTGCGGTCGAGGTACTTCACGCGTCCTCGTCACCCCGCAGACGAGCCCGCAGCTGCGCCTTGTCCTGGCGGCGGCGCTCGTCGACGACGGCGATGTCCTCGTTCACCTTCATGCGCAGTTTCTTGAACAGGGTCAGCGACAGCGGCATCGCGACGATCAGCGCGAACAGGGCCGCTACGATGATCGGCACCTCGACCCCGATGAGCTTGGCGACGCCGACGATCAACGCGGCGATCACCACGACAAGCCCGAGCCGGGCCAGCGTGTAGAGGGCAAGGTTGCGGGCCAGCCGCTTCCCCGCAGAACCTTGCTGACCAGTTGCTTCACTCACCTTGACAGGGTAACCCCGGCGCGCGCGGCCCCGTTCGCGGCATTTGTCTATTACTTCCCCTTTACCAACTGTAGGTGGTTCGACTACGTGGGGGTCGCAGTGCGACGATGGCGCCATCTGATGAGGGAACTGTCGAGAACGGAGAGGTTAGCTATGACTGCGATCACCGTCGGCGGCCAGGACACTCTGCTGACACCAGGCCAAGTGGCCGCAATGTTCCACGTAGACCCGAAGACCGTTACTCGGTGGGCCCATGCGGGCAGGCTCGGTTCGCTGCGCACGCCGGGCGGACACCGCCGATTCCGCGAGTCCGAGGTTCTGCAGCTGCTCAAATCGCTCACCACCGAGGCAGCCCCCCGCTGACCTCACCGGCGGCGCGAGCCGGTTCGGCTCGCGTTTGCCGGGAATTTCCCCTCCGTTGCCGATGTGCACACGGTGCGGACACGGCTACCCTCGATAGCAGGAGGTGAGCGACGTGACGTACCTGTTGGCACTCATCGCGATCGTGGCCATCGCGGTGCTGTGCTGGAAGGCGTTCGGCCCCGAACGCCCGAGCCCGAACCCCGGCCCGGCCGCACGCAGGCCGATCCTCGGTCCGGACGACGACCCGGAATTCCTGTGGCGGCTCCGCAAGCAACCACGCGACGATTCCGGTCCCGAGGCGTGAGCTGACCCACATACCCCCCATTGCGCACGAAACAGCTGGGTAGATAACGTATTCCGGTGATCGATGTGCAGCAGGCTTCCATCCCGACCACTTGGCGCGCGGCCGACGGCAGCGCCGTGACGTTCACCGAGGCGCGGTCGGCGTGGACACGCGCGGCACACGACGTGCTCGCCGCCACCGCGTCGCGCTTCAACAACTTCATCGTCAATACCGAGCTGGCCGAATTGGTGCAGGAAGAGTCCGGTATCCGCACCCAGGTGAAGTGGCAGCACTGGCTGCCGGTCGTGCTCGACCGGGTCGCCGAATACTGTCACAACAACAACGAGCCGCCGCTGAGCGCGCTGTGTGTGCGCCGCAACCAGACCGTCGGCACCGGCTACCGCTACATCCTCGAACTCGCCGGCCTGCCCATCCCCGACGACCTCGAGATGCACGCGGCCGCCGCCCGCTGGCAGTGCTACCAGCACTACGCCACCGACCTCCCCGCCGACGGTGGCCTCCCCACCCTCCCCCCGAAGGTCGCCGCGATCCGCCAGCGCACCTCCCAGGACCTGGCGACCACCGAGGCCGCGGAAGCCGCCGAAGCCAAGCGCACCGCCTCCTCCCGCCCCAGCGTCACCACCCCCAAGCCCGAACCGGTCCGCAAACCGGTCTGCCTGAACTGCCACGTGGAACTCCCGGCCAACAAGATCTGCTACTACTGCTGATCGCACCGACCACTGCCCGGATGCTCACCCGAGCACCCGGGCACAGTTGTCTCCGGCCCCGCCACACTTGACCTCAACCGAAGTTGAGCAAATAGCGTCCGGACCTATGAACACGATGCAACCGCCGGTGGTCGATGACGACACCGTGGACCACACCGCCGATATCGCCGCGATCCGCCGGATCGTCGCCGATACCCAGACCGCGTACAACACCAACGATGCCGAGTTGATGACGGCACCGTTCGCCGCGAACGCCGTCGTGGGTAATGCGGTCGGCATGGTGCTGCGTGGGCGCGATGCGCTGCTCGATGCCAATCGACGGGGCTTGGCCGGATTTCTCGCCGACGAGTACGTCCGGTACGACGTCACCGACATCACCTTCCTGCGCCCCGATGTCGCCATCGCGCACAAGGAAGCCCGGGCCACTACCGCCGACGGCACGCTGATCGACACCGACCCTGCCATGGTCGCCCTGTACGTGCTGGTCAAGGAGAACGATCGGTGGTGGGTGTCGGCCCGCCAGAACACCCTCGTTCCGGCTTCCTGATCGCGGCACTACACGCCGCTGCAGACCGTCTTCATCACCATCACCGGACCCGGCCCGATCTTCGCCGCAGCGGCGATCGCGGCCGCTTCGGCCTCCTCGGCCGTCGGGGCGACCCGGGCGCGGAAGTCCCCGTCGCGCCCGGGCCCGCCAGCATTCACCATGTTCCTCGCCAACGACACACATTCGTCGACGAATCGGGCGACGACTTCACAGTTCGGCCGGTGGCACAGCTCCCGCGCGGCTTCCTCCGCAGCCTCCCAGCTCGGATAGTTCACCGCCGAGATCAGATGCGACGAATCGGCCCGATCCATCGTGACAACCCCGTAGTACCGCCCGCCCTCCCCCGGTTCGGCCGCCGCCACCCCGGCTCCCGCGACAACCATCGCCACAGCGGCCAACACCATCGAAATCTGCTTCCCCACGGGGCCCTCCAGTCGATCATCGACTCCTGCCGAGCCGAACCGGACAGCATGACCCGCCCGGCGATCAACGTCAACTCGGTTGCAGCACAAGGGGGTTCACAGCAGCACACCGAGCCAACCGAGCTCAGGAAAAACCGGGCTCGGCGCCGGTGACAGTGCCCAACCACGACCTGACAGCGGCTCCTCACCGAGAGGCCGGGGACGTTCAGGAGCCTTGCCTGAAAGTCAGACGCAGGTCGGCATCCCCATGAGCATGCTTGTGCCGGTGGACAGGCATCGCAGCAGCAGGCCGGGAAGGGCCGCCGAACCCGAATCCGGATCTGCGGAGGCAGTCATCGGGCCGGCCGATCCGGAATCGGTGGCCACCGGGCTCGGGGTCGCGACGGGCGAAGCTGTCGCAGTACCAGCCAGCCCAACGCCCAACGAAAACGCAACAGCAGCAACCACACTCAGACGACGCATTTCTTCAACCTCTCGAACACCGATAGATACCGCAGACGGTAATGCCGATGAACAAAAGTGAAACGCCCCCACTTCCGTGGGCTCGCGTCACACCTCCGCGCGGTCAAGTGCCTCGGCTTCCATCGACGCGATGAAGTCCGCGACGTTCGAGCCATAGATGCCCCAGCTATTGACGCCGCCGAGCTCTACGAGGCGAAGCACGCCATCCGGGCAGACGCCTACGTCGACCGTGACCATATTGGAGCCGTGCACGAGCATGCGCCTCGCCGCAGCCTCCGCGAAAGCGCGCACGTGGTCGGGGACCGGAGCATACGGTTCCAGGGGGTACGAACTTCCGCAGAAGAAGCGGCCGTTGCGGCAGAAGCAGCGGTACTCATTCTCGAAGTTCACGACTTCCGACACCACGACGAGTTCGTGCTTGTGCTTGTCGTACAGGTCGCCCCACCGATCCAGCTCGGCAATCGGATGAACGGCCGCGGGAAAGAGTTTGAAGTTCGTGTCACTGCGGAGAAAGACGCGATCGCTGCCGAACATGCGTCCCAAGGGAAGGTCGGGAAGCGCCGAGAACGGCACAAGAACGGCGGTGCGGCCGAGAAGGTCGTATACGTGCGGGTAGTACGACGAGCAGCGCAGCGTCGGGTAGTCGTCGAATACCGCGTCACCGAGGTGCGGATGCCGGCGCAGGTGCGTCATTGTCGGCATCGTCCCGTAGCCGACGACCGGGCGCGTGTCGGGCAGGACAGGCCAACGGCCCATCATGACGTCATGACGGTGCACGATCACGGGATCGTCCAGGGCAGCCGCGACAACGGCCGATCCGGGGAATTCGTCGTGGTGGTCGATGAGCCAACGCGGTCGCACGGTTCGACGCTACTCGCGGTCGATGCCGTCGAATATGTTGCGGGCCAATGCCGTACTGTCTCGACTTTCACTCGGGACGAGCAGCAGGCCTGTCCCTATGGCTGCGCGACTCGATTCAGGATGCTGTCGGGCCGGCGCTCAGTGTGGACGAGCCGAGGCTCAGCAATTGCAGGATGTTCTGGATGAAGTCGCACCCGCCCGGCGCTCCGATCGGGTACTCGACGCACGCGGCAACGGGAGCAGCGGGCTGAGTGGCAGCTTGGGCGGGGCCGACCGGGGCCAGCATCAGCGCGCCGACCAACGTAGCCACCGCGAAAGATCTTTTCATCGAGAATCCTTACTGCGCCGAGTTTCGAACTGCCCACTGCCGAGCAGGCTATTGAGGTGCCGGCGCAACCACGAGACCCCGCTTCCGTGGTCTGTGGCTCGAAGCATCTGTATGAGCGGAATTCTCGGATCAGTCGCAGCAAGCGCAGTCGTGATCGCTTGTACTCGCAGCAAAGGGTGCCGGACAGCAGGTGTCACCCCGCCACGCGTCGAGACCTTCCTTGACCGCGATTGCGGCGATGACAAGGCCGGCGATGGGGTCGGCCCACGACCACCCGAACAGGCTGTTGAGCAACAGTCCGACCAGCAGCACCGCCGAAAGATAGGTGCACAGCAGGGTCTGCTTGGAATCGGCGACCGCGGAAGCCGATCCGAGTTCGCGGCCGGCGCGGCGCTGGGCCCACGACAGCACCGGCATCACCGCCAGGCTCACCGCCGCCAGGGTGATCCCGATCGGGGAAGGCCGGGCTTCGCCGGCGCCGAGCAACCCACGGATCGAATCGACGGTGACATAGAGAGCAAGGGCGAAGAACGAGAACGCGATGATCCGCAGCGCGATCTTCTCGCGCTTCTCCGGGTCCCGGCCTGCGAACTGCCAGGCGACGGCGGCGGCCGAGGACACCTCGATGATCGAGTCCAGACCGAATCCGATCAGCGCGGCCGACGAAACGCGAGCGCCCTCGGTCAAGGCGATGATCGCTTCGATGACGTTGTAGGTGATGGTGGCCGCGACGAACCAGCGGATCCGGCGCGCCAGCAAGGCCAGGCGCTGCGTCGAAGCCGCGGACACCGAGGAAGACATCAGCAGCACTCTTGCGTAGCCGAGTCCGGGCAGCAGGCCGGATCCACGGCCAGCACCAGCCCGGTCAGGTCGTCCAGGGCCCGCCCGATGCGCGCGTCGGCCAGCTCGTAACGCGAGCGCCGCCCCTCCGGTACCGCGACCACAAGCCCACAACCGCGCAGGCAGGCCAGGTGATTGGACAGGATCTGACGCGACACTCCGATACGTTCGGCCAGGTCCGAGGGGTACGCAGGCGCTTCACGCAGGCTCAGCAAGATCTGCGTGCGAGTGGCGTCGGAGAGCGCGTGCCCGAAGCGGGCCAGCGCGTCACGACGAATCAGAGTATCCACACGTCGACAGTACATCGAAATCTGTATTCAGGAAACGATGAATCTAGGCCACGAGGCGCACGACGGCGACGGTCTTGTCATCGTGACGTTTGGCCCGAGGAAGTGCCTGGCCGTCCGGGTCCGTCTCGGCCTCCCAGATGTGCACATCACGAAGCAGTTGTTCGAGCTGTCGCGTGGACATGTTCGCGACTTCGGGCCAGGTCACCCCGAGCGAAGGAACGAGATCGAAGGCGCCGTCGGTGGCAGCGATGATCCACGCGACCTCATCACGTGGATACCGAAAGCGCAGCGCGTGTGCGGCCGCGCCGGGATCGGCTTCGGCGATCCAATAGCCATCCGGGCGGTTGCGCTGCGCCCGTTCGGCGACCTGAAGCTCTCGCAGGACCTTCCGATGTTGTTCGCTGTAGCCCTGCCCGTCGGCCAGCAACCTGCGGAACAGGTCAGCCTCCGGTAGCCGAAGCCTCGGCAGCCGATCGTCGGTATGCACCTGCACGCCTCCGGTGCGCAGCCCGACGATCACCGACGAGTCACCGAGAACCAGCACATCGACGGCGTCGGATTCGACGCGGACGAGCGCGACTGTGCTCGACGGCGCCGCCCCCGGTTCGATCCCCAGCACGGCCACTGCCCTCGCGATCGACTGCTCGAGGACGACCGCCAACGGCGACGTTCCATCGATCGACTGCGCGAGGTCCGAGGCGAGAAAGTCGACATACGCCCCGGCCGACGGCATCGCGGGATCGTGGGCCGTGGCACCGTCGAGAACGATCACAGCATGGTCGGTGACGACCAGCCGGTCCTCGTCGGAACTAGCGGCCAATTGCGCGGATTCGACGATGATCCCCATGCGGCCACAGCGTACGGCTGCTAACCGGGGACGCTCAGGTCAACCCGGCGTAGCTGTGCAGACCCGAGATGACCATATTGATGATGAAAAGGTTGAACAGCATTGCCACGAACCCGGCGATGTTGATCCACGCGGCCTTGGTGTCTCGCCAGCCCGAGGTCGCGCGCGCGTGGAGGTAGGCCGCGTAGAGAACCCAGGCGATGAAGGAGCAGGTTTCCTTCGGGTCCCAGCCCCAGAAGCGGCCCCAGGCGGCTTCGGCCCAGATGGCGCCGAGGATGACGCCTGCGCCGAAGAGGGGGAAGCCGATGATGGTGGTTTTGTAGGCGAGCTGGTCGAGGGTGCGGGCGTCGGGGAGGCGGCGGGCGATGGTGCCGAAGATGTTCGAGGACTCTTCGCCTGCCGGTTGGCGCATGCGGTAGAGGTAGAGGAGGCTGGCGACGCCCGAGACCAGGAAGACGCCGCTGCCGACGCTCACGATGGTGACGTGGATGGGCAGCCAGAACGAGCGAAGGGCGGGGACGACGGGGGCGGCGTCGGCGTAGAGGACGGTGCCCGCGAGGAACATCAGGATCAGCACGGGGACGAGCAGGAACGCCCACATCGCGCGGAAACGCTGATCGCGCAGGAAGATCAGGCCGATCACCACGGCGGCCGCGGTGGCCATGGTGGTGAACTCGTACATGTTGCCGAGTGGGAAGCGGTGGGTGGCGAAACCGCGCAGCACGATCGAGGCGATGTGCAGGACCGCACCCACCGAGAGCACGGAGAACGCCATGTCGCCGAAGCGTTCGGCGCGCGACTTCGCCTCGGGCATCGCGATCCGGCCGGGCAGGGACGGATCGACGGGGCCGTGGTCACGCGCGGCGACCTGCTTGGCGCGGGCCGAGGCGTACTGCACGATCAGCAGCACCGTCGCCAGGGTGTAGACGGCGATCGCCGACATGAACGAATAGTCGCTGTAGCGTGCCAGCGTTTCGTCGATCGGCATCAGAACTCCGCCTCGATGTCGCGTGCGCTCCGCATCACTTCTCCGCTCCCAGCAACCGTGCCCGCAGTCGATCGAATTCGCCGCCCCAGCCCGCTTGATCGCTTCTGGCGAGGCCGCCCATCTCTACTACGGTTCGTCGTTGATCCACGGTACCTGCCTCGGGGTCGGCGGGGTACGCCCGGATCCAGATCCGGCGTCGTTTCACCAGCAGCGAAACCAGCAGACCCGCCATCATGGTCAGCGCGCTCACCAACACCCACTGCTGGGCGGGGTCGTGCGAGACCTGCAGATTCACGAATTCCTCGGCGCCGTCGAAGGTCACCTTGGTGCCGTTGGGCAGGGTGGTCGACTCGCCGGGCCGCAGGTTGACGCGCGCTTCCTTAATGAGCCGCCCCTGCTTCACCATCTCCGGGTCCAGTGCGAACAGCGACTGCGAACGGCCGGTGTCGAGGCCCGTATTGCCCCGGTAGATGTCCACGGCGACAGCCGGATCGTCCATCTTCGGGAACGACGACGTGAGCAGACTGCCGTGGAACATCGCGGTCGGCGCGAAGAGACCTTCGATGGCGATCTGGTTCTGGCGGCGTTCCTCCTCGGTGGCGTACATGCCGCCGGGCGGGTCGATGCGCAGCACACCGCTGGACAGGAAGGTCTGGGCGTCGTCGGGACGCCACTGGATGGTCTCGGTGCGGGTCTGCCCGTTCGGGAAGGTGACGGTGAACGTCGGCGCGAAACCGTGCCCCTGCAGGTAGACGCGATCACCGGCGACGCGCAACGGGTGATTCACCCGCAGCTCGGTGCTGCGCCACGTATCGGTGGTCAGGTCCTCGCCCGCCTGGTAGTCGATGTTCGAGGTGAACATCTCGGCCTGACCGGTGGGCAGGTAATCGGCCTTGAAGTCCTTGACCTTCACGCACAGCGGGGTCATCCCGGTGCCGTCGTTGACATTGCCCGCCCGGAACGAGTCGAACACCGCGGGCGAGGTGGTGCAGAAACCGGGACCACCGTTGGCGATCACGATGACATTGCCCTCGTACCCGAACAGCTTGCCGAGCGCGATCGCGACCAACAGCCCCACCAGCGACAGATGGAACACGAGGTTGCCGAATTCGCGCAGATACCCCTTCTCGGCGGAGATCGTCATCTCGCCGTCGCGGTTGCCCGGACGGACCTCGGTACGCCAGCCACGCAACTGTTCGCGCGCCTGCTCGATCACGGTGTCGGCGTCACGATCGACGGTCTCGTCGAAATGATGCGGCAACCGCCCGAGGTTGCGCGGGGCGGCGACGGGCGGGGTGCGCAGCGCCTTGTAGTGGTCCCAGCAGCGCGGCAGGATGCAGCCGACCAGCGAGATGAACAGCAGCACGTAGATGGCGGTGAACCAGAAACTGCCGAACACGTCGAACAGTTCGAACCGGTCCATCCACGGGCCGAGCGTCGGCCGGTCGGCGATGTACTGGTCGACCTTCTGCGCGTTCAGGCTGCGCTGCGGCAGCAGCGCGCCGGGAATGGCGGCCAGGGCGAGCAGGAACAGCAGAACCAGCGCCGTGCGCATGCTGGTCAGGCCACGCCACGTGTTGCGGACCAGCGCCCAGGCGCGGCCGGGAAGCGACTGGCGGGGCGGGGCGGAGGCAGCGGGGGGAGTCAGTGTGTCAGTCATCAGATCGGCAGGGTCACCTCGGAGACGAACCCGTCACGCACCCAGCCGACGAACTGATCCCAAGCCCCCGTGACCAGCGCGACGCCGACGGCGACGAGCAGAACACCCCCGATTACCTGAATGGTGCGCGAATTACGCCGCAACCAGCCCACCCCACGCAGCGCACCCGCCGAGCCGAAGGCCAGCACCACGAACGGCAAGCCGAGGCCGAGGCAGTACGCCACGATCAGCGCCACACCGCGCGCGGCGGTGGTGCCCTCGGTACCGGCGGACACCGCCATCACCCCCGACAGCGTCGGGCCGAGGCACGGCGTCCAGCCGAGCGCGAACACCCCGCCGAGCAGGGGCGCACCGACGATGCTGGTGAACCGGCGCGGTTCCATCCGCGTATCGCGCTGCAACGCGGGCACCAGGCCGATGAAGACCAGACCCATCAGGATCGTCACCACACCACCGATGCGCTGCAGCAGTTCGCGGTTGACGTTGAGCGTCTGGATCACACCGAAAACAGTGGCCGTGGCCAGCACGAATACCACCGTGAACCCGGCGACGAACAGCCCGGCGGCACCGGCGACCCGCAGCTTCGCGCTACGGCGCTGCTCGGTGAGCGTGGCGACCTGGGCGGTCGAGGCAGGTGGCGCCTCGGCACCGACCAGGCCGGCCAGATACGACAGGTAGCCGGGCACGAGCGGCACGACACACGGTGAAGCGAACGACACCAGGCCCGCGAGCAGACAGGCACCCAGCGCCAACAGCAACGGTCCCGATGCCGCGGTCTGCTGGAACGAGTCCCCGACTGCGGCAAGAACCATCACTCGGAGGTGTCCTCGTCACGCTGCTCGTCGCGGGGCAACGACAGGGTGCGCTCGGTCTCGGCCGGCTCGACCGGACCGAACTCGAACAGGCCCGCACCGGCGACGCTGCGCGGGACGGTGGCGATGCCCGCCCAACGATCATCGACGGTCCACCCCGCTCCCATGCGGCGGGCACCCTGGCGGGGGCGACACGCGGTCAGATTTCCGGGACGACGACGACTCACTGCTTCTCCTCGAGGGCGAGTTGCTCGACCACGGGCTGCAGGTCTTCGGCCAGTAGCGAGCGAAGGAAGACCGCGGCGACCCGGTGCTGACGATCCAGGATCAACGTGGTCGGGATAACACTGGTTGGGAAATTTCCGCCGAGGGCGAGCAAGGTTCGCATCGACGGGTCGTAGATGGACGGATACGCGATCTTGTTGTCCACTACGAAGTCCTGGGCTTTGTCACGCTGGTGGTCGCGCACATTGATGCCCAGGAATGCGACGCCCTTGTCCTTGGTCGCCGCGTACACCTTCTCGAGCGCGGGTGACTCGGCGCGGCACGGGCCGCACCACTGTCCCCACAGATTCACGACCACGACCTGACCGGGGAAATCATCGACCGAAACGGTCTTTCCCTCGTTCATCAGATCGGGCCCCGCGAGCGTACCGATCGTGCCGCGCGTGGCGGGCGGATCGTATCTGATGTCAGTCTTACCACCGGGCGACACGAATTCGAACGTGCCGCCGCCGGTGGCCACCGCATCGGTACCGGTCGAACAGCCCGCCGCGGCCACGACGACCAGCAGGGCGGACAGCACGGCGGTCAGCGCCCGCAGCCGATGGCCACGGGCGTTACCCGATGCGGTGCGTAGCTTCATGCGCCGTGAACCGACGGATCCGACGCGCCGGCGGGCTCGGAGTAGACGATGTCGACCAGCGTGTCGCCGTGATAGACCAGCGAGGTCAGCGAGGCGAGCGAGCACTGGCGGTTGCGCGGGTCGTGCCAGAGGCGCTGACCCTGCAGAAAACGGCGCAGCGTCCACACGGGCAGCTGGTGCGACACCAGCACCACCTCGTGGCCCGCTGCCTCGACGCGCGCCTTGTTCACGGCGGCGAGCATGCGATGGGCGATCTGCAGGTACGGCTCGCCCCACGACGGAGTGAACGGGTCGCGCAGTTTCCACCAGTGCCTCGGCTTGCGCAGCGCGCCGTCACCCACCGATACGCGAAGACCCTCGAAGGTGTTGCCCGCTTCGACCAGGTTCTCGTCGGTACGCACGATGAGATCGTGGGCGGCCGCGATCGGGGCGGCGGTCTCCTGCGCGCGCTGCAACGGCGACGCGATCACCAGGGAGATGTCGTGATCGGACAGCGAACGGGCCACCGCGGCGGCCTGCGAACGACCGGTCACCGACAGGCTGAAACCGGGCAGACGGCCGTAGAGGATGCCGTTGGGGTTGTGCACCTCGCCGTGGCGCAGTACGTGGACGATGGTTTCCACGCTCGACGGATCGTGGTCGAGACCGGGCGGGGCGGCGGCGGGCGCCGGGTGCGGCGCCTCGTCGGCGACGGGGGTGGGGAGTGCGTCGGGCTGGTCGGAGCTCACGCTTGCGATCCTTCGGGGGTGGCGGCCGCGGCCGCGTGGGCGGCGGCGGGCAGAGCGGCGGCGATACGGTCGAACGCGTCCTCGTCGAGCGCCGCGGAGACGAACCATGCCTCGAACGCGCTCGGCGGCGCGTACACACCCGCGTCGAGCAGGGCGTGGAAGAAGGCGGGGTAACGCCAGGTCTGACTCGCCTTGGCGGCGGCATAGTCGGTGACCGGGCGATCGGCGAAGAACACGCTCACCATATTGCCTGCGAACTGCACCTGATGCTCCACCCCGGCTTCGGTGAGCGCTTTCGCGAAGAGGCCGCCGAGCCGATCGGCGTTGCGGTCGAGCGCCGCGTACACCTCGTCGTCGGCCGCGCGCAGCGTCGCCAGGCCCGCCGCGACGGCGACCGGGTTACCCGACAGCGTGCCCGCCTGATAGACCGGGCCGAGGGGGGCGAGGTTGTTCATGATCTCGGCGCGGCCACCGAACGCGGCGGCGGGCAGGCCACCGCTCATCACCTTGCCGAACGTGTAGAGGTCACCGGCCACGCCTTCGCGGCCGTACCAACCCGAGGCGCTCACCCGGAAGCCGGTCATGACCTCGTCCATGACGAGCAGCGCGCCGTTGTCGTGAGCCAGCGTGCGCAAGCCCTCGTTGAAACCGGGCAGCGGGGCGACGGCACCCATGTTGCCCGCGGCGGCTTCGGTGATGACGCAGGCGATCTGGCCGGAGTGCGCTTCGAAGGCGGCGGCGACGGCGGCGAGGTCGTTGTAGGGCAGCACGATGGTGTCGGCGGCCTGAGCACCGGTGACACCCGGCGAGGTCGGCAAGCCGAGCGTCGCCACGCCCGAGCCCGCGTCGGCCAGCAGGGCGTCGACGTGGCCGTGGTAGCAGCCGGAGAACTTGATGATCTTGGAGCGCCCGGTGAAGCCGCGCGCCAGCCGGACCGCGCTCATCGTCGCCTCGGTGCCGGAGTTGACCAGGCGCACCCGCTCCACGGGTTCCACGCGGGCGGCGATGGCCTCGGCCAGTTCGATCTCGGCCTCGGTGGGCGCGCCGAACGACAGTCCGCCGGTGGCGGCCCGCTGCACCGCCTCGACGACGGTGGGGTGAGCGTGTCCGAGGATCATCGGGCCCCAAGAGCACACCAGGTCGACGTACTCGTTGCCGTCGGCGTCGACGAGGGTGTAGCCGCTGGCCGAGGAGATGAACCGGGGCGTGCCGCCGACCGAATTGAACGCACGGACCGGGGAATTGACACCACCCGGGATCACCGAAGCCGCCCGCTCGAAGAGCTGGGCGGAAATCGGTACCTGCGACGAACTGGCCGTGGTCGCGCGCGGAGAAGAACTCACGAATTCCAGTGTCTCAGCTCGCCTCGGCACGCCGGACGACAGGGTGGAGCACAGTGACCCAGACCGCAGCGACCCACCGACGACACGCCCGACACGCCGCGATGCCGACGGCTACCGCGCCTGGCAACAGCAGGTCGCGGCGCACGTCGGCGTCGGAAGACCTACTAGGTGTACATGCAGGGCACGTCGGCCGAGATGGTGTGCAGCTGACACATGATGCCGTTGTAGATGCCGCTCGAACCGGTCTCCGGGGCGAAGCCGCCCGCGGCGGGGTCCGCGGCCATCGGGGTGAGCGGCAGACCGGCCTCGGCCTGAGCGGGCGCGGCGAGCGCGATCGTGGCGACTGCGGCGCCGACGGCGAATATCCCTGCGGTGAACTTGGTCATCGAGTTTCCTCCTGGTGGGCCCGCTTCGACGGACCCGGCATCGGGTGTTCGAATCCCAACGCGCACATCGGAATTCGACTTCCCTCAGACCATCGGACCCGCGGCGCGCAACGCTACACGTCGTTCGCGAGCCGAAAGGGTTCGCGCGACCGCGTCGATCAGGAACAACCCGGCGAGGATCACGAGCCCGGTCGACAACGCCAGCATCGGCGGCACGTACCGCACGGCCTCGAAACCGGAATGCTCATCGCTGCCGACGAATTCGGTACTTCGTCGGGCGTTGCCCCAACTGGCGACGGCACCGGCAAAGCACACGGCGGCCAGGCCGAGTTCGACCGACACCGCGACGATCCAGCGTTTCATGCGTGCGATCCTGCCAGGGCCGCGAGCGAGCGCGGGCTCGTGGGTCAGACGACGCTGGGTAGCAGGACAAGGGCGATGGTGGTCAGCCCGAGCAGCACGAGCAGCCCGATCACCAAACAATCGCGCCGCAGACTGTGGGGTTGCTCGATCACCACGCGCATCGTTGCCTCCGCTCCCCTGGCAGCACCATTACTGCCACTGTGTGACAATCCTCACGATACACGGCGGCGCGTCAGCGGCCAATGGGCCTGTTGTTCATCTCGGGTTCTTCTGGAAGTACCCGACGGAGTCCGGTCGGAAACACAGGTACGCCGCGCCGACGGCGAGCACACCCTGCACGATCGACGTGCCACCGCTCACCATCGCGGCCACACCGGTGTCGCCGGAGAAGCTGAACATGGTGGCGACGGCACCGATCCCGAGCCAGACCGCGACCACCGTCAGCACTGTGCGCGCCCAGTTCTTACCGCGCCCCAGCTGATGGGCGATGGCGACGGTGACGCCCGCCAGCAGCACCCCGACGATCGCGGTGAGCACGAAGGCTGCCGTCACCATCAGATCGACGGTCGAGGCGGGGATATTCGGGTCGCTCTTGTGCATTTCGTCGAGGAACTGCTTGCTGAGCTCGTCGCGCTGCCCGGTCATGGCGGCCACGCTCGCGCCCGTGTACACCACACCGAGGGCAGCGACGGCGAACCACAGCTGCTTGGCGGTGCCCACGTCCTCGGGCATCGGACGGGATTCCGGTTTGTTCGGTGGAACGATCACGACAGCCAGTGTGCGGCCTCGGTCGCCCAGTAGGTGAGCACGATGTCCGCGCCCGCCCGCCGGATGCCGACCAGCGATTCCAGCACGGCGGCACGGCGGTCGATCCAGCCGCGCTCGGCGGCGGCGGTGATCATCGCGTACTCGCCCGAGATCTGGTAGGCCGCGACCGGGACGGTCGAACGGTCCGCGACGTCGCGCAGGATGTCGAGGTAGGACATCGCGGGCTTCACCATCACGATGTCGGCACCCTCGGCGAGGTCGAGATCGAGCTCGCGCAACGACTCACGGCGGTTGGCCGGGTCCTGCTGGTAGGTGCGCCGGTCGCCCTCGAGCGACGAACCGACCGCCTCACGGAACGGGCCGTAGAACGCCGAGGCGTACTTGGCGGCATAGGCCAGGATCGCGGTGTCGGTGCGGCCGACGGCGTCGAGGCCGCGCCGGATCGCGCCGACCTGGCCGTCCATCATGCCGCTGGTACCGAGCAGGTCGGCGCCCGCCTCGGCCTGGGCGAGGGCCATCTCCACGTAGCGGTGCAGGGTGGCGTCGTTGTCGACGGCGCCGTCGGTCCCGATCACGCCGCAGTGGCCGTGATCGGTGAATTCGTCGAGGCAGGTGTCGGCCATGACGACGGTCGAGTCACCGACTTCCTCGGCCAGCGCACGCAACCCGCGGTTGAGGATGCCGTCGGGGTCGCTGGCCTGGCTGCCGGTGGCGTCCTTGTCCTCGGGCAGCGGCACACCGAACAGCATGAGACCGCCCACGCCGGCGGTCACCGCCTCGACGGCGGCCTTGCGCAGCGAGTCGAGCGAGTGCTGGTACACGCCGGGCATCGAGCTGATCGCGCGCGGTTCGTCGATCCCGTCGGCCACGAACATCGGCAGCACCAGGTGGCGCGGCTCGAGCGTGGTTTCGGCGACGAGCCGACGCAATGCGGGTGTCCTGCGCAACCGCCGCGGGCGGTCGAAAGCGGTCATAGCCCGCAGAATACGCCTGCGCTATACGGCCCGCACCGGCGCCTATGCCCCGCCGGACAGGCGGCTGCGTTCGCCGAGAATCTGCTCGAAGGTCGCGAACACCGGTAGCGGTCCGGTCGAATTCCACATCTGGTTGGTGAGCAGGATCGCGGTCACCGGACCGTCGTTGGTCCAGCTGGAGCCGAGACCGCCCGCCCAGCCGTAGGCACCTGCGCGGGGGCCGTCGGGACGGTCGGTCAGCTGTACGCCCACGCCGTAACCCCAGCCGGCACTGCCGTCCGGCTCGGGCCCGCCGCGAGCGATTTGCTCGGCCGTCAGATGGTTGGTGGTGATGGCCGCGACGGACCGTTCGGACAGGATCCGCGTTCCGTCGAGTTCACCGCCGCCGGACAGCATCCGCGCGAAACGATGGAAGTCGGCGAGGGTGGAGACAAGTCCGTCGCCACCGCCTTCGAATACCGGTGGGCTGCTCCACTGGCCGTCGACCGGATCGAAGACCACACGCTCGCCGTCGACCTCGACGAAATGCGGGCCGAAGCGGTCGAGCTTGCCGGGCGCGACACTGAATCCGGTGTCGGGCATATCGAGCGGGTCGAGCACCCGTTCGGACAGGAACTGCGACAGCGGTTTGCCCGCCGCCCTGGCGATCAGGATGCCGAGGATCGCCGAGCCGACGTGGTACAGCCAGCGCTCCCCCGGCTGGAACTGCAATGGCAGGGTGCCGAGCCGGGCGAGCCAGATGTCCGGCGGCGGCATCTCGGCCGGGGTCGGCGGACCGGCGCCGAGGCCCAGCTCGGCACAGGCCGCGGTGAACGGCTTCGGCGAGAAGTCGGTGAAATCCATGCCCCACCCGAGCCGGAAGGTGAGCAGGTCGTCGACCGTGATGGGCCGTCGTGCCGCGACCGTGTCGGTGATCTCGGCAGCCGGATGGGTGAGCACTTGTCGATCGGCGAGCTCGGGCAGTAAGCGGTCGACCGGTTCGGCGGGGTCGATGACGCCGTCCTCGATCAGGATCGATGCCGCGACGGCCGTTAGCGGCTTGGTCATCGAGGAGATCCGGAAGATCGTGTCGGTCCGCACCGGCGTCGTGCGCGCGGCATCCAGATGACCGATCGCACCGGTGGCCACGGTGTTCGAATCGTCGACGAGCCAGGCCAGGCCGAGCAGTTCGTCGGCCGCCACGTGTGCGCCGAGGCGTTGGTCTATCGGGTCGAGCGTCATCGCATCTCCTCCCGTTCGCGTGACGCCACTAGATCACAGCGGTCCGACAGCTATTGCCGAATCGCCTCGGGCACCGAGCACAATCGCCCGCGGCAAACCTGTGGATAACTCCCAATCGCCTACCAGCACAACAACTTCCGATAGTGAGCGACGAAACTTGTCGGTGCCTCCCGATACAATCGAAAGCGTGTTCGAGGATCGCGCCGCACACAGCGCGGTCCGTTCGCGAGGGAGGACGCCGATGAACGCCATTGCCGCACAACGAAAGACCTTCATCACCGAGCCCTACGTCCCGCTGGAGAAGAAGCGGCTGCCCGCAGGCCGTCCGCGCCGCTGGTACATCGCGCACAACCGCAGGCTCAAGGCCATGCGGCTGACCATCGCCCTGCTCGATTCCGGTGTGTACCTGCCGAATCAAGCGACCAACGACACCATCCGGCGCACCGCCGAGAAGATCGACCTGCGCGCGCCGTCGGATGCCACCTGCCGGCTCGTGCGCACGCTGCTGCGCTACAGCCGATGACCCTGATACGCCGAAAGCCCGCCGTGACGGGCGGGCTTTCGGGGTATCTACGATGGCTAGCGGCTGCTGCTGCGGCGGCTCTTCTTACGCGGCGGCGGCAACAGACCCTCGGCGCGCAGGCGCGACGCGTGCTCGGCCAGCGCCTCCACCAGGGGGCCCACCTGCGCGGTCTCGGGCTGCACGTCCACGCGCAGACCGAACTCGATCGCCGTCTCGGCGGTCTTCGGGCCGATACAGGCCACAATGGTCCGCGCGTGCGGCTTACCCGCGATACCGACGAGATTGCGGACCGTGGAGGACGAGGTGAACAGCACCGCGTCGAAACCGCCGGTCTTGATCATCTCGCGGGTCTCCGCGGGCGGCGGCGACGCACGCACCGTGCGGTAGGCGGTGACGTCGTCGATCTCCCAGCCGCGTTCGCGCAGGCCCTCGGCGAGGGTCTCGGTGGCGATGTCGGCACGGGGCAGCAGCACCCGGTTCACCGGGTCGAACACGTCGTCGTAAGGCGGGAAGTCGGCGAGCAGGCCCTCCGAGGACTGTTCACCGCTCGGCACCAGTTCGGGGTTGATGCCGAAGGAGCGCACCTTCTCGGCGGTCGCCTCACCCACACAGGCGATCTTCACACCGGAGAACGCCCGCGCGTCGAGACCGAACTCGGCGAACTTCTCCCACACCGCGCGCACCGCGTTGGTGGAGGTGAACACCACCCACTGGTAGCGGCCGTCGACCAGACCCTTCACCGCGCGTTCCATCTGCGCGGGGCTGCGCGGCGGCTCGACCGCGATGGTCGGCACCTCCATCGGAATGGCACCGTGGGTGACGAGCCGTTCGCTCATCTCACCGGCCTGATCCTTGGTGCGCGGCACGAGCACGGTCCAGCCGTACAGCGCCCGCGACTCCCACCACGACATCTTCGAGCGTTTCTCGACCTCTTTACCGACCGTGACGACCAGCGGGCCGACCAGCTCGGAAGCGGCGTTGTTCAGCGAGGCGAGCGTGGCCTCGATGGTGCGCTGCTGACGGGTGGTACCCCGCACGGTCACCGCCACCGGGGTCTGCGGCGCGAGCCCGTGCTCCACCAGCGCGCTCGCGGTCTCGGCCAGGTGGCCGGAGGTGGCGTGCAGCACGAGCGGGCCGAGAGCGGCGGCCAGTGCGGCCCAGTCCACTTCCCCACGCACGTCGGCCTCGGTGTGCCCGGAACCGAGCGCGATACCGGCATAGCTCGGCACCGCCGAACCGTTGGGCAGACCGGGCAGCACCTCGAACACCATGTGCGAGCGGGTGACCGCGTTGACCTCGTTGATCACCGAATCGGTCGTCAGCGGGTCGCCGGTGACGATGCGGACCACGTCGTGGCCGTTGCGGGCCTCGGCGATCAGCGTCTTGGCCACCTCGGCGGGTTCGCCGAGCGCCGGACGCACGTCCACCGGACGTTCACCGTCCTCGCCCGGTTCCACTGCCACGCCGATGAGGGCGAGCACACCCTTGTCCACATCGGGATCGGTGAACGCCAGCGTCGCCCGCTCGAGCACCTCGCGGGCGCGCACGGTCAGCAGGGCCGGGTCGCCGGGGCCGGATCCGACGAAAAGGATCCGCCCGGGTTGCTTCTTGGTGGCTCGGCTGCTCATCGGTTGTTCTCCATCGGGCTGGAATTAGGGAAGTCTGTGGCGGGCGCGGGCTCATCGGCGACGCTCAGCAGGGCGCGGGCACCCAGGTCGAGCAGTTCGCGGGCCAGCGTGCGCCCGAGTTCGGCGGCGTCCTCCGGCGCGCCGACTATCGAAGCCCGCAACACATCGGAACCGTCGATCGCGGCGGCGCAGGCACGCAGCGACAGTTCCTCGAAGATCCGGCCGTCCTCGTCGATCGACTCGACGACCTCGGCGAGCGCGCCGATCGGCGCGGTGCAACCGGCCTCCAGTTCGCCGAGCAGCGCCCGTTCGGCTTCCACCGCGTATCGGGTCGGCGCGTCGTCCAGACCGGACAGCACCTCGATCAGCTGCGGGTCGTCGCTGCGGCACTCCACCGCGAGCGCGCCCTGGGAGGGAGCGGGCAGCATCTGCACCGGCTCCAGTGATTCGGTGATGGCCTCGGTGCGCCCGATCCGGCACAGGCCGGCGCGGGCGATGACGATGGCGTCGAGTTCGCCCTCGCTCACCTTGCGCAGCCGGGAGTCGATGTTGCCACGCAGCGGGAGGATGTCGAGACCGAGTCCGAGGGCACGCAACTGCGCGGCGCGGCGCGGCGCGGAGGTGCCGACCTTCGCGCCTGCCGGCAGCTCACCGAGCACGAGCCCGTCGCGGGCGACCAGCGCATCGCGCGGGTCCTCGCGGGGCGGGATCGCGGCGATGGTGAATCGCGGGTCCTGCGCGGTCGGCAGATCCTTGTACGAGTGCACCGCGATATCGATACCGCCGAGAGCGAGCTCGTCGCGCAGCGCGGAGGTGAACACGCCGACGCCGATCTTCTGGACCGGGTCCGACGACAGATCGCCGGGAGTTTTGATCACGACCAGTTCGGCGGGCTGGCCCGCCGCGATCAGGGCGTCGCGCACGGTGCCCGCCTGGGTCAGCGCCAACAGGCTGCCGCGCGTGCCGATCCGCCAGGGCGCACGAGTGCTTCCTGCGGTCACGGTGTCCTCTTCCTGCACTGTCGTGGTCATGATGTGCCCTTCTTCGCACGTCCGGGCTTCGTCTGGTTGTGTGTCACGGCGCGGGCGGTCATGCCGACTGCCCGTCGCCGAGGTGTCCCGCGGTGAAGTCGTCGGCCAGCGCGGACTCGGCCGCGGCGACCTCCATGGGCGCGGCAACCGCTTGCACCGCACCGGGTTTCAGCTCGAACAGCTCGCGCAGCGCCTCGGCGTAGCTGTCACCGCCCGGCGTGGACGCCAGCTGCTTCACCCGCACCGTCGGCGCGTGCAGCAGCTTGTCGACGACGCGGCGCACGGTGCGCGCCACTTCGTCGCGAGCCGGATCGGCCAGGTCGGGCAGCCGCGAGTCGAGGCGGAGCAGCTCGGCCTCGACCACCTCGGCGGCACGCTGACGCAGCGCGGCCACCGTTGGGGTGACCTCGGCCATGCGTTGCCCGGCAAGGTATTTGGTGAGTTCGTCGGCGACGATCGCACGGGCGGCGGCGGTGTCGTCGGCCGCGGCGCCCGCGGCCGGATCGCGCTGCAGCGACTCGATGTCGATCACGACGACACCCGGCAGCCCGGCCACGGCGTGTTCCACGTCGCGGGGCAGGCCGAGGTCGCAGAACACCAGTGGCCGCTCGGCCGCACCGGTGTTCGCCCGGCCCGCGAGGGCCCGGTGGGTGTCGGCCAGGGTCACCACGGCCCCGACTGCGCCGGTACAGGTGATGACGACGTCGGCGCCTGCCATGGCGTCGATGAGCCCGCCCGTCTCCACCGCGACGGCGTCGACACCGTGCATGGTGCGCCCGGTCTCCGCGAGCCGATGCGCGCGATCGAGCGTGCGGTTCACCACCACGATGCGGCCGATGCCCGCCCGCGAAAGATGCGCCACGGCAAGGCCACCCATGGCACCCGCGCCGAGTACCACGGCGGTGCGCCCGGTGAGATCACCGATCACGCCGCGCGCCCGGTCGAGCGCGACCGAAACAACGGAGGCGCCGGCCCGGTCGATCCCGGTCTCGGCGTGCACCCGCTTGCCCACGCGCAACCCGTGCTGGGCCAGCTCGTGCAGGGTGCGGCCGACGGCCTGCTGGTTGTCGGCACTGGCGTAGGCGCTGCGGATCTGGCTGAGCACCTGCTGCTCGCCGACGACCATCGAGTCGAGCCCGCTGGCCACCGCGAACAGGTGCTCGGCGGCGGCCTCGCTGTAGCGCACGTAGGCATGCCTGGTGAGGTCGGCGAAGGCCATCCCGGAGTGTTCGGTGAGCAGCTCGCCCACCACGTCGAGGCCGCCGTGGAAGGCGTCGACCACCGCGTACACCTCCACCCGGTTGCAGGTGGAGACGATCATCGCCTCGGACACGTGACTCGACTCGAGCAAGCGGTCGACCAGTTTGGGCCGGTCGGCCTCGCTGACAGCCACCTTCTCCAGCACCGAAACCGGGGCACTGCGATGGGAGATCCCGACAAGCAGAATGCTCATGACTGCACCTCGCCCGGTTCGGTCACGCGCGCACGCGCGCCTGCCTGTTGGTTCGCTCGCTGACGCTCGCTCATGGGGTGATCACCGATCCCTGGGTGCTTGGCTGGCGTTGCCGCATGCGGGTTGGCCGAATGCGGCGCGGTGCGACGCGGCGGCCTGCCGCGCGCCGGTTCGACCGGCGCGGGGTGATTGAGGGCGGGATGGTTCTGCGGCGGCACCCGGCGCGCGACCCGGCCCGGGCTCGCGTGGGCGACCTCGGGCAGCGGCGGCGCGTCGTTGCGGGCGGCGTCGAAGGACAGCATCTGCAGTTCCATCGCCAGATCCACCCGGCGGATCTGCACGTGCGCGGGCGCGCGCAGCTCGCACGGGGCGAAACTCAGGATCGAGAGCACCCCGGCGTCGACGAGCCGGTCACACACGTCCTGCGCGGCTTCGTCGGGGACCGCGAGCAGCGCGATCGTGGGGGCGAGAGCGGGAATCTGGGCGACGAGCAGCTCGACATCGCGCACGACGAGACCGGCGTACGACTGACCGATCACCGCCGGATCGTTGTCGAAGATGCCGACCACGGTGAAGCCGCGTACCCCGAAACCGCCATAGCCGACCAGGGCGCGGCCGAGGTTGCCCGCACCGATCAGCACCACCCGATGTCCCTGCGACAGACCGAGCACATCTTCGATCCTGGTGCGCAACTTGGCTACGTCATAGCCGACACCCCGCACACCGTTGGGTCCGAGGAAGGAAAGATCCTTACGCAGCTTCGCCGAATTGACACCCGCCGCGACAGCCAGTTCCTCACTCGATACGATGGCAACACCGGAGTCGGCCATGCCGGCCAGAACTCGGAGATAGGTAGCAAGACGAGTCACCGTGGCCTGCGGGATATCCCGCGCGAGAGCCTTGCCGGAGGCGCCTGTCGGCGTCTCGTGCTGCTCTGTCACGTCGTCGGCTCCTCGTTCCGGGCCTGATCGCGGTCCGGTACCTGTCGTTGCTTCACCGGTTGTGGGCCGCTGCGTCTCGAGGCAGCGACCGGTGCCATGGGGGGCGTACAAACCCGATCACCACCGCTGCTGAAGGCGGCGGTGCGGATTGCGTGCCACCACCGTAACCGCTTGTGCAGGCGTTCACAAAGTCGGTGAATTTGGCCTCATTTTCGCTCGCGACCAGCGAAACGGCTCAGATCGGCCCGCAAACGTGGCTCGTCGACGTCGAAATAGCTGTGTTCACGGCCGTCCAACAGCACAACGGGGAGCCGATCACCGTATTCGGCACGCAACGCCGGGTCGGTTGCCGCGGCTTCGTCGACATCGACGGTCTGTACCGGGAGACCGAAATCACCACAGATGGCCTCCAACTGGGCGAGTGCGATGCTGCACATTCCGCAACCGGCGCGCGTCAACAGGGTCACGGTTGGTGTGGGATTCGTCATGGCTCTTATTTAATCCCCGGGCTCGCCGCGGCATGTCGGCGAATCCGGTTACTGTGGACATGTTCGCGCGACTAGCGGAGGGTACTGGTGCCGGAACGTTCGAAGGTGACTAGGGCCGGATTCGTCGCAGGGCGATTCGGCGAGTTCCCTGCGCGGTGGCAGCCCAGCCGCCTCGGCCAGGAGCTGCAGGAACAGTTCGCGCGGCTGCCGCGCAGCCCGTTCGGGCCCAGCGAGGAGGAACTGCGCGCGAATCTGGCCGGTGAGGCCAGTGCCGATGCCGCCCTTACGCTGCACGACGCCGAACTGGCCGAACAGGGCACCGACGCGGGCCCCGAGGTGCCGCGCGACCTCACCGCCGCCGCGTTCTTCGACGTCGACAACACCCTCGTGCAGGGTGCCTCGATCGTGCATTTCGCGCGTGGCCTGGCGGCCCGCAAGTATTTCAAGACCTCCGATCTGGTCGACGTCGCCTGGAAACAGGTGAAATTCCGGGTCACCGGCAAGGAGAACTCCTCCGATATGGCCTCGGGGCGGGAGAAGGCGCTCAGTTTCATCGCTGGTCGGCCAACGGCCGAGCTGGCGATGCTCGGTGAGGAGATCTACGACGAGATCATCGCCGACAAGATCTGGCCGGGCACCCGCGCGCTCGCGCAGATGCACCTGGACGCGGGTCAGCAGGTGTGGCTGGTGACCGCGACCCCGGTGGAGTTGGCGAATGTGATCGCCAAGCGGCTCGGGCTCACCGGTGCGCTCGGTACCGTCGCCGAGAGCGTCGACGGCAAGTTCACCGGTCGCCTGGTCGGCGACATCCTGCACGGCCTCGGCAAGGCCCACGCCGTGCGCACCCTCGCCATCCGCGAGGGCCTGAACCTGAAGCGGTGCACCGCGTATTCCGACAGCCACAACGACGTGCCCATGCTGTCGCTGGTCGGCACGGCCGTGGCCATCAACCCCGATTCCGACCTGCGTGAGGTGGCCAAGAACCGGGGCTGGGAGATCCGCGACTTCCGTACCGGCCGCAAGGCCGCCAAGATCGGCGTACCGACCGCCCTCGCCCTCGGCGCGGCGGGTGGCGCTGTCGCCGCGGCCATCACCCGCAAGCGTGGTTGAGCGGCGCACGTGCCGGGAGTATGTGAGCGCCACCTATCCGGCAGGTAGCACCGCCGAGGACTACCAGCGGCTCGCTGATCTCGGCCGGGCGCTTCGGCCACTGATCGCGCCGATCGACCGACTCACCTGGCGTGCTGCAGCATTTCGAACCGAGCACGAGCTGGCTCGGGAACTTCTCGACCCTGCGGTCTTGGTACGCGCGGCGGGCGGGCTCCCGCTGCTGTGGCTGAACGTGACCTACCCGGTGGGCACATTGCCCGCCGGGTTGCTCGACGCCGTGATCGGCGAATTCGATCTGCGTGCGCTCGGCGAGTTCACCGAGCCGTAGTGACCTGCTCCTAGCCGAGGACTGGGTTGCGGCGCTTGGCCAGCAGCTTGTAAAGCGTCTGCTGGATGGTTTCGCGCACCTGGTCGGTGACCTCGAACATCGTCATCGGGTCGTCGGCTTCCTCCGGTTCGAAGGCGGTGGTCGCGATCGGCTCACCGAACTCGATGTACCACTTCGACGGGACGGGGATCGCGCCGAGCAGGCCGAGGTGCGGGAACAGCGGGGTCACCGGGAAGTACGGTAGGCCGAGGAGACGGGCCAGCGGCTTGATGTCGGCCAGCTTCGGGTAGATCTCCTCCGAGCCGACGATCGACACCGGGATGATCGGCACACCGGTGCGCACCGCCGCCGACACGAATCCACCGCGACCGAAACGCTGCAGCTTGTACCGGTCGGCGTAGTTCTTGCCGACACCTTTGAAGCCCTCGGGGAACACCCCGGCGATGTGTCCGGAGCGCAGCAGCCGTTCGGCATCGGGGTGGCAGGCGAGGGTGTGCCCGGCCTTGCGGGCGAGCGCACCGAAGACGGGCAGCTCGAACACCAGGTCGGCGGCCAGCAGGCGCAGCGCGCGGTGGGCCGGATGCTTGTCGTGCACGGCCAGTTGCAGCATGAGCCCGTCGAGCGGAACCGTGCCCGCGTGGTTGGCGACGAGCAGCGCGCCGCCGGTGGCGGGAATGTTCTCGATCCCGGACACCTCCACCCGGAACCAGTAATCCGACAGCGGCCGCAGCGCGGGCAGGATCACCGATTCGAGCAGGTGCTTGTCGTAGCCGAATTCGTCGATCTGGTAGTCACCGGTGAGCCTGCGCCGCGCGAATTCCGCGGTGCTCTCGATCTGCTTGCCGAGAGCGTCGCGCAGTGTTTCCGACAGCGACTTCGGCGGCTGGGTCGGCATGCCCGGCCGGTGATCGCTCAGGGCGGTGACGGGGGTGGGTTGGACCGGAACGTCCGGTTTACGCCGGGACGACGGCCGGTGCCGGGTCTCGACATTCACGTCGAGACGAATGACTTTCGCTCCTTCGTTCATGTGTGCGCTCCTGAACCGGCCCCGATGAGGCCGAGCAGTTTGTGTTCCGCGGCGTCGATCCATGCCGGATCGAAGACGGGCCGCAACGCTGCGCCCGCGATGAAGTCGTCGAATGCCTGGACCGTCGTCCAGCGCGGGGTGAAGCCGAGTTCGGTTCGCATGCGGGTGGTGTCGAGACCGCAACCGAAGTAGAAGTAGTCGGGTTGTTCGCCGCTGAAACCGCGCATGACCGGACCCATCAGGCTCCGGCCGACGGTGCGGAAAACAAAGAGGGGTACCGGGGCGGCGATGCGCCCGGCCCGGCGGATGGCCTGCGACATCGCCAGCGCGCCGTCTCCGGCCACGTTGACGGTGCCACCGTGGGCGCGGGAGGCGGCGTGTACGAGTACCGCCACCGCGTCCTCCTCGTGCAGCAACTGCATCCGGGCTTCGCGCCCGAGCACGGTCGGGGTGATCGGCGACCGCAGGTATTGCACGCCGCTGTCGGCCAGCCTGGGACCGACGATCGGGGCGAGCCGCAGAATCGACGCCGACATATCGGACCTGCGCCGCGCCATCGCGCGCACGAGCGCCTCGATATCGATCATGTCGCGGGCGAACCACCCGGCCGGTGGCGTGCGCGCACTCATTTCCTCGGTGAATTTCGCCGGGTCCTTGGCGCTGCAGCCGTACACGGCCGACGACGAACGCACGACGACGCGACGCACCGATTGCGCCTTCTGACACACCGCGAGCAGTTGCATCGACCCGAGCACATTCAGGTCTTTCATCACCGCGCGACCGCCGCGCGCCGGCGGGCGGGTGAGCAGGGCCGCGTGGACGACGGTATCGACGTTGTTGTTCTCGACGACCTTGCGGATCAGCGGATTCCTGATGTCGGCGCGGACGAATTCGGTACGACCCAGGCGACGGCGCACCTCGCGTCCGGGGGGCATGGTGTCCACCGCGATCACCCGTTCGACACCGGGATCGGCGGCGAATCGGGACGCGATCCGGCTACCGAAGTAGCGGCTGGCACCGGTGACCAGCACGACTTTCGGTTCGTGGCGTTCCCGCGTATCGGAACCCTGACCTGACCCCACTCAAAGCCCCCTGCTTCTCATGATTTCCGCGTACCAGAGTAGCCGCATTCGCGCCACCCGCCGACACGATCTACCAGCTTTTAACGAGGACAACCCGTTATCGCACAGCGAGATTTACAAACCGGGACATTTCACAGCGAGAGCCCGTCACCTCGAAAGGTGACGGGCTCTCGCGGGCACGCAGGCTTACTTGCCGAGTTTGCGCCGCTGAACACGTGTGCGGCGAAGCAGCTTGCGGTGCTTCTTCTTCGACATACGCTTGCGGCGCTTCTTGATCACAGAACCCATAGGGTTTCCTCGCGTTCTCTCTACTCGGCATGCACACGCGGTGTCGCGTGCGTCGTCTGGTGCCCGCGCCGCCGGGGCGCACCGGACACCACGAAGCGGTGCCACCGGCAGGCGGACACGAACCGATTGTCCATGCTACAGCGCTGTCGGCGGCACGGGTGCCGCGGGTTCTCGGCCCCGAGGCCTCGATCCTTCCCTCCCTGCGGGCACTCCTTCGTCGCACCCTCCGGTCAGTCCAGGATCGAGGCGGCCGAGAACCTTATCCGGCGTCGAAGTACGACGTCTCCAGGTAGTCGTGCACCGCCTTCGCGTGCACCCGGAACGAGCGTCCGACCCGCACCGCGGGCAGTTCGCCCGAGTGCACGAGCCGGTACACCGTCATCTTCGACACCCGCATGAGATCGGCGACTTCGGCGACGGTGAGAAACTGTGTGCCACCGCCGATCACCGGTTGCGGAGTGGCACCGACTCGTGGAGCGGGTGACCCCGATCCACCGCCGGACGCCGGTGAATTACTGGACATTCTGTTCGCAGACATCATGGCACCATTGACCTCCGGCACGTCCGCGCCGCCGGCTTCCCCACCGGCGGAACAGACACGCACGTGCTTCTACGAGCTTAGCGGTGCCAGTGGGATTACTGCGACGGGTGTGAGAAATCGGTTATCGCGCCGGGCGCCCGCGTGTCATTCGCTGGACGCGCCCTGTTCCACGGATCGACGCTTGGCGGCCTGCAATGCCTCGATGAAAGTCGACCGAATCGCACCGCGTTCGAGTTCGCGCAATGCCGCGGCCGTCGTGCCGCCGGGCGAGGTGACCGCGGCGCGCAGATCGACGGCGTTCTGCCCGCTCTCGTCGATGAGCGCGGCCGAGCCGATCATGGTCTGCACGACCAGTTCGGTGGCGATCTCGCGGGTGAGGCCGAGGCCCACACCGGCGTCGATCATGGCCTCGACGACCAGGAAGAAGTACGCCGGGCCGGACCCGGAGACGGCGGTGACGGCGTCCATCTGCGTTTCCGGCACCGTGACGACCTTGCCGACGGCCTCGAGCATCTCCCCGACCAGTTCCAACTGCTCGGGATCGGCGTAGCGGCCAGGCGCCTGCACGGACATGCCCTGCCCCACCAGCATCGGGGTGTTCGGCATGACCCGGACCACAGGGAACCCGGCCGGTAGCTTCGACTCCAGGTGGCTGGTCGTGATGCCCGCGGCCAGCGAGACCAGCACCTGCTCGCGGCCGCTGTCGAGGTCGGCTTTGGACAGGTCGGCGAGTACCGAGTCGACCACGGTCGGCTTCACCGCGAGGACGACGATGTCCGCCCCTACGACGGCATCGGAGGTCGACGCGCTGACGCGCACCTTGAACCGCTCGGCCAGCTGCGCGGCGCGGGGGGCGTGCGTCTCGACGACGACCAGATCCTTGGGCGCCCGACCGGCTTCCAGCAATCCGGCGACCAGCGCCTCACCGATCCGCCCACCACCGACAACAGCAATTCTCGTCATGCGGCCAAGGTTAGTGGTGGTGTGGCCGCGATTGTTACTTGGCGGGGATCAGTGCCAGTTGGCGGCTCTGGGCGACCACCGCACCGGTGCAGTCGAGGACCAGTTGGTCCTCGTCGAACATGCG
Organism: Nocardia ignorata NBRC 108230; assembly: GCF_001612905.1. Classification (GTDB taxonomy): domain Bacteria; phylum Actinomycetota; class Actinomycetes; order Mycobacteriales; family Mycobacteriaceae; genus Nocardia; species Nocardia ignorata. The sequence goes on along the minus strand of NZ_BDBI01000002.1, from coordinate 205,889 downwards.
CTCGCCGACTTCGCGGGAGGTGGCGATGACGCGCAGCCAGCCGGGTGCCGGGACGCGACGCAGGTAGGTGGTCATCTGGACCGTCGGCGACCAGCCGAAGTGGCCGAGGTTCATCGGCACCGGCGGGCTCATGTCGGCGGCCATCATCGCGAAGGCGGCGCGGGCCAGGGGGTCGGCTTCGTCGCCGTCGAAGGGGCGGATCCACAGTCGCAGCCGGGGATCGCCGGTCTCACCGCGCAGGAATTCGCCCCAGGTGGGGTCGAGCAGGACGTGCGCGCTCTGGCTGACGTGCACGATCTTGCCCATCGGCGAGTCCGGGGTGTAGCGGAGCGCGGTGTCGGTGGGCTCGGCGGGCATGTCGGTGTCGGGGCCACTCCAGCGAGTGGCGGTGGCGTCGAGGTGGCCGAAGGTGAACGCGGTGCGCACCAGGGTGCGGTCGTTCTGGATCAGTTCGGCGTCGACCAGGCAGATCTGGCGGCCCTTCTTGCGGATGTGCACCGCGTACTCGACCTTGCCCGGATCGGGGGCACCGAGGAAGTCGGAGCTGGCCGCGATGGGCGCCATGCGGGCGTAGGAGGCGTCGGCCTCGGTGAGCCATCGGGTCGCCGCGGCGGCGCTGGCGGCCACCATGGTGCCGCCGTGCACCTTGGGGCCGATGGTCCAGGTGGGGTCGATGACACCGGCGTAGCGGCCGGTTTCGGCATCGGTGGTGGTGAGCTCGGTCAGGTCGATGACCTGACTGAACGGCGCGTCGGTCGCGAGTTCTCGCGTCATCGTCACTCCTGGTCGCGGTGCACTTTCGTACAGCGTACAAGCACGGTGCCGCTCGGCATATTCCCGAGTTCGTCGCGATGATTACGGCAGGTCGGCGTGGCGGGGTTGCGGGTCGGGCGTGGCGCCCGTGAGGTGACGGCGCGCGAATTCGAGCGTGCGTGCCAGCAGGGCCGAACGGGCGGCCGTGGTCCGCGCGTTCTGGGTGTTGATCTCGGCGACGGCGTGACCGCGAAAACCCGTGTCCACCAGGTATTCACACAGCTGCGCGCACGGCTGGGTGCCGTCGCCGGGGACCAGGTGCTCGTCGTGGGCGGCGCCGCGGCCGTCGGCCAGATGCAGGTGCACCAGGCCCTCGCCCATCCGCCGGGCCAGCTCGAGCGCGTCGGTTCCCGCCGTCGCGGTGTGCGACAGGTCGAGGGTGTAGTGGTCGAAACCGGTATCGGTCGGGTCGTAGGACGGGCTGAACGCGCTCACCGCGCGCCCTGGTCCCGCGCGACGTTCCAGCCTGCGCACCGCGCCCTCACGGAACAGGGTGTCGGCCCGCATCGGGAACATGTTCTCCACCGCCACCTTCACCGGGTGGTGCGCCTCGAGTTCACCGACCTGCTCGGCGAAACCCCTGGCGTAGCGGCGCTGCCAGCGAAACGGCGGGTGCACGACCACGGTGTCGGCACCGAGCGCCTCGGCCGCGCGCACACTGCGTTCCAGCTTCGCCACGGGGTCCGCGCCCCAGACCCGTTGGGAGATCAGCAGACACGGCGCGTGCACCGCGAGCACCCGGACGCCGTAGCGCTTGGCATAGGACTGCACGGTGTCGATGTTCTGGCTGGCCGGTTCGGCCCACACCATCAATTCGATTCCGTCGTAACCCAATTCGGCGGCATAGCGGAACGCCGCCTGGGTGTTCTCCGGATAAACCGACGCCGTCGACAGCCCGATCTCGATGTTCCCCACGGCCCACTCCCTGTATTCAGCTGGTACTGAGGAGGAAGGCTAGCGGTCCGAGCGTCACGAAGACGCCGACGATGACGGCGATCACCGTGCTGAAGATGTCGTCGGTGCGGCGCAGCACCCGAACCAGCGCGACCAGACCGAGGATCACCACCATCGCGAGGGCGAGCGCCACCCAGGGCAGCGTCTCCCACATCGTCTCGAAACCCTTGAACAGCAACATGCCCGCAACGGCCGCACCGGCGCTCTGCGCGCCGAGCATCATCCACTCGCGGCGATGATCGTCGGCGGGCGCCTTGGCCGTGAACCGGGAGATCCGGCCACCCGCCGCCGACCGGTTGCGTGACGACGCGACCCGGCTCTTGGCACGGGATCTCGCACGGCCCGCCACCTTGGCCGCGGCGGCCTTGGTCGCGGCCCGCCTGCTCGCCCGGCTCGGTTTCGGCTCGGGCTCGTAGTCGTCGTCCTCGTACTCGTCGTAGTCGCCGTAGTCGGTGTCGGAGTAGTCGTTGTCGGCGTAATCGCGGTCGGTGTAGTCGGATTCGGCGTAGTCGTCGGTCGCCGGTTCGACGCCGCCGAGGCGATACACCTCGGTGCGCGCGTCGGCGGTGGCGTCGATCTCGGCACGCTGACGCAGCAGATCGGCCGCCACCGAGTCACCGGCGAGCAGCGGCTGTTCCTGACTGATCGGCGACCACGCCGCCGTCGGGACACCGGCGCTTTCGGACGCTTGATCCTGCGCGGGGCGATGCCTTCGGGCCGACCACGACGGCAGACCGCCACCCTTGCCCGCATCACGCCTGCGCTCGAGCGACGGGCGCGGGTCGGCGGGGGCCGCGGGTGCGGGGCTGTAGGCCTGCGTCGGCTGGGGGTAACCGTTCGACGCCGGGTACCCGCTGTCTCTGCCATTGAAAGCCTGCGGCTCGTAGGCGGGCGGCTCATAGGGCGTCGGCTCGACGCTCGGGTGGTTCTCGAATCCGAGATCCGGGAAGGCGTTGAAGCCTGGGGTCTGGCCGGGACGACCCATGAACGCGCGCGGCGCGTCGATTCCCGACTCGTGCAGCGAGGCCGCGTACCCGCTCGCGGCGGGCGGTTCGGCGGCTTCCTCCGCGGCCTCGGCGGCGCGGCGGCGCGCGGCCCGGCCACCGGTGACCGGCGGTGCGGCTGGTGCGGCCGGTTCCGGGTACTCGGGTCCGTCGTCGGCCTTGCGGCGACGGCCACCGCCGACGGCGGGCAACGCACCGGAACCGAACAGCTCGGCGATACCGGGGTCGACGGGTTGCGTCGTTCCGCCGGGCACACCGAGCCTGCCGTTCTGGCGCGTGTCGCGGGCTTCGGCGCGGAAGGGGCCGAACGGATCGGAGCCGGACCGGGACGCGGTGGGCGCGAGGGGGTCCGCGGTCGGATCGAGGCGGGTGATCGGGCCGGAGATCGGTGAGTACGCCGGTTCGGCGGGGCCGGGCGGCGGATACGGCGCGGGCTGTTGGCTCGCGGGCGGTTCGTAGCTCGGCGGTTCGTAGCTGGGTGGTTCGTAGCTGGGCGGTTCGGGCGGTGTCTCGGTGGGCGCGGCGTGTGAGCGGCCACCCGTCCGGACCACAGCGTTCTCACCGGTCAGGTCGGTGACCGAGACCCCACGGCCGCTGCGGCGCCGCCTGCCGCCACCGGAGGACGGCGGCGACCCGCCCTGCGCACCGTTGCGCGCGAGCAGTTCGGCTACCGAGAGCTGTTTGGAATCCTCACCACTCATGCTGTCTCCCTACCGGTTCCACCGGCGGCATCGCCACCGGGCCACCCCCGTTGGGTTCGGTATCGAGTTTGCGCAGGATCAGCCCTTCGCGCAGCGCCCAAGGGCAGATCTCGATGCTGTCGAGCGATAACGCCCGCATACTCGCCTCCGCGACCAAAGCCCCGGCCACCAATTGCTGGGACCGGTCCGAACTCACACCTTCCAGTTCCGCGCGATCCGAGGCGGTCATCCGGGAGATGAACGCGATCAGCTGGCGCAGACCGGAGCTGGTCAGTGTACGGCGCACCCGCGGACCCGCGGCCGAGGGTGCCGCTCCCGTGAGCCTGGCCAGCGAACGGAACGTCTTCGACGTGCCGACGGCGAGGTCGGGTTTCCCCGCTTCGATCAGGGTTTTGGACGGGACGACGAGTTCGGCCTCCAGCCAGTCGCGCAGGACCGCGATCTTGCGCTTGCCCGGCGGATCGTCGCCTAACCATTCCCTGGTCAGCCTGCCTGCGCCGAGCTGCAGCGACAGCGCGACATCGGGCTCCTCGTCGCCGCCGTTCGACATCTCGAGCGAACCGCCGCCGATGTCGAGGTTGAGGATGCGCCCGGCGCTCCAGCCGAACCAGCGGCGCACCGCGAGGAACGTCAGCCGCGCCTCGTCCTCGCCGGAAAGCACCCGCAGATCGACACCCGTGCTCGCCCGCACCCGGGTGAGCACTTCCTCGGAGTTGGTGGCCTCACGCAGGGCGGACGTGGCGAACGGCATCAGTTCCACGCACTTGGCCTTGCGGGCCAGATCGGCGAATTCGGTGATGGTCGTGATGAGCCGCGCCTCGCCCGCCTCGGTGATCCGACCGTCGCCGTCCATGTTCTCCGACAGGCGCAATGCCGCCTTCGACGAGCTCATGGGCATCGGGTGTCCACCACGATGCGCGTCCACCACCAGCAGGTGAACGGTATTGCTTCCGACATCGAGAACACCTAGCCGCACTCCGAATACGGTACTTGGTGATCCGGGAGTACAGGGCAGGCGACTGAACTGTTAGCGTCAGAACTTGTGACCGAAGGCGAAGGCCCCATCGCGCAGACCGGGCTCCGACCTGGGCGGAAGATCGATCCGGCCCCGGAAGTCGAGCTGGATTTCCCGCGCGAGTGGATCGAGTTCACCGACCCAGCAAACGACGAGCACCAGATCGTCGCCGACCTCACGTGGCTGCTGTCGCGCTGGTCGTGCGTGTTCGGCACCCCCGCCTGCCAGGGGATCATCGCCGATCGTCCCGACGACGGGTGCTGTTCGCACGGCGCGTTCCTCGCCGACAAGGACGACCGCAAGCGACTCGCGAGTGCTGTGAAACAGCTCACACCGCAGGATTGGCAGCTGATGGGCGAGGCCACCGAGAAGGGCAAGGTCGTCAAGAAGGGTTACCTCGAGCTCGACGAACTCGAAGACGAACCCGCCCTGCGCACCCGCCGCTTCGACGGTGCCTGCATCTTCCTCAACCGCCCCGGTTTCGCCGCGGGCGCCGGCTGCGCGCTGCACATCATGGCCGTGCGCAAGGGCATCGAACCGCTCGAGGTGAAGCCGGACGTGTGCTGGCAGCTGCCGATCCGGCGCACCCAGGACTGGGTGGAGCGCCCCGACGGCGAGCAGATCCTGCGCACCGTCGTCACCGAGTACGACCGCCGCGGCTGGGGTCCCGGCGGCCTCGATCTCGACTGGTACTGCACCGGCTCCCCCGACGCCCACGTCGGCGCGAAACCGGTCTGGCAGTCCTACGCCCCCGAACTGCGCGAACTCCTCGGCGCTCCCGCCTACGAGGAACTGGCCAAGCTGTGCCGTCGCCGCGAGGGCCTCGGCCTGATCGCCGTGCACCCCGCCACGGTGGAAGCCGAACGCCTCCACGGCACGCATCCCGCCTGAGCCGGGGGTCCGGTTCACCTGCCCGCAATCGCCGCGTCATCGAGGTCGAGTTGGATCGCTGCTCATGTCCAAGAAAGCGCTCTACCTCGCGACCCTGACGCTCGGCGCCACCCTGACCATGACCGGCCTCGCCCACGCCGAGCCCAACGGTGACCCGGCCGAGTACGCCGATTTCACCTCGAGCTTCGTGAGCTACACCGACCCCGCGGCCATCGACGCGGCGAAGAACGGCAAGTACATCATCGCCAGCACCCAGGGCACCTCGACCACCATCGCCTGCCGTGGCAACGGCGCCGACGTGGAGATCTACGACTGCATGCAGGAAGACGCCTACGGCTGGGTGCCCCTGAAGAAGATGGACACGCCGCTCGGCGTCGTGTGGAGCGCCATCTGACACGCACGACAAAACCCGGCATCGCCTCGGATGCCGGGTTCTCGTCGGTCAGGCCTCGAGTTTGTAGCCCAGCCCGCGCACGGTCACCAGATGTTCCGGCTTCGCCGGGTCCGCCTCGATCTTCGAGCGCAAGCGCTTGACGTGCACGTCGAGGGTCTTCGTGTCGCCCACGTAGTCCGCGCCCCACACTCGGTCGATCAGCTGCCCACGGGTCAGCACGCGGCCCGAGTTGCGCAGCAGGTATTCGAGCAGGTCGAACTCCTTGAGCGGCAGCGTGACCTGTCCGCCGTTGACGTGCACCGTGTGCCGGTCCACATCCATCCGCACCGGCCCGGCCTCGAGCACACCGTTCTCACTACCGGAGTCCAGCTCGTCCCCGGCTCCACGCCGCAGCACGGCGCGAATGCGGGCGATGAGCTCGCGCGCCGAGTACGGCTTGGTGACGTAGTCGTCGGCGCCGAGCTCGAGCCCGACCACCTTGTCGATCTCGCTGTCACGCGCGGTCACCATGATGACCGGCACGCCGCTGCGGGTCCGCAGCTGTTTGCACACGTCGGTGCCGCTCATGCCGGGGAGCATGAGGTCGAGCAGGACGATATCGGCGCCGGAGCGGTCGAATTCGGCCAGCGCGGAGGGCCCGTCACCGGCGATGGTGACGTCGAAGCCTTCCTTGCGCAGCAGGAACGCCAGCGGATCGGCCAGCGACTCCTCGTCTTCGACGATCAACACACTCGTCATCTGCGTGCCTCCACACCGTTCGTTCGTCCAGCGGGATTGCGCTGGGCGATGGTTTCTCTCGTGGCGAGCTCGGGCGTCTGCCCCGCGTCCTCGTCCCCATCGGTTTCCAGATGGGCGGGGATGCGCAGGGTGAACGTCGAGCCGGTGCCAAGTTTGCTCCACAGGGTGATCTCACCGTTGTGGTTGGCCGCCACGTGTTTGACGATGGCCAGGCCGAGCCCGGTACCGCCGGTCGAGCGGGAGCGGGCCTTGTCGGAGCGGAAGAACCGCTCGAACACCCGTTCCTGGTCTTCTTTCGCGATGCCGATGCCACGGTCGGTGACGGCCATCGCGACGTGATCGCCGCGCAGCGACCGGCTCACCGACACGTGCGAACCCTGCGGCGAGTACGCGATGGCGTTCTCCACCAGGTTCGACAGCGCGGTGACCAGCAGCGTTTCGTCGCCGAGCACTTCCAGCCCGCTCGGCCGATCGGTGCTGACGGTGATGCCCGCGGCTTCGGCGGCGGTGCGCGAGCGGTCGACGGCCTGCTGCACCACGGTGTCGACATCGACAACGGCCAGGTCGGGCAGTTTCTCCGCCCCCTGCAACCGCGACAGCGCGATCAGTTCGGTGACCATCTTCCCGAGGCGCCGGGATTCGGCGAGCACGCGGGAACCGAAGTGCCGGACCGCGTCCGGGTCGTCGGCGGATTCGAGCATGGCCTCGGCGAGCAGGCTCATCGCACCGACCGGCGTCTTGAGTTCGTGGCTGACGTTGGCGACGAAATCGCGCCTGGTCGCCTCCATGCGCGCCTGTTCGGAGTCGTCGTCGGCGAACAGCACGACGAAACTGGTCTCCTCGCGCGAGAGCTTGCGTGCGATGCCGCGCACCGCGATGCGGCCGCGACCGGGTAACGGGTTCTTCGCGGTGAGGTCGAACTCGGCGGATTCACCGGTGGCGAGGACCTTCTCGACCGCCGACCAGGCGCGTTCGTCGAGGAGCCGGTTGCGGACCAGGCCGAGTTCCTCGGCACGCGGGTTCACCAGCACCACGTCGCGGTATTCGTCGACCACGGCGATGCCGCTCTCGGAGGCGAGCACGATGAGGTCGAGCACCTGCGACATGGTGAGCCCGGTGTCCTCCTGGGTCCGTGCCGCCTGCCTGGCATTGACGTAAGGGATCAGCAGGCCCCCGACTGCCAGTCCGACGACAGCCGCGAGGACTGCCAACAGCACGGCCTGCGGAACGCTCACGTTATTGATCGTACGAGTGCACACCGACTTCCCGGCGCGGGGTGGGGTGAAGTTTCGCGCAGGTCACGGGCACTTGGGGTGGTGTTCGTCCGCCGTTCACCCAGCGGGCACCCAGTGAGCCGCCGGGCGTGTCAGACGTCGGTTCCGCCGTACAGCGCGGCGCTCACCTCGGCCCCGTGCGCGTCGACCCATGCACCGAGCGCATGAATCGGGACGAGCAGATCGCGACCCGCGTCGGTCAGTTGGCACTCGAGGCTTCGGCATACGGACGGCTGCATATGGGTGTTGCCCGTTCCATCCGCCGCAACGTTCGAGTCACCGACTTCCGGCTGATACCACCGACCCCTCGAGAAGTTCGCTGTGACGTTGCGGACCCTCGTTGAGCATGGGCGGGCAAGCGACGCCCATCTTCTGCGACCGCACTGTCGATCACGATCGGTTCGAATAGTTGCGCCGCTACCACGGCAGGTCGTCCGTCGTCTCTATGAGAGACCGCCGCAACTCGTTCTCCTGCCCGGTGGTATCCGGGCCCAGTTGTCGCAGTTCCTCGAGAACCTCCGCAGCCCGAACCCCCTGAGTCGATGGTTTGGTCGCCTCGATCAGGGTGCGGGTGGAGTGTGCGATGAAGGGGCCTTCTCGCTGGATCTTTTCGTGCAGCTCACGTAGCTGGTCGCGGTAGGTCTCGACCGTGAAGCCGGGGACCATCCAGATCACTTTGCGCAGGAAGTAGACGACGGCGCCGATGTCGCCGAATTCCATGCGGAGACGTTCGGTGCGCTGGTCGACGATCCGCAGTCCGGCCGCGCGGGCGGTGGCGGCTTCGTCATCGGGATGGCGCGCCCGACGGGCCTGCGGTTGTGGCCCGAGGAAGTATTCGACCAGTTCGAACACACTCGCTGGCCCGACGTGCTGAGCCAGGTAGGTGCCACCGGGTCGCAGCACGCGGGCGATCTCGTCCCACCACACGGTGGCCGGATGGCGCGCGGTGACCAGATCGAAAGCGTTGTCGGCGAACGGAAGTGGCGGCCCGTCCGGTGCGGCGACAACGACGACGCCCCGCGGGTGGAGCAGCGCGGTGGCCGCGGCGACGTTCGGCGGCCACGATTCGGTGGCGACCATGGTCGACGGAAACCGGTCGACCCCGGCCAGCACTTCGCCACCGCCGGTCTGGATATCCAACGCGGCGGTCACGGTCGGCAGCCGAGCACCGAGCAACCGCTGATACCCCCAGGACGGACGTTCCTCGCTCGCCCGGCCCTCGAGCCACGAGAAGTCCCACCCGGCCACCGACACCGAGTCCGCTTCCTCGATCAACTCCTCGAACGTCCGCATGATCCTCACCCTGCCAGGTCAGGCAGCGAACCCGAGCCCCAACGCCACCGCGACAGGCACCAGATACAACACCGGAAACGCCACCGTCTTGTACGACCGCGCCCGCAACACCGTCACCACCGCACCGGCGAAATAAAGGATCAGCCCAAGAGCCGCAACCACCCCGACCACCGGCACCCACAGGCCCACCAACAACCCGATCGCCCCCGCCGCCTTCGCCACCCCCAACGGCATCCACCAACTCTCCGGCACCCCGTAGTCCACCAGCGGATCGACGACAAACGCAGCCCGCCGCAACAACGAGAACGCCGAGAACCCGACCCACAAGGCGGCAACAACGGTAACGACGACGTAGGCAGTTTCCATGACTCGACTCCTTGCCCTGCCGCGCTTTTCGCGGCGTTCACAGAGTCGACGACACAGCCACAGGCAGTGTGACATCACCTGAAGCGCAGGCAAGACGCACAGTTGCGGTTGCTCCGAGACTTCACAGCGTTGTCACTGAGTGACGATCGGGATTCGGCGGCCGACGATATTTCCGCCCTGCCTCAGCCGGTATGCACACCGATCGAGGCAGCAGCCTCGATCGCGTCGATCACACGCTGCTTGCCGGCCGGTTCGATGTGCAGGTCCTGGTACCGGCGGTAAGAGAGATAACGGCCGTCATCGCACACATCGAGCCAGATGAGGTACGAGGTCGGACCAGGCCGGGTGGACTGCAATCCGGTTCTGATTTCGATCCGGCCTCCCGCCGCCCGTTTCGCCTCGGTGAGCCGATGCATGCGGGCGGCGACCGAATCCTGCGGCCGCTGCCAGGATTCGAAATGTGTGGCCAGCCGGTCGACATCCTCGACCAGATGGCCGACCTGTCCAGCGGGCTGGTCGCCGAGGAAAGCGGCGAACGCACGGTTGACCAGACCCGCACTGCCGGAGAACACCTCGACGCTGTGATCCTCGTATTGGCGAATCACGACCCCTCGGTCTCCCGTCCGCGCACCGTAAGCGCGCAGTCGTGGGCCGGTTTCGCTGAAGAGCGCCAGTGCCGTCTCGGGCCGCGCGGCGTGCCGGAGTACCGCACTCAGGTCCAGATCAGCACCAGCGGGCCAGCGTTGCGCGGCGGCCGCGGCAAGCTGCTCATACGCGCTTTCCGTCGCGGCGGCCGAGTACACGGTGAGCGGGAACGGATAACGATCGTCGCCCGTCTCCCGCAACCACACCTGCGCGAATTCGTCAGGGGTGAACATCCAGCTCATGCGTTTCCGGACTCCTGTTCCGGCAGGCGGGTCGCCGGGGCGTCGGCACCGATGGCCTGGGGCACCGCATGCTGCTCGTCACCCAGCAGTTCGGGTTGAACACCACGCAGGTAGTCGGGCGCTTTGTGCTCGTCCTCGTCGTCCTTACCGCCCCCACGCGCGCCCGGCGCACCCATCATTCCCGGACTCATCCCGCGCCCACTGGATCCCGCGGCACCCGAAGAACCTGCGGCGCCAGGGTTTTGGCCCGCCGCCACCGGGGCGCGCCCGGCCAGGGAACCTCCCGGAGCCGGTGTGCCGCTGCCGGGAGTCGAGCCACCAGGGGAACCACCACCCGGCGAACTACCTCCCGGTGAACCGGTCCCTGGCGTACCGGTGCCAGGTGTCGTCGTGGAAGGCGTGGTCGACGAAGGATCGGTGCTTGCCGGGTCGGTGGTGCTGTTCTGATCCTCGGAATTCTCGGTGCCGCTGCTGTCCTCCGTGCCCGCGCTCGACGATTCGTCCTCGGTGGTCGTACCGGGCTGCTCGGTCTCCTCGGTCGTCGCGGTGTCGCCCGCCTCGCCGGTCTCAGTGCCGCTACCACCGGCACCTCCACTGTTCGACCCGCCGCCCCCTGAGCCCGGATCATTGACGCCACCACCCGGTTGGCTGGGCGCGACGAAGGTCGGCACCGACTCACCTGCCGGACCGTAGGTCGGTTTGTAGGTCGAATTCATCGCCGCGATCGCCTGCAAGCGTCGATCTTCCTTCTCGCGCTCCACGGTTCCCGCCTCACCGGGGACCGCCAGCTCGGTCAGCGTCGCGGGAACAGACGACCCGACACCCGCCCCAGCCTCCGCCGAAACCGGTGGCGGCACAGCAACCTTCACCGCTTCCGCACCGTAGGCGGCAGCCTTCACTCGATGCCCCACTACCGAAAGCACCGTGTAAACATCAGTGGCCTCGGTGATGAACCGCCGCCCCGCCGCTTCCCCCGCCGAAGCGAACGCCCCCTCCAAACTCGATGTGGCACGAGCCGTTTGAATCATCAATCCGGTCACCGCACCCGAGATCTCCACGAACATCGACACCCATTTGTCGCCGAATTGCTGCATCGTCCCAGGCTGCATCGCTTGCACACCGTTGAAGATCTCTTGGTGCGAAAGATTTTCGTACACTTCGAAATCGACGATGTACTTAGGATCCACGCCCCCATGGCTCAGCGATTGTTGCTGCTGCTCAGCCCCCTGCTGCTGTTGCGTCCCACCCGCCGAAACAGCCACTGTCAGTTCTCCTTACCGATGGATTTCTCCACTACCGAAGCGATTTCCATGATGTTCGCGCAGGGGTAGAGGTTCTTGCCAACCCCCAAGCTTTGCACGTAGGTCCACAGCAGAACCGTTCCGACCTTGGTTTCCATTTGAACGTGACACTCGTCTTCGGTTCCCGGAGCTCCGGTACCGGTGCCAGCCCTTCGGCCGTTGACCGTCGTTGGCTGCAACCAGCTGCCGTTCTTCTCCAGGTTCTCGGCCCAAGTGATATTTCCCGAGTCCACACCCAAGGCGATCGTATGGTCAGAATTCTCGAAACTGCAGGTCAAGAACGTGTACTCCGCTACGAGGTCCGGCCCTCGTTCGCGAGATGAGGACTTGAAACCGACAGACTCGATGTCGGCAGCGCCGATCCATGTGCAGGGGTCGAAGACCACCTTCGGTCGCCCTGTTGATTGTGTGTACTTGTTGTCTTGGGGCGGCGGCTGCAACTTCGAGGCTGTCAACGTCGGACGAGCAGGCGAGGCCGATGGTTCTTCGACAGACGTCATCTCCCCCGCCACATTCGGTGTGTCGGGGTTCGTCGATGACCCACACGCTGCGATCAACGCAGTCAACACGACGCAACAGGCAACAGCTACTCGTCTCATTCCGCTCCTACCGCAAGGGCTTTGAATGCATCGGCTTTGAGCTGATCTACTTCACTCAAGATCCCCGCTGCCTGCAGATATCCGTCGGCCATCTTGCGAGCCGCTGTTGCCATCTGTTTCAGAACCTGCTCGGCCGATTCCGCCTTCTTCACAAACCCAGACTGCAGCTGCTCAGCTGAGTCCAGCGATCCGAACCCGTGGATGGACTTCAGATGGACCGCATCCTTGACCCACCCATCGCACATCACCGCGAACCGTAGATAGCCCTGAGCCACCTCCCGAGCAGCGTCCGGCTCCATCCGCAACTGACCCGACGACGCAGCGTTCCACAACTGCGTCGCAGCTTCCCCTCCGATAGCCACTGACCCTCCCCACGTCTGCTCTCGTCAGCACGCAGTGTAGCGCCCCACTGCACGACCGAGAATCCCTGGCTTCGTGTGACTGACTGACCTCGGTCGCCTGGCCGTTCTCCCCTGCCGCGATTCCGTCCGCACTAGACCACGAGTCGTGAGCTAGCCGCAACTGGCCCGCTTACTCGGACGAAGGATCGCTTGGCCTATTTCCCGGAAGAAACGGGCTCGGGTGGCTGTTGGATGTATGGCTCGGGTCGATACGGCTCACAGGTTTGACGAGCCATATCGTTGATGATCGGCTGGGAATCGACCACAAGGAAGCGCGGACTATCCGACGTCTCTCCGGCGCCATTCGGCTCCGTTGTCAGTGAAACAGTAAGCGAGTCAGCCGCGTAGACGATGTGGGGCGTACTCAATTGCAGCTGACCAGTTGTCGACATACTGTACACCCCCGGCGTGTCGTATCTGCAAACATCAAAATCCCATCGAGATGGTGATATCTCCCTTACAGCGACCACACGATAGGTTTCGCCGCCGGTCTCCGCGACCGTCCCTATAGGCATGAATACAGGCTTCTGATCGGGACTGACGAGCCTGAGGATCTCAAGCGGGATAGTTGGATCGGATATGGGTCGCCAATCACCGACCAGAATTGTCATCCTTAATGCAGCATCAGCAGCCGCCTGCTGTTGCGAGGTCAGCGGGACAGCGGCATTCCATTCGGTTTTCACAGGAGGGAACGGAAATGGCGAGCTAGTCACCGACGAGGTGGTGGTATCATCCGATAGTTCCCTCGCCGGAGTCGTGACACACGACGAGGACAACATTACCGCTGCAGTAATGAGCACGAAACCCGACGCTTTGGACTGGATTCCCATCAAAATCACTTACTGGCCATTTCGATTCCGGTCCGGATTACCGAAAGGCTTGAAGCACCCAATCCCGTGCCGGACAAAGTCGTCAATCCATATTTTGTCGTGTAGCTTTCAACCAGGGGCTGAAATCCATGCGATAGCATGTAAGTCTTCAGTTGACGCTGCGTTTCTTCCGGAACATTCTCATTGAGATTGATCGGACGACCGGTCTGCGGATCTATCAGATTCATATTGTTGAGCTCTCCGCGTTCGAATTGATAGTTCAAAATTTTCTGCTGAAATTCATTCACCGCCAAAGCATTCATCGTGGCACCATCCGGATACTCGACCGACAGCTTCTCGGGCTCATCAACATAACTCATGATCGCTCCCTCGATGAGACCCTCACCGAGCATAGCTGTGACTTTCTTCCCCCCCTCCACTCCGGTGGCGGCACCCAGCCCGTAACTGTCCTGCGTAAGACCTTTTGTATAGTCCAGACCCACGTCGACACTTCCCATAAGGATCTGATCGACAAGTTTCGCCGCAGCCTTCTTGTTGTCATAAATATTCTGCTGGGCGTCGTTGTATTCGTTGACCGTGTACTGATCCTGGAAGGTTAGTGCATTGGCTGCCGCATTCGAGATGCGGCCGTCCAGCGTAGCGAGGTCACTGAGATGTTGCTCTAGGTACTTGCTGGGCGGCATCTCCTGTTGCGTGAAAGCCGCGTTCAGGATGTCTGCTTCATGCGCCGTTCGCGCCATCTCTAGAGTTAGCCTGCCACCCTCGGATTGGCTCGCCAAATACAACAGGCGATTTGCATCGGTCACAGCTAGCTGTGCCTCGCCGTGCTCGGGCAGATAGGCTGTTCCAGGAACCAGATGGTTGTCCCATGACTCGAGATTTGACCCCATGGCAACCGACAGCCCTCGGGCGAGTTCGGGGTTGTTCACGAAGCCCATCTCGATCTTGTTGAACTCCTCCACATCGATCCCACCGGATCGATGGCGATCGGGTTTGTCGTCGTTAGGGTCGTCCACCTCTTCGCGCGGTGTCAGCAGCTCAGGCAGGCGGGTAAGCGCCTCGCGGGCCTGGAGGGCGTCGGTCGTCGGTTTGCCGTCGGCGCCCACTTCGTGGGATTCGGTGCCGATCCAGCTGACCATCTGACCGGCCGCAGTTCCATTGTCTGCCCAGTCGTGCTGGAAGATTCCTCGGACAACCTGGGGGTCGTACTTTTCGTAGCTTTGGCCGGGGACGTCTTTACCGAAGAGTTCCTCGCTGCCGTTGCCTGTCAGCAGCGCGTAGCTGGAGTCATTGTTGCGAGATCCTACGGACAGCAGATCGTTGGCGCTGTGCTCCGTTCGTGCCAGCCATTCTGGTTCGTTGTTATCTCCCGTGTAGGCCTGGTATCCGCCGTTGTCGAGAATCCACGCCTGATTGGCGGCCTGCCGATCGAGTTCGACGCCGAACCGTTCACCCGGAATGTAGGACTGGTCGGAGGCCGCGAGGAACTGTCCAAATCCGCGCATGTCCTTGGTGTACGCCTGGACACCGGCCCACCTATCCATGTTGGGACCGAAGTTCGAGCGGTAGTCGTCGGGGAGATCGCGAGTGTTGCCGTCTGGGCTGCCATTTAGACCTGGCCGAGTGCCGATGAGTTCGCGGACTTCGGGGTGAAGCTGGTTCCAACCACCACGGTCGGCGACCTCCCCGTTGGCGGCGCGGGTAACGATGTCCTCGTTGGACAGAGTGAGCAACCCGTTGGCAAGGTTCTCGCGGAGTTCGAGTGATTCGGGGGAACCGTCGATCACGAGGCGGTCGGCCAGATCGATCAGGCCGTCGCGACCAGCCTTGTCGTAGAGGTTGTTCAGGTAGTCCATGGTCGACTGCGGGACCGTGACTTCCTCTCCGTTCGCCAGCGCCTGGAGTTGTTCGGGTGTGAGCCCGGCTTGGCCGAGGCGGGCGCTGATCTGGGCGATCTCTTCGTCGGACAGTTTGCCGTCGGCGATGGTCTCGCCATCTTGGCGGCCGAGCGCCGCCACATCGACTGCCGTCGGAGTCGGCACGTCCAGTCCGTTGCCGAGTTGGTCGCCTCGGACGCGCACCTCGTCCGAGGCGGTGTTGATCGCGGTGGTCGCTTCGGTAGCCGCGGTCAGCAGACTCGTCTTCGCGGAATCGATCAGGCCCTGGTGGTGAGTGATCCGGTCCTTGATCTTCTTCTTTTGCTCGTCGGTGTAATCGGATTCGGTATACGGCTTGGCCGACACCTTCCAACTGTCATCGACTGTGAGGCCTACAGGGCAATCGGCATCGGTTTCCGCTTCGGTGACGCGGCTGAGCAACACCCTGCGTTCGTTGGCGAGTCGTGAATCGGCGCCACGGAGTGCTGTAGCGATGTCCCGAATCTCGATGGACAGCCGCCGACCCTGGTCGTTCTCCTCATAGAAGCGGTCGTAGGCGGCCGAATAGGCCGCACCCTGCCAGGTGGTTCCCTGGAAGTGGGTGATCATGGAACCCAGCTGGGTTTCGTAGGCGGTGGTGTCGTCTTCCAGCTCTTGCGCCCACTCCGACAGCTTCTCCGGTTTCCACGCCTCGACGTTCGCACGGGTCACCATCAGACGACGCTCCCGGTGGCGAAGAAGTCCATCTGCTCGAGGCGGTTCTTGAATTCCTGGTCGCTGGTCTGGACGTTGTCAGCGCACTGATTGACGATACCGGCCAACTGGCGCATCCGCTGAGCGATCCTCAGCCATGCACCCTCGGAGTACTCGCCTGCCTTCGCGCACGCTGCGCCGATCTCGATACCAGGGAAGGCCTCACCGATCTTGTCACCGTTGGTGCGGACATCGATCTTGTCGATCTCCTCGCCTACCGAAGTGACCGTTGTGGCGAGCTTCCTCAACTCGTCTATGTCGACCTGTAGCACTGGACGCAATCCCCCATCGATGAACAATCCGGAAACATCGGCCGACCGACTTTACACGCAGGCCTGACCGCGGTTGTCCAGACTTCCGCTGTCGGTGCCGGTGGCTTCGATGCCGGAACATGCACTCCCCTGCGTCATCTCGGGCCACCCGCAGGCAATGCTGTCGATATCGCTGGCCAAGCAAGAGCCCCATGCCACATGTCGAGCACATCCTCAGCGATGCCGGAACTGCCGATCTACTGCGAGAGTACGACTCAATTGGTGTCGGCTGCGAGCATCCAGAGGGCGGGTTGCGACTGGCTTGCCAGTTCGCGGTCCGGCACAGGATCAGTTCTCCTTACCGATGGATTTCTCCACTACCGAAGCGATTTCCATGATGTTGGTGCAGGGGTCCAGCCCCTTGTTCTTTCCAAGGCTCTGGATAAGAGTTCCGACAATCACGAAACCGGCCTCTGTCACCATGTGCACCTGGCAGGCGTCCTCGCCTCCCGGCTCCCCACGCACCAACCCTGCCTGTCGGCCGTTCACGGTCGTCGCCGACAACCAGGCGCCGTTCTTCTGCAGATTTTCGTCCCAAGTCGTGTTCCCCGAGTCGACGTGGAGTGCAACGGTGTTGCCAGAGTTGTCGAACACACAGGTCAAGAAGGTGTACTCCGCGACAAGGTCCGGGCCACGCCTTCGGGACTCGGGCCGGAAGCCCATCGACTCGGCCTCGGCATCGGTGATCCACGTACAGGGGTCGAAGACCACTTCCGGCCGCCCCGACGATCTGGTGTACTTATTGTCCTGCGACGGCGGTTGCAGTTTCGGATTCGTCAGAGTCGGCCGTACCCCCGACACCTCCGATGCGCTGGTGGAGTTTTCCGGCGAGCCAGAATTGAGTCCGGCGTTGTGGGTGGCCGAGCCGCATGACGAGGCTGCAATTACGACAAGGGCGCAGCCCGCTACCGTCTGAAATCTCATGTCACGCCTGTCCAGGAAGTTTGCTCAATGCGGTTGCAGTGAGTTCATCCGCCTCACTCAGGATTCCAGCAGCCTTGAGGTATCCATCCGCCATACCCTGCGCTGCGGTTGCCAGCTGACCGAGGTCTTCCTTAGCCCCACCGCCTTCTCTGCGAAGCCGGTCTGCAACTGTTGCGCTGACGCCAGCGGCCCGAACCCTTGGATGGTCCGGAGCATCTCGGCGTCATTAACCCACTCGTCACACATCCCCGCGAACCGCAGATACGACAACGCCACCTCCCGAGCAGCATCCGGCTCCATTCGAAACTGCCCCGACGACGAAGCGTTCCACAACTGCGCCGTAGCATCCCCAGCGATCGCCACAGATCCCTCCGTTCCAACGGTCAGCCCGCAGTGTAGTTCCACCACAACGTAAGTGGGACACCCATCGAGAACCGACAAGGCCCACAACCCCTCGGCTGGACCAGGATGGATAGGACGGGCGTCGGCTCTGGATACGCATACTGAATTGCCGCATTCAGAGCCGCTTCCATCAGTTCCGAGCGACGTCACCGGCTGGCGGATCCTGAATCAGCTCGATCGAGCTGTTTAGCGTTGTCCCGTAAGCCGTTGAGCAGCAAGAGGTCACGTGTCCGCAGTGGTGTTCTCGTCGTCCGATCCGGTGATGGTGGAGTTGTTCTCCAGGCTGCGGCCTCGCACGTTTGCTCGCCTGATCACCGGATTGCGGCGCGAGGGCGTCGACCGGCCGTTACGAGGCCGGCCCTGGGGGTTGTGTTTCGAGGACCGGGTGCTGTTGGTGGCCACCTACTGGTAGGACCAACCTCCCGATGCGGCAGCTCGCGGCGGTATTCGGGGTACCGAAGTCGGCCGCGGCCCGGGTGGTCGAGGTCTGGGACCGGCGTTGGCGCTACGGCCCCGCGCCGGGTTCCCGCGTGGTGCGGTGTTGATCGTGGACGGCACCGTGGTCCCGACCCGCGACCACAAGGTCGCAGCGCCGAATAAAGAACTACCGATACTCGACTAACCACCAGGTCGTCATCGAGGCTGACACCGAACTCGTCCTCGCGTTGGGAAAACCGTCGCCGGGTAACCGCAACGACTGCCGGGCCTGGACCGAGTCCAGCGCCGCTTATAGGTGCCGCAACGCGGTGGTGATGGCTGATGGCGGCTACCAGGGCACCGGTCTGATCCTCCCGCACCGCCGCTGTTCGGGTGTCGAGCTGCGCGACTGCCGTCTTCGTGGCGACGGGGTGGGTATCACGATGGCAGGGGTGGCGAGGCTGGCCAACCTCGCCCACGCTCACTGATTCCTGGTCGACGGACCGGCCACTATCACCGATCCAGACTTACGTGGCATCACTTACCCTCAACGCGGGAATCATGGATGAGGATTACCAGCCGTTCAGACTCCGGAAGTATTCGTCGTCGGCGGCCTGGATCTCCTCGTCAGTGAGAGCTCGAGGCATGGGATTTTGGGTTGCCTTACCAAAGGATGCAATCGCAGCCAGCGACTCTTTCAGATGCGGGTCAGCGGTAGCAATGAGATGCTGAGACTTGGCCGCTACGTCGGCGCGAGCCGCTTTGTAGCAATCACGAATCAGCGCGGCAAGCTGGGTCGAGTCGCCGCGCATCAGCGATGGGGCAATGTGCAGCGTCAGGATGTCGCCGCTGGAGTCGACCTCGACAGTGATACCCCGCGACACACTGCTGCCCCGGAGCAACGCGGCATCACGGGTGAGCTGCTCGCTTGCCGCGCGTAAGTGCTCCAACTGTTGTTGGACTTCTTGGTTCCAGTCTGAACGCGCAGTCATGAACGGCGAAACCTCTTCAACAGATTCAGCAGTGCGGGTGGTGCAGGACGAACATCGGACGGTTGGACCGCCTCCAGGCCGACATACTGCCGCCGGTACCGGTCCAGTCGGGGTCCGAGGAACGCGACAACCGCAGGCTCATCGTAGATATTCTCGACGAACGACACCGCGAGAAGGTCCGATACCGGGTTTTGTCCATCACCCCACTCGCTCTCCAAATACGCGAAGAACGCATTCAATTGTTCTGGGGTCAATCGGTTGCTCGCGACCGCCTCGGTGATCCAGCGGGAAACATCGCCCATCAGCAATGTGGGTAGGAGTTCGTCAAAATCCGCATAGTGCTGTACTACTAGCTGTTGGATATCCGGGTGGAAGCGAGCCAGTTCGCTGATGAATCGAGCCTGTTCAGGCGCGAGCGCTCGGGCCCATTCCTGGATCTGCTCGAGAATCTTGTCGTTTTCCTCGGTCACTCGTGCTGCCCTCCTACTTTCCTGCGAGCGCATCCATGAGATTCTGCATTTCGCGGATCGCCACAGCTCTATCGGGCGAATTGGCGTTGGACTTGTCCATCAGCCACTTCGCGAGGCCTCGCTGAGATTCCATCGCTTTGGTCAGATGCCATTTGCCCTCAGTAGGCTCCAATGTTAGATACTCATTGCGTACCGCGTCGGCGGTGGTGCCGTCACCTGTTCGGTTCGCGTTGTTGGCACCCTTGTACAGGTCGTTGAGGATGTTCTGTAGTTTCGTGTCTGACACGGTTGGTTTGACGGCTGGGGGCTTTGGTCCGAGTCCGCCCGGTTTGCCCGGCTCGGAACGAGCGAACCGCGTGGCGGCGTTGCGTAGCCACTCGGCAAGTTTGGTTCCAAGAGATGAGATCTTGGTGACCACCGTGGTGCCGATGCGACTTGCGATTTCGATCGCCTTGAGCCCCAGACGTTCGATGATCTTCGCGATCCGCGTGCCATACACCGCGATTCGAGCGACAAGCGCCGAGTTGCCAACCCACTCAGAGAGAGTGCCGGTGAACGGAATGAGGATCGCAAACCCTACCTCCCATGCTGCACATTCGATCAGCATGTCGCGCACTTCGGTGCGTATCTCACTGTGCGCTTGGTCGAGATGCTGAGCGTATTCGTCGCACGCGTCGCCGATCTGTCGATAGGCGGCTTGTATTTCGACGGAATCGTTCGATGTGGTAGAGCATTTTGCGACGGTTGCCGGAATCTCATCGGACTGCTGATTGTTCAGCAAGCCGACAGCCGTCGGGAACCCGGCAGTCGCGGTATCGAGCGAGTCAGCCGCCGCATACCAGACTCCTTTGGCGGCCCGCAACTGGTCTTGGTGTCCATTCGGCCAAACCAGACCGGCGACTTCCTTGATCAACCACCATCCGAACGGTTCATCGGAGGTGCCGCCGACCGAAGTTGGCACGATGCTCGTGTGGCAGGGCTCGGCAATCGGCGCGGGGGCTGCCGGAGGTTGTACGCCCTTGGCGTTCGCGTCGGCTACTTCGTGATTGTGTGCGCCGGCGGCGATGAGGTTGCCGATTCGCCCACAGGTGGTGGTCAGCTTGGATGACGCGTCGAGCGCGGCCGACACGGCTTCATCGTACTTTTTGCCCCAGTCCGAGCCCGCCTTGTCGGTGCCGGCCATCCCACCGTATCCAGCCAGTGTCGTGAGCAACGAGGTGTGCACCGTTCCCACCTCGCCGCTGATGGTCGCGAGACCATCACGCGCCGATCCATAGTCGGTGGAGCGGAAGATAATGCAGGGAAAGGCCGGTGTCGGACTCACGGCCACATCTCGCGATTTGTCTGCGTGGCGGTGGTATAGCTGGTATGGGCACGTTTGGCAACTTCGCGCAGCTCATCGAGGTTCTCGCGCATCTCGCCAGCTCCAGCCATCCATTTGTCATGGGCCGCACGCTGTGCCTCGGCGGCCGAGCTCGACCAGTCCAGGTGCAGGGCAGCGACGAGTGTATCCACCTCGCTCAAGTGCGCGTCGACCTCGGACCCGAAGGTGGCCATCGCCGTGATCGCGTCATCGAGCTGTTGCAGGTTGACGCGATAGCTGTTGTCGTCCTGGCTCATAGGTTGAGCGTCGTTCCTGCGCGGTCGATAGCGGCGGACGACGCAGCGTCCTGCATCTCGTACTGGTTGGCGGCGTACACGAGCTTCGAGCTCGACTCCTCCAGCGCGGCGACGATCGCGTCAGCGCCAGCCTTCCACTCGACCCAGCTTTCGTCGTAGGCGGACGCGGCCTGTCCCATCCAGCCATCGGCCAGCAGTTCCTTGCCGACAGTATTATCGAGGGCAGTGACCTTGTCTCGGATCACCTGGGCCTTGGTCGCGATCTTCGATGCTGCGTCACGGAGCCGCCATGGCTCGACGTGGAGCTGATTCGACATCGATGTCCTCCCCCGATCAACGCGCGCAGGGAATCCCCCCTGTTGCTTTGTAGGCTAACTGAGGCCAAAGGGTCAGGCAACGGGCAGGCAAGGGCTGATCGCGGAGCAACCATTGGGCACTATTCCGCGACGAGACTAAGACTGCGGCGATGTGATCGAGTACGACAGCGACCCGCACCGGACATCGATGCGGGGCCGACTTCGTCGAACGACTACTTCCCGCCCTGGTTGGCCACGGCGGCGGCGCCGGCGGCGGCGGCCTCGGGGTCGAGGTATTCGGCCGGCTTGACCGGGCGCAGGTTTTCGTCGAGTTCGTAGCGCAGGGGGATGCCGGTGGGGATGTTGAGGCCGGAGATGTCCTCGTCGGAGATGCCGTCGAGGTGCTTCACCAGGGCGCGCAGGGAGTTGCCGTGGGCTGCCACCAGGACGGTTTTGCCGGTGAGCAGTTCCTTGGAGATGGTGTTCTCCCAGTACGGGATCATGCGGGCGACAACGTCTTTGAGGCATTCGGTCTTGGGGACCTCGATGCCCGCGTAGCGGGGGTCGCCTTCCTGGCTGTACTCGTTGTCGTCGGCGATGGGCGGGGGCGGGGTGTCGTAGCTGCGCCGCCACAGCATGAACTGGTCCTGGCCGTACTGTTCGCGGACCTGCTCCTTGTTCTTGCCCTGCAGGTCGCCGTAGTGGCGTTCGTTGAGGCGCCAGTCGCGGATGACGGGGATCCAGAGGCGATCGGCCGCGTCGAGCGCGTTGTTGGCGGTGCTGATCGCGCGGCGCAGCAGCGAGGTGTAGACGATGTCGGGCAGCACGTCGTGCTCGGCGAGCAGCTCGCCTGCCCGCTTGCCCTCGGCGATGCCCTTGTCGGTCAGGTGCACATCCACCCAGCCGGTGAACAAGTTGAGGGCATTCCATTCGCTCTCGCCGTGGCGCAGCAGCACGAGGGTGTAGGTCATGAGGTCATTCTGGCATTTCACCCGCGCCCGGCCCACGCCACCTCGTCGATGGCGAGCACGCCCGCACCGACCAGGGTGGCGCCCTCGGGCAGGGTGGAGAGTGAAACGTGAAGAGCGTCGATGAATTCGAGCCCGGCGTGCCGGTCGACAGCGTCGCGCAACGGTCCCCACAGCGGTTCGCCGGAGTCGGCGAAGCCGCCACCGATCACCACGCGGTCCACGTCGAGCAGGGCCGCGGCCGAACAGACGGCCCGACCGAGAGCGGTCCCGGCCCGTGCCATCGCGGCGACGGCAACGGGCTCGCCGTCGCGGGCGGCCTGCGCGAGTTCGATCCCCGTCGCACCGGTCCAGCCCTGCGACCGCGCCCAGCGCACGGTCGACATCCCACCGGCAACCGCTTCAACGCAACCGAAACCACCACAGGCACAGGGCGTTTCATCACCGGGCACGATGATGTGACCGATGTGCCCCGCATTGCCGGTTCGCCCCCGCAGCACCCGCCCGTCGGCGAGCACCCCGCCGCCGACCCCCGAAGACACCGTCAACGCCAACCCGTTGTCGAGCCCACGCAACCCGCCGACCCGGTGTTCGGCGAGCACGAGGCACGCGCCGTCGATCGCGAACCGCACCGCCGCACCGGAGAACACCGAGCGCACCCGATCGACGATGGGGAACCCGTCGCGCCACCGGGGAAAGTTCAGCGGTCGCGTCACCCCGGCGGGCACGTCGACGGGCCCGGCCGACCCGATGCCGACCGCGCGAACCTCGTTGTCCCCCGCCACAGCGAGCAGTAACTCCCGACACACCGCCCACGGATCGTCGACGGCCACGGCCGCGCGCCGCACCGAATGCACCGTGTAGTCCGGATCAACCACTCCTACAGCGAATTTCGTCGCTCCGATGTCGAGCGCGAGGACAACCATCGCCCACTCCTGTCTGTTCGGCCCACACGGGGTTGATCAGCCACGACCCGGCCGGCGATGTGAACGCTCACAAAAATGTGGCGGTGGACACTTTGACTAATGGTTGCTCCACACCGCCGGTTTTCGTTGGATACTTCGTCCGGGTCGGGTGATTCCGTTGGGCTGCGTTACTGATGATGAAGGAAAGTTGTGTCGAAATTAGTAGTACTGGTGTTGAGCCTGCTCTCGGTAGGCCTCCTCGCCGCTCCCGCGGCTGCGAACCCGCTGTATCCGACGCCCGATCCTGACCCGTTCTTCACCGCACCGGCCGACATCGCCGAGCTGGCTCCCGGCGACGTGGTCCGCACTCGCCGCATCGACACGATGCTCTACCCCGGCACCGAGGGCTGGCAGGTCGCGTTCCGCTCCACCAACTCGGCGGGCAACGCGATCATGGGCGTCACCACGGTCTTCATGCCGATCGGGGTGAAGAGCCCGCCGCTGGTCTCCTACCAGGCGCTGATCAACTCCATCGGCACCCGGTGCAACCCGTCGAAGTCGCTGTTCAACGGTGAGCTGCAGGACGCACCGGGCGCGATGCTGCCGATCGGTCGCGGCTGGGCGGTTTCGGTGCCCGACTACCTCGGCCCGACCGTCGCCTACGGTGCGGCACGGATGAGCGGCATGGTGACCCTCGACAGCGTGCGTGCGGTGCAGAAGGTCACCGAACTGGGCCTCGGCGGCTCGCCGGTGGCGCTGGCCGGGTACTCCGGTGGCGGTATGGCCACCGCGTGGGCCGGTGCCTTGCAGCCGGAGTACGCGCCCGAGCTGAAGCTGGCCGCGGTGGTCGCCGGCGGTATCCCGAGCGACCTCGAACTGATGGCCGACGCCCTCGGTTTCGCACCGCACCCCGGCTTCGGCTTGGCCTTCGCGGCCGCCATGGGCATCGAGCGCGAGTACCCGGATCGGGTGCCGGTGTCGGATCAGCTCAACGAGACCGGCCTCTGGTTCCGCGAGTTCACCAAGGACGCCTGCCGTCGCTTCCTGCTCTTCCACGGCATCTTCCGCAACGCCGAGCAGATGGCCGCGTCGAAGGAACTGCTGTCGAGCCAGGTGGCGCGTGGTGTGCTGCGCGAGAACAGCATCGTGCACTACGAGGGTGCGCCGACCGCGCCGACCTACATCTGGCAGGGCCGCTACGACACCCTCACCCCGTACGGCCCGGTGGCCGAAACCGTGTCGCACTGGTGCGGTGCGGGCGCGCCCGTGAAGCTGGCGACCTACGACATCGCCGAGCACATGACCGCGGCCGTGGCCGGTTTCGTCGACGCGTGGAGCTACGTGGAGTCCCGCTTCCGTGACGAACCGGTGCCGACCACCTGCTGAGAACCCGAACGCGGGTGCCGCACAACGGCACCCGCGTTTCTCATACCTTGTCGGCCTCGTCGATGAGATGTTCGAAGGCGCGCAGGTTCTTCAGCGATTCCCCGCGCGAGACGCGCCACTTCCATTCCTTGCGAATGGATTCCGCGAAGCCCAGCTCTAGCAGCATGTTGAAGTCGGTGTCGACGGCCTCGAGGACCTGACCGAAGACGCGGTCGAGTTCGTCCGCGGTCACCGACTCGGTCGACATGCGACCGACCAGGTAGATGTCGCCCACATTGTCGAGGGTGTAGGCCACGCCGTAGAGACGGCGGTTGCGGCGCAGCAGGTACTTGTAGACGCCTTCGAAGTTCTCGTCGGGTTTGCGGCAGACGAACGATTCGATCCGCACACCGTGCTTGCCGACGGTGAGCATCACGGTGGTCTTGAGCTTGCGCTCGCCGGGCAGCACCACGATGAAGGTGTCGTCACCGTGGCGGGTGTATTCGATCTCCCGGTCGCGCAGCGTCTCGTCGATCACCTGCGATACGGCGCTCACCTGAGTACTCCTGTCCGGCGCCGCCACAGCGCCCGCGATCTGGCTTGGCTTGTCTCACCCGCGCGCAGGGCGATCGGGTTGCGTTCCACGCGCATACCCGAGATCGCGGCGGCGTAACTGTCGAGCAGTCCTTCGGCAGTGTGCGCCCAGGAGAACCGGCTCGCGTGCTCGACCGCCGTGGCGCCCATGCGGCGCAGGCGATCGGGGTCGTCGAGCAGGGCGGCCAGGGCGTCGGCCCAGTCGCCGGTGCGGTGGCTCGGCACGAGCAGACCCGATTCACCGTGCCGCACAGCGGTTCCCAGGCCGCCCACGTCGGCGGCGAGCACGGGCGTGCCGCTGGCCTGCGCCTCGATGGCGACCAGACCGAACGACTCGTTGTAGCTGGGGACGGCGACCACGTCGGCCGCGCGGTACACCTGCACGAGGCGGTCGGCGGGCTGCGGCGGCAGGAAGGTGACCTGCTCGGCGATGCCGAGGTCGGCGGCCAGGTCGATCAGGGCGTCGGGGCGGGCCAGGCCGGTGCCGGAGGGTCCGCCGACGATCAGTACGCGCAGCGCGCGGCGCGGGTCGCGGGCCAGCAGCTCGGCGGCCGCGCGGACCAGCACATCGGGGGCCTTGAGCGGCTGGATCCGGCCGACGAACGCGACGACCTGCTCATCGGCGCGCAATCCGAGTTCGGCGCGGGCGGCGAGTTTGTCGCCGGGCCGGTAGCGGCCCAGGTCGGCGCCCGGGGGGACCACATCGATGCGGTCGCGGTCGGCGCCGTAGAGGTCCACCAGCTGACCGGCTTCGTCGGCGGTATTGGCGACCAGCCGGTCGGCCTCGGCGATCACCTGCTTCTCCCCGATCACCCGCGTCTCGGGTTCGGGGGTGTCGCCCTCGGCGAGCGCGAGGTTCTTCACCGCGGCCAGCGTGTGCGCGGTGTGTACCAGCGGCACCCGCCAGCGGTCGCGGGCGAGCCAGCCGACCTGACCGGAGAGCCAGTAGTGCGAGTGCACGAGGTCGTAGTGGCCGGGCAGGTGCCGAGCCTCCTGGCGCAGCACCTCGGCGGTGAAGGGGCACAGCTGGGTGGGCAGTTCGTGCTTGTCGAGCCCTTCGAACGGTCCGGCGACGACGTGGCGCACGAGCACACCGGGTGCGGCCTCGGCTACCGGCGGCAGGTCCGATGAGGTGGCCCGGGTGAAAATTTCCACCTCGGTGCCCCTGGCGGCCAGTTCGAGCGCGGTCTGCAACACATAGACGTTCATGCCCCCGGCGTCACCGGTGCCGGGTTGGGCCAGCGGGGAGGTATGCACCGACAGCACCGCGATGCGGCGGGGCCGAAGTTCAAGACGTCGCTGACTCACACCTTCCAGTGTGCACGCCGCGACGCCACCGATAACATCCCTACCGGGATCGGTGACGGCCATCACAGGCGTGCGGTGAGTGAGTTCACGCACCGATCGTCATCGAGCGTGCCCGATCCGGGCGGCACACGCCAGCGCTTTTCGGCCGTCGCATTCAGCGGTTGAGCGCGGACTCGAACTGCGGCCACGAGGTGTGCAGATCCTCCTCCCAGTAACCCCACGAGTGAGTGCCGGTGGGCCGCAGGTTGACGGTGGCCGGGATGCCGAGCGACTGGAACCGGTCGCGCAGCTGACGGGTGCACTGGTGGGTGACCGCCTCGAGCGTGGCCCCGAAGGCCAGCTGGTAGGCGAGCTGCAGCGGGTCCGGCTGGACAGCCGGGTTGTCGTACGGGCCGGGAAGGCCGGTGCCGGAGGAGATGTAGACCTCGGTGCCGCGCAGGGATTCGGCGTGCAGGTACGGGTCGTGGGCCGACCAGGCCGGGTCGGTGGGCGGGCCCCACATGTTGGCCGCGTTGCCCATCCGGCTGCCGACGACGGTGCGCACGATCGCCTGCCCGCGCAGGTCGCTGGTGCGCACGCACCCGCTGTAGGAGCCGATCGCCCGGTAGAGGCCGGGTTCGGCGAGCGCGAGCTGGAACACCGAGGTGCCTGCCATCGAGAGCCCGGCGATCGCGTTGGCGCCGGTGCCCCCGAATTCGGCGTCGATCAGGGGCGGCAGTTCCTTGGTGAGGAAGGTCGCCCAGCGCTGCTTGCCCAGCACCGGGTCGTCGCTGCGCCAGTCGGCGAAATAGCTGCCCGCGCCCCCGAACGGGATCACCACGTTCACCTGTTTGTCGCGGAAGAACGACACCACATCGGTGCGGTCGAGCCAGTTGCCGTCGGCGCCGCCACCGACGCCGTTGAGCAGATACAACGTCGGCGCGGGTTTCGACGGGTCGGCGGCGCGCAGCACCCGCACCCGGTTGACGTTGTCCATGGCGGGTGAGTACACGCCGATGTCGATGGTCTGATCGGCTTCCACGCGCCGATCGTCGATCCGTGCCTGCTCGATCGGCTCGGAAATCCCCTGGCCCGCCGCCGTTGCGGTGGCGAGCATCGCGGCCAGCGCCGCGAGGACGATCCGAACCCCCAACGCCCGACAAGACATCATCGAACTCCGATCGCCGAATCCTGTTCCTGATTCGTGATTCAACGACATATCCGAACGCTACACACGCTTTCGGGAAATCATTGTGACGATCCCCAGAAGATTTTCCGTGCAACTGTGCGGATAGTTCGCTACCGGAACGATCGCAATCACGGGCTTATCACGCCCGTGCAATGCTACTTGACGACCAGCGCTCTAGCTGCGGAAACAGCGGACGAGTGACTCGATGTGAAGCGCTCACGACGGACATCGACTATGCCGGAATCAACCCCATTACAGCCTGAAAATCGACCTTCCGGATTGGTTCCGGGCACAGTCCGATAATGCCCCGTGACGCCACGCCGCAATTCAGTCCAGCGCGTCGACGAACTCACTCACCTCGGCGACGAACCGGGCCCGATCCTCGATGAACAGCCCGTGCTGGGCGTCCTCCCAGAACGAACCGCGCGCGCCCGGCACGTTGTCGACGATGTAGCGCCCGTTGTCGGCGGGCACAACCGGATCCGCGGTGCCGTGCAGCACCAGCACCGGGATATCAAGGGCGCGAAGGGTTTCGGTGTTGTCGATGGTGCGGTAGAACAGCGCCTTGCGCACCGAGGGCGCGGTGGCGAGACTGCCGCCGAACAGCCGCTGCGCGTCGACACCCTTGTCCTCACCCGGTCCGGTGTTCGCATTGCCGAACACCGCGAACGCCCGCACCGCCCGCCCGGCCGACTCCTCGAACACACCGGGGATCGCCTTGTCCATCGCGGACCCGGTCGCCGCACCCGGCACACCGGGGCCGATGTGGGCCAGCGAACCGGTGTAGATCGCGGCCGCGACGGCGCCGGTGCCGTAGGTGGCGAGGTAGTCGGTGGCGACGATGCCGCCGTAGGACCAGCCGAGCAACACGGCGCCGGAGTCGATGCCCTCGGCGGCCAGCACCGCGGCCACGTCGGCGGCCCAGGCCTTCGGGTCGTCGTACACGCCGGGGTCGTCGGAGTAGCCGTGCCCGCGCAGGTCGACCGCGATCACCCGGTAGCGCTGCGCGAGGTCGTCGGCGGCGCCGCCCCAGCAGCGCAAGTTGCCCGCCCAGCCGTGCAGCAGCACCAGCGGCCTGCCCGTCTCCGGGCCGGTGACCCGGTAGACGATCGTCGTTCCATCGGCGCTGACAGCATCACGAATACCCATGCCGACAGAGTAGTTCTCGGCCCGTCCCCTGCCTCTGGACTGACCGGAGGGTGCGACGAAGGAGTGCCCGGAGGGAGGGAAGAGGTAGGGGTTCAGGGCCGAGAACCGCGGCACCAGCCGCCGATAAGATCAGCTCATGAGTACTCGCACCGCCGTCGTCACCGGAGCCAGTTCGGGCATCGGGGAAGCCACCGCACGGGAACTGGCCAAGCAGGGGTATCACGTCTACGTGGGGGCCCGCCGGTTCGACCGGGTGCAACGGCTGGCCGAGGAGATCGGCGGCACCGCACTGGAACTCGACGTCACCTCCGAGGACTCGGTGCGCGCGTTCACCGACGCCGTGGAGCGGGTCGACGTGCTGGTCAACAACGCGGGCGGCGCGAAGGGCCTCGCCCCGGTGCTCGAGGCCGACCTCGACGACTGGCGCTGGATGTGGGAGACGAACGTGCTCGGCACCCTGCGCGTCACCAAGGCGTTGCTGCCCAAGCTCATCGCTTCCGGTGACGGCCTGATCGTCACCGTCACCTCGATCGCGGCCATGCACGCCTATGACAACGGCGCGGGTTACACCTCGGCCAAGCACGCCCAGGGTGTGCTGCACCGGACCCTGCGCGGGGAACTGCTCGGTCAGCCGGTGCGGCTCACCGAGATCGCGCCCGGCGCGGTGGAGACCGAGTTCTCCCTCGTCCGCTTCGATGGTGACGCCGAGCGGGCGGCCGAGGTCTACGAGGGCATCGATCCGCTCTACGCCGAGGACATCGCCCAGATCGTCGCCTTCGCCGCGAGCAGGCCGGCGCACGTCAACCTGGACACGATCGTGGTGAAGCCGCGCGATCAGGAGGGGCCCGGCCGCTTCTCGCGTCGTCCCGCGAACTGAAACCGCAGGTCGTGAGCCTGACCACAGATTGTTGCTGACAATTCGCTGAGCGAATGACCAGTCATTACCATCTCTGCGATGGGCAGAATCAAGTCGGTATTCGACGGTTTCAAGAACTTCCTGATGCGCGGCAACGTCATCGATCTCGCGGTCGCCGTGGTGATGGGTACCGCGTTCACCGCGGTGGTCACCTCGGTCACCAAGGGCTTCGTGAACCCGCTGCTCGCGGTGTTCGGCTCGACCAATGAACTCGGCCTCGGCGTGCAGCTCATCGCCGACAAGCCCGCCACGTTCATCGCGGTCGGCCCGATCATCACCGCGCTCATCGACTTCATCATGGTCGCCGCGGTGCTCTATTTCGTGCTGATGGTCCCGATGAAGTCGCTGAAGAACAAATTCGGTACCACCAAGGAAGCCGAGCCGACCGAGACCGAACTGCTCATCGAGATCCGCGATCTGCTGGCCAAGCAGCAGGGTCTGAACGCGGAGCAGACCGCGGCGCTGAGCACCGAGCAGGCCAAGAAGGACCCGGCTCAGCTCACAGACTGATCCCGACGGTCACCGGTTCCGGTTCGAGCACGATGCCGAACCGGTCGCGCACACCGTCGCGGACCGTGCGGGCCAGGTCGACGATGTCGGTCGCGCGCGCCGCGCCCCGATTGGTCAGGGCGAGAGTGTGTTTGGTCGACAGCCGCGCGGGCGCGTGCTCGCCGGGGAAACCCTTGGCGAAACCGGCGCGTTCGATGAGCCAGCCGGCCGAGAACTTGGTGCCCGAGGGGGCCGGGTAGGTCGGGACGCTCACCTCGCCGAGGTGAGCGGTGATCGCGGCCAGCACCTGGTCGAGGCGGTCGTCGCCGACGACGGGGTTGGTGAAGAACGAGCCCGCGCTCCAGGTGTCGTGGTCGGCGGGGTCGAGCACCATGCCCTTGCCCGCGCGCAGGCGAAGCACCTCGGCGCGCACCTGGGCGGCGGGCCGGGTCTCGCCTTCGCTCGCGCCGAGCACGCGGGCCAGTTCGCCGTAGCGCAACAGTGCGCTGGTTCCGGTGGGGTCGAGCCGGAATTCGACAGCGAGCACCACGGCGGCGTCGCTGTGCTTGAGCACGCTGGTGCGATAACCGAATCCCAGCTCGGCCGGTTCCGCCCAGCGGACCTCGCCGCTCACCCGATCGAGCAGCCGCACCCGGCGCAGCAACGACTCCACCTCCACGCCGTAGGCGCCGACGTTCTGCACCGGCGTTGCCCCGACCGAACCAGGGATACCCGAGAGGCATTCGAGCCCACCGAACCCGGCCGCCACCGAAGCCGCGACGAGCTCGTCCCAGTTCGCGCCCGCCTCCGCGAGCACCGAATCGGTCCCGAACTCGACTCCGGTGTTGCGCACCCGAACGACCACACCGTCGAACCCGGCGTCGTCGATGAGCAGGTTCGACCCACCAGCGACGAGCAGCACCGCCACACCGGCATCGTCCAGGGCCCGCACCGTGGCGACGAGCGAGGACGTGCTGTCGCATTCGGCGACCAGCGCGGGACCGCCGACGCGCAGCGTCGTCAGTTCCGACAGCGGCACCGCCGGGCGCACCACCGCACCGGTCTCGGCCAGCAGGTCACGCAGCTGTTCGGGGGACACCACCCGTGTTGTTCGCACGTCAGAAGACGGTACCGTGTCGCACATGGCTACACCTCTGGCGTTCACGGCCGGTTATACGCATTCCATCGACGCGGTGCGCGCCGCGTACTCCGATGAGCAGTACTGGAAGGCCCGCATCGCCGAGGTCGGCGGCCCCAGCGCGCGCCTCGATTCGCTGACGGTCGACGGCGACCAGGTCCGCATCCAGCTGGTGCAGTCCATCCCCGCCGACCAGCTCCCGCCCGCCATCACCGCCGTGCGCCCCGGCGACCTGGTGATCCCCCGCGTCGAGCACTACACCGGCACCTCGGGCACCTTCGAGGCCCACGTCGACGGCGCCCCCGCCACCGTCCGCGGCACGGTAACCCTCACCCCGACCGCCACCGGTTGCGAAGGCTCGGTCACCGGCACCATCGAGGTGAAGATCCCCCTCTTCGGCGGCAAGATCGAAGCCGCCATCGCCGAACGCCTCACCGAACTGCTGAGCAACGAGGCCACCTTCACCGAACAGTGGCTCGCCACCAAGTAGCACCCGTCCGGGGCGCCCGCTGATGGCGCCCCGGTAACGTGTTCGGGCATGGCACGTCGACTGGACTACTCCGCCCGTTACCCCCTGCACACCACTGAAGAGCTGTACGCAGCGCTGCAGAGCAGGGATTACTGGGAAGCCCGCGTCGAGGAGATGCGCAAGTACTCGCCGCACAACGAGGTCGTCAGCCATGAGGTGACCGACGACGGCATCGATATCGTGCTCGCGCACACCCTGCCGCGCGAGATGCTGCCGGAGATCGCGCAGACGGTCATGCGCAAGGACATGGTCATCACCCGCAAGGAGAGCTGGGGGCCGTTCGACCACGACGAGACCGAGGGCAAGTTCTCCGCCTCCATCCCGGCGGGTCCGGGCAGCCTCAACGGCACCATCCGCCTGTTCCCCACCGAGACCGGCGCGACCATGCGCTTCTCCCCCGTCGCCAAGGTGTTCATCCCCATGGTCGGCCCGCGCCTGGAACAGCTGATGCTGGTGAATCTCGTCGACCTGTTCCGCGCGGAGCAGGAGGAAACGCTGCGCTGGCTGGAGACGGCCGCCAAGAACCCGGTCTGATCCTCGTCCCATGACCGGCACGAGGAGGACGGTGCCGGTCGGCACCATCACGCGCGGCACCACCGGCGTCAACCGGTTGCGCCGCAGCGATCGCTGGCTGGTCAACGACGACCTGGTGAGCACCCGCCTGCGCGAGGCCGCCGACCCGCTCGTGGTCGACCTCGGCTACGGTGCGGCGGGCTGGACGACGATCGAACTGGCCGCGCGCCTGCGCACCGTTCGCCCCGATCTGCGTGTGGTCGGCCTCGAGATCGACCCCGCCCGGGTGCTGCCCCCGCGCGACGGCGTGCGTTTCGCCCGCGGCGGTTTCGAACTGGCCGGTCTGCGCCCGGTGCTGGTCCGCGCCTTCAATGTGCTGCGCCAGTATCCGGAGGACGCGGTCCCGGCGGCGTGGTCGCGGATCCAGTCGAATCTGGCACCCGACGGCCTGCTCGTGGACGGCACCTGCGACGAACTCGGCCGCCGCAGCGCCTGGGTGCTCCTTGACCGGCACCGCCCCCTCTCGCTCACCCTCGCGTGGGATCCGTTCACCGTCGAGCGCCCGTCCGACATCGCCGAGCGACTGCCGAAGGTGTTGATCCACCGCAATATTCGCGGCGAGAAGGTGCACGCCCTGCTCACCGCCGCTGATCAGGCCTGGGAGCGCAGTGCCGCACTCGCACCCTTCGGCCCGCGCATCCGCTGGCGGGGTACGGCAGAGTTGTTGCGCGCCAATAGGTTCCCGGTGCGCGCCTACAACCGGCGGATGCGTGATTGTGTGCTGTCGGTGCCGTGGGAAGTCGTCGCACCGAACGGGTGGGAGGCGGACGGGTAGCCCCGCCGGAGGAAGTCAGACCGCGAGCAGTGCCCGCCGTATCCGCCCAGCTGCCCGGGGAGCCAATTGCTCCGCACCCCAACGTATCTCGTCGACGTCACACCGGTGGATGGCAACCGCGTCGGTAACCACCTCGTTCAGCGCCGACTGCGCGATCTCGGTTTCGGCCAGGTCGAGCACCGTCCGCGCCGGTGTGGTCACCAGGAACGATCCCGCCGATTCCGTCGCCGCCCCGGTGAGCTTGCGCCGGGTGAGTACCAGCCGTGGCGTCACCGGTGGCCGCCCCGCCGACACCGACAGGTGCAGAAACCGTGGCCGCAACCGCCCGAGCCCGTGCAGTTCGGCGGCGCTCTGATACGACACCACGGCGGCACCGTCGAACCAGGCCGCCCACATCGCGTATTCGTCGAGCGGGCCTGGCCGCCATTGCGCCAGCCGCAGCATCCCGACTCCCGACCTGGTCACCGACCCGTCGGCCAGCGCGGCCCGCACCCGCAGCTCACAACCCGTGCGCAGGACCTGCCTGGTGGTGAAGAATCCCGCGTGCCGTCCGGCGAGGCGCCGCAGCACCCGCCACCGGTGTTCGGTGGTCCCCGCCATCCGGCGCGCTCCCTCGCCAGCCATCCAGCCATGCTACGCCGGGTGAAGTGGTACAGATCACAAAATGAAAGAAGGCCTTCATGGCCTCCTCAGAGCGGACACAGAAAAGTCCGGGAGAATCGACTGTCATGAGCACCCAGACACCCCAACGCCCGAAGGTCCGTCGGCGCACGCTGGTGATCGCGTTGGCCGTGGTCGCCGTGCTCCTCGTCGGCACCATCGTCGCGACCGAAGCGTATGCCCGCCACCAGATCTCGCGCTGCATCAGCAGCCAGTTCGAGCAGGAGATGGGCTCGAGCATCGACGTGAGTTTCGGTCCGAAACCGATGCTCATCACTTATCTCGACGGCAAGGTCGGGTCGCTGAGTATCGACAGCGAGGACAACAAGTTCGGCCCGGCCGTGGGCATGGTCGTGCATGCGAAGTTCTCCGACATCGAACTCGCCGATCGTGGGCGCGGCGGCGCGACCGTCGGCAGCTCCAGTGCCGAGGTGACCTGGAACAACGACGGCATCCGCCAGACCCTCGGCACCATGGTGAGCGGGGTGAGCTCCTCGGCGAGCAGCGACGTGCTCACCCTCGACGTGCTCGGCGGCCTGGCCCAGCTGCAGGTGCAGCCGATGGTCCGCAACGGCAATGTGGAGGTGGAGACCAAGTCCGCGCAGCTGCTCGGCATCGGCCTGCCCACCGACCTCGTGCAGGGCATCGTCGAGACCTTCACCCAGAGCCTGCAGAGCTACCCGCTCGGCCTGCGCGCCCAGCAGGTCGACGTCACCGACGACGGTGTGGTCGTCCACCTTTCGGGCGGGCGCACCGTCCTGGAGAGCTCCGGGCGCAGCGACGCCGAGCTGCGCTGCTGATCAGTCCGGAAAACCGTCGAGCACGACCGCCGACTTCGACAGCCCGAGCCGGGTGGCGCCCGCCTCGATCATCGCCGCCGCGTCCTGCGCGGTCCTGATCCCGCCACTGGCCTTGACGCCGAGCCTGCCGCCGACGGTGTCGGCCATCAGCCGCACCGCGTGCGCGCTGGCCCCACCGGCGGGATGAAAACCGGTGGAGGTCTTCACGAAATCCGCACCGGCCTTTTCGGCGGCCCGGCAGGCGCCGACGATCGCCTCGTCGGTGAGCGCGGCCGATTCGATGATGACCTTCAGCACGGCCCGGTCCTCGACCGCCTCGCGCACGGTGATGATGTCGGTGAGCACCGCCGCGAAATCACCGGCCACCGCGGCACCCACGTCGATCACCATGTCCACCTCGGCCGCGCCGCTGTCGACGGCCAGGCGCGCCTCGGCACCCTTGATCAGCGAATGATGTTTGCCCGAAGGGAATCCCGCTACGGTGGCGACCACCAGCCCCGGCGCGCGCACCGGAAGCATCGACGGCGAAACGCAGATCGCGTACACGCCGAGTTCGCGGGCCTCGGCGATCAGGTCGTTCACCTGGTCCGGGGTCGCTTCGGGAGCGAGCAGGGTGTGATCGATCATGGCGGCCACGTCGGCCCGGGTCAGCGACGTCATAGGAGCGAGTCTGGCATATCGGCACAGAAGTCCATTGCGCACGCGTACCCCTATCCGGGAGACTTGGAGCGTGTTGATTCGTCGCGAGACCCCTGCGGACGCCGCGGCGATCGCCGCGATCCATCGTGCCGCCTTCGCCCCGCACTATGTCGGCGATCCGGCCGTCACCGAGCCACCGGAGCCCGCGCTGGTCGATGCCCTACGCGCCGACGAATCCTGGATGCCGACGCTGTCGCTGGTCGCGCTGGCCTACGACACCGTGGTCGGGCACATCTGCCTCACCAGAGCGGGCATCGGCCCGTTCCCGGTGCTGGCCCTCGGCCCGCTCGGCGTCGACCCGGACCATCAGAAGACCGGCGTCGGTTCGGCCCTGGTGCACGCGGCCCTCGGCGCCGCCGACGCCCTCGACGAATCGGTGGTCGGCCTCGTCGGCGACCCCGACTACTACTCGCGCTTCGGTTTCGTGCCGGGCGCGCGCCGCGGCATCGTCCCCGACCAGGCCGACTGGGCCGAATACTTCCAGGTCCGCCCGCTGGCGGCCTATGATCCGGCGGTCACCGGCGAATTCCGCTATCCGGCGCCGTTCTACGACCTGTAGGCCTACTCGAACACCACGGTGCGCCGACCGTGCACCAGCACCCGGCCCTCGAGATGCCAGCGCAGGCCGCGGGCGAGCACCACCCGCTCGATATCGCGACCCTGGCGGACCATGTCGGGTACATCGTCGGCGTGATCCACGCGGATCACGTCCTGCTCGATGATCGGGCCCGCGTCCAGTTCGGCGGTCACGTAGTGACAGGTCGCCCCGATCAGCTTCACGCCACGGTCGTAGGCCTGGTGATAGGGGCGGGCGCCGACGAACGACGGCAGGAAGCTGTGGTGGATGTTGATCGCCCGGCCCGCCCAGTGCTCGCACAGCGAGGCGGGCAACACCTGCATGAACCGGGCGAGGACCACCGCGTGCGGGTCGTGCACGTCGACCAGTTCGCGCACCTGCTCGAACGCCGGTCCGCGTTCGGCCGGGTCCTTGGGGAACGGCACGTGGTGGAACTTCACCCCGTGCGCCTCGGTCATCGCGGCCAGGTCGGGGTGGTTGCCGATGACGGCCTCGATGGTGGCGGGCAGCTCACCGGCCCCCGCGCGGCCGAGCAGGTCGTGCAGGCAGTGCCCGTCCTTGCTCACCAGCAGCACCACCCGGCGACGGGCACCGGTGTCGTGCAGCTGCCAGTCGGTCTCGGGACCGAACTCCGCGGCCACCTGCGCGAACCGGGTGCGCAGTTCATCGATGCCGAACGGCACCGTCGATGCCTTCACCGCCTGCCGGGTGAAGAACCAGCCGATGTCACCGTCGGAGTGGTAGCCGGCCTCCACGATCGACCCGCCGAAATCGGCGATGAACGAGGAGATCCTGGCGATGATGCCGGGCCGGTCGGGGCAGCCGAGCGTCAACACGAACCGACGGTCGTCCGAGGTCACAGGGGCAGAACTCATCCCCTCATCCTCGCAGGCCCTCAGGCAGAGGCGCGTGCGGGCTCGCGGACGGACGCGAGTACCTCGCGCAGCTCACGGTTGAACAGGTCGTAGCGCTCCACATTGCCCAGGTGGCCGGTCGGCAGCACCGCGAACTTCGCCAGCGTGCCCGCCTTGCTCAGCAGTTCGGCGAGCCGTTCGGCGTGGATGGCCGGGGTCATGTCGTCGCGGTCGCCGGCGAGCACGGTGGTCGGCACGGTGAAGTTGCTCGCGGCGTCGCCCAGGTGCAGCGCGGCGAGCAGCAGGCCGTAGCGCGAGCGGGTCATCATCGGGCAACCACGCACCACCGACAGGGCGTAGCTCAGTTTCTCCGGCGTGGTGTCCAGGGTCATCACCTGGCGGGCGAAGATCCAGCGCACGGGCGCGATCGGCGGGAAGACCACCGGGGTGCCGAGAATGAGCTTGCCGAGCCAGTCGGGCGAGGGCAGGGCCCGGCCGCGCAGCAACCGCAGCGGCTTGTTCAAGCCGGGAACCATGGTCGACACCTCGACCAGCGAGTGCGCGCCAGTGTTGGTGAGCAGCACGGCGGCCGCCTGCTCGGCGACTCGTTCGGGGTAGCGGCCCGCCCAGGCGATGAGCGTCATCCCGCCCATGCTGTGACCGACGAGCACCGCGCGCTGGCCGGGCAGCAGGGCCGCGTCGAGTACGTCGCACAGGTCGTCGGCGAGCAGGTCGGTGCTGGGGCGCGCGTAGCCGTTGGTGCTCTCACCGTGGCCGCGCTGGTCGTAGGCGATCACGCGGTACTCGCCGGCGAAGGCGTTGATCTGGGCGTTCCAGTACTCGATGGAACAGGTCCAGCCGTGGGCGAACACGATGACAGGTGCGTCGACCGGGCCGTAGGCGTGCACGCGCAGGCTGGCGCCGTCGGCGGTGACAACGGGGATCACCTCGTGCGGGACGCTCGGCGGATCGAAGGCCGCCACGCCGTGGGTCCGGGTCCGCAGATCGGCCCGGTGGGCAGCAAGTCCGGCCTTGATCCTGGTGGTCACGGTATCGACCAGGTCGTTCACGGTCGCGGGCAGCATTGCGCGCATCGACACACTCCTTTGTGTTACTCATAGAAACAGTAACACCGGGAGCGCTCGACCGCGAGGGGTCCGGCGACGATTTACCAGCGCGGCCCGCGCTGCACCTCGTCGACTTTCGGCCGCACATCGGCCAGATACACACCGGTCGCGATGATCGCGATGAACGAGGTGAGCATGCCGAACCCGCTGATCCCCAGCAGCAGGAACACCAGCGCACCCGCCAGGATCGCCAGCCAGATCGGCTTGGTCATCTTGTCGACGGCCGTAAACGCGTCCGGCCGCTGACGCACGGCATGGATCAGCGCGAACACCGTCGCACCGAAGGCTGCCAGCCACAGGACCAGCAAGATCATCCCCGTCACTCCATGCACCACATTCACTCCCCCATCATACGAACAGCGGCCCCGCACACCAGGGGTGCGCGGGGCCGCTGTCGGCGGTGAGGGTTACACCTTCTTGGGTGCGGCCTTCTTCGCGGGGGCCTTCTTGGCCGGCGCCTTCTTGGCGGCCGGAGCCTTGACCGGGGCGGCCTCGTCGGTCACGGCGACGACCTCGGCCTCGACCACAGCGGCGGCCTCGGCGGCAGCGGCCTGCGCCTCTTCCTTGCCACGGCCCAGCAGGTCGGTGACCTTGGCGAGGGCCTCCTCGGCGCGAGCGGAGGCATCCTTGTACAGGGACTCGACGCGACCGATCTGCTCGTCGACGGCCTCGTTGGCACGCAGCCGCTCGACGGTCTCCTCACCGCGCACGGCGAGGTCGGCGTAGATGTCGAGAGCCTGGCGGTAGTACTGCTCGGCCAGCTTGCGCAGCTCCTCGGGGGTGAACTTCTCGCGCAGCTCGGCGAGGTCCTCCGGCAGCTCCGAGGGCAGGCCGGCGAGGCGCTCACGGATGGTGTCGAACTGGGCCTGCACGTCGGCGGGCACGTTGGCGATGCGCTCGCGGGCCTCTTCGACACGGGCCTTGGCATCGGTGGTGGCGACGCGCTCGCGGACGTCGGCGACGACCTCGTTCACGGCGGTGTAGATGGCATCACCGGCGCCGACGGTGGCGAACAGCGGCTTGGTCACGGTAGCGGTCTTCTCGGTCATCAGTCTTCGCTCTCCTGGTGTGGCGGAGTGTCAATTGTCGTGAACGAAACGTCGCTGTCCCGTTCGTTCCCCCCTGAGCCGGTTTCTTCCCCGTTTTCCCGGCGAAACGACTCATAGATTTCCAGCAACACCTGTTTCTGCCGTTCGGTCACCGAAGTGTCGGCCAGCAGGGCGTCCCGGACCGGGCTGTGCGGGCGCTGTTCCAAATATCCGGCCCGCACATACAACACCTCCGAAGAAACCCGCAGTGCCTTGGCGATCTGCGCGAGTACTTCGGCGGAAGGGTTACGCAATCCGCGTTCGATCTGGCTCAGGTACGGATTACTCACCCCAGCCAGGGCGGCAAGTTGACGCAGGGACACCTGCGCAGCTTCGCGCTGGGACCTGATGAACCCTCCGATATCTCGAGCCGCGTGCGTCAAGCTCTCGGGCTGGTCTGCCATCACTCACCTTCTGGCGTTGTAAGGTCAATACTAGGTCAGGGTGCTAGCTATTGCAAGCACTACAGTTAGCAGCCGCCGGGCGAACGCCCGGAATCAGTGGAACAGCAGCTGCGAGATCGTGTAGATCGCCAGGCCGGCCAGCGATCCGACGACGGTGCCGTTGATCCTGATGAATTGCAGGTCCCGGCCCACCTGCAATTCGATCTTCCGGCTCGCCTCGTCGGCGTCCCAGCGGGCGACCGTATCCGTCACCAGGGTCGAGATCTCGGCGGCATAGTTACCCACCAGATAGCGCGCCCCCCGGTCGATCCACCCATCGACCTTGCCACGCATCGCCGGATCGTCACGCAACTGTTCACCCAGCTGTTGCACATTCTCCGCCACTTTGCGTCGCAGCGTGGAATCGGGGTCGTTCGCCGACTCGAGAATCAATCGCTTGGCCGCACGCCAGGTGGCCTCCGCCATTCCGGTGATCTGTTCGCGGCCCATGATCTCGGCCTTCACCTTTTCCGCTTTGGCGATCATGGCCTCGTCGTGTTGCAGGTCGTCGGCGAAATCCTGCAGGAATCGGGTGGCGGCCAGACGCAGTTCGTGTTCGGGGTCCGACCGCACCTTCCAGGTGAATTCCACCAATTCCCGGTAGATCCGCTCCGACAACAATGTGTTGACGAATTTCGGCGCCCATTGCGGCGCGTCGCGCAGCACGATCCGGTCGATCGTCTCCTGCGAACCGAGCGCCCACTGATGCGCCCGCTCGGCGAGCAGATCGATGAGCGGCAGCTGCCGGTTGTCGGCGATCAGCTCCGAGAGCACCCGGCCCAGCGGCGGACCCCACTGCGGTTCGGCGATGCGTTTGACGATGGTGTTGTCGATGATCTGCTCGACGTCCTCGTCACGCAGCACGCCGACCACGGCGGTCAGGATGGTGGAACTCTCCTGCGCCACCCGCGCCGCGTTGGCCGGTGTGGCCATCCACCGCCCGACCCGCAGCGAGATCTGGGCCGCGTCGAGCCGGGCCGACACCACATCGGGAGCGAGGAAATTGGTGCCGACGAACGCGCCGAGGCTCTCGCCGAGCTGGTCCTTCTTCTTGCGGATGATCGCCGTGTGCGGGATGGGCAAGCCGAGCGGGTGCTTGAACAACGCCGTCACCGCGAACCAGTCGGCCAGCGCACCGACCATGCCCGCCTCCGAGGCCGCGCGCACATAACCGACCCACGCGCCGCCGCCACCGCGCGACTCGAGCCAGCGGCACAGCAGATAGATCACTGTCGCCACCAGCAGGAAGCCGGTGGCGAGGGCCTTCATCTTGAACAGGTCGCGTCGTTTGCCCGCCTCGTCGGTCAGATCCGCGAACCCGGCGGGCTGCGCCGGTGCGGTGCGCGGCGTGAGCACCGCCGTGTTGCCGGGAGCTTTCTCCATGGCCCCCATTCTGCTGTGCGAAATGCCGCCGCGCCGACGCCGGCCTGTGGTAAATCCCCCAACGTCGCCTAAACGAGCGCCACCCCACATCGGCAGGCATAAGCTGTATCGCGAGAGACGCCACATCGATCGCAAGGGGGCTGTCCTGTCCACCGAAGACCTTGTCGAGATCGGCGAGCAGACCGGTCGGGGTTCCGCCATGCGCGGCGCGGGTCCCGTCGACGGCCGCAAAAGGCGGTGGCGCCAGCACAAGATCGACCGGCGCGAGGAGCTCGTCGACGGCACCCTCAACGCCATCCGCGTACGCGGCGCGCAGGCGGGCATGGACGAGATCGCCGCCGAGATCGGCGTGTCCAAGACCGTGCTGTACCGGTACTTCGCCGACAAGAACGACCTGGTGCACGCCACCATGCAGCGCTTCATCGAGACCACGCTGCTGCCGCGCGTGTACGGCGCCATCAGTCTCGATGCCGACGAGTATCAGCTGGTGCGCGCCGCCATGACCGAATACGTGGGGACCGTCGACGACGACCCCGAGGTCTACCGGTTCATCATGCACAACGGCAGCGGCGACAATGCCTCGCTCGCCGAGTTCGAGCGCCTGTTCGCCGAGGTGGTCACCGCCGTGCTCATCGACCGGGCCGGGGCCAAGGGCATCCGCACCGACGGTGCGATGCTGTGGTCCTACGTGCTGGTCGGCGGCATCCAACTGGCCACCCATTGGTGGACCACCACCGACAAGGCGATGCCACGCCAGGACGTCATCGACTACCTCACGATGATGGCCTGGAGCGCGATCGAGGGCATCGCTCGCGCGGGTGGCTCGCCCGCTGTCTTCACCGAACAGACACACGTTCTACCGCCACTTCCGGAGTCCTGACCAGCGCTGATACCGGACATCGCCGTCCCGGGCTCGACATCGCCGCGCGGTTGGTTACGCTGAACCGAGCGGGGCGCTGTGGCATGTGTCACCGCGAGGTTGCCGTGCGCCGTCAGGCGTTCGGGCAGCGTGCACGTCGGCACCAACGGAGGTACCTCGATGGCGAAGAACGTGCCGACATCCCGGCTTGCCCGTGGCACGAAGCTGGGGGCGGTGGCGGCGAGTTCGGTCATCCGTTCCAAGAAGACCCGGTTGTCGATGCGCGGCAGATCCGAGGCCGTGCGCGCGAAGATGGCCGAGGAGTCGATGATCCGCACCACCGAGCAGGTGGTCATGGTGCTCGGCACCATGAAGGGCGTGGCCATGAAGCTGGGCCAGATGATGTCGGTGCTGGATCTGGACCTGGTTCCCGAAGACCACCGCGACCGCTTCCAGCAGCGTCTGGCCGTCTTGCGCAACGCGGCACCGACGGTGTCGTTCGAGAACATGCGCGCGGTGATCGAGCAGGACTACGGCCGCCCACTGGAGGACGTGTTCGCCGAATTCGACCCCGAGCCGATCGCCGCCGCCTCGATCGGCCAGGTGTATCGCGCCACGCTCGCCGACGGCAGGCGAGTGGCAGTGAAGGTGCAGTACCCCGGCGTCGACGTGGCGGTCCGCGCCGATCTGAAGAACCTCACCATGTTCCGCCGCGTGCTCGCCTCGGCCATGCCGTGGATCACCCCGGCCGTGCTCGACGAGCTGAAGCTCAACATGGAGGCCGAACTCGACTACCGGGCCGAGGCGGCGACGCAGAGCGAGATCGCGCACCTCTACCGCGACCACCCGTTCATCTTCGTTCCGTCGGCCGTGCCCGAGTTGTCGACCACCCGGGTGCTGGTGAGCGAGTTCGTCGAGGGCGCCGGTTTC
Source organism: Nocardia ignorata NBRC 108230 (assembly GCF_001612905.1). Taxonomy (GTDB): domain Bacteria; phylum Actinomycetota; class Actinomycetes; order Mycobacteriales; family Mycobacteriaceae; genus Nocardia; species Nocardia ignorata. The sequence goes on along the minus strand of NZ_BDBI01000002.1, from coordinate 163,069 downwards.
GACGAGATGCGCACGCTGCCCGACGCCGAGCGCAACCGGATCGGCGAGATCGTCTACCGCTTCTACGTGGGTTCGCTGTTCACGTTCAACGAGTTCTGCGGTGACCCACATCCGGGCAATGTGCTGCTCGCGCCCGACGGCCGGGTGGCGTTCCTCGATTTCGGCCTGTTCAACCGGATGGACCCGAAACTGGTGCACTTCGAGAAACTGTGCCTGCGCGCGGCCGCCGAGGAACGCTCGGAAGACCTGCGCCAGTTGATGATCGATCGCGGCGTGATCGACTCGCCCGACGAGATCGGCGCCGAGGAGTGTCTCGAATACGTGCTCGCCGCCTCCGAATGGTGTCTTGTCGACGAGGTCCTCACCATCACCCCGGAGCTGGCCAGCGGCGCGTTCCTGCTCGCCGTCGACCCGAGGGCCAGCGAGTTCACCGGGATGAAGCAGCAGAATCTGCCGCCCGAGCACCTGTTCTCCCGCCGCGCCGACTTTCTCACCTTCGGCATGCTCGGCCAGCTCGACGCGACCAACAACTGGCATTCGATCGCCCGCGAATGGCTCTACGACGAGCCGCCGGTCACCGAGCTCGGCATCGCCCATCATGATTGGCTGCGCACCCACCCACCGAAACCGGTGAAGAAGACGCGCCCCCGCAAGGCAACCACCCGATGAAAGGCTCCTCCGTGCCGCAAGACCGCGAGTTCGACCTGATCCTGTTCGGCGCCACGGGTTTCGTCGGCAAACTCACCGCCGAGTACCTGCTCACCGCCGCCCCGGCCACCGCGAAGATCGCGCTGGCGGGCCGTTCGCGCGACAAGCTCGCCGCCGTGCGCGAGGAGCTCGGCCCCGCCGCCGCGTCGTGGGATCTGGTGGTCGCCGATTCGACCGACGCTGCCTCGCTCGCGGCGATGGCCGAACGCACCAAGGTCGTGGTCACCACGGTCGGGCCGTACCTGCGCTACGGTCTGCCGCTGCTCGGCGCGTGCGCCGCGGCGGGCACCCATTACGCCGACCTCACCGGTGAACCGCTGTTCATCCACGACGCGATCGAGCAGTTCGAGCAGACCGCCGTCGACTCGGGCGCCAAGATCGTGAATTCCTGTGGCTACGACTCGATTCCGTCGGACCTGAGTGTGTACGAGATCTATCGTGCCTCCGTTGCCGACAACACCGGCGAGCTGGAGGACACCACTCTCGTCGCCTACCTCAAGGGTGGGATGAGTGGCGGAACCATCGACTCCGGGCGCGCCATGATGGAGGACATCGCCGCCGATTCCGGGCGCGCGAAGATCCTGGCGCATCCGTACTCGCTGAGCCCCGATCGCAGCATGGACCCCGATGTCGGCAGGCAGACCGACCAGGCTCTCGCCCGCGCCGACAGCATCGATCCGAGCCTGCACGGCTGGGTCACCACGTTCATCATGGCCTCGCACAACACCAAGGTGGTGCGCCGCAGCAACGGCCTGCTCGGCTGGCCCTACGGAAAGCAGTTCCGCTATCGCGAGGTGATGAACGCGGGCACCTCGGCGACCGCGCCGCTGGTCGCGGCGGGTATCGCGGGCGGCATCGTGGCCGGGATGACCTCGGGCGCGGTGCTGTCGCGGGTGTCGCTCGGCCGCAAACTGCTCGACCGTATCCTGCCCAAGCCCGGCACCGGCCCGGACGAAAAGGCCCGCCGCAGCGGCTGGTTCACCATGAAGACCTTCGCCCGCACCAGTTCCGGCGCCAAGTACCAGGCGACGTTCTCCGGCACCGGTGACCCCGGCTACCAGGCCACCGCCGTGCTGCTCGGCCAGAGCGGTCTGTGCCTGGCGTTCGACGAATTGCCCGAGCGCGCGGGCATTCTCACCCCCGCGTCCGCCATGGGCGAGGCGCTCACCGAACGGCTGCGCCGGGCGGGCATGACCATCGAGGTCACTCGGCAGTGAACCTGGCCCGCAAAGCCATGAACGCGCCCGCGCTCGCGGCGATCTACGAGCACGCCTGGCGTCCCACCCTGTTCTACCTGGCCAGCGGCCGCACCACGGGCGACGATCGTCGCGACGCGGTGCGCTCGCTGCGCCTTGGCGGACCCGAGAAGGTGCTCGATCTGGCCTGCGGCCCCGGCAATTTCACGCGTTACCTGAGCGAACACCTCAGCGGCGACGGTTTCGTGACCGGTCTGGATTACTCCGCGCCGATGCTGGCGCGCGCCGCCGCCGACAACGCGGGCCCGCGCGTCGGCTACGTGCGCGGTGACGCCCGCACCCTGCCCTTCGCCGACGAAACCTTCGACGCCGTCTGCTGTTTCGGTGCCCTCTACCTGATCCCCGACCCGATCGCCGCCGCCCGCGAGATGATCCGCGTCCTCGCGCCGGGCGGTCGCATCGCCATCACCACCAGTTATCGCGACGACAATCTCTTCGGCAAGGCGAGCACCCTGGCCGCGGGCGTGAGCGGTCTTCGCCTGTTCGACCGCGACACCTTTCCCACCCTGTTCGCCACCTCCGGGCTCACCGAAATCACCCAGCGCGTGCACCGTTTCATGCAATACGTCGAGGCGACCCGCCCCGCCTGAGCCGACACGCGGTAGCCCGGCGGTAGCCTGCCGGGCATGGACACGCTGAATTCGGTGATCGTCGACATCAACAACGTGTTCTGGGATTGGTTGCTGATCCCGCTGGTGATCGTGACCGGGGTGTATTTCACCGCGCGCAGCGGCATCGTGCAGTTGCGGCTCCTGCCGGAGATGTTCCGGGTGGTCGCCGAAAAGGGCACCCCCGCCGCGGACGGCAAGCGGTCGGTGTCGGCTTTCGGCGCCTTCAGCATCTCGGCGGCCGCGCGGGTCGGCACCGGCAATATCGCGGGCGTCGCGACCGCCATCAGCGTCGGCGGGCCGGGGGCGGTGTTCTGGATGTGGGCGATGGCCACCCTCGGTGCCGCCTCGGCATTCGTGGAGTCCACGCTCGCCCAGCTCTACAAGCGACCCGAACACGAACCCGGCACATTCCGTGGCGGCCCGGCCTACTACATGCAGCACGGTCTCGGCCGGCGCTGGCAGGGCCTGATCTTCGCGGTGGTCATCACGGTGACCTTCGGTTTCGTCTTCAACGCCGTGCAGGCCAACACCATCGTCGCCACCAGTCGCGCCTCGCTCGCGGCGATCGACGGCGACTGGTTCGCACCGCTGGTCGGGCTGGTGCTGGTCGGGCTGCTCGGCCTGGTGATCTTCGGTGGGGTGCGCCGCATCAGCCGCATCACCGAGGTGCTCGTCCCGGTGATGGCCATGGTGTATCTGCTGCTCGGCATCGCCGTGGTCGCGCTGAATCTCGACGACCTGCCACGGGTGTTCGCCGATATCGTCGGCGGGGCGTTCGGAGTGCGGGAGGTGGTCGGCGGCGGTATCGGCATGGCCGTCACCCAGGGCATCCGGCGCGGCATGTTCTCCAACGAGGCCGGTCTCGGCTCCTCCCCGAACGCCGCTGCGGCAGCGGATGTCTCGCATCCGGTGAAGCAGGGTCTCGTGCAGTCGCTCGGCGTCTACTTCGACACGCTGCTCGTCTGCTCCATCACCGCGTTCATCATCCTGACCAGTGACCCGGACCTGTCCGAGCGGCACAGCGCCGACCTCACCCAGACCGCGCTGCGCACCACCCTCGGCAGCTGGGCCGGGCACGTGCTCACGGCGGTGGTGTTCATGCTCGCGTTCAGCTCGATGATCGGAAACTTCTACTACGGCCGCGCCAATATCGAGTTCATCACCGGTCATCCGCGCCTGCTCACCGTGTTCCGGGTGCTGGTGCTGGTCGCGGTGTTCGGTGGCGCGCTCGGCTCGGTGGCGCTGATCTGGAATCTGGCCGATGTGTTCATGGGCGTGATGGCCCTGGTCAACCTCACCGCGATCCTGCCGCTGGGCGCGGTGGCGGTTCGGCTGCTCGCCGACTATCGCGCCCAGCGCCACGCCGGCAAGGACCCGGTGTACGTGCACCGGGCCGAGATCGCCGACCCCGCCGGGGTGGCGTGCTGGCAGACGCGCCGCGACCAGTGGTAGGCATGGCTGATGGCGAAACTGTGGACCGAGCCCGTCACCACCGCCCTGCGCGCCGACGGGCTGCGCGTCGCCGATCTCGACACCTCGGCGACGCCCGGTTTCCTCGGTGGCAAGCAGCTGGGCAAGTCGATGCTGCCCGAACGCGGCGAGGTGCTGTCGGTGTTGCAGGAGAAGCTGTTCGCGCACGGACGCACCGGTGGTAACCGCCGGGTGCTGCTGATCCTGCAGGGCATGGACACCGCCGGTAAGGGCGGCATCGTGCGGCACGTGATCGGTTCGGTCGACCCGCAGGGCGTCGACCACGCCTCCTTCGGAGTGCCGACCGAGGAGGAGCGGGCGCACGACTTCCTGTGGCGCATCCGCAAGCGCCTGCCCGCTGCCGGCCAGCTCGGCGTCTTCGACCGCTCCCACTACGAGGACGTGCTGGTGGTCCGGGTACACGGCCTGGTACCGCAGTCGGAATGGGAGCAGCGCTACGACCGGATCAACGCCTTCGAGAAAGAGGTCGCCGATTCCGGGACGACCATCGTCAAGGTCGCCATGTTCGTCTCCCTCGACGAGCAGAAGCGCAGGCTGCGCGCCCGCCTGGAACGGCCGGACAAGTACTGGAAGTTCAACCCGGCCGACATCACCGAACGCGCCTTCTGGCCCGAATACCAGAAGGCCTACCAGGCCGTTCTCGATCGCACGAATACCGATTACGCTCCGTGGTATGTGCTGCCCGCCGATCAGAAATGGTATTCGCGGCTGGCTGTCACCGAACTACTGATCGACGCGCTCACCGGCCTGAACCTGGACTGGCCCGGCGCGAATTTCGACGTGGCCGAACAGCTGCGCCTGCTCGATCAGTCCTGACCCTGTCTTTGAACAAACTCTCAGGTTCGGCCCGCATGATGTCGTGGAGCAGACGAGCGAAAGGCATGTGACAACGGTGAGCACGGGCAGCAAGAATCCGCTTGCGGCGGCAGAAGCCGCCGACAAGAAGCGCAAGCTGGCGATCCAGGTCGGTGTCGCAGCGGTGTTGGTGGCGCTGGTCGCGGCGATCGGTATCGGTATCGCGATGAACCGATCCGATTCCGACACCAGTACCGGCAGCGGTACCACGGGGGCCGAGGGACTGCCAACGCTGCCCGCGACCGTCGGCTCGGTCACCCCGTCGGGCAGCGTGTTGATCGGCAACCCCGACGCCAAGGTGAAGGTGCGCGTCGTCGCCGACCTGCAGTGCCCGGCCTGCAAGCAGTTCGAGACCGCCAACGGCCTCGCCCTGGCCAAGGCCGCGGCCGAGGGCACCGCGTCGGTCGAGTACCAGATCATCTCCTTCCTCGACAAGGCGTCGACGAACCAGTACTCCTCGCGCGCGGGCAACGCCGCCTACTGCGTGGCCCGCTCGGACGCGAACAAGTTCCCGAACTGGCTGCAACTGATGTTCCACCGTCAGCCCGCCGAGGGCGGCGCCGGCCTGAGCAACGAGCAGCTCGTGGCCATCGCGAACGAGACCGGGTACACCGATCCGGCCGTGGCCACCTGCATCAACGACAAGGCCATGGTCGACCCGCTCACCAAGACGACCCAGACCCTGCTGACCAGCGGGCTCAAGGGCACACCGTCGGTCTTCGTCGACGGCGAGCTCATCGAGAGCAACGCCGTCTACACCGAAGACGGCCTGGCGTCCGTGATCGCCGACGCGGCCAAGTGATCACCGCGTCGGCTCGCTCGGCCTGGCTGCTGCTGATCGCGGGGCTGGCCGGGTGGCTGGCGTCGTGCACGCTCACCGTCGAACGGTTCAAGCTGTTCACCGATCCCACCTACATGGCCTCGTGCAATTTCGACTCGGTGCTGTCGTGCGGGTCGATCATGCAGACCCAGCAGGCCGCCGTGTTCGGCTTCCCGAACCCGATCATCGGCATCGTCGGGTTCTCGGTGGTGGTGACCCTCGGCGTGCTCTCGGTGATCGGGGTCGGTTTCCCGCGCTGGATCTGGGGTTCGCTCTGGGTCGGCACGGTCCTCGGCGTCGCCGCGATCTGCTGGCTGATCTTCCAGAGCCTGTACCGCATCAACGCGCTGTGCCCGTACTGCATGGTGGTGTGGGTGGCGGTGCCGGTGCTGTTCGCGGTGGCCACCCAGGAGACCTGGGGCGGCTCGCGCGGGCCGATGGGAATCCTGGCCGAGTGGCGCTGGACGCTCGTCGTCGTGTTCTACGCCGTGGTGCTGCTGCTGATGTTCCTGAAGTTCCAGGACTACTGGCTGAGCAAGGTCTAGTTGGGCGTGCCCTCGGCGAGCACTACGTCGACGACGCGGACGCTGCCGTCGGGCGCGGTGACGTCGAGACGGACAACATCACCGGGTTTACGCCTGCCGACGGCCGCGCTCAGCGCCCGGGCGGTGGTGATCGACTCGCCGTCGACGGCGGTGACCACGTCACCGTCGGTGATTCCGGCGGCGCGGGCCGGTTGCCCGAAGAAGGCCCAGTCGACCCGCGCGCCCGCCGGTTTCGCGTCGACGATCTGCACGCCGAGGGTGGCGGTCGGCCCGATGTGCACGGTGTCGGTCGGCGTGCCCGAGCGGATCTGGGCGACGATCCGCATGGCCGTGTCGATGGGCACCGCGTAACCGTGCGCGGGTTTGGGCTGCCGGTCCTGCGTGCCGCGATCACCGGAGGCCGCGGTGATGACGCCGACCACCGCGCCCGTGCCGTCGGCCAGCGCTCCACCGGACTGCCCACCAACCACCGGTGCCGCGATCTCCACCATCCCGCGCAACGATTTGCGGCTCAGGTCCGCGGAGTTCATCGCGACGATACTGGCGTCCAGGTCGGTGATCGGCCCGGCCACCGAGGTCTGCTCGCCACCGTCGCCGCCCGCGTCGCCGATGGCGAGCAGATCCTGACGTAATCGCAGCCCGGCCGAGGAACCGATCCGCGCGGTCGGTAAGCCGGAGGCGCCTGCCAGCGCCAGCAGTGCGACGTCGGCGCTCGAGTCGTAACCGAGCACGGTGGCCGGGTAGCGCAGCCCGGTCCCCACATCGGTGACCGACACGTCCTCGGCACCCTTGATGACGTGGTGGCTGGTGAGGATCTGCCCGTCGCCGGTGAGCACGATGCCCGACCCGGCGGCCGCGGTTCCGAACCGGCTCGCGTCGACCGAGATATTGACCAGCGCGGGCTGCACCCGCGCGGCGACCAGGCCTGGATCCAGCGGCACGGGCGCGGGCGTCGCCGCGACGAATTCCTGCGGCGCGGCCCGCTCGAACCCCAGCTCACCGCGATATCCGAGGACACCGCCGAGGGCGAGCAGCGCGACGACCAGCGCCATGAGCACCCGTGATCCACGTTGCACGCGCACGTCCTCTCTCGCGGGCCGACCCTTTCCATTGTCACCCGGCTCCGGCCCGGCCTGATCGACATCCGGCACGCGGCGGTTGGCAAACCTCGTATGCAGCGGTAGGCATATACCCATGAGCACCGCTGCCGCCTATGCCCTGCCGTCCGCCGACGGTTCCTTCGAGAAGGTCGCGATCGAACGCCGTGCGCTCGGACCCGACGATGTCGCGATCGACATCAAATTCGCGGGCATCTGCCACTCCGACATCCACACCGCTCGCGACGAATGGGGTGGTGCGCGGTACCCGTGCGTGCCGGGGCACGAGATCGCGGGCATCGTCAGCGCGGTCGGGTCGTCGGTGCGCAAGTACCAGGTGGGCGACCGCGTCGGGGTGGGCTGTCTGGTGAATTCGTGCGGCAAGTGCGCACCGTGCCTGGCCGGTGAGGAGCAGTACTGCGCCAAGGGCGCCACCTGGACCTACAACAACCCCGTCCCCGAGGACGTCCAGCCCGGCGGCTACACCATGGGCGGGTACTCCACCCACATCGTCGTCGACGAGAAGTTCGTCGTCGGCATTCCCGAGGGCATCGGCCTCGACGTCGCCGCACCGCTGCTGTGCGCGGGCATCACCCTGTACTCGCCGTTACGCCACTGGGGCGCGGGTCCCGGCAAGAAGGTCGCGATCATCGGCATGGGCGGGCTCGGGCACGTCGGCGTGAAGATCGCCGCCGCGCTCGGCGCCGAGGTGACGGTGTTGAGTCAGTCGCTGCGCAAACGCGACGACGGCCTGCGCATGGGAGCGACCAACTACTACGCCACCAGCGACAAGGAGACCTTCCGCAGGCTGCGCGGCGAGTTCGACCTCATCATCAACACCGTCTCGGCCGATCTGCCCATCGACAACTACCTGCGGCTGCTCGCCCTCGACGGCACCCTGGTGATCCTCGGCCTGCCCGAGAAGCCGATGAGCGTCACCGGCCGCAATCTGGCCGGCTTCCGCCGCTCCCTGTCGGGTTCGATGATCGGCGGTCTCGCGCAGACCCAGGAAATGCTGAATTTCTGTGCCGCGCACGGCATCGGCGCCGAGATCGAGCTCATCTCCGCCGACGACATCGATGCCGCCTACGACCGGGTCGTCGCCAGCGATGTGCAGTACCGCTTCGTGATCGACACCGCGTCCATCTGAGCCGGTCCGGCGCCCACCGCCGGGTACCGTGACGTCGTGGCCGACGACGATACGCGCCCGGACACACCGACCGCGGTGGGCGCCCTGCCGATCACCTGGACGGTGCGGACCCCGCCCAGCTGGTTCCCGCGCGCCCTGCTCTACACCGCCCTGGCCCTCGTCATCCTGATCGCGGGCTTCTGGGTGCTCGGCAAACTGCAGGGCCTGCTGACCATCCTGCTGGTGTCGCTGTTCCTGGCCTTCGCCATCGAACCGGCGGTGAATTGGCTTGCCCGGCACGGTATTCCGCGCGGCGCGGGCACCGGTGCGGTGTTCCTCGTCGTGCTGGTGGTGATGGTCGCGTTCTTCGGGACGCTCGGCGCCCTGCTCATCGACCAGGTCACCATGCTCGTCCAGGACGCACCCGGCTACATCCAGGACCTGGTCGACTGGATCAACCGCACCTTCGACCAGAACCTGTCCGGCGCCGACCTCACCAAATACGCCACCGAGTGGAGCTCGACCATCGAGGGCTATCTCGTGGGTCTGGCCGGAAACGTCTGGGGCATCGGCACGGTCGCGATCGGTGCGCTGTTCCAGCTGCTCGGGGTGCTGCTGTTCACGTTCTATTTCGCCGCCGACGGGCCGCGCTTCCGCACCTGGGTGTGTTCGCTGCTCCCGCCACGCCAGCAGAAACATGTGTTGCGCGCCTGGGATATCGCGGTGGAGAAGACCGGCGGCTACATCTACTCGCGGGCGCTGCTCGCGCTGTGCTCGGCGATCGCGCACTATGTTGTGCTGCGAGTGTTCGATGTGCCTTCGGCCTTCGCGCTGGCGCTCTGGGTGGGTGTGGTCTCGCAGTTCATCCCGACCGTCGGCACCTATCTCGCCGGTGCCCTTCCGGTGCTCGTCGCGCTGGTGCACGACCCGATCACCGCGCTGTGGATTCTGCTGTTCATCGTGGCGTATCAGCAGTTCGAGAACTATGTGCTGCAGCCACGGATCACCGCGACCACCCTCGACATGCATCCGGCGGTTGCGTTCGGGGCGGTGATCGCGGGTGCGGCGCTGCTGGGGCCGACGGGTGCGCTACTCGCGATCCCGGTCACCGCGACGCTGCAGGGATTCGCCGGGGCCTATGTGCGGCGGTACCAGGTGACCGAGGAAGCCGAACCGCCGCTGAGGCCCAAGCGCCGCTGGTTCACCAAGTCCACGGCGAGCGCCCCGGCCGACACCCACCGATCCGCCGACGAATAGGCCCGCACCATGGCAATTCTGTTGTCTGTGGTCTCCATGCTGTCCACCCTGTTCGGTGGTTTCGTCGCCATGCGCATCGGCGACCGCAAGCACCTGGTCCTCGGTCTCGCGGCCGGGGTGATGCTTGGTCTGGTCGCCTTCGACCTGATCCCCGAGGCCCTCGAGCAGTCACCCGACGAGGCGTTCGGTGTGCCGGTGGCGCTGATCGCGGCGGTTGTCGGGTTCATGAGCCTGCACATCATCGAACGCGCGGTCGCCATCCACACCGGCCACGAGGACGAATTCGGTTCGCACCACCACGGTTTCGAGTCTGTCGGCCTGCTCGCCGCTATGGGCCTGATCTTCCACAGCACCCTCGACGGTTTCGGCATCGGCATCGGCTACCAGGCGGGCGCCACCGTCGGCCTGTCGGTAGCCATCGCCGTCATCTGCCACGACTTCGCCGACGGCTTCAACACCTTCACCATCCCCACCCTCTACGGCCACGCCCGCAAACGCGCCATCACCCTCCTGGCCCTCGACGCCCTGGCCCCGGTAGTAGGCGCCATCCTCGGCACCCTCATCCACGTCCCCGAACAATGGATCGGCCTCTACCTCGGCTACTTCGCCGGCTTCCTCCTCTACCTGGCCACCGCCGACATCCTCCCCGAAGCCCACTCCGAACACCCCTCCCGCCTGACCCTCTTCCTCACCATCCTCGGAGTCGGCGCGATGTTCGTGGTGTCGGCACTGAGCCACTAGCGGTACATGACGAAGGGGCACACCGGATTCGGTGTGCCCCTTCAGGTTCTGGCGCTACTTCGCGACGGCTTCTTCCGCGAGGGCGGCCAGGGCCCGGCGGCGGACGCGGCGGGCCGCGGCGACCATGTTGCGCAGCGACGGATCGAGCTGCCAGTAGTGGCGGGTTTTCAGCCCACCGTCGGGGTTGGCCCACAATCGTTGCGGGGTAACCGCTTTGGCGGCCTGGGTGAGGAGTTCGTCGAGCTCGTCGATGTCGGGGATGCGGGCCGAGCGGCTTTCGTAGACGCCGGGGCCGACGCCGTGGCTGAGGCCGTGGCCGGTGGCGGCGTCCTCGGTGAGAGCCTGCATGACCCATTCGATCGAGCGCGTCGCGACGATCGCGGTGACGTCGGCGTCGAGTTGTTCGATCGCGTCCACCACCTCGGTGCGGCCGGAATAGCCGATGTGGGTGTGGATCTGGGTGTCGGGCCGCACGCCGGAGGTGGCGAGTTTGAACGCGCCGACCGCCCAGCGCAGGTACTCCTCGCGGCCGTGTGGGCGGGCGGGGAGCAGTTCGCGGATGGCGGGTTCGTCGACCTGGATGATGGCGATGCCCGCCTTCTCCAGATCCACCACCTCGTCGCGGATCGCGAGCGCCACCTGGTCGGCCGTCTCGTAGAGCGGCTGATCCTGGCGGACGAACGAGCGCGCGAGCATGGTGACCGGACCGGTGACCATGCCCTTCACCGGCTTGTCGGTGAGCGACTGGGCGTAGGTGGTCCAGTCCACCGACATCGGCGCGGGCCGGGCCACGTCGCCGTAGATGATCGGCGGCCGCACACAGCGCGAACCGTAGACCTGCACCCAGCCGAAGCGGGTGGTCGCCATGCCGTCTAGCTGTTCGGCGAAGAACTGGATCATGTCGTTGCGTTCGTGCTCACCGTGCACGAACACGTCCAGACCGATGTCCTCCTGCAACCGGATCGTCGCCTCGATCTCGGCCTCGACCTGCTTGCGGTAGTCCTGCTCGGACAACCGGCCCGCGGCCACCTCGTGACGCGCCTGCCGCAACCGGCTGCTCTGCGGGAACGACCCGAGCGTGGTGGCCGGGACCAAGGGCAGGTTCAGCCGTTCCTGCTGGGCGGCGGCCCGCTCGGCATAGGGCACCCGTTCACGCATGTCCGGCGTGATCGCGTACACCCGCTGCCGCACGGCGTGCTTCTGCTTGAAGTGCACCGAGGTGGGCCGCTTGCGCCACTTCTCCGACGGGCCCTCGGTGAGCGCCTTGGCCAGCGAGACGACCTCGCCGACCTTCTGTTTCGCGAAGGCGAGCCGGTCGGCGACATTGCCCTCGATGTCGTATTCGGCGAGCACGTCGTAGGGCACGTGCAGCAGGGTGGTGCCGGTCGACACCACCAGATCGGGGCACACCTCGGCGATGGAGTTCAGGTAGTTCAGCGTCACGTAACGATCGGCGCGCCACACATTGGTGCCGCTGATGACACCGGCGTAGATCCGCTTGCGGCGGATGCCGGGGATCTCGGCGAGCTCCTCGGGCGTCATCCGGTAGGACGCCAGGTCCAGCCCGATGGCCTCCACATTGCTGGCCGCCAGGATTCGTAGCGCCTCGCCGAAGTCGCCGTACTGGCCGGTGACCAAGATGCGCGGGCGCAGTGGCGCCTTCGACAACCGCTGATACGTCTTCTCGAACGCCGCGAGCGCCGCGTCGGACTGCTCTCCTGTGAAGCAGGGCTCGTCGAGCTGCACACAGGTCGCCCCGCGCTTGGCGAGCAGTTCGAACAGTTCCTCGTAGAACGGCAGCAGCTTGTCGAGCAGGCTCAGCGTGTCGAACTCCGCTTCGCCGGGCACCTGGCCGGCCTTGGACAGCAGCAGCAACGACACCGGCCCGAGCACCACCGGGCGCAGTTCGATCCCGCGCGCCATCGCCCGGTCCCATTCGTCGAGCAGAGCTTCGGGGTGCAGCGAGAACGTGGAGTCGGCGTCGAGTTCGGGCTGCCGGTAGTGGTAGTTGGTGCCGAAGAAGCGCACCAGCTCGAGCGGCGGCAGATCCGGGTTACCCCGCGCCATCAGGAAGTAGAAGTCCAGCGGGTGCAGGCCCTCCTGATGCGGCTTGAAGCGCGACGGCACCGCACCGAACAGCAGCGCGTTGTCGAGGATGTGGTCGTAGAAGGAGAAGGTGTTGCCCGGCACCTGGGTGAGCCCGGTGGCGGCCAGCTCGTCGAACTGGCGCTCCTGGATGTCCCGGCCTACCGCGAGCAGCTCCTCCCGCTCGAGCGACCCACGCCAGTACGACTCCAGCGCGCGCTTGAGTTCCCGGTGCGGACCGATCCGCGGATATCCGAGAACGCTCGACCCGAATCCATCGGTGACGTTGACCATGAACGGGACATCCCTTTCCATCACCTGCGTGGTCGCCCGGCAACCGGGCGCCGCGCAATTACTGCGCTCGACGAGTAACCGGTTCGCGCGTGCACGAACGGCCTACAGCAGCTTAAGCCGAGCGGTCGGCAGTGTGCCGTTCCCCCTGCAAACACCCCTGGAAACACCGACGGCCACCTTCGTCTCGTCGGGAGGAAGGCGGCCGTCGGTGCGTGGAACCTAGTTTCCGTACTGGTAGAAACCGGCGCCGGTCTTCTTACCGAGCAAACCGGCTTCCACCATGCGCATGAGCAGCGGCGGCGCGGAGTACAGCGGCTCCTTGAACTCGGCGTACATCGAGTCCGCGATCGACTTCACCGTGTCGAGCCCGACGAGGTCGGTCAGTGCCAGCGGCCCCATCGGATGCGCACACCCGAGCACCATGGCCTTGTCGACGTCTTCCTTGGTGGCGAACCCCGACTCGACCATGCGGATGGCCGAGAGCAGGTACGGCACCAGCAGCGCGTTGACGACGAACCCGGAGCGGTCGGCCGACCGGACGACCTGCTTGCCCAGGATGTCGGCGGCAAACGCCTCGGCCCGGCGAGCGACAGGCTCGCTGGTCTTGAGCGTGGTGACCAGCTCCACCAGCGGCAGCACCGGCACCGGGTTGAAGAAGTGCAGACCGACCACGCGCTCGGGATTGGCGGTGGCGACGGCGATCTTCATGATCGGGATGGAGGAGGTGTTGGAGGCGAGCACGGCGTCGGGGTCGGTGACGACCTTGTCCAGCTCGCTGAAGATGGCCGTCTTGACCTCTTCGTTCTCGACAACGGCCTCGACGACCAGCTGACGGTCGGCGAAGTCACTGAGGTCGGAGGTGAAGCGCAGCCGCCAGGCGGCCTGCTCGCGCTCGCGCTCGGTGATCTTGCCGCTGCTGACGCCACGATCGAGCGAGCGCAGGATGCGCGCACGACCGGCGGCGGCCAGTTCACGGGTGGTTTCGTAGACGAGGACGTCGACGTGCGCGCGTGCGCACACTTCCGCGATACCCGCGCCCATCTGTCCGGCGCCGATGATCCCGACGCGCTGAATCTTGTCGCTGCTCACGTCCCACTCCTGTGTTATTTGGCGGCTGGCGCCGCGGGTTTCGGCCCTAAACCCCGACTCTTCCCTCCCTGCGGGCACTCCTTCGTCGCACCCTCCGGTCAGTCCAGAGCCGGGGACGGGCCGAAACCGGAAACAGTGGTTTGGGCCCCACGATATAGGGATGCCCTCCCCTGCCGGGGCTGATCGGCAGGGGAGGGCGTACACCCCTACTGGTGTAGAGGAAATCCGTTGCTAGTCAAAGCAACTCAGTGGAACTGACCCTCTTCGGTCGAGCCCTTGAGGGCCGCGGTCGAGGTGTTGGGGTCAACGGTGGTGGCGATGGTGTCGAAGTAGCCGGCACCGACCTCACGCTGGTGCTTGATGGCGGTGAAGCCACGCTCGGCGGCGGCCTTGAACTCGCGCTCCTGCAGGTCGACGAACGCGGTCATGCCCTCGCGAGCGTAGCCGTGCGCCAGGTCGAACATGCCGTAGTTGAGCGAGTGGAAGCCGGCCAGGGTGATGAACTGGAACTTGAAGCCCATCGCGCCGAGCTCACGCTGGAACTTCGCGATGGTCGCGTCGTCCAGGTGCGCCTTCCAGTTGAACGAAGGCGAGCAGTTGTAGGCCAGCAGCTGGTCCGGGAACTCGCTGCGAACCGACTCGGCGAACTTGCGCGCGACCTCGAGGTCCGGCACGCCGGTCTCCATCCAGATGAGGTCGGCGTAGGGGGCGTAGGCCTTGGCACGCGCGATGCAGGGCTCGATGCCGTTCTTCACACCGAAGAAGCCCTCGGCGGTACGGGTGCCGTCCAGGAACTCGCGGTCGCGCTCGTCCACATCGGAGGTGATGAGGGTGGCGGCCTCGGCGTCGGTGCGGGCGATGATCACCGACGGCACGTCGGCGACGTCGGCGGCCAGACGCGCGGAGGTCAGAGTGCGGATGTGCTGCTGGGTGGGGATCAGCACCTTGCCACCGAGGTGGCCGCACTTCTTCTCCGAGGCGAGCTGGTCTTCCCAGTGCACGCCCGCGGCGCCGGCCGCGATCATGGCCTTCTGCAGCTCGTAGGCGTTCAGGGCGCCACCGAAGCCGGCCTCGGCGTCGGCGACGATCGGGGCCAGCCAGTTCTTGACCGAGGTGTCACCCTCGACCTTGGCGATCTCGTCGGCGCGCAGCAGCGCGTTGTTGATGCGACGGACCACCGAGGGGACCGAGTTCGCCGGGTACAGCGACTGGTCGGGGTAGGTGTGGCCGGACAGGTTCGCGTCACCGGCGACCTGCCAACCCGACAGGTAGATGGCCTTCAGGCCGGCGCGAACCTGCTGCACGGCCTGGTTGCCGGTGAGGGCGCCGAGGGAGTTGATGTAGTCCTCGTTGTTCACGAGGTCCCACAGGATCTCCGAACCACGACGCGCGAGGGTGTGCTCCTCGACGACAGTGCCCTGCAGCTTGGAAACCTGCTCGGCGGTGTAGTTGCGGGTAATGCCCTTCCAGCGCGGGTTGGTGTCCCAATCCTGCTGGATTTCCGCAGCGGTCTTCGGGGTGCCGGCAGTCGACATCTCTGACTCCACTTCCTCGGTGTGGTCGGTGCTCCGCGCTGTCCGGCCGTTCAAACAACCGGCGGCTGAACGCTTTCGGTTGCACGGGTCGTACTGCTGAAGCAATTTGCAGGCTTGCTAGGACTAGCTAGGGCCTGAGGGGTGTACTTCCAAACAATGGCATACCCGGAAATAGCCGTCTACCTGTTGGTTGTGTGAATCTCAGCTAGGTTTGCCGCCGCTGTTGCTAACTTTGCGAAATTTGCCCTGTGATTGCAAGCACTGCGGCTACCGATGGGTAGTGCTGACCAGGAGTTTTAGCATAACGCCCGTACTGTTAGCGATCTTCGGCCGGGTGGGTGCCGATGCTCTCGAGCCTTCCAGGCTGTGAGTCGTTTCACACACCACGCCGGGCGTCGATCATGTGCGTGTCGTCACTCCGCAACGCCCGCCCGGCGTGTCACCCCTGTGGCGCACGGGGCAGAATCGGGCTGTCCGACGAAGGGAAGAGGGACCGTGCGCAAGTCGAGGATGCTGACGATCGCGGCGATGGCCGCGCTGACCGTGCTGCCGGCCGTTCCGGCGCACGCCGATCCCACCGGCGGGCAGGTCGTCTCGGTGGAGGCCCTGTCGGCCGCGGCGACGCTGCCGGGTTCGGCCCGCGCCGAGCGGTTGCTCTACCGCTCGACCACCGCGGGAGACCAACCGACCACCACCGGTGCCGCCGTGTACTTCCCGCCGGGCGAAGCCCCCGCGGGCGGCTGGCCGGTGATCGCCTGGGCGCACGGCACCGTCGGGCTGGGCGACGACTGCGCCTACAGCGTGGCCGGTCCGGCCGCCGTCGAACGCGACTGGGCTTACCTCGGCACCTGGCTGAAGCAGGGTTACGCGGTGGTCGCGGCCGACTACGCCGGTCTCGGCGGTCCGGGCGAGCACCCGTATCTGAACGGCGTCGTGGAGGCGCGCAATGTGGTCGACGCCGTGCGCGCCGCGACCGCGCGATACCCGTCGCTGTCGAACAAGTGGGCCGTGGTCGGTCAGTCGCAGGGCGGCGGCGCCGCGGTGTTCACCGCCCGCTACGCCACCGAGTTCGGCGGCCCCGAACTCGACTACCGCGGTGCCGTCGGCACGGGCGTACCCGCCTACATCGAGGACGTCATCGGCCTCGTCGGCCCGGGTGTGCCCCCGATCGCCCTGAGCTCGCACCTGACCGCCTACGTCCTGTACATCCTCAGCGGCCTGCGCACCACCTACCCCGACCTCGACATCGACGGTCTGCTCACCGACACCGGCCGCACCTGGCTCGAGCGCGCCCAGACCGCCTGCATCGGCCCCCTCGGTGACGAACTGGCCGCCGCCAAGCCGTCGGTGGGCAGCATGTTCGCCCGCCCGCTGTCGTCCATCCCGAACCTGCGCGGCCTGCTCGGCGAGTACATGGGCCTGCCCGAATCCGGCTACGACCGCCCGCTGCTGCTGGCTCAGGGCCTGCGCGACACCGACGTGGTCACCCCCGCGACCCTGCGCTACTTCGCGGTGCTCGAGGCCAACCGCCAGCCGGTGACCACCCGCACCTACCCCACCGACCACGACGGCACGGTCAACGCCTCACTGGTCGACTCGCTCCCGTTCGTCCGGGACCTGTTCGCCTGATCCGGCCGGATGCGTCGTTCGCCAGTGGTCGGCGATGTCGATGCGGCGCGTGATCCACACGTCCTCGTGGCATTGCACGTGGTCGAGGAAGCGCTCCAGGGCCGCGGTGCGGGCGGGGCGGCCCGCGATGCGGCAGTGCAGGCCGATCGAGAGCATCTTCGGGCTGCCCTCGGTCCCTTCGCGGTACAGCACGTCGAAGGCGTCGCGCAGGTGGGCGTAGAACTCCTCGCCGGTGGCGAAGCCGGCGGGCGAGCAGTAGCGCATGTCGTTGGTGTCGAGGGTGTACGGGACCACGAGGTGCTGCTGCCCGCGCACCGTGGTCCAGTAGGGCAGGTCGTCGGCGTAGGAGTCGGCGTCGTAGACGAAACCGCCGTACTCGACGACCAATTCGCGGGTGTTGGGTGAGTCGCGGCCGGTGTACCAGCCGCGTGGCGGCTCGCCGGTGAGGTCGGTGAGGATGCGCACGGCTTCGGCCATGTCGGCGCGTTCGGTCTCGCGATCCACGAGCTGATACGACTGCCAGCGCAGACCGTGACACGCTATTTCGTGGCCGAGCTCCAGAAAGGCCGCGACCGCCTCGGGATTGCGTTGCATCGCGCGGGCGACCGCGAAAACGGTGAGCGGGATACCGCGCCGTTCGAAGGCGCGCAGTATCCGCCACAGGCCGGCGCGTGAACCGTATTCGTAGAGCGATTCCATGCTCATGTGCCGGTTCGGGAAGGCTTCGGCCGGTGTCATCTCGGACAGGAAGGTTTCCGAATGCGGTGATCCGTCGAGAACGTTGTTCTCCCCGCCCTCTTCGTAATTCAGCACGAATTGCACCGCGATCCGGGCGCCGCCGGGCCACCGCGGGTCCGGCGGAGTCGGGCCGTAGCCGATGAAGTCGCGTGGCCCGGTCATGCGGAGAGCTCGCCGTAGAGCCGCAGACGAGCCAGGCCGCCGTCGGGATAGATGTCGAGGCGAACCTCTTCGACCGATGCGCCGGCGGATGTGAGGGCGAACCGGTGGCGGGTGTCGGGGAGCAGGTCGGTGCGCGGCATGATCTCGACTTCCGTTCCGTCGCCGGTGAAGCCGGTGAGCGAGGCGGCACCGGGGCTGTTGCCGAGGAAGCAGGAGGTGTCGATCTCGGCGAGCCGGATCGCGCCGGGGCCCGCGAGTTTGATACGTACCCAGTCGTTTCCGTCGTCGCGGCGGCGCGCGGTTTCCCAGCCGTCGCCCATGACGCGCGCCTGGCCGGGGTAGAGCAGTTGGTTGGGTGAGCTGTAGAAGCGGTTGGAGCAGTCGAGGACCAGCGCGCCGTTCTCGAGGGCGGCCAGGTCGAGTGGGCCGAGGCCGAGCATCGCCGGGTCGGGCCTGCCCTCGCCGTGGACCCGCAGCCGGGCGACGCCGCCATCGGGGTGCATGGTGAGTTTGACGTGGGTCCACCGGTTTTCGTCGTCGACAGTGAACGGGGTCCGGCAATCGCCCGCGACCTTCACACGGTCGAGCAGCGGCACCCAGTCGGTGCGTTCGGCGATCTGCTCCGCGGTGGGGTAACCGTCGATCGCCAGCGCCGAGACCGATACCTCGGGTGGGTAGTTGCCCTTGAACCAGGCGGTGTCCACCACGATGCCGCGGATCACGCCCGGCACGCCGAGGCGCACGATGGCCGCGTCGTCACCGGGTTTGCCGCGGTGGCGGCGCGTTTCCCAGCCGTCGTAGATCTGGCCCTTGTGCCCGAATGTCGAGGGCCGGTATTCGGCCGGGCCGGGGTTGACGAGGTTCTCCTTCTCGGCGAAGAACTCGTCGTTCGCCCAGATCACCGACCCGCCGAGCGGCCGGACCGCCAGATCTGGCAGGTGGGTGAAGTCGTCGGTCATCGGGTCTCCCGTGCTTCGGTGTTTTCTCGGCTCGACCACCGGCGGGTCATCAGGTCGACGAGGGTCTGCTCGGTGAGTTCCGGTGCACGGGTGCGCAACTCGTCATCGCTGACCGCACCGCAGCGCAGGGCGCGCACCACCGTGGTCGACAGGGCTTCGGCGGTCGCCGGCTCGTCGACCACTCCTTCCTGGCCGCGACCGACGTAGGCCTGCAGGCGTGGGACGGCCACATCGGTGGCGGTACGGAAGAAGTTGTGGGTGGCCAGCCAGCGGGTGACCAGGTGGCCGGGATGCATGTCCCAGCCCTGGTAGTAGCCGCGGCGCAGGGCACGTTCCACCAGGTGGTAGTGGTTGGTGAAAGCGAATTCGGGGTCGCTGCCCGGCACGATCTGGGTGGAGCCGTCGCAGATCCATACACCGGTCTGGGCGGCGGCGACCTGCATCACCGTTTTGGCGTGGTCCGCGGCCGGATGGTCGAGCGCCTGGTCGGTGGCGGCGATCCCACAGGCGGCGGTGTAGTCGTAGGCGCCGAAATGCAGTGCACTGCAACGGTTGTCGGACAGGGCGAGCATGCGGGCGATGGGGGCTGTGCCGTCGGGCGCGATGATCGCCTGCGGGCTTTCGATCTGCAGTTCGAAGCGCAGGGTGTGGTCGGGAAGTCCGTGGGCGCGTTCGATGCCGGAGCAGATGTCGACAATGGCCGAGACTTGTTCGGCCGCCCTGATTTTCGGAACCGTGAAGAGAAATCCGGGTAATACGTCGGCGACGCCGTCGAGCACCAATTCCAGTGTTCGTAGCGCTCGCCTGCGTTCGTCCTTGGCCAGCCCCTTGATCCGGATCCCGAACGAACCGGGTGCGCCCGGCTTTTCGGCCATCGATGCCAAGGTCTTTCCCGCTGCTGTCGCGGCGGCGTCTTCCACATCGTCGGCGCGGAAACCGTATCCGTCCTCGAAATCTATCCGCAGGTCCTGCACCGGTCGAGCGGACAGGCCGACCCGGACCGCGGGAAGGGAATCGGTGGTGTCGAGACCGGCGAGGAAGTCGGCATGGCGATCCAGCAGTTCCAGCGCGGTGGCGCCCCATTCCGCCGGGGTGTCGGCGGTGGCACGGTCGGCGGGGACATACACCGTGTGCACCGGTTGGATCCGCGTCCCCTGGCCGGGATAGCGCAGCCGCAGCTCCGCATCGACGGAATCGAGGACTGCGTCGACGCGTGCCCGGATGTGTTCGGGCAGTCGGGTATTCACTCGGCCGTTCCTTTCCTCGCGAGCCGCCAGATCCGGTCGGCGGTCATCGGCAATCGGTCGGGTCTGACATCGATGGCGTCGCGGATCGCGTTCGCCAGGGCCGGGGCAACCGGGTTGTAGGGTGACTCACTCATCGATTTGGCACCGAGCGGGCCGAGCGCGTCACTGGTTTCGGCGAAATACACCTCCGTGCGTGGCAGGTCCGCGAATTGCGGTACGTGGTAGTGCCGCAGGGTGCGGGTGGTCACCACACCCGCGTCGGTGCGCATGTCCTCGTAGAGCGCGGTCCCGATGGCCTGCGCGACACCACCTTCCACCTGCCCGCGCAACTGCACCGGATTCAGCACGGTGCCCGCGTCGGCCACCTGGATCGATTGCAGAATCCGCACCTCACCCGTCACGGGACGCACGGCCACCCGGAAGGCGTGCACGTTGAAACTCACCGAACGCGGTGTGCCCGAATGGGCCCCGTGGGCTATGAGGTCCCCGTCGGCGAGGAGTTGTGCGGCGGTGACGAGTTCGTCCCCGCAGCGCACGCCACCCGCCTCCAGCACGCAGTCCCGTTCGGGGTGGCCGCTCACCTTGGCCGCTCGCGCCAGCAGCATCGCGTGCAGTTCCAGTGCGGCGGCATAGGACGCCTTGCCCGCGACCATGGTGCCGGTCGAACCGAAAGCACCGGTGTCGTGCCCGACCAGGTCGGTGTCGGATTGACGGATCACGATCCGTTCGGCCGATGTCGCCAGGGCGGTCGCGGCGAGCTGGGCGTGGACGGTAGTTGTACCGTTGCCGAATTCCGCTGTGCCGACGTTCATCTCGTAGCGCCCGTCGATGAGCAGGCGCGCCGTCGCGTCGGCGTGATGGCCGCGTGGTGGAACGGTCGCGATCATCGCCACGGCCATTCCTTCTCCCACCCGCCAGTCCGGGCCGGGCACCTCGGCACCGTTGCCGCGATGCAGCGCTCGCTGGGCGGTGTCGAGGCACTGGTCCAGGCCGTAACTACCGAAGGTGAGGTCGCTTTCGGCGACTTCGGCGCCGGTGAACCGGTCGCCCGGTACCACCACATTGCGCCTGCGGAAATCGAACGGGTCGACGCCGATTCGGCGGGCCAGTTCGTCGATGGCGGATTCCACACCGAAGATCACCTGACCGAGCCCGTAACCACGGAAGGCGCCGGAGGGAATGTTGTTGGTGTACACCGCTTGCGCGTCGACCTTCTTGTTCGGGCACCGGTAGACGGCCACCGATTCACCGACGGAATGGAACAGCACACCCGCACTGTGGTTGCCGTAGGCACCCGCGTCGGCGAGCACGTCGACCGCCAATGCGGTGAGCAGCCCATTCTTGTCGGCGGCGGCGGTGACCTTCACCCGCATCGGGTGACGGCAAGTGGCAGAGATGAATTCGTCGGTCCGCGTGAATTCGTATTGCACCGGATGCCCGGTGCGTAGGACGGCGAGCGCGATGAGGTCTTCGACCAGCATTTCCTGTTTGGCGCCGAACCCGCCGCCCACCCGGGCCGCGAATACCCGCACCCGGTCGCGGTCGAGGCCGAACAGGTGGCACAGTTCGTCGCGAACCAGGAACGGAACCTGGGTGCTCGTGCGCAGGACGAGCCTGCCGTTGTCGTCGAGCCAGCCGATTCCGCCGTGCGTTTCCAGGTGCACGTGCTGCACGCGCGGCGAATGCCAGACACCGCGGACAACGTGCGCCGCTTCTTCGATACTGCGATCGAAATCGCCTACACCACCGTGTATTTCCGCGATCAGGTTGCGTTGCGGGTCGGCAATACGCGCGGAACCCGGCTTGTCGCCGTGCAACTTCGGTGCGTCGTCTCCGAGCGCTTCCGCCGGGTCGAACACAGCGGGCAAAACCTCGTACTCGACCCGCAACGCCCGCACCCCCGCCCGCGCCGCATCGAGGGTCTCCCCCACCACCGCCGCGACGCGCTGCCCGACGAAACGCACCGTGCGATCGAGGACGAAGGTGTCGTCGGGATCGTCCTCCCGGAATTCGTGCCGTGCCGTGGAAAATGCCACCCCCGGCGCGTCTGCCGCCGTCAGCACCGCCCGGACGCCGGGCACGGCCGACGCCTCCCCGATGTCTATCGACACCACCCGCGCATGCGCGTGCGGACTGCTCAACACGGCGATATGCCAAGGCGCCACCCCCGGCCCCCGCTCGTCCCCCACCCCGACATCGAACGTGAAAGCCTCGCCACCCCGCACCACCCGCTCCCCGGCGGGCGCTCCGACACCCTTTCCGACCTGCCCCGGCCCGAGCTCCTCGCCCGGTACCCGCGCCGCGACCGCCCGCACCTCGCGGCCCGCCACCGCCGGGTCCTCGCCCACGGCCACAGTCGTCACGCCCTCGGCCCTCCACCGATGCCCATCGTCCGGACGCACGAAGGAGGCATCGGCAGGCACTCCGGCTCGTGCCTCCATACCGGGAGGCTGTTCAAGGGCGGCATCGCCAGGCTCTCCGACTCGTGCTTCCACACCGGGAGGCGGTTCAGGGGTGGCCTCACGAGTTGTGCACAGTGGTGCACACGCGGTGAGGGCGTCGGTAATGGCTCGGTAACCCGTGCAGCGGCACAGGTTTCCTTTCATCAACTCCACGCGCTCATCCTCGGTGATTTCCGAATCGGTGCGGTCGCGGAGTAATCCGGTGGCGGTGACGACCATTCCGGCTGTGCAGAAGCCGCATTGGAACGCGGCATTGTCGACGAAACCGCGCTGCACGGTGTTCGGTCCGGCTTCACCGGAAAGACCGGCGGCAGTGGTGACGGTTCGGTCGGCGGCGCGGTGTGCGGGAATCAGGCAGGAGTGGACCGGGGCGCCGTCGAGCAGGACCGAGCAGGCGCCGCAGTCACCGGAATCGCAGCCCTTCTTCACCGCGAGAGTGCCCTGCTCCCGCAGAAGGGTTCGCAGGCACTGGCCCGGTCTGGGCGCCGTTTCGACTACGCGGCCGTCGACTTCTAGCCGCACGGTCCACCTCCCTCGTACCGAATCGCCGGCTCGGGGACGCCATCGACGCTGGTCGCCGGGTTCACGACCGCCCCTCCGCCAGTTCGGCGACAACCTCGGTCGCCAGCAGGTAGGTGACGTGCCTGCGCCAGTCCGGTGCACCGTGTGGATCGTCGAACCAGATGTTCGGTGGGATCTCGGCGAGCGCGGAGGTCAGCTCGTCCACGCTCGGCGGTCCGTCGAAATCCAGGACGACAGGACGGGTCGTCGCCGCCGTGATCGTCAGTGCGCAGGCGTCCGCGGTACCCCTGCCCATCACAACGGAACCGGAACGCCCGAGCGGAGCCAACGCGATCTTCCGAAAGCTGGTGTGCGCGTGCAGATTCCGCAGCGGAACGACAAAGGAGCGGATCACCGATCCCGGCGGCAACACATTCATCCCAGGACCGGTTACGAAGTGTCGCAAAGTGATTCGCCGTTCACCACCACCATGCGGCCACACCACCGCGTCGGCGTCGAGAGCGACCAGCGCACCGAGTACGGCACCGGCGGGCAGGGAGAGGCATACGTTTCCGCCGACCGTGGCCGTGCGCCAGATCTTGTGCGAGGCGAGCAGAGCCCGGCACGCCTGCGCGAACAATTCCGTCCCTGGCCAATCCGGCCGCAGCGTCTTCGAGCCGAGTTCACGACCGGGACGCGCACCGGCGAATTCGGCGAGCGTGCAGGTCGCGGCGATTTCGAGACCCTCGGCGGTCTCGACGAGCGACGGCCAGCCCAACGTGGTGATGTCGATCAGCCGGTCGAGGTGATCGTGGGGTTCGGAGTAGAGGAAGGTCCCGCCGGCCAGCACCGCGCTCCCCGCACCGACCTGCGCCAAATCGGCGCGCCGGCGAGCGAGCACCACCTCCCGCACGGTATCCAGATCCACATCCACCTCGCTTACCTCACCAGCCACACTAGGGGCGGCGAGTTGCCACGATGTTGCGCGACACCCACTCGAGATTGCGCCGCGGTAAACCCGATATCCACCCTCCAGTGTGCCCCTCCACCCGCGTTCCGCACCTGGTCACCCGATCACCACGCCGGGGTGACGGCATCGGCCGAGTAGGTCCCGCCACCACAGCGTGGTGATCTTGATCGAATGTCCCGGGGATCAGGCTCCGGCGAGGAGGGTGGCCTGGGCCTGGGCGACATCGGCGCCGACGGCCGCTTCGTCGACCGTGGTGACCACACCGTCGCGGACCACCTCGCGGCCGTTCACGAACAGGGCCGCCAAAGGCGGCGCGGAGCCGAGGATCAGGGCGACGACCGGATCTTCGATGCCCGCGTGGGCGGGGGTGTCGAGGCGCCACAGGGCGAGGTCGGCGAGCTTTCCGGGTTCGATCGAGCCGATGTCGTCGGCCCGGCCGAGGACACGGGCCCCGCCCATGGTGGCGAGTTCGAGTGCCCCGCGCACCGTCATGGCCTGGGGTCCGCCGACGGCTCGGGCGTAGAGGAGGGCGTTGCGTGGCTCCTCGATCAGCGAGCTCGACTCGTTGCTGGCCGCGCCGTCGACGCCGAGCCCGACCGGGATGCCCGCCGCGACCAGGTCGGCGGTGCGGGCGATGCCCGCGCCGAGGCGGCCGTTGGAGGTCGGGCAGTGGGCGATGCCGGTGCCGGTGCGAGCCATCGCCGAGATCGCGTGGTCGTCGAGGTGCACGCCGTGCGCGTACCAGACGTCGTCGCCTAGCCAGCCGAGTCGTTCCATGTACTCGGTGGGCGTGCAGTCGAAGTTCTCGCGGCAGAAGTCCAGCTCGTCGACGGTTTCGGCGAGGTGGGTGTGCAACCGCACCCCGGCCGAGCGCGCCAGGGCGGCCGATTCGCGCATCAGGTCGGCGGTCACCGAGAACGGGGAACAGGGGGCGAGGCCGATGCGCACCATGGCGTCGGGCGAGGGGTCGTGCCATTGCTCGATCGCGGTGGTGCTCGCGGCGAGGATGTCGTCGATGGGCTCGACCACGTCATCGGGCGGCAGCCCGCCCTTGCTCTGCCCGAGGTCCATCGACCCGCGCGTGGGATGGAAGCGCAACCCCACCTCGGCGGCGGCCGCGATCTCGGCGGCGAGCAGGTCACCACCACCCTGCGGGAACAGGTAGTGGTGGTCGGCGGAGGTGGTGCACCCGGTACGGGCCAGCGACACCAGCGCGCCGGTCGCGGCCACCCGCACCGACTTCTCGTCGATCCGCGCCCACACCGGGTACAGGGTCTTCAGCCATTCGAACAGGGTGCTGTCGGCGGCGAGCCCACGGGTGATCCACTGGTAGAGGTGGTGATGGGTGTTCACCAATCCCGGCGTGAGCAAGCAACCCCGCCCGTCGATCCGCGCGGTCTCCGCCCCGAACGCCGGTGCCCTGCCTTCCCCGAGCGCTTCGATCCTGTTGCCACGCACCGTGACCCATCCGCGCCGATACTCGGTCCCGGACGCATCGACAGTGGCTACCGCACACCCGTCGACAACCAGATCCGGCCCGCTCATGCCGACCACGCCGTTCCGGCATCGGGTGCGTCCGCACGCTGCAAGGTCGCGTGAATCGAACCGTAGGGGCGGTCGGCGGCCCAGAACACTTCACCCTTGTTCTCGATATCGAAGCGGTCGAGGTCGTAGTCGAAGTGGTGTTTGTTCGGGGCCGAGAGTCGGATCTCGGCCAGCATCGGAAAACGCTCCAGCACAGCGGTTCCCATCGCGTAGAGGGTCTGCTGCAGGGCACGGGAATAGGTGGTAGCGAACAGTTCCAGCAGGGTGGCGCGAATCCCGGCGAATACCTCGTCCCAGTCGATGCCGTCGATTTCGGCGAATCGCCAGTGCACGTCGAGGGAGGTGGCCAGGACGCGATCGTTCGTAGGCGCCAATGTGGTGTATTCGTCGACGAGGAAGTCGGCGAATTCCGACCCGGTCGACTTGAGCAGCACGAGATCCTTGATTCCGCCGATCAGCCAGGCTCCGGCATCGGCGGCCGTCACCGCCACGGTGCGCACCTCGGGGCCCTGTCGCACCCAGGTGTGATCGTGTTCGGCACCGTTGATCGAAACCCGCTGCCAGCCATACGATTCGACATCCACGCGAGCACTGCTCACCGGCTCGACGGTCTCGTGGAAATGCCTCGCCAACGCGATCGCGTAATCCTCGACGGTGTCGAGACCGACCTTCTTCGCGAAGGCGAACGCCGTGTTCTTCTGTGTATCGGTCGGCAGCACCTGCCGCTGATCGCCCTCGGTATAGGCCGCCTCGAAGTCACCCCGCAGGGTGGTCGTGACATTCACATCGCGGATCTCGTGGCGCGCGTTCTCCTTGTAGAACCGCACCACCCGGTTCTCGGCCTTGCCGTATCGGTTGTCGGTCAACATGATCGGGCCGGTCAGTGCCACGGCTCAACTCCCTCGGTAGGTCGAATAGGCGAACGGCGAAAGCAGCAGCGGCACATGCAGATGTGCTTGCTCGCCGACGGTGAAAGCGATACAGACCTCCGGGTAGAACGTCTCGACGCCCTGAGCCGCGAAGTAACTGCCGGTATCGAAGTACAACTGGTATTCGCCCGGATTGAGCCCGGCGGCGAGCTCTTTCACTCGCCCGTCGGCATCGGTCAATGCCTCGGTGAGCCGCAACTCACCACGCATCAACCACACGGCGACCCCCTCGGCGGGGACTCCGCGTACGGCATCGAGCACATGCGTGCTCAGCCCGGTCATGACGCCACCAGCTGTGTCAGGCGCAGCCGATTGATCTTCGCCAATTCGTCTCGCATAACCCGCCTTTCGGTCGTCGGATCGTTGTCGAGTCGCGCCCGCAGCACGGCGAGCAGTTCCTCGCCGCTACGGCCAGCCGCGCACACCAGGTAGATATGCCCGAACTTCTGCTCGTAGGCCCGGTTGCCCTCGGCCAACCGGGCCCGCACGTTGTCGCCGGAGACACCGGACTGTTCGTGCGCGGCCGTGCCGGTGGCGCGTTCACCGATGCGTGGATGCCCGGCGAGCGCGGCGTCGATCTCGGCCTCGTCGAGCGCGTCGAGGGCCGCGGCGGCGGCATCGAGCAACGACACCGCGTTGACATAGGGCCGGGCCGCCGCGATGGCCCTCGCCCAGCGCGGCGACGAGCAACAGGCAAGCAATGCCTGCTCAGCGGCGTCGTCGGGCAACGAGTTGAAGCCCGCGAGTCCGATCGCTTCCCTAGTCATCGATCCAGCATCTCCCCGATACCGGCGGCCCGCCACTCGAGCCGACCGCCGACGTACCCGTGTCGTCGCCCGCGCGCTCCCCGGCCGTAATCGACCGGCAACATTGCGCCATTACCTTCACCTGCATGCCCCGGATCGAAGCGCTCACGCACGACTCGTGCACGGGCATCGTCCTCGCGGCGGGCGCCGGAACCCGCTACGGCAAACCCAAGGCACTCGCCGAAAACGGCGCCTGGCTCACCGCCGCGATCACCGCCTTGCGCGACGGCGGCTGCGACCCGGTGATCGTGCTGCTCGGCGCCACCGGCCCCGACCCGGCGGCGCTGAACCTGCCACCCGGCACTCGGTGGCACTGGGTCGCCGACTGGGCCACCGGGCTGTCGGCGACGGTGCGCGCGGGGTTGGCCGAGGCGGCGCGGGCGGGTACCCGATATGTGGCCTTCCGCCCCGTCGACACTCCCGATATCGGTGCCGAAGTGGTGGCCCGAGTGCTCGCCGCGGCCCGCGCGAGCGAGAGTGGATTGGCTCGTAGTGTGTTCCACGACACTCCGGGCCATCCAGTTGTGATAGAGAACAAGCACTGGGAAGCCATTTACGCTGCCGCCGTTGGGGATGCGGGTGCAGGTTCCTATTTGGGTACCCGACAGGATATGGTGTGCGTCACGTGCGACGACTTGGCGACAGGGACCGATCGCGATTTCCCGGAAGTCGGCGCACGGTGATCGGAGATTTGAGATATGCGCGATATCGTCGATGACCTTCTGCGAGTGTGGCATTCGGGCGCTACCGGTGGCCTGGCAACGGTAGTCCGCACGATCGGAACGAGCGCTCTGCCGATCGGATCGGCAATGCTGGTCACCCCCAATGGCGGCGTCTTCGGATCCATCGCATCGGGCAGGCTGGAAGAAACCGTGTACGAGGCGGCGATGGAAGCCGCGCGCACCGGCATCCGGCAACTACGCCGCTACAGCATGCTCACCGGGCTGGAATCGTCTTCCGACGACGGCACCCTCGTCGATATCTTCGTCGAACCGTTCTCCTGCCGCGATTTCCCCGAATTTCCCACCGTCGCCGCCGACATTCAGGCCCATCGCCGGGTCACCGTGTTCACCGTGGTGTGGAACCAAGATCCCGACGTCATCGGCCAGCACCTGATCACCGACCGCAAACACGCCACCGAGCTGGTCGCCCTGCCCGAGTCGGACCTGTTCGTCGCCTCCTACTGCCCGCCGCCGCGCCTGCTCATCTTCGGCGCCAACGCCTACGCCGCCACCCTGTCCGCCCAGGCGCGGATGATCGGCTACCGGGTGAGCATCTGCGATTCGCGCCCCGAGTTCGCCGACCCGGCGTCGTTCCCCGGCGCCGAGGTGGTCGTCGACTGGCCGCACCGCTACCTGAACACGCTGTCCGCAGCGGGCGAAATCGACAGCAGCACAGGCATCGTCGTGCTCGCCAACGAGCCGCGCTTCGAGATTCCCCTGCTCACCGTTGCCCTTCGCCTGCCCGAACTCGGCTACCTCGCGGCCCTCGGCACCCCCGCCGACAAGGCCCGTCGCCTCGACGACCTGCGCGCGGGCGGCTTCGACGAGCCCACCCTGTCCCGGCTGCACGTCCCCGCCGGGCTGGAAGCGGGCCCGCGCACCCCCGCCGAAACCGCCGTCTTCATCACCGCCGACTTCCTCGCCTCGCGCGCAGGCCTGCGCCTGGCCGCCCACCGAGACTTCGGCAACTCCACCTCGGTGGGCATGGCTATATAGATTGCGGCCGGCGACCTATTTGAGGGAGGGGTTCTCCGCGTAGATCTCGCGGAGAACCGACAGGTCGAAGAGCTGGTCTGCCTTGATGTCGATCTCGGCGGTGCGCAGGGCGGCGATGTTCTGTTCGATCAGGGCGTCGGACATGGTGAGCAGGCCGTCGGTGCGGGTGGCGGCCGAGACGACCAAATCGTTCTGGGCGGTGGCCTCCTTGATCTGCTCGTCGAGGGAGAGTTTCAGGTCCTTGCCGTAGACCTCGACCGCCAGGCGGGCCGACTCGGCGGGGTCGGCGACGGCGTCCTTCCAGCCCTTGATCTGGGCGGTGAGGAAGGCTTTGAGCTTGTCGCGTTCGTTGTCGATGGTCGACTGGGCGACGGTCAGGGTCTCGGCCACCAGCGGTAGGCCGAAGTCGGCGAAGAGGAAATGGTCGTTGGCGAAACCCTTGGCGGCCAAGGTGATCGGCTCGTTGGTCACGTAGCTCACCCAGCCGTCCACCTCGCCGTTGGCCAGCGGGGTCGGGTCGAACTGGGCGGGCACCACGGTCACCTCGCCGGGAGCTATGCCGTTGGCGGCAAGCAGGGCGCTGAAGATCAGCTGGTTGGTGTCCTGCACACCGATCTTGCGGCTTTTCATCTCGGCCGGGGATTTGATCGGCTTACCGGCGGCGCTGACGATCGCGAAGGGATTCTTCTGGTACGTCGCGCCGACGATCTTGGCGGGCAAACCCTCCAGCACGGCGGGCGCGGTGGTCTGCGGGGCAGACAGGCCGATCCACACCTTGCCGGTATCGAGACCGGCCTCGACGGAGGTACTCGCCGCACCACCCGCGATGAGATCTACCGTTCCGAATCCCGCTTCCTTGAAATACCCGCGCGAATCGGCGAAATACTCGCCCGCGAATTCGATGTTCTTGATCCAGGACAGCTGCACCGCGACCTTGCCGTATTTCGAGCCGTCGTCGGTGGAACCGGAAGTCGCCGAACCACCCCCGCATGCGGCGAGCACGCTCGCACCGCCGATAGCGGCGCCGGTGAGCGCGGAAAAGCGAAGGAAACTACGGCGGTCGATACTGTTCATACGCAGACGCTAGATTCGCCGCGTTTCGTTTTCTTTGCCGCCAGGTTCCGCGACTATTCTTTCCGCCTTGACCCGAATCGGGCGAGCACCAGGTTCTCGATCACCCCGACCAGTGCGTACAGCAGCACCGACACCACGGTGACGACCACGATCGACGCCCACAGCCGGTTGTACTGGAACATCGGAATGGCACGAACCAGAGCGGCACCCAAACCTGTTCCGCTACCCAGCCATTCACCGAGCAGCGCACCGATGAGGGCGCCGGGCACCGATACTCGCGCGGCGGCGAAGATCGACGGCAGCGCGGCGGGCACGGCGACCATCCGCAGCCCGGTCCACCGCGAGCCGCCGTATACCGTCACCAATTCCATTGCCTGCCTCGGTGCTGCACGCAGGCCGGTCATGATCATCACCAGCGCGGGGAAGAACACGACGATGGCCGTCAGCACCGTCACGCCCGTCGTCCCGCGGCCGAACACCAGCACCACGATGGGGCTCAGCGCCACCAACGGCACCGACCGCAGCAGCATCGCTACCGGCATGAAGGTC
Source organism: Nocardia ignorata NBRC 108230 (assembly GCF_001612905.1). Taxonomy (GTDB): domain Bacteria; phylum Actinomycetota; class Actinomycetes; order Mycobacteriales; family Mycobacteriaceae; genus Nocardia; species Nocardia ignorata. The sequence continues at coordinate 132,267 of NZ_BDBI01000002.1, read as the reverse complement.
TGTCGCACAGCCGAATACAGCACGAACAGCGCCGCGACTCCCATCGCACCGATCATGCCGACGGTGAACCCGACGGCGGCGTCGGCCAGGGTGATCGCGAGATCGTCGAGGATCGCCTGCCGGGCCGTCGGCGCACCAGGCGAGGTGACCAGGTAAGCCCAGATGTCCGAGGGTGTCTTGCCGACCCGTGGGCCGATCTGCGGGAACGCCCGAAGGAACAACGTCCAGATCACGAGCAGCAGAAGCAGCGAGGTGACCAGCGGGAACAGGAACCGCCCGAGGCCGCGCAGCACCGTCATCGTTTCTCCTCCGCACTCGTCCACGGTGCGACCACCCGGGCCAGCAACGCGATCAGCACATAGCCGAGCCCGGCCAGAGCCGCCGCGGCCAAGGCCATCCCCCAGGTGCGCGGCACGTTGTAGGCGGTCTGCGCCGCGGTGAGTGCCACCCCGATCCCGCTGTCCACACCGCCGAGGTACTCACCGATGATCGCGCCGAGCACCGCCGACGGCGCCGCGATCTTCAACGCGGCGAACGTATTCGGCAGTGCCGCAACGGCTTGCACCCGGTAGAGCTGCTGCCATCGGCCACCGCCGTAGGCGCGCACCAAGTCCAGGCTCGCCGGGTCGGCCGAGCGCAACCCGCTCACCGCGCCGACCATAGTGGTGAAGAAGCAGTACATCGCGGCCAGGAACACCGTCGGCGTGCGTCCGCCGAACACCACGAGGATGATCGGACCGAGCGCGACCAGCGGCGTGCAGTAACTCAGAATGGCGAGCTGGGTGGCCAGCGGTTCGACGCGCGGCACCAGCATGATCGTCACCGCGATTCCGATCGCGAGGGCGTTGCCCCAGAGGAAGCCGCGCAGCGCACCACCCGCGGTGACCTGGAAGTTCGGCCCGTACAGCGCCCACCCGTCCGACCACATGGTGGAGAGCACCTGCCACGGCGTCGGCACCGTTCCACCCGCGACGCCCGCGGCGGCGAGCACCCACCAGCACACGATCAACGCCGTCACACCGAGCGCGCCGGCGAACCGCGCACCGCCGATCCACAGGGGCCCACCCAGCACCGAGCGCACGCCGGTAACCGAGGTCGTCATGCCACACCCGCCCGCCCGAACAGCAGCTCCGAGAGGTAGTCGTGCAGCTTGTGGAATTCGGGCGTGCGCATCATCTCCGGCATGCGTGGCCGCGGCAGATCGATCTCGACCAGTTCGAGCACCCGGCCCGGTCGCGGGCTCAGCACCGCGACCACATCGGACAGGAACACCGCCTCGCCGATGCCGTGGGTCACCATCAGCGTCGTCGCGGGCTTCTCGGTCCAGATCCGCAGCAGTTCAAGGTTCAGCCGCTGACGGGTCATGTCGTCGAGGGCGCCGAACGGTTCGTCGAGCAGCAGCACCGACGGTTCGACCACCAGCGCCCGCGCGATCGATACCCGCTGACGCATCCCACCCGACAACTGCGCGGGCTTGGCCTTCTCGAACCCCTCCAGCCCGACCAGCGCGACCAGTTCCGCGATCCGTTCCCGGTCCACGGGCAGCCCCGCCACCTGCAAGGGCAATGCGATATTCGACACGACACTGCGCCACGGCAGCAGCGCCGAATCCTGGAACGCGATTCCGAGTTCGTGTGAACCGCGCAACTGCGCCGGGGTCTGGCCGTTGATCCGCGCGGTCCCCGCGCTCGGTTCGTCTAGGCCGGCCAGGATTCGCAGCACTGTCGACTTTCCGCAGCCCGACGGCCCGAGCAACGACAGGAACGCGCCGTCGGCGGTGTGCAGGTCGACCGAATCCAACGCGTGCACGGTGTCGCGCCCCACCCGGAACGACTTGGATAATCCGCTGACCTCTATACCCATGGCGTCACCCTAAGAGCGCCCGGTTTCCCCGATATTTCCGATTCACCGGCGGTTATTGCGCGACCGTTAAGTCCACAGATTGGGACTCGTAACAGTTTCACTCTCGGGGAGGACATAAGATACCGGAGGATCTGACAGCCTCGTCGCCACCGGGCGTATACCCGGTGCGCGGGGACCAACTGCGATGACGGCGCCGACACGGCCCGTGGACTGGAACCGACTGTTCGATGAAACTTTCTGCACTACGAAATGTCGCCGCGCTGCGCACGACGGCCGTGGCCCTGACCGCCGCCATGTCGGTGGCGGCGCTCGCCGGTGGCGCCTCGGCCGAGCCGGAGAAGGCATCCTCGGTGACCTCGGTCGTCAAGGAAGGACGCACCTGGCACCTGAAGGTGTACTCGGCGGCGATGAGGAAAGACATCACCATCGACGTGCAGCGCCCCGTCGACGAGTCGCAGCCCGCGCCCAACTTCTACATGCTCAACGGCCTCGACGCCGGTGAGGGCACCGCGAGCTGGGCCGCGCAGACCAACGCGCTCGGGTTCCTCGCCGACAAGCAGGTCAATGTCATCCAGCCCATCGGTGGTCGCGGCAGCTACTACACCGACTGGAAGCAGGAAGACCCCAAGCTGGGTCTGAACAAGTGGAAGACCTTCTTCACCGAAGAGCTCCCGCCGCTGCTCGACAGCACCCTCAACTCGACCGGCCTGAACGCGCTGGCCGGCCTGTCCACCTCCGGCACCTCGGTGCTGCAGCTGGCCGAGGCCAAGCCGGGCCTGTTCAAGTCGGTGGCCGCCTACAGCGGTTGCGCGCAGATCGCCGACCCGCTGGGCAAGCAGGCCGTCAAGTTCTCGGTGGAGACCTGGGCGGGCGGCAAGACCGCCAACATGTACGGCGCCGACAACGACCCGGCGTGGGTGGAGAACGACCCGGTCATCAACGCCGAGAAGCTGCGCGGCACCAACCTCTACATCTCCAGCGGTAGCGGCATGCCGTCCAACGCCGATGTCGAGTACTACCTCAGCAACGCCCCCGGCCCGATGGGTGCGATCAACCTCGGCCTCGGTGTCGGCATCGAGGCGGCGACCAACGCCTGCAGCCAGAACCTGAAGGCCAAGCTGGACTCGCTGAACATCCCGGCGACCTACCAGTTCACCCCGATGGGCACCCACTACTGGCCCTACTGGGAACAGGCGCTGCACGATTCGTGGCCGCTGCTCGCCCAGGGTATGGGCATCTGATTCGCGGTAAGCATCGAAACGGGAGGCGTCCTTCGGGCGCCTCCCGTTCTCGTTTCTCAGGCCGTGCGCGCGGGCAGGCCGGAACGGATGAAGTAGGCGATCTGGTCGCAGATCTCGTCGACCGAGATCGCGTCACCCGGCACGGTGGCGTGCACCATTTCCTGGGCGAGCGAGGTGACCGCGCCGATCAGCGCGAGGGTGAACAGGTGGAAACTGCGCGAGGGCGCCTCACCGCGTTCGGCCGCGCGTTGCGCCTCGCGGGTGAGCAGCGCCGAAATCGAACGCCGCTGCGCGCGCCGCCATTCCTCCACCGCCGGGCTCACCCCGACGATCTCCACATAGAAAACCCGTGCGGCCCGCCGGTCCCGGCAGGTCACCGAGAGAAACGCGCGGAAACTCTCCACCACGCGCACCACGAGCGGCTGTTCACGGGTGCGGTCGAGGGCTTCGTCGAGTCGTTGCAGCGCGGCGGAATTGAGCCGGTCGACCAGCGCGATCAGCAGCGCTTCGCGGCTGCCGATGTCTTCGTAGAAACTGCGCGTCGACACATTCGCAGTGGCACACAATCGTTCGATGGAGGTCGACGAATAACCACGGGTTCCGAACAATTCCAGTGCCGCGTCGGTCAAACGGCTCCGGCGTAGGGCAATTCGCTGCTCGCGCGACAATCCACCATAACTTCGACCACTCTCGACTTCTGCCGCACGCCGTACCACCCGTGCATGCTAGCGCGCGAACGGCACGAATCCGGTGGAATCGTCAGCCACCAATTCTATTGGCACACCGCGAATTACTCGGAGTCGTCGATCGGTTCGGCCAGCGGCCAACCACCGGCCGCCAGGTGCGAAGCCACCCGCGACACATCCTCGGCGGCGGGCTGCTCTTTCGCGAAATCGGCGACAGCGGCGGCGATCTCGGCGTGGCTGATGGATTCGCGGTTCGGATTGGCCGCGATCAGCTGTTCGCCGATGGCCACCACCTCGTAATCGGTGAGGTTGCGGTGCAGCACCGCGAACAGCGCGACATAGTCCGATTGCGGAATGCCCTGTGGGTAGCCGGCGCGCAGCCAGCCGAGTACCCGCGACATCAGGCCGGGCCGTACCGGTGGGGTGGATGACGAGTCGGTCATTGGTCCTCGCTCAGGATTGTCCGAACAGGTGGATGCCGAACTGGTGCGCGATGAAAGCCTTTGCCGTGAACAGAATTCCGCAGATCACCAGCCCGACGATGAGAACGACGCAGGCCAGTGCGCCCGCCAGGGCGAGATGGTTTCGCCGCACCCGCCCGTCGGCGTCGACCGTTTCGCCGTTGGCCCACCAGCGCACCGCGAACGCGAAGACGGCGGGCACGCCCGCGCCGAGAACGAGGGCGGCGATCAGCACATCCCACAGTTCACGCAGATTCAGCCAGAGTGTGTGCATCCCGGTGTCCTCCTATTCCGGCCGCGGGTGGTCGGGTTCGGCCGAGGCCCATTCCTCGTTGACGTTGTGGTGACCGACCGGGTCGCGGCGCGAGCGCAGGTAGATCGCCAGCGCTCCGAAGACCAGTATCGCGAACACCACGAGCACTCCGGCCAGCCCGCCGATCAGATGCGCCACCAGCCAGCAGATCGCACCGACCACGCCCGCCGCGGGCAGGGTGAGCATCCATGCGACAACCATGCGGCCCATCACCCCCCAGCGCACCTCGGCGCCCTTACCGATGCCGGTGCCGAGAATGGCGCCGGTCGCGGTCTGCGTGGTCGACAGCGGCAACCCGAAGTGCGCGGAGGTGAGGATGATCGCCGCCGAGGTGGATTCGGCCGCGAGGCCCTGCGGCGACTCGATCTCGACGAGGCCCTTGCCGAGGGTCCGGATGATCCGCCACCCGCCGAGGTAGGTGCCCAGCGCGATGGCGAAGGCACAGGAGGCCATCACCCACAGCGGCATGTGGTCATCGGCATCGATCGAGCCGTAGGCCACCAGCGCGAGGAAGATGACGCCCATCGTCTTCTGCGCGTCGTTGGTGCCGTGGGCGAGCGAGACCAGCGACGCCGACCCGATCTGGCCCCACCGGAAGCCCTCGTCGGTCTTGTCCCGGCTCACCCCGCGGGTGATGCGGTACACCAGGTAGGTGCCGATCGCGGCGACCAGCGCGGCGACCACCGGCGCGAGCACCGCGGGCAGCACGATCTTCACCAGCACGCCCTCGGTGCCCGACACCCAGATGACGCCGCTCCAGCCGAGCGCGGCGAGCGTGGCGCCGATCAGCCCGCCGAACAGGGCGTGCGAGGAACTCGACGGTAGGCCGAGCAACCAGGTGAACAGATTCCACAGGATGCCGCCGACGAGCCCCGCGAACACGATCACCAGCAGATCCTGGCCCTGCACCTCGTCGAGCCGCACGATCCCCTTGGCGACGGTCGCGGCGACGGCCACCGAGAGGAACGCGCCGATCAGGTTCAGCGCACCCGAGATCGCCACGGCCGTCTTCGGCTTCAACGCACCGGTGGCGATGGAGGTCGCCATGGCGTTGGCCGTGTCGTGGAAGCCGTTGGTGAAGTCGAAGACGAGAGCTGTGACGATGACGATCAACAGGACCACAAGTTCGGCGCTCACCCGAACAGTGTGTCGTATGGCGGTGTCATTGGCGGCTGGCGCCGCGGGGTTTCGAGGCATTCCTACCCGAAAGGCGCTGCGCTCAGCGTCCGCCCAGCGCACGCACGGTTTCGATGGTGTCCGCCTGGGCGGGTTCCTTGTCCGGGCGGTACCGAAGCACCCGGGCGAAACGCAAGGCGACGCCGCCGGGGTACCGGGTACTGGTCTGCACGCCGTCGAGCGCGATCTCGACCACCAGATTCGGGCGCAGATACACCGTCTGGGCGTCGCGGTGGGTGGCGTGCCGGGGAAATTCCTCGGTCTGCCAGCGCAGCAGTTCGTCGGTGAGGCCCTTGAAGGTCTTGCCGACCATCACCGGTTCGCCGGTGTCCTGGTCGAGCGCGGCCAGGTGCAGGTTCGACAGGAATCCCGTGCGGCGGCCGTAACCCCATTCGGCACCGATGACCAGCAGATCGAGGGTGTGCGCGGGTTTGACCTTCTGCCAGGCCTTGCCGCGCCTCCCCGCTGCGTACGGCGCTTCGAGCGACTTGACCATCACGCCCTCGTTGCCGACGGCGAGCGCGTCGTCGTAGCACTCGGCGGCCGCCTCGGCGTCGGGCGCGACCAGTGTCGGGATGGCGTGCGGTCCGGCCACCCGGTCCAGCGCCCGGCGGCGCACCCGCAGGGGCTCGTCGAGCAGGTCTTCGCCGTCCAGGTGCAGGCAGTCGAAGAAGTACGGGTGCAGCAGCAGTTCGCGCGTGTCGCCGATGGTGGCGAAGCGGCTCATCGTCTCCTGGAACGGGCGCGGGCGACCGGCGTCGGTGAGCGCGAGGGTCTCGCCGTCGAGCACCACGCTCGTGCAGTCGAGGCCACGAACCAGTTCGACCAGTTCGGGAACGCCTGCGGTGATGTCGCGCAGGGTGCGGGTGAACACCCACACCTGCTCCCCCGCCCGGTGCGCCTGGATGCGGGCGCCGTCGAGTTTGTGTTCGACGCTCACCTGCGGGCCGAGTTCGGCCAGCGCCTCGTCCAGTGAACCGCCCGGGGAGGCGAGCATCGGCGCGACCGGCCTGCCGACCTCGAGACGGAACTCCCGCAGCGCGTCCTCGCCGCCGGTGATCGCGGCGACGGCGGTGGCGGGCAGGTTCCCGGACAGCATGTGCGCGCGGCGGATCACGTCTACGCCGATGCCGGTGGATCGGGCCAGGCCCTCCACCACCTGCGCGGTGAGCGCGCCCTGGCGCAGTTCGCCGGTGAGCAGCCGGATCAGGAAGGACTGTTCCTCTTCGGTCGCCGCCGTGAACAGCTCGGTGAGTATTTCGCGGCGGCTTTTGGTGGAACTCACGCCCTTCAGCCGGGTGAAGTAGTCGTCGACCTGTTCGACCGTGAGTCGGTTCCGATCGCTCGCCGCCGCGCCCAGCCCGGTGACCGTTCGCCACCCCACACCGATCCGGCCCTGGGTGAGTTCACCCGACAACCAGGCGACCACGGTGCCGATCCCCGCCGGACCCGCGGCCGAGAGCAACGCGGCGAGGGCAGCGGTCTTCTCCTTGCGCGACCGGGTGGCCCGAACCTGCTCCGAGGTCGCGACGACATCGCTGAACAGCACCGTTCGACCGTAGCGCGCCGGTGTGACACATCGCTCAGCACACGATGCTAAGAACTGGTTGGCAACCCTGCGAAACCGCCCATAAACTGGACATATGGCCAAAACCTATGTCGGTGCGCGGCTGCGCCAGCTGCGTACCGAGCGTGGGCTGAGCCAGGTGACGCTGGCCCAGAAACTGGAGATCTCGGCCAGTTACCTCAACCAGATCGAGCACGATGTGCGGCCGCTGACGGTCCCGGTGCTCACCCGCATCAACGAGGTCTTCGGCGTCGATCCGACGTTCTTCTCCGCCCAGGACGACACCCGGCTCATCGCCGAACTCCAGGAAGTCGTGATGGATGCCGAGCTGGGCATCGAGGCCGACACCAAGGAGATCGCCGACATGGTGTCGGCGCACCCGTCGATGGCGCGGGCCCTGGTCGCCATGCACAACCGGTACCGCAACACCAGCGCCCAGCTGGCCGCCGCCACCGAGGACCGTTTCGCCGACGGCTCCGGCAGTGCCGCGATCAGCAAACCGCACGAGGAAGTGCGCGACTACTTCTATCAGCGCCAGAACTACATCCACGAGTTGGACACCGCCGCAGAGGATCTCACCGCGCGCATCCGTTTCCACGGCGGCGAGGTGAGCACCGAGATCGCCCGGCTGCTGCGCTCGCACGGTGTGCGGATCAGCGAGCGCATCGACCTCGGCGAGGGCGTGCTGCACACTTACGACCCGCGGACCAAGCAGCTCGAAATCTCCCCGCACCTGTCCGGCGGGCAGCGCACCTTCAAATTGGCCGCCGAACTGGCCTACCTGGAATGCGGCGGGCTGCTCGAAAAGCTGGTCGAGGAGGGCAATTTCGCTTCCGACGCGTCACGCAAGCTGGCCATGCTCGGCCTCGCCAACTACTTCGCCGCGGCAACCGTGTTGCCCTACACCCACTTTCACGAAGTGGCCGAGGACTTCCGGTACGACATCGAACGGTTGTCGGCGTTCTTCTCGCAGAGTTACGAAACCATCTGCCACCGCCTGTCCACCCTGCAACGTCCGTCGCTGCGCGGTGTGCCGTTCTCCTTCGTCCGGGTGGACCGCGCGGGCAACATGTCTAAACGCCAGTCCGCCACGGGTTTCCACTTCTCCGCCAGCGGCGGCACCTGCCCGCTGTGGAACGTCTACGAGACCTTCGCCTACCCGGGCAAGATCATGACCCAGATCGCCCAGATGCCCGACGGCCGCAAATACCTCTGGGTCGCGCGCACCGTGGAACGCCGCGCCACCCGCTACGGCCAGCCGAGCAAAACCTTCGCCATCGGCCTCGGCTGCGAACTCCGCCATGCCTCCCGCGTCGTCTACGCCGACGGCATCGACCTCGGCGAAGCCACCGCCACCCCCATCGGCGCAGGCTGCCGAGTCTGCGTCCGCTCCAACTGCCCCCAACGCGCCTTCCCCCCACTGGGCAAGTCCCTCGACATCAGCGAACACCGCAGCTCCGTCTCCCCCTACCTCATCAAGTAGCGCTCAGAAGGCTTCTTCCGGGATGGCCATGATGTCGGTGTCGAGGGCCGCCAGGACGGAGCGGGTTGCGGTGAGTTCGGGGAGGACGTTCTTGGCGAAGAAGGAGGCTACGGCTACTTTGCCCTGGTAGAAGGGGCGATCTTTGGCGGAGGATTCGCCGGTGAGGGCGGCGGCGGCGATTTCGGCCTGGGCGAGCAGGCGCCAGCCGATGAGCAGGTCGCCGACGGCCATCAGGAAGCGAACCGAGCCCAGGCCGACCTTGTAGAGCTCGGCGGGGTCCTGTTGGCCTGCCATGGCGTAGCCGGTGAGAATGGCGGCCATGGCGGCGACGTCGGACTGGGCGGTGCGCAGCAGGGCGCGTTCGGTGGCGAAGCGGCCGGAATCGTTGGCCAGGAACGCGGTGATCTGGGCGTTGAGGTGGCCCATCGCGGCGCCGCCGTCGCGAATGATCTTGCGGAAGAAGAAGTCCTGGGCCTGGATGGCGGTGGTGCCCTCGTACAGCGAGTCGATCTTCGCGTCGCGGATGTACTGCTCGATCGGGTAGTCCTGCAGATACCCGGACCCGCCGAAGGTCTGCAACGATTCGGTGAGCAACTGATAGGCCCGCTCGGAGCCGACACCCTTGACGATCGGCAGCAGCAGATCGTCGATGCGGTGCGCCATCTCCGGGTCGGCACCCGAAACCAGCTGCGCCACATCCACGTTCTGATGCGCGGCCGTGTAGAGGTACACCGCCCGCAACCCCTCCGCGTACGCCTTCTGCATGGCCAGCGACCGGCGCACGTCGGGATGGTGGGTGATGGTCACGCGCGGCGCCGTCTTGTCGGTCATCTGCGTGAGATCAGCGCCCTGAACCCGCGTCTTGGCGTATTCGAGCGCGTTCAGATACCCGGTCGACAACGTGCCCGACGACTTCACCCCGACGGTCATCCGCGCGTTCTCGATCACCTTGAACATCTGCGCGATCCCGTTGTGCACCTCACCGACCAGCCACCCCTTGGCGGGCACACCGGTGGCACCGAAGGTGAGTTCGCAGGTGGGCGAGGATTTGATGCCCATCTTGTGCTCGAGCCCGGTGACGTACACACCGTTGCGGTCGCCGATCTCCATGGTGTCGGGGTCGAAGAGGAACTTCGGCACATAGAACAGCGACAGACCCTTGGTACCCGGTCCCGCGCCTTCGGGCCGGGCCAGCACCAGGTGGAAGATGTTCTCGGCCGCCTCGCCCACATCGCCACCGGAGATGAACCGCTTCACCCCTTCGATATGCCAGGACCCGTCGGGCTGCGGGATCGCCTTGGTGCGGCCCGCGCCGACGTCGGAGCCCGCGTCCGGTTCGGTGAGCACCATCGTGCCCTGCCAGCCGCGCTCGAAACCCCCACGCGCCCAGCGCTTCTGCTCCTCGGTGCCGATCTCGTAGAGCACCGAGCCCATGAGCGGGCCCATGTTGAAGAAGCTGGCCGAGGGGTTGGCGCAGATGATGAGCTCGTTGATGGCCCACAGCAGCACGTTGGGCGCGGGCGTGCCGTCCATACCCTCGGGCATGCCGAGCCGGTACCACTGCGCCTCGTGCACGGCGGCCACTGTCTTGCGCAGCGGCTCGGGCACGGTGATGTCGAAGGTGTCGGGGTTGTAGGTGACCGGGTTGCGGTCGGCCTCGGCGAAGGTCTCCGCGATGGGGCCCTCGGCGAGCCTGCGCACCTCGTCGAGAATGTGGCGCACCGTGTCGGAGTCCAGGTCGCCGTAGGCGCCGGTGTCGAGGAGTTTGTCGAGCCCGAGTACCTCGAAGAGATTGAATTCGATGTCACGCACGTTGGCCTTGTAGTGCCCCACTGGGCTCCTCCTCGACTGACCATCCCGCAGCCCGAGTGCCGCGAGATTCCGGCTGTTCGACGTCGTACGAATCGCCAGCGTGCCGCACGGGTGCGTGGCTACGCAACCGTAGCCACGCCGTAGCTCCCCGCCGAACAATTCACACGGACGAAACAGACGAAACGGGCACGTGATCGGGAGATATTCCGCTGCAACATGTTCCATCTACTGTTCCGCTCACGAATACCGCCGCTGTATACAACCCGGTGTACAGCCAGGCAGCGGTGTGTTCGTTGTGGCGCGCGTGCGCCGCCGTTACACCTGATGAGGAGAACGCCCCATGTCTGATTCCCGTGTGCTCAGGGCACTGGCCGTCCCCACGGCGGTAGCCCTGACCGGCTTGTTGCTCACCGGCTGCGGCGCCCGCGACGACGCCTCGACCGGTTCCACCGCAGCGTCCTGCGTCGACACAACCAAAGACACCATCAAGGTCGGTTCGCTGCACTCGCTCTCGGGCACGATGGCGATTTCCGAAGTCACCGTCGCCAATTCGACAAAGCTGGCGGTCGACCAGATCAACGCGGCGGGCGGAGTGCTCGGCAAGAAGATCGAGATCGTCCCCGAGGACGGCGCGTCCGACCCGAAGACCTTCGCCGAGAAGGCCGAGAAGCTCATCAGCTCCGACTGTGTCGCCGCGGTGTTCGGCGGCTGGACCTCGTCGAGCCGCAAGGCTATGAAGCCCAAGTTCGAGAGCCTGAACTCGCTGCTCTACTACCCGGTGCAGTACGAGGGTCTGGAAGATTCCAAGAACATCTTCTACACCGGCGCCACCACCAATCAGCAGATCGTCCCGGCCCTGGACTACCTGAAGCAGAAGGGCATCACCTCCCTCTACCTGGTCGGTTCGGACTACGTCTTCCCGCAGACCGCCAACCGCGAGATCAGGGCCTACGCCGCCGCCAACGGCATCGAGATCAAGGGTGAGGACTACACCCCGCTCGGCTCCACCGACTTCTCCACCATCGTCAACAAGGTGCGCACCGCCAAGGCGGGCGCGGTGTTCAACACCCTCAACGGCGACTCCAACGTGGCCTTCTTCCGTGAGTACTCCAACGCGGGTCTGAAGGCCGCCGAGATGCCGGTGGTCTCGGTGTCGATCGCCGAGGAGGAGGTCGTCGGTATCGGCGCGGATCGCCTCGCCGGCCAGTTGACCGCCTGGAACTACTACCAGACCGTCGATTCCCCGGCGAACAAGAAGTTCGTCGCCGACTACAAGGCCGCCTTCGGCGCCGACAAGCCGACCTCCGATCCGATGGAAGCCGCGTACGCCTCGGTGTTCCTGTGGAAGAACACGGTGGAGAAGGCGAAGTCGTTCGCGGTGGCCGACATCCAGGCCGCGGCCGACGGCGTGAGCTTCGAGGCCCCCGAGGGCACTGTCACCATCGACGGCTCCAACCACCACGTCACCAAGGTCGCCCGCATCGGTGAGATCCGCCCCGACGGCCTGATCTACACGGTGTGGGACTCCGGCAAGGCGATCACGCCCGACCCGTACCTGAAGTCCTACGAGTGGGCCAAGGGCCTGAAGTAAGTCGCCCGGCAGGTGTGGGGCGCGCCGCGCCCCACACCGTTTCTCTAGGAGTCCACCACCATGGACGTGCTGATCGGCCAGCTCTTCACAGGGTTGAGCCTGGGATCCATTCTTCTGCTCGCCGCGCTCGGTTTGTCGCTGACCTTCGGTCAGATGGGCGTCATCAATATGGCGCACGGCGAGTTCATCATGGCCGGTTGCTACACCACTTATGTTGTGCAGCAGGTCTTCTCCTCGGCCGGTGTGTCGCTGGCCGTCTCGCTGCTCGCCGGTTTCCTGATCGGTGGCCTGCTCGGTGCCGTCCTGGAAATGGGGCTCATCCGCTACATGTACGACCGGCCGCTCGACACCCTGCTCGTCACCTTCGGTGTCGGCCTGGTGCTGCAGCAGGCCGCGCGTGACATCTTCGGCGCGCCCGCCAAGAACGTGTTGGTGCCCGAATGGCTCAGTGGCGGAATCACCATCGCCGGTGCGGTGGTGCCCAAGACGCGCATCTTCATTCTCGTGCTCGCGATCGTCGCGGTGACCGCGCTGGCCGCCGTCCTCAAGACGACCCCGATGGGCCGTCGCATCCGCGCGGTCGTGCAGAACCGTGGTCTCGCCGAAACCAGCGGTATATCCAGCAGATTCACCGATATCAGCACGTTCTTCATCGGCTCGGGCCTGGCGGGTGTGGCCGGTGTCGCGCTCACGCTCATCGGTTCGACCAGCCCGACCATCGGGCAGAGTTATCTGATCGACGCCTTCCTCGTGGTGGTGATCGGTGGGCTCGGGCAGATCAAGGGCACGGTGATCGCGGCGTTCGCGCTCGGTCTGCTCAATTCCTTCATCGAATACTCCACCACCGCGTCGATCGCGAAGGTGATCGTGTTCGTGCTGATCGTCATCTTCCTGCAGGTCCGCCCGCAGGGTCTGTTCACCGTGCGGACGAGGAGCCTGGCATGAACGCACTGACTGAACGCCTTCGCGCCTATCCCCGGCTCACCCCGCTGGCCGGGTTCGCGGTCGCGGCGATAATCCTGTTCGCCGTCGCCCCGGCGGTGCTGAGCGACTTCCGGCTGAACCTGCTCGCCAAATTCCTCTGCTTCGCGATCGTGGCGGCGGGCATCGGCTTGGCTTGGGGCCGTGGCGGAATGCTCACCCTCGGCCAGGGTGTGTTCTTCGGCATCGGCGCCTACATCATGGCCATGCACATGCAGCTCGCCGACGCCGCGCGCCTGGGCAACGAGGTGCCGGAGTTCATGGAGATCTCCGGAATCAGCGAACTGCCGGGCTTCTGGCAGCCGTTCGAATCCGCGTCGGTCGCGATCCTGGCCATCCTCGTGCTGCCCGCGCTGGTCGCGGCTGTGCTCGGGTACGGCGTGTTCAAGCGGCGGGTGCGCGGGGCGTACTTCGCCATTCTGAGCCAGGCGCTCGCGGCGGCGCTGGCGATTCTGCTGACCGGTCAGCAGGCCATCGGCGGCTTCACCGGGCTGTCGGACTTCCGGGCGTTCTTCGGGTTCCGCCTCTCGGACCCGGCCAACCGGCAGATGCTGTTCTTCATAGCGGCGGGCACGCTGCTCGTGGTGGTCGCGCTGATCCGTCAGCTCAACCGCAGTCGCTACGGCGAGCTGCTGATCGCGGTGCGTGACGCCGAGGAGCGGGTGCGTTTCCTCGGGTACGATCCCGCGAATATCAAGATCGTCGCGTACGTGGTCGCGGCGTTCCTCGCCGGTATCGCCGGTGCGCTGTTCACGCCGATCGTCGGCATCATCTCGCCCGCCGATATCGGTGTGGTCCCGTCGATCGCGTTCCTGATCGGGGTCGCCATCGGTGGCCGCACCACCCTGCTCGGTCCCGTGCTCGGCGCGATCGGTGTGGCCTGGGCGCAGACCTCGCTGTCGGAGTCGTTCCCGTCGGGCTGGACCTATCTGCAGGGCGTGCTGTTCATCGTGGTCGTCGGGTTCATCCCCGCCGGTCTCGCCGGACTGTGGCCGATGGTCAAGGGATGGCGCGCCAGTCGCAAACCGGAAACACCCGCAGTGGTCACCGAGGAGAAGGTGCTGGCCCGATGACTTCACACGAACCCAAGCCCGGCGGCAATGCGGGCATGAACAGCGACTACCTCGAAATCCGTGGTCTGTCGGTGAGTTTCGACGGTTTCAAGGCGGTGACCGATGTCGACCTGACCGTCCTGCAGGGCGACCTGCGGTTCCTCATCGGCCCCAATGGCGCGGGCAAGACCACTCTCATCGACGCGATCACCGGGCTGGTCCCCGCGACCGGGTCGGCGCAGAAGTCGGGTATCGAACTGCTCGGCAAGAAGGTGCACCAGATCGCCCGGCTCGGTGTGGGGCGCACCTTCCAGACGGCGAGTGTGTTCGAGCAGCTCACGGTGCTGCAGAACCTCGACATCGCGGCGGGCGCGGGCCGCTCGGCGCTGTCGCTGCTGCGTGCGCGCAAATCCGTGCTGCCCGCCATCGAAGAAGCCTTGGAGACAACGGGTCTCACCGCACTGCGCGACAAACCCGCCGGTGTGCTCGCGCACGGACAGAAGCAGTGGCTCGAGATCGGCATGCTGCTGGTGCAGAACGCCTCGGTGCTGCTGCTCGACGAACCCGTCGCGGGGATGAGCGCCGAGGAACGCGAGGAGACCGGAAACCTGTTGCGCCGCATCGGCGGTGACCGTGTGGTCCTGGTCGTGGAGCACGACATGGACTTCATGCGGTCCTTCGCCACCTCGGTGACGGTGCTCGCGGGCGGCAAGGTGCTCAGCGAGGGCAGCGTGGAACAGGTGCAGGCCGACCCGCGCGTGCAGGAGGTCTACCTCGGCACCGCGGCCATGGCAACCACAGACAAGGAAGCCGCCGATGCTTGAACTAGACGGGGTCCGGTCGGGATACGGGCGCACCGAAGTGGTCCACGGCGTGAGCCTGACCGTCCCCGACGACAGCGTGGTCGCCATCATGGGCCACAACGGCGCGGGCAAGACCACCCTGCTGCGCACCGCCGTCGGACTGCTGCCGACCAAGTCGGGCACCATCACCTTCGACGGCGAGAAGATCAGCAAGCTCTCGCCGTCGCAACGGGTGAAGCGGGGCATCGCCTATGTTCCGCAGGGTCAGCAGAGTTTTCCCCAGCTCTCCACAGCCGAGAACCTGCAGGTGGTGGCCGATGGTCGCAAGCGCGGCAAGGCGCTGATCGACGAATCGCTGGATCTGTTCCCCGCCCTGCGCGAGTTGCTCACCCGCAAGGCAGGGCTGCTCTCGGGCGGTCAGCGGCAGCAACTCGCCATCGCCCGCGCCCTCATCACCGAACCGAAACTGCTCATCCTCGACGAACCGACCGAGGGCATCCAGCCCTCGGTCGTCGCCGAGATCGAGCGGACCATCATCGAATTGACGCAGCGCGGCGGGCTGAGCGTGCTGCTGGTGGAGCAACACATCGGTTTCGCGTTGCAGGCCGCCCAGCAGTACTACGTGCTGCACTCGGGGCACGTCGGTTCCACCGGACCGGGCGGGGCGGGCGCGGAATCGGCTGTGCGCGCGGCGATGGCGATCTGAGCGCAGGTCGCGTCATGGGCAGGGGTGGGCGGGTTTCGCTGGCCGACCGCGTGTACGAATCGCTGCGTGACGACCTGGCGACCGGTCGGCTCGCACCGGCCGAACGGTTGCGCGCCGAACGGCTGGCGCGGCGCTACGGCGTCTCGCGCACTCCGGTGCGCGAGGCGCTGGCCCGGCTGCAGGCCGACGGGCTGGTGCAGCGTCATCCCGAGGGGCTGTACCTGTACCGGCCACGGCTGGCCGAACTCGACGAACTGTTCGAGTTGCGAATGGTGCTGGAGACACGCGGGTTTCAACGTTTGGCGCTCGGCTCGGCGGTGGCTCCGGCCGGACACGACCTGGCCGCCGTCCGCACGGAACTCACGCGTTGGCAGGAATTCAGGGACACGCCGCCTCGCCCGGGCCCCGAGCTGGTCGCCGCCGATGAGCGGTTCCACACCGAACTGCTTCGGGCAGCGGGCAATTCGGCCCTCGCCGAAGCGCTGAGTGCCGTCTACATCCGGGTGCGCCCGGTGCGCACGATGGATGTGCCGACCACCGACCGGGTCGCGGCGATGACCACCGAGCACATCGCCATCGCCGAGCACGTGCTGGCCGGACGCCGCGAGCGTGCCATGCACACCCTCGTCACCCATATCACCGCATCCTGCGTGCATGTGCGGGCGCGGGCCGAGCAGGCTATCGCCTTCACGAAACTCGGCGGGACTGTGCGTGATTGACGGTCGCGTCGCGATGTCGACGCCAGCCGGGCATGTCATAACTCGGCCCGAGCCACGATGGTGCAGCGGTGTCGGATGGGAGTCAACAGTCGGACTGGAACGGCCAGCAGTGCGCGGGACGATGGGTGACAGTGACCGGGGCAGGGGTGGTCGACTCGGTGATGTCGGAGACCGTTCGCGGGGACGGTGAGTCGGTGAGCAGAGCGAGGATCACCATCACCAGCACGATCAGCATGCCGAGCACAGCCAGTCCGAACACCACCAGACCTGCCAGTTTGCCCTCCTTGACCGGTTCGATCGGCGGGGCGGGCGGGTCGACACGGCGGGGGCGTGGGGCGCGCGGTGCCGGGTCGGGGCGTTTGGCCGGGAAGCCGTCGTCGGTGAGCTCGGCACGGGTGGGGGCGAGATCGGCCTGGCCGAGGGCGGCGCAGGTGTTGAGCACCCTCTCGACGGTCCATTCGCGCGGGCCGGCCGAGAAGTTCTCCAGGTAGACGCGCAGTTCGTGCGCGTCTACGGTATTGGCGACCAGCACGTCGAGGCCGGGACGTAACGCGGTGCGCGCCGGTCGAACCACCACACCCCGGTACGGCACGAGCACCACCGCCCCGCACACGTGCCTGCTCTCCTGCAACGCGTGTTCCAGCGCCACCCGCACCGCGTGCACACCGTGTTCGAGCCGGTCGGTCAGCCCGCTCGACGATCCGGGCTCCAACTCCAGCGGACTGTCACTGATCGTCCACGCCCCCGTGTTCGACATGGCAAGCAGCCCACTCTGCCGCCGCCGGAATCCCAACACGTCGAGCACCGTGATTCCCCGTGGCGTCACCACCACCGCGTCGAGGCGCCGATCCCCCACCTGTGGGTCGATCAGGGCAAGCCCCGGGCTCGGATAGGCGCTCAGGCATTCGACGAACTCCCGCTCGGCGCCGGTGAGTTCCGCGCCCGGCCTGATCCGAACCAGCATTGCGATGTTCCCCTACCACTGCTGCGACCTCACCGCCGCTGCGCGCTGCGGTACCCAAATCATGACGCGCAACTGTTCCGAAAACCACTGGAAACCAAAGAAAAACCGACTCGCCACCGTGCGCGCGTACCGCCGAGTACGCTGTCGATTCCGACGGAACCGAGCGATAAGACGAGGTGGACGACGATGGCCGCAACGCCCCTACCACGCATTTCCCCCGGCCGGTTGGGTGAACTCGGACCGATCAACTGGGTTGTCTGGCAGGTACTTTCTCGCGCGGCGGGCACGGCGGACGCCCACCTTTTCAGCACGCTCGGTCGCACGCGTGGACTGTTCCGGGGTTGGCTGCATTTCTCCGGCAAGCTCATGCCCGGTGGGCGATTGCCGCGCGCGGAGGCCGAATTGGTGATTCTGCGGGTGGCGCATCTGCGCGACTGCGGTTACGAGGCCGATCATCATCGCCGGCTCGGGCGCAAGGCCGGACTGACGGCGGTCGAGGTGGATCGGGTGGCGGCGGGGCCGGAGGCGGAGGGGTGGACGCCGCGTCAGCGGGCGCTGCTCACCGCGACCGACCGGCTGGTGACCACCCGCGAGATCGACGACGCGGCGTGGGCGGAGCTGGCCGCGCACTACGACGAGCGGTTGCTCATCGAGATCGTGTTGCTCGTCAACCAGTACGAGGGCTTGGCGTCGACCATCACCACGCTGCGGATCGAACGCGACATCTTCAAGGTGTGACCCAGCTCATAGAGCGATGCGTGGTCATTCTTCGCAGACTAAAAGCGTACAAAGTACGGAGTAACGTCATCGAGGAGAGCCCATGCAGATCACCGCTTCCGCCGTCTCGCTCAATGTGGACGACCCGCAAGCGTCGGCCCAGTTCCTCGTCGACCACCTCGGTTTCACCGAGAACATGGCCGCCGACGGGTTCGTCAGCGTCGGGCGGCCCGACGCGGGCATGGACGTCATCTACCTGCGCACCGGCTTGAAGTCGTTCAAGCCGGCACGCATCGCGGGCAGTGCGGGCGAGGGTGTGCTCGTCGTGTTCGTGGTCGATGACATCGACAGCGAATACGAGCGATTGCGCGGCGCGGGCGTCCCGATCGAGACGCCCATCGAAACCGAGGAATGGGGCGAGCGCTACTTCCAGATGACCGACCCCAACGGGGTGGTCATCCAGCTCGTGCAGTGGGTGTGATCAGCGGCGCGCGACCCGCAACGCGGCCACGATCAGCGGAATCTGCAGCGGCAACCGCGCGATCACCCCGGCCTTGAAAGCGGGCGAGGACTTGGGGTTGCCGAGCACGTCGACGGTCATCTGCACATTGGCGGGGAAGACGGCGACGAACAGGCCGGCGGCGAGCCACCCGCCGAAACGCCTGGTCCTCGGCACCGCCAGCGCCGTCGCCACCCCGAGCTCGGCGACCCCGGAGCCGTAGGTATAGGCCCGGGGTTCGCCGGGCAACTGCTTGGGAACGATGCCGTCGAACAGCTTCGGCGCGACGAAATGCAGGACACCGACCACGAACAACAAACCGCTCAGGTAGGTGTGCGCGCGTCGACGGGGAGTTTCATGAGCCACGCTCCGCACTGTAGCGGTGTGAACCGGGGTCGTCACCGGGCACTTGGGTGGGGCCCACCTTCTAACCGGTCCCCGTCGGCACTCAGATTGCCGGACGGGGACCGCTCAGGATCCGGTCGAAGCCGACGGAACCTCGGAGGCCCGGGGGGGCTCAGGCGGGCGCGAAGACCGAGGCAGCCGGGGTGGCCGGGCGGCCGAGGAGCTTGGTGAGGTCGCCGGTGCGCACCTCGAGGAAGCCCTTGGCGATGCCCGCGTCCGAGTCGGCGAGGACCGTGGCGAACTGCTCGTCCACGCCCGCGGCGTGCAGCGTGGCTGCGTATTCGCTGGTCGGCAGGTTCTGGTAGCGCACAGTCGCGCCGGTGGCGGCACCGATCGCGGCGGCCAGGTCGGGGCCGGACAGGGCCTCGTCGCCACCCAGCTCGTAGACGCGGCCCGCGTGCCCGTCGCCGGTGAGGACGCGGGCGGCGGCCTCGGCGTAGTCGGCCCGGGCCGCACCCGAGACGCGGCCCTCGCCCATCGCGCCGTGCAGCACGCCGGTCTGCGCGGCGAGGGCCGCGGCCTGGCTGTAGTTCTCCCAGTACCAGCTGTTGCGCAGCAGCACCGTCGGCACCGACGCACCCGCGAGCACCTCCTCGGTGCCGCGATGTTCGGCGGCCAGGATCATCGGGTTCACCTCGGCCTGCGGAATGCTCGTGTAGGCCAGCAGCTCGACGCCCGCGCGTTCGGCCGCTCGAATCACAGTGGTGTGCTGGGCGACTCGCGCGCCGAACTCGTTGCCCGAGATGAGCAGCAACCGGTCGACACCGACCAGCGCGGCATCGAGTGCCGCCGCGTCGTCATAGGACGCCCGGCGTACTTCGACATCGAGATCGGCCACCTTCGACGGATCCCGCACGATCGCCACCGGCCGCTCACCCGCCGCCACCAACGCCTCGACGACGAGCCTGCCCAGCTGTCCACTCGCTCCGGCCACCGCAACAGTCATGACTTCCTCCGAACTGATCGGCATGTACTAACTATTAGTAAGCACTATGCATTCAGTAGGCGCTGTCGTCAAGGAGGGTAAGATCACGGGTATGAGTGAGCAGCACCTCGACGACGATCAGACGCTGGAAGCCGACGTCTTCGCGCGCGACTGCGCGTCCAGGTCGGTGCTGCAGAACGTCGCGAGCCGGTGGGGTGTGCTCGCCCTGGTGGCTCTGCGGGAGGGCCCGTTCCGGTTCAGCGCGCTGCGCAGGCGGGTCGACGGGGTGAGCGAGCGCATGCTGTCGCAGACCCTGCAGGCACTCGAGCGCGACGGCATGGTGCACCGCGAAGTCCTCGAGGCCATTCCGCCGCGGGTGGAATACACCCTCACCGAGCTGGGCGCGCAGGTGGCCGACCGGCTACACGCGCTGATCGAGGTCCTCGAGACCAATATCGACACGGTGCGGGCGGCCCGCTCCGGCTACCGTAACAACGGCTAGTTCTTCGCCAGCAGTTCGGAGACGGTGACGAACCGGTATCCCTGTGCGCGCAAGCCGGTGACGATGCCCGGCAGGGCGGCCGCCGATTCGGTGCCGTGCATGACGTGCAGCAGCACGATGGAGCCGGGCCGGGTCTGTTCGAGGGTCGTGGCGAGCACGGTGTCACGGTCCACGCCGCCCGCGGAATCGGGTTCGACATCCCAGGTCACCGTAGTGCGGTCGTGGTCGGCGAGGTATTTCGGCAGCCCGTAGAGCTTCTTGCCGTAGGGCGGGCGGAAGGTGATCGGTCCCTGATAGCCGGTGCGGCGGATCTCGGTGTCGGTGCGTTCGATTTCGTCACGCACGGTGTCTCCCGAAACCAGCACCATGCGGCGATGGGTGTAGGTGTGATTGCCGATTTCGTGCCCCGCCGCCGCGATCGCCCGCCCCAATGCGGGGCGCGCGGCGAGATCGTCACCGACGAGATAGAACGTGGCAGGCACCTGCAATTCGGCCAGCGTGCGCAGGATTTCCGGGGTGCGTTCGGTCGGTCCGTCGTCGAAGGTGAGCGCGACGACCTTGTCCTGGGTTTCGACGCGGTTCACGAGTTCGCCGGTGAGCTGGTAGGTGCGCGAATTCATCAGCACATAAAGACCCGCCACCATCGCGACCGCGACCACAAGCACCGCGGCCCCACCCGTCAACCATTTGCGCATAGTGGTGTATACCGCAGATATCTCGCGCCGACGACCCAAGGCGAGAACATGGGTAACTCACCGGGGACGGGCGGACGCGACCACATCCAAAAGCTTGCCGCGTCCGCAGTCCCCACGTACCCGAGTCCGGCCTGAAGTCCCGGAGAGGCGGCTACGGTATTACCTGGGTGATGTCGCCTGGGTTCAGGTAGTCGAAGAAGCGGTGGGCGCCGTCTTCGGTCATGCGGACGCAACCGTGGGACTTCGAGGTGACCGGGCCGACGTGGAATGCCATGTCACCGTTGAAGAATGTCGCCCACCGCATCGGTGCGTCGTGCATGGTGCTCCAGTGGAATTCCCGCTTGAAGGAAATGCGGGTCACCGCGGGCGGAGTTTCGAAGCCCGCCATTCCGTGCGAGATCGGTGTCGGCCCGAAGACCACCCGCCCGTTGTCGACCAGCCATGCCTCGTTCGTCGACAGCCGCATGCACGCCCTCGCCTCGACCACCGGGCAGGGTGACGCCGTCGGAATCAC
This sequence comes from Nocardia ignorata NBRC 108230, assembly GCF_001612905.1. GTDB lineage: Bacteria > Actinomycetota > Actinomycetes > Mycobacteriales > Mycobacteriaceae > Nocardia > Nocardia ignorata. Next base: position 110,592 of record NZ_BDBI01000002.1, on the reverse strand, counting down.
GGAGGGGACACCCGGAATATCGGGTCCACCAGGGAAAAGAGGTTCCGCCGCTGCGGGAGCCACGGCAACCGATCCAGCCGCCGCGACAATAGCCGCCACACGTGCCATCCATCCGAGAATGCGCTTGCTCATGGGTTCTCAGTTGCCTCTCAACCGTGCCCGCCACCCGCGAGTCGACCGGGGCGAGGGGACCATCTCATGGAACACGAACAGTTCGAACACGAGCCAGGAACAACTACCAGAAGGTGCTAACGCATCATCGACCACAAAAGAAGATTCACCAAATCAAACTCCGCGATTCGGCCGAAAAGAAATAAAAATCCGGTAGTTCCGGGCATGAGCGAGGGGCGGCCGCTGCGCGAACCGCCCCTCGGTATCTGCTACTCAGAAGTTGATCATGTGGCCGGCGAGGCCATGGATCGCCTCCTGCAACGCCTCGCTGAGCGTCGGGTGGGTGTGCACGTTGCGGGCCAGCTCGTTGACCGTGAGGTCCCACTTCTGGGCCAGCGTGAGCTCCGGCAGCAGCTCGGAGACATCGGGGCCGATGAGGTGGCCGCCGATGAGTTCGCCGTGGGTGTTGTCGGAAATGAGCTTCACGAAACCCGTCGGATCGCCGAGGCCGTGGGCCTTGCCGTTGGCGGTGAACGGGAAAGTCGCCACCTTCACGTCGTAGCCCTCATCGCGGGCCTGCTGCTCGGTGAGGCCGAAGCTGGCGACCTGCGGCTGGCAGAAGGTGGCGCGCGGCATCATCCGGTAGTCGCCCAGCGGCATCGTCTCGGCGCCGCCGATGGTCTCGGCCGCGACCACGCCCTGCGCCTCGGCCACGTGGGCCAGCTGCAGCTTGGCGGTGACGTCACCGATGGCGTAGATGTGCCCCACGTTGGTGCGCATGTAGTCGTCGATCGCGATGGCGCCGCGATCGGTGAGCTCGACGCCGGTGGTCTCGAGGCCGTAGCCCTCCACCCGCGGCGCGAAGCCGACGGCCTGCAGCACCTTGTCGACGGTGACGGTCTCGACGTTGCCGGACTTGTTGTCCTTGATCTGGACGGTGACCTTGGACCCGTCGTCGTCGATCGACTGCACGGCCGCACCGGTGGTGATGGTGATGCCGAGCTTCTTGTACTGCTTGGTGATCTCCTTGGAGACGTCGACGTCCTCGTTGGGCAGGGCCCGGTCGAGGAATTCGACGATCCGCACGTCGACGCCGTAGTTCTTCAGGACGTAGGCGAACTCCATGCCGATGGCGCCCGCACCGACGATGAGGATCGAACCCGGCAGGTCGCGGGTGAGGATCTGCTCCTCGTAGGTGACCACGTTCTCCGACAGCTGGGTGCCGGGCAGCAGCTTGGTCGTGGTGCCGGTGGCGATGATGACGTTGTCGAAGCTGATCGACTCGTTGCCGCCCTTGGTGAGGGCGACGTCGAGGGAGTTCGGGCCGGTGAAGGTGCCGAGACCGTCGAACTCGTCGATCTTGTTCTTCTTCATCAGGAAGTGCACGCCCTTGACGCGACCGTCGGCCACCTTGCGGCTGCGGTCGAAGGCGGCGCCGAAGTCGAAGCTGACCTCACCGGAGATGCCGAAGGTCTTGGCTTCCTTGTGGAAAATGTGGGCCAGTTCGGCGTTGCGCAGCAGTGCCTTGGACGGGATGCAGCCCACGTTCAGGCACACGCCACCCCAGTATTTCTGCTCGACAATCGCTGTTCGCAGGCCGAGTTGAGCGGCACGGATCGCGGCGACATATCCGCCGGGACCAGCGCCGAGAACGACGACATCGTAGTGGGAAGTCACGTCACCGAGCCTAACTCTGTTTCGGGGAGTTCACCCACCCGTCCCCCACTTCGGTGAGATGCGCTCGCGCACTCACCCGCCCGAGCTCAGCCGAGAAGACCGAGCGGCGTGCGAGTGCAGCTCTCGTACGGATGCCGGGCGCCCCACACAGGCACGGGCGAGCAGAGGAAGGTGCCGGGCTGGAGGTTTGCCGGGATCCCGGACCGGCTATATCGTGCTGCGAGACATCGGGCGGGAGGGGAGAAATGGCCGGATACTTCCAGGTGGATATCGACGTGCTCGCGAGCACGGTGCAGTCACTGAAGAACTCCGAACAGGTACTCGGTGATGCGATGAAGGCCTTGGAGAGTGCGGGCGACGGCGATATCGGCACCACCGGCCTGAACGACGCCGCCGCAAATTTTCAGCGCAGCTGGAAATTCGGTATCGAACGGATCATCGAGGCCGCGGCCACCACTGCCGAAGGTGTCTCGAAATGCCATGACGCCTACGTGTCCGCCGACTCCGCGTTCGCTACGGCGTTGGATCAGGCCACACAGGTGATCGACGCGCAGGGTACAGCCGATGGCAACGCCACAGGGGTACCACGGTGAGCGCGAACCCCTACCCCAACCTGGGGTTCAACCCAGTTGTCGGCAGCACAGCCGAAGTGGCGAACCTCCGGCAGCGAATCGATGCGGCACGCCAGGGCGTGACGGAGACCAGGACGCTGCTCAACCGCCTACTCGACAGCGGTGATGTGTGGAAAGGCGAGGCGGGAGACGCCTTCCGGGCGAATTTCGACGCCACGCTGTCCACCGACCTGGGCTTGGCCCAGACGTCGCTGGAATCGGCCGTCGGTCTCGTCGTCGAATGGCACACCAACCTGGTCGATTTCCAGAACACCGCGCAGGGACTCGAGCAGGAGGCGGCTGCGGCCCGTGCCGAGCTCGCCACCGCGAACACCACACTCACTCAGGCGCGCGCACATCCCGACCTCGGCCTGGCCAATACGCGGTTCTCCGACGCCGACGAGTTGAGGGCGGCCCAGTCCCGCCTCGACGCGGCGGTCGCGCGGGTGAACGCCGCGGTGACGGCGGTGTCGGATTGTCAAACCAAGCTGGATGCGATCATCCGGCGCGCAACCGACCTCGAGGGTGTGCACAACGCCCTCGCCGCGCGCATCGCCGCAGCACTCGTAGACGCCGCTAAGAACGCGCCGAGCAAGCCCGACGAGAGCCTCTGGGACAAGATCGTCGACGCAGTGAACGCGCTCGGCGACTGGATCGAGGAGAACCGCGAACTCCTCCACAACATCCTCTCCACCACTGCGGCCATCACCGGCCTACTGGCGGTGATCACCCCGCCCCCGGTCAGCGCAATTGCACTGGGCATCTCCCTGGTGGCCGGCGTCGGAGCACTCGGTCTGACCCTCACCGACGACGAACTACGCGACGACCTGCTGCACGGCACTCTGAGCGAGAAATTCAGCGCAGGCATGCAACTCTCGGGCGACGCGCTCGGGCTGATTCCCGGTGTCGGAGCACTCGGCAAGGTCGGCAAGGTAGCCATGCTCGGTGACGCGGCGGGCGATGTCGGCCGCTTCGAGGGCATGGCACGCGCCTGGTCGGAGGCAGCCCACAATCCTGGGCTGGTCAACAAATTCATGACCGACCACAACGTCGGGGGCGTAACGGACATCATGGCCAATACCGGCGTCACCAACGGGGTCAATCGGCTGCTGCAAGCCACCGGCGTGGAGGGCGCGCACAGTGTGGCCGATCCCGCCGTGGCGCTCACGGTACTCAAGCGGACAGAGGGCGCGGTCGGATCAGTGGCCGGTGTGGCCCTGGGAAGCATCTTCGGAGACTGAGCGATCGAGGGTATCGAACGATGACGAGCAATCCGACGCGACCGCCGCGCTACGCCGTGGCTGTGGAAATCCCGCCCGGCTACCACGAACTCCCGCTGGCCGGTGTCGCCACCGCGATCTCAGCCGCCGACCCACTGCTGTCGCAGCAGACCACAGGAACACTGCGCGAGAGTGTGCCGAAAACCCTCGGCACACTCGAATTCATGCTGGAGGCGCTGGCCAAGCGCAATGCCGTGTACTGCGGTATCGGCACGCACCGAAGTGCCGACGGGCATCCGGTCGTGTCCTGGCTGACAATCTCGTGCCTCGACGCAGGCGCACCCCGTAATCCTCGCCTCACCCTGGCCGATATCGCGCAGCACAAGACCCGCGACGAGATCGGCTGGCGGGTAGAAGGTGTCGATGTCGGCGAGCGACCACTGCTGTTCAGCGAGGGCATCGGCCACTATCCCTCCCCGGACCTGCCCGCGCTGCGGAAATCCGATGATGCCGCGCACACCTACCAGATGGAAGCGGTGATTCCGTCACCGGACGGGACAACCGTTGCGGTGGTCGAGGTGGCTACCGCCGAAGTCGATCGAGGGCCCGAATTCGGCCCCATGCTGTTCGGAATGGCGGCCAGCCTCGAATTCGTAGCCTCCTCGACGACCCCAAGTCTCGACCTGTGAACCGGCCACCCGCGATGGACGTTCCACCGCCCCCAGGACCGGCTCGGAAGTTTCCACCGACCAGGCGAGCGTTGCGCCACAATTGGTGGATTCGGTGGCCGTTGCTACTCACCGCGCTGGCCAGCGGACCACTGACCGTCGTATTGATCAGCAAAGACAACGACGTGGCGATCTTGGTCTCGCAGTACTTCATCATCGGGACGATGTTCGGTGGGTGCTTCCTGTGGATCAATCGGCGCCGCCGCAAAGCCCTGCGGAACCCGTGGACTGTGTGGCGGATCCGGTACCTGTCCGGTACCCGCTACGAGTGGGTGGACCTGCTCGGCCCGCACGGCGAAACAGTGAGCACACTCCTGCTCAGCACGTGGGCGTGGGACAGGGGAAAACTGGTCAACCATGGCACTCGCGAGATCTGGTTCGCCGGTGATCCGGCCAAGTATGGCGTCGTGTCCCGTCCGGGTGGACGAGACATGCGCTACGCGTATGTATCCCGCATCTACAAGCCGCCACGCTTGACCTTTCGTGAACCCGGTGCGCCGCCCGTCCCTGACGGGGGTCGACACTCCAAAGACTGACCGCGGACTCCACGTGACCTCGGCGGACGTGGTGGCGCGGGTTGCGCTCGAGCGTTCGGCGGGCCACAACTGGCCGCGCCCGACCTCGATCGAGGCGGACCGAACGGTACTGTCAGCGGGGTGAGCGGCGCGGGATCAGGGGGCCGAGCGGAGATCGGCAGCCGGGTCGACGGCACCGTTTCGGTCCATCTGGTGCGTCTGCTGGTTCAGTCGGCGCGGCGGTTCGGGGTGGCCGAGGAACAGCTGGTGCGCGTACCCGGCACCGACGACGTGGTGCTGCGTGGTGAGCTGAACCGGCTGCCGATGAGTTCGCTGCTCAGGCTGTGGGAGTTGATCGCGCGGCCCGGCGCGGGCGCCGCAGTAGCCGAGGCCGCACCGCTCGGCACTTTGAACACCTGGGATTACCTGGTGACAACCGGTGCGACACTGGCGGATTCGTTGCGCGCTGCCCAGCCGTACCACCGCCTGGTCACCGCGGCTGCCGAAGGTTTCGACCTGTCCGGCGAACCCGATCTCACTATCGGCTATCGCACATCGGCGAGCGACCCGGTGGTCGCGTCGACGGTCAACGAATACGTTCTGGCTTATTACCTGCGCCGCGCCCGCGAGGCGACCGGCCGCCCACTTGTCCCGGCGAAGGTGACCTTCGGGCATCCGGCACCACCGGACCACCACCACCTGATCGATGTATTCGGCACGCACGCCATCGAATTCGGTGCCAGCGCCGACTCGATCACGTTCCGTGCCGACGATGCCAACGCCCCACTCCCCCGCGCCGACCCGATGCTCGCCGACCTGATGCGCAGCCACGCCGACCTCGTCCTCGCGTCCGCACGCACCGTCGCCGACCCCCTCGACGCGTTCCGTATCGCCCTCGCCTCCGCCCTCGATGCCGCCGACCCCACCCTCGCCCGCGTCGCGAAAGCCCTGGCCATGAGCGAACGCTCCCTGCAACGCCACCTCGCCGAACAGGGCACCACCTGGCGCGAGGAACTGGACCGCCTCCGCTACGAGCGCGCGAAAACCCTGCTCTCCCAGGGCCTCACCACCTCAACCATCGCCCGCCACCTGGCCTTCACCGACGACCGCGCCCTCCGCAAGGCCTTCCACCGCTGGACCGGAACCCCGCCCACCGTCGCGCGCTGACGCACCGGGCCGCAAGGTCTTCCCGATCTCGTCGGCGAGCAGAAAGCCGGCCAGCCCGTGCGCGTGCTTCTCGCGGCGCACGAGGGAGATGATGTTGAGGCTGAACGCGTCTCGAACCTGACGGAAGAGCAGCCGCCCGTCGCGGAGTTCCTCGGCGATGTCGAATTCGCTGAGAAAGGCGATCGCCTCCCCGGACATGGCGAGCCGTTTCATCGTCTCGATCGAATTGGTGTGGAAAGCCGGTTGGATATCGAGGCCCGCATTGGTGAAGGCTTCGGCGACGATGCCGTGGATCACCATGGACCGGTCGGCGAAGATCAGCGGAAACGGCGTGCACTGGGCGAGCGGGACAGTGTCCATCGGCGCGAGCGGATGATGCGGTGAGACAACAACTCCCAGCCGGGTGTTCATCTGCCAGCAGACTTCCAGCTGGGCCGAGGCGGGGATGTTGAAGCCGAGGCCGAGGTCGGCTTCGCTGTTCTCGATGGCCCCCACGATGTCGAGGGTCGACATGGTGCGGATCGAGATCCGGATCTGCGGATGCCGAGCCCGGAAGCTCGCGGCGGCGGTGGCGACGACGCTGCTGGCCAGGCCCGTCATGGTGGCGATGACCACCTCGCCGCTGCCGAGGGCGCGCAGGTCCCGGATATCGGTGACCGTTTCCCGGTATTGGCGCAGCGTCTGCCGGATATGGGCGACCAGCGCCTCGCCGGCCGGGGTGAGGCGCATACCGCGAGGCAACCGCTCGAACAGCGGCTGTTCCAGCTCCGCCTCGAGCAGCAGGATCTGCCGGTTGATCGCCGAGGGCGCGACGTGCAGCCGGGCGCCTGCCGCACGAATCGACCCGAGCCGTGCTACCTCGTCGATGTAGTGCAGCAATCGTGAATGGAGCATCACGCACCTCCTCGGCAGAGTGTACGAGAATTGAGTACACCTCGTGCGAAAACGAATGCTTGTGGGCAACAGTGCCGGTCGCGTCCAATCAATACAGGCACACATATCGAGATGAGGACGCCGATGCCCCGATCGAATTCGACAACCGACTCCTTCGCCGGATCCGCCGCGGTCGCTGATCAGGAAAACCATGTCCGGACGATTTTCGACATCCTGGAGGGCAGGCGGGAAGCCGACCTGCTGGTCCACAATCTGCACATACTCGACGTACACAGCGAAACCGTTTATCCCGGTTCGCTTCTGGTGCACGGCGAACGCATCATCGCGCTGAATCCCGACGACACCATTCGTTACCGCGAATCCTTCGACGGCGGTGGTCTTTACGCGATTCCCGGACTGATCGATGTGCATCTGCACTTCGAGTCCCAGCTGGCACATCCGGCAGCGTTCGGCGAGGCGCTCGTCCCGAGCGGAACCACGACGGTTTTCGGGGAGACGCTCGACTTCGCCAGTGCGGCGGGCAAGGAGGCCGTCGACGCGGCGCGGGCACTGTTCGCCGACCACGACAAGCTCCCGTACCGGCTCTACGCGTTCGCACCGGGGAAGAAGACCCCACCGGAAGTCACCGAGGCGATGCTGGAGATGGATCCGGTCATCGGCCTGGGTGAACTCGCCCACCTGTCGTATATGACCGGCAATGCCGAGGATTTCCGCAAGTCCGCACTCGGCCGGGCCAACGCGGGATTCGTGAACTGCCACTGGGGCGTGACGGCGCTGTCGGACACCCTGCTGAATTACATGCCCGCCATCGGCGTCGACAACAACCACGATGTCTGGAACGAAGACGATATCGAGAAGAGCATCCGCTACGGCCTGAACACCCAGATCAAATTCGGGGTCGGCAGTCCGGAGGTGATTCGAACCATGTTGCGCGCCATCGTCAAACGTCGCTGGCCCGCCGAGAATTTCCAGCTCTGCGCCGACAATATCTCGGTGGACCGGGTATTGCGGCAGGGCCATATCGACTGGGTGATCTCGCTGGCCGTCGAAATGGGGATGCCGCCGATTCAGGCGATCAAGATGGGCACCCTGTATGCCGCGCGTTCCTTCCACAAGGATCGTGATCTCGGTTCGCTGAGCCCGGGTCGATTCGCCGACATCGTGCTCACCGACAGCCTTTCGCGCATCAATCCGCGCTATGTCTTCAAGGGCGGCAAGCTGATGGCGAAGGACCGCCGGCTGCTCGATCCAATCCGCATCGACTATTCGGTGCTCGCCAAACAACCGCGTCCCGGTCTCGACGACCTGCGTCCCGAGCAGCTCGACCTCACACCGCTCGAGCTCTCCGACGACGGCACGCGGGCGAAAGTCCTGCTCTTCGACGTCTACGGCCGCGGGCATCTCAAGTTCGCCCAGGAAGTCTGGGTTCCTGTGCGCGACGGTTCGATCGTGCCCGAGCACGAGGGTGTGCGGCTCAACCGGATCTCGCTCGTGCAGCGCTATGCCGACGGGGAGCGGCACATCGTGAACGGCTTGTTCAAAGGCGTCTCTATCGAGGGCGGTGCGGTCGCCACGTTCTGGCCCGCGCCGAAGGCCTATTTCGTGGTCGTAGGTGCAGACAGCGCCGAGATGTGCGGCAGCGTCCAGCACCTGGACGGTCTCGTCGGCGGTTGCGTCGTCACCGAGGGTGGTGCGGTAAAAGCTGTGCTGCCGCTCGACTTCTACGGCGTGATGGCCGATATGGACCTCGCCGAACTCGTCGAAGCCACCCGCGCGATCGACAACGCCCTGGCCGTTCTCGGCAACAAGAACGAAGGTGAGCCGGTGGTCAACAAATTGCTGACGCTGTTCATCTCGCTCGACCGCTTCGGCTTCATGAAATAGCCTCGGCTACCGCAGAGCAAGGGATCCACCGTTATGCAACACGACAAAGACGCGGCAGTCATCGACAACGGGAACAAGGTGCGCCGCTGGATCACCTACGTGGCCGGGATATACATCCTCACCCTCGGTCTCAGCCTGGCCATCAGGGCGGCGATCGGCATTTCCCCGCAGAGCAGCCTCACCCGCACCATGACGCTGGTCTTCACACCGTTGAGTCAGGGTAATTACAATCTCATCCTCGAGGTCATCATGCTCGTGCTGACCTTCCTGGTCCGCCCGAAGGCCTTCAAGGCGAGTTATCTGCTCTCGATGATCCCGGCGCTGGTGCTGGCCCTGCTCCTCGATCTCAACCTGTGGCTCACCGAGTGGATCCATCTCGAGCCGTACACGGCCAACCTGGTCCTGCTGGTCTTCGCCGATGCGATGCTGGCGCTCGGTCTGTTCCTGATGATCCGCGCGAATCTGATCCTGATGCCGATCGATCTGTTCGTGAACACCATCCAGCAGATGACCGGCCGGAAATGGGGCAATATCAAGACGGTCTTCGACTGCACCCTGCTCGCGCTTTCGGTAGGCATCGGGCTCGTGTTCCTCGGCGCACCGCATTTCATTCGCGAAGGGACGATCATCAACGCGATTCTCGTGGGGCAATACGTGAAGGGATATTTCTTCCTGTACGAGAAGTTCGCGGCCCGAAAGCGGCCCGCGCAGTTCGTGCCTGCACCCGTGGCCGACTAGCCCGAATCGCCACCGCCCGGTCCTGTCGCGCAGGGGCCGGGCAGTGGTCGTTCAGCGACGGACCTTGTAGCTCAGGTGGGTGGCGCGGCGGCCCGGGACGACGACCGGGTCGTCGAGCAGCAGGTGTCCTTTCGCGAGCTTGCCGAAGTAGGAGACGCCCTCGCCGAACAGCACCGGCACGAGGCTCACGCACACCTCGTCGACCAGGCCGAGGTCGAGGGCCTGCTGGATGATCGTCGAGCTGGCGATGGTGACGTTCTTGTCGCCCGCGATCCGCTTGGCCTCGGTGACGGCGGCGGCCACATCGCCGACGAATGTGGTGTTCGGCCAGCGCTGCGCGGCGTCGTCCGGGGCGTGATGGGTGACGACGACAACGGGCGCGCCCACCGGGTGCTTGTCGCCCCAACCGTTGGTCATGTCGAACAGACGGCGGCCCGCGATGAGAGCGCCCGTGTTGTCGATCCACTCGCGCAGCACCTGTGCGCCTGCCTCGTCGACCTGCAGCGACCGCTCGCTGCTCGCGCTCGGCACGGTCACCTCGCCGCCCTCGTACCACTCGAACAGTTCGCCGATCCCGTCGTCGGGGTCGGCGACGAATCCGTCCAGCGACATCGTCATATGCGTGAATACTTTGCCCATGCTCGCGCCTCCTGGCGAAACGGTTGTCATCGATATAGACGCACCGTGCGCACGGAACTCATCGGTGCGAAATCCTTTCGATCGCCAGGTGTGGCGACCATGGCACGCGCCTGTCGGGCCCTGGCGCGTAAGGACCGGGTGGTGGCGTGCGCGGACCTGGGAACGGCGACCGGACCGCCATAACGTGGTCTTCACCGGTCAGAAAACACCGGCTGACCTCGAAAGAAGGCTAGATCATGACCATTCCGACGCATACCCGCGAAATCCACCTCGCCGCCCGCCCGAACGGTGCACCGGTCGCCACCGACTTCGCCCTCGTGGAGCGGGAGCTGCCCGAACTCGCCGACGGACAGATCCTGATGCGCAACACCTGGATGTCGGTCGACCCGTACATGCGCGGCCGGATGGACGACAAGCCGTCCTACATCGCGCCGTTCGAAATCGGTGCGGCACTGGAAGGTTCGGCGATCGGTGAGGTGATCGCGTCGAAAGCGGATATCGCGGTCGGCACCACGGTGACGCACTTCGCCGGATGGCGCGAACACTCCGTCGTCGATGCGGCATCGGTCACTCCCATCGACCCCGAACTCGCTGCCCCACAGCACTTCCTCGGCGCTCTCGGCACTACCGGCCTCACCGCCTACGCCGCCCTGACCGAGGTGGCGAAGGTGGAGCCGGGCGACACGGTGTTCATCTCGGCGGCCGCGGGCGCGGTCGGCAGTGTGGCGGGCCAGATCGCCAAGGCCCTCGGTGCGAAAAGAGTGATCGGTTCCGCGGGTGGCCCGGTCAAGACGCGAAAGGTGCTCGACGAGTTCGGTTTCGACGCGGCGATCGACCACCGCGCCGGTGACCTCGCCGGACAGCTCACCGAAGCCGCACCGGACGGCATCGATGTGTACCTCGACAGCGTCGGCGGTGAACACCTCAAGGTCGCGATCGAGGCGCTCAACCAGCACGGCCGCATCGCCCTGGTCGGCGCCATCAGCGGCTACAACGGCGCGACCACCCATTCCACCCCCGACCTCTACCTCGCGGCGACCAAGGAAATCACCCTGCGCGGCATGCTCGTGACCAGCTACCTCCCCCTCTTCGCCGAGTACATCCCGAAGGCCGCCGCCTGGCTCGCCGACGGCACCCTCCGCACCGCCGAAACCACCTACGAGGGCCTCGACCAAGCCCCCGCCGCCCTCCTCGGCGTCCTCACCGGCGCCAACACCGGCAAGATGCTCGTCCACCTCGCGTGAGGACCAAGATCACCACGCGCTGGCGGCGGCATCGGCCGAGTGCCGTCCGCCACCGGAGCGTGGTGATCGACTGTCCAGGTCAGCGCCAGACCTGGGTGGCTACGCGGGTGAAGTTGCCGCTGAAGAGGGCGGTGCGTTCGACGGGGGTGAAGCCTCGGGCTGCGAGGAGGTCGTCGAGGCTGGGGATGCCGGGGGTTTCGCCGAGGAGGTCTTCGGGTGGGGTCCACTGCAACGGGCCCCAGGCGGTGTAGTCCGCGGAGAAGGCGGCGGGGTTCTCGTGGATCTCGGCGTTGAATTGGTCGCCGTCGAAGGAGTAGTCGGAGCCGATGCCGATGTGGTCGATGCCGACCAGGTCGACGCCGTAGCGGATGTGGTCGGCCATGGCGGCGAGGCGCTCGGCTCGCGCTTCGGGGGCGTTCTCGCCGAGGAAGATGCCGACACCGTTGATGCCGATCACCCCGCCCGTCGCGGCACAGGCGCGAGCCTGGTCGTCGGTGATATTGCGCGGATGTGCCCACAGGGCAGCGAAATTGGAGTGAGAGTAGATCATGGGGGCGGCGGTGTGGGTGGCCAGGTCGAGGCCGGTGCGGCGGGAGCAGTGCGAGCCGTCGACGAACATGCCGACCTCGTTGAGCTTGCGCACCAGGTCTTTTCCGTACGCGGTGAGGCCGGTGTCGACAGTGTCGAGGCAGCCGCAGCCGGCCGCGTTGGCGTGGTTGTAAGTGGGCAGCAGGGAGCGCACGCCGAGTTCATAGAAGACCGCGACGTTGTCGAGGTCACCGTCGAGCGGTGCGGAATCCTCAAGGTCGAAGGCCAGTGAAATCACTTCGGGCGCACCGATATCCCTCACCCGATCGACCAGCCGGAACCGTGGGTCGGCGGCGGCCTGCTCACGGAACAACCGCAGCAGGGCGAGCGAGCCGGCCTTGGTCTCCCCCGAATACCCGACATTCACCGACAGATACGACCCGAGCGGGTAGCGCGCCAGATCCGCGACCCGTGCCGTCGGCAACAACGGCAGACAGCAATGCTGCTCCCAGAGCATGGACACACCTCCCCATCGTTATCCGTGACCTGCGATCCTACGTTTCGCAACGCTATCGGCACCGGACCGACGCTAACGCGATGTCTGATTCGTCCGATTGATCAGTACTGCGTCCCTTTGCTCGAAGGCGGTGCGACATGCGTCGCTTCCTCGTCCTGCTCGCTTGCTTCGCGGCGGCTGTCGGCCTTTCGACACTGCCCGCCGCGGCGACCCCCTCCTACTGCGGTCTCGCGTGGGGCTCGCTCGACAAGTCGAGTCCGAACTACTCCTCGGGTGTCGTGCGCGATGTGCGCGCGGGCCGACACGATTGCTACGACCGTCTCGTGATCGACCTCACCGGACCGCAGGCCGGATACCGGGTGGGCTACGTCGGCACCGTCGCCCAGGACGGTTCCGGTGCGGGCGTCCCGCTGCGCGGCGGCGCGTTCCTGCAGGTCACCGTACTGGCACCCGCACACGACGACGCAGGCGCGAGCACCTACCTGCCGAGTAACCGCAGCGACCTCGTGAACGTGAACGGCTACCAGACCTTCCGTCAGGTCGCCTGGGCCGGTTCGTTCGAGGGCCAGACCACCCTCGGGCTCGGCGTGCGCGCCCGGCTGCCATTCCGTGTGTTCACCCTCGAAGGCCCGTCCCGTGTGGTGATAGACGTCGCGCACTATTGGTGAGTCACGTCGGCAACAATGTGGGGATGAGCGGCGTTGAGCAGAATGTGACCGATCCCTACCTCTGGCTCGAAGACGTAACCGCCGAACCGGCGCTGGACTGGGCCCGTGCCCGCAACGAGGTGGTCGCGGACCGATTCGCGAACACCGAACGGTTCGCCGACCTCGAGCAGCGCATCCTCGCGATGCTCGACGACGACACCAAGATCGCCTATCCCGCGCGGCGCGGACCGTGGCTGTACAACTTCTGGCGCGACGCCGAGCACCCGCGCGGGCTGTGGCGGCGGACGACGTTCGAGTCGTATGCCACCGAGAATCCCGAGTGGGATGTGCTGATCGATGTCGACGCGCTCGCCGAGGCCGATGGGGAGAACTGGGTGTGGGGTGGGGCCGCGGTGCTTCGGCCGTCGCAGGAACGCGCCATCATCCACCTGTCGCGCGGTGGTGCCGATGCCACGGTCGAACGCGAATTCGACATGACCACAAGAGAATTCATCGCCCCTGAGGACGGCGGGTTCTTTCTGCCCGAGGCCAAGTCAAGAATCGGCTGGATCGACGCCGACACCGTCTACGTCGGCACTGATTTCGGACCGGCGTCACTCACCGATTCGGGCTACCCCCGCATCGCGAAGCGCTGGCGGCGCGGCACCGAACTATCGGCCGCCGAAACGGTTTTCGAGGGCAAGCCGAGTGATGTGTCGATCGGCGCCGGATACGACAGGCACCCCGGTTACGAACGGCACTACCTGTATCGATCGACGGACTTCTTCAATTCCGAGGTCTCCCTGCTCATCGACGGTGAATGGCGACTGGTGGAAACACCGACCGACGCCGACGTCGACTGGTACCGCGACTGGCTGCTGGTGCGACTGAAGACCGAGTGGGCCCCCGCCGACACCACCTTCCCGGCGGGCAGCTTGCTGGTCACCGATATCAATGACTTCCTCGCGGGTGGAAGGCAGTTCGAGGTACTGTTCGCCCCCGATCCGCACACCTCGCTGGAATCGTGGGGCTGGACCGAGAACCACCTGATCCTCACCACCCTGCGCGATGTGCAGACGGGCCTGCGCGTCCTCACCCCCGGCCCCGACGGCTGGGCGAGCGCGGACCTCCCCGACACCCCCGCCATGTCGAGCACCTCCGTGAGCAATCTCGACCCGGTGGAAGGTGGCGACGAATTCATGCTCACCACTACCGGTTTCACCACCCCGACCACCCTCCTGAACAGCGCGGTCGGCGAAACTCCCGCGCTGTTGAAGCAGGCACCCGCGTACTTCGACGCCGACGGCATCGAAACCGAGCAGTTTTTTGCCACCTCCGACGACGGAACCGCGGTCCCCTACTTCGTGATCCGCCACCGTGATCGCCGCGGCACCCCCGGCCCGACGATCATGAACGGCTACGGCGGCTTCGAAGTCTCCAGAACCCCGGTGTACCTGGGCACGGCGGGCATGGCGTGGCTCGAAAAGGGCGGCACCTACGTGCTGGCCAATATCCGTGGCGGCGGCGAGTACGGGCCCGAATGGCACACGGCCGCACTGAAAGAGCACCGCCACCGCGCCTTCGAGGACTTCGCGGCGGTAGCCCGCGACCTGGTGACCCGCGGCATCACCACCGCCGACCGGCTCGGTGCGATCGGCGGCAGCAACGGCGGTCTGCTGATGGGCGTGATGCTCACCCGCTACCCGGAACTGTTCGGCGCCATCGTGTGCCAGGTGCCGCTGCTGGACATGAAGCGCTACCACCTGCTGCTGGCAGGCGCCTCCTGGATCGCGGAGTACGGCGACCCGGACAAGCCCGAAGAGTGGGCGTTCATCAGCGAGTACTCGCCGTACCAGAACACCGACCCCGGCAAGCAGTACCCGCCGATCCTGCTCGCCACCTCCACCCGCGACGACCGGGTCCACCCGGGGCATGCGCGAAAGATGGCCGCGCTGCTGGAGTCTCAGGACCGCACCGTCTGGTACTACGAGAACATCGAGGGCGGACACGGCGGCGCGGCCGACAACAAGCAGTCGGCGTACCTGTCGGCGCTGGTGTACGAGTTCTTCACGCAGATGCTGATGGAGAGTCGCGGACGGTAGGCGAACCGGCGGTGCCGCTCAGCGGTCGCGCAGCCACTTCTCGACGGCGTCGACGGTCGAGTCCGGGTTGGTGATCCAGCCGTTGTGGCCCAGCGGTTCCGGCTCGAACCGGCGAGTGATCTCGGCGGCGGGCATCTTGCTCAGCAGATGGTCGGCGGAGGTCTGCGGCGTCATCTCGTCGCCCTCGATGGTGATCGACAGCACCGGGAACTTCAGCCGCGCGACACGTTCCTCGTAATCGATATCGGCGCCGACCGGAACGAAGCGGCCGGTCCGGGCCAGGCGGGCCCAGTCCGACATGAGCACCTTGGACTGGCGGCCGTATGCCCGTTTGCCCAGCATGTCACCCGGCCAGAAGCCGGCGAGATTCGACGCGACCGCCACCGCGGCCGTGCCGACGAGCATCCCCGGGCCGAGCACGCCTCGGTAGCCGCGGTAATACGGTGTGCCGGAGGCGATCAGGATCAGTCCGCCGAGCCTGCCGCGCACCCGGGCCGCGTAGAGCACCGACAGCTGGCCGCCCATGCTGTGCCCGAGCAGGTACGGGGTGCTGCTGGGGAAACGGTGCCGCACCACCTGCAGCATCGCCGGAAAATCCACGGCGACCAATTCGTGGTAACCGTAGGTACTTTCGGCACCGGGACGGTGAGTACTACCGCCCTGACCACGCAATTCGCCGATGGCCACATCGAATCCGCGCCCGGCCAGCTGGTGGGCGAAGTATTCGTAGAACTCACCGGGCACGGCGAGGCCGGGCACGATCACGATCACCGGACGCGGGGCGTCGGGGGTCACCGGATGGCGGTGCGGCCCGCGCGCCGGAATCAGCCGCACGGGCAGGGTGGTGCCGTCGGGCACCTGGATCGGGACGGTCTCGACCCGCGCCATCAAGCCCCGACCGCGCCGAGAATCACCCGGCTCAGCACCTGGATCACATCGTCGAGCGGCGGACGAGGATCGGCACCGCTCCAGCCGTCGACCACATAGTTCACCGCGCCGATGATGGCGAGCACCCGCAATTCGTAGTCGCCCGGGGGGATTTCGCCGTGCATGGCCGCGTCCTCGGCGGCGCCCGCCAGCAGCGAACCCCACACCCGGCGTAGCTCGAGGCGGAACTTCTCGACCTTGGGTCCGGCGCCGACCACCTCGACCAGCGCCACCCGCGCCTTGCGCGGATCGGTGCCGATGGTCTCGACGTAAGCGCGCACGGCCGCGTCGATCTGGTCGATCGCGCTGGCGTCGCTCTTCGCCGCGAGGGCGGTAGCCACCGCCTCGCGGGATTCGCGGTCGATCTGCTCGTACAGCTCGAGTAGCAGCGATTCGCGGCCGGTGAACTCCTCGTAGAACTGCCGCGACGACAGTCCGGCGTCCTTACAGATGGCACCGACCGAACTGTTGGCGTACCCGTCGCGCGCGAAGACCGTCAGGCCTGACTCCAGAAAACGCGCACGCCGCTGGCGTTGCCGGTCCTCTACGGGCTGCCCGGCATACATTCGTCCCGTATTCGCATCCTGTGACATTGTCGCTGACAATACCGAAGGGCCCGATCCCCTCGTCATGGATCGGGCCCAACGACAGCCCTCCCGGCTTACCGCGCGTTAGCCGGAAGTTTGCTTCAGATGCGCTCAGTTACCGGAGGTCTGGGCCGAACCGGTGCTCATCGAGCTGGTGAGCAGACTCATCAGCAGGGCGAGGATGCCGCCGTCGCCGCTGCTGCCGGAGTTGGACTCGGTGATGTTGTAAAGCATGGTGCACTCCAAGTTGACACTCTGTGACCTTCTGTCACTGGCGATTTGCCGTCTCGGACGATACCGAAGGCGAATGTGAATAGGAGGTGTTTTAAAGGAATTTCCCCCACTTTTCTGTGAGGACCCACAAGCCCCCGAAAACCAGGGCGGCGGAAAATCCGACTGTGGGCGGAGGGCTCAGGCGGGTGGCGACCCTATGCTCGGTGTGACCGTACGTCACGCACACCCCGGAGGCACCGTTGCCGAACAATCTCGAAGCAAGTATCGACATCGCCGCATCGCCGGAGAAGGTCTGGTCGATTCTCGCGGACCTGAACCGGATGTCGGAGTTCAGCCCGACCACGGTCAAGATGCTGGCGATCGGCGGGGTTCGCGAAGGGGCGCGCACCATCAACTTCAACCGCGACGGCTGGAAGGTCTGGCCGACCAGCTCGCGCATCGTGCGGTTCGTCCCCAACACCGCGCTGGCGTTCCGGATGAACGAGAACCACACCGTGTGGAGCTACGAGCTCGCGCCGACCGCCGCGGGCACCCGCCTCGTCGAGCGACGCACCCTCGACCCCAAGGGAATTCCCGGCTGGATGGGCCCGGTGATCAAGCTCGCCGGTGGCGAGGAGAAGTTCGAGGCCGATCTCGTCTCGGGCATGCACGAGACGCTGCGCAAGATCAAGGCCGCGGCCGAACGCTGACCCGCTCGACCAAGAGCCCGCCGGACCCCTCCGGCGGGCTCTTCGCGTTTGCTACGGAAGATCCTGGCGGACTTCCTCGAAAGCCTGTGCCGTGCGGGTCAGCAGTGCGGTCAGCGTGGCGAACTCCTCGGCGGTGAAGTGGGCGGCCGCGGCGCGTTCCACCGCGATCGCGCGCGCGTCGGCCGCCTCGGTGACCTCTCGGCCCGCCTCGGTCAGCCGCGTCTCGAGGACGTTCCTGTGCCACTCGTGCGGTGAGCGTTCGACCAGGCCACGGTCCACCAGATTGGTCAGGACGGTGTTCATCGTCGGCGGCGTCACCCCTGCCAGCCGGGCAAGAGCGGCAGCCGAGATGCCGGGGTTCTCGGCGAGGTACATCAGTGCGCTGAACTGCGGAACCGTCAGCCCGGCCGGTTTGAGCGCGGCTGTTTTCGCCGCGATCATGGCTTGCTCGGCACGCTTGAGGAACGTGCCCAGCCTCTCGGTCGAGGGCATGGACGTCATGGCTGCATGGTATCCGCCCATTTCGAAGTATCACCCTTGACGAACATTAGAACTCTAATCTACATTTCTGCTCGTTCCATGAGGTGTTGCGTTACATGAACGAGAGGCTTAACCATGATCAGGACCCTCGCGATGGCCGTCACCTGCCTCGCCCTCACCGCCTGCGGCACCGACGCCCCGGCCCCGTCACCGGTCCTGAGCACCGCATATGGACTGCCGGGGGCGGCCGTCTACCCCGAGGGCATCGCGCTCGATCCACGCACCGGAACCAGCTATGTCGGCTCCTACGCCGACGGCACCGTCTTCCGCGCGGGAGCGGACGCGGCGACGGCCGAGGTGTTCCTCCCGGCAGGCGCCGACGGCCGTAAGACAACCAACGGACTACAGGTGGACCGCGACGGCAGGCTGTGGGTGATCGACTCGACCGCGGGAGTCATGGTGTACGACATTGGTTCTCGTGCCCTGCTCGCCCGGTTCGACGTCCCGGACGACCGCCCGCGCTTCGTCAACGACCTCGCCTTCGGCGCCGACGGCAGCGCCTACCTCACCGACAGCATCCGCAATGTCGTCTACCGCGCCACCCTCGCGAACGCCACGGAAGGCCGGGGCGAGCTCACCGTCGCCGCCGACCTCGCACCGGTCCTCGGACCACGCGACCCGAAGACCTTCGAGCTCAACGGGATCGTCGCCGACGAGGCGGGCACCTACCTGCTCGTCGTCGCGATGTCGGCGGGCGAGCTGTACCGGATCGACCTCACCGGCGCCGAGCCGATCCGCGAGGTGACACTGACCGGCGGCACCGTGCGCAACGGCGACGGCCTGGAACTGCGCGGCGACACGCTGTGGGTGGTGCACAACACCGACAACACCATCAGCCGCTGGACCGTCACCGACCACGGCGGTGCGGCCACGCGGGAACGCGAATTCCACGATCCGGCCCTGAGCACCCCCACCACGATGGTGCATTCCGGGGACCGGGCGCTGATCGTGTCGTCGCAATTCGACAAGGGCGGACCGATGGGCAGCGACGAGAAGCCGGGGCCGTTCGTGGTGTCAGCGATCGACGGGTTCTGACCGCACGAATTCCTCCAGCACAGTGACGAATTCGTCGGGCTGTTCGACCTGCGGGGAATGCCCGGCGTGCTCGACCAGATGCGTGCGCGCCCCGGCGGCGGCGAACCGGGCGAGGGTGGCGGTGGCGTCGTAGAGGTGGTCGTGGCGGCCGTGCACGGCGAGCACCGGTACGTCCAGCGCCGCCACCCTGGCATCGAGCGGCCGGGCGGCGAAGTCGTCGGCGCGGGCACCGACGGCATAGGCCAGGCCCGTCGGCGCCGCCGAACGGAAGTCGCGCACGACCGCCTCCGCGAGACCGGGCACCGACGCGTAGCGGAACCGCGGCGCGAACAAGGTCCGATTGCCTTGGCGGATCACGAAACCCGGCGTCCAGCGCTGCGCGAGCCGCACCGACCACGGGCGGACCACCCGCCGGGCGAACCCCGGAATCCGCGCGGCCGTGTAGTCCGGGCTCTGCCCGACCACCACCGCCCGTGTCACACGGGGCAGCGTTGCCAGCTCGAGCGCGATCTCCGCGCCGAACGAATGGCCGACCACCGTCACATCGGACAGATCGAGCTCCGCGAGCAGGGCCGCGATGGGCGCCGATCTGGCCGGGGCGGCGAAATCCGCCGGAGCGGCGCGAAGGTCCACCCGGATCACCCGGAAACGGGGAGTCAGCCGCTCGGCGGCGGCGCCGAACCATTCGACCGAACCCGGGATCCCGTGCACGCACACAATCGCCGGGCCCGCGCCTTCGTCGAGAAACTCCACCACTCGAGCCTAGCGCGGCCATTCGATAGCGTATGGCTGTGAAGTCACCCTCCGCTCGCAGGCTCAGTGCCGACGACTGGGTCGCCGCCGCGATCGTCGCCCTCGGCGAGAACGGTCTGGCCGGTGTGGCCGTCGAGCCGCTCGCCAAACGTCTCGGCGCCACCAAGGGCAGCTTCTACTGGCATTTCAAGGACCGCCCGGCCCTCGTCGACGCCGTCCTCGCGCACTGGGAACGCGAGGGCACCGACGCGGTGATCGCCGCGCTGGACAAGCTCACCGACCCGGCGCAGCGGCTACGGGTGCTGTTCACCGATGTCATCGACTACGCCACCGAAGGCCGCGAGGAACTGGCGTTGCTGGCCGCCATCGACCAGCCGGCGGTCGCCGCTGCCATGCGACGGGTCGCGGCGCGGCGGATCGAGTACGTGGCCGCGCAGTTGCGTCTGCTCGGAGTGGCCGCACAGCAGGCGGATACGCGGGCGGCGGTGGCCGTCGGCATCTATCACGGGATCAATCAGCTGGCGCGGGTGTCGCCCGAAAGCTTGCCCGCGACCAGCGAATTGGTCGATTCGATTCTCGAACGGCTGGTGTAATCAGTCGAGGCCGAGCTTGACGAAAGTCCAGTAGAGCAGCCGGGCGCGCAGCGGCCATCGGTACGGTGCGGGCGGTGCGCCGACGGCGGTTTCGGCGTTGTCCAGCAGTTCCTCGAGCAAGGCGTCGTGCAGTGGTCGGATGGCGAGGTGCCAGCCCAGGAATCCGGATACGCCTCGGGTTTCGGCCGAGATCACATGGCGCAGGGCGCTTGACGCGTCTTTGCCGATCACCTCGAAGGTGTGGGTGCCCTCGAGCATGAAACCGGGCGTGAAGGTGAACTCGACGAATTCACCTGGGCGGTAGGCGGTGCAGGTGTAGAGAGTCGAACCGTGGCCGCCCGTCGCGCCTTCGGCCAGTGGGCCGTCCAGCTCCAGCGGTGGCCATTTCTCGCTGGGCCACAACGGGTTTCCCGCAATCGCCACGTTGTCGAGCAGTTCGCCGACCTGTGCGGCCGGTGCCTGAATTGTTCGCTCGTGAATGTTGCGGATCATTCATCCAACCTCTCAGCGGTGCCCCTGCGCAAACCATACGCATGCGTATGGAGCGTGTCCAGGCCGGTCGTGGGCGGATTTCGAGCGCCCCACAGGTGGCGTTATCTGCGCCGGTCGAATACGCTTCGCCGCGGATGAAACGCCTCATGGAGGGACAAGTGATCACTCCGAACAGGCCGGAGACCGTAGCC
Source organism: Nocardia ignorata NBRC 108230 (assembly GCF_001612905.1). Lineage (GTDB taxonomy): Bacteria > Actinomycetota > Actinomycetes > Mycobacteriales > Mycobacteriaceae > Nocardia > Nocardia ignorata. Next base: position 89,329 of record NZ_BDBI01000002.1, on the reverse strand, counting down.
GAGGCTCGCCACCCCGTGCCGCTGACCCAGCTGATACACCTCATGGCGGAGTACCAGCAACTCGGTGCGCACCGCGACACCTTCCTGGCCACTCCGGCCGACGACACCTTCGTGCGCGGGTGCGGCATCGTCGCGGGCTGCATCGCGTTCATCGGGGTGATCTGCCTGATCGTCGGCGCGTGGCCCGGTGCCGTCGCGCTGCTCATGATCGCGGCGGTCCCGGTGATGCTCGCCTTCCGGCGCGGAATCATCAACCGGCAGAACCGCGCCGCCCGCATCGACCTGTTCGAATACGGGGTCACGGTGTACCACTCGGGTCAGCGCGTCGCCGGATTCCGGTGGGACACCACCGAGGTGCGGCAGGAGGAAATCCCCTTCCACGACACGGTTCCCGTCGTCTACCGCCTCGAACTCACCGGTCCCGCGGGCCGCGCCGAAATCGACGAAGAGGGATTCGCCCGCGCCCGCGAATGGGCACGCGCCATCCAATCCGCCGTCACCGCAACCCAACTCCCCCTCGCCGTCGCCGCCATCGACAACGGCGAAACCGTGAACTTCGGCGACCTCGGCCTCTCCCTCGACGCCCTCACCTACAAGGGCGAACCCTTCCCCTGGACCAACATCCAACTCATCGACGCCCGCAGCGGCCACATCCGCCTCAAAGTCGCAGGCATGTGGATGTCCCTGGCCCCCGTCAACACCATCCCCAACTTCTACATCTTCAACGAACTAGCCGAACGCCTGCGCCTGACGCCCGTCGGCTAGATCGGACTGCCCTCAGGCACGATCGCGTTTGCCTTCGCCTGCTCATCGGTTGCGCCCGACTACTCGCCGGGTGACGGTGTACTTGCGGACAGTGCGGGCGAACGCCACTTCACGCTCCTGTCGGACAGACCGAAGGCCGGTCCACTCGAGAGTGGACCGGCCTTCGTGGACTTGTTGAACTAGCTGATCAGGGGATCAGAAGTCCATGCCGCCCATGCCGCCGGTGGGGTCGGCCGCGGGGGCCGCCTTTTCCGGCTTGTCGGCGACGACGGCCTCGGTGGTGAGGAACAGGGCCGCGATGGAGGCCGCGTTCTGCAGGGCCGAACGGGTGACCTTGACCGGGTCGGCGACGCCGGCGGCCAGCAGGTCCTCGTACTCGCCGGAGTCGGCGTTCAGGCCGGAACCCGCGGGCAGGTTCGAGACCTTCTCGGCGACCACGCCGGGCTCGAGGCCGGCGTTGAAGGCGATCTGCTTCAGCGGGGCCGACAGCGCGACGCGCACGATGTTGGCACCGGTTGCTTCGTCGCCGGTCAGCTTCAGGTCGTCCAGTGCGGGCGCCGACTGCAGCAGGGCCACGCCACCACCGGCGACGATGCCCTCTTCGACGGCGGCCTTGGCGTTGCGCACGGCATCTTCGATGCGGTGCTTGCGCTCCTTGAGCTCGACCTCGGTAGCGGCACCGGCCTTGATCACCGCGACGCCGCCGGCCAGCTTGGCCAGACGTTCCTGCAGCTTCTCACGGTCGTAGTCCGAGTCCGAGTTCTCGATCTCGGTGCGGATCTGCGCCACGCGGCCCTTGATGGCCTCCGCGTCGCCCGCGCCCTCGACGATGGTGGTCTCGTCCTTGGTGACGACGACCTTGCGCGCCTGGCCGAGCAGCTCGAGACCGGCGGTCTCCAGCGACAGGCCGACCTCTTCGCTGATGACCTCGCCACCGGTGAGGATGGCGATGTCGGCCAGCTGGGCCTTGCGACGGTCACCGAAGCCCGGGGCCTTGACGGCGACGGACTTGAAGGTGCCACGGATCTTGTTCACGACCAGGGTCGACAGGGCCTCGCCCTCGACGTCCTCGGCGATGATCAGCAGCGGCTTGCCGGCCTGGATGACCTTCTCCAGCAGCGGCAGCAGGTCCTTGACGGTCGAGATCTTCGACGACACGAGCAGGATGTACGGGTCCTCGAGGACCGCTTCCTGACGCTCGGGGTCGGTGACGAAGTAACCGGAGATGTAGCCCTTGTCGAAGCGCATACCCTCGGTGAGCTCCAGCTGGAGCCCGAAGGTGTTGCTCTCCTCGACGGTGATGACACCTTCCTTGCCGACCTTGTCCATCGCCTCGGCGATGAGCTGGCCGATGGCCGGGTCACCGGCGGAGATACCCGCGGTGGCGGCGATCTGCTCCTTGGTGTCGATCTCCTTGGCGGAGTCGAGCAGCTTGGCGGTGACGGCCTCGACGGCCTTCTCGATGCCGCGCTTCAGGCCCAGCGGGTTCGCGCCGGCCGCGACGTTGCGCAGACCTTCACGCACGAGCGCCTGGGCGAGCACGGTAGCGGTGGTCGTACCGTCGCCGGCGACGTCGTCCGTCTTCTTGGCGACTTCCTTGACCAGCTCGGCGCCGATCTTCTCGTACGGGTCCTCGAGGTCGATCTCCTTGGCGATGGACACACCATCGTTGGTGATCGTGGGGGCGCCCCACTTCTTCTCGAGCACGACGTTGCGACCCTTCGGGCCCAGCGTCACCTTGACAGCGTCGGCGAGGGCGTTCAGACCCCGCTCGAGACCGCGACGGGCCTCTTCGTCGTACGCAATTGTCTTGGCCATTGCGTTGAGATCCTCCACATGTCTATGGCTGACACACGAGACGACCACAGGTTGGATCGTCCCCAAGTACGCTGGCCAGGTGCGGTGCCCGCGACGGACGACCGAGGGTGTCGATGGAACCCGATCTCACCGTCCCGACCTGGCACTCAACAGACGTGAGTGCCAAGGCCATTTTTAGCACTCGAGTGACGAGAGTGCAAGGTCGCCTCCGGCACGAACCGCCGCGCCGGAGGCGACGGGATCAGGATTCTTCCTGCGCGGCGAGGAACTGGCTCAGCAGTTCGACGAGTTCGGCTTCTACAACAGCCTTGTCCAGGCCGAGGTCACTGAGCACACCCGAGCCGTTCTCGTGCTCGAGCAGCGCGAGCAGGATGTGCTCGGTGCCGATGTAGTTGTGGCCGAGGCGAAGCGCCTCGCGAAAAGTCAGTTCCAGCACCTTCTTGGTTTCCCCGTCGAACGGGATGAGCGCGGGCACCTCGTCGGCGGCACCGGGTAGCCCCGCGGTGGCCGCCGCGCGAACAGCGTCGAGTTCGACACCCCTGGCCTCGATTTCCTTGGCCGCGAGACCTTCTCGCTGACCGATCAGGGCCAGGATCAGATGGCCGAGAGTGATCTGGTCGTTGTTCGCCGCCCGCGCCGACTCCTGCGCGTCGACGACGACCTGCCGCGCACGCGGGGTGAACTTGGCGAACCCGGCCTGCGGGTCCATCGCGGCGGCGTCGCCGGGCCGCTTGGGAACGAAGCGCTTCTGCGCGGCCTGCTTGCTGACGCCCATGCTGGCGCCGATCTCGGTCCAGGAGGCGCCGGAGCGGCGTGCCTGGTCGACGAAGTGGCCGATGAGGTGGTCGGCGACCTCGCCCATGTGATCGCCGACGACGACGGCGTCGGTGAGTTGTTCGAGGACGTTGTCGGGGCGGGCCTTCTTGATGCCGTCGATCAGATCGTCGAGGCGGATGTTCGGTGTGCTCATGCGTCAACTCTAAGTTGACGATCACCTATGCGTCAACTGCTAGTTGACGATTAAATCGGTGGCAGAGTGTGGGCATGGGGAGAATCCTGGGGTGGGGCCTGCGCTGCGCGGGCGTGCTGGTGACTATGGTTTGTCTGGTCGCGGCGGGTCGTTTCCTGTTTTCGCAACCGGGCATCGGGGAGATACCCGGTGCCACGGAACGGCAGCTGGCGTTTCTGCGTTCGGCATTGGACGACGGCTCCGATTCCGCAGCGCAGCAACTGTTTCCGGAAGGGCATCTGTTCTCGAACGTGCTCTACGGACTCAGCTGGGTGCAGGCGGCGCATGCCGATTCCGATCTCCGTGACGAGGCGGTGCGCGAATCACGGTGGGCGCTGGCACGAATGGAGTCCGAGGAGGGGCGGGCGGTATTCGATCCGCAATTGCAACCCGCGTACGGGATCTTCTGGGCGGGATGGACGAATTGGTTGCGCGGGGCGATCCTGACTCTCGACCGCTCTGATTCAGTTGCAGTACAACGGTTTTCCGCGCAAACAGAGGAAATCGCGCAGGCATTCGCGGCCTCGGAGACACCGTTTCTGCAGGCGTATCGCGGGCAGGCGTGGCCGGTGGACTCCACCGTCGCCAACGCCTCGTTGCGGTTGCACGACAAGCTGTTCGGTGCGCGGTATTCGGCGGTGATCGAACGCTGGGTGAACCAAGCCGAGGCGCGGCTCGATCCGTCCACAGGGCTGCTCCCCCACCAGGTTTCCGCTTCGGACGGCTCGCTGGTCGAAGGGTCGAGGGCGACCTCGCAGACGATGATCCATCGATTCCTGCCCGAGATCGACCCGGCATTCGCCCAGGCGCAATACGCGCTGTATCGCGACCGATTCGTGGCTTACCCAGGCAGTTTCGGTCCCGCACTTCGCGAATACCCGAAGGGGGTGGAGGGCAGCGGCGACGTGGACTCGGGGCCGCTGATCGCGGGTGTGAGCCTGTCGGCCACGGTGGTCGCCCAGGGTGCCGCCCGCGTCAACGGTGACGACACCCTGGCCCGCGCCTTGGCCGCCGAAGGCGAACTGCTCGGCCTGCCGATCGACCTGCCCGGCTCGAAACGCTATGCGCTCGGCCTTGTTCCGATCGGTGACGCCTTCGTCGCGTGGTCGTCGACAGCCCGGCTCCTGACCGCCGAACCACCTTCTGCCACCTACGAATTGCGCTGGTGGTGGCGCCTCCCGTGGCTCACGGTGCTCACCCTGATCGCCCTCGCCCCGTGGGCCGGGCAGATCACCGCAGCCGTGAGAAGCCCCGCCCGGCGCAATCGGTGCTGACCGTCAGCGCAAGCCGACTGTCATTCCCGCGCCGCGAACGATCAATTCCTTCACCAGCGCACCCGTACGGCCCCGGATCACGCGCGCTCCGGGAGTGTCGTCGGCATTGAGCACCTGTATGACGGCATCGCGGCGGCCGAGACTGAGGCATTGGAGCTGGTAGCGGAAGTTCATCGGCTCCGGCTCGTCGCCCTTGGCCCGGGCGACAATCGCCCGGGCCACGTAACCACCCGCCGGAATAGCCGTGGCACAAGCCATTCGGAGCGGACGATCGCCCGGCCCTGCGATCAGCGCCGCATCGCCGGCGGCGTAGATGTCGGGATGGGAGATCGAGCGCAGGGTCGCGTCGGTGCGGATGCGGCCGTGATCGTCGACCGCGAGACCGGCGCTCCGGGCCAGGTCGGGAACGGTGAAACCTGCTGTCCAGACCACTGATTCGGCTTCGATGACGGTGTCGTCGGCGAGCCGCACACCCGTCGGCAGCACCTCGACGACCTTCGCCGACGACCGGATTTCCACCCCGAGCCGGGTGAGCGTGGCACGGATGCTCTCGACGGCCCGCGTCGACAACCAGGCGCCCGGCTCATCGGCACCGACCAGAGTCACTGCCGAATAGCTTTGCGATTCGGCGAGTTCCGCCGCCAGCTCGATGCCCGTCGATCCGGAGCCGACCACAATGACCCGCCCCTCGGGCAGGGCACGTACATCCTCGGGCGTCGCGACAGACCGCGCGTATTCGGCCACGCCCGGCGCACCCGACCGATCGGCCGCGCTACCGAGCGCGTAGACCAACGTGTCGTACGCGAGTGACCATTCACCGATGTTCGAGGGCCGACGACCAGCGCCTTCCGGTGAGCCGGCAAGCTCCTCGAGGTGAACCTGCTTGGTCACCGGGTCGAGACCCGAGACTCTCGCCTGAACGAACTCTGCCCCCTTGCGCTCTAACAACTTCCGCAGCTCCCAGCGCTTGATTCGCTGCCCCGCCGCCTCCTGGTGCAACCGCACACGCTCGACGAACTCGGCGCGGGAATCGACCACGGTGATCGTCGTGTCACGCGATGTGCGGGCCAGACGGCGGGCCGCCGCGAGACCCGCGTACCCCGCGCCGAGAACGACGATCCGATGCTGACCGGTCATGGTGTGGCTCCTCTCGATGTGCCGACACCCTCCAGACCGGACAGCCCCCGCTTTCCTGACAGGTCGTACCGGTGATCCGGCTCACACCGCGAATCGGTCCAGTTTGTCCGGGTTCACCACGATGAGTACCTCGTCGACCAAGCCCGCGTCGTCGATCTCGAAGAACATGACCGAACTGGGCTGCACACCGTCGGCCCGCACGATCAACGCCAGCTCGCCGTTCACCTCGTCGAAGGCGAAAGTCGTTGCCGGGGTGAGGAACTTGGTGAGCCCGACGAGGTAACGCGACACCTGGTCGGCGCCCGTCACCGGGCGGCGGGCGGCGGTCACCTTGCCGCCGCCGTCGGCCATGCTCACCACGTCGGCGGCGAGCATGGCGCGCAGACCGGCGACATCACCGGTTGCGGCGGCGGACATGAATCGCTCGAACAGGGCACGCACCTGCTCGTTCGGCGCCGGGTAGCGCCGCTTCCCGCCGCGCACCCGGGTGGTGGCCCGGTGCAGGATCTGCTGCGAGTTGGCCTCGGTGAGGTCGAGCATCGCCGCGATCTCGGCGTGCGGGTAGCCGAACGCCTCGCGCAGCACGAACACCGCACGCTCCACCGGGTTGAGCCGTTCCATCGCGGTGAGCAGCGCCAGCGATACCGATTCGCGTTCCTCGACGGTTTCCAGCGGACCGAATTCCCCGGAGGGCACCGGCTCGGGCAACCACGGGCCGACGTAGGTCTCGCGCCGGGCACGCGCCGACGCCAGCTCGGTGCGGCACAGGTTCACGGTGACGGTGGTGAGCCACGCCTCGGGATTGTCGATCGCGGACCGGTCGGCGGCTGCCCAGCGCAGGTAGGCCTCCTGCACGATGTCCTCGGCCTCGCTCGCGGCACCGAACATGCGGTAGGCAAGCGCGAACAGCCTCGGCCGATGCCGCGAGAACTCCGTGATCCCGTCCGATTCCACCCGCGCTCCCTTGCCGTAGTGGCGCTACGGTACCGCCCACCCGGCCCCGCGATCAGCAGGATGTGGGCGGCGTCTCGCCGGGAAGCTAGTCCTCGCGTGGACGACGTAACCGCAACCGCGCCGACCCGCGAATCGCCGGACGGCGGATCTGCGGCATCCGCCGCTGCGCACGCCGCTGGGCCCGCCGCTCGGCGGGTTTGTGCTGCCAGGTCTCCGGTCGCGCCGCCACCCAGCGTGCCGAGCGCCAGGCGAACGGGATGTGACCCAGATACAGCGCGACGAGGATCAGCAGCAGCACGATCGGGTAGGTCACCAGCAGCGCGGCCGCGACCGCGACGAGCACCAGCAGACCGGCCGCGGCCTGCGGTGCCACCGACACCGACTTCATGGCGAGCGTCGGGATGGTGCTCACGCACAGCAGCGCGGCGAAGGTCGTCCACACGGCGACGAAGGTGAAGCTGTCCCACCAGCCGTCGCCGAACTGCACCTTCAGCGCGATCGGGACCAGCGCGATCAGGGCACCCGCGGGCGCGGGCACACCGGTGAAGTACTCACGCGCCCAGTTCGGGCGGGAATCGTCGTCGAGCAGGGTGTTGAACCTGGCCAAGCGAAGCACCAGGCTCACCGCGTACATCAGGGCGATGATCCAGCCCGCGCTGTACCCGTCGAGGAGCGTGACGTAGAGGACGAGCGCGGGCGCGACGCCGAAGGAGATGGCGTCGGAGAGCGAGTCGAGTTCGGCGCCCATCTTGGAGGTGGCGTCGAGCATGCGCGCCAAGCGGCCGTCGAGGGTGTCGAGCACGGCGGCGGCACCGACCATGGCCAGCGCGATGCCGAGTTCACCGTCGAGCCCGAACTTCACCGCCGACAACCCCGAGCACAGCGCGAGGATGGTGACGATGCTCGGCAGCAACCGGACCGAACGCGGCCGACGGCGGCGAGCCGAATGCGCCTGTTCGATCATCCCAGCACAGCCAGCACGGTTTCGGCTCCGATCGTGCGCTGACCGGGGGTCACCAGCAGTTCGGTGCCCGCCGGGAAGTAGGTGTCCACGCGGGAACCGAAACGGATGAGTCCGTAGGTGTCACCGATGGTGAGCTGATCGCCGACGCGGGCGTCGCAGACGATCCGGCGCGCGAGCAGGCCGGCGATCTGCACGACGACGACCTGCTTGCCCTCGGCCGTCTCGATGAGCATGCTGTTGCGCTCGTTGGCGTCGGAGGCCTCGGCCAGGTCGGCGGAGAGGAATTTGCCCGGCTGGTGCAGCACCTCGCGCACCGTGCCGGACACGGGCACGCGCTGCACGTGCACGTCGAGCACGGACAGGAAGATGCTCACCCGCGGCAACGGCTGCTCACCCAGGCCGAGTTCGGCGGGCGGCACGGCCGTGTCGACGAGGGCGATCTCACCGTCGGCGGGTGCGACGACGATGCCCGCGCGGTTGGGCGGCACCCGGTGCGGGTGCCGGAAGAAGGCTGCGCAGGCCGCCGCGGCGGCTAAACCGGCCCGCCGAACCCACTTGTTGCGTCCGCCGACGACCGCCACCGCCAGCGGCGCCGCCACGAACGGCAGGCCTGCGGGGTGCAGCGGAGGTACAGCGGCCCGGACCAGGTCGACGACATGGCCGACGCCGGTGGTCTCGGGCGTGCCGGGCGGGGTGGGGCGGCGTGCCACGGGCTCCCTCTTTCGTGTGATGACAACAGCGATCACACCTTACGGGAAGCCCGTCGCCCGCAGTGGCCGTCAGTGCGCTGATCTGCGCCCGGTGAAGAGTCCGACCAGGAACAACAGCAGGCAGGCACCGGCAAGACAGGTGATGAAGCTGAAGATCCAGCCCGCGCCCTCGACGTCGACGCCGAACAGCTTCAAGATGAAGCCGCCGAGCAGACCGCCGACGATACCGACGACGATGTTGAGCAGGATGCCCTGCTGGGCGTCGGTCTTCATGAACTTGCTGGCTATCCATCCGGCGAGTCCGCCGATGATGATCCAACCAATGATCCCGAGTCCGAGCATTGTGTACCTCGTTCCCTCGAAGGGTCGGCTAGCTATCGCCTCGTCTCACAGTTATACCCCTCGCCTCTTGTGACAATCGACACTCTTCGGACAGATTTTCGCGCTAATATGAGGACGCCTCATGTCTACGCGTTCACATCTTGTCCACGTAGGGGTCACGGGCGATGAGGGACAGATTTCGATGCTTCAGGTACACCCAGCGGTGCAACCCGCAGGTTGCCAGGTACAGAGGAGATACGCATGGCTGCTCGAATCGCCCAGACGACTGGCGCGGAGCACACCGCGATCCTCGGGCTGGGCGTGTACCGCCCCGCCCGGGTGGTCACCAACGACGAGGTCGCGGGCCCGATCAACTCGAGCGACGAGTGGATCCAGACCCGATCCGGCATCAAGACCCGCCGCTTCGCCTCGGACTCCGAGACCGTGCAGTCCATGAGCGTTGCCGCCGCGCGTGACGCGATGGCCGCCGCGGGTGTCGCCGCCGATCAGGTCGACTGCGTCATCGTCGCGACGTCCACCCACCTGCTGCTCACCCCGGCCATCGGGCCGCGCATCGCCACCGACCTGGACATGACCGGCGCCGCCGCCTTCGACATCTCCGCGGGCTGTGCCGGTTTCTGTCACGCCGTCGGCATGGCCTCGGACCTCGTGCGCGCGGGCACCTCGCAGCACGTGCTGGTGATCGGCGTCGAAAAGCTCACCGACACCATCGATTTCACCGACCGTTCCACCGCCTTCCTGTTCGCCGACGGCGCCGGCGCGGTGATCGTCGGGCCCGCACCGGAGCAGGGCATCGGCCCGACGGTGTGGGGTTCGGACGGCACCCAGCACCACGCCATCCGCCAGAGCAAGGACTGGATGGAGTTCTTCGCCGAGATCGAGGAGAAGGGCGTCGAGGCGGTGCGGCCCTATCTCACGATGGAGGGCACGGCGGTGTTCCGCTGGGCGGCGCACTCGCTGGAGAAGGTGTGCCGGGAGGCGATCGATCGCGCGGGCCTGACCACCGACGAACTCGACGCGATGATCCCGCACCAGGCCAACGGCCGCATCATCGAGATCATGGCCCGGGTGCTGAAGCTGCCGGAGAGCTGCGCGCTGGCCAACGACATCGAGGAGTCGGGCAACACCTCGGCAGCCTCGATCCCGCTGGCCATGGAGGCGCTGCTGCGCAAGGGCGAATCGAAGCCGGGCGATACGGCCCTGCTCATCGCCTTCGGCGCAGGGTTGTCCTATGCCGCACAGGTGATCACCATGCCCGCCTGGAAGTCCTGACTCGGCAAATCCCACCACGACGGCGGTGACCTGCACCGAAGCAGGTCACCGACCGGCCCTCCGGCCGTGGCCACACCGTCCCGCTTGCACCGACTCGGACATGCTGGCAAACTCTTCGCTAATCGAAGTAGCTGATCGAAGAGGCTCAGCCGCCCGGCATACCCGTCGTCGACCCCGAGGTGATCGGCCGTGAAACTGCGCTCACTCCTGCCACGCAGGTACATCAACGAGGTCCCGCTGCTCCCCACCATCGAGCCGGATGACAGCTTCGCCCTGCGCAGCGCCTTCACCCGCCGCAAACGCGACGAACGCCTCGAACGCCTGCTCACCCCCACCGAGCTCGACTTGGTACTGCAGCGCCAGCTCTGATTCCGCGCACGGGGGATACTTGCGGGGTGAGCAATCCCGCCATGACCAAACCGGCCATTCTGAGCGTCGACGACGATCCCGGCGTATCGCGGGCGGTGGTGCGCGACCTGCGCCGCCGCTTCGGCGCCGACTACCGCATTCTGCGCGCCGAATCGGGTCCGCAGGCCCTCGAGGCCCTGCGTGAGATGAAGCTGCGCGGTCAGCCGGTGGCCGTATTGATCGCCGACTACCGCATGCCGGGTATGGACGGCATCGAATTCCTCGAGCAGGCGATGGACCTGCATCCCTACGCACGCCGCGTATTGCTCACCGCCTACGCCGACACCGATGCGGCGATCAACGCGATCAACGTCGTCGACCTCGACCACTATCTGCTCAAGCCGTGGGATCCGCCGGAGGAGAAGCTGTATCCGGTGATCGATGGGCTCCTCGACGCCTGGCGCAGCGCCGAACAGCGACCCGTCTACGAGACCAAGGTGGTCGGTGACCGCTGGTCACCGCGATCCTCGCAGGTGCGAGAGTTCTTGGCGCGCAACCAGTTGCCGTACCGCTGGTACCCGCGCGACGAACCCGAGGGCGCCCGGCTGCTCGAGGCGGCGGGTGCCGACCCGCAGTCGTGTCCGGTGGTCATCACCCAGGCCGGTGAGGCACTGATCCAGCCGACCGACAGCGAACTCGCCGAAAGCTGCGGTCTCACCGTGCAGGCCAGCGACGAGTTCTACGACCTGATCGTCGTCGGCGGTGGTCCGGCCGGGCTCGGCGCCGCCGTCTACGGAGCGTCCGAGGGTTTGCGCACCGTGCTGGTGGAACGCACCGCGACCGGCGGGCAGGCCGGGCAGAGCTCACGCATCGAGAACTATCTCGGGTTCCCCGACGGGCTTTCGGGCGCGCAACTGGCCGACCGCGCACGCAGGCAGGCCGCCAAGTTCGGAGCCGAGATCGTCACCACCCGCGAGGTCGTGGGCCTGGAGGTGAACGGCTCGGCGCGCACCGTGCGCTTCGCCGACGGCGGATCACTGTGCGCGCACACGGTTCTCATCGCCACCGGCGTGGACTACCGACGTCATCCGGCGCCGGGTGTCGACGAATTCACGGGGCGCGGCGTGTATTACGGCTCGGCGATGACCGAGGCCACCGAATGCGCCGAGCAGGAGGTGTACATCGTGGGCGGCGCGAACTCCGCCGGGCAGGCCGCGGTGTTCCTGTCGCGGCACGCGCGTGGCGTGCACCTGGTGGTGCGTGGCGACTCGCTGGAGAAGTCGATGTCGCACTACCTGATTCAGCAGATCGCGCAGATCCCGAACATCACCGTGCACACCGAAACCGAGGTGACCGGCGCCGACGGCGACCAGCATCTGGAACGGATCGTCCTGCGCGACAACCGCAACGGCACCGAGGACAAGGTCGACGCGCAACGATTGTTCTTGTTCATCGGCGCCGCACCGCAGACCGGCTGGCTCGACGGTGTCGTCGCCCGTGACGACGCCGGCTACGTGCTGGCGGGCCCCGACCTGCTCGTCGACGGCGCGCGCCCGGCAGGCTGGGAGCTGCCGCGCCCACCGCACCACCTCGAAACCAGCGTGCCCGGGGTGTTCGTGGCCGGTGACGTGCACGCGGAGTCGGCCAAGCGGGTCGCCTCGGCGGTCGGCGAAGGCGCCATGGCCGTGATGTTCGTGCACCGGTACCTGTCGTAGGAGGCGTGATGTCGGTCTGTGATCCCGAAGAACTGCGAACTCTGTTCCTGTTCGAAAAGCTCGACGACGCACAGCTTTCCGAGCTGTGCGCGGCCGGTCGCATCGAATACGTCGATCCGGGGCCGGTTTTCCTCGAGGGTCAACCCGCGACCTGCTTCTACGTGCTCATCGACGGCGAGGTGAAGCTGACCAAGCTCTCGGGCGGGGTGGAGGTGGAAACCAACCGCACCGACCAGCGCGGTGTGTACGCGGGCGCGTGGACGGCGTACCTGGGCGACAAGGCCGAGCCGAACTACAACGGGTCGATGTATGTGCTGCGCCGGTCCCGGTTCCTGGTGCTCGACGCGGCCGACTTCTCCCGGATGATGCACGCGTGGTTCCCGATGGCGGTGCACCTGCTCGAGGGCGCGTTCTTCGGTGGGCGGCGGTCCAATCAGCGCATTGCCGAGCGCGAGCGGCTCGTCGCGCTCGGTTCGCTGTCGGCGGGGCTCACCCACGAGCTCAACAATCCCGCCGCCGCTGCCGTGCGCGCCACCGCCGGGTTGCGTGAGCGGGTGGCCGGGATGCGGCACAAGCTCAAGATGATGGCCGAGGGCAAGTTCCCCACCGAGGCCCTCGTGCACCTGGTGGAGCTGCAGGAACAGGCCGCTGAGCAGGTGGCCAAGGCGCCGGATCTGTCGCCGCTCGAGGCGGCCGACCGCGAGGACGCCCTCGCCGACTGGTTCACCGACGAGGGCATCGCCGACGGCTGGAACCTGGCGCCCACCTTCGTGCAGGCCGGTCTCGACGTCGACTGGCTCGAAGGGGTGAAGGCGACCCTGCAGGCCTGCCATGCCGACGTGTTCGAGGGCGCGGTGCGCTGGCTGAACTACACCATCGAGACCGAGCTGCTGCTGAACGAGATCGTCGACTCCACCGGCCGCATCTCCACTCTCGTCGGCGCGGCCAAGCAGTACTCGCAGATGGACCGGGCGCCGTACCAGGTCGTCGACTTGCACGAACTGCTCGATTCCACCCTGGTGATGCTCAACCGCAAGCTCGGTGACGGTGTGCGGGTGGTCAAGGACTACGACCGCGCCCTGCCGCCGGTGCCGTGCTTCGCCGCCGAACTCAACCAGGTGTGGACGAATCTGATCGACAACGCGGTGTACGCGATGGGCGGCGAGGGCACCCTCACCGTGCGCACCTATCGTGAGAACGATTGTGTGGCAGTCGAAATCGGCGATACGGGTCCCGGGATCCCCGAGGAGTCACGCAACCGCATCTTCGAACCGTTCTTCACGACCAAACCGGTCGGTGAGGGCACCGGTCTCGGCCTGGACATCTCGTTCCGCATCGTGGTGAACAAACACGACGGTGACATCCGCGTCGATTCCGTTCCCGGCGACACGCGGTTCACCGTGCGCCTGCCCCTGCAACCCGCACAGCAGGCACCCGCCGGGTCGTAGGGTTCCAAGCACGCCGAGAACCCCCGCGGCGCCAGCCGCCTGGAAACGGAGGTCAGCGAATGCCAGAAGGAATCGATCCAACGGTGCCGCCCAGTGGGCCGGGGTGTGCCGAGTGCACCGAGGCCGGAGGCTGGTGGGTGCACCTGCGCCGGTGCGCGCAGTGCGGGCACATCGGCTGCTGCGACAGTTCCCCCAGCCAGCACGCCACCCGGCACTACGGCAGCACCGGTCACCCGTTCACGCAGAGCTACGAGCCCGGCGAGGACTGGTTCTGGAACTTCGCGACCAACGAGATGTACGAGGGCGGACCCGAACTCGCGGCGCCGACCAGTCATCCCGCCGATCAGCCCGCTCCCGGTCCGGCGGGCCGGGTTCCCGAGAACTGGCAATCACTGATCCACTGAGGTCAGGGCGTCATCCCGGCGGCCTCGGCCACCGTCTTGTCGGCATTGCCCGGTGCCAGGCACACCAGTTTGGCGGTGCCGAGCGCCACGTTCGGGCTGCCCTCGAACGGGCCGCCGGGGTTGTCGGCCAGGATCTGCTCGATGACCCGCGTCTGCGCGTCGTTGTCGAGCGACTTGAATTCCGAGCAGGTGACCTGCGAACCGCTCGCGGCCGCCTTGGACGTGGTCGTGGCCGGTGCCGTGGTGCTCGCGGGCGTGCCCTTGCGCAGGCCGGAGGCGTCGGTGGCTTCGTCGGCGGAACCGCAGCCTGCCAGGATCAGGGTGAGTGCCCCGGCAGTCGCGACGACGGAAGAGATTCGGTTCATCTGCTGGTTTCCCCGGTGGATCGCGGCGCCGGCACGTCCGGCGCGTCGGGTGCAGCGTACAGACTCCGACCTTGGGATGAGCCAATCGATCGCTGATCGTCCACAGCGCTCGGTCCGGGCAGCGGGCAGAATGGCACGGTGGCTGAACTTTCGCTGACCGCTCGTCTCAATCCCTCGGCCGCCGACGCCCGTCGCGGGGTGGTTCGTCTGCATCCGGAGACGCTCACGGCGCTCGGCCTGCGGGAATGGGACGGTATCGCGCTGATCGGCGCGCGGCGCACGGCCGCGGTGGTGGCCAAGGCGCCCGCGGGCAGCCCGCCCGGCGTCGCGCTGCTCGACGACGTGACCCTGTCGAATGTCGGGCTGCGGGAGAACGCGGCGGTGACCGTCGCCCCGGTGACGGTGTTCGGCGCGAAGCAGATCTCGCTGAGCGGTTCGGCGCAGGCGATGGCGAGCATTCCCGCCGCGACGCTGCGCCAGGCCCTGCTCGGCAAGGTGGTGACCGTCGGCGACACGGTGTCGTTGCTGCCACGCGACCTAGGCCCCGATATCAGCTCCGCGGCAACCACTCAGGCGCTGGCGCGCACATTCGGGATCGCCTGGACCACCGAGTTGCTCACGGTCACCGCGATCGACCCCCGGCCCGGTCCGGTGAGTGTGCAGCCGAATTCGGCGGTCGGCTGGGGCAGCGGCGCGGCGGCGGTGCAGCACGCGCTGGAGCGCGACGCCAGCGCCATCGACACCCCGCTCGAGGCACCGGCGGTGACTACGGTGGGCGAGCCGGTGCCGGTGGAGGATCTGGCGGGCGTGCAGAGCCAGGCGGCCAAGCTCGCCGAATGGCTGAGTCTGGCGCTCGACGAACCGGAACTGCTGAAAGTCCTCGGCGCACCGGCACATCTCGGTGTGCTCATCACCGGTCCGGCGGGCGTGGGCAAGGCGACCCTCGCCGAAGCGGTCGCCGCGCCACGCCGGGTCGTCGTCCTCGACGGGCCGAGCGTCGGGGCGAGCGAGAGCGGCGCGCGGTTGCGTGAGGTCGCCGCGGCGGTCGCCGATATCGCCACCGACCAGGGCGGGGTGCTGATCGTCACCGATATCGACGCGTTGCTGCCGGTGGAGGCGGAACCGGTCGCCACCCTCATCCTCGACCAGTTGCGGGCTGCCGTCCGTGCGCCACGCGTCGCGCTACTGGCCACCACCGCGCATCCGGCACAGGTGGATTCGCGGCTGCGGGCACCAGATCTGTGCGACCGCGAGCTGGCGCTGCCGCTGCCGACCGCACTCGTGCGCCGCGCGCTGCTGGAACAGCTGCTGCGCAAGGTGCCGTCGGGCAAGCTCGATCTCGATGTGATCGCCTCGCGAACACCGGGTTTCGTCGTCGCCGACCTCGCCGCGGTGTGCCGGGAGGCGGCGGTGCGCGCGGCCGGTCGGGCCAGCCGGGAACAGGCCGACCCCGAACTCACCCAGGACGACCTCATCGGCGCGCTCGACGTCATCCGGCCGCTGTCCCGTTCGGGCACCGAGGAATTGGCCATCGGCTCCCTCGATCTCGACGACGTGGGCGACATGGTGGAAACCAAACAGGCACTCACCGAGGCTGTGCTGTGGCCGCTGCGCCACCCCGACTCGTTCGCCCGGCTCGGCATCGAGCCGCCGCGCGGCGTGCTGCTCTACGGGCCGCCCGGTTGCGGCAAAACCTTCCTGGTCCGCGCCTTGGCCGGGACCGGACAGCTCAGCGTCCACGCGGTGAAAGGTGCCGAGCTGATGGACAAGTGGGTCGGTTCGTCGGAGCGCGCGGTGCGCGAACTGTTCCAGCGGGCCCGCGATTCGGCGCCGTCGCTGATCTTCCTCGACGAGGTCGACGCGCTCGCCCCACGCCGGGGACAGAGCAGCGATTCGGGAGTGTCGGACCGGGTGGTCGCCGCCCTGCTCACCGAACTCGACGGGGTGGAGCCGCTGCGCGATGTGGTGGTGCTCGGGGCGACCAACCGGCCCGAACTCATCGACCCGGCGCTGCTTCGCCCGGGCAGATTGGAACGGCTGGTGTTCGTCCCGCCGCCCGACGCGGCCGCGCGCCTCGACATCCTGCGCACCACCGGTCGCTCGGTGCCGCTGGCCGACGACGTCGACCTCGCCGCCCTTGCCGACGACCTCGACGGCTACTCCGCCGCCGACTGCGCCGCCCTGCTGCGCGAGGCCGCCCTCACGGCGCTGCGCCGCGACATGGCCGCCGCCGACGTCACCGCCGAGGACGTGGCGACCGCCCGCCGCACCGTACGTCCCTCGCTCGACCCCGCACAGGTCGAATCGTTGCGGGAGTACGCGCGCAACCGGGGATGAACCGCCCCGGGGGCTGATTTCCCAGGTGGCGCGTGTTTCGCCGGTATCGTCGGAACCGTGCCCAGGATCGGTGATGGTCTGGATGCGGTGACAGCGTTCGCGGGTGCCGCGGTCGCGGGCATGGCGCTGTTCCTGCCGTTCACGTTCCGCACCACCGCCGCCTCGGCGCTCGATTCGCCGTACCGGGTCACCAGCCTGGTCAACAGCGTCCCCCGGGCCGCCGCGCTCGGGCTCATCGTCGCCGTGGTCGTCGCGGTGCTTGTCCGCCCGCTCACCCGGCCGGGGCTGGTGTGGCTCACCGCCACCTGCGCGACGGCGGCACTGGCCGTGAACTACTACATCGGCACCCTGATGACCTCGGCCGATGTGCTGACCACCCAGAACTACATCGACAGCATCTGCGGCGGCGCGGCCTACGGCGCGCTCGGGATCTGCTCGTTGCGGATGCGTTGGCCCGCGGTCGGTTTCGCGGTCGGAACGATCGTGGTGTTCGTGTACGGCGAGGTGGTCGCGATCTTCACCTCGAATTCGACCCAGGCCGACAAGTCCGCGCACAGCCCCACCTGGCTGGTGCTGTTCGCCCTGGTCCTGCTCGCGGTGAACACCGCACGGCACCAGCACGGCATCATCCTCGGCGCCCCGCCCCGGCTGGCCGCCGACCTGCCGATCTCCCCGATCATCGCGACCACCCTGCTCGCACTGACCCTGCTGCTCACCACCGAATGGCTCTCGGGCGAATTCGACGGACGACGCGCCAGCACCGCACAGGTGGGTCTCGCGGTTGTCCTCACCGTCACCGCCGCCTTCGTCACCGCCCTGCTGCTGCCCGATCGTGACGGCGCCGCCGTGCTGCTCGCGGTCAGCCTGGCCGCCGTGGCCGATTCGCTCGGTGACGCGCCGAGCCTCGGCTGGAACCTGCTTGTGGTGATCGCGGTGGTCGTGATCACCGTGCTGGCCGGACTGGCGCGGCCGTCACCGTGGCCGGTGCTGCTCGGTGCGGCCGCGATCGCGGTCTTCTCGCTGTTCACCGACAATTTCGGCTGGACTGTCACCTGGATGATCGGCACCGGGTTGCTCGCCGCCGTCGCCGGGTACGGCTTCGCCTCGGTGCGGGTGAGTTATCTGCCGAGCGCGGTACTGGCCCTCGGGGCGCTGTATCTGCCGTCGATCCTCTGGGCCATCCCCACCCGCCTGCGCAACTGGCCCGCGGGCGGGGTGAACGCCGACGACCAGGTCCCCGGGTTCACGGCGCTGGCCATCACGATCGGCGCCGCGGTCGCGCTGGCGCTGTTCTACTGGATCAGGCCCGCCGAACCGGCCCCCAGGTCATAGCCACACCGGTGCCGACATGGCCGACGCGACAACCTCGGTGCCGACGCGCATCGTCTCCGCGCCCGTAGGATCGGGGCTCGCCACACGCTAGGAGACCCGGAGGCGCGGTTGCTCGCTGTCCTGCTCGCTCACGCAATGGCCGCGCTCGCGGCCCCGCTGTGCGTGCGAGCGCTGGGCCGCAATGCTTTCTACCTGCTGGCGCTGGTTCCGCTCGGCAGTCTCGGGTGGGTGATCGCGCACTGGGGCGTCACCGTCACCAGCCGGGTGCGGTGGGCGCCGCAGATCTCGATGGACATCGACCTGCGCTTCGATTCCCTCGCCGCCGTGATGTGTGTGCTCGTCCTCGGCATCGGCGCGCTGATCCTGGCCTATTGCGGGCGCTATTTCGACCGTGACGAGGCGCGGCTCGGGATATTCGCGGCCGAGCTGGTCGGCTTCTCCGGTGCCATGTTCGGCCTGGTGACCAGCGACAACATGCTGTTGCTCTACGTGTTCTGGGAAATCACCACGGTGCTGTCGTTCCTGCTTGTCGGCCACTACGCCGAGCAGGCCGCGAGTCGCCGCGCCGCGATCCAGGCTCTGCTGGTCACGGCGGCGGGTGGGCTGGCGATGCTGGTCGGCATCGTGATCCTCGGATTGCGCTACGACAGTTTCCTGCTGTCGGTCGTGCTCGCCCGCGAATCCCCGCCCGGCGGGATCGCGGTGTCGGTGGCGGTGGTGCTCGTGCTCGTCGGTGCGCTGAGCAAGTCGGCGATCGTGCCACTGCACTTCTGGTTGCCCGGTGCGATGGCCGCGCCGACTCCCGTGAGCGCGTATCTGCACGCCGCCGCGATGGTGAAAGCGGGCATCTATCTGGTCGCCCGCCTGGCACCCGCTCTCGCCCAGACTCCACCGTGGCATGTGCTCGTGCTGCCGCTGGGGATCGCGTCGATGCTGCTGGCCGGATGGCGGGCTATGCAGGTGCACGACCTGAAACTGGTGCTGGCGTTCGGCACGGTGAGCCAGCTCGGACTGCTCATCACCATGATGGCCATCGGCACCCCGGATGCCGCGCTCGCCGGGCTGGCTCTGCTGGTGGCGCACGGGCTGTTCAAGGCGTGCCTGTTCATGGTGGTCGGCATCATCGATCACGGTGCGGGCACTCGTGATCTGCGCCGGTTGTCGGGGCTCGGGCGGCGCGCGCCGGTGCTGTGCGCGGTGGCGGCGACCGCGGCGATCAGTATGGCGGGGTTGCCGCCGATGCTCGGGTTCGTCGGCAAGGAATCCGCCTTGAGCGCGGTGTGGGCGGCGCAGGTTTTCAGCCCGCTGGTGCGGGTGCTGCTGCTGACCGGCATCGCCGTCGGCTCGGCCCTCACCGTCGCCTACAGCGCGCGGTTCCTGTGGGCCGCGTTCGGCACGAGCCCCGGCGTCACGACAACTTGGCATGCGCCGGGACCGCTGCTGGTCGGCCCGCCTGCCGTGCTCGCGGTGGCCGGGCTGGCGGGCGGATTCGGCGCCGGGGTCGTCGACGAGTGGCTGAGCCCGTACGCGAAGACCCTGCCGGGCGTCCTCGACGGGGCGCTCGCGCTGTGGCACGGCTTCACGCCCGCCCTCGCGCTCACCGCCGTCATCGTGCTGGTCGGTTTCGCATTGTTTCTGGTGCGCAACAGGATTCAGGAACCGGCCCGCCCGCGACTCGGCAATGCCGACCGGGGTTACGACGCCGCGCTGCGGGCGATGGACCGGCTCTCGCTTCGCCTCACCGGCACGGTGCAGTCCGGTTCGCTGCCCGTCAGCCAGGCCTTCATCCTCTGCACGCTCATCGTGCTGCCCGCCGTGATGCTCGCGACCGGCACCCGCACGGGCATCACCCTGCACCTGTGGGATTCACCGTTGCAGGCGGTGATCGGCGCGATCATGATCGCCATGGCGCTCGCGGCGACGGTGCTGCGCAACAGGTTGGCCAGTGTGCTCGTGGTCGGTGTCACCGGATACGGCTGCGGCGTGATCTTCGCGCTGCACGGCGCACCGGACCTCGCGCTCACCCAATTCCTGGTCGAGACACTGACTCTGGTGATCTTCGTGCTGGTATTGCGCGGATTCCCGGCCGAGATCGCCGACGGCTACGCCGCCGCGTTCAAGGTCCGTCGCGCGCTGCTCGCCATCGCGGTCGGCGTCACCGTGACGGTACTCGCCGCGTTCGCCTCCGCCGCCCGGCACAGCGAACCGATCTGGCGCACCATCCCCGACGCCGCCTACCGGGTGGGTGGCGGCAAGAACGCGGTGAACGTGCTGCTCGTCGACATCCGCGCCTGGGACACCCTCGGCGAGATCTCGGTCCTCGTCGTCGCCGCCACCGGTGTGGCCTCGCTGGTGTTCCGCAGCCGCCGCTTCGGCAGCGCGCCCCGCGCCGCCGACGCACCGAACTACAACCCCGACGCGGTGAGCTGGCTGCCCGCCGCCCGGCTGCTCGACCGGCGCGAACGGTCGATGGTCCTGCAGATCACCACCCGGCTGCTGTTCCCGACCATCATGGTCCTGTCGGTGTACTTCTTCTTCTCCGGCCACAACGCGCCCGGCGGCGGCTTCGCCGGCGGCCTGCTCGCCGGGCTCGCCCTCACCCTGCGCTACCTGGCGGGTGGACGCTACGAACTCGGCGAGGCCCTCCCGGTCGACGCCGGGCACCTCCTCGGCGCGGGCCTGGTCCTCGCCGCCGGGACGGCGACCACATCGCTGCTGCTCGGGGCCCCACCACTGTCCTCGGCGATCGTCGAGATCACCGTGCCGGTGCTCGGCCACATCAAACTCGTCACCGCCATGTTCTTCGATCTCGGCGTGTACCTGGTGATCGTCGGCCTCACCCTCGACGTCCTGCGCAGCCTCGGCGCCCGCCTGGACAAGGAGATCTCATGAGTGCCAACCTCGTCATGCTGCTCACGATCGGCGCGCTCACCGCCTGTGGGGTGTATCTGGTGCTCGAGCGGGTGGTGTCGAAGATGCTGCTGGGGATCATCCTGCTCGGCAACGCGGTCAACCTGCTGATCCTCACCGTCGGCGGCGGGCCGGACGGGAACCCACCGGTGCTTTCCGGCTCGGACACCTCGCCCGACGGCATGGCCGATCCGCTGGCCCAGGCGATGGTGCTCACCGCCATCGTCATCACGATGGGCTTGGCCGCGTTCGTGCTCGCCCTCGCCTACCGCGCCTACCGGCTGACCACCACCGAAGATGTCCGCAACGACCCCGAGGACACCCAGGTCGCGGCCCGACGCGAGAGCGAGGACCCGGCCGAATGATCCTTTCCCCGCAGTTGCTTTCCGACCTCGCCGCGCTGCCGGTACTCGTCCCGCTGCTCGCCGCCGCGGTCACCCTGATCTTCGGACGCCGACCGCGCGTCCAGCGGCTGGTGTCGATGGTCGCGCTGTCGGGTGTGCTCGTCATCAGCGCGCTGCTGCTGTATCTCGCCGACCGTGACGGCACGACGGCGGTGCAGGTGGGCGGCTGGCCGACCCCGATCGGGATCACCCTCGTCGTCGACCGGCTCAGCGCGGCGATGCTGCTGGTCTCGGCGTTCGTCCTGCTCCTCGTGTCGATCTACGGTGCGGGGCAGAACATCTCCGACGGCGACGAGAACCAGCCCACCTCCATCTACCGGCCCACCTACCTGGTGCTCACGGCCGGTGTGTCGATGGCGTTCCTGGCCGGTGACCTGTTCAACTTGTTCGTCGGGTTCGAGCTGCTGCTCGCCGCCTCGTTCGTGCTGCTCACCGTCGGCGCCACCGAGGAACGCATCCGCACCGGCATCGCGTACGTGATGGTGTCGATGGTGTCGTCGATGATCTTCCTGATCGGCATCGGCCTCACCTACGCGGCCACCGGCACCCTGAACCTCGCGCAACTGGCCGTCCGGCTCGAGGCGACACCGCAGGGGGTGCGCACGGCCTGCTACGCCGTGCTGCTTGTGGCGTTCGGGATCAAGGCGGCGGTGTTCCCGCTGTCGAGTTGGCTGCCCGACTCCTACCCCACCGCGCCCGCGCCGGTGACCGCCGTGTTCGCGGGCCTGCTCACCAAGGTCGGTGTGTACGCGATCATCCGGACGCACACGCTGTGGTTCCCGGACGGCGCGTTCGACGACATCCTGCTGGTGTGCGGGCTGGCGACCATGCTCGTCGGCATTCTCGGCGCGATCGCCCAGACCGATATCCGGCGTCTGCTGTCGTTCACCCTCGTGAGCCACATCGGGTACATGGTTTTCGGTATCGGGCTGGCCGGGTCGGCCGGGCTCACCGGCGCGGTGTTCTATGTGGCCCACCACATTCTGGTGCAGACGGCGCTGTTCCTCGCCGTCGGCCTGATCGAGCGCCAGGCCGGGTCGGTGTCGCTGCGCCGCCTCGGTGGGCTCGCCTCGGCGAGTCCGCTACTCGGACTGCTTTTCCTAGTACCGGCACTGAATCTCGGTGGTATTCCGCCCTTCTCGGGCTTCATCGGCAAGGTGACCCTGCTCGAGGCGGGTGCGGCCGACGGCAGCGTGCTGGCCTGGGTGCTGGTCGCCGGTTCGGTGATCACCAGCCTGCTCACGCTCTACGCGGTGGCGCGGGTCTGGGGCAAAGCGTTCTGGCGCCCGCGCGAAGAAGCGCCCGAGGGTCATCTCAGCGCCGCGAAACCGCCCACCCTGGTGGAGGATTCGACCGACGTGCAATACGAGGACCGCACCGACCCCGGCCGCATGCCCGCGCTGATGGTGCTCGCCACCGCCGGGCTGATCACCGCGGGCCTCGCGCTCACCGTGTTCGCCGGACCCGTGCTCGGTATCGCCGAACGCGCCGCGGCCGATCTGAACGACCCGTCGGTGTATATCCAATCCGTCCTCGGGGGGCAGGAGCCGCGATGACCGTGTTGCGCCGGCTCGTGAACCGGCAGAACGTCCTACGACTCGGCGTCCTCGCCTGGCTGACCGCCGTGTGGGTGGCCCTGTGGGGCGACCTCAGCGCGGCCAATGTGCTCGCCGGTGGAGCGGTCGCGCTGATCGTCGTGTTCGCGCTTCCGCTGCCACGGATCCCGGTGACCGGCCGGTTCCACCCACTGTCCTTCCTCGAATTGATCGCCGCGGCAACCTATTACGCACTCGAGTCGAGCGTGCAGGTGGCCTGGTTCGCACTGCGGCCCGCGGGCCCGCCGGTGTCGGGTGTGCTGCGCGTGGCCCTCGGTATCCAGTCGGATCTGGTGCTGGTGATCTGCACCGATCTGCTCAATCTCATTCCCGGCACCATGGTGCTCGAGATCGACCGTCAGCGCTGCGTGGTGTACGTCCACGTGCTCGATGTGGGCAGCGACAAGGCGGTCGACGACTTCTACCGCACCACCCGCCGCCTGGAACATCTCATCATCGACGCCTTCGAACGACCAGGCGAGCGGCATCACGGACCGGAGGTTCAGGTATGACCGTCGTCGCCGTCATCGCGGCGGTGCTGCTGTCGTTCGCCGCCATCTGCACCGCCTACCGCGTCCTCGCCGGACCGAGCACCCTCGACCGGGTGGTCGGGATCGACTCGCTGATGGCCATCGCCGCGTCCGGGCTCGCGGTGTGGGCGGCCTACAGCAACGACACCACCGTCATTCCGGCGATCGTCGCGCTGGCCCTCGTCGGTTTCCTCGGCTCGGCCGCGGTGACGCGCTTTCGCGTGCGGGACGACCGATGAGCGGCTGGGAGTGGGTGTCGGCGCCGCTGATCGTGCTCGGCTGTGTCCTCGCGTGCACCGCGGCACTGGGAATCGTGCGCTTTCCCGACACCCTCACCCGGATGCACGCGGCGACCAAACCGCAGGTGATCGGCCTGATCATGGTTCTCATCGGCACCGGGATCGACCTGCGCGGCGACGCGAATGTGTGGATGCTCGTGCTCACCGCGCTGTTCACGATCATCACCGCACCGGTGGTCGCGCATCTGCTCGGGCGCACCGCCTACCGCGAGCAACGGCACCGCGACGGCCTGTTGCGCGTCAACGAACTCGGCGACGAGGTCGACTGACTACACCCGGACCGCGGCCGGTGCCCGGTCGGGCGCGGCGGCGAACCAGGTGAGATGGAAGGCCACGGCGACCGCCGCGAGCAGCCCGATCACGACGGCGCCGGCCAGCACCGGGTACTGCGCCATCTCGACCGCCAGGTAGCGGTAACCGAGCAGCAGACCACCGAACACGGCCGATCCGAGGGCGACCAGGCGGATCCGCGCCGCGTCCCAGCCTCGTTCAGGTTCGCGCAGCGCCGATTCGACGGTCAGGCACAGCACCACACCCGCCACCAGATCCACGCCGTAGTGGTAACCGAACCCGAGCGTCGCCGCGACCGTCGCGGCCAGCCAGAACGCCCCGCCCCACCGCAACCACGCGGGCGCGCGGCTGCCGTCGACATCGCGACGCGTGTGGATGAACAGCGACAGCGCCCAGGCGGTGTGCATCGAGGGCATGCAGTTTCGCGGGGTGAATTCGTCGAACGGCAGCGGTGCCGGGCTCTGCCCGATCGGCGGCAGCGCCGAGGGCCAGAAGTTGCCGAGCTGGAAGCCGTTGCCGTCGGCGCCGAAGGCGAACATCGGGCCGACCACGGGGAACAGCACATAGAACAGCGGCCCGACCAACCCGAGCACCAGGAACGTGCGAACCAGATAGTGCCCCGGCCAGATTCCCGTGGTGACCACGCGGCGCAACTGCCACACCGCGACAACGATGGCCGCCACCGGCAGCTCGATGTAGACCCAGTGCAGCACCGCGTACACCTCGGGACCGAGGACCTCGAGCACCCGGCCGACCACCCACGACGGGTCGCCGAGCGCGTGATCGGCGAGCAGCAGGTATTCGTCGAGCACCGTCGGGTGTACCGCCGAGGTGACGTGCAACCATACGTCGCCGACCTTCGTCGCCAGGATGAGCAAGGCACCCAGTGCCGCTGCCTTCAGCGCGTCGGTACGTTCGCGTCCCTGCCAGCGCACCGCCGCGATGATCGCGAGGGCGGTGAGCACGATGGTCGGCCCGTTGCCGACGGTGAACGGTTTACCGTCGAGCAGTCGCAGCGCGACGAACACCGCATCGATCCCGATCGCGACGCTCACCGCGAACACCCGCCTGCGCGCCGACACCCCGACCAGCGCGAGGACGAGACCGGCCCACGGAACCGACATCGACTTGGGCGTGCCGACATAGTCGCGCGCCAAGCTGGCGAGTGGTCCTTCGAAGCCGCTGATCGACGCCGCGATCTGCAGGCCGATCAGCAGCAGCAGGACCGCCGACACCGCGACCGCGGCGAGCGTCCTCGGTTCGCGCAGACGGGAACCGAGGGTGGCACCCCCTGCGGCAGCACGCGGATGTTCGACAAGCATCCACCCATCGTAAACGGCGGGTTAACGCCACCGGGCTGGGTAGTTGAACGCTACTGATCGAGCTCGCGTACCAGCGAGTCGACCACCGCGACAAGATCACCCTGAGATTGCGCGGCAACCCGGCGTTGACGCTGGTAGGAGGCACCGTGGCGGGGAATCTCGGCCACGGCGGCGAGCTCGTCGGCGCAGCCGAGACGGCGCGCGGTCGGTTCCAACCGGGTGAGCAGGTTCATCAGATCGTCTGTGACCAAACGCTCATTACTCGCGTCGTCGACGATCACGATGGCGTCGAGTCCGTAGCGCGCGGCCCGCCATTTGTTCTCCTGCACATGCCAGGGCGGCAGGGTCGGCAGGTCTTCGCCGTCGTCGAGCCTACGTTCCAGATCGACGACCAGGCAGTGGATCAGCGCGGCCACCGAGGCGAGTTCGGCGCGGCTGGACAGCCCGTCGCACACCCGGATCTCGATGGTGCCCCATTTGGGCGCGGGCCGGATATCCCAGTGCATGCCGCCGAGTTGTTCGAACACACCGGTTTTCATCTGGTCGTGCACGAAACCCTCGAACTGGCGCCAGTTCTCGAACTGGAAGGGCAGTCCGGCGGTGGGCAACTGCTGGAACATCAGCGCGCGGTTGCTGGCGTAACCGGTGTCGTCGCCGGACCACATCGGCGAGGACGCCGAGAGCGCGAGCAGATGCGGGTACGACAGCAGCAGCGAGTTCAGGATGGGAAAGACCTTGTCGCGGTGCGAGATTCCCACGTGCACGTGCACACCCCAGATGAGCATCTGACGGCCCCACCACTGGGTGCGCTCGATCAGCTCGTCGTAATGCGGTGAGCGCGTGAGCTGTTGGGCCGACCACTGGGCGAACGGATGCGTGCCCGCGCAGAACAGGTCGACACCGAGCGGGTCGGCCGCGCGCCGCACGGCGTCCATCGTGGTGCGCAGGTCCTCGACCGCGCCGCCGACGGTCTCGTGCACACCGGTGACCAATTCCACCGTATTGCGCAGCAATTCCTTGGTGACCTGCTGCGTCCCGTCGTGGGCGCGCAGGTCGCCGACGGCGTCGAACACCGCCGAGGCGGTGTTGGACAGATCGCGCGTGACCTTGTCGACGAGCGCGATCTCCCATTCGATGCCGATTGTCGGCCGGGGCGAACCGCGAAACGGCACCGGCTGAATTGCCCCGGCCATCAGCGGGTCTCGCTAACCGACGACGCCGCAGGCCACTCGGGCACCCGCGTCACCGGTGGACAGGGTGGTCTCGTCCGGGCCGGTGCCGCCTTCCCGGGTGTAGCGCGGCGGGATGTTGCCGAAGTTGTCGGCACCCGCGTGCACGATCAGGGCCTTGCCCTTGATGTTGTCGAGGGTGACGCTGTCGGTGCGGGTGACCAGCTTGGCCGAGCCGTCGGCACCGACCTGCAGGGAGGTGAGGTCGCCGCTGGCCGGGTGCGCGGTGGCCCCGCCGACCTGCAGATGCCCACCGGCCGAGGTGAAGTCGCCCTCGCAGGTGCCGTTCTGGTGGAAGTGCAGGCCGTGGAAACCGGGGGTCAGACCCTGCGCCTCGATGGTGACGACCAGGTGGTTGCCCTCGGCGACGATGGTCGCGGTGCCGACACCGGCGCCCGCGCTGTTCTTCAGCTCGGCCTTCAGACCGCCGGTCGAGGCGCCGTGGTCGCCACCGTGCGCGCCGGGTTCGCCGGAGGCAGAGGGAGCCGGATGGCCGGTGCCGTGGTCCTCGCCACCGCCCGCGGGGGCGGACGAGCCGGTCCACACCGGCGGCGTGGTGCCCTTGACGTCACTCGACTCCTGGCTGTTGGTGCAGGCGGCGAGCCCGAACGCGGCGACCGCGACAACCGGGGTCACAATGCGCCAGGACGGGCGACGAGTGGACGACGTGGCCATCAGGGGACTCCTTATCGGACTGGGGCAGTACCGCTGAAGATGATGCCACAGCGCGAACACGCCCTGCGGCACCGCGTGCCGTGCCGGCTCAGCGTCCTGTCAGGACGACGACGACACCGGGCGTGGCGTCGGCGGTCTTCGGGGCAACGGTTCCGCCGACCTGCGCGGCGATCTCGGCGGCCGCGGCCTCTTCGCCCGGTGCGGTGCCGTAGTACACCGTGGTCGTCGTGAGGTTCGAACCGCTGTAGTTGCCGGTGCTCACATTGGTCCAGCCCGCCGCGCCGAGTTCGCTCGCGGTGCGCGCCGCCAGACCCGCGACGAGGCTGTTGTTCAGGACGCGGACGGGGATGTCCTTGTCGCTCGTCGCCGCGGCCTGCGTGGTGGTCGTGGTCGTGGTCGTCGGCGCGACGGTGGTTGTCGTCGTCGGGGCGGCGGCCGCGCTGGTGGTGGTCGGGGCGGCCGTGGTCGCCGGGGCCTGCGCCACCGCGCTCGAGGTGGTGGTCTCGGTCTGCTCGACCGGATCGGCCGCCTCGGCACCGGAATTCGACAACGACATCGCACCCAGGCCGGCGAAGACGATGGCCAGCGCGATCAACACCATCGCCAGCGCGCGCAGCGGTGGGCCGCCGGGGGTGGGATTCGGGTTGCTCACCCGCGCAACCCTAGTCGCATCGGCCGCGATGTCGCTCGCATCTCAGACCTGGAACCCGAGTTTGCGGGCGGCGCGGGCCTTCTGCCTGCTCGCGCGCAACCGGCGCAGTCGCTTGACCAGCATCGGGTCGGCCGCGAGTGCTTCTTCCTTGTCGACGACGGCATTGAGCACCTGGTAGTACCTGGTGGCCGACATCGAGAACAGTTCGCGGATCGCGTCTTCCTTGGCGCCCGCGTACTTCCACCATTTGCGTTCGAAGTCGAGGATGTCGAGTTCACGCCGACTGAGACCGGAGCCATCGTCGGCCGAATCCTGGGGGATGTGCCGAGCCGCTGCGCCGTCCATCTTGCTCCCTCGCCGAGTATCACGAGATGAAAATGACGCTTGCACGTCGCGGATCATTCAACCATGGGCCCGCCCGATCCTTCGACCGCTGCCCCGGCGTGTTGACTGCGGGCCAGTAGGAGTGTCGCGGCGCACAGGGGCCGCCGCTCGCGCGGGCGATCCTGCGGCGATAATGGCCACCATGGCAATTCTCCCGATCGTGATCGTCGGTGACCCCGTTCTCCACACCGCTACCGCCCCGGTGACGGAGACCCCGGCGGAGCTGGCCGGGCTGATCGCGGACATGTATGAAACGCTCGAGGCCTCCAAGGGTGTCGGCCTCGCGGCCAACCAGGTCGGGGTCGGCAAGCGGCTGTTCGTCTACGACTGCCCCGATTTCGACGCCGAGGGCAACCAGATCCGCCGCAAGGGCGCCGTCGTCAACCCGGTGCTCGAGACCTCCGAGATCCCGGAGACCATGCCCGATCCCGACGACGACGAAGAGGGCTGCCTGTCGGTGCCCGGTGAGCAGTTCCCCACCGGCCGCGCCGACTGGGCGCGCGTCACGGGC
Organism: Nocardia ignorata NBRC 108230; assembly: GCF_001612905.1. Taxonomy (GTDB): domain Bacteria; phylum Actinomycetota; class Actinomycetes; order Mycobacteriales; family Mycobacteriaceae; genus Nocardia; species Nocardia ignorata. The sequence goes on along the minus strand of NZ_BDBI01000002.1, from coordinate 60,333 downwards.
ACCGACGAGCACGGTGAACCGGTCGACATCGAGGGCACGGGGTTCTTCGCGCGCATGCTGCAGCACGAGGTGGGCCACCTCGACGGCTTCCTCTACGTCGACGTGCTGATCGGTCGCAACGCCCGCGCCGCCAAGAAGGCGATCAAGCGAAACGGTTGGGGCAAGCCGGGTTTGAGCTGGGTGCCGGGCACTGTCCCGGACCCCTTCGGCAATGACTGAAATCCCTCTCGGCCGCCGGGTGGTGATGCGGTATCAGCTGCCCGCGGGTTATCCACAACCGCTCACCGATGTGATCGGCGAGCTGGTGTCGATGACTCCGCCCTCGGTGCGCACCGCCGAGGGCGAGGTGGTTTCGGTCGCGCCGGATCGGGTCGTCGCGCTGAAGGCGTTGGGGCCGAGGCCGATTCGGACCAAGGAGATCCGCTCGCTGGAGACAGCGGCGGCAGGCGGCTGGCCCGGTGTCGAGCACACGTGGATCGACGGCTGGCTGGTCCGCGCGGGCAACGGATACACCGGCCGGGCGAATTCGGCTGTGCCGCTCGGTGAGTCGGGCGTGCCCGCCACCTTGTCGATCGAGACGATGCACCGGATCGCCGACTGGTACACCGTGCGCGGTCTGCCGCTGCTGCTGCAACTACCCGACCGGCTCGCCCCGGTTCCGCCCGGCTGGAACAGCTGGAGCGAGACCGTGGTGCTCGGCCTGGACATCTCGAACTTCGTGCTGCCCCAGGGCCCTTCGATGGTTCGCATCGCCGCGCGACCGGACGAGGGCTGGTTGCGCACCCACCGCTACCGTGGCGAGATCCCGCTCGATCCGGTCGTTCGCGAACCCGACCGTGACGTACTCACCTCCGTCCTCGACGGCACCGTCGGCTTCGCCACCCTCGGCGTGCCCGAAGCCCTCGCCATCGGGCGCGGCGCGGTGACGACGGCGCCGGACGGCCGGCGCTGGGTCGGCCTCACCTGCGTCGCCGTGGCCGCCGCGCACCGCCGCAACGGCCTGGCCACCCTGGTCTGCGCCGAGCTGATCCGTTGGGGCGCCGACCAGGGCGCCACTCACGCCTACGTCCAAGTCGAAGTCGGCAACGCCACCGCACTGGCCCTCTACCGCGAACTCGGCTTCATCGAACACCACTCGTATCGCTACGCCGCGCCGCAGGGATAACCCCCGGTAACCTCGGTAGATACCACCCGGAAAGGACCTCGCACGTGCGTCTGGCCACCTGGAATGTGAACTCGATCCGCTCCCGCGTCGACCGGGCGACGGCGTTGCTCGACCGCCACGACATCGACGTGCTCGCGCTGCAGGAAACCAAGTGCCGCGACGATCAGTTCCCGTTCGAGCAGTTCGAGGCGGCCGGGTACGAGGTGGCCCATATCGGGCTCAATCAGTGGAACGGTGTGGCCATCGTGTCGCGGGTCGGGCTCGACGACGTGGAGGTGGCGTTCCCCGATCAGCCCGGTTTCGACAAGAACGCGGGCGACTCGCTGCTCGACTCGCCGGTGGTCGAGTCGCGGGCGATCGGCGCGACCTGCGGTGGGGTGCGGGTGTGGAGCCTCTACGTCCCCAACGGCCGCTCGCTCGGCGACCCGCACTACGCCTACAAACTCGAATGGCTCTCGACGCTGCGCGCCGATGCCGCCCGCTGGCTCACCGAGGACCCCTCGGCCCAGATCGCCCTGGTCGGCGACTGGAATATCGCGCCCACCGACGACGACGTGTGGGATCCGAAGCTCTTCGAGGGCAAGACCCACACCTCCGCGCCCGAGCGCGCCGCCTTCCAGGCGATGCTCGACACCGGCTTCCGTGACGTGATGCGCCCGTTCGCGCCCGGCCCCGGCGTCTACACCTATTGGGACTACACCCAGCTGCGTTTTCCCCGCAAGGAGGGCATGCGCATCGACTTCGTCCTCGCCTCGCCCGCGCTGGCGGACCGCACCAAGGACGCCCTCGTCGACCGCGAGGAACGCAAGGGCAAGGGCGCCAGCGACCACGCTCCCGTGATCGCCGAGTTCACCGACTGAGACTTATCCACAGCGGTACCGTGGGGTCAGGAATATCCGACCCGCGGGAGGTTGTGCATGTTCTACCGGTGTGTTGGGGCTGTGCCGCCCAAGCGGCACACGCAGCATCGCGATGAGCGGGGCAACCTCTACTACGAGGAGCTCATGGGCGAGGAGGGGTTCTCCGGCGACTCCTCGCTGCTCTATCACCGGGGCCTGCCACCCGCCATCGTCGACTCGACGGTGTGGGAGCTGGGCGATCAGTCGCTCACACCGAATCATCCACTGCGCCACCGTCATCTGCGGTTGCCCGACCTGTTCCCCGGCGACACACCCGCCGCGACCGATCCGGTGACGGGCCGGCGGCTGCTGCTGGCGAATGCCGATGTGCGGATCTCGTATGTGGTCGCCGAGGCGGCGTCGCCGCTGTACCGCGATGCCATCGGCGACGAACTGGTGTACGTGGAATCCGGTGCGGCGGTGGTGGAGAGCGTGTTCGGCACGGTGCCGGTGCACCAGGGCGACCAGCTGCTCATGCCGCGAGCGACGACGCACCGCTGGCTGCCGACGGGTGGAGCACCCTTGCGCGCGTATGTGATCGAGGCGTCGAGCCACATCACCCCGCCCAAGCGGTACCTGTCGAAATTCGGTCAGCTGCTGGAGAACTCACCGTACTGCGAGCGGGATCTGCACGGACCGACCACACCGTTGCTCGCCGAGGGCACCGATGTGGAGGTGCTGGTCAAACATCGCGCCGGAGCGGAGGTGATCGGCACCAGGTTGACCTATGCCACTCATCCTTTCGATGTGGTCGGCTGGGACGGGTGCCTGTATCCGTTCACTTTCGACATCGCCGATTTCGAGCCGATCACCGGGCGGGTGCATCAGCCACCGCCGGTGCATCAGGCATTCGAGGGTGCCAATTTCGTGATCTGCAATTTCGTGCCGCGCAAGGTGGATTACCACCCGCTCTCGATTCCGGTGCCCTATTACCACTCGAATGTGGACTCCGACGAAATCATGTTCTATTGCGGCGGAAACTACGAGGCGCGCAAGGGTTCCGGGATCGCGCAGGGTTCGGTGTCGGTGCATCCCGGCGGCTACGCGCACGGGCCGCAACCCGGCGCCTACGAGCGCAGTATCGGTGCCGAATTCTTCGACGAGTTGGCGGTGATGGTGGATACCTTCCGGCCGTTGCAGCTCGGTGAAGGTGCGCTGGCCTGCGAGGATCCCGGATACGCGTGGACCTGGTCGGGGCGTGGGCCGCGGTGAGCGGGCGGTTGCTTCGCGTCGAAGTGGCGCCGGACTCGCTGTTCGGGCCGGAGAACATGCCCTACGGGGTATTCGCCCCGCCGGGTGAATCCTTCCGGGTCGGTGTGCGTCTCGGCGATATGGTCCTGGATCTCGCCGCACTGCTCGGCGATCCGGTCTTCGCCCGCCCCGATCTCAATGCCTTTCTCGCCGCCGGGCCCGCTCGGTGGGGCGCTGTTCGTGCGCGGTTGCGCGAATCAGCCGATACCGCGTTGCCGGTCGAGGTCGTGCATCCCATGCGTTCGGTGCGGATGGCCTTGCCGGTGACGATCGGCGATTACGTCGATTTCTACGCGAGCATCGACCACGCGACGAATCTTGGCAGGCTGTTCCGGCCCGACAGTGAACCGTTGCTGCCGAATTGGCGTCATCTGCCGGTGGGATATCACGGGCGGGCGGGCACCGTCGTGGTTTCCGGAACCCCGGTGATCCGGCCACAGGGGCAACGCCGGACCGATTCGAGTGCACCGGAATTCGGCCCGTCACAGCGGCTCGATATCGAGGCGGAATTGGGGTTCGTGGTCGGCACCGGGTCGACACTCGGCGTTCCGGTGGGTGTCGACGATTTCACCGAGCACGTCTTCGGGGTCGCCCTGGTGAACGACTGGTCCGCGCGCGATATCCAGGCCTGGGAGTACCAGCCGCTCGGACCGTTCCTCGGGAAGTCCTTCGCGACTTCGCTGTCGGCGTGGGTCACCCCGTTGGCCGCGTTGGAACAGGCGCGGATGCCGCTACCGACCCAGGAGCCGGAACCGCTGCCGTACCTGCGGGGGACCGCCGACCACGGGCTCGATATCGACCTGGCGGTGTCGTGGAACGGGCACGTCGTCAGCCGACCGCCGTACGCACGAATGTACTGGTCACCGGCGCAGATGCTGGCCCACCTCACCGCCAACGGCGCTTCGATCCGCCCCGGCGACCTGTTCGCCTCCGGCACCATCTCGGGTCCGGAACCGACCCAGCGCGGCTCGTTCATCGAATTGTCCTGGGGCGGAAGAAAACCCATCTCCGTGGTCGAGGAAACCCGAACGTTCCTCGCCGACGGCGACGAAGTCACCATCACCGCCACCGCCCTCGGCACCGCCGGGCGCCCCATCGGATTGGGCGAGGTCAGCGGACGGATCCTGCCCGCGCGCCAGGCATGAGGGGAGACAGGTAGTCGGCACCTCTGCGGCCGAGGCATCCACCCAGGGGCGGAGATGGTACTCCGTCGGCGTCCGCCCTGAGGCGGTATCGGGTGGAAATGTTGCCGGGATACGGTGACACCTCGATACTTCTAACAGAGGGTGCCGAGGATGTTGACGAGAATCGCCCGTATCGCTGTCGGCAGACCGCGACTGGTTGTCGCGGTCGCGCTGCTGCTGATGGTCCTGTGCGGCGCGATCGGCGCCACCGTGCACTCGAACATGAAATCGGGCGGATTCGTCACCGAGGATCTCGATTCGGTGCGGGCCAGTCAGTATCTGAGCGAGCACTTCCCCGGTAGCGAACCGAATTATGTCCTGCTCGTCACCGACCCGGTGTCGGTCGACTCCCCCGACGCCCGCGCCGCCGCCGATGCCGCCGTGGCCGCGCTGCGCACCTATCCCGAGGTCAGCGGGGTGCAGTCGTACTGGACCTCGCGGCCCGACCTGAAGCAGGCGCTGCGCAGCAAGGACGGCAACCGCGCGCTCATCCTCGCCAGCATCGAGGGCGACGACGCCGAACTGCCGGACCGGGCGGGCAAGATCACCGAGGCACTGGCGGACAACGAGGGGCCGGTGACCATCGAGGCGGGCGGTCTGGCCGCCACGTTCTCCGACATCAACACCCAGATCAGCAAGGACCTGATCCTGGCCGAGGCCATCGCCATCCCCATCACGGGCCTGTTGCTGGCGCTGGTGTTCGGCAGTCTCGTCGCGGCCGCGTTGCCGGTGGTCATCGGCCTGTTCGCGATCGCTGCCGCACTCGGCATTCTGCGGGTACTCACCGCCGTCACCGATGTGTCGATCTTCGCGCTGAACATGACCACCGCCCTCGGTCTGGCGCTGGCCATCGACTACAGCCTGTTCATCGTGAGCCGCTACCGCGAGGAACTCACCGGCGGATCCACACCCACCGAGGCGGTGATCCGGTCGATCCGGACAGCCGGGCGGACCGTGGTGTACTCGGCACTGGTTGTCGCGCTGTCGCTGTCGGCGCTGCTGGTGTTCCCGCAGTATTTCTTCAAATCCTTCGCCTACGCCGGTATCGCGGTGGTCGCCGCGGCCACGGCTGCCGCCGTCATTGTGCTGCCCGCGCTGCTCATGCTTGTCGGGCACCGCATCGACGCCGGCGACCTGCGCACCCCGCTGCGCAAACTGTTCCGGCTGGCGCCGCGCCAGGAGAAGCAGCCGCGCCAGACCTTCTGGTACCGCCTGGTCACCGCGGTGATGAAGCGGCCGCTGCCGATCGCGCTGGCGACCACCGCGTTCCTGCTGCTGCTCGGATCACCGTTCCTCGGCGTGCAGTTCGGCTACCCCGACGACCGCTCGCTGCCCACCGAAGTCGCCAGCCGTGAAGTCGGCGACGTACTGCGCACCGAATTCGACGCCGACATGGCGTCGAGCGCGACCATCGTGCTGCGCGAATTCCGGGGCGGCCCGGCAGAGCTGGACGCGTACGCACGTGAGCTGTCCACGGTGCCCGACGTACCGGCGGTGCTGAGCAGCGCGGCCGTGTACCGCAACGGCCTGCGGGTGGCGGCGGGTGTGCCGGAGATGTCGGACCCGTCGGCGGGTGCGTACCTGTCGGTCGCCACCCGGCTCGACCCCTACTCCGACGCGGGCCGCGACCAGCTCGACACGCTGCGTGCGGTGCCCGCGCCCACCGATGCCCTCGTCACCGGTCCCGCCGCGCTGAACCAGGATTCCGTCGAGGCCATCACCGGCAAGCTGCCGCTGGCCGGTGCCCTGATCGCGATCACCACGCTGGTGCTGTTGTTCCTGTTCACCGGCAGTGTCGTGCTCCCGGTGAAGGCGCTCGTGCTCAATATCCTGTCGCTGGCGGCCACCTTCGGGGCGATGGTGTGGATCTTCCAGGACGGGCACCTGTCCGGGCTGCTCGGTTTCCAGGCCACCGGCACCCTGAACCTGGCCATGCCGATCCTCATGTTCAGCCTGGCCTTCGGCGCGTCCATGGACTACGAGGTGTTCCTGCTCTCCCGCATCCGCGAGGAGTGGCTGGCCGGGCCCAAGACCACCGAGGGCAATACCGAGGCGGTCGCGATGGGTGTGGCCCGCACCGGGCGCATCTTCACCGCCGCCGCGCTGCTGATGAGCATCGTGTTCCTCGGCGTCGCCACCTCCGGTGTGTCGATGATGAAGCTGTTCGGGCTCGGCTGCGCGCTCGCCGTCATCAGCGACGCGACGGTCATCCGCGGTCTGCTCGCACCGGCGCTCATGCGGATGATGGGCACCTGGAACTGGTGGGCACCCAAGCCACTCGCGAAGCTGCACAACAGGTTCGGTTTGCACGAGGCCGACGACGACCTCCCGGCCGCACATCCGACACTCGAGAAGACCTCCGCATAAACCCGATCGCCGGGCGGGTCGCCCCGCCCGGCGGGTATCGTCGGCGGCGGAGAATTCCACATCAACACGGGGGCTCGCACCAGCGGGCTGAGAGGACGGCTAGCCCTTTTTCCGGGCGATCAGGGCCGTCGACCGTATGAACCTGACCGGGTAATGCCGGCGTAGGGAGGACTGTTCATGGGCACAGCCACGTCGTCGAACGGCAACACCGCCGGAGTCGACACCGTCACCACCGGACCCATCCAGGGCAGCGTCAAACACTACAAGGAGGTCGACGGCCTGCGCATTCCCGTGCGCCGGATCAACCTCACCAACGGAGACCACTTCGACGTCTACGACACCTCGGGGCCCTACACCGACGACAACGCGGTGATCGACCTCGAGGCCGGTCTGCCGAAACTGCGCGACGAATGGACCAAGCCGCAGATCGACGGCCCGCCCACCCAGCTGCACTGGGCTCGCCAGGGCGTCGTCACCGACGAGATGCGCTTCATCGCCGCCCGCGAGGGCGTCTCGGCCGAACTCGTGCGCGAGGAGGTCGCCGCCGGGCGCGCGGTGATCCCGGCCAACCACAACCACCCCGAACTCGAACCGACCATCATCGGCAAGAAGTTCCTGGTGAAGATCAACGCCAATATCGGCAACTCGGCGGTGTCGTCGTCGATCGCCGAAGAGGTGGAGAAGATGGTGTGGGCCTCGCGGTGGGGCGCCGACACCATCATGGACCTGTCCACCGGCAAGAACATCCACGAGACCCGCGAGTGGATCCTGCGCAATTCGCCGGTCCCGATCGGCACGGTGCCGATCTACCAGGCGCTGGAGAAGGTGAACGGCGACCCGACCAAGCTCACCTGGGAGCTGTACCGCGACACCGTCATCGAGCAGTGCGAGCAGGGTGTCGACTACATGACCGTGCACGCGGGCGTGCTGCTGCGCTACATCCCGCTCACGGCCAAGCGCGTCACCGGCATCGTCTCGCGCGGCGGATCCATCATGGCCGCGTGGTGTCTTGCCCATCACCAGGAATCGTTCCTGTACACGCACTTCCGGGAACTGTGCGAGATCCTCGCGAAGTACGACGTCACCTTCTCCCTCGGTGACGGCCTGCGCCCCGGCTCCATCGCCGACGCCAACGACGAGGCCCAGTTCGCCGAACTGCGCACCCTCGGCGAGCTCACCAAGATCGCGAAATCCTATGGCGTGCAGGTGATGATCGAGGGCCCCGGCCACGTGCCGATGCACAAGATCGTCGAGAACGTCCGCCTCGAAGAAGAACTCTGCGAAGAGGCTCCGTTCTACACCCTCGGCCCGCTGGCCACCGATATCGCGCCCGCCTACGATCACATCACCTCGGCCATCGGCGCCGCGATCATCGCCCAGGCGGGCACCGCCATGCTCTGCTACGTCACCCCCAAGGAGCACCTGGGCCTGCCCAACCGCGACGACGTGAAGGTCGGAGTGATCACCTACAAGATCGCCGCCCACGCCGCCGACCTCGCCAAGGGCCACCCCCACGCCCAGGACCGCGACAACGAATTGTCCAAGGCCCGTTTCGAATTCCGCTGGCACGACCAGTTCGCGCTCTCGCTCGACCCGGACACCGCCCGCGAATACCACGACGAAACGCTGCCCGCCGAACCCGCCAAGACCGCCCACTTCTGCTCCATGTGCGGCCCGAAGTTCTGCTCCATGCGCATCTCCGCCGACGTCCGCGAATACGCCGAAAAACAAGGCCTCACCGACGTCGCCGCCATCGAAGCGGGCATGGCCGAGAAATCCGCCGAGTTCGCCGACCACGGAAACCAGGTCTACCTCCCGGTCGTCTCCTGACCCCGTCAACGCCCGCCCCACAATCGGGGCGGGCGTTGACGTCGGACGATGTCCGATCAGAGCTGGTCGAACCCCAGTTACAAGCGCCGGGGCGCCTACTTTCCGCACATAACGCGCGTCCCCGATCATCCCGGACCCCAGCGACACAGCCCGGAACTCGAACTGCGGCCACAAGCGGCTGTCACACGCGATCGGCTCACCCGCCGAATTCCGCACGCCGACAAGCTGTTCCAGGTTCGCGAACTGCTCCGGTCCGAGCTGGAGCTTCTGCCGCACCTGTTCCGAAATATCGCGCGCCTCCCGCCCTTCCTGCCGCCACCCACTGGGTTCGGGGGCTTTCCCTATTCCAGGCGCTGTCCGATACCTCGCGAGCGTCCGCGTCCTGCTCACCACTTCGACACACGGCCTAGTCGTCGGGAAACGCGCGGCGGTTTCGCTTGGTGATGCCGCGCCGCTTCTTCGCGGCGATGCGACGTTCTTTCGCGCCGCGCGACGGCTTGGTGGGGCGGCGGACGGGTGGCGGGGCGGCAGCGGCGGCACGCAGTAACGAGGTCAGGCGTTCGCGGGCGGCTGCGCGGTTCTGCAACTGTGCGCGGTGCTCCGAAGCGGCGATCGTGAGCACCCCGTCGACCAGGCGGGTGGCCAGGCGATCGAGCATCCGGGTGCGCAGCCACTCCGGCACGGAAGGCGAGTTGGCGAGGTCGAACGACAGCTCGACCCGGCTGTCGGTTGTGTTGACGTGCTGCCCGCCCGGGCCGGACGAGCGTGAGAACCGCTCGCGCAACTCGGATGCGGGTATCACCAGTGTCCGAGTCACGGTCAGGTCTTCCGCCATGATCCGATGCCGTCTTTCCGTCGGTGTTGGCGATGCCGAGCGCGCTCGGGATTCGCGAGTCCACTATCCCAAGTAGCTGAATGGTGACCTTGTCGTTCACGATAACGATGACCTTGTATGCGCGCGTTTCGGGTGTGCCTGTGCTGCGTTTCTCCCTCTCGGGCTCGGCGCGGCCGCTGCTGCGCACTGTCCGTTCCGGACCGGAGGTGCGCACCGGCAGATCCGCGTCGACAGCGCTCCGTACGAATGAATCAGGTGTTGCCGTTGAGCATTTCGGCGGTCAGCACATTGCCGCCGACTCCCCAGCCGCCGTCGACGACCTCGTCGACGAGGACGACGGTGGTCGCGCGAGCGCGTTCACCGTAGATCTCGACATACAGCTCGGTGGTGCGTTCCACGATCTTCCGCTTGTCCTCGTTGTCGATGGTTCCAGCGGGGACCTTGAAGTTGGCGAACGGCATAACGATCTCCTCAGGTGGTGTGATATTCGGCGATGGCGGCGGTCTCGGCGTCAGATCATGCCGCCGTTGGCGCGCACGATCTGGCCGTTGATCCAGTGCCCCTCGGGACTGGTGAGGAAGGCGACCACGCGGGCGATGTCCTCCGGTGTGCCCAGGCGTTCGAGCGGCGAATTCTCGGCCAGCGCTGTGATCTGCTCCTCGGTCTTCCCGTCCAGGAACATCGCGGTGGCGGTCGGGCCGGGAGCCACGGTGTTGACGGTGATGTCGCGGCCACGCAGTTCCCTGGCCAGGATCAGCGTGACCGCTTCTACGGCGCCTTTGCTGGCGGCATAGGCGCCGTAGGTGGGGAACTGGGCACCGACCACGGAGGTCGACAAGCTCACGAACGAGCCGCCGCCGCGCAGCCGCCGCGCGGCTTGCTGGGCAACGACGAAGGTGCCGCGGATGTTGACGCGGTGAATCGCGTCGAGAACATTCAGATCGAGGTCGGCGATGGTGGACAGGGCGAGGCGGCCCGCGGAGTTGACGACGACGTCGACGCCGCCGAATTCGGCCTCGGCGCGGTCGAACAGTGCCGAGACGGCGTCTTCGTCGGCGACGTCGGCCTGGACCGCGATGGCGGTGCCACCCGTCGCGGAGATGGTCGCCACGGCTTCCTCGGCCGCGGCGGCGTTGTCCCGATAGTTGACGACGACGGTGCTGCCACGGGCCGCGAGCTCGAGCGAGATCGCCAGCCCGATGCCGCGGGAACCTCCGGTGACGACGGCAACCTGTGCGGCCTTTCCCGATGCGGTGTCGGTGGATGTCATGTTCTCGACTATCGGCGGCTCGGGCGGCGGGTACGAGGGGACGTCATCCCCTGTGTCGCGGGCCCGGCATACCGCAGACTGGATGTCATGAGCGTCGCGAAGTATGCCGAGCTGGGTGCGTTCCTGCGGTCACGGCGCGAGCGCATCCGGCCCGAAGAGGTCGGATTCGTGTCCGGGCCACGACGGCGCGTGCGCGGACTCCGTCGCGACGAGGTGGCCCAACTCGCCGGAGCTTCGGTGGACTACTACAACGAGCTCGAGCGCGGGGCCGGGTCGCAGCCGTCGGAACAGATGCTGGCGGCGCTGGCGCGCGCGTTGCGGCTGACCGCAGACGAACGTGACCACATCTATCACCTCGCCGACCGTCCGGTGCCACGCGCCGGCACCGCGAGTTCGCACGTCCATCCGGGAATGGTCGACCTACTCACCCGGCTGGTCGCGACGCCCGCCCAGGTGATCACCGACCTGCACGTCACGCTGGTGCAGAATGCTCTGGCCGTCGCGCTGCTCGGCGATCAAACCGGCCGACAGGGCATGGGGGCGAGCTTTGTGTACCGATGGTTCACCGATCCCGTATCCCGGCGGCTCTATCCCGACAGCGACCACGAGACCCAGTCTCGCGCGTTCGTCGCCGATCTGCGGGCCGCCGCGGGCCGTCGCTCCGCCGCGGATTCCGAGGCGGCTTCGCTCATCTCCGAGCTACTGAGCTGCTCGGCCGAGTTCGCGGCGATATGGACGGCTCACGAGGTGGCATTCCGTCGAAACGACCGCAAACGTATCAATCACCCGGCGCTCGGCCTGATCGAAGTCAACTGCCTCAATCTGTTCAGCGAAGACGGCCGGCAACGGCTGCTCTGGTTCACCCCAGCCGTCGGCACCGACAGCGCGAACAAGCTGGACCTGCTCACCGTGGTCGGCACACAGGAATTCACCGACCTCCGGTGACCGGTGCAGGGGCCCAGCCAGCACGCCCTGGACCGATTCATAAGCACCGCGCATTTTGTCCCCAAGTTGGAGTTCGCTCACGCTCATCCCTATTAACGGCCACCCCCTGGGTTTCGGGGGCTTTCCCTATTCCAGGCGATCACTAGGGTTCTGGCATGTCTGTTCGGACGAAACGTGTCTTCGCCGGGGCCCTCGCGGCCGCCGCCCTGTCTCTCGCCGCACCGCTCGGTACCGCTCAGGCGGCCTCGCCGCTGTCGATCGCCGATTCCGGGTCGTCCTCCATCGGTTGCACGTCGACCGATATCAACCCCTGCCCCATTCGCCCGCTGCTCGACCTGCTCACCCTGGTGACCAGCGGCTCCGCCTAACGGCGCACCATCCCCGCTACGGCCTGCGGTAGCGTCGGCGATATGGCCGATGCGTTCTATCTCCCCGACCCGACGGACCCGAATCGCTTCGAGTCGACCGAGCTCACCCGCGGCCCCTGGTCGCCGGATGCGCAGCACGCGGGGCCGCCGTCGGCGCTGCTCGGCCATGTCATCGAGCGGTGTGAACCGCGTGACGGGTTTCAGGTCGGGCGGGTGGCGGTGGAGATCCTCGGGCCGGTGCCGTTGGCGCCGTTGACGGTGCGGGCCGAGGTGGTGCGGTCGGGGCGTAGCGTCGAGTTGATCGAGGCGACGTTGTCGGCGGAGCGGGGGCCGGTGATGCGGGCGGTGGCGTGGCGGTTGAAGCTGTCGGAGCCGCCGCTGGATCTGCCGCCGGAGTTTCTGCCGAGCGGCACGAGGCCGCTGCCTGCCGACGCGCAGCCGGGGACGTTCCCGTCGAATCAGCGGGTCGGGTTCCACACCGGAATCGAATACCGTTTCAGCACAGGGTCATTCGCGGCCCCCGGCCCCGCCGTTTGCTGGATCAAATTGAAGTATCCGATCGTCGCGGGCACCGCCCCGAGCCCGCTGGAACGCGCCCTGGCCGCCGCCGATTCGGGTAACGGAGTGAGCGCGGTGCTCGACTGGTCGAAATACCTGTTCATCAACACCGATCTCACCGTCACCCTGCATCGTCAGCCGGTCGGCGAGTGGGTGTGCCTGGATGCGGTGACCCACCCGCAACCGCACGGCATCGGCCTCGCGGAATCGGCGCTGTTCGACGAGACGGGCCCGATCGGTCGCAGCACCCAGACCCTGTTGATCGCACCACGCGGATAGGACACTTTCGGCAGCGCGCAGCCGCTTTGGCCCACGCGTTGACATTCGGTGCGGACATCCGGTCGCATCCGGTGCCGACCCACCCCGCACGCCGCGACGCACCCACATCACGCCGCTCGCTGCGAACGTGCCGCAAGGCTTCGTCAGACCACGGAAAAGCCCTGGGGCAGGGTCGTTCTGCCGGTCAATGCCGACAGCACCGATACCCCGTCGCCGAGGTGGACCGCAGTGCGCGCGGCCAGCACGATGGCCTCGGTGAGCACATCCTCGGGTAGCTCGCAGCTCAGGCCGGTCGCGGCGGCGATGTCGAGACTGTGCACGGCCAACTCGAAGGTCCGGGTGGGCAGGTAGGTGTAGAGCCGCATGCCGAGCCCACCGATGACGGTGATCAACCGATCTTCGGCGCCGGTGACAGCGGCGGTCGCGGCGGCGGCCAGGGCGTCGATCGCCGCGGCGGGGTCGTCGCCGAGTTCGGTGGCCGCGTCGCGTCCGCGCCGCACGATCGCCTCGCTACCCGCCCGCGCCGCATAGGCTTTCGCCATGGCGTAGTACTCCTGCGGGCTCGCCACGTCCTCGACCTCGGCGGGCTGCTCGAGATAGGCGGTGACGGTGGTGAGCGAGCGGGAGGTGTGACCCACCAGCGATCGCAGATCCCACTCACCCAATCCCGGCCCCGCCCAGCTGTCGGCGGGGATCTTCCTGACCAGGGCGGCGAAGCTCGCCGCCGCGCTCACAAAGGTTTCGTCCGGATGCTCGTGCACAGCATCGAACGTACCGGCCACACGGTGATCAGCGCAGGGCGTCGAGGTTTACCAGTTCGGCGTTCCCGTGCTTGATCAGTTCCGATTCGCCGGTGCTCGTGCGACGGAACGGGTCACCCTTTCCGGTCGTGAGCAGGCCGTGGAGGCTGGTGGTGATGTAGGCGCCCCAGGCATTCGCGCACACCTCGTAGCATTCGACCTCCGGCGCCAAACCCACGTGGGTGAAACGGATTTCGGTGCCGGCGGGGGTTTCGGTGATGTCGAAGACGACGTCGGTGTTCTCCCATTCGGCGGTGTCGGAGATGAAGGCGAGGTGGGAGTCGGTGACGTGCCACACCAGGCGCTTGCCGGGAATCGATTCGGTGGTGGTCATGGTGCAGCGGTGGATGCCGGGGACCTCGAAACGGTAGCTGTCGCCGACCGTTCCCGAGGTGCCCTCGACGGTCTCCGACCACCACGACCACACGTCGTTGATGGCGGCGAAGGCTTCCGCCGGGGTCTTGTGCACGGTGATCGTCGCGGTGAAGTCGCTCATGGCTTTTTCCTATGCTCGGCTCAGCCGTCGAGGTGGCGGCGGAGCGCGTCGAGTGGACCGTCCCAGTCACGGGACAGGGCGGCCAGGAACTGCTGGGCCACCCGCATGGGGGCGGAATCGAGGCGGTAGCGCACGCGACGCCGTTCACCGGGTTCCGCGATCACCAAGCCCGCGTCCGCGAGCAGGGCAAGGTGTTTGGCGATCGCCTGCCGGGTGATGGGCAGGCGATCGGCGAGGTCGGTCGCGGTGGCCGGACCGTCGGCGGCCAGCGCGGCGAGGACCGCGCGACGGCTCGGATCGGCCAGCGCGACGAAGACCCGTTCGGCGGTTGCCTCGGTCTCAGGCCGCATCGAGGTACTCGACGAGCTCACCCAGCTCGCTCTTCCAGCCACCGACATTGCCCTCGAAGGCCTCCTTGTGCGCGGTCTCCGGCAGCTGCGCGAAGCCGGATTCGACCACGGTGAGCCGGGTGCCCGCGCCGGTCGGTTCGAGCCGGAATTCGACGTAGGTGCGGCGCGGGTCGTCGTCGGGCAGGCCGTTGATGGGCCAGGTGTAGCCGAAGACGGTCGGCTCCTCGACCCGCTCCACGCGCATGTCGGCTGCCATGCCTTCGTTCCATGTCATCCGCATGTCCCCGCCGGGTCGCAGGTCGATCTCGGCGGTATTGCCGAACCAGCTCGCGAGCCCCTCGGCGGTGGTGATCGCCGCCCATACCTTGGCGGGCGGGTGGGCGAGTTCTACGGTTCGCACGATCTGATCGGGAAATCCCATGGCGCTTCCTCCTGTGTCGCAACCGGTTGGTTGCTATCCACAGTATGGCAACCAGTTGGTTGCGTCAAGGGTCAGTGTCCACCGCTCACGCGAAAACCCTTCGGCACCAGCCAGACGGCACCGA
This sequence comes from Nocardia ignorata NBRC 108230, assembly GCF_001612905.1. Classification (GTDB taxonomy): domain Bacteria; phylum Actinomycetota; class Actinomycetes; order Mycobacteriales; family Mycobacteriaceae; genus Nocardia; species Nocardia ignorata. Next base: position 45,191 of record NZ_BDBI01000002.1, on the reverse strand, counting down.
CCGTCACCACGGCCACGACGGCGGCCGACAGATACGACGTGGTGGTGAGGGCGGAATCGAAGGCGTGGGTGGCGGCGCCGAGCAGCTCGGTGCGGGCGGGTTCCGGCAGGTCCGAGGCGACTTCGGCGGCACCGCCCACCGAACCGCTCGCCTGCTCCACGCGGTCGGGCGGAACGGGCAGATGGGTCATGTGCTCGGTGAAGAGCCTGGCGTGCAGGCTGCCGAGCAGCGCCACCCCGAAACCGACACCGACCTCGTAGTTGGTCTCCTCTACCGCACCCGCCTGACCCGCCCGGTCGGCGGGAACGGCACCGACGAGCACGGCGGCGGCCGCGGTGACGGCCATCCCGTCACCGAGCCCGAAGGAGACGAGCACCAGCGCCACCACCGGATACGACGTCGGTTCCGGGCTCACCGCGAGCAGCAGGAAGCCGAGCGCGACCGCACCCAGGCCGACACCGAGCACCACGCGGACCCCGAATTTCTCCATCAGCATCGGCGTGAGCAACGACGCTGTGAGCAGGGTGAGGGCGGCGGGCAGCATCCGGATGCCCGCCTGCGAAGGGCTGTAGCCGTGCACGTACTGCAACCACAGCGAGATCAGGAACATGGCGGCGCCGATGGCCATCATGGCGAGCAGGGTCGCGACGGCGGCCGCGGTGAACGCGCCGTTTCGGAACAGGCGCACGTCCAGCAGCGGATCAGCCGACCGCAGCTGGCGGCGGGCGAACCAGGCCAACGCGCCGACGCCGATAAGCAGCATCGCCCAATCCACCAGTGTCGCCTCACCTTTGGCCAGATGCTTGATGCCCCACGCCAGGCAGACGATGCCCGCCACGGACAGCACCGCCGAGAACCAATCGAGCCGACCAGCCTGCGGGGTCCGGTACTCCGGCAGCACCCACAACCCGACTACCACCGTCACCAGCACCACCGGAACGTTCAACCAGAACGCCGACGACCAGCCGAAATGCTCGACCAGGAAACCGCCGACGATCGGACCGACCGTCGCACCCACCCCGGCGACGGCCGCCCAGATCCCGATGGCCGTGTTGCGCTCGCGCACATCGGTGAAGATGTTGCGGATCAGCGACAACGTCGAGGGCATCACCATCGCGCCACCGATACCGAGCAGCACCCGCCCGACGATCAGCTGCGCCGCGCTGCCCGCGGTGGCCGCGATCACCGAAGCGACACCGAACAGCAGAAACCCGCTGATGAACAACAACTTCCGCCCCCACCGGTCCCCCAGCGCACCGGTGGTGATGAGCAACCCGCCGAGCACGAGGCCGTAGATGTCGATGATCCACAACTGCTCGAGCGGCCCGACGTGCAGATCGTCGATCAACGACGGCAACGCCACATTGAGGACCGTGGCATCCATCGCCACCAGCAACAGGCTGGCGCACAGCACCCCGAGCATCACCCAGCGCACCGACCCGTAGGTCTTCGTCTGCTCGTCCACCTGTCACCATCCTGGTCGTGATCGGTTTCCGTGGCGCTCGACCGCCCACGTCAACGTAACCGCTCGGTACCGGTTCCCCGGGTAAGCGCCACACCAGGTGAATGCGAAACGGCGCCTGCGACCCGGAGGATCGCAGGCGCCGTCAGGGTCCGTCTCAGGACTTGTCGAACCTGGTGTCGACGTAGGAGCCGAAGTCGACCTTTCCGGGAATGGCCTTGGCGTCGGCGAAGGCGTCGGCGATCTCCTGTTCGGAGGCGATCACCTGGTCGGTGAGCTGGATCGGTTGCTTGATCGAGCGGGTCCAGGTGGTGCGGGAGGCGTCGACGCTGATCTGGGTGAGTTCGGCGTACTTCGCCGACCAGGTGTCGAGGTTGTCCGAGGACCACTTGGTCGCGGCGGCGTAGCGCTGGAAGAAGTCGGCGAGCGCGGCCGACTTGCCCGGGTCGGCGAGGGTCTTGTTGCCCGCGGCCCAGAAGTTGTAGCCGTTGGCGGCCTGGTCGGCGGCGGCGATGGACTTGGCGCCGATCTCCTTCTCGGCGATGGCGGTGTAGGGGTCCCAGGTGGCCCAGGCGTCGACATCTCCCCTGGTGAGGGCCGTGTAGCCGTCACCGGGCGAGAGGTAGACCGGTTCGACATCGCTCAGCGACAAGCCCGCCTTCTTCAGTTGCAGCAGCAGGTTGGCGTTGGCCGAACTGCCCTTGTAGACGGCGACCTTCTTGCCCTTCAGCGCCGCGACCGAAGCGATCGGTGAGTCCTTGCCGACCAGGATCGCATCACCCTTGCCGGTGGCCGAGAGCGCGCCGACGATCTTGATATCGGCATCGGCGGCCGCACCGAAGATGACCGGGGTGTTGCCGGTCTGGGCGATATCGATGCCGCCCGCGCTGGCCGCCTCGACCAGCGGCAGGCCTGCGGTGAAGGTGGAGAACTCGATCTTGTAGGGCAGGTTTTCCAGCTGACCCGACGCCTCGAGCAGCACCTCGATCGAGATCGCCTTCTGGTCACCGACTTTCAGCGTCACCGTGCTCAGGTCGACCGGCCCCGAAGGTGCCGCCTCGGTCGCCGCGTCGTCACCGCAGGCGCTCAACGAGAGCGCGGCGACGACGGCGAGAGCGAGTCCGCCCAGCCGGGACTTCGGAGTGCGTTTCACAGGAACAACTTTCGTGCGGTGGACGGGTGGGTCAGGGTGACGCCGAGCAGCGCGAGCAGCCGCGTCGCGTACTCGGCGACCTCCGGCGCCGCGGCGGTGCGCGGTCGTGGGAGGTCGATGGGGACGTCGGCGGCGATGTGGCCGTCGTCGAGGACGAGCACGCGGTCGGCGAGGGTGATCGCTTCGAGCACGTCGTGGGTCACCAGCAGCACGCCGAAGGCGCGCTCGGCGTGCAGGCCGAGCAGCAGGTCGTGCATGGTGAGCCGGGTCAGGGCGTCGAGGGCACCGAACGGCTCGTCGAGCAGGAGCAGGGTCGGTTCGGCCACCAAGGCCCTTGCCAACGCGGCACGTTGGGCCTCCCCGCCGGAAAGCGTGAGCGGCCATGCGTCGGCGCGGGCGGCCAGACCGACCTCGGTGAGGACCTCGCGCGCGGCCTGCTCGTCGGCCCGGCGGTTCCGCGGCGCGGGTCTGCCGAGCGCGACATTGCGGACCACCGGCTGCCACGGGATCAGCCGTGATTCCTGGAAGACGATCGTCGGTCGCCCCTCGACGCGAACCTCACCGGTACTTGCCGAATCGAGGCCGCCGAGAATCCGCAGCAGGGTGGATTTGCCCGAGCCACTGCGTCCGACGAGGGCGACGATCTCACCCGCACCGATCTCGAGATCGATGCCGTCGAGGACGGTGCGCTCACCGAAACTCTTGGCTAGCGCGGTTATCCGCGCGGCGACGCCCGTGCGCGGGGCGATGGTGGTAGCAACGGTCATCGAGTGGGCCTCGCAATCGAACGGCGGACGATGGTCGGTCGGCGCACGTGGCACCTCTAGGCAGCTGTCGCGGACGGTGACGCGGCTTGCGGACCGCGTGGCGCGGCGGGCGCGCACATCACCGCACCCCCGGCCGCCACCGCAGCGCACGGCGCTCGGCCAGCCGCACCAGCGAATCGGTGAGCAGGCCGAGCAGGCTGTAGACCACCAGCCCGAACACCACGATGTCGGTGCGCAGGAACTCACGGGCGTTGTTGACGACGAAGCCGAGCCCCGCGCTCGCATTGATCTGTTCGGCGACGATGAGCGAAAGCCAAGCGATGCCGAGACTTTGACGCGCACCGACCAGGATCTGCGGCAGCGCACCCGGCAGCACAAGCAGCCGCAACCGCTCACCGAGACCGAGACGAAGGGCGGTCCCGAGCTCGAGCAGCTTCGGGTCGAGCTGGCGGATACCGGAGTAGGTGTTGAGGTAGAGCGGGAAGAACACACCGAGCGCGATCAGATAGACCTTCGGTTCCTCGCCGATACCGAACCAGATGATGAACAGCGGGATCAGGCCGAACAGCGGGATGGTGCGGATCATCTGCAACGGCGGGTCGAGTGCGTACTCACCGATCCTGCTGAGCCCGGCCAGCACACCGCACGCCAGCGCGAGCACCGCGCCGAGCGCGAAACCGTAGAGCGCGCGCTGACCCGACACCAGCAACGCGTCACCTAGCTGACCGGACCGATAGATCTCGAGACCCGCCTCGAACACCGCCGAGGGGGCGGGCAGTTTCTTGGCCGGGATCCAGCCGCTGGTACTACCGATCTGCCACAGCAACAGCAGTGCCAGCGGCGAGACCGCGCGCAGCAGGCCGGGTCGGCGATACAGCGGCCGGTCCACCGGTGCGGTGCGCGATGTAGACAACATGGATGCATGGTGCCCCGCCCTTGCCGCGCCACGACAGGGTTGCGATCAGCTCGAGGATTACCCCGCGCGGCTGGAAATCTGCTGCACACCCCACCCGTTGCCGTCGGGATCGCTGAAGAACACGAAGCCGACATTGTCGAGTGGATGCGGAGTGGGCGAGGGGTTCACCCCGAGCACCTGTACGTCGGTGACCTCGACACCGCGGGCCACCAGTTCGGCGCGCGCCTGCTCGATATCGGGCACCACCAACTGCAAGCCCTTCAACGAACCCGGCGGCATCTGTGGAACCGCGCCCTTGCCGATCACGATCGAGCAACCGGAGCCGGGCGGGGTGAGCTGGACGATGCGCACCTCGTCGGAGATCACCGTGTCGTGGTCGACGTTGAATCCGAGCTTGTTCGCGTAGAAATCCTTGGCCCGGTCGATATCCGACACGGGAACGACCACTACTTCCAGAGTCCAGTTCACGACGCACCCTCCACGGTTGGTCTGCCGACTCGCAACGCCGCTCAGTGTGCCACCACCTCAGGCTTTGCGCTCCCAACGCCAAGCGAATTCCCCCGGCGCGGGTGGTGGACCGGGCAGGTCGCCCTCGGCACGCAGGCCGTCGATCAGCAGGGCGAGGACACGGCGGCGCAGTTCGGCGGTGCGCGCCTGGTCGGGCATGGTGATCGCGGCGCATGCCTCGAGGATCAGGCCGATGTCCAGGGCGCTCACATCGGTACGCAACCGACCGGTGGCATGGGCGCGACGGACCAGTTCCTCGGTGACCTCGCCGGAATGCAGCACGTCGGGCAGCATCGCGTCGTCGGGGGTGAAGGTGCCGGCCAGCCGCACCGTGAGCGAGTGCACGTCGGCGTCGACCACCCGCTCGAGGAAACCGACGAATCCGCGCCAGCCGTCGGAATCCTTCAGTGCGGCATCGGCTTCCGCGTTGTAGCGCCGTAACCCCTCGTGACACAGCGTGCGTAACAGCACCTCCTTGCTCGGATAGCGGCGGTAGAGGGCGCTGATGCCGACGCCCGCGCGTTCGGCGACCGCGGCGATCGGCGCGGTCGGATCGTCGAGGAACACCGTGCGCGCGGCCTCGAGGATCAGTCCGTCATTGCGCGCGGCCTGCGCCTTGCGACCGGGCAAGCGGGGCTGAGCTGGGGTTTCGTTCTGCTTCGGCATGAATATCAGCCTACCACTTGAAACGGAATGATCCGTTCTGTTAGAGTTGGAACAGAACGAAGCATTCCGTTTCAAGAAGAGGATCCGACATGACCGTCACGCCCTTCCGCATCTATGTCCCCCAGGCCCGGCTCGACGATCTCGCCGCCCGGCTGCGCAACGCGCTCTACCCGGACGAGCTGCCCGGCGTCGGCGATGCCTACGGCGTTCCCGGCGATCGGGTCCGCGCCCTGGCGAAGTACTGGCTCGAGGAATTCGACTGGCGCGCAGTAGAAGCCGAGCTCAACGCCTACCCGCAGTTCACCACCGAGATCGACGGCGAGAACATCCACTTCCTGCACATCCGTTCCTCGCGCGCCGATGCGACGCCGGTGATCCTCACCCACGGCTGGCCGGGCTCGATCCTGGAATACGTGGATGTGATCACGCCGCTCACCGAGCCCGAATCGCTCGAGGATCCGGCGTTCCACCTGGTCATCCCGTCGCTGCCGGGGTTCGGGTTCTCCGGCCCCACCCGCAGCACCGGCTGGAATCGCTACCGCACCGCCCGCGCGTGGGCCGAGCTGATGACGCGCCTCGGCTACGAGCGTTACGGCGCCATCGGCAACGACGGCGGTTCGATGGTCTCTCCCGAGATCGGGCGGATCGCGCCGGAGCGGGTGATCGGCGTGCACGTCACCCAGCTGTTCTCCTTCCCCTCCGGCGACCCGGCCGAGTTCGAGGGCATGTCGGAGGCGGATATGGCCGCGCTGCAACACCTGCAGTGGTTCCACGAGAACAAGATGGCGTTCAACACCCTGCACAGCCAGCAGCCACAAACCCTGGCCTACGCGCTGGCCGATTCACCGATCGGACTGCTCGGCTGGAACGCGCAGCTGTTCGGTGAGTCGATCGACGCGCGGTTCGTGATCGCGAATGTGGCGCTGTACTGGCTCACCGGCACCTCGGGCTCCTCGCTGCGGTTTTACTACGAGGACGCGCACGCCGCCGAGCACCCGAGCACACCGACCACCGTGCCGACCGGATTGGCCATGTTCGCCGGCGACTTCCAGTCCATCCGGCGCTTCGCCGAACGCGACCACAGCAATATCGTCAGCTGGAATTCCTACGACGTGCGCACCGGCGCGGGCGGGGCCAACGATGCGGCCGGGCACTACGCCGCGCACGAGGCACCGGAGGTACTGGTGGGCGATATCCGGCGGTTCTTCGCCGGCCTGTCCTGAGTCCCGGTGCCCCGGCCCACGCTCCCCTCATCGGTGCGTGGGCCGAAGCCCATTCGAATCATGCACCAGCGCATCGACATGTGCGTAACGAAGTCGACGATCAGTGGTGTTCGTGCAGGTCGCCCCAGGCGGGGAACGGGTCGTCGTAGGTCGCCCACACGGCCGCGCCTGCGGCGAACTCCGCGTCGGTGAGCAGGGCTGCGGTCAGTTCGCGCCGCACCGCCGCCGCGTCGAGCCGCACGCCGATGAACACGATCTCCTGTCCGGCGGGCACCTCGAGCGCCGACCACCATGCGCCCGGTTCGAAGGTGAGGTTGGGTCCGGCCTGCGACCAGATCGCGGCCAGCTCGGGGCGGCTGGCGATCCAGCAGAAACCTTTGCTGCGGAGCATGCCGCGCAGGGTGGTCAGCGCGTCGGCCAGGCGCTGCGGATGGAAGGGGCGGTCGGCGATGAAGGTGATACTGCTGATGCCGTATTCCTCGGTCTCGGGTGTGTGCCCGCCTGCCAATTCCTCTGCCCAGCCGTCTGTTTCGGCGGCGACCACCGGGTTGTAGCGACCCGTGGACAGCACCTCGCCCAGGTCGACGACCCCCTTCTCGGTGCGCAGGATGTGGGCGCGCGGATTGAGCCTGCGCACGGTGGCCTCGACCGTCGCGGCGGCATTCGCACTGACGAGGTCGGTCTTGTTCACCAGCAGTACATCGGCGAACTCCACCTGATCCACGAGCAGGTCGGCGATGGTCCGCGAATCACCCTCGCCCGCTTCGAGTTCACGCTCGGCCAGGGCTTGGCCGCGTACCAGTTCGGCGAGGAAGGTCGAGGCGTCGACGACGGTGACCATGGTGTCGAGTCGGGCCACATCGCCGAGGCGGAATCCGTCCTCGAATTCCCAGTCGAAGGTGGCGGCCACCGGCATCGGCTCGGAGATGCCGGTCGACTCGATCACCAATTGGTCGAACCGGCCCTCGCGGGCGAGCCGGGCGACGGCTTCGATCAGGTCCTCGCGCAGCGTGCAGCAGATGCAGCCGTTGGTGAGTTCGACGAGTTTCTCCTCGGTGCGATCGAGGTGACCCTGACCCGCGACGAGCGCGGCGTCGATGTTCACCTCGCTCATGTCGTTGACGATCACCGCGACCCGACGGCCTTCGCGGTTGGCGAGGATGTGATTGAGCAGGGTGGTCTTGCCCGCGCCGAGAAAGCCGGACAGGACGGTGACGGGCAGGCGGGCGGGCGAATCGGTGGTGGTCACGAGTTAATGATAATGGTTTTCAATTGCTGTAACCGGTTGGGTCCAGGAAATCGGACAGGCGGTCGTAGGGTTGGGGCGTGAAGATGTTGCCGCTCGCCCCCGATGGCCAAACTCCTGTTCGCGCGCTCACCATCGCGGGCACCGACTCCGGTGGCGGCGCGGGCATCCAGGCCGATTCGCGGACCATGGCCATGTGCGGGGTGCACGCCTGTGTCGCCGTCGCGGCGGTGACGGTGCAGAACACGGTGGGCGTCAGCGGTTTCCACGAGATCCCGCCGCAGATCGTGGCCGATCAGGTGCGGGTGGTCGTGCGCGATATCGGGATCGGCGCGGCCAAGACGGGGATGCTCGCGTCCACCGCCATCATCGAATCGGTGGCGGCGGTGTGCCGGGAGGTCGGGATCGGACGCCAGGGAACGGTGCCGCTGGTCGTCGACCCGGTCGCGGCATCGATGCACGGCGACCCGCTGCTGCACGCCTCTGCGCTCGACGCCGTGCGCACCACACTCATCCCGCTCGCCACCGTCGTCACGCCGAATCTCGACGAGGTGCGCCTCATCACCGGCATCGAAGTGGTCGACGACCCGACCGCCCGCAAAGCCGCCGAAGCGCTGCACGGCCTCGGCGCGCAGTGGGCCATCGTGAAGGGCGGGCACCTGCGCACGTCGGAGACCAGCACGGACCTGCTCTTCGACGGCGACACCTTCCAGGAATTCAGTGCTCCACGCATCGGCACCGGCAACGATCACGGCGGCGGCGACACCTTGGCCGCGGCCATCGCGAGCGCGCTCGCCCACGGGTACTCGGTGCCCGAAGCGGTGGCCTTCGCCAAGGAATGGACCTATCGGTGCCTGGCCGCCTCTTACGACCTCGGCGCTGGTCACGGCCCTGTGTCGCCGTTATGGAGACTCCGCACAGATCGCTAGCGTGGCAATCGAAACTTGTCGGTGGGCGGGTCCATACTGAGGTCATCGCACCCCCACCGGCTCCAACGACGTAGTCGGCGAGAACAACGAAGTTCGTGCCGGGCGCGAGTTCAGTCAGTCACGAATGCGTCGCGCAGCGGTTCGTCCGGTTCGATCCGGACGCCGTTGAACCGGGCGTGAGCTTGGGCGAGTGCCGAGATGCTCTCGGCCAGATAGTCGATGAACCGCTCCACGGGCATCGCCGACACCTCGCGCTGGTTGGCGCCGAGCCACCAGTCCGTCGCCGAGGCGACCGCCCCGAAAATCGAATAGCTCACCAATTCGATGCCCGCCACGTCGACCGACTCGTCCGGCAGCAACCCGGCGATGAATTCGGCGGCGCGCCTGGCCGATTGGCGGGCGGCGGCCAGGGCCCGTTCGGTTTCGCGGGCCTGCTGGCTGAAATGACTGTGCAGGATGAACCGGAAGACATTCGGGTGCTCCGACACCACCGCCACGTACTCGGCGGCCGCGCGACGCACCAGTTCGGCTGCCGAGTCGTGGGTGAGGTCGATCCCGCCGAGCAGCCGCTCCCAGAGCATTTCGCGCACCCGGTCGACGATCGCGTTGTAGAGATCGGTCTTGTCCTCGAAGTGCCGGTACAGCTTGGGCTTGGCGGCACCCGCCTCCTTGGCGATGTCGCCCATGCTCACGTCCGGGCCGTGCGCGTCGAGGGCACGGAAGGCCGCTTCGACGAATTCGATCCGCACCTGGACGCGGTGGGCCCGCCAGCGTTCGGTGCGCGCGTCCACACGCCGGGCTGGGACCTCGTCGGCCTTCCGATGCACGCGCGTCACACTGGCAGTATCGCTGGCCACGCGGCGCGACACGCTGCCACCCCTGAATTTTTGCCGTACCGGCAAGGAAGGTTGCCAGTAGGCGGCATCGGTGTGCACCATCGAGAACATCCGATCAGACCCGCACCATCAGGAGCTTCGATGACCGAGACCACCCCGACCGCCGAACAGTTCTGGGAAGACTTCTACCGGGAGCGCGACCAGATCTGGACCGGCAACGCCAACGCCACCCTCGTCCGCGAAGCCGCCGACCTGACGCCCGGCACGGCCCTCGACCTCGGCTGCGGTGAAGGCGGCGACGCCATCTGGCTGGCCACCCGCGGCTGGCAGGTCACCGCGGTCGACGTGTCGGCCACCGCCATGCAGCGCGGTGCCCAGCACGCGACCGATGCGGGCGTGAGCATCGAATGGCAGCGCCACGACCTGATGGAGACCTTCCCCGAGGGCACCTTCGATCTGGTCTCCGCGCAGTTCCTGCATTCCCCCGTGGAACGCCCCGACGAACGCGCCCGCATCCTGCGCCGAGCGGCCGAGGCCGTGGCACCCGGCGGTTCGCTGATCGTCGGCGGGCACGCGGGCTGGCCGACCTGGGCGGCCGACAATCCGCCGCACGCCGTCCACTTCCCCACCATCGACGAGGTGATCGAGCAGCTCGACCTGGCTCCCGGCGGGTGGCAGGTGGAAACGGCCGATTTCGTCACCACGCCGTCGACCAGCCCCGACGGTGTCGCTGGCGAGCGGTCCGACAGCGTTGTCCGCGTGCGCCGTCTCGCCTAGCTTCGCTACCTCGCCTAGCTAGCCTGTTAACGGAGTCGAGGGTGCCGCGTGGGTGCCACCCAGCAGCGGTCGACCACCGAGGCGACGGCCCACAGGGGTTCAGTGGGCCAGGTTGAGGGCGTTGTGCAGCGTCGCGGCCCACTGGTCGACGATTTGTTTGCGGCGCGCCGAGTCGTCGGTGAGGACGTCGGCGAGGCCGAGACCGCGGGCCAGGTCGAGGGTGGCCTGCACGAGGTGGTGGGTGACCGGGTCGGAGTCGTCGACGCCGAGCGCTTCCACGGCGCGGCGGTGCGCGATGCGGCCGAAGCGAGCCTCGAGCGGGACGATGCGTTCGCGCAGGGCCGGGTCGGCGGCCGCGTGCGTCCACACCTGCAGCGCGGCCTTGAAGAACGGTGTCGTGTAGGACTCGATCAGCGCCGAGACCACGGCGCGGGTGCGGCCGATGCCCTGCGCGACCTCGCGCACCGTTTCGGCTTCGGTCTTGGCCTGGTCCATCCGGAACTCGAACATGTACTCGAGTGCGGCCGTGATCAGGTCTTCCCTGGTCGGGAAGTGGTGCTGCGCGGCGCCCCGTGACACTCCCGCCCGCTCGGCGACCACCGACACCGTCGCCGCCGCCCAGCCCATCTCGGCCAGGCAGTCGATGGTCGCCTCGAGCAGCCGCTGCCGGGTGACCCGGCTGCGGTCCTGCTTGGGTTCGTGGGGTGTCGCCATGGGCTTATTGTGCCCAGCTCGGCGGGCGCTTCTGGAAGAAGGCCGTCATACCCTCGATCACCTCCGGGGTGCCGAAGAACCCCGCCGAGCGCTGCGCGAGCTCCTCCACCCGGGCGTCGAAGTCGGCGAGCAGCGTCGCGTTGACGAGCTTCTTCGACTCCGCCAACCCCTGCGGCGACCCCTTGCGCAGCTGCCCACACAGGCGTTTCACCTCGGCCGACGGGTCGTCGGCCGCGATGGTGACCAACCCGATCTCCCGCGCCGTCGCCGCGTCGAACTTCTCCCCCGTGAGGAAGTAGCGACTGGCCGACCGCTGGTCCATGCGCGGAACCAGCGTGAGCGAAATCATGAACGGCGCCATCCCGATCCGCACCTCGGTGAGCGCGAAACTACTGCCCGGTCCCGCGACGACGAGATCGCAGGCACCGATGATGCCCATGCCACCGGCCCGCACATTCCCGTCGATCTGCGCGATCACCGGCTTGGGCGAGGTGAGAATCCCACGCAGCACGTCGATCATCACCCGGGTCCGCTGGTCGGCGGCCACCGCCGGATCGACGGTACTCGCCTCCTTCAGATCGGCCCCCGCACAGAACGTGTCTCCCGTATGGGTGAGCACGATCCCGCGCACAGCCGCATCCTCCGCCGCCCGATCGAACCCCTCGAGCAGCTCACGAACCAGCTTCGAGGACAAAGCATTCCGGTTGTGCGGAGAATCGAAGGTCAGCGTGGCGAACCCATCGACCACTTCGTAGCGGACGAACGGTGCTTCCGTCACGTCACTCATCGGGACTCCTGTTCATCCGAAGTGAAGGCGGTCGCCCCAGCTGGGGCGACCGCCGGTAACTCAGTAGGACCGCGGCAGCCCGAGCGAGTGCTGGGCCACGAAGTTGAGGATCATCTCGCGACTGACCGGCGCGATCCGCATGATCCGCGCGGCCTGCAGCATCGCCGACAGCCCGACCTCCTTGGTCAGACCCGAACCACCATGGGTCTGGATCGCCTGATCCAGCGCCTTGATGCTGGCCTCGGCGGCGGCGTACTTGGCCATGTTGGCCGCCTCGGCAGCACCGAACTCGTCACCCGCGTCGTAGAGCGTCGCGGCCTTCTGCATCATCAGCTTGGCCAGTTCCAGCTCGATCTTGATCTGCGCCAGCGGATGTGAAATGCCCTGGTGCGCACCGATCGGCGTCTTCCAGACGGTGCGTTCCTTGGCGTACTCCACCGCGCGGTCGATGGCGTAGCGGCCCAGGCCGATGGCCATGGCCGAGCCCATGATGCGCTCGGGGTTCAATCCGGCGAACAGCTGCGCCAGCGCGGCGTCCTCGGAGCCGACGAGGGCGTCGGCGGGCAGGCGCACATCGTCGAAGAACAGCGTGTACTGGTGATCCGGCTCGATGACGTCCATCTCCTGGACGTTCTTCACCAGGCCGGGCGCGTCGACGGGGACGATGAACAGCGCGGGCTTGAGCTTGCCGGTCTTGTGGTCCTCGGTGCGCGAGACCACCAGAATGGCCTCGGCCTGATCGACACCGGAGATGAAGATCTTGCGGCCGTTGAGGATCCAGTCGTCACCGTCGCGGCGGGCGGTGGTGGTGATCTGGTGCGAGTTGGAACCGGCGTCGGGCTCGGTGATCGCGAAGACCATCTTCGACGAACCGTCGGCGAGCTTGGGCAGCCAGGTCTGCTTCTGCGCGTCGGTGCCGTACTTGGTGATGATGGTGCCGCAGATGGCCGGGGACACCACCATCAGCAGCAGACCTGCGCCCTGCGCCGAGAGCTCCTCCTGCACCAGTGCCAGCTCGTACATGCCCGCGCCACCGCCGCCGTACTCCTCGGGCAGGTTCACGCCGAGGAAGCCGAGCTTGCCCGCTTCGTCCCACAGTTCGCTGAGCGGCTCGTTCTTGCGCGAGAGCGGCAGCACGTAGTCGCGGTAGTTGTACTTGGTCGCCAGCGAGGCGACCGCCGCGCGCAGCGCCTTCTGCTCTTCGGTTTCGTGGAAGCTCATGCCTGCTCCTGCTCTTCTTCCTCGACGACGGCGAGGACGGTTCCGACCTCGACCTGCTGGCCGAAGGTCACGTTGAGTGCACTGAGGACGCCGGTGGCCGGCGCGACGATGGTGTGCTCCATCTTCATGGCTTCCAGCCACAGGATCGGCTGGCCCTGCTGGACGTGATCGCCCTCGGCGGCACCGAGCCGGATCACGCTGCCCGGCATGGGCGCGAGCAGCGAACCGGCCGCGACCTGCTCGGACGGATCGGTGAAGCGCGGCAGCCTGCGCACCGCCACCGGGCCGAGCGGCGAGTCGACCGCCACCAGATCGTCGTAGCGGGCGATCTCGAACTGGCGGCGCACCGGCCCACGTTCACCCGGCACGGCGAGCACGACCCGGTTCGGCGTCGCCGAGATCAGTTCCAGACCGTCGTGGCCCTCCACCGTCACGGCACCGGACCGGTCGAACCGGTAGCGCACCTCGTGTGTGCCGCTGGTGCGGCTCTCGTAGGACTTGCGCTGCGGCTCCGACGCCAGGTTGCGCCAGCCGCTGGGCGCCAGCCTGCCGAAGCGGTTGGCGGCGTGGTTGGCGGCCGAATCCGCGAGCGCGGCGGCGACGATGGAGAGTGCCTCGTCGGCCTCCGACGCCAACGGCGCGGACAGCGCGGCCAGATCGTGGGTGGCGAAGAAGGCGGTGTCGGTGTCACCGGCGAGGAACGCGGGGTGCCGCAGCACGCGCACGAGCAGGTCGCGGTTGGTGACCAGGCCGTGCAGCTTCGCCCGCTGGAGCGCGGTGGCGAGCAGATGCGCTGCCTCGGCGCGGGTTTCGGCGTAGGAGATGACCTTGGCCAGCATCGGGTCGTAGTGCACGCCGACGACCGAGCCGTCGACGACACCGGTGTCGAGGCGGACACCCGGCTGCTCTAGCACCGTGAATTGGCCTGCGGTGAAGGGGATCTCGATCTTGTGCACGGGACCGCTCTGCGGCTGCCAGTCGTGCGCCGGATCCTCGGCGTAGAGCCGGACCTCGATCGAGTGGCCGCGCTGGGCGGGCTGAGTCGCGGGCAGCGGGAGACCGGAGGCCACCTGCAGCTGTAGGCGGACCAGGTCCAGGCCGGTGGTCTGCTCGGTGACCGGATGTTCCACCTGCAGACGGGTGTTCATCTCCAGGAAGAAGAAGTCACCCTTCTCGTCGGCGAGGAACTCGACGGTGCCCGCACCCTCGTAGCCGATCGCCTCGGCGGCCAGCCGTGCCGCCTCGAACAGGCGATCACGCATGCCGTCGATCTTCTCGACCAGCGGCGAAGGAGCTTCCTCCACGACCTTCTGATGACGACGCTGGATCGAGCACTCACGCTCACCGACCGCCCAGGTCTTGCCGAAAGTATCGGACATGACCTGGACTTCGATGTGACGGCCGGTCTCGAGGTAGCGCTCGCAGAACACCGTCGGATCGCCGAACGCGGATTCTGCCTCGCGCTGGGCCGCGGCGATCTGGTCTCGCAGATCGCCCAGCTCACGCACCACGCGCATACCGCGACCACCGCCACCGGCGGAGGCCTTGATGAGTACCGGCAGGTGCGCCTCGGTGACCTCGGCGGGATCGAGCTCGGCGAGGACCGGGACACCGGCGGCATCCATCATCTTCTTCGACTCGACCTTCGAGCCCATCTGCTCGATGGCCGCGACCGGCGGACCGATCCACACCAGGCCCGCGTCTAGCACCGAACGCGCGAATTCGGCGTTCTCGGAGAGGAATCCGTAGCCGGGGTGGACGGCGTCGGCACCGGCCGCGAGCGCGGCTTCGATGATCAGCTCGCCGCGCAGGTAGGTCTCGGCCGGGGTGTTGCCGGGCAGCCGGACGGCGGCGTCGGCCTCGGACACGTGCGGCGCCGCGGCATCCGCATCGGAGTACACCGCAGTGGTGGCGATACCCATCCGACGGCAGGTGGCGAACACGCGGCGCGCGATCTCACCACGATTGGCGACAAGAACATTCGTAATGGCCATGTTGTCGCGCCTCACATTCGGAAGACGCCGAAGCCCTCGGCGCCCTTGATCGGTGCCGTGTGGATAGCCGACAGAGCCATCCCCAGCACGGTGCGGGTGTCACGGGGGTCGATGATGCCGTCGTCGAAGAGCCTGCCCGACAGGAACATCGGCATCGCCTCGGTCTCGATCTGCGCCTCGACCATGGCGGCGATACCGGCAGCGGCCTCCTCGTCGAACGGCAGGCCCTTGGCCTCGGCCGCGCCGCGCTGCACGATGGTGAGCACGCCGCCCAGCTGCGCGCCGCCCATCACGGCCGACTTCGCGCTCGGCCAGGCGAACAGGAAGCGCGGGTTGAACGCGCGGCCACACATGCCGTAGTGCCCGGCGCCGTAGGACGCGCCGATCAGCAGCGAGATGTGCGGGACCTTCGAGTTGGCCACCGCGTTGATCATCATCGCGCCGTGCTTGATGATGCCGCCGTGCTCGTAGTCCTTGCCGACCATGTAGCCGGTGGTGTTGTGCAGGAACAGCAGTGGCGTGTTCTTCTTGTTCGCCAGCTGGATGAACTGGGTGGCCTTCTGCGACTCCTCGGAGAACAGCACACCGCGCGCGTTGGCCAGGATGCCGATCGGGAAGCCGTTGATCTCGGCCCAACCGGTGACCAGGCTCGAACCGTAGAGCGGCTTGAACTCGTCGAAGTCGGAGCCGTCGACGACGCGGGCGATCACCTCGCGCGGATCGAACGGGATCTTCAGATCCGAGGGCACGATGCCGAGCAGTTCCTCGGGATCGTAGAGCGGCGAGATGACCTCGGCGCGGGGCTCGGGGCCCTGCTTCTTCCAGTTCAGCCTGCGCACGATGCCGCGGCCGATGCGGATGGCGTCCTGCTCGTCGGCGGCCATGTAGTCGGCCAGACCCGAAGTGCGGGCGTGCATCTCGGCGCCGCCGAGGGTCTCGTCGTCGGAGTCCTCACCGGTGGCCATCTTCACCAGCGGCGGTCCCGCCAGGAAGACCTTCGCGCCCTCCTTGACCATCACCACGTAGTCGGACATGCCGGGGATGTAGGCGCCGCCCGCGGTCGAGTTACCGAAAACCAGCGAGATGGTGGGGATTCCGGCGGCCGAGGCCTGGGTGAGGTCGCGGAACATGGCGCCGCCCGGGATGAAGACTTCCTTCTGCGTGGGCAGATCGGCGCCGCCGGACTCGACCAGCGAGATCACCGGCAGGCGGTTCTCCCGCACGATGTCGTTGATGCGCAATGTCTTGCGCAGCGTCCACGGGTTGGACGTGCCACCGCGTACCGTCGGATCGGGCGCGACGATCATGCACTCGACGCCCTCCACGATGCCGATACCGGCGATCGTCGACGCGCCGACGTGGAAGTCGCTACCCCAGGCCGCCAGCGGGCACAGCTCCAGGAACGGCGAGTCCTCGTCGAGCAGCAGTTCGATGCGCTCGCGGGCGGTGAGCTTGCCGCGCTTGTGATGACGGGCCACCTTCTCGGGGCCGCCACCGGCGATGGCCTTGGCGAACTCGGCCTCGACCTCGGTGAGCTTGGTCGCCATCGCCTCCGCGGCGGCGGTGTACTCCGGCGACGCGGTGTCGAGGGTGGAACGGAAGGTCGTCACGACTGGTACCCCAATACTTTCGACGCCAGCATGGTCAGGATCTCGTTGGTGCCGCCACCGATGCCGATGATGCGGATGTCGCGGTAGATGCGCTCCACCTCGGACTCGCGCATGTAGCCCATGCCGCCGTGCAGCTGGACGGCTTGGTTGGCGACCCATTCGACGGTCTCGACAGCGGTGTTCTTGGCGAAGCAGACCTCGGCTATGAGGCCCTGCTCGCCGTTCTCCACCCGCTCGACCAGCGAGCGGGTGTACACGCGGGCCGTATCGATGCGGCGGGCCATCTCGGTCAGCGTCATCTGCACCGACTGGCGGCTGATCAGCGGGCGGCCGAAGGTCTCCCGGTTGCGGCACCACTCGAGGGTGAGGTCGAGGGCGCGCTGGGCCATCGAGTACGCCTGCACGGCCAGGCCGACCCGCTCGCTCACAAACGCGCTGGCGATCTGCGCGAATCCGGAGTTCTCGGCGCCGACCAGGTTGGCCGCGGGCACCCGCACATCGGTGAACGACAGCTCACCGGTGTCGGAGGCCAGCCAGCCCATCTTCTCCAGCTTGCGGGTGACCTCGAAGCCCGGCGTGTCGGTGGGCACGATGATCAGCGAGACACCGGCGGCGCCGGGCCCACCGGTGCGCACGGCGGTGACGATGAAGTCGGCGCGGCAGGCCGAGGTGATGAAGGTCTTGGCGCCGTTGATGATGTAGTCGTCGCCGTCGCGCACCGCCGAGGTGGTGAGGTGGCCGACGTCGGAGCCGCCGCCGGGTTCGGTGATGGCGAGGGAGCCGATCAGGTCACCGGCCAGGGTGGGCTTCACCCAGCGGTCGATCTGCTCCTGGTTGCCCGAGGCTATGATGTGCGGCAACGAGATTCCGCACGTGAACAGCGATGCCCACGTGCCGCCGGAGGCACCAGCGTAGTGGAACTCCTCGCCCACGATGACACCGTCGATGGGCGAACCGCCCTCGCCACCGGCGAATTCGGGGTACTCGATGCCGAGCAGGCCGAGCCCACCCGCCTTCTTGTGCAGCTCACGCGGCAGGGCGCCTTCGCGCTCCCAGGAGTCCAGGTCGGGCAGGATTTCGCGCTCGACGAACCCGCGCACGGTGGCGCGCAGCTCTTTTCGTTCCGGCGTGTCCCATACAGATGTCATGCGAGCAGCTCCGTCGGCATGTCGATGTGGCGAGAGCGCAGCCATTCGCCGAGCCCCTTGGCCTGCGGGTCGAAACGCGCCTGGTAGGCGACGCCCTTGCCGAGCAGGCCGGTGATGATGAAGTTGATCGCCCGCAGGTTGGGCAGCACGTGCCGAGTGACGTCGAGTTCGGCTGTCTCGGGCAGCAATTCGCGCAGCTTCTCCACGGTGAGGGTGTGCACGAGCCAGCGCCACTGCTCGTCGGTGCGCACCCAGACGCCGATATTGGCGTCACCGCCCTTGTCGCCGCTGCGGGCCAGCGCGATGCTGCCGAGCGGGACACGACGGGTCGCGGTGGGCGGCAGCGGTTCGGGCAGCGCGGGTTCCGGAAGTGGCTCGAGCGCACGGGTTTCCGTCGCGGGCGCGATGTCGACACGGGTGCCGTCGGCGAGGACCGCCACGTGGGGTACCTCATGCGCGTCGACGTAGCCGGGGGTGAAGACACCGTAGGGCGAACCATTGCCGGGCAGCGCGGTAAAGGTGCAACCCGGGTAACTCGCGAGCGCCAATTCCACAGCGACACTGGAGAAGCCGCGCCCGACCTTGTTCGGATCGGGGTCGCGCACCACGCAGCGGAGGATGGCGCTGGCCTGCTCCTCGGTGTCGGCGTCGGGACGGTCCAGACGGGCAAGGGTCCAGCTGATCTCGGCCGGCTTCACCGGCAACCACGATTCGAGTTGCCGTTGCGCCAGTTCGGCTTTCGCCTCGATCTCCAACCCGGTGAGGATGAAGGCCATCTCGTTGCGGAAGCCGCCGAGGGTGTTGAGCGAGACCTTGAGCTGCGGCGGCGGCGCCTCACCGGTGACACCGCTGATGAGAACGCGGTCCGGACCCTCCTGGCTCAGGGCGATGCTGTCCAGGCGGGTGGTCACATCGGGCCCGGCGTAGCGCGCGCTCTGGATCTCGTACATGAGCTGCGCTTCGACCGTGTCGACGGTGACCGCGCCACCCGTGCCCGCGTGTTTGGTGATGACACTCGACCCGTCACGGCGGATCTCGGCGATCGGGAAGCCCGGGCGGCCGAGATCACCGAGTTCGGTGAAGAAGGCGAAGTTGCCGCCGGTGGCCTGCGTGCTGCACTCGATCACGTGGCCGGCCACCACGGCACCCGCGAGTGCGTCGTACTCGGTTCGGCCCCAGCCAAAATGAGCCGCCGCCGGACCGACGATGACCGAGGCGTCGGTGACCCGACCGGTGACGACGATGTCGGCGCCGGAGTTCAGGCACTCCACGATGCCCCAGGCGCCGAGGTAGGCGTTGGCCGTGAGCGGCTGACCGAGGCCGAGCTCGCCCGCCCGGGCGACGAGGTCGTCGCCTTCGACGTGCGCGATCTTGGCATCGAGACCGAGGTCGGCGGCGACCTTGCGCAGCCGCTCGGCCAGCCCGGCCGGATTCAGGCCGCCCGCGTTGGTGACGATCTGGACGTTGCGCTCCAGCGCCAGACCGAGACACTCCTCGATCTGCTTGACGAAGGTCTTGGCGTAGCCGAGGCTCGGGTCCTTCATCCGGTCGCGGCCGAGGATCAGCATGGTGAGTTCGGCGAGGTAATCGCCGGTGAGCACGTCGAGATCGCCGCCGGTGAGCATTTCGCGCATAGCGCTGAGCCGGTCGCCGTAGAAACCGGAGCAATTACCGATCCGGATCACGTCCGGGTCAGCGGAGAGTGCACTCATGGCACCCAGGATCACACCGGTCCCGTAAAAAAGCAAGCATGCGTGCTTGTTAACTGCGGGCAATTCACCAGGCAAGATGGTGAACATGTCTGCGGTCCTGCTCTTCGCCCTCGCCGGTTTCCTGCTCGGCGGCGCCTACACCACCTGGAAGAACAATCGCGCGATGTCCATCGCCCTGATCGCCGCGGCCGCCCTCGCCGCCGCAGGCGCGTTCCTCTGGCTCTGACCGCGGTCAGGCCGGGGTTAGCTTGAAGATCTTCACGTCCTCGGGGACGCCGTTGAGGGGGGCTGCCCAGAAGTTGCGGCGGTAGAGCTTGGCGGTGACGCCGAGGTCGGTGAGGGTTTCCGGGCGCAGGGCGGCCATGGTGGTGCTGGAGATCATGGTGTTGCCGTTGCCGCCTGCCTCCATCATGCGGGCGGCGATGTTCACGTCGACGCCGAGCCAGTCGCCACCGATCTCGCGCGGGGACCCGGTGTGCAGACCGACGCGCATGCGCGGTTTGTAGCCCTGTACCTCCACGTCCTCGAGGTTGCGGCGGGCGGCGAGGGCGGCGCGCACCGCGCGGTCGGGTGAGGAGAACACGGCCATCAGGCCGTCGCCCATGCGTTTGACCACCTGGCCGCCGCGCTCGGCGATCGGCGGTTCGATGGCCTTGGCCACCTTGCGCAACAGATCGAGGGTGCGTTCGTCACCCGCCGCGAGCGCCCAACTGGAGAAACCGACGAGGTCGGTGAACACGATCGTCACCTCCTCGGTGCCCCGGCCACGCCCCACGCGCTCCAGGGCGGCCTGCCACACCTGCAGCGCGCCGAAACCGATCTCGCGTGCCGCCGTCGGCGCGCCACCGGCGATCCGGTCGGCGACCCTGGCCACGGCCCGCGCCCCACCCGGCCCGGACACCGACAGCGGATCGCCGAACGACGGGTCACCCGGCAGCTGCTGACGGGCCTTGCGCAACGCGCCGATCACGTCGGCACGACGGTTGGCGGCCTGCAGTTTCGACGAGATCTGCACGCGACGACGACCGTTGCGGGCACCGGGCTCCTCGGAGTCGGCATCGACGGTCGGCTCCAACGGGATGAACACCTCGGCGTCAGCGTCACGCTGTCGCGGATCCGGCGCGCCAGAAGGCGTTTCACTCACGGACCGAGCCTACAGTCCCGCCTGCCCGAAACTTAAGGCCAGACTTGGGTGCGGGCCGAAGGGATACGCAAAAACCCCCGGCGTCCGGGCAGCGGACGCCGGGGGTTCCGGGGAGGACCTCCCGACAAGGTCGCCCCCCACGCGGCCCGGGCTTGTTGCGAGGGCAGCCCGGGCAGGACCAGGGTTATGCGTCGCGACGGTTGACGACCACCAGGGCGCCGGCGAAGACGATGACGCAGAACGCGGCGAAGTAGGCCAGGCTGCCCCACACTCCCCAGTGCCAGTTGCCCGAGACCTCCTCGACCGACAGGAAGCGGTTCACGTTGGCGAAGGGCAGGAACGGGTTGACCGCGCGACCGAAGCTGCCGAACGCGCCTAGCAGGCTCTCGATGAGCAGCGGCCACAGCACGATCAGCGAGATGGCGGCCGCGGACTGGCGAACCAGCACACCCACGCCGACCGCCAGCAGCACGCTCAGGAAGGCGTAGATCGGGATGCCGTAGATGGCGCGCCAGTTGCCGTCGAGCACGAGCATCGGGGCATCGTCGCCGACGATCGCCTTGGCCACCACGAAGGCGGCCAGCGCCAGCACGCCCGTCAGCACCGCCGCGTACACACCGACCAAGCCTGCCTTGGACACGATCACCTTCGACCGGTTGGGCACTGCGAGGAAGCTCGTCCGGATCACCCCGAAGCGGTATTCGCTGGTCACCGTGAGCGCGGCCATGATCATCAGCACCATTACGCCGAAGCCCGTCACGCCCGATGTCGCCAGGCTCGGGGTGAGCATCGGCGGGCCCTCGCCCGGCTCGGTCGCCTGGGAGGTGTCGACGCTGGTGATGACGGCCATCAGGGCCGCGAGGCCGATGCCGAGCAGCACCACCACCGCCGAGCACCACCACGGCGACCGGGTGGAGGTGAGTTTGATTCGTTCCGCAGCGAGCACGCCCATCAGAGCGCACCTCCCATCACCTGATCGATTCCCCCGCCGTGGTATTCCACGGCGCCGCCGGTCATCCGCATGAACGCCTCCTCGAGGGAGGCCTGCTGCGGTGCCAGCTCGTAGAGCGTGACGCTGTTGGTTCCGGCGACCTTGCCGACCTCGTCGCTGGTCACGCCGGTGACGACCAGCGCGGCGTCGCCGTCCTCACGCACGGTCATGCCGTGCGAGGTGAGCAGGCTGCGCAGCTGGTCCAGTTGTGGGCTCCGCACGCGCACCGACTGTTCGGACGCGCGTTCGATGAACTCCTTGGTGGTGGTGTCGGCGATGAGTTTGCCGCGACCGATGACGATCAGATGGTCGGCGGTCTGCGCCATCTCCGAAAGCAGGTGGCTCGAGACCAGCACCGTGCGGCCCTCGGCGGCGAGGCGCTGCATGAACCGGCGGATCCACAGGATGCCCTCGGGGTCTAGGCCGTTGACCGGCTCGTCGAACAGCAGGACCTTCGGATCACCCAGCAACGCGCCGGCAAGGCCGAGCCGCTGTGACATACCGAGCGAGAAGCCGCCGGCGTTCTTACCCGCCACCTCGGACAGGCCGACCAGCCGCAACACCTCCTCGACGCGGTCCTTGGGCAGGTCGTTGGACGCGGCGAGCCACTGCAGGTGCGCGCGCGCCGACCGGTTGGGATGTACCCATTTGGCGTCGAGCAGCGCACCCACCTGGGTGAGTGGCCGCTCGAGCTCCTGGTACAGCTTGCCGCCGATCAACGCGGTTCCCGCGGTGGGTTTGTCCAACCCGAGGATCATCCGCATCGTCGTCGATTTACCCGCACCGTTGGGTCCCAGGAACCCGGTCACCTGTCCAGGCTGGACGGTGAACGAGAGATCCTGTACCGCGACGGTCTGGCCGAATTTCTTGGTCAGGCCCCTCAGCTCGATCATGCGTCCAGCATGCCCCAGCAAACCCGGCGCGCGCGTCGGCTGGAAGTCGCGAGTCGGGTCATCCTCGAGGATGACCCGAACCCTTAGCGGGCTGGGGAAGAAGCCTGAGCCCAGAAACGCTTCGGGATGCGGCCCGCCTGCCGGGCCAGGTAGCCGCCGCGCACGGCCGCGGCCATCGCCGACGCCATCAGCTCGGGTTCGCGGGCCCGGGTGACGGCGGTGGCGAGCAGGACGGCCGAGCAGCCGAGTTCCATGGCGAGCGCGGCGTCGCTGGCCGTGCCGATGCCCGCGTCGAGGATCACCGGCACGCCCGCGCCCGCCACGATCATCTCGATATTGTGCGGATTGCCGATGCCCAGGCCGGTGCCGATCGGTGAGCCGAGCGGCATCACGGCGGCGCAACCGGCGTCTTCGAGGCGGCGGGCCAGGGTGGGGTCGTCGGTGGTGTAGGGCAGGACGACGAAACCGTCATCGACCAGCTTCTCGGCGGCGTCGAGCAGTTCGAACGGGTCCGGTAGCAGCGTGCGCTCGTCGGCGACGACCTCGAGCTTCACCCAGTTCGTCTCCAGCGCCTCGCGCGCGAGCTGGGCGGTGAGCACGGCCTCGGCGGCGGTGCGGCAGCCCGCCGTGTTCGGCAGCAGGGTGATGTCCAGGCGTTTCAGCAGGTCGAGCACGCCGGTGCCGCCGACCGCGTCGACGCGGCGCATGGCGACCGTGGTGAGTTCGGTGCCCGAGGCGATCAGGGCCTGCTCGAGCACGGCGAGGTTCTCGGCGCCGCCGGTGCCCATGATGAGCCGCGAACCGAACTCCTTGTCCGCGATCCGCAACGGTGCGAGGTCAGCCACCCTGCACCGCCGTGAGCACCTCGATGGTCCAGCCGCGCCCGACCGGTTCGTCCCAGCGCGATTTCGGGAACACCGCACCGTCGACCGCCAATGCCACACCCTGACAGGGCAATTCGAGCCGGGTGAGCAGTTCGCGGACGCTGAGCGGCTCGGCGAACTCGTGGTCGGCACCGTTGACGGTGACGCCGATCGGGATGGTCATCGGGTTCCTCCTCGAGACAGCACGGATGCTGGAAAACGTTGCGGTGCGGCCAGTTCCGCGACCGGCGTGGTGACACCGTCGAGCAGGCCGGGGACGAGGGCCGCGGTGAGCGCGAGGGTGAGCATGCCGTTGCGGCCGTGTCCGGTGGCCGCGAGTACCCGGTCGTCGAGCGGACCGAGCAGCGGCAGGTTGTCGGGAGTGGCGGGGCGGGAACCGGCGGCGGCCTCGGCCAACTCGTATTCGCCGATGCCGGGCAGGATGGCTTCGGCGTCGGCGATCAGGTCCCGGACCCCGCCGACGGTGACCGTCGTGTCGAGCCCTGCCTCGTATTGGGTTGCGCCCAGAACGATTCCGTCCGCCCTTGGCACCAGGTAGACCGGCCTGCCGTGCACGCGCGCCCGGATCACGCGGGTCGGCGGCGGATTCACCCCCGGCCTGCGGCGCAACCGCAGGATCTCCCCCTTCACGGGGCGCACCGGCAGACCCGGCCACAACTCGGCGGACCGTGCGCCCGCCGCGAGGACGACCCGATCGTGCGGCAGATCGGCCGGTGCGGCAACGGATTCCGCGCGGATCTCGACGCCCGAAGCGGCACAGGCAGCGCGCAGTGCGCGCAGGACGCGGCGATTGTCGACGGCCGGTTCCGTCGTGGCGTGCAGGCCCGCGCGGACGGTGCGGGCCAGCGCCGGTTCCAGCGCGCGGACGCCGGCGCGGTCGAGGACAGGGAGATCGTGGCCGAAACCGGCGAGCCAGTCCGCGACGGTGTGCAGGTCCTGGGCGTCGGCGGTGTCGAGGGCGACAGTGAGGGTTTCTTCGGCGACGAAGACGGACTCGCCGGTGATCGCGCGCAGTTGCTCGGCGAAGGACGGCCAGGCAGCCAGGGCTGCGGCGCCGAATTCCAGCACGCGGTCTTCACCGGGCCAGCCTTCCGACAGCGGGGCGAGCATCCCGCCCGCGACGAAGGACGCACCGGTTCCGGGGGCCGGGTCGAACACGGTGACGGTCCAGCCCGCCTCGGTGGCCCGCCATGCGACGGCGAGTCCGACGGCACCGCCGCCGACAACCGCCAGTGTCCGCATCAACGCCTCCGTGTCCAGTTGCGGCGGGTGCCGCAGGTTTCGCCTGTTGCCGTGTCCTTCGCCGCGGTTGGTCGGCCCGAGGCCGTGAC
Source organism: Nocardia ignorata NBRC 108230 (assembly GCF_001612905.1). Lineage (GTDB taxonomy): Bacteria > Actinomycetota > Actinomycetes > Mycobacteriales > Mycobacteriaceae > Nocardia > Nocardia ignorata. The sequence continues at coordinate 20,280 of NZ_BDBI01000002.1, read as the reverse complement.
CGGCGCTGTGGGTTCTCGTACTGTCGCCGCGACGTTGCGGACGGCGCCGCGGGCCGGGCGGCCCAGATCGAGGCGGCCGAGAACCGGGGCCACCGCTGGTCGAACATCGAGGGTTTCGACGACGGGCTCGGCGGGATTGCCGCGAGTCCACCGTGTCGAGGGGTTTCGACGTTCGCGGTTCCACGGTAGCGCGACTACCGTCGACACTGTGCAGCCCTCCCATCCGAACCGTTCCGTCCCGCCGAGGGAACGCCTCTCCTCGGCCCTGCTGTATCTGTGCACCGACGCACGCCGGGAGAAGGGCGATCTGGCCAGGTTCGTCGATGCCGCGCTGGCCGGTGGCGTCGACATCGTGCAGTTGCGTGACAAAGGGTCGCCGGGCGAGGCCGAGTTCGGTCCGCTCGAGGCGAAGGCCGAACTCGGTGCGCTCGCCGAGATCAAGGCGGCCACCCGGCGGCACGGCGCGCTGCTCGCGGTGAACGATCGCGCCGATATCGCCCTCGCCGCCGGCGCCGACGTGCTCCACCTGGGCCAAGGCGATCTCCCGCCCGCCTACGCGCGCCGCATCCTCGGCCCCGATGTGGTGATCGGCCGGTCGACCCACAACCGCAACCAGGCCGGCCTGGCCGCGATCGATGGCCACCTCGACTACTTCTGCACCGGCCCCATCTGGACCACCCCGACCAAACCGGGCAGGCAAGCCGCGGGCGTCGACCTGATCCGCACCACCGCCGACTCCCACCCCACGCTCCCTTGGTTCGCGATCGGCGGCATCGACACCGAGCGCCTCCCGGAAGTCCTCGAAGCCGGAGCCCGCCGCGTGGTCGTCGTCCGCGCGATCACAGAGGCCGCCGATCCCGAAGCCGCCGCCCGGGAACTCAAATCGGCCCTCCTCGCCGCCTCCTGACCCTGGACGCTTGATCACCACGCTCTGGTGGCGGCACCGGCCGAGGGGCTCCCGCCGCCAGAGCGTGGTATTCCACTGACCAGGTCGCGATTGCCTGCCGAAGGTGGCCCCTGGCGGCGGCTGAATTCAGCTGCGACGTGCCGCGGACGCTCATGGCGGCGACGTTCGGAGTTCATGCGTGCGGCCCGGTGGGTTCGGACGGCACGAGGGGTTTCAGGACAGCAGGTCGGCTCGGGTGACGGTGGGGCCGGTGGTCGGGTTGTCGAGGAGGATTTCGGCGCCGGGGCCGGTGATCGTGGTGTGCAGCCAGTAGAAGCCGTGGCCGGACAGGTCGACCGTGCGGGGCAGGGCGGGGGCGAGGTCGGGGGTGACATCGACGACGCGCAGGGGGACTGCGCGCAGGCCGACCCAGGCGGCGGCGAAACCGGGGTGCAACGGGAGGGCGGTGACGTCGTCTTCGGGGACCCAGGCCAGTTCGGTGCTCTCCTGGTTGGGGACGGTCGGCAGCGTGCTCGCCGCGTCGGCGACGACGGTCGTGTAGGTCCAGCCGCTTGGCGCGGTCATGGTGAGGCGTTCGGCGCGCACGCGCACGGCGTCGGCGCTGATCCCGGCCTCTTCCTCGGCTTCGCGGACCGCCGCGCGCCGGGCGGTCTCGTGGGAATCGCGGGCACCGCCGGGCAGCGCCCACGTGCCGCCCTGATGACTCCACGCGGCCCGATGCTGCAGCAGCACCGCCGAGCCACCACCGGGCAGCGGTGCGCGCAGCAGCAGACCCGCCGCACCGAACTTGCCCCAGTGCCGGACGCCACCCGGGCTGTCAGCCCACCCGTCTCCGTCACCGCGCATCCAATACCCTCTCCCTAGCAGCCGTGCAGCAACCGCCACGGGGGTGTCTGAGGGGCTGCGGCACCGGTACGACCACAATAAACTCCGCACCAGGACGGGTGCGCGGACAGGACGGGGAGGTGAGCGATGGTCGAACCGGGAAACCGCGAGGCGGCGACCGAGGTCGCGGCTGTCCGAACCGGCCCGTCACCGCAGGTGGAAGCAGGTAACGGCCCGCAAACCACGACGCGGCGGATGCCCTCGCGCAGGCAGGTGCTCGTCGCCGATCGACCGCCCGCACCCGATGTGAAAGCCCTGCGCGCGCAGTTCCAGCCAGCCCGCCTGCGGGGGTTCGCGCGGTCGACGCCGGGCCGATTGCTCGCCGCCGGACTGGTGCTGATGCTGCTCTGCGTAGCCGCGGGCATGGTGACTTCGACGACCGTGAGCGAGCGCAAGCAAGCTTTGGGCGTCCTGCTCGACGACACCGAACCCGACGCGCATTCGGCCAACCACCTCTACACCTCGCTCTCGATCGCCGACGCCGCCGCGGGCCGCGCCTTCATCGCTGGTGGGGTCGAGCCGGAGGAGGTGCGCGACCGCTACACCCAGGCCATCGGTGAGGCGGCCGCCGAGCTGGTCACCCAGGCCGGTCACATCTCCGCCGAGGAGGCGGCCGACCCGGCAGGCACCGACCGGCGCCTGCGCACGGGCATCGCGACCGGCCTACCCGTGTACACCGGGCTGATCGAGACCGCGCGGGCCAACAACCGCAACGGTTTCCCGGTGGGCGCGGCGTATCTGAGCGAGGCCTCGCACCAGATGCAGACCACCCTGCTGCCGATGGCCGAGGAACTCGAAGACCACCGCTTCGACGCGGTGACCGCCGCCCAGCACCGGCACGTGCAGCCGCCGTGGGTCGCGATCGGGCTGCTCGTGCTCACGCTCGCCGCGCTCGTCTACGTGCAGATGGAGCTGGCGCGCCGGTCGCGGCGGGTTTTCAACATGGGCCTGCTGATCGGTACCGCGATGGTGGCGCTCACCCTGCTGTGGACGGTGGCGGCCGGGTCGGTGTCGGCGGTGGCGATGATCCGCTGCCGCGACGAGGGCGCGGTGCCCGCCGCCCGGCTCGCCGAGAGCCGGATCCTGGTGCAGCAGGCCAGGGCCGCCGAAATGGTGAAGCTGGTGCGCCGCGACGCCACCGGCGACTACGACCGAACGTTCGACGCCAATGCCGCCCGGCTCGCCGAACTCCTCGACGGTTACCCGTCCGGCGCACCGGCCGCCGACGAGGTGACCGACGCGCGCGCCGCGCTGGCCCGCTGGCAGTCGGCGCATCAGCGGATGAACGACACCCTCCAGCGTGGTGATTTCGTCGGCGCCGCCGCCGTGGCGACCGGGCCGAGCGCCGCCGATTCGACCGCCCAGGTCGACGCCCTGGAACGCGCACTCGACGACGCCCGGACAGCCACACGAGATCGGTTGCGCGACAAGGTATCCCAGGCCACCGACGTGCTCTCGTTCCTGGCTCCCGGCGCCCTGGTGCTCGGCATCGCCGCCGCCGTCTGTGTGGCGCTCGGGCTCTGGCCCCGGCTGCGGGAGTACCGGTGAGGCGGGGGCGCGCCGTCGCGGCGCTGCTGCTGGTCGCGCTGCTCGGCGGCTGTTCCGACAACAGCACACCGGCACCCGACGAACACACCGTGTATTCCGAACCGCCGTTGCCCGCCAAGGCGATTCCCATCGGCACCGACACTCCGCTGCCGCCACGCACCGGCGCGCAGTGCGGCGATCCGACCGCGAGTCTGCGCCCGAGCACCGCCGACGGTCCGACGATCGCGGCCATCCGCGCGCGCGGCAGGCTGGTCGTCGGGCTGGACGCGGGCAGCAATCTGTTCAGTTTCCGCGACCCGGTGACCGGGCGCATCGTCGGCTTCGACGCCGATATCGCCCGCGAGATCGCCCGCGACCTGCTCGGCAATCCGGACCTGATCGAATACCGAAGTCTCGCTTCGGAAGAGCGGGAGAAGGCGCTGCAGGAGCACACCGTCGACCTGGTGGCCAAGACGATGACGATCACCTGCGAACGGCGCGAACGGGTGGCGTTCTCGACGGTGTATCTGCGCGCCGATCAGCGAGTGCTCGCGATGAAGAATTCCGGTATCACCGGCCTCGCCGATCTGGCGGGCAAGCGCGTGTGCGTGGTCCGCGGGACGACCTCGCTGGACCACATCCGCCGCGATCAGCCCGCCGCGACCATCCTCACGGTCCCGACCTGGGCCGACTGCCTCGTCGTCCTGCAGCAACGCCAGGTCGACGCGGTGAGTACCGACGACGCCATCCTCGCCGGTCTCGCCGCCCAGGACCCCTACACCGAGGTGGTCGGTGCCAGCATCAGCGCCGAGCCCTACGGCATCGGAATCCCCAAGGGCGACGACGACCTGGTCCGCTTCGTCAACGCCACCCTCGACCGCATCCGCACCGACGGCACCTGGACGCGCATCCACCGCCGCTGGCTGTCCACGCTCGGCGAAGCGACGCCACCCGCCCCGAAGTACCAGGACTGATCGCGATGAGTACAACGCCACCGAAAGGCGCACCGGGCCACGGCGACCCGGACGATCAGTCACCCGCCGCCGACACGGCGCCCGAACTCGCCCCACGCCCCGAGCCCACCAGCCTCACCCAACGCCCGAAACCCGGCACACTCCCCGGCGGCTGGACGCTGCCACCCTCCACCGAGGACGACGAAACCAAACCCCTCCCGAAACTTCCCCTCGGCCGACCCCGTCCGAGCCCCACCGACACGACCGAGTTGAGTCATCGGCCGGTCGAGCGCGATCCATCCGAAACTCGGGCCTCCCCTGAACCTGCGGAGCAGGAATGGCCTGCCACGCAGGCGAGTACGCGCCGAGCGGCCGCACCGGACAGCCCAGCCGAGCACCCGCCAGGCGACGAACCTCCCGCGACCCAGGCTTCGGCCAGGGCGCCGATGGATGACCTGTCGGATACGCAGGCCGCACAGCGAACGGACCAGTTCAGTGCCGCTGAGCTGGGTGCCTATGCGGCTACCCAGGCGGCGGAGCGCACGGCCGCGCCGCCGGAAACGGGGGCTGCGGCTGCCACCCAGGCAGCGGAGCGTGCTGCTGTTCCTGCGGACACGGAGTCCGGGGCGACGGTGCGGTCGGGGCGGAGTGTGCGGACGGCGCGGTCTCGGCCGACGCGGCGGTTGGGGGCCGGGTTGGTGCCGATCCCGACCGTGACGCCCGCTGATCCACGGGATGCGGTGCTCACCGATCCGGTGGTGTCGGAGGGGCGGCGGTTCTGCTGGCGGTGCGGGGATCCGGTGGGGCGGTCTACGCCGGCGCGGGCGGCGTCGAGCAGTGGCGAGTGCCGAACCTGTGGTGCCGCTTATGATTTCCGGCCGTCGCTGCACGAGGGTGACATGGTGGGCGGGCAGTACGAGATCCAGGGTTGCCTCGCGCACGGCGGGCTCGGCTGGATCTACCTGGCGATCGACCGCAATGTCAGCGACCGGTGGGTGGTGCTCAAGGGTTTGCTGCACGCGGGCGACGCCGAAGCGCAGGCCGTGGCGGTGGCCGAACGGCAGTTCCTGGCCGAGGTGGCGCATCCGAGCATCGTCAAGATCCACAACTTCGTCGAGCACACCGCCGGTGACGGGTCCAGCATCGGCTACATCGTCATGGAGTACGTGGGCGGAAAGTCGTTGCGCGACATCCTCGATGCCCGCCCGCACGGTGAACGGATGCCGGTGGCCGAGGCCATCGCGTATGTGCTCGAGGTACTGCCCGCGCTCGAACACCTGCATTCGATCGGGCTCACCTACAACGACCTCAAGCCCGACAACGTGATGGTCACCGAGGACCAGGTGAAACTCATCGACCTCGGCGCCGTGGCAACCATCGAAGCCTACGGAAACCTGTACGGCACCAAGGGTTTCCAGGCGCCCGAGATCGCCAGGACCGGTCCGACACCCGCCTCCGACGTGTACACGGTCGGCCGCACTCTCGCCGCCCTCACCCTGCACCTGCCGAGCGAGCACGGCCGCTACCTCGACGGGCTCCCCGAGCCCGCCGCCGAACCCGTGCTGGCCCGCTACGAGTTCTTCCACCGTTTCCTGCTCACCGCCACCGACCCCGATCCGGACCGGCGCTTCCCTTCGGCGCGGGCGATGTCGGCACAGCTGGCCGGGGTTTTGCGCGAGATCCTCGCCCAGGACACCGACACCGAACATCCCCAGCTGTCCACAGTGTTCAGTCCACAGCGCACCAGTTTCGGCACCGAGGAACTCATCAGCCAGACCGATGCCTATCTCGACGGCGTCGGCCGCTCTCCGCTGATGGACTCGGGCGAAGTGGTCGCGGCCCTGCCGATTCCGCTGATCGACCCCGCCGACCCGGCCGCTCCCCTGCTGGCCGCCACCGCCAATCCCGAGCCCGAGCGCGTCCTGGAAGCCCTCCACGACGCCCGCGAACGCGCCGAGGCCGACCCGGACAACGCACCGGAGACCCTGGCGAACGAACTCCTCTTCGCCGAGGCCCGCGCCCGGCTCGAGCTCGGTGAATCGGCCGCCGTGCTGCATCTGCTCGAGCGGGTGCCGAACGATTCCGATTGGCGCGCGGACTGGTTCGCCGGTCAGGCCCATCTGCTGGAACTCGACTACGAGGCCGCGTTCGACTCGTTCGAGGCGGTCCTTCGCGTGCTCCCCGGCGAGATCGCCCCCAAGCTGGCACTCGCCGCGACCGCGGAACTCATTCTGCAACACTGGGATTCCCCGGAACCCGAGCAGTGGCGCGCCTTCGCGGAACGCTATTACGACACCGTATGGCGTACCGACCGCGCCGTGGTGAGCGCCGCCTTCGGCCTGGCCAGGCAGCTGGCCGTGGCGGGCCGGGTGGGTGAAGCCGTGCACGCCCTCGACGACGTTCCGGCCGCATCGCGCCACTTCACCACCGCACAGACGACGGCGATCCTGTTGCTGCTCACCAGCGCTCCCGTCGCCGACCTGGACGAACAGGTGCTGCGCCTGGCCGCCTCCCGCGCCCAGTCCGTGCCGCCCGGCGAACACCGCGCCACCCTCATGCGCACCCTGGTGCAGGGCACCGCCCTGGCCTGGTTGCAGGCGGGCAATTCACCGAAACGCAAGGACGCCAAGCTGTTCGGTCGCCCCTTCGACGAACGCGACCTGCGCGACGGCACCGAAACCGGCCTGCGCGCCCTGGCCCGCAACGCCGCCGACCGCACCCACCGCTACGCGCTGATCGACCTGGCCAACTCGCTACGCGCCAAGACCTGGTTCTGATCTTCGGCGGTCGGTCTCTTCGCGGGTCGGAACGCCCGAGCCGACCACCGCAGGCCCACGAAGGCCGTGTCAGCCACGAATAGCCGTACGCGCAAATCGCACTACACCCCGCGGCCGACGGAGCCGGCCGGACGGCTCGTCGGTGCCGGACCCCGGTCGTTACGCGACCGGGGTCTTCAGGCGGTCAAGCTGTGGGCGGCCCGGGCGATGGCGAGTTCTTCGTTGGTGGGGACCACCAAGACCTCGACCGGGGAGAATTCCGGCGAGATGCGGCGGACTCCTGGCGTCCGGGTTTCGTTGCGGCCCGGATCGACCTCGATACCCAGGCCCGACAGCCCGGCGAGGGCGTCCGCGCGCACGTTCGCGGCGTTCTCGCCGACACCCGCGGTGAAGACGATGACATCCACCGAGCCGAGCTCCACCAGGTACGCGCCCAGGTAGCGGCGCAGGCGGTGGATGTAGACGTCGTAGGCCAGTTCCGCCGCGGCGTCTCCCTTTTCGACCAGCTCGCCCAGCTCCCGGAAGTCGTTGACCCCCGACAGCCCCTTGAGCCCGGAATCGCGGTTGAGCAGCTGCTCCACCTGCGCGAGATCCAGATCGGCCACGCGCACCAGGTGCGGCACGATGCCCGGATCGAGGTCGCCGGGGCGAGTGCCCATCACCAGGCCCTCGAGCGGGGTCATCCCCATGGTCGTGTCCACCGCGACGCCACCCCGGATCGCCGACGCGGACGCACCGTTGCCCAGGTGGAAGACGATCTGGTTCAGCTCCGTGTAGTCGCGTCCGAGGAACTCGGCGGCTTTCTCCGACACGTACTGATGCGAGGTGCCGTGGAACCCGTACTTGCGGATGCCGTGCGCTGCCGCGACTTTCGCGTCGATCGCGTAGGTCTTGGCGGCATCGGGCAAGCCGTGGAAGAACGCGGTGTCGAATACGGCGACCTGCGGGATGCCGGGCAACAGCTCTCGCGTCGACTCGATACCGACGGCATTGGCCGGGTTGTGCAGCGGCGCGAGCTCGGACAGGTCGCGGATGGTGGTGAGCACGTCGTCGGTGACGATCGTGGGTTCCCAGAACACCTCGCCGCCGTGCACCACCCGGTGCCCGACCGCCCCGACACCGACGGTGGTCAGGTCGATGCCGGTCTCCTGGAACATCTCGAATGCCTGCCGCAGCCCGTCACGATGATCGGCGATCGGCCCCTCGTGCACCAGTTTTCGCCCACCGCACTCGTGCACGATGCGCCCACCGTGCGCCTCACCGATCTTCTCGGCCAACCCGGAGGCGACCACCTCACCCGAATCCGCGTGCAGCAGCTGGTATTTGATCGACGACGACCCGGAGTTCAGCACCAGGACCAGGTCACTCACTTCGTGTCTCCCTGCGCTTGAATGGCGGTGATCGCCACGGTATTCACGATGTCGGCCACCAGGGCGCCGCGCGACAGATCGTTCACCGGCTTGCGCAGACCCTGCAGCACCGGACCGATGGCGACGGCACCGGCGCTGCGTTGCACCGCCTTGTAGGTGTTGTTGCCGGTGTTGAGGTCGGGGAAGACGAAAACCGTTGCCTTGCCCGCGACATCGGAGTCGGGCATCTTCGCGCTCGCCACCGCGGGCTCGATCGCCGCGTCGTACTGGATCGGCCCCTCGACCGGCAGTTCCGGAGCGCGCTCACGCACGAATTCCGTTGCGGCACGGACTTTGTCGACATCGGCGCCGGTACCCGACGCACCCGTCGAATACGACAGCATCGCCACCCGTGGCTCGATCCCGAAGCGGGCCGCCGTCGCCGCCGAGGACACCGCGATATCGGCCAGCTGCTCGGAGGTGGGGTCGGGCACGACGGCGCAGTCGCCGTAGGCGAGCACCCGGTCGGCCAGACACATCAGGAACACACTCGACACCGTGGAGACGCCGGGGGTGGTCTTGATGATCTCGAAGGAGGGCCGGATGGTGTGCGCGGTGGTGTGCGCGGCGCCGGAGACCATGCCGTCGGCGATGCCCTTGTAGACCATCATGGTGCCGAAGTACGAGATGTCGGCCATGGTTTCACGGGCCCGCTCCAGCGTCATGCCCTTGTGTTTGCGCAATTCGGTGTACTCGGCGGCGAATTCGTCGAGGTAGCCGGAGGTGCGCGGGTCGAGTACCTGGGCGGCGGCGATGTCGACGCCGAGTTCGGCGGCGCGGGAACGCACGGCGGCCTCGTCGCCGAGGATCGTCAGGTCGGCGATCTTGCGCTGCAGCACCCGGCCCGCGGCGCGCAGGATGCGGTCGTCGTCGCCTTCGGGCAGCACGATGCGTTTGCGGTCGGAGCGGGCGCGTTCGATCAGGCGGTACTCGAACATCTGCGGGGTGACCACCGTCGAAGACGGCACCTGGATGCGTTCGAGCAGGGCCGACGCGTCGACGCGCTGTTCCATCAGCGCGAGTGCGGTGTCGACCTTGAGCGGGCTACCCGCCCACATGCGGCCACGGGTGCGGTGCACCGCGCTGGCGGTGTCGTAGGTGCCGAGTTCGGTGGTGAGGATAGGCAGCTTGGGCTGCAGACCATCCATCAGCCGTGCGATGGCCGGGTGCGGGCGGATGCCGCCGTTCATGATGACTCCGGCCAGCGACGGAAAGCCCGCCGCCTCATGGGCATTCATCACACCGAGCAGCACGTCGGAGCGGTCGCCGGGCGCGATCACCACGACGCCGTCGGAGAGCCGTTCGAGGATGTGCTCGGCCGTCATGCCGCCGACCATGATGCGCAGCGCCTCGCGCTGCAGCAATTCCGGGTCGCCGCTGTAGATCTCGCCGTCGATGGCCTCGCACAGTTCGCCCATGGTGGGCGCCATCAGCAGCGGCACCTCCGGCAGCCCCCACGACGGCACGTCGAAATCGGCCAGGGCGGCACAGGTCTCGTCCATCCCGTCGGGATCGCAGCGGTTGGCGATCACCGCCACCAGTTGCGCGTGCTCGCCGGCGAGTTCGCTCGCACAGAGTTCGACGAGCTGCTTCACCTCGACGGGTGTGCGTTCGGCGCCGCGCACCACGAGCAGGACCGGGGCGCCGAGGTTCACGGCGATACGGGCGTTGTAGCGCAGTTCGCTCGGGCTGGCCACATCGGTGTAGTCGCTGCCGACGATCACCACCGCGTCGCACGCCTTGGCCACATCGTGGAACCGCATCACGATCTCGCTGATGGCGGCGTCGGGATCGCGGTGCACGTCCTCGTAGCTCACGCCGACGGCCTGCTCGTAGCTGATATCGGCGGTGCTGTGCTCGAGCAGCAGCTCGAGGATGTAGTCGGGTGCGGTGGCCGAGCGGGTGATCGGCCGGAACACGCCGACCCGCGCCGTCGTGGCGCACAACATCTGCAGGACACCGAGGGCGACCGTTGACTTTCCGGTGTCGCCCTCGGGCGAGGCGATGTACACGGTGGACGGCGCTGGTTCGACCATGCCCGCGAGCTTAGTTAATCGGCGGCGATCCCGGGGTTCGGTGTGGCGCGATCCTCGCGGTTATAGTCCGCCCATGACACCGCAGTTCCCGGATCGACTCTGGGGTTCACGCACGAACCTGCTCTCCCGCGCCGCCAACCGTTTCGCCGCGACAAAGCCCGGTTCCCTGCTGATCCGCACCCTGACCCCACTCGACCGGGCCGTGCTCGAACGCACCGACGCCAAGTACACCGTGCTCGGCCCGATCGGCGCCCCGGTGATCCTGCTGACCACCATCGGCCGCAAATCCGGGCAGCCACGCACCCAGCCGCTGCTCTACGTCCACGACGGCGACACCCTCTACGTGGTCGGCTCCAACTTCGGCCAGGCCAAACACCCCGCCTGGACCGTCAACCTGCTCGCGAACCCGCAAGCCACCGTCGCCATCGCGGGCGAACGCATCCCGGTGACCGCCACCCTCGTTCCCGACGCGGACAAAGAGGCGATCTTCGCCCGCTTCGTCGAGATCACCGGCGCCTACGCCGCCTACCGCGACCGCACCACTCGCGACCTGCGCATCTTCGCCCTCCGCCGCGCCTGACCCGGACGCTGGAGCTCAGCCCAGGGCGCGCAGGCGGGGGGCCAGATCGCGCTTGAAGAGGTCGAGGAAGCGGAGCTGGTCGTGGCCGGGAGCGTGGAAGACCAGGTGGTTGAGACCCGCGTCGAGGTAGGGCTTGATCTGGGCGACGGCCTCGTCGGGGTCGCTGGCGACGATCCAGCGCTTGGCGACCTGTTCGATGGGCAGCGCGTCGGCGGCGGCTTCCATCTCGATCGGGTCGGTGATGTCGTGCTTCTGTTCGGGGGTCAACGACAGCGGTGCCCAGAAACGCGTGTTCTCCAGGGCGAGTTCGGGATCGGTGTCGTAGGAGATCTTGATCTCGATCATCTTGTCGATCGCGGACAGGTCGCGTTCGGCCTTGGCCGCGCCCTCGGCGACGGCGGGCAGCAGCTTCTCGGTGTAAAGGTCCATGCCCTTGCCGGAGGTGCAGATGAAACCGTCACCCGCACGGCCCGCGTACCTGGCGACCACCGGGCCACCGGCCGCGATGTAGACGGGGATGCCGTCCTTGGGCACGTCGTAGATCGAGGCGCCGACGGTGTGGTAGTACTCGCCGTCGAAATCGACCCGGTCGCCGAGCCACAGTTCGCGCATCAGTCGCACGGCCTCACGCAGCCGGGCGAACCGCTCCTTGAAGTCGGGCCATTCGCCCTTGTACCCGGTGGCGATCTCGTTGAGCGCCTCGCCGGTACCGACACCGAGCATCACCCGGCCCGGGTACAGGCAGCCGAAAGTGGCGAAGGCCTGCGCGATCACCGCCGGGTTGTAGCGGAAGGTCGGGGTGAGCACCGAGGTGCCGAGCATGATGCGCTCGGTGCGCTCGCCCGCGGCCGCGAGCCAGGCCAGCGAGAACGGTGCATGGCCGCCGTTGTGCCGCCACGGCTGGAAATGGTCGCTCACGGTGGCGCTGTCGAGGCCGTGCTGCTCGGCGGCCACCGCCAACTCGACCAGCTCTCGTGGTCCGAACTGCTCCGCCGACGCCTTGTACCCGAGCTTGAGATCGACCATTCCAGCCACTCCTGTTCCTCCGCTGACCGCTGCCTCCTCGACACTAGCGTGCGGCCCGCGATCCGCACCGTCGCCGTTTCGTCTCCCACCGCGCCCGGTTTTAGCGGATGATTAGCTGGTGACCGCCAAGGATGACCAGATCTTGTCGTATCTGACCGATATGGACGGCGTGCTGGTGCACGAGGATCAGCTGATCCCCGGTGCCGACGAGTTCCTCGCCGAGCTGCGCGAGAACGAGATCCCGTTCCTCGTGCTGACCAACAATTCGATCCGCACCCCGCGCGATCTGCAGGCCCGGCTGCGCCACACCGGCCTCGACATCCCGGAGGAGTCGATCTGGACCTCGGCGCTGGCGACGGCGACCTTCCTCGACGACCAGCGCCCCAACGGCACCGCGTACGTGGTCGGCGAATCGGGGCTCACCACGGCGCTGCACGAGATCGGTTACGTGCTCACCGACAGCGACCCCGACTACGTGGTGCTCGGCGAGACCCGCACCTATTCCTTCGAGGCGATCACCACCGCGATCCGACTGGTCGACCGTGGTGCGAAGTTCATCGCCACCAACCCCGACGCCACCGGTCCCTCCCGCGACGGCGTGCTGCCCGCCACGGGTTCGGTCGCCGCCCTGATCACCCGGGCCACCGGCAAGGACCCCTACTACGTCGGCAAACCGAACCCGCTGATGATGCGTTCGGCACTGCGGCGCATCGGCGCGCACTCCCAGTCGACGGTGATGATCGGCGACCGGATGGACACCGATGTGATCGCGGGTCTCGAGGCGGGCATGCGCACGGTCCTGGTCACCTCGGGTATCTCCACCAAGTCTTCGGTCGAGAAGTACCCCTTCCGGCCGACGCTTGTCGTGGATTCGATCGCCGACCTGCTCAATCGCACCCGCACCCCGTTCGTGGAACTCTGACGAGCCCGACGCACTGGCCGCCGCCACGTGGGCGGTCTCAACCGACGCTGTTCTCGTCACCCGCGACGATGATGTCGATCGCCGCCGACAACCGGGTGAGAGTCTCGACGGTCGCGGCGAATTCGGCCGGGCCGAGTGCGTCGGCGAGGCGACGGGCCAACACTTCGTGCTGCGGGTCGATGCGACGGACGGCCGCCTCGCCCGCCTCGGTGATCGCGACCAGCTTGGCCCGTTTGTGCGCCGGGTTCGGCCGGTATTCGCACAGCCCCTTGCCGACCAGGATGTCGGCCACCCGCTGCACGCTCTGCCGGGTGATGCCGATGGCGCGGGCGATCCCGGCGACCGGCAACGGTTGATGTTCCACCGACGCCATCACCTGCCACCACGCCACCGAGATCCCGGCAGGCGCGGCCAATTCGTCACCGAGGGCGAGGAATTGACCGTTGAGCCGGTAGACGGTGAGCGCGGCCGCGTCGAGCAGCTGCTGTTGTTCGTTCAATCTGCTTGTCCGCTTGCGTTTTCGGCAAGAGCGAAGTAGCCGGTGGGGTCCTTCTGTCCGAACAGCTGGTACCACGCGTCGAGTACCTGCGGCTCGAAGAGATCGAGGCGGACGAAGATCTCACGCGCGAACTCGAACGGGGACATGGCGTCGGCGGTGATGAGGTCACCGTCGGTCACCGCCGATTCGTCGACATAGTGCTCGGCGCCGGAATAGCCACTGGAGGCCAAATATTCGGCGGCGTTGCTCGTGTGCGGGCGGTCGTCGAGCAAGCCTTCCTTGGCGAGTCCGAGGGTGGCACCACAGATCGCCGCGACCGGTACACCCGCCGCGAGGAATTCCCGCGCCTTGCGAGCGAAGGGAGCCAGGTCGTCACCGGCGTCCCACAGGTCGGCGCCGGGCAGGATCAGCATCGCGCTGTCGGCGGGGTCGATGTCGGCCAGGGCCAGGTCGGGGGTCACCCGCATGCGTCCGGCGGTGGTGACGGGCGCGGTCGTGAGCCCGACCGTCGCCACCTCGAAGCGCCCCGGCTCGCGATGCCAGGAGTCGTCGGCGATATTGACCGTCGCCGCGCCGACTTCCCAGTCCGAAAGAGTGTCGTACACAGCCACGTGAACTGTCTTCTTCGTCATGACAGCATCCTGTCATTATTGACAGGATGCTGTCAATAAGAATTTTGTTACCCGCTTACAGGCGCCCCTCCGTAGGCTGACGCACAACCGGTGCGAGACAAAGGAGTTCGCCACGATGACCGACCCGGTGCAGGGAATGACCGGCACCATCACCTCACCGATCCGCGCCGCGGGCGCACTCGGCGAAGTACTCGTCGCCATTCGTGGCGGCACGGAGCTGTATCTCGCGCGCGCCGACGAACCGATCGAGGCGGGCGCGACCGTGCTCATCGTCGCGGTCAATCCGGGCAGGCTCGTCGACGTCGTGCCCTGGATACCGCTCACACCGCGACTGCCGCAAGACAACTGAAAGCAAGGGAGGCTCAGATGCTGGGCTATCACGTTCCTGATCCCGACGAGGCCATGCTGGTCAGTGGCGCCAAGGTCAAGGACAACGCGCCGTTCAAGGTGATCATCGGTCGCGGCACCTGGGTGATTCCACTGTTTCGCAAGGTCAGCTACCTGTCGCTGGCAATGTTCGAATCCGAGATCCGCGAACGCTGCGTCACCAAGCAGGCCATCCAGCTCGACGTGCGCGCGGTTATCGCGTTCAAGGTCGCCAACGACACCCAGTCGATCGTCAATGCGGCACAACGCTTCCTGTCCGAGCAGGAGAAGGAGATGTCGGTGCTCACCGGCCGCATCTTCTCCGGTCACCTGCGCTCGATCGTCGGCTCGATGACCGTCGAGGAGATCATCCGCGAACGCCAGAAGCTGGCCGACGAGGTGCTGATCGCCTCCAAGGTGGAGATGAGCAATATCGGCCTGTGGGTCGACTCGTTCCAGATCCAGTCGATCGACGACGGCAACCTCGGCTATATCGAGGCCCTCGCCGCCCCGCACAACGCGGCCGTGCAGCGCGACGCCCAGATCGCCCAGGCCCAGGCCGCCCAGCGCGCCGCCGAGGCCGAACAGGAATCGCTGCGCCGCCGCGCCGAATACGAGCGCGAGACCTCGCTGCTCAAGGCGCAGTACCAGCGCGACATCGACAAGGCCAATGCCGAAGCGGCACAGGCAGGTCCGCTCGCCGACGCCGTAGCCCGGCAGGAAGTCCTCACCGCCCAGGCCGAACAGGCACGCAAGAACGCCGAACTGCGCGAGCAGGAACTTCAGGCCGAAGTCGTGAAACCCGCTCTCGCCGAGGCAGAACGGGTCCGCATCCTCGCCGAGGCCGAAGCCGACCGCACTCGCATCCAGGCCGAAGCCGCCGCCTCCAACAACCGAATCGCCTTGGACCAGTTGCTCATCGAGCAACTCCCCGAGATCGTCCGCCAAGCCTCCAACGGCCTCGCCAACGCCAACCTCACCGTCCTCAACGGACCCGACGGCGTGAGCGAACTGGTCAACGGCATGGTCGGCCAGGGCCTGACGGTCTTCAACTCCTTGCAGAAGGCCCTGTCCAACGGCGAGGTCGACAAGGTTCACGACTCGTAGACATTAGTAGACAAACCCGCGTACGCTGGGCGTTATGAAGTCCATCAGCGTCGGCGAGCTTCGCCAGAATCCGTCCGCCATGGTCGCCGACGTCGAATCGGGCGAGGTCTACGAGCTGACCCGGCACAACCATCGGGTGGGCTTCATCGTGCCTGCGGTCTCCTCGACGCAGATCATTCCGCGCAAGGTCGCTGGACGCGCCAACACCCGCGCGATCCGGCGTCACGAACTCCGAACGGCCGACTCGATCGACGAGTTGCTCGACTCGGAGAAGGGCGAGTGGTGAGGTACTTCTACCTCGATACCTCGGTCGCCATGCGGATCATCCTCGGACACTCGGCCGAAGCTGCTGAGTGGTTCGACGGCACCACCGGCAGCGAGGTCGACCGAGTCGTCTCGTCGCGATTGCTACGCACCGAAATCACCCGCGTGTTGCGCCGTGAAGGATTGCCCGTGCTCGACCGGGACCAGATCATCGATCACATCGACATCATCCCGGTCGATCACGCTGTCCTCAACGAGGCCGAGGCCATCATTTCCCACATCCGAACCCTGGATGCCATCCATCTGGCCTCCGCACTACGCAGCGGCTTGGACGACCTCACCATCGTGACCCACGACAAGAACATGGCCACGGTGGCCGAGCAGCTCGGTTTCGCGGTGTACGACCCCGTTCGTTGAACGGGAGCTAGCTGAGGGCGTGGTCGAGGTCGCCCAGGAGGTCTTCGATGTCTTCCAGGCCTACCGAGATGCGGACCACGCCGTCGGAGAGGCCGATGGAGGCGCGGCCTTCCGGGCCCATGGCTCGGTGGGTGGTGGTCGCGGGGTGGGTGATCATCGTTTTGGCGTCGCCGAGGTTGTTGGAGATGTCGATGATGCGCAGGCGGTTGAGGACCTCGAAGGCGCGCTTCTTGCCGTCGTCGCCGTGCAGGGCGAAGGTGACGACGGTGCCGCCGCCCGACATCTGCTCCTGCGCCAAGGCGTGTTGCGGATGGGACTGCAGGAACGGGTATTTCACCCATTCGACCGACTTGTTCGTCTCCAGGAATTCGGCGACCTTCAGCGCCGATTCGGTGGATTGACGCACGCGCAGCGGCATCGTCTCCAAGCCCTTGAGCAGGGTCCAGGCGTTGAACGGGCTCAGTGCCGGACCGGTATGGCGCATCAGGGTTTTCACCGGGCCATCGATGTAGTCCTTGGCGCCGAGGATGGCGCCGCCGAGGACGCGACCCTGGCCGTCGATGTGCTTGGTGCCGGAGTAGACGACCACGTCGGCGCCGAGTTCGAACCCGCGCTGCAACAGTGGGGTGGCGAAGACGTTGTCCAACACCACTTTCGCGCCCGCGGCGTGGGCCAGCTCGGTGACCTTGCGGACGTCGACGAGGGTCTGCATCGGGTTGGCCGGGGTCTCGAAGAACACGGCTTGGGTGGGCACCGACAGGGCCTGCTCCCACTGGTCGAGGTCGTCGCCGTCGACGAAGACGGTCTCGATGCCCCAGCGCGGCAGGATCTCGTTGCACACCACGAAGCAGGAACCGAACAGGCTGCGCGCGGCGACGAGCCGGTCGCCGGCCTTCAGCAGCGCGCCGAGCGCGGTGAAGACCGCCGACATGCCCGAGGCGGTCGCGAACGCGGCCTCGGCGCCGTCGAGCAGGCGGATGCGCTCCTCGAACATGGCCACCGTCGGGTTGCCGAAGCGGGAGTAGACGAAGTGTTCGACATCGCCGGTGAACGCGGCCTCGGCGGCCTCGGCGTTCTCGTAGACGAAGCCGGAAGTCAGGTACAGCGCCTCGGACGTCTCGTCGAATCCGGAACGTCGCAGGCCACCGCGCACACCGAGGGTGGCGGGACCAACCCCTTCCGGCAGCGGCTTGTCGAAGGAACCACCGGTGATCATGCGAGTCTCCTTATGCCTGGCGCCACGGCAGGCCGACGGCGCGCCAGCCGGTGCTGCCGCGCTGCCCGAACGCGTCGAGCCCACCTTCGAAACCGTCGAGCACGTTGTAGGACGGGGTGATCCCCGCCGCGGTGGCCACCGTCGCCGCGTACGCCGAGCGCTGACCCGAGCGACACAGGAACACCACGGGCGCGTCGGCCGGGCGGTCGGCGAGGACCTGTTCGAGCTGCTCACCGAAGCGCGGGTTGCGCGCGCCGGTGCCGTCGACCCATTCGATGAAGTGCGCGGGGCGCTCGATGGAGCTGGTGTCGGGGATGCCGATGTGGGCCCACTCGCCTTCGGTGCGCACGTCGACCAGCACCGCGTCGGCGTGCTCGGTCAGGATTTCCCACGCCTTCTCAGGGGTGATGTCGCCGGCGTAACTCATGTCGATCCTCCTGCGTGAATCCGCTCTTGCCGAGGCGGGGAGTCCGCACACGGCCAGGTCGTCACCCGGAGCACCCCACCGCGGAGGAGGGTTGCCGACCAGCTAGCCGGGGCTTGACGCTGGTACTCATGACCTTGCGATCTGAGATTGCCCCGGCACTGGTCACCGTGTCAAACTCCTCAGGGCGTGCACACCAGCCAGGCGCCGTCGACCCGGGTGAGGTTCCAGGTGCTCGACGTCGACTGCCCACCCACCGAAACGGTGGCGTCGATCTTGGCCCGGTTGCCGTTGACGGTGGCGTTGGAAAAGCCCTTCTTGTCGATCGTCGCCGCTGATTCCGGGCCGCCGAGCCGTTCGGTGAGACCCGATTTCGCCTCGTCGAACCCGGGGCACGCCACCCCGGGCGGCGGACGCTGATCGGTGCGCGAGCGCGCGTCGATATAGTTGGTGACGGCGGCCGCGAGCCGATCGGCCTCTGTGACATTTTTCTCAGCGGGCGCGAGGAGCCCGCCGACGACGATGCTGATGAGCACGACGACCGCGATCACCGCGGCCGCGACGAACGGGACGATGGACCGCTTGTCGGTCTGATCGACCTCGATGGGCTGATCGTCCGAGCCTGTTTGCTCCTCGCTCATGTGGTAATCCTGACAGACCCGGGCCGGGCAGCTACACCGCGCGCCGGGTTGCCGCAACACCGCAGCTAGAATCGCGTTGATTACGGCCTGCCGCCGACGAGGACGGCAGCGGCCGGTAGCCGGTTTCCGACTTAGCCTAAGCTAAGTTGACGCCGTCACATCGTTTCTCGACCAAAGGGTGCGCGTAGACAATGACCGAACAGACAGCGACTCGCCCGCTTCGCATCGCGATCGTGGGTGCGGGACCGGCCGGTATCTACGCCGCCGACGCCTTGATGAAGTCCGACGCCGAGGTCAGCATCGACCTCTACGAGCGCATGCCCGCGCCCTTCGGCCTCATCCGCTACGGCGTGGCACCCGACCACCCGCGCATCAAGGGCATCATCACCGCCCTGCACAAGGTGCTCGACAAGGATCAGGTGCGCCTGCTCGGCAACATCGACTACGGCACCGACATCACCCTCGACGACCTGCGTCAGTTCTACGACGCGGTGATCTTCTCCACCGGTGCCAACGCCGACCGCGCACTGCCGATCCCCGGCATCGACCTCGACGGTTCCTACGGTGCCGCCGACTTCGTCTCCTGGTACGACGGGCACCCCGACGTGCCGCGTTCGTGGCCGCTGGACGCCGAGAAGGTCGCCGTGCTCGGTGTCGGCAACGTGGCCCTGGACGTGGCGCGCGTGCTCGCCAAGACCGGTGACGAGCTGCTGCCCACCGAGATCCCGCCGAACGTCTACAAGGGGCTCAAGGAGAACAAGGCCGTCGAGGTGCACGTCTTCGGGCGTCGCGGTCCCGCGCAGGCCAAGTTCACCCCCCTCGAGCTGCGTGAACTCGACCACTCGCCGACCATCGAGGTGATCGTCGACCCCGAGGACATCGACTACGACGAGGGTTCCGAAGCCGCGCGCCGTAACTCCAAGCAGGTCGACATGGTCGCCAACACCCTCGAGCAGTGGGCCATCCGCGACCAGGGCAACCGCCCGCACAAGCTGTTCCTGCACTTCTTCGAGTCGCCCGCCGAGATCGTCGGCGACGAGAACGGCCGCGTCGTCGGTCTCAAGACCGAGCGCACCCAGCTCGACGGCACCGGCAACGTCAAGGGCACCGGCGAGTTCAAGCAGTGGGACGTGCAGGCCGTCTACCGCGCCGTCGGCTACCTGTCGCAGAACATCAACCAGCTGCCGTTCGACGATCAGGCGGGCACCGTGCCCAACGAGGCCGGTCGCGTGATCGCCGACGAGAGCGCCGAAGGCAACGCCCGCTTCATGCCCGCCACCTACGTCACCGGCTGGATCAAGCGTGGCCCCGTCGGCCTGATCGGCCACACCAAGGGCGACGCCAACGAGACCATCGCCTGCCTGCTCGACGACGCGAAGAACTTCACCCCCGCGCCGAAGCCCGAGCTGGACGCGGTCACCGAGTTCCTCGAGGGCAAAGGCATCCCGTTCACCACCTGGGCCGGCTGGTACCGCCTCGACGCCCACGAACGCGCCCTCGGCGAGCCCGAAGGCCGCGAGCGCGTGAAGGTCGTCGAGCGCGAAGACATGCTCCGCGCGAGCGAGCCCCACAAGGCGTAAAGCCACACCGGGCGGGCTCACCCACGAGCCCGCCCGCCTACGCCCCCCCGGCCACAGGCACCACTCGAGTCCGCCACCTACCGCACTCCCGACCACACGGCACTACTCGAGT
>NZ_BDBI01000001.1 GCF_001612905.1 Nocardia ignorata NBRC 108230 | reverse complement strand
CCCAATACCGTCTGGGCGCAATACCCCGAAGCGCCGACGCTCCAAAAGTAGGGCATCCTGTACACGTGTTCGACGCGCATGTTCACATCATCGATCCGCGGTTTCCGCTGATCGAGAACGAGGGCTACCTGCCGGAGCCCTACACGATCGCGGATTATCGAAAGCGGATGGCGCACTTCGATGTTCGCGGTGGAGCCGTTGTCAGCGCATCGTTCCAAGGCACCGATCAGACGTACCTGAAGGCCGCCCTGAGCGAGCTTGGCCCGGAGTGGGTCGGCGTCACCCGCTTGGACCTGGATGCCGGTGACGAGGAGATCCTCGATCTGGACCGGGCGGGCGTACGGGCGATCCGGTTCAACCTCAAGCGCGCCGCCGCCGACATCACCCAGATGACCTTGCAGGCCCTGCGCGCCCATGAACTGGCCGGATGGCACGTGGAGCTCTACATCGACGGCCAGATGCTCGCATCGTTGCAGCCGGTGATCTCCAAACTTCCCGCGCTGTCCATCGATCACCTCGGCATGTCCGCCGAGGGTCTGCCGTATCTGCTGGATCTGGTCGATCGCGGTGCGAGGGTGAAGGCCACCGGGTTCGGCCGGGTCGACATGGACGTGGCCGAAACGCTGCGCCGCATCCACACCGTGAACCCCCGCGCGTTGATGTTCGGCTCCGATCTGCCCGGCACCCGGGCGGGCCGCCCGTTCGAGGACGCCGATATCGACCTGATCTGCCAGGTGGTCGGTGCCGACATGCACGCCGTGCTCGAGGACAACGCCCGCGAGTGCTACCGCCTGCCCCCGGTACGCAGGCCCGAGACCGAACAGGTTGCGGCCCAGGACAACCCGACCCTGCCGATCCCGCGATCGGCACTGCCCGGCGCGGGCGACGACAAGACCCGCCCGCTCCCGATCATCGAAAGACCCTGAGCCTCAGACGAACAGCGCCCCGGCGAGCCACACTCCCGACGCGACCAGCGCGCCGAACAGTTCGACGAGCATCGACAGGCCGACACCCTTGAGCGCGTGCATCGTTGCGGGCCAGGCGGTTTCATGCGTCTTCAACCGCTGCAGTTCCGCGACGTACACGCCGAGCACGAACCCGATGAACAACCCGACGACGGGGATCACGAAGAAGCCGACGATGCCGAAGACGGCGCCGACGAGCAACGCCCGATTCGACACGCCCGCTTCGCGCATCCGGCGCCCCGGCCAGGTGTATTTCACGACGCCCGACAGGATCAGTGCCACCGAGGCGATGGCGAACACCGTCCAGGCGCCCGCACCGCCGGTGAGGAACGCCCACACCGCGACGGCCACGAAGATCAGGATCACCCCGGGCAGGATGGGCACGATCACGCCGATGATGCCGACCAGAATGACGAGGCCGACGAGGACCTCACCCCATACGCTCACTGCCGGGTTCCTCCCATATCGCGCCGAGTCGCGCCGGGCGAATTCTCCCGCATGGTCTACCGGTGCCGCCACCCCGGCGCTATTGTCGGATTGTCAATACCGTTCGACGACGAATGAGGTCACCACGTGAGCACCACCGGTCAGGGCCCCCTCGCGGGCATCAAGGTCATCGAGCTGGCCGGGATCGGCCCGGGCCCGCACGCCGCCCTGCTACTGGCCGATCTAGGCGCCGATGTGGTGCGGGTGCAGCGGCCCCGGCAGCTGCCCGGGTTCATCGAGCGCCCGCAGTGGCGCGGACGCACCATCGTCGAAGCGGATCTGAAGAACCCCGCCGACGTGGCCAAGGTGCTCGACCTGGTCGAGAAGGCCGACGTGCTGCTCGAGGGCTTCCGGCCCGGCGTCACCGAGCGGATGGGCCTGGGCCCCGACGACGCGCTCGCGCGCAACCCGCGACTGATCTACGGCCGGATGACCGGGTGGGGTCAGTACGGTCCGATGGCCGACCGCGCGGGCCACGACATCAACTACATCTCGCTCACCGGCGTGCTCAACGCCATCGGGCGCAAGGGTGAGCGGCCGGTGCCGCCGCTGAACATGGTCGGCGACTTCGGCGGCGGTTCGATGTTCCTGGTGACCGGTGTGCTCGCCGCGCTCGTCGAGCGTGCGACCTCGGGCAAGGGGCAGGTGATCGATGCGGCGATGGTCGATGGGGCCCTTGCCCTCTCGCACTTCGTGTGGGGCATGCGCGGCGTCGGCCTGTGGTCCGACGAGCGCGGTGAGAACCTGCTCGACACCGGGATGGCGTTCTACGACACCTACGAAACCGCCGACGGCAAGTACATGGCGGTCGGCGCGATCGAACCGCAGTTCTACGAGCAGCTGCTCGCCGGTCTCGGCATCGACCCGGAGGGCCTGCCCCAGCAGCTCGACCCGGACGGCCAGGAGCAGCTGCGCAAGCTGTTCACCGAGAAGTTCAAGAGCAAGACCCGCGACGAGTGGACCGCCATTTTCGAGGGCACCGATGCCTGCACCACCCCGGTGCTCACCTTCACCGAGGCCACGCAGAACGAGCACATCCGCGCGCGAGAAGGGCTGATCGAGATCGAGGACGTGGTGCAGCACGCGCCCGCGCCCCGGTTCTCGCGCACCCAGGGCGGCACCCCGACACCCCCACCGAGCGCGGCGACGCCGATCGAGGACGTCTGGGCTCAGTAGCAGGTGAGCGGCTGGAGTGGGTCGGCGGCGCGCGGCGTGAGCGCGGTGTAGGCGGCGGCGATCGACTTCACGGCCAGCCGCAGGTCGGCTTCGGGGTGCGTGAACGGCAGTCGGATGAACCGTTCGAACGCGCCCTGCACGCCGAAACGCGGTCCGGCGGCGAGTAGTACACCGTGGTTGGGTGCGGTGGCGGCCAGTGCGGTCGACACCGGACTCGGCAGCTGCGCCCATACCGACATGCCACCCGCGCCGGGCGCTATGTGCCAGTCGGGCAGTTCCTCGGCCACGGCCGTGAGCAGGGTGGCACGCTGGGCGCGCAGCTGGGCGCGGCGCCGGTCGAGGATGGGTTCGGCGTTCTCCAGCAGGTGGACGGTGGCCAGCTGGTCCATGACCGGGGTGCCGAGGTCGACGGTGGCGCGGATGCCGAGCAGCTTGGTGATGAGCGCCTGATTGGTGCGCACCCAGCCCACGCGCAGGCCACCCCAGAACGACTTGGACGCCGAACCGATGGTGATGATCTCCGAGCCCTTCGCGAAAGCCGCGACGGGCGGCGGCATGTCGTCGTCGGAGAGATCGAGGTCGCGCATCGACTCGTCGACGACGATGGTCATTCTGGTGTCGCGGGCGATGGCGGCGAGTTCGGCGCGGCCGTCGGCGTCGAGCAGCAGGCCGGTGGGGTTGTTGAAGTCCGGCACGAGGTAGGCCAGGGTGGCCGCCGTCTGCCGGGCGGT
The DNA here is from genome assembly GCF_001612905.1 of Nocardia ignorata NBRC 108230. Classification (GTDB taxonomy): domain Bacteria; phylum Actinomycetota; class Actinomycetes; order Mycobacteriales; family Mycobacteriaceae; genus Nocardia; species Nocardia ignorata. The sequence continues at coordinate 61,193 of NZ_BDBI01000001.1, read as the reverse complement.
ACTGCGCAGACCTTCCAGATCCCAACCGGCACTCGGGAATTCGGGGCGCAGCGGCACCGGGATGGGGCGCGCGCCGACATCGCGGATCGCCTCGATCGCGTTCGGATAGGACGGATGGTCGATCAGGACGCGGGCGGCCGGTGAGGTGAGCACGTTGAGCAGCAGCCGAAGCCCGTGTTGCGCACCGAGAGTCACCAGGATCTGGTCGGGTTCGGTGGGCAGGCCGCGCGCGGTGTAGCGGCGGGCCAGCGCCTCGCGCAGCGCGAGCACACCGACCGGGTCCATGCCGTGGGTGCCGAGGTAGGCCGGAATCCCTTGCAGTGCCACCGAATACGCGTCGTGCAGTTCCGGCGGTGCGGACATGGCGGCGTAGGTCATGTCGATGGTCGGCAGCTCCGGCTGCGCCATCAACGCCATGATGCCGCGTGCCGGGCGGGTACCGTCGTGCTGGATGCTCGGCGGCAACGCGACCGTGCTGCGCGAACCCTGACGGCTGATGAGGTAACCGTGCTCGCGCAGCAGCGAGTAGGTGGAGGTGATGGTGGTGCGGCTGACGCCGAGGGTGGCCGCCAGATCACGCTCGCTCGGCAGCGCGACGCCGAGCGGGGCGCGGCCGTCGTGGATCAGCAGCCGGATCGCCTCGGCCAGCGCCAGGTAGGCGGGCCGGTGGGGGCGACGCTCGTCGCCGTCGGTCTCGGGGTCACGCCACCGGCCGAGGTCGCGGGCCAGGCCCGCCGCGCCGATCACTCTTGTCGCCATAAAGTCCAGTATTCCGTGAGTGGCTATTTTTTGACAAGGCCAGTGGGCGGATTCTTGGGATATGACCACCTTCCTCGCTCTCGCCGTTGCCCTCGCCGTGGGCTATGCCGTCTATCATTTCGCCCCTAAGGAGGGGGAACTCCCGTTCTGGCCCTTCCAGGAATCACCCCATGACCGAGCGTTCGGCACCTACGATGACCAGCGCCAATACCGCGATCTCGAAGCCCTTCGCAGTCGCGGTCATGACGAACCAGTCCAGTCGCCGGAAACTGGACTGGTTTCGAAGCCCGACAGTGGCCGTCTCGCCGCCTGAGCGGTGGGTCGGGCCGAAACCTGTCACCGGGGCGGCGCACACTGTGCTCATGAGCTCCGGAGCTGACTCGACACGGACCGGCACCGTGGTCGCGGCCCTCTTCGACACCGCCATCGGGCTGTGCGCCATCGCCTGGCGCGACGACACCGTCGTCCGGTTCGCGCTGCCCGAGGCCAGCGAGGAGCAGACGCTGGCCCACATCACCCGCCCTTTCGGCGGGCAACCGGTGACCGAAGGCGAGCCCGGCCCCGCGATCGTCGCGGCGATCGCCGGCATCCGGGCCCACCTCGCGGGTACGGTCGACGCGCTGCGCTGGATCGAGGTGGACCTGCCCGGCGTGCCCGAATTCCACCGCGCCGTCTACGCGGTGACCCGCGAGATCGACCCGGGCCGCACCCTCAGCTACGGCGACATCGCCATCCGGATCGGCGCACCCGGCTCCGCCCAAGCCGTCGGGCAAGCCCTCGGCCGCAACCCGATCCCCCTCATCATCCCCTGCCATCGAGTACTCGCCGCCGACCACGCGCTGCACGGATTCTCCGCGCCCGGCGGCATCGGCACCAAGGCGCGCCTGCTCGAGATCGAGCGCACACCGGGCTTCGGTGAACCCATGCTGTTCTGAGCGATGAATCGGGTGGGCCCGGACCGTCTGTTCCGAGGAGCCGGAGGGCGGGCGCGCAGGGTCGCGTACCGTCGCACTGCGGTGGTCAGCTATCGAGAGGGAACATCATGCAGACAGTCACGTCGGCCGACGGCACAACGATCGCTTACGACCGGGTCGGCGACGGGACCGCGGGGACGGTCATCCTGATCGGCGGGGCCTTCAGCTTCCGCAAGTTCAAGACCATGACCGAGCTCGCCCAGACTCTCGCCGACGACTACGACCTGACCGTACTCAACTACGACCGGCGCGGGCGCGGTGACAGCACCGACTCCCCCGGTGTGTACGACGTGGCCAACGAGATCGCCGACATCGCCGCGCTCGTCGAGGCGGCGGGCGGGAAGGCGGCGCTGTTCGGGTGGTCGTCGGGCGCGGCGCTCGCCCTGCTCGCGGCGCGTGAGATCCCCGGTGTCACCGAGGTGGTCGCGTTCGAACCACCCTTCGTGGTCGATGCCAAACATCATGTGCCGCCGAAGGACCTGGAAACGAAGCTGCATCCACTGATCGCGGAAGGTAAGCGCGACAAGACAGTTCGCTACTACATGACCAAGGCGATGGGGATGCCCGCGCTGATGGTCGCGGTGATGCGGGTGACGCCGTTCTGGAAACAGCTTGCGGCCACGTCGAATTCGACAGCGCACGACTGGGCCGTGATGAAGCCCTATATGCGCGGACAGAAACTCGACGCGGCCGAATGGAGCGGCATCTCCGTTCCGGTCCTCGTCCTCGCGGGCGAACGCACCGCACCCCTGCTCACCAAGGGTGCGAAGGCGGCCGCCGAGGTGGTGCCGAACGCCGAGTTCGCCGAACTCCCCGGCGTGAGCCACAACCCGAAGATCTCCGTCCTCGCCCCCGCCATCGGCGAATTCCTCACGCGCGCACAGTGATCAACCGGCCTCGTTGCCGGTAGCCGACACCACGATCGCCGCCCTGTCGGCGCTCACCCCGCGCGTCAGGGCGGCGGCGGATGGTCGCGGAAGAACTGGCAGGGATCGCCGGCGAGGTAGCCGTCCATGCAAGCGAAGTAGGTCTGTACGCAGGCGTTGCTGACGCACCCGGCTGTGTACAGCATTCCCCGGATGCGCTCGTTGCGCTGCTGGGACGGGGCGAGGGTCTCGGCGGGTGGCAGGGCGGTGGTGGACAGCACCGGTGACGCGCTCGGCGGCGGCGCAGGCGCCTCAGGCGTCGAACACCCGGTGAGCGCACCCACCGCGAGCACCCCCGCCACCATCATTGTGCGCACCATCAGCCACCTCCATCCGAACCATTCCCGACGCTACTCCCGCCGCCGCGATCGGCCACGCCGAAGGTACTGATCCATCACAGAGTGGCGCCGTAGCCGCTGCCGACGATGCCACCAGCGACCGCACCCGCTGCGGCGGCGGGAATGCCGAGGGCGGCGGCGCCCGCTGCGGCACCTGCCGCCGCGCCGATGGCCGCCCCGGCGCCGGTTGTTGCCGCGGCGATCGGCCAAGCCATCGCGAATCCGCCCGTGATGATCGGCACGGCACCGATGCCCGCAGTCGGGATCGCGGCCGCGCCTGCCAGGATCGCGGTGGCGCCCGCCGTACCCGCAGCGCCGACCGCGAAGCCGATACCCGCGCCGACAGCAGCACCGGCGAGTCCGCCGCCGACCGCGCCGACGGCGGCCGCCGGGACCCCGGCGAGGGCGGCGCCCGCGAGGGCACCGCCGACGGTCGCGGCGGCGATCTTGTCGGAGCGGCTGGGGTTGATGCCGATGGAGCGGCCCTGGGTGGCGATGGCCGCTTCGACATCGGCGGCGGTGGTGTTCACACCGTCGAGGATTTCGGCCGGAAGTTCCTCCGGAGCCGGGGCGGTGAAGTCACCGACGCGCAGAGTGCGCGGCGGCGGCGCGATCGGGGCGACGGGCTCGACCGGTTCAGGGAGGTGCAGTTCCTCGATCACGACGGGCGGCGCAGGCGTGGTGTATTCGGGCACCGGGCGCGTTTCCTGCGGTTCGGGCGCCAGATAGGCCAGCGAATCAGGTCCCTCGAAATCCCCGAGACTGGAACGCCCCTCCTCGCCCGGCATGTTCACTCCCGGCTGCTCCGGCACCTCATCGGTCACACCCGGCTGCGGCACAGCGAGCGCGACACCCGCACAAGCCACCGCGACCGCCATCGGCAACACACCCGCGACCGCCCGAGCGCTCATCCGCCCCGTCGATCCCCACACACCAGCACACCGACGGACCACGTCGAACACCCACTCACACGCTAGAAGAAACCGGCACGTCCCCGCGTGCCGCAGCGACCATAGCGTTAGCCAGATGGATGCTCAAATCGATAGCGTGTCCGCATAGTCCGAGCGTGTCGAGGGTGGATACGGCAAAGCCCGGCGCCGCTGCTGCGACGCCGGGCTCGACGGCAGATCTACGCCAGCACGTCGTGCCGAACGATCGTCTGGTCACGACCCGGCCCCACACCGATGCACGAAATCCGAGCACCCGAGAGCTCTTCCAGCCGAAGCACATACGCCTGCGCGTTGGCCGGCAGATCCTCGAACGTGCGGGCGGCGGAGATGTCCTCCCACCAACCCGGCATCTCCTCGTAGATCGGCTTGGCGTGGTGGAATTCGGTCTGCGTGGTCGGCATCTGCTCGACCCGCTCGCCGTCGATCTCGTACGCCACGCAGATCGGCACCGTGTCCAGCCCGGACAGCACGTCCAGCTTGGTGAGGAAGTAGTCGGTGACGCCGTTGACGCGGGTGGCGTACCGGCTGATCACGGCGTCGAACCAACCGCAGCGGCGGGCGCGACCGGTGGTGACACCGACCTCGCCGCCGTTCTTGGCGAGGAACTCGCCGAAGTTGTCGAACAGTTCGGTCGGGAAGGGGCCGGAGCCGACGCGGGTGGTGTAGCACTTGAGGATGCCGAGCACCGTGTCGATCTTGTTCGGGCCGATGCCCGAACCCACCGCGGCGCCGCCCGCGGTCGGGTTCGAGGAGGTGACGAACGGGTAGGTGCCGTGGTCGACGTCGAGCAGGGTGCCCTGCGAGCCTTCCAGCAGCACCGTCTCGCCCCGCTCGAGCGCCAGGTTCAGCTCGAGGCGGGTGTCGGAGATGCGGTGCTTGAACGACTCGGCCTGCGCGAGCACCTCGTCCACCACCTGCTGCGGGTCCAGCGCGCGGCGGTTGTAGATCTTCACCAGCACCTGGTTCTTGAATTCCAGTGCGGCCTCGACCTTCTGGGTGAGGATCTTCTCGTCCAGCACATCCGCGACGCGCACGCCGACGCGGGCGACCTTGTCCTGGTAGCAGGGGCCGATACCGCGACCGGTGGTACCGATCTTGCGGTTGCCGAGGAAGCGTTCGGTGACCTTATCGATGGCCACGTGGTACGGCATGATCAGGTGCGCGTCGGCAGAGAGCAGCAGGCCGGAGGTGTCGACACCGCGCTCCTCGAGCCCGGCGAGTTCCTCGAGCAGCACACCGGGATCGACGACGACGCCGTTGCCGATGACGTTCTTCACACCGGGGGTGAGAATGCCGGACGGGATCAGGTGCAGCGCGAACTTGTCACCGTTGGGGAGCACCACCGTATGACCGGCGTTGTTGCCGCCCTGATAACGGACTACCCACTGCAACCGCTCACCGAGCAGATCGGTAGCTTTGCCCTTACCCTCGTCGCCCCACTGGGCGCCGATGAGGACGATAGCCGGCATTTCGGAGTCTCCTACAGATCGACAGCAGCACGCTTGTACTGCAGCTACCTGCCGTACTGAGGCGGTGGCCGGAGACACAGTCTAGCCGACGGCACTCGCGTGCCCTGTCCAGCGCCCCGACCCGCGCCCGGCGGGCGTGCCATCATCGGTTACGGTTACTTGCCGGCAGGGGGATTGCCGCGCTCATGGGCGACACACCGTCGACCCGACCGAGGAGGGTGTACCGCAGTTTGAGTACCCACGTTCTCCGATGTGGTGACCTGCCGGTCCCGATCGCTCTCGCCTCACTCCCCACCACGCAGACCGAGCGGTTACCCGATGTCACCGTGATCGACGAGCTGCTGCCGGTGCTGGCCGCCGACAGCCTGCCCCGCCTGATCGTGCTGGGCGACGACGCGGGCCTGGCGTTCGTGCTCACCCATCTGATGCGCACCGAACGGCTGCACGTGGAGATCGGCTACGTGCCGGTCGAGACCACTTATGCCTCGCGGGTCTATCAGACCGGCACCGGCAACGCGGCTGCCAAGACCGCGCTGGAAGGCCGGGCCGTCGAGACGCCGCTGATCCGCGACGACACGGGCACGGTGCTGGTTGGCCGGGCGAGCATCACCGGCGTCGAGGGCGCCAAGCTCGAGGGCGAGGCCTATGTCGACGACACCTTGCTGTTCACCGGCACGGTGACGACCATGCTGATCTCTCCGACGATGGCGATGCCGGGTGTGCGGGCGCGGGTGCGCAAGGGTCTGCGCAAACGCGGCTGGGTCGGCGGGCGCGCCGCCCAGCTCGGCACGCCGGGTGCGGTCGTGACCCGCGACGGGATCACCGCCGAACGCACCGTCCCCCGCTCGACCTTCTACCGCTTCGAACAACCCTGGCTATTGGTGCGATGAGTTACTCCTTTCCCAGCACCCGTGGCGCGGTGCGGCCGAGTCCGGTCTTTCTGCTGATCGTGGCCGTCACCGTGCTCGGTGGCGCGCTGGCGTGGGACGCCGACGTGTCCTCGGTGCGCGCCAAAGTCGGCGTGTTCGTCCTTGTGGTGTTCGGCTGGATCGTGAGTTTGTGCCTGCACGAATTCGCGCACGCCTATGTGGCGTGGCGGGCCGGTGATCACGATGTGGAGGCGCGTGGTTATCTCACGCTGAATCCGCTGAAGTACAGCCATCCGGTGTTGTCGATAGTCTTACCGCTGCTGTTCATCGCGCTCGGCGGAATCGGTCTGCCGGGTGGTGCGGTTTACCTGGACACCACCCGATTCCGTTCGGGCATACAGCGTTTGGTGAGCGCGGTCGGTCCGTTCTCGAATCTGCTGTGCGCGATCGTGCTGCTGATCGTGATCCGTGCGATGGGCTCGGCCACCGAACACGCCGCGTTCTGGTTCGGACTGAGTTTCCTGGCGTTCCTGCAGCTCACAGCGTTTCTGCTGAACATTCTTCCGGTGCCGGGCCTCGACGGATACGGGATCATCGAGCCGTCGCTGAGCTACCAGACGCGGCGCTCGCTCGACCAGTTCAAGCCGTACGGCATGTTGATTCTTTTCGCCGTCATCTTTTTCACCCCGCTCAGCCGGGTGTTCTTCGAGGCCGTGTACTTACTGTTCGATATTTCCGGCATCCCGCAGTATTGGGCGGGCAACGGCAGCCGGTTGACGCGCTTCTGGTACTGACAGCCTGGGTCAGTCCTCCGGCGGGACATACGGATTCGGCACGGTGGGCGGGAGCAGCGCGATCGCGGAGATGCGTTGCATTCCGCACACCACCATCAGATCGACCACGATCGAACGGATCTGGGCGAACACCACATGCGCTGAAAGGCCCGCGCCCACAACCAGTTCCGGGCGGGCGTTCTTGGCGACGCTGCGCAGGCAGCGGGCCGCCTCGGCCTGGTCGGGTTGCTCGCCCGGATCGGCGAGCATCATCTTGCGCACCACGTCGGTGGCGCCGCCGAGCTGGCGGAGCAGGTCGATCAGGCGCGGATCGAGCACCTCGTCGTCGCGGACGAGGGTGAGCGAACGGCGCAGCAGCACACGGGTGTTGCGCACGGCGTTGTCGAGCGGGTCGGCGGTGGCCCGAATGCGGGCGAGGCGTTTTCGCGAATTCCAGTACAGCGGGGAGATGCGGCTCACCTCGCGGCCACCCTCGAGCGCGGAGCGGAGTCCGTCGATCTGGCTCTGGGTGGCGCGCACGGCGGTGAGCGCGTCGTGCACCTTGTCCGCACTCTGCTCGAGCAGACCGTCGGCGCACTCGGTCATGGATTTGCTCATCACGTCCAGCACCTGTGCGGCGTGCTCACGCGCGCGACGAACCGGATGCAGCGGGATCGCGGCCACCATCAACACACCGACGAGGCCACCGACGAGCGCGTCGATCATGCGGGACGGACCCGCGCCCGGAGCCTGGTTCAACGTGGAGACGAGCACGGCCGAACCCGCCGCCTGAATCGTCATGATGGCCCCGGAGTCGAGGAACACCGACACCGCCATCGCACCGCCGACGACCAGCGCCACCTGCCACACACCGGTGCCCACCTGGGCGATGAACAGGTCACCGATACCGATGCCGACCGCGACACCGACGACCAGTTCCACCGAGCGGCGGATCCGTGCGCCGAACGAGATGCCGATCGACACCACGGCCGCCGTCGGGGCGAAGAACGGCTCGATATGGCCGATCACGTCGTGGGCGATGAACCAGGCCAGCGCCGCCCCCAGCGCGCACTGGATGATCGGGATCGCGGACAGCCGCAACCGCTCGACCGATTGCCGGAACCGGCCGACGGTACTCACCTTCGCGGCCGCTACGACGGGCGTAGCGACCTCGACGAACGGCCTGTGCTCGCTCACCTGCGAACCGGTGACCGGCTAGTCGAGACCGAGTTCGGTGGCGGCGTTGGGGTCGCAGTCCTCGAGCAGGTCGAGGCAGCGGGCGTATTCCTCGGTCTCACCGATCACCTGCGCGGCCTTGGCCAGCGCACCGACGCTGCGCAGGAAACCCTGGTTGGGTTCGTGCGACCACGGCACCGGGCCGAAACCCTTCCAGCCGTTACGGCGCAGCAGGTCGAGGCCGCGGTGGTAACCGGTGCGGGCGAAGGCGTAGGCGGCGACAGTGTCGTGATCGACCTCGCCGTTGCTGCGCTCGAGCGCCGCCTCGGCGAGCTGGGCCCACGCGATCGACGCGGCCGGATGATCGGCGGCAACCTTCACGGGGTCGGTGCCCGCCGCGATGGCGTCTTCGGCGTCGATCAGTTCAGGGAGGAGGACCGGCTGCGGTCCGAGCAGGTCACCGAAGGAGGTCATGGGTTCATTGTGCACCGCCACGCCCACCCACCCCGCCACGGGTGATCGACGAACTCCCCCGCGCGCCGCGCATTAGGCTGGGCGGGAGTTCAACGTTCGAGCCTGAGCGAGGGGTACTAGGTGTCCGACCCGACCGACGAGAACAACCCAGCAGCCGAGGACCGTGGTCCCGGTGCGGCCGGGACACACCATGACGCCGGCCCGTCGCCCGACGAGTCGACCCGCCCGGGTTCCGAAGCGCCGAAATCGGTGCCGCACGCGGTGACCGAGCCGGAGCGCGCGACCGCAGGGACCTCCGAGACTGTTGTCATCCGGCGTAGTGAGCTGCCGGGCGATCAGGGTGCGGGACGTTCGTACGGACCCGGTTTCCGACCTGCCGGTGGGCCTGGTGCGCCGCAGGGCCCGGCCGGGCCGCGGGTGGGTGGTCCGCAGGGGCCCGGTTCTCAGCGTCCCGCCGGTCCGGGAAATCGTCCTCCCCAGGGTGGGAATCCGCTGCCGCCGGGAGCGGGCAACGCGGCAGGCCGTGGTCCGAACAGCCCCGGCGCTGCCGGGCGGCCGGTCGATGCGCCGGGGGCTAACGGTCCGGGAAACGCGTCCGGGGCAGCTGGGCGTCCCGTGAACGGGCCCGGAGCTGGATCGGGCGGGCGACCAGCGAGCGGACCCTCGAACGATCGCTCGGGTACACCGGGGTCCGGTGACCCCAGGGCTGCGGGCTGGCAACCGGGAAACGCACCAGTGCCGAACGGGCCCAACGCTTCTGGCGCGCCACAAGGGGGTCGGCCCGGCCCGCAGCAGGGGCCAGGACGTGCGGCGCCGGTCGCGCGGGCAACGAATGAGCCAGCCGCACAGCGTCCTTCGGGCGAACAGGCAGGCGGTCGAGGTCGTCCCGGAGGCGTTGTCGAGAGTCAGCAGAGCTCTGCGGCCGGTGGACCAGCGAACCAGCCTGGACAGGGTGGCCACCCCGGTGGCGGCGAAGGTGATACTCGCGGCGGTAGTGGTGTGGGCGGCGCGGAGCGTGGAGCCGGATCGCAGCAACGTGGTGACCGGCCGTCGAATGCGCCGGGTGCGGCCGCCGGCCGTGGCAGTGGGCAGGGCCCGGCTGCCGGGCAAGGACGCGAGCCGGGCGGAAACCAGGGCTCGGCCGCGGGCAGTTCGCCGTTGGCCGGGTTGTCGAAGGGGCTTCCCGGGGAATCAACTGGCGGCGAAGGTGATTCGCGGGCACAGCCTGATTCGCCAGGCCTGGGTGGCGCCGATGCGCCGACTACCGCAATGCGGATCCCCGGACGCGCGGCGGCGGGGGCTGCGTCCGCCGATCAAGGCGAGCAGAGTGCGGCGGATGTGCCGACCGTCGGGATGGAGCCGGGCGATCGTCCGGCCGCCGAACGACAGGGCACGGCCGCAGCAGATGCGCGTGGATCTCGCCCGGGCACAAGCGATTCAATCGAATCCTTCGGTGCGCCCACCAGCCGAGACGCTTCCGCAGCAACCCGCGATGCTTCGGCGGGAACCCGAGATGATGCGCAGCACGTCGATCGCTCGGGGGTTGATGAGCAGCGTGGCGAGCAGCGCCCAATTGCGGACGAACGGGCCATGGTCGCGAATACTCCGGACGCACAAGGTGATTCGCGCAGTGAGCAGGCTGCACGCGACATCGAGCGGACTGGAGCAGCCGACGACCGTGGCGCGCGAGGAGAGTCGCGCGGCGAGAACGGCACGGGCGTCCGAGACGCCGAGTTCCGTGGCGCACCGGATGATTCGCGCGGTGAACACGGTGGCGCCGACGCGGCGACCGCGCGGTTCGGGACTGCCAGGGCGGCTTCGCGTTCCGAGGACCAGGGTGGCGTCGACAGTGTGAACGACCCGCAAGCTGGTGCGAGCGGCGCGAACACCGGACAGGCTCGTACCGGCAGCGGGAACGATGCGGGGCAGCCTCGAACTGTTGGCTCTGAACCCGCTGTGCGTGAGGGTGATTCCCAGAGCTCCGATGCGACAGAGAAGTTCTCCACGAGTTCCGGGCAGCAGCGCGGTGATTCCCGGGTGCAGGACCAGACGGGCGGCAGCGGCGATAAAGCTCTCGGCGGTGCGGCTGGGGCTGCGGCCGCTGCGGCTGGAGCTGGGGCTGCCGCTGGGGCCGGCGGGTTGTCGAAGAAGGACGAGAGTCCTGCTGGGGCAGGTGAATCCGGGTCGGAGGATCAGACCGTTGCTATGCGGGTGGTCAATCCCGCGGATGCGCCTACTACCACTTTTCCGGTGCAGCGGGGGACGGATCGGGTTGTCGGTGGGCGGGCCGTGACGCCGCCGCCCAGCACGCCGCGGGGTCCTTCGGGGCCGAGGCAGGCAGGGCAGCAGGGAGCGCAGGGGCCCGGTGTCGAGGACGCGCGCCCGTCGGGACCGCAGGGGGGCCGTGGGGCCGGGGCCGAAGACAGACGGCCGTCCGCACCCCAAGGACCCCAGGGGCCGGGCGCTCCCCGCGGACCGCAGGGAGCCGGCGTCGAGGACACACGGCCATCCGCATCCCCAGGGCCACGCGGACCGCAAGGACCGCAAGGACCGGGATCGTCTCGCGGGCCGCAAGGACCGCGGGCCGAAGACGCACGGCCATCGGCACCTCAAGGTCCGGGAGCTCCGCGCGGACTGCAAAAACCAGGGGCCGAGGAGACGCGCCCGTCGGCACCCCAGGGTCCGCAAGGGCCAGGAGCTCCTCGCGGACCACAGGGACAGGGGGTCGAGGAGACGCGCCCGTCGGCGCAGCATGGTGCGCAAGGGGCGGGTGTTGCTCGTGGCCAAGGGCCAGGGGCTCCTTCTCCTGCTGATATCCAGCCGACGCGGCCCGCGCATCACCTGGCGGACGGGCAGCGGCAGGTGGCGCCTCCGCAGCGGATCGAGCCGGGTCAGCAAGGGGTCGCACCGCAGCAGCAGGCGAACGCCGCCGGGGCGGGTCGGTCGAAGCGGTTGGTGTTGGCGGCGGCGGGTGCGACGGTGCTCGTCATCGCGTTGATCGTGGGCTTCGTGTTGATGACGACGGGTGACAATTCGCCGGAGGGGCAGGTGCGGGCGGTGATCGGTGAGTACACCGACGCGCTGCGCGAGGGCGATCTCGAAACCCTGCGGTCCACCACGTGCGGACAGCTGCACGACTTCTACCAGGGCATCAGTACCGAACAGTTCCAGGGCGTGCATCAGCTCTCGACCGAGCAGGGCTCCATTCCGGTGGTCGACAGCGTGGACGCGGTGCGGATCACCGACGACACGGCGCTGGCCGAGGCCACGGTGTATACGGCGGCGGAGTCCAAGCGCACCGCACGCACCTTCGACCTGCAGAAGACCGACGACGGCTGGAAGGTGTGCGACCCCACGGCGGCACCCTGAACCGGTGATGACCCGTCGTAGCGCCGGTCAGAGGTGCTATGACGGGTCACACATAACTGGTATCGGGCACTGTGCACCCAGTATCATTTTTCGGATCATGAGCACGGAACACACAACGTCGCAGCCGGACATCGATGCTGTGGTCCCGGAGGCGGCGCTGGTGGGCCAGCGCTTCGGATTCCGCGATCACTACGAGGTGGGGCGCGAGAAGATCCGCGAATTCGCCCGGGCGGTGCAGAACACGCACCTCGCGCACCAGAACGAAGTCGACGCCCGCAAGCTCGGCTACAACGCGGTGATCGCACCGCCGACCTTCGCCTCGGTGATCGGCATGAGCGCCACCCGCGCCCTGCTCGACGGCGTACTCACCGAGTACGACCTGTCGCAGGTGCTGCAGACCGACCAGGTGTTCGAGATCTTCCACCCGATGCTGGCAGGCGACCGGATCCGCACGGAGATCGAGATCGAGTCGATCCGCCAGTTCGCCGACAACGACTTCGTCAATGTCGGGTTCAAGCTGGTGAACCAGCACGACGAGGTGGCGGTACAGGGAACGACGACCATCGTCGCGCGCCGCGGCGTGGAGGTCGACCCCAATATCGTCGAGGCCGTCGAGAACATCAGCATGCACCCGCGTCCCGGCGACACCGGCATCGCCGACGACCTCCTGATCCGCCGCACCGGCCCCGCCCCCGCCGTGCCGCCGCGCGAGTTCGTACCCGTGCACACCGGCCCGGCGTTCGAATCGCTGACCAAGGGCATGGAACTGCCGGTCGCCACCGCGCGCGTCACCCGCGGTGACCTCGCCAACTACGCGGGCGTCTCGGGCGACCCGAACCCCATCCACTTCAGCGACCGCGCCGCCGAACTGGCCGGCCTGCCGACCGTCGTCGCCCACGGCCTGCTCACCATGGGCCTGGCCGCCCAGTACCTCACGGACTGGCTCGGCGACCCGACCGCTATCGAGAAGCTGGCCGTGCGTTTCTCCGGTTTCGTCCCGGTCCCACCGACCGCGGCGGGCGAGATCCAATTCTCCGGCAAGATCAAGTCGGTCGACACCGACCGCCGCGCGGCGACCGTGCTGCTGAGCGGAACCTCGGAGGGCCGCAAGCTCTTCGGCCGCGCCGCCGCGGAGATCCGCCTGACCTGACCGAAGCCGCACCGCGTAGCTGATACGCGGTGTCACATGTCGCTTACCTGCGTGTTGTCGTGCCGCAACACCCCGCGCGCACGCTTCGTTGATGAACGGGAATGTGCGGTTCATCGAGGTGCACGGGTATCGGCGTGCGTATCGGATGGCCGGGACAGGTCCGCCGGTGCTGCTCATTCACGGCATCACCGACAGCTCCGGAACCTGGGCGCCCGTCTTCGACGCGCTCGCCGAGCACCACACCGTGATCGCACCCGACCTGCTCGGGCACGGTGAATCCGCCAAGCCGCGCGCCGATTACGCGGTGGCCGCCTATGCCAACGGCATGCGCGATCTGCTCAGCGTGCTCGGCATCGAACGGGCCACCGTGGTCGGGCACTCGCTCGGCGGCGGTATCGCCATGCAGTTCGCCTACCAGTTCCCGGAGAAGGTGGAGCGGATCGCGCTGGTGTGCCCGGCCGGCATGGGCGCGGGCGTGCACCCGGCGTTCCGGCTGGCCACGATCGCGGGCGCCGGGCCCGCGCTGATGGCCGCCACCAGCTGGCCGGTGCGCACGGCGGTGCGTGCCGTGATCCCGCTGGTCACGGCGGTCGGCGGGCTCGGCCTCGGACCTGACGCCGAATATGTGCTCCGCCTCTACGGCGGCCTGGCCGAATCGGGCGCACGCAACGCCTTCCTCCGTACCATCCGCGCGGCAGCCGACCGGCGCGGGCAGACCATCACCATGCTCGATCGCGGCTATCTCGCCGCCCACCTGCCCACCCTGGTCATCGGCGGCACGCGCGACACCGTCATCCCCTCCGGACACGCCACCCGCGCGCATCGCGCCTTCCCCGGCAGCCGCATCGAAATTTTCACCGGCGCAGGCCATTTCCCGCACCACTTCGATCCGGACCGCTTCGTGACGCTCATCCGGCAGTTCATCGAGGAAACCGAACCGGCCGCCTACGATCCGCTGCGCTGGCAGCGCACCCTGCGCCGAGGCAGCCCCCTGGTCGCGCTGCCCACCCCGGAGCCGGATCCCCCGATGATGACCGAGCAGGGCTGATGCCCCGGCTACCATGCGGCCTATGAGTTACCCGCTGCCGCCGCAGGGCTACTACCGTCCGCCGGACCATCCGGAGTCGACCCTCGTGCTGGTGCTCGGGGTGATCGGGGTGTCGTTCTGCGGTCTCACCGCGCCGTTCGCGTGGCTGAAGGCCAAGTCGGCGCTGGCCGAGATCGACGCGTCCAACGGCACGATCGGCGGCCGTTCGCAGGTGTACGCGGGCTACATCATGGGCATCATCGGCTCCGCGATGCTCGGCATCGTGCTGCTGTTCCTCGTGCTCGCGGTGGTGCTCATGGTGATCGGTGCGTCGGCGGACACATCCACCTACTGAGCTAGCATCCTGCGGGTGATCGAACCAGAGGCCGACGTCGCGGGACCAACCGAGTGGGGTGAACATCCACACGGCCTCGGCCCGTGGGAGCAGGAGTACGGCACGCCCGCCCCCACCGACGAGCGCTACGACCCGGTGCTGCTCGCCGAGGGCGACCGCCGCAATGTGGTCGACGCCTACCGCTACTGGAAGCGCGAGGCGATCGTCGCCGACATCGACGCCCGCCGCTTCCCGTTCCACGTGGCCATCGAGAACTTCGGTCACGACGCCAATATCGGGACCGTGGTCCGCACCGCCAACGCCTTCGCCGCCGCCGCGGTGCACATCGTCGGCCGGCGCCGCTGGAACCGGCGCGGCGCCATGGTCACCGACCGCTACCAGCACCTCGTCCACCACGCCGACCTGACCGAGCTGCGCGACTACGCCACCCGCGAAGGACTCACCGTGGTGGCCGTCGACAATGTGCCCGGCTCGGTGCCGCTCGAAACCGCCCAGTTGCCACGCGACTGCCTCCTGCTGTTCGGCCAGGAGGGACCCGGCGTAAGCGACGACGCGAAAGACGCTGCCGCCCTCACGGTTTCGATTTCCCAGTTCGGTTCGACCCGCAGCATCAACGCGGGGGTCGCGGCGGGCATCGCCATGCACACCTGGATCCGTCAGCACGCGGATCTGTCGCTGGCCTGGCCGATCACCTGAATCCCGCGGGTCACATCAGGTCTGCCACGCCACACCGGTCGCCACAGACCACAATTTCCTTGCCCCGCATGCACACCGACCTGGCAACATGGACCCCATGACCTCGCGTGGGGGCCGGCGCCCGCAGCCGACTGATACCGGATCCATACCGACCCCTGCGCTGTGGTCCGAACGTGCCGACATGGCCGAATCGGCCATCATCTCGCGCCACCTGCGCGCCCTGTGGGGTTGTCCCGGAACGGAATTGGGCGTCGTCGGCTGGCCGGCCACCCGCCGTGAGCGCCTGTTCGGCAGCTGGCACTACTGGTGGCAGGCGCATCTGCTCGACTGCGCGATCGACGCCGCGAACCGGGTACCGACACCGGCCCGGCGCAGGCGCATCGCCGCCATCGCGCGCTCGCACCGCATGCGCAACATCACCGGCTGGACCAACCGCTACTACGACGACATGGCCTGGCTGGCCATCGCACTCGAACGCGCCGAACGCACCCAGGAACTCAGCGCCGCGCGCGGCGGTCTGCTAGCCCTGGAACAGCAGCTCTACAGCGCATGGAACCCGGGTGTCGGCGGCGGCATCCCGTGGCGGGTGCGGTCCGATTTCTACAACGCACCGGCGAACGGCCCCGCGGGCATCGCACTGCTGCGACTGGGCCAGGTCGAACGCGCACAACAGATGGCCGACTGGCTGCACGACACCCTGCGCGACCCGCAGACCGGTCTCGTCCTCGACGGCATCCACCTGCCCTCCGGCGAGATCGAACGGCCGACGTTCACCTACTGCCAGGGTGTGGTGCTCGGCCTGGAGGCCGAGCTGGCGGTGCACACCGACGACGACCGCCACATCGACCGCGCCGTCGACCTGGTCGACGCGGTGGAAGACCACATGACCCACCGGCTGGTGATCTCCGGCGGCGGCGGGGGCGACGGCGGCCTGTTCAACGGCATCCTCGCCCGCTATCTGGCCGTCGTCGCGCTGATGCTGCCGGGCGAAGGCAAACGACCCGAGGCCGCGCGCCGCATCGCCGCGGCCATCGTGAAGACCTCGGCCACCGCCGCCTGGAGCAACCGCCTCGACGTGGAAGGCGAACCGCTGTTCGGCTACGACTGGAGCAAACCGGCCCGCCTGCCGGGCGGTTCGGCGGGCGCGGGCAAGTTCACCGCGGGCGGTTCGGTGACCGCGTCGGTGGTTCCCGAACGCGACCTGTCGGTGCAGCTGTCGGGGTGGATGCTGATGGAAGCCGCCTACCAGGTGAGTGCCGCGGGCCTCTAGCGCTCGCCGACGCTCGCCTCGCACTCGACTTCGTAGTCCTCGGCGGGCTTGGCCATTTCCTGGCGGTAGTGCCGGATGCCGATCACCGTGCCGATGATCAGACCGACGACGAGGGTGCCGATCACCGCGGGCATCAACCACGACACCCGCTCGAGGAACTCACCCGCGTAATAGCCGATGAGCAGCAGCACCGGCGCCCAGATGATCGCACCGATGGTGCTGGCGATCGTGTACTTGCGGTGATCCATCCCGGCCGCGCCCGCGACCATCGGGCACAGCGTGCGCACCCACGGGATCCAGCGGGCGATCATCACCGCGAAGAACCCGTGCCGTTCCAGCAGATGCGTCACCTTCGCCAGGTTCTCGGTATTGATGTAGCGGCCGTTCTTGCGCGCGACCACACGATGGCCGGTGCGTTGGCCGACCAGGTACCCCACCTGGTTCCCGGCGATCGCCGCCAGCATGGTGCCGACGGACAGCCCCCACACCTGCGCTTCGCCGTTGGCGTGGGAGGCGAGCACGATACCCGCGGTGATCAGCATCGAATCGCCGGGCAGGAACAGCCCGATGATGAACGCGCATTCCAGGAACACGAACACCAGCACGACCGTGCAGACCACAGCGGGCCCGGCCGAGACCAGCGGATCGAAGCTGCCGACGGCGTAGGTGGATGGTCCCGCTGTCACGTCGATCAGAGCGTCTTGTTCGTCGAGACGGCCAGCTCGGCAGGCTCGGCGGGCACCACAGGCACCACGGGCAGAGCGCGGCGCGCGAGCACCTTCTTACCGACTGTGATGATGGCGGGCAGGATCGAGACGAACACGATCAGCAGGAAGATCGCTTCCACATGGTCGCGAATGAAGGGCACATTGCCGAGGAAGTAACCGATGATCGTCACGCCGCCGCCCCACAGCACGGCGCCGACGATGTCGAACGCCACGTACTTGCGGTAGCTCATCTTCGACACACCGGCGAGCACCGGCATGAACGTGCGGACGATCGGCACGAACCTGGCCAGGATGATCGTCTTGGGGCCGTGCTTCTCGAAGAACTCGTGGGTCTCGACGACGTACTGCTTCTTGAAGAAGCGGCTGTCCTCCTTGCGGAAGATCGCCGGCCCGATTTTTCGCCCGATCCAGTACGCGCACTGGTCGCCCGCGAACGCGGTGACGATCACCAGCGGGACGAGCACCCAGATGTTCGGGCTGCCCTGCGCGGCCAGCATGCCACCGGTGAACAGCAGCGAGTCACCGGGCAGCAACGGGAACAGCAGACCGGTCTCGATGAAGACAATCGCCAGGATGGCGGGTAGCACCGCGTTCTTCAGCCACGTGTCCTGGAGCAGATACATCGGGTCCAGCAACTGGGTCAACGCGAGGTTGTGCGTCATCACATCGGAAACCGCCAGCAAAGTCACGGGGCCCACAGTACCGGTCGCGGCTGTGAAGTGAATGGGTGTGGGCGACCTGGCGGAAACCAGCCGGTGAACTCATCGATCACTTCCTAACCTAGGGTGTGGCCTGACAGAATTGGTTTTTTGCTCCCCACAGACGGAGGTCACTGCTGTGCCTATCGCGACTCCGGAGGTCTACGCCGAGATGCTCGGCCGGGCCAAGGCGCACTCGTTCGCATTCCCGGCTATCAACTGCACTTCGTCGGAGACGATCAACGCCGCCATCAAGGGCTTCGCGGAGGCCGGGAGCGACGGCATCATCCAGTTCTCCACCGGCGGCGCCGAGTTCGCTTCGGGCCAGGGTGTGAAGGACATGGTCACCGGCGCGGTGGCGCTGGCCGAGTTCGCGCACGTGGTCGCCGCGAAGTACGACGTGACGATCGCGCTGCACACCGACCACTGCCCCAAGGACAAGCTGGACACCTACGTGCGTCCGCTGCTCGCCATCTCCCAGGAGCGCGTGAACAACGGCCTGAACCCGCTGTTCCAGTCGCACATGTGGGACGGCTCGGCCATCCCGATCGACGAGAACCTCGAGATCGCCAAGGAGCTGCTCAAGCTCTCGAAGGCCGCCAACATCATCCTCGAGGTCGAGATCGGCGTCGTCGGCGGTGAAGAGGACGGTGTCGAGGCCGAGATCAACGACAAGCTCTACACCTCGCCCGAGGACTTCGAGAAGACCATCGACGCGCTCGGCGCCGGTGAGAACGGCAAGTACCTGCTCGCCGCCACCTTCGGCAACGTGCACGGTGTGTACAAGCCGGGCAACGTGGTGCTCAAGCCCGAGGTGCTGGCCGAGGGTCAGCGCGTCGCGGCCGCCAAGCTCGGCCTCGGCGCGGACGCGCAGCCGTTCGACTTCGTGTTCCACGGCGGTTCGGGCTCGCTGAAGTCCGAGATCGAGGACTCCCTGCGTTACGGCGTGGTGAAGATGAACGTCGACACCGACACCCAGTACGCCTTCACCCGCCCCGTCGCCGGGCACATGTTCACCAACTACGACGGTGTGCTCAAGATCGACGGCGAGGTCGGCAACAAGAAGACCTACGACCCGCGCAGCTACCTGAAGAAGGCCGAGTCCTCGATGGCCGCGCGCGTGCTCGAGGCCTGCAACGACCTCAAGTCGGCCGGTCGCTCCGTCAGCGGTTCCTGATCGAAGTATCGAACAAACGGGGCCCGAGCTCATGAGTCTTGATGTCCGTGTGCTCGGGCCCGTTCGACTGCTCGTCGGCGGTGAGCCGGTGGCGGTCGGCGGGCCCAAGCCGCGCGCGCTGCTTGCCGCGCTAACCGTCAACCGGCGGCGCGCGGTGTCGTCGGCTGTGCTCGCCGAGATGGTGTGGAACGAGGATCCGCCCGACTCGTACGCGGCGAGCCTGCAGGTGTTCGTCTCCAATATCCGCAAGGCGCTGCGCAACGCCGGGATCGATTCCGCACAGGTGCTGCGCACCGAGGGCGCCGGGTATCGGCTCGAAATCCCCGACACCGCTTGCGATCTCGGCCGTTTCGAGAACGCGCGCGAGGCCGGTTCGCGCTGCCTCGACGCCGGTGACCATCCCGGTGCGGCCAACCTGTTCGGCGCGGCGCTGCGGGAGTGGTCGGGGCGCGCACTGGCCGATCTGGCCGGCCTGCAGTTCGCCGACGGTTTCGCCACCGCGATGAACGAGGAGCGGCTGCTCGCCGCCTCGGCCCGCATCGATGCCGAAATCGCCTGTGGGCGTTCGTCTTCGGTGATCGGTGAGTTGGTCACCATGACCAACGAGAACCCGCTGCGTGAACCGCTGTGGGGTCAGCTCATCACCGCGCTGTACCTGTCGGGTCGTCAGGCCGACGCGCTCGAGGCGTGCCGCCGGGTGCGTACCGTCCTCGCCGAGGAGCTCGGCATCGACCCGGGCGCGGCGCTGATCGAACTCGAGCAGCGTGTTCTTCGCCAGGAACCCCTGAATGTGCAGGCGTTCAAGCGATCCGAGCAGGTCGCGGCGGCGATGACGGAGACCGTCACCGAGGTGCCGCGCTCGATCCGCAACGGCAACCTGCGCTTCGCCGACGGCCGCACCATCCCGATTCCGCACGGCGGCTTGCGAATCGGGCGCATGACCGACAACGAACTGGTCCTCGACGACCCCAAGGCGAGCCGCTACCACGCCCACATCATGCCGAGCCGCGCCGGTCTGCTGATCAAGGATCTGCATTCGGCCAACGGTGTCTATGTGAACGAATTGCCCATCGACAGTGGGGCTTTGCTGGGCGATGGTGACATCATCCGGATCGGTGCGACCATCCTGACGTTCCTCGCGGTGAGCTGACCAGCGGGTCGGCGGCTGTCGGCGGTGCGACGGTGAGGTGGTACTGGGCCGCCGCATAAGTCGCGAGAATGACGCCCTCGGTGAGGCGGCGGGATCTTTCGGACTTCGCGAAGAGGCGGCGCAGGACGATCAGGCCGTCGGAGACGGTGAACAGCAGCGCGCCCAAGCCGTAGCGGCTGCGCGGGTCCTCGTTCGGGATGTTCAGCCCAGCAACGTTTTTCGCGTCTGGAGCCAAGGCCGGGTCCGAGGCGAGGGTGGCGGCGGTTCCGAGAGTCGCGCCGTACGCGGTGAGCGGTAGCGCCAGCATCGGCGCCTTGGCGCGCAGCAGACCGGCCGCGCCCACCCAGGCGAGCAGGCGGGGCGCCGCGATCTCGGGGCGCGGGCGGGCGCCCCGGCGCCACCACAGCAGCGAGTAGCCCGTCTGCATCACCGCGAACGACGACGCGCCCGCGATGAGGCGGCGGTCGTCGTCCGGGTCGATGAGCAGGACGTCGCCCACGGTGGCGGCGGCCAGCGAGCCGAGCAAAATCCGGCGCTCGGCCGGGTCAACGGCGCCGCCGGTCACCGCGTCGGCCGCGAGCAACGGCATCAGCAGCGGCTTGGCCACCCATTGCAGGCGTTCGCGGCCGGTGACGGCACCGAAAACGGTGACCGCCGCCGCCGCGAGATAGCCCGCGCGCAACGGACGCATCGTCAGAAGCTCGGTTCCTTCGGGGCGGGCGGCAGGGTGACGACCTGGCCCGCGTAGCTCAGTCCCGCGCCGAAGCCGAGCAGCAGCGCCAGCTGACCACCCTTGGCCTTGCCGGTCACCAGCATCTCCTCCATGGCCAGCGGGATCGAGGCGGCCGAGGTGTTGCCGGTGTTCTCGATGTCGTTGGCCATCGGGATGTTCTCGGCGAGGCCGAGGTTCTTCTTCATCAGCTCGTTGATGCGGGCATTGGCCTGATGCGGGATGAACACCTCGATGTCCTCCTTGGCCACACCGGAGGCGTCGAGCGCCGCCGACAGGGCGCGCGGCAGGGTGACCGCGGCCCACCGGAAGACCTTGGGGCCCTCCATGTGCAGCGACATGCGGCCGATCGGCTCCACCTCGGGGTCGGTGCCCTGCATGGCCTGGGCCTTGTTCATGTAGGCGAGGAAGTCGACGTCCTGGGCGATGGCCTCGGCGTTCTCGCCGTCGCTGCCCCACACCGTCGGCGAGATGCCGTTCTCCTCGGCCGGGCCGACGACGACGGCGCCCGCGCCGTCACCGAAGATCATCGCGGTGCCGCGGTCGGTCGGGTCGAGACCGACGGTCATGGTCTCGGCGCCGATCACCAACACGTATTCGGCCGAACCGGCGCGGATCAGGTCGGCGGCGACGCCGAGGCCGTAGCCGAAACCGCCGCAGCCGGAGGTGAGGTCGAACGCGGCCACACCGTTGAGGCCGAGGTCGTAGGCCACCGATGGCGCACCGTGCGGAGTGAGCTTGAGCCAGCTCGAGGTGCACAGCAGGACCGCGCCGATCTTGGCGCGGTCGACCGGGCTGTTCTTCAGCGCGCGCTCGCCCGCGGCCGCCGCGATCGAGCGGATGGTCTCGTCGCCGCTGATCCAGCGCCGGTTGTGGATGCCGGTGCGTTCGTAGATCCAGTCTGGCGTCGAGTCGAGAACCTCACACACCTCGGCATTGCTGACGATGCGCTGCGGGCGGTACGCACCGATCCCGAGCATCGCGACATTGTCGCGACCTTTGTTGATTGCAATGCTCACCACGGGTGACTCACACGTCCTTCTCACTGCCGGACGGCTTCGTCGCCATCCGAATTTTCTGACGTTCAGGCTAACTCAGAGCCAAGTCGTCGAGACCGAGGATGGACCGGTATTCCAGCCCCTCGGCGGCGATCACCTGGTCAGCGCCGGTTTCGCGGTCCACGACGGTGGCCACACCCACCACGATGGCGCCCGCGTCACGCAGCGCGCGCACGGCGGTGAGCGGCGAATTGCCGGTGGTTGTGGTGTCCTCGACCACCAGCACGCGCTTGCCGACGACATTGGGGCCTTCGATCTGGCGCTGCATGCCGTGGGCCTTGGCGGCCTTGCGGACGACGAAGGCATCGATCGGGCGACCGGGCGCGTGCATGACGGCCATCGCGACGGGATCGGCGCCCATGGTGAGCCCGCCGACGGCGTCGAAGTCCCAGTCGGCGACCAGCTCACGCAGCAGCGACCCGATCAGCGGGGCGGCCTGGTGGTGCAGCGTCGCGCGGCGCAGGTCGACGTAGTAGTCGGCCTCCTTGCCCGAGGACAGTGTCACCTTGCCGTGCACGACCGCGAGCTCGCGCACGAGCGCGGCCAACTGGTCGCGATCGGCTTCGGTGAGCGCCTGACGTGCCTGGTCGATCATGCGGTTTCCTTTCGGTCATCTGCGTGGGCCCTGCGCGATTACGCTACGCTGCCGCCGCCGGGGCCCACGCCATGCCCTAGGTCCTGCCGCGTGCGTTGAACAGGCCGCGATTGAGCCGCGTGATGAGGGTGCGCGGAACCATCCCCGCCACCGTGGTGATGACCTTGTACTGCAGGCCGGGAACACTGATGACCCGGCCAGCTTCCAGGTCGTGCAGGCAGCCGTCGACCACCTGGTCCACCTCGAGCCACAGCGCCTTGGGCAGCGAACTCATCTCGATGCCGGCTCGCTCGTGGAACTCGGTGTGCACGAATCCGGGGCACAGGGCCTGGATGCGCACACCGGTGCCCGACAGCCCACCCGCCAGACCTTCGGTGAAGGCGACGACATAAGCCTTCGACGCCGAATAGGTGGACCCGCGGCCGGGGACGAGTCCCGCCACGCTGGCCACATTGACGATCGAACCGGACGCGGCCGCGATCATCGCGGGCAGCGCGGCCCTGGTGAGCTGCACGACCGAGGTGACGTTCACATCGAGCTGGGCCTGCAGCTCGGCGGGCTCGAGGGTCCAGAACTCCCCCGAGTGCGCGAAACCGGCGTTGTTGACCAGGAATTGGAGGCCGGCCTCGGCACGTTCGGCGACGCGGGCGCGGTCGTCGTCATCGGCCAGGTCGGCGACGAGGACCTCGGCGGAGGTGGCGTACCGGCGGCCGAGTTCGTCGGCCAGGCCACGCAACCGCACCTCGTTCCTGGCGACGAGCACCAGGTCGTAGCCGAGGGCGGCGAGGCGGTGGGCGAAGCCGAGGCCGATGCCGGAGGTGGGGCCGGTGATCAGGGCGACGGGTCGGGACGCACCGGGCAGGCGCGCGGGGATATCGGTCATAGCTGGTCGATTCGGGTCGACGGATGTTGCCGTGTCACGGCATCGGGATCACTTCGGGACGGGGCCCTGGTAGGGGCGGAAGCCGGGGTGGAAGGGGCCGCCGGGCTGGTCGGAATCGTCGTCGGCACGTTCTTCTACGCGCGGACGCGGTTCCTCCGTGCGCGGACGCGGCGGCTCCACGCGCGGGCGCGGTTCCGGGACGACGGCGAGCGACGGGCGCTTCGGCGGTTCGCCGAGCGGACGGCGGCCGGGTGCGGGCTGGTCCTCGAAATCCGGGTCGTCGAGGTCGGGATCGAAATCCGGGTCGGCCGCGAAGGCGGGTTTGCGCGGCGGCAAACGGTCGTAGTCGTCGTCGGGTGCCTGGGCGGGACGCGCGGGGAACAGCGGTTCGGCGGCGCGGCCGTAGTGGTCGTCGACATCGGCTTCGTCGTCGGGACCGGGGAAGCGGGCGCGACCGTCGGTATCGGGCACGCGGGCGGCCGGAGCGTAGTCGTCGTCGTACTCGTCGCGGAAACCGTCGGGCGACGGTTCGCCGATTCCCGAACGGGGACGGGTGTATTCGTTCGGCTCGGCCACCGGCGGCAGCACATGCAGCAGACCCGACAGGCGGAGCACAGCGTCGATCGCGGTCTCCCAGTCCTTGGACCCGCTGCCGACCGGGAGCATGCCGAGGGTCCAGTTGCCCTCGCTCCACAGCATCTGCACAGTGTCGGACAGGGATTCGATGAAGCCGACCATCCGCTGGTCGACGGCATGCCGGGCGATCTCGGGGTCGGTGGCGAACACAACCCGGTCGCCGATGGCGCCGAGCAGTTCCAGGTCGTGATCCTTGGGCGGCGACGCGGTCTTGAGCCGCATGTCGACATCGATCTCGGACCCGATCTGGCGGCGCACGGCCACCAGGGTGGCGGCGTCTTCCAGGTCGAAGAGCACGAACTTCTCGCCCTTACGGATACCGGAGACCACGTCGACCGCGGACAGGTACCCGAGCTTGGTCAGCGCGCCACGCCGCCACGTCGAGGCGAGGGCGGGCTCCACCGACACATAGGTATAGCCCTGGGACTTCGCCCACACCTGGCGGGCGTGTCCGGTGCGCTGTCGCTGGACCCGATCGAAATACAGCAGTACGACCGCACCAACGAGTGCGATCGCCGCCAAGCCGAACCACATAGCCGTCATCGTCGCCTAGCCTATCCAGCCGTCGCCGTGATTGCCCGGTAGCACCGGGGATTCGACGCGCGGGTCGCTCATCGGGGGCCGCTCGGGAGCGCCGTGCTGATGATGATCTTGGCGCGGATCGACCCGTCTGGGTTCTTGTCGCCCTGCACCATAACCATGTCACCGACCGGAAGTTCGCTCGCCTTGGTGGTGCTCAGCGAGATCACCTGCGTGGCCTCGTCGATCAACACCCGCACACTCGACCCGCCGAGGGTGCTCATGGTGATCTCGGAACCGGTGTTGGCGGTGATGCTGCCCATGGTGGCGCCGAGGTCTTCGGTGCCACCGAGACCGGGTAAGCCGGGCAGGCCGCTCGCACTCGGCGGCGGGGTCGGGGTGGTTTGCCTGGTCGGTGGTTGCAGGGTCTGGGTGGTGGGTGGTGCGGCGGCGGTGTCGTTGTCGGAACCGTCGCCACCGGTGAGCATCAGACCGGCCAGGATGCCGCCGAAGGCGATGAGTGCCACGACGGCCAAGCCGAGCGCGATCCACAGGCCGGTGTGCTTCTTCGGCGGTTCCTGGTCGCCGTCCTGTGGGCGCGGTGGATATTCGGGCTGCTGTTGCGGCCCGTAGCCCGGCGGCGGGGCGGGCGGGTAACCCTGCCCGTAGGCCGGTTGGGGCGCGGGTTGCTCTGCGGGATAACCACTTTCATACGGTCCCCATTGAGCGTCGTGCGGCGGTAGCGCCTGGGTGGGGTTCGACGGTTGTCCCCACTCGTCGAACCCACCGCCGTACGGCCGTGTGGTTTCGTTCCCTGGCGAACCCAGCCGTTCCGTCGGCGAATCCTCCGGGCGTTGTCCCCACGGATCGTTCGGATTCGTCATGTCCCCAGCGTAGGTCAGCCCGGCGCGTAGAGAGGGTCCTACGCACCGGGCTGTGGATAAATCATGAACTGTGGACAACTTCGCGTCCGACGACCAGCTTGTCGGCGGCGTCGTCCACACTCACCGACACCGTGTCACCATCGGTGACCGTGCCGGAGAGCAGCTCCTTGGCCAGGCTGTCGCCGATGGCCTGCTGGATCAGCCTGCGCAGCGGGCGCGCGCCGTAGGCGGGGTCGTAACCGCGCACCGCGAGCCACTGCTTGGCCTCCTCGGTGACATCGAGGGTGAGCCTGCGCTGCGACAACCGCTTCTGCAGCTGGCGCAGGTTGATGTCGACGATCGACTCCAGCTGTTTCGCGTCGAGCGCGTGGAACATCACCACGTCGTCGAGCCGGTTGAGGAACTCCGGCTTGAACGCTCGGCGCACCGCGTCCATCACCTGGTCCTTGGTGCCACCGGCACCGAGGTTGGAGGTGAGGATGAGGATGGTGTTGCGGAAATCAACCGTACGGCCCTGGCTGTCGGTGAGCCTGCCCTCGTCGAGCACCTGCAGCAGGATGTCGAACACGTCCGGGTGTGCCTTCTCGATCTCGTCGAACAGCACCACCGAATACGGCCGCCTGCGCACCGCTTCGGTGAGCTGACCGCCCTGGTCGTACCCGACGTAACCGGGAGGCGCACCGACCAGGCGGGCCACCGAGTGCTTCTCGCTGTACTCGCTCATATCGATGCGGACCATGGCGCGTTCGTCGGCGAACAGGAACTCCGCCAGCGACTTGGCCAGCTCGGTCTTACCGACACCGGTCGGCCCGACGAACATGAACGAGCCCGTCGGCCGGTTCGGGTCGGCCACGCCCGCACGCGAGCGGCGCACCGCGTCGGACACCGCCTGCACAGCCTCCTGCTGCCCGACGACCCGCCCGGCGAGCTCGGTCTCCATGCGCAGCAGCTTGGCGGTCTCGCCCTCGAGCATCCGCCCCACCGGCACACCGGTCCACGACGAGACCACATCGGCGATGTCGTCCGGGGTGACCTCCTCGTTGAGCATCACCTCACCGCTCGCGGCGGCACCGCTGGCCTCTTCGGCCGCGGCCAGCTGCTTCTCCAGCGCCGGGATGCGGCCGTAGCGCAGCTCGGCGGCCTTGCCGAGATCACCGTCGCGTTCGGCGCGTTCGGATTCGCCGCGCAGGCGCTCGAGCTCCTCCTTGAGCCCGCGCACCGAGTCGATGGCGTTCTTCTCGTTCTGCCAGCGGGTGGTGAGCTGGTTGAGCTTCTCGCGGTCGTCGGCCAGTTCCTGGCGCAATTTCTCCAGGCGCTGCTTGGACGCCTCGTCGGTTTCCTTCTCGAGCGCGACCTCCTCGATCTCGAGGCGCCGCACCGCGCGCTCCACCTCGTCGATTTCGACCGGGCGCGAGTCGATTTCCATGCGCAGCCGCGACGCCGACTCGTCGATCAGGTCGATCGCCTTGTCCGGCAGGAAGCGGGAGGTGATGTAGCGGTCCGACAGCGTCGCGGCCGCCACCAGCGCGGAGTCGGTGATCCGCACACCGTGGTGCACCTCGTAGCGTTCCTTGATGCCGCGCAGGATGCCGATGGTGTCGGCCACCGTCGGCTCGCCGACCAGCACCTGCTGGAACCGGCGTTCCAGCGCGGCGTCCTTCTCGATGTACTTGCGGTACTCGTCGAGCGTCGTCGCGCCGACCAGGCGCAGCTCACCGCGCGCGAGCAGCGGCTTGATCATGTTGCCCGCGTCCATCGACGAGTCGCCGGTGCTGCCGGCGCCGACGATGGTGTGCAGCTCGTCGATGAAGGTGATGATCTCGCCCGCGCTGTTCTTGATGTCGTCGAGCACGGCCTTGAGCCGCTCCTCGAACTCGCCGCGATACTTCGCGCCCGCGACCATCGCGCCGAGGTCGAGCGAGACGACCTTCTTGCCGCGCAACGACTCCGGCACGTCACCGTCGACGATGCGCTTGGCGAGGCCCTCGACGATGGCGGTCTTGCCGACGCCCGGTTCGCCGATGAGCACCGGGTTGTTCTTGGTGCGTCGCGAAAGTACTTGCACCACACGGCGGATCTCGGTGTCGCGGCCGATCACCGGGTCGAGCTTGCCGGTGCGGGCGGCCTCGGTGAGGTCGGTCGAGTACTTCTCGAGTGCCTGGTAGGAGGCTTCGGGGTCGGGATTGGTGACCCGCGCGCTGCCGCGCACCGTGGTGAAGGCGTCACGCAACGCCTCGGGGGTGGCGCCGTGTCTGCGCAGCAGCTCGGCCACCTCGCCGCTGCCGTCGGCCAGGCCGACCAGCAGGTTCTCGGTGGAGACGAACTCGTCGCCGAGCTCGGTGGCCAGCCGTTGCGCGGCCGTGATCGCGGCCAGCGCCTCGCGGCCGAGCTGAGGTGTGGTCGTGGCGCCGGTGGCGCGCGGCAGCCGGTCGACGAGGTCGCCCGCTTCCCGTTCGACGGTCGCGGGGTCGACACCGATGGCCTTGAGCAGCGGGGCGGCGATGCCATCGGTTTGATCAAGCAACGCCACCAGCAAGTGCGCCGGACGGATCTCCGGGTTGCCCGCCGCCGACGCGGCCTGCAGGGCGGCCGTCAGGGCCGCCTGGGTCTTGGTGGTGGGATTGAACGAGTCCACTGGTCTCCTCGGGGTAATTCCGGTATCGACTTGTTCAACGTCGGCAAACTTGAGTCTGTTCCGCTCAACTTAATCTTTTCTCGCCGGTTCGCCACGCCGCCTCACGCTACGCCGCATGTCGGAGCCCCCTCAGCCTAGGATTGCGGTGCCTGGCTCACCCCCGATACGAGGAGTTGTCGACCATGCGCGCCATCGTGGTTCACAAGTTCGGTGCCACGCCCGAACTCGCCGATATGCCGGTGCCCGAACCCGGTCCGGGTGAAGTGCAGGTGGCCTTGGACGCCGCGGGGGTCAACCCGTTCGACCTGAAGATGGCCGACGGGCTGCTCGAAGGAAAAATGCCGACCGACTTCCCGATGATCCTCGGCGTGGACGGCGCGGGCACCGTGTCGGCGGTCGGGTCGGGCGTCACCTCGTTCGCCGTTGGCGACAAGGTGGTCGGCAAATTCCTGACCGCCCCCGCAGGCCATGGCAGCTGGGCCCAGTACGCGACGGTCCCCGAAGACGCCACACTGGTGAAGATCCCCGACGGCATCACCACGGTCGCCGCCGCCGCCCTGCCCATCGCCGGGCTCACCGCCCAGGACCTGGTCGACGCCGCCCACATCCAGCCCGGCCAGACCGTGCTGATCGTCGGCGCCACCGGCGGTGTCGGTTCCTTCCTTGTACAGCTGGCCAATATCGCGGGCGCCCACGTGATCGCGACCGCCCGCGCCGACGCCACCGACCAGGTCGCCCGCCTCGGCGCCGCCGAAACCGTCGACTACACCCAGGCCCGCCCCGACCCGCACGACCCGTCCACCCAGGTCGACTCGAACATCGTCGACGCCGTGCGCGCCACCCACCCCGACGGCATCGACGTCCTGTTCGACCTGGTCAGCACCGCCCCGGCCTTCGCCGACCACGCCACCCTCGTCCGCCGCGGCGGCCACGCCTACTCCACCGTCTGGGCTGCCAACGAACAGGCACTGACCGAGCGCGGCGTCACCGGCGGCAACTTCGAATCCAAAGGACGCGGTCCCGAACTGAGCCGTTTGCTCGGGCGCGTGGCGGCAGGGGATGTGGTGGTCCCGGTCCAGATGACGGTGCCGCTGGAAACCGCTCCCGCCGTACTCGGCGCGGGTAGTGCACGCGGAAAGACCGTCCTGGCAATCTGAAGGTATCGCACAGCCGCGCTCGCGGCGTTCAAATTGGTTGAAATTTTGACCAACTCTGATAGAATAACGCTTATGGACACGATCCCCATCAGCGAAGCCAAGACACGACTGACCGAACTGGCTGACAAAGCCGACCGGGAGCACGATCACTTCACCCTCACTCGCAATGGTCGCGCCCGAGCGGTCTTGGTCGGCGTGAGCGAGTGGGAATCCATTCAGGAGACCATGGCCATACTCGCCAACCAACCGCTTCGTGAAGAACTCGCGCAGGCCGCCGCTGATGATGCCGCTGGAAACCTCACCTCCCACGAGGAAATGACGGCGATCATGAATGAGCGCTTGGGCCGTGGCTGACAGCTACCGTATTCAGTACACCCCGGCAGCGCGGCGGGCGCTCTCGATGAAGCTCCCCGAACCAGTGGCAGCAGCGGCGTGGGAGTTGATCAACGGTGACCTGGCGGCAAATCCGTGGCGGGTCGGCAAGGCGCTACATGAGCCCTACACCGGGCTGCACAGCGCTCGCCGGGGCACCTACCGAATCATTTACCGGATCGACGATACCCATCGGCTAGTGGTCATTCACGATGTTGAACATCGCCGCGATATCTACCGATGATCTGCGACCGTTCGCTGTTTCGCCTGAAAAGGCCAGGCCTGCATCAGCCGTATGTTCGCCTCGCGCACCACGATGAAGTCGTGGTCGGACTCCGAGTTGTAGGCCGAGGATGGTCAGTTCGTCTGAGACGGGACGGGGTCAATTAGGGAGTTGGGTGCCGGTGCGGGCTTTGGTGGCGGTGGTGTAAAGGATTTCGGTGAGGGTTTTGTGGATTCGGGTGGGGGTGGTGGGTTTTACGGTGAAGGTGGTTTCGCCGTAGAAGACGTAGCGGCCGTCGCCGGGGAGGTCGTGGAGCTGGAAGTCGTCGCGGCCTTCGGTGTGGCGGTTGTCGACGCTGGCGTGGGCGTAGACGCCGATGTGGGTGAGGGTGTCGGTGGGTTTGGCGAGGAAGGATTCGAGTTGTTCTCGGGGGGTGGGGTTCCAGCGGTCGCGGGTGTGGGGGCGGGGGGCCGCGAGTTCGGCTGCGGTGACTCGGATTTCGCGGCCGCGGCCGGGTGAGACCTTGGGGAGGGTAGAGAGGACGGCGGCGGCCAGGGTGTTGGGCGTCATCAGGTGCAGGGTGATGTCGCCGGGGTTGCGGGTGTCGCCGGGGGCCTGGACCGCGAGGGAGGCGTAGGTGTCGCGGGTGCCGCCGTGGGCGCGGATGGTTCGCACGCCGCGGGAGGCGCCCGCCACCTCGACGCGGGCGTGGGGCGCGAGCAGGGCGGCCATGGCGCGGTCGAGGTCGGAGTCGAATTCGGCCATCAGGTTCTCGGCGGCCTTGCGACGCAGGCGCAGGACCTCGGCGTAGGTCTCGACGTCGGTGTACTGGTGCTGTAAGGGGTACGGGAGGACGTCGCGCCCCGCGGCTTCCCACAGGGTGCGGAAGTCGAGGGCGGTGAGATGCCAGGTGCGCACGGGAAATCTACTCTGTTCCATCGAGATCGGCACTCAGTCGGCGCCGATGACGGGCGGGACCATCTTGGGCAGGCTGTCCAGACCGGTGAGCTCCTCGCCGTTCTCCTGCGTGACGAGGTAGTCGGGGATGCCCTTGGTCGACTCGTCGTCCTTGCCGCCGCCACGTCCCGCGCCCGGGCCCATCATGCCGGGCATCCCGGAGCGGCCCGCAGCGCCCGCTCCGCCGCCACGGTTCGCCCCTGCGCCGGCCGACGCGGGGTTGCCGGGTACCGCCGCACCCGCCCCCGGCGAACTGGCGCCGGGGGAACCGCTGCCCGGCACGCCTGAGCCCGGGGAACCTCCGCCACCGGGAAGGCCTGTGCTGCTCGGATTTCCGGGAGATCCCGACGTTGTCGACTGCGGGGTGGTCGCGGCGGGAGTCGTCGAGGCCGGGGTAGTCGACGAGGGATCGGTGGTCTGTGGGGTGTCGTCCTCGGAAGAATTCTGGTCATCGTCGTCGGCGGAGGTGTCGCCGGGCGTTTCGCCGGGCGTTTCGCCGGGGTCGGTCGTCGGGGTGACGGCCGCGGGCGTGCCCGGTGTCGCTGCGGGCTGACCGGCCGGCGAGTCCAGATCGGCGGGACGTCCACCGCCACCGGGGATTTCGGGATCCCCAGCATTGTCCACAGCCTTGGGGACCGGAATGACCGGAACATTCGTGTCGGACTCGTAAATCACCGGCGCGTAGACGGTTTGGAGTACACGCACCGCCTCGACCCGCGCATTCTCTTCCGCCACATCGTCATCGCGCCATGCTCGGCCGGTGAACAGGCCGGTGAAGTTGTCGACGCCGCTGCGGTGCTCGGGTTGATGGGGCACCAGACGTTTCGTCGGCTCGAGGCCGGTTCGCAGCTCGACCAGCTTGTTGCTGGTGAGGGCGGCCGCGGTGGTGACCCGTTTGCCCGTGGCGTCGTAGGCCGCGACGGTCTGCGCGGCGGCATTCGCGGCCGAACCCGACCAGACATCGGGCGACATCCCACGCGAAATCTGCTTTCGGAACTCGTCGAGGGAAGTGGCGTTGCGGGTGGAGATCTCGGTCCACGCGCCGATCAGATCGTTGACGGCATCGAGATCGATCTTGTCGACCTTGGCGCGAAGCTCGGCGACGGTACCGGCGAACAGGTTGTTCTCGACCACCGTTCGCGGGCGGAATTCGCCGTCGAAACCGAGCTGGCATGCCTTCTGCCGGGTTACTGCGCGCTGGTCGTTGTATTCGTCCTGGATGTCGGCGATTTCGGAACTGTCGAGTTCGCCGTCGTCGCCGGAGAAGGAGACGAGGTCGCGCAGTTTGCCGTAGAGGTCGAAGCCGTTGATGCTCTGCATGCCGGTCATGGGGTCACCTGCTCGGAGATGTAGTCCATGGCGTTGGCATTTTCGATGTCGGTGCTGGTGAGGCGTTTGAAGGAAATGGCGAAGACTTCGCGAAGTTGCTGCACGGCTTCGATGTCCTTCATGACCACGGCATCGATCGAGTTCGGATCGCCTGTGGCCTGAACGAGGAACTTCTTCTCGAGATCCTTGCCGATCTGAAAGTCGCCGAAACCGCTCACGTTCTGCGTTCGGCGGGTAATGCCCAGAATTTCGCGAAGAACAGTCAGGCGATCATCGCAGGCTTTGTACATGTGGAAGGCGGCAGCCTCGTCGTTGAGGTAAACCTCGCCGGCCTTCGCCTGGGCGAGCAACGCGCTGTAGGCGGTGTTCTCACTCACGGAGCCCTCCCGGTCAGCTCGGAAAGATCGGAACCAGCACTTCGCCCGCGCGGGCCAGGTACTCGCAGGGGTCGTCGAGGCCGGACTCGAGGGGCGAATTGAGGATCTGCAACTGGACGACGCCGAGCTGCGCGGGAAAGACCACATCGCAGCCGAGGTCCTTCGATGCACCGCTGACCTTGAACTCACGACCCGAACGGCCTGCGATGGTTACGTCCCGAAAGTCGACGTTGCCAGGTTTCTGTTCGAACTGATCAACCGTCTTGTTCGTCGTGTACACGGTGAGCGAGAACTCACGCGCATCCCACGCACAGATCTCCCACCCCGATTGCGGAACACCGCCGACGCCTTTTTCCTCGGTCGCCGGGTCGACCCCGACCTCCGTCAACAACGCATCAGGAATCTCCGTACACGGATTCCACAGCACCGGCTTGGCCGTCGTAGTCGTCCCCGAAGACGTCGACTTCCCCTCCTCGCATCCGGCTGCCCCGACAACCACCAGACCTGCGAGCACTAGCGCGATCCCCGCCCGGTTCATCCCCACCCCTTCTCGCCGGTCCACTGCTTTGACCAGGGAGATTAGCACGGGCCTCGGACACGGAACCGGGTCCGAGCGGCGGGCAAACCGGTAGCAGCCGGTCGCTCATCGTGCGGTCAGCGACTCCACACCCGCACCCGTCAGGGCGGGCAGCACGCTCGGTCTGCCGGTGAGAAGTAGGAGCAGATCCAGCGTGGAGCCCCGGATTTCGGGACCACTACCAACGGTCCATGCGGAGTCGTCGGCTACGAGGGACACACCGCGTAGCCGGCGGCGGGCCCAGAACGGCCAGCCCATCGTCCAGACACGCTGTGCGGCAACCTCACACGCCTGCGCGTCGACTTCGATCGTGCGCGAGAGCGGGCGGGCGATGTCCTGGGCGTGGACGATCACGTCGAAGTGGATGTTGCGGTAGTTGGTGACCACGGGCAGGGCGCGGGAATCGGCCAGGCTCGCGAGGGCGGTGGCGATGTCGGGGGTGGCGTCGGCGTAGCGGACGGCCAGGTCGTGGTTGAGGCGGTGGAAGCTGCCTCGGGCGCGGGCGGCCTCGCGCAGCATGGCGAGCGGGCCGGGCGGCCGGGGTGCCAGCGCGACGTGCGCGGCGACATCACGGACGCGCCAGCCCGCGCACAGCGAGGGGGCGTCGAGTTCGGCCGGAGTGAGCTCGGCCAGGAACCCGGCGATGGCGCGGCGCTGGTCGGTGATGGTTCGCCAGTACTGATCGGGGTCCATGCTCGGCTCCTTGTAGTCAGCCTTTCTGACTAATATAGTCAGTGTCACTGACCTGATCAAGGAGTGTCATGCCCGCTGACGAGCTCAATCTCGGAGTTCTGCTCTTCATTCCGTACCGGGAGATGGAGCGGCGGGTGCTCGACGCGCTGAGCGAGGGCGGCTTCGACGACCTGACCCAGGCCCAGGCCCGACTGGTCGCACGGATCGGGCCGGACGGGTCGCGCCTGACCGACCTGGCCGCCCAGGCGCAGGTCACCAAGCAGACCGCCGGGGTACTCGTCGACCAGCTGGTGCGCGCCGGATACCTGCGACGCGAACCCGACCCCAGCGACGGCCGCGCGCGCCTGCTGCGGCTGTCGGACAAAGGGACACGGGCCGTGGAGGTCGCGAATCGAGCGGCGCGCCAGGTGGAGTCGGAATGGCTCGCCCACCTCGGGCCGCGACGGTCGACCGCGCTGCGCGGGGCGCTCGAGGAACTACGGAAGATCACCGACCAATATCGATGACGCGAACTCGCGGACGCGCGGCAACGCTGGGCATACGATCCGCGAGGCGTGATGAGCATCCCTGCACCGAGCTGGCGTTTTCGGGGGATACTTGAGACGGCGCCCGCCGTGGGGGCGGGGCCACCGGGCAACAATTCTAGGAAAGGGAGCTTGACGACGTGGATGCGCGTTCGCTTGCGCTGGTCCGCGCCGATTTTCGCGGAGTGATGGAGGCACCGGGCGGCCCCGAGCGGCTGACCAGGGCTTTTTACGGGCACCTGTTCGCACAGGACCCAAGATTGCGTGATCTCTTTCCGCCCACCATGGACATGCAGCCCAAGCGGCTGACCACGGCGGTGCAGTTCGTCCTCGAACATCTCGACGACTTCGACCGCGCTCAGCGGTTCCTCGAGCAATTGGCGCGCGACCACCGCAAGTACGGGGTCGAGGCCGACCACTACGACATGGCGGGGCTCGCGTTGCTCGGTGCGCTGCGCACCTACCACGGCAACCGCTGGAACCGGGAGCTCGACGAGGGCTGGCGCGATGTCACCATCGTGATCTCGGCGGCCATGGCGATCGGCGCCAACCAGGACAAATCGCAGCCGTACTGGGACGCGACGGTGGTCGGTCATCGCCGCGTGCTCGACGATCTGGCGATCGTACGGCTGCAGGCCGACAGCCCGATCCCGTTCAAGGCGGGCCAGTACGTGCCGATCGCGGTGCCGCAGCGGCCGAACATGTGGCGCTACCTCTCGCCCGCCATCCCCGCCAACCCGTACGGCGAGATCGAATTCCATGTGCGGCGGGTGAGCGGCGGCTGGGTGAGCCCGGCCATCGTGAACGACACCAAGGTGGGCGACCGGTGGAAGATCGCCGGACCGCTCGGCGGGCTGCAGGTGGACCGTGAATCCGGGCGCGACGTGCTGATGATCGGCTCGGGCACCGGCATCGCGCCGCTGCGCGCGCAGCTGATCGAGATGAGTCAGCGCGGTATCAACCCGCGCGTGCACTTCTTCATCGGCGGACGCTTCCCCGGCGACCTGTACGACGTGAACAACATGTGGCAGCTGTCGCAATCGAATCCGTGGCTCACGATCGTGCCGGTGTGCGAGGAGCCCGAGAACCCGTGGTGGTATCCGCCCACCCCGTCCGAGCCGCCGCCGGGCATGCACCGCAGGCTCACCGGGAATCTCGGCGCGGTGGTCACCAGTTTCGGCGCCTGGGCCGATCGGCAGATCCAGATCGCCGGATCCGCCAAGATGATCGACGACACCCGCCGCGCCCTCATCCGGGCCGGCACCCCGACCGATATCATCGCGGCCGATCCCGTCGGCTGACCGCGCGAAAGTGACTGATGAGCACCGAGTTTCCCCACCCGGCCTGGACGGCGACCGTTGTCGGTCATCATCGGCTGCGCAACGATCTGGCCGTGATCCGGTTGATCGGTGACTTCGTCCCGTTCACCGCGGGCGGGTCGGTGGAGGTGGAGGTGCCGCAGCATCCGGGGGTGCGGCGGCGGTTGTCGCCCGCGCTGCCGCCCTCGCTGGACGGCAAACTCGAATTCCATGTGCGGACGGTGCCGGGTGGATGGTGCTCGGGGTCGATCGTGGCCGACACCCAGCCGGGTGATCAATGGCGAATCAACGCACCGCACACCGTGTTCGCCGTCGACCCCGACGCGACCGAGGTGGTGATGATCGCGGGCGGCACCGGACTGGCACCGATGCGCGCCCAGATCCTCGACCTGGCCCGCCGCGAAAACCCGCCACGCACCTACCTCTTATTCGGCGGCCGCAGCCCACGCGACCTCTACGCCGCCGACATGCTGTACCTGCTGTCGGGTGAATTGCCCTGGCTCACGGTGATTCCCGTGGTCGAAAGCCCCGACGACCCGCCGATCCGCGACGAATGGCACGAACAGACCCGCGTCGACATCGGCTTCGCCCCCTCGGAAATGCTGCACGGCACCCTCGCCGAGGTAGCCGCCGCCCACGGCCCCTTCGACCGACACCAGGTCCTGATCTGCGGCTCCCCCGCCATGGTCGCCACCACCACCGACCGCCTCGTCGCCGGCGGGACACCCCCGGCCAACATCACCTCCGAAGGTGCTTGACCATCGCCCTTTTCGAGGTTGCCGCTTCACTGCGCCTGACCGGCACTTTCGACCCCGAGGAGATCACGGCGGCGCTATGTCGAGTGCCGACCGATCAGTGGCGAGCCGGACAGGCAGGGCCTGCACCCAAACTGCGTAGGCGTTCCGATGGTTGGGTGCTCGAATCGGCTGCCGGCGCCGGTCACGTCGGCGAGCAGGTGGACCGAGCCCTCGACGAACTCGCGCCGATCAGTGACCGATTGCGGCATATTCTCTCGGCGCGAGAGATGTCCGGGTGTCTGAGCGTCGCGGTCGACACCGATGGGCAGGGCAGGCCGGTCATCGCCCTTTCGGCTGCGGCGCTGAGGCTGCTGGCAGCTTCCGGACTATCCTTGGATGTGGATGTCATCTCGGGGGCGACCGACGATCCAGACCCTGCCACTCCGGTCATACAAACCGGATCGACCGGGCATCCGGATGGGCCTTTCCATCGGACGGTCGTGAGCTGGTGCGCTGAAGATGCGGTCAGCGCATTTCTGGACGAATGGCCTGACAGGCCGATGACTTCGCAAGACCGTCCTGGCGGCGAAATCTTGGTGCAAGCCGAAATGTCAGTGGGAAGCTTTCCTTCCATGTACTTCCACCCGCACCTGCTCGCCCGCCTTGCCTCGACCGCGATGTCGCTGCGGATCGAGACCTGTCCGCGCACGACCTGAGATCGGCTCAGAACAGTGGGTCGTGGCGGATCGATTTGGCTTGGGTGCCTGCGGCCATGAGGCGGAACTTGGTGGTTTGGACCATGGAGGGGGAGCCGACTATTTGGACGTCGCGGTCGGCCCAGGGGCCGAAGGCGGCGACGACCTTGCCGATCTGGCCGGTCATGCGGGGTTCCAGGCCGGGGAGTTCGACCTGGGGTTCGCCGGAATCGTAGTACCACCAGGGGTTTTCTTCGTGTTCGGTGACGGGGGTGACGGTGAGCCACTTGTTGGCGACGGCCAGTTGGCTCAGGACCTGGAGGTCGTAGAGGTCGCAGGGGTGGTGGCCGCCGACGAACAGGTGGACCTTCGGGTTCACCCGGCGCTGGGCCATCGCCATGATCTGGGCGCGCAGGGGGGCGATGCCGGTGCCGCAGCCGATCATCAGCATCTTGCGCTTGGTGTTGCGCGGTACGCCCAGACCGCCGAGGGGGGCGCCGAGTAACCACTGGTCACCGACGGTGGTGTGCGACACGATCGCCGGACTCACCCAGCCGCCGAGCACACTGCGGATGTGGAATTCGATCTCGCCGTTGCTGTTCGCGGGATTGGCGGGTGACAGGTATCGCCACATACGCGGACGCGACGGCACCTGCACGCTGACGTACTGGCCCGCCGCGTACTCCATCGGATGTTCGAGCTGGACCCGGACGATCGACAGGTTGCGCAACACTTCGCGGCACTCGACGACGGTGGCGGTCCACGCGGCGGGACTGGTTTCCTTGTCGGCGGCGCCGATCATCGCGCCGCTGATATTGGCCAGGCCCTCATCCCAGGCGGCGGCGACCTCGTCGGTCCACATCTCGTCGCCCACACACCCGCGGATCGCCGACTTCAGCGAATTGGCCACCGCCACATAGTGCGCCGGTTGCACGCCGTACTTGCGATGGTCGCGCCCGAGCTGCGCGAGGAACGGCAACAGCTTGTCGGGTTCCTCCAGCCGGTCCAGCGCGTAGGAGATCGCATGGACGAGGCGGTCGCGCTGGGCATCCATGGCGGCTGGGAAGAAGTCACGGACACCGGGGTAGTCCGTGAACAGGATCGAGTAGAACGACCTCGCCAGTGTCTCGGACCCACCCTCTTCCGCAGCAACCGCCTTGAACGTGGTACGGATCAAAGCGACAGTCCGCGAATCCATATGTGTCACAACCTCGTTTCGCCATCGAACGCTTGTCGCGCCGGCGAGTGACGGGCTGGGAGGACACTCGTCAGCAGCCGATGCGAGAAGTCTAGGCGAGGTTTGCCAGCTTAGGAATCGTACTCTTAAACATCACGCATGTAATTCTGACAAAACTGGATACAGTCCCGGTGGCGCGCCAAAGAAACAGACCTGGAGCCCGTGAATGAGGCGTGGACGTGACCGATTGGGCCCGGAATTCGGACGTCCTCGCCGCGCGCTTCTACTTCCGGACGGCAAGATCGAAAATAAATGAGTTGCTGGATAGTCACCAGCCGATCGCCGGGGATTGACCAGCACACGACAGAGCCCCCGATCCGCGACCGCCGTGGCGGACAAGCGAACCGGGGGCTCGGTGAAACGAGTGCCTCAGCGGCGATGACGTGGCTGCCACACCACGAGCGCGGTACTGCGTTGCGGCGGAGACAAATCGGGCCGGTAACCAGCCCGCAACCGCTCCAGCTCCGCGCTCATCTCATCCACCCGCTGCTGCAGAGCCTCCACCTGATTGGTGAGCTCGATAATGCGTTTGATGCCCGCCAGGTTGACGCCCTCGTCCTGCGACAGCCGCTGCACTTCGCGCAACAGCTCCACATCGCGAGCCGAGTAACGGCGTCCGCCACCCGAAGTACGTTGAGGGGTGACCAAACCCAGCCGGTCGTAGGTACGCAACGTCTGCGCGTGCATCCCCGCCAGCTGAGCCGCCACCGAGATCATGAAGAACTCGGCGCGCGAGGATCCCGCAGACTTCGGATCATCGGACATCAAGCACCTGCCCATCCTGCACGCGGATCGAAACCGCTCGACTTCTCCGCCTCCTGGTACCGCTTCAAGGCCTCGGTCGCCTCGGCATCGAGAGCCTGCGGAACCGCGACCTTCACCGTCACCAGCAGGTCACCTGCACCACCGGCCGGACCGCGCTTGGGCACACCCCGGCCGCGTACCCGCAGGATACGCCCATCGGCGGTACCCGGGGGCACCTTCACACCGACCCGGCCCTCCAGCGTGGGCACCGAAACGGTTGTCCCGAGCACCAATTCGGCATAGCTCACCGGCAGCACAAGGGTGAGGTCGTCGCCCTGACGGCCGAAGACCTTGTCCTGACTCACGTGCACCGTGACATACAGGTCACCCGACGGCGCGCCACGCAGGCCCGCCTCACCCTGACCGGCGAGCCGGATCTTCTGCCCGTCGCTGACCCCCGGTGGGATGCGGACGGTGATGGTGCGGGTGCGGTTCTGGATGCCGGTGCCCGCGCAATCGGTGCACGGATCGTCGATGATGGAGCCGGTACCGCGGCAGTCGTCGCACGGTTCGCTGAAACCGAACGCACCCTGATTGCGGCTCACCACACCCGCGCCGTTGCAATGCGGGCACACACGCGGGCTGGTACCCGGCTTGGCGCCGCTGCCGTGACACGTGGTGCACGGTGAGGGGCTCGTCATCCGCAGCGGAACGGTGACACCCTGGGCCGCCTCACGGAAGCCCAGCGTGGTCTCGGTTTCCACATCGGCGCCACGGCGCGGACGGCTCGACGCACGCCCGCCCCGGTTGAACAGGCCACCGAGGATGTCACCGAGGCCACCGTCGCCCGCACCGGGACCACCCGGCTGGCCGAAGATGTCGCCCAGGTTGAACTCCTGCGAGAACCCGCCGCCCCCACCGGGAGTGAAGCCGCCGCCGTAGCCGCGACCGCCACCACCGGCGAACAGGCGCCGCGTCTCGTCGTACTCCTTGCGCTTGGCCGGATCAGACAGCACCGCGTTCGCTTCGCTGACGGCCTTGAACCGCTCCTCGGCCTTCGTATCACCCGGGTTGGAGTCCGGGTGCAGGTCACGCGCGAGCTTGCGGTAGGCCTTCTTGATCTCGTCCTGCGACGCGCCGGAGGAGACACCCAGCTCCTTGTAGAAGTCCTTCTCGATCCACTCCCGTTGACTCACCGGGCATCTCCTCCTCTCACGCTATTCGTTATCGGCGTCGGCATCCGAATCCGATGCCCCCACGGTCTCGGGATCGGTTACCCCGACCATCGCGTGCCGAAGCACCCGATCGCCGAACCGATAGCCCTTGCGCATGACCACGCCGATCACCGGCTCCGAACCCGAACCCTCGTGCTGCACGGCCTCGTGCAGCGTCGGGTCGAACGGGTCACCGACAGCACCGAATTCGACCAGGCCCTGCTTGGTGAGCGCGGTCTCGAGCTTGTCGGCCACCGACTTCAACGGGCCGGAATCCAGGTCGCCGTGCGCCCTGGCGCGGTCCAGATCGTCGAGCACACCGAGCAATTCGGTGACCACGCTCGCCTTGGCCGCGTCGATATTGGCCTGGCGATCGCGCTCCACCCGGCGGCGGTAGTTCGCGTACTCCGCGGTCAACCGCTGCAGGTCGGCGGTGCGCTCGGCGAGCTCGTCGCTCTCCGGGGCTGCCTCGACCTCGGGTTCCGGGGCGGACTCCGCCTCGGGGGCGGAGTCCTGATCCGGTGCCGCGTCCGCCTCGGGGGCTTCGGCGGCGGTCTCCTCGATCAATTCCTGTTCGGAGTTGGCCTCGGTCACTTCTTCTCCGTATCAACCGGCTCGTCGACAACCTCGGCGTCGACGACCTGGTCGTCGGCCGCGGTGTTGGGGCCCGCACCGTCACCGGACTGGCCTTCGGCGGCGCTGGCCTCGTAGAGCGCCTGGCCGAGAGCCTGCGACTCGGCGGCCAGCTTCTCCACCGCCGACTTCACGGCGGCGATATCGGTGCCCTCGAGCGCCTTCTTGGCGTCGGCGATGGCCTCTTCGACCTTC
The DNA here is from genome assembly GCF_001612905.1 of Nocardia ignorata NBRC 108230. Taxonomy (GTDB): domain Bacteria; phylum Actinomycetota; class Actinomycetes; order Mycobacteriales; family Mycobacteriaceae; genus Nocardia; species Nocardia ignorata. The sequence continues at coordinate 19,942 of NZ_BDBI01000001.1, read as the reverse complement.
GACTTGGTGTCGGCCGGGACCTTGTCCTCGTTGTCCTTGATGAACTTCTCGGTCTGGTGCACCAGCGACTCGGCCTGGTTGCGGGTCTCGGCCTCCTCGCGGCGGGCCTTGTCCTCGGCGGCGTGCGCCTCGGCGTCCTTGACCATCCGGTCGATCTCTTCCTTGGACAGGCCGGAGCCGTCCTGGATCTTGATCTTGTTCTCCTTGCCGGTGCCCTTGTCCTTCGCGGTGACGTGGACGATGCCGTTGGCGTCGATGTCGAAGGTGACCTCGATCTGCGGCACGCCGCGCGGGGCCGGGGGCAGGCCGGTCAGCTCGAAGGAGCCGAGCAGCTTGTTGTGCGAGGCGATCTCGCGCTCACCCTGGAACACCTGGATCTGCACCGACGGCTGGTTGTCGTCGGCCGTGGTGAAGGTCTCCGAGCGCTTGGTCGGGATGGTGGTGTTGCGCTCGATGAGCTTGGTCATCACGCCACCCTTGGTCTCGATACCCAGCGACAGCGGGGTGACGTCGAGCAGCAGGACGTCCTTGACCTCACCCTTGAGCACACCGGCCTGCAGGGCGGCGCCCACGGCGACGACCTCGTCCGGGTTCACGCCCTTGTTCGGCTCGCGGCCACCGGTCAGTTCCTTGACCAGGTCGGAGACGGCGGGCATACGGGTGGAGCCACCGACGAGCACGACGTGGTCGATGTCGGCCACGTTGATGCCGGCGTCCTTGATGACGGACTGGAACGGCGCGCGGGTGCGATCCAGCAGATCGGAGGTGATCTTCTGGAACTCGGCGCGGGTGAGCTGCTCGTCGAGGAACAGCGGGTTCTTGTCCGCGTCGACGGTGATGTAGGGCAGGTTGATCGAGGTGCTCTGGCTGGAGGACAGCTCGATCTTCGCCTTCTCGGCGGCCTCACGCAGACGCTGCATGGCCATCTTGTCCTTGGTCAGGTCGATGCCCGAGCTGGCCTTGAACTTGTCGACGAGCCAGTTGACGATGCGCTCGTCCCAGTCGTCGCCACCCAGGTGGTTGTCACCGGAGGTGGCGCGGACCTCGACGACGCCCTCGCCGATCTCCAGCAGCGACACGTCGAAGGTGCCGCCACCGAGGTCGAAGACCAGGATGGTCTGCTCTTTGTCGCCCTTGTCCAGGCCGTACGCCAGCGCGGCCGCGGTGGGCTCGTTGACGATGCGCAGCACGTTCAGACCGGCGATCTGACCGGCTTCCTTGGTGGCCTGACGCTGGGCGTCCTCGAAGTAGGCCGGGACGGTGATGACCGCGTCGGTGATCTCCTCACCGAGGTAGGCCTCGGCGTCGCGCTTCAGCTTCATCAGCGTGCGCGCGGAGATTTCCTGCGGGGTGTACTTCTTGCCGTCGATCTCCACGGTCCAGTCGGTGCCGATGTGGCGCTTGACCGAGCGGATGGTGCGGTCGACGTTGGTGACGGCCTGGTTCTTGGCAGGCTGACCGACGAGAACCTCACCGTTCTTCGCGAACGCGACGATCGACGGAGTGGTGCGCGAGCCTTCCGAGTTCGCGACGACGACCGGCTCGCCGCCTTCCAGCACGGAGACGACAGAGTTCGTGGTCCCGAGGTCGATTCCGACCGCACGAGCCATAGTGGGTTCCTCCTGATAATTGACGACAACTCCCAGCAACGCTGAGCGTGATGCGCTCAATCCTGCCTGTCGGCCCCGCCGGGCGTCAACCCGAACTTGAGTGACATGCGCTCAACATCGTTGATCTGCACAACGAGCACCTGCGGCGATTCATTCCCGCCACCCGAAAATTCTTCCCGTCACCCTTGGCCATTCTTGCCACGACCGCACTCAACCACGGCGGCCGATGCGCGATCGTGACAGATCGTTCATGCCTTGCGCGCGGGTTCGACGAAGGCGGTAGCCGCCAAGGCAAGCACCAGTAGGCCCGCGCACAGATAGCTCGACACCTCGATACCCGCCGCCATGGCCGCCCGGGCCGCTTCGGCTGCATCTGCGGGGAGGACTGGGATCACCGATCCGGCACTGCCGGTGACTGTCGATGTCAGCTGGTCGGCCTCGGCTTCGGGCATGTTCGCGTCGGCCAGGCGGTCACGGAGGCCGGAGCCGAGGGTGCTGAAAAAGACAGTGGTGAGGACGGCGATACCAAGGGCCGAGCCGAGTTCGCGTGCGGCACTCTGGATTCCTGAGCCTTGGCCTGCCCTTTCGGCGGGGACGTCGGCGAGCACGACATTGGTGACCTGGGCCGTGGCGAAGCCGACACCGATTCCGTAGACGAACAGGGCCACGGCGATCGACCACCAACTGGCGTCGGCGACGGCGAACAGGCCGAGCAACGCGAGACCGGCGGCTTCCAGCAACAGGCCGATCCTGACCTGGCCGAGCGCCGAAACCGTCATCGCGAAGCTCGCGCCGCTGGCGGCGAAACTGCCGATCGCGAGTGGGACCAGCGCCAGGCCCGCCTGCAGGGCGGTGTAGTCGAGGGCGAACTGCATCCACAGCGGCAGGACCGCGATGATGCCGAATTCGCCGAGGCCGACGAGCAGGGTCACCACATTGCCCTTGCGAAAGGAGTCGACGGTGAACAGCCGCACATCGAGCAGGGGGTGACCATCGGCGATCCTGGCTTGCCTGCGCCAGAACATGCCGAGCGCGAGGATCGCACCGGCAAGTGCGACGAGGACCGGAGAAGGTCCACTGCGCCAGGCGAATCCACCGATAGTCAAGGGTTCGGTGACAACCAGCCATCCGTAGTGACGGCTCTCGATCAGGGCGAAGGCGAGGAGACCGAGGCCCAGTGCCGACTGCGCGGCGCCTCGCCGATCCACCTCGCCGGTGGACCTCGGCGACACGGGGAGATAGCACAGCACTGCGACCATGATCAGGGCGACCATCGGGATGTTGATGCCGAAGGCCCAGCGCCAGGAGTAGTCGGCCAGCCAGCCACCGAGCAGTGGACCGACCGCCGCGGCCGCGCCGATCGTGGAGCCCCAGATCGCGAAGGCCTGTCCGCGCGCCTTGCCGGTGAACGCGGAGTTCACCAGCGCCAGGGAGGTCGGCAGGATCATCGCTCCGCCGATGCCCTGCAGGAATCGGGCAAGGATCAGGAGGCCGCCGCTCGGGGCGAGGGCGGCGAGCAGGCTCGTCACGCCGAAGACGACGAGGCCGATCAGGAACAGTCTGCGTGCGCCGTAGAGATCGCTGAGCCTGCCGGTGAGCAGCAGCAGCGCCGCGAAGACGATCGCGTAGGACTCCTGGATCCATTGCGCCTGAATCGAAGTGATCGCCAGGTCGTCGACGATCGGCGCGACGATCACGTTCACGATCGTCAGGTCGACCACGATCAACGCGACGCCGAGCGAGACCGCGATCAGCCCCAGCCACAACCGCAGCGGTGGGGTCTCGGTTTCGGCCCTGATGGAGATCGCCGCCGCCGAGGCGGCAGGCACACCGCTGTCCCCCGCGCTGCTAAGCAAGCGGATCACGCTCACCTCGGGGGCGATGACTACCCTGATCAACCGGCTGGAGCAGGCGGGATACGTCACCCGCAGCCGCGAACACACCGACCGGCGAGTGGTGACATTGCGGTGCAGCTCGCAGGCCCGCCGCCTCGCCGACGAGTTCTTCCACACGGTCAATGCCGAGCAGGACGCGATCCTGGCCGAATACCCGGCCGACCAGCTCGAGCAGTTCGAGACCCTGATCGCGCGACTGCGCGCGACGATGGACGGGCCGTCCACCTAGCGCGGCGGCTACTTCGGCAGCGGGATGCGGGTGGGGGCCGTGAGGGTGGTGGCGTGGTTGCGCAGAGCGGCTACGGCGGTGAGCTGGTGTTCGAGGGTGGCTGTCCGTTCGGCGCGGTGTTTGGCCTGGACAGAGGCTGCTTCCTGGGCGGCGGTGAGGGATTCGTCGATGGAGCGGAGGCTGCGTTCGGCGATGCCCGCGTAGTGGTCGCGTAGGGCGCGGTGGATTCGGTGGATGCGGTCCCGGGAGTCCTTGCCCGCCTGGAAGGCCACGTCGTCGAGGAAGCGGCGGACGGCGTTCTTGGCCTCGGTGCGGCGGCGGGTGAGGCGGGCCTGCTTATCGTCACGGTACGCCTTGCCGCCCACGAGCACGCCCGCGCCGAGGGAGATCGGGTTCAGCAGGGCCAGGCCCGCGAAAGTCGTTGCGAGACCGACCATCAGGACACCGCCGTAGGAACCGCGCATGCCGACCAGGACCTTCGACAGGACGCCGATATCGGGTTCGAGGTCGCCCAGAGTGCCGGTGCGGTGGGTGGCGCCGGAGGGGTCGAGGGCGGCGGGGAGGTCTACCGCGCCCAGCTCGAGGAAGTGTTCGGCCACCTGGTCGGCCAATGCTTCCGCTCTGGTGTGCGCCCAGAGCAAGTTGTCGCCCAGGGCTGAATCGACTGTGCCCATGAGCCATTCGGTGATGGCTCCCCAGTGGCGGCCGGGGTCGTGGTCGTCGATCCACTCCTCGCCGGTGCGGGCGATCTCGCGCAGGCGTTCGCGCAGGTCGTGGTCGACGTCACCGGCCAGGTCGGTAATGCCGTCGGCGAGGGTTTGCTGCCAGGCGGCGGTGCGGCGATGCAGTTGCTGTGCACGGGCTTTGGCCGATTGCAGCTCGCCGACCGCGGCCGCGGCTTGTTGCGGATCGCGTAGGGCGACGAGTTCGCTGCCCAGAGCCAGTGCCAGATGCTCTGCGGCCGAGGACATCTCACGAGCGATGGCGGCGCGGGTCGCGGCTTCGTCGCGGGCGACCACCTGCTCGCGCAGGAATTGGTAGAGCTGCCCGTAACCGGACTCGGCGCCCAGCTGCGCGTCTTGCAGGCGCAGGGCGTGGGAGCGGAGTAGAGCCGAGATCGGGAGCAGGGGGACGTCGAGGTTCGCCCTGCGCAGGTGTTCCCGGTCGGCTTCGAAGACCTGGCGCCAGTGCGGGTAGAGATCGGTTTTCGACATCAGAACCGCTGTGGCCGAGCACAATTCGGATGCTTGCCGCAGGAAGGTGAGCTCCGGGGCGGTGAGTTCGGTGGAGGCATCGGAGATCACAAGGACGGCGTCGGCCGCGGGGAGCATCTCGAGGACACCGACGGTGCCCGCCGTGGTTCGGGCGCCGATGCCGGGGGTGTCGATGAGGACTATGCCGTCGGCGAGCAGGTCGGCGGGGAGGTGGACCTCGATGCGAAGAATCTGTTTGCCCTGCGCGGACCGCTCGTCGATCGACGCGAGATGCTCGATCGGGAACTCGACCCGCTCCTCCTCGGAAGAGGTTGTAGCAAGCACCAATTCAGCTCGCGGCTGCGGCGCGTACGCGAGCTGCATCGGGAAACGGGTGGTGACGTCGTCGCCCACGGGACAGATCTCGACATTGAGCAGCGCGTTGATGAAACGGCTCTTACCCTGATCGAGCTGGCCCGCGACGACGATCCGCCGCCGCGGGTCGCGCACCCGGACCGCCGCCGTTTCCAGGCGGGCGACCAGGTCGTCACGACCCGCGGCACGAGCCGCCGCGACGGTGTTGTCGAGAACCGACAGCAACGAATCCATCGGCCTGAACTACAGGGCTTCAGGGGTGTCGAACGGAGTCTCCGGGGCGGTGAACGAGGTGTCGAGCAGGCCCGTTCCGCCGGAGAGCGGGGAATCGTCGAGAGCCGGGCCGAAGGCGCTGTCCACGTCGACCGTCGACCAGGTATCGGCGGCCGAGGTGAAATCGATGGTCGAGGTGGGTTCGGTGGTGGCTTCGCCGGTGAGGTTCATGGAGGTCTCCGAGGTGAAGGCGGTTGATGCCACGGTTTCGAAGCCGCTGGTCGCCCCGAGAGTGGATTCCAAGCCGGTGGATGTCGTGAAGGTGGAATCGAGTTGCGGCTCGGAGTGGATGGTTGAACCGAGGCCTGCGGCTACGCCGGTTTCGGTGGACCAGTCGGGGGTTGTGCCGAGGCCGAGTTCGAGCCCTGTTGCGGTGGCGGTTGTTACGTCGGCGGTCGCGTCGAACGCGCCTGTCGCCGTGGCTCCGGCACCGGTGGCTGCCGCGTCCAGTGCGGCGGCGGTGCCAGTCGCACCGGCTGCGCCTGCTGCCGCGTTCGCGGCGAAGTCGGCTGCCGCGTTCGCGCCGAGGCCGGCTGTCGCGTTCGTAGCGAAACCGGCTGCGGCTTCGGCAGACGCGGCTGCGTTGGCGGCGGCGTCCGCGGAAGCGTGGGCCCCGGCGGTGGCAATGCCGCCGAGGCCAGTGGCGATGCCGGTCGAGTTCGCTACTGCGCCGGTGAGGGTGGACTGGAGTGCGGTGGTGGTGTTCGCAGCGCCGACCAGGGCGGTATCGAAGGCCGAGGTGGACACGAGTTCGGCCGCGGTGTCGACGGTCGAGGCTGCGGGAAGATCGGTGTTGAAGGCTGTACTGAGGGCGGTTTCGAGGCCGGTGGCCGGGGCGGCGGTGAAGGGAGCGCCGAGAGTTGCGGCTGCACCGGTGGACAGGCCTGCCGCGATTTGAGTGCCGAGGTCCGCTGTCGCGGCGGCGCCCGTGAGGCCGGCGGAGAGATCGGCGCCCGCGCCGGTGAGGCCGATCTGCGTGGTCGAGGCGACCGCACCGGTCAGCGAAGTCGCCGCAGCAGCACCGGCATTCGCGGCCGCACCGACCTGCATCCCGACCCCACCCGTCCCCGAAAGCCCTGTTTCGAGACCCGTCTCGAACGCACCACCAACGGAAGTGCCCAGCCCCGCAACGCCTTCGGTCAACCCGGAAGCAGTGGCATCGAAACCCGAGCCCAACGAACCCGCCCCGGACAGGGCGGCGGAGTTCAGGCCCGCCGTGGAGTTGGCGGCAAGATCGGCAACAGTATCCAGCACACCCCCGGCGGCGAGACCCGAAGTCGCGCCGAAGCCCGCAGCGGCCTCCACGCCGGCAGCGGCGTTCGCGGCGAGGTCGGCCGAGGTTTCCACGCCCAGCGCACCCACGGCGGAAAGACCAGAGGTCAGATCGACGCCAACCGCGGATTCCACGCCCGCCGTAGCACCGGCGGTGAGGTCGGCGGCAGCGTTCGTGCCGATCGAGCCTGCGGTCATGAGGCCGGTTTCGAGGCCGGTAGTCGCGGCGGTGCTGGCGGACATTGCCGACTGGACGGCGGCAGCGTTGGTGGCGCCGAGTGCTGCGGAGACGGCGAGGTCGGTCTCGGTTGTTGCTGTCGTCAGGCCGCTCACAGTCGTGCCGAGGCCGGCGGCGACACCCGTGGTGGCGTCGAGTGCACCTGTGACGGTGGCACCGATTCCAAGGTCGGTTCCCGCCGTTGCGGAGAGGTCGGCACCAGCGGTGGCCACCGACTCGAGGGCGGAATCGAGACCGGTGGCGGCACCGATCACCGACTCGTGTCCGAACGAAAGGCTCTCGCCTACCGCGCTATTCGTGGCGGTGGCCAGCTCGAGGCCGAGGTCTGCGGTGGTGTCGGTGGTCGTGGTGACGGCAGAGTGGATGTTTGCCGATGCGTCGGCGAGGAGACCTGTGGTCGTCCCGAGACCTGCGGTGACGTCCGCGCCCAGGTCGACGGCGGCATCCGCGCCTGCACCGAGACCGGCCGTGAGGTCGGTGGTTACGTCGGTTGCGGCTTCGAGGGTGGTTCCGAGGCCGGTAGTTGCGGTGGTCACCGCGTCGAGGGTGATGTCAGTGGTCGCACCCAGATCAGCAGTTGTGCTGCTGATGGTGCCGCCCAGGCCGGCGGCGATGTCGGTGGCAGCTGTGAGGCCCGTGTTCACGCCGACGCCCAGACCTGTTGTGAGGCCCGCTGCTACGTCGGTTGCCGCATCGAGGGTGGGGTTCAGAGTCGCGCCGATACCTGTGGTTGCGTCAGTGGCGGCACTCAGGCCGGTACCCAGAGTCGCACCGAGACCGGCGGACACATCAGCGGCAGCACCCAGGCCGGCACCCACAGACGCACCGAGACCGGCGGAAACCTCAGCGGCAGCACCCAAAGACGCACCCAAACCAGCAGACACATCAGCGGCTGCATCCAGGCCGGCACCCACAGACGCACCCAAACCAGCGGAGACATCAGCGACAGCACCCAGCCCGGCACCCACAGACGCGCCCAAACCGGCGGAAACATCAGCGACAGCGGTCAGGCCGGTGCCCACGGAGGTGCCGAGGTCGACGGTCGTTTCCAGGCCGGTCTCGATGTCGGCGGCCGTGGTGACGGCTGCGGCGGTGGTGGCGGCTACCGACGAGGTGGCGACGGTGGTCACCGAGGCGGCGGCGGTGTTGAGGGCGGTGAGGGTGGAGGTGCAGTCGGTGGAGAGGGTGGCGGCGATGGTGGGGGCGGCGGCCGCGATCTCGGCGGGGGTGGCGGGGATGTCCGCTTCGCAGAGGACATGGACGGGGTTGGCGCAATAGTTTGCTGCGGCTTGGGGATCGCGCAGCAGGTTCAGGATGAACTCGAGGATCGCGGTGGGGTTCATTCGGGTCAGCTCCTCCAGATCGGGACTTGCGCCGGATCCGTACTCGTCTGTCGGTGGGTGCTTTTCACGCTTGGCCATGCGAGTGTTCGGAAAGCTAGTCCGATTCCACAGCGAAATCGTTACCGATGAAGAGTGTGACCCTTTCGGAGCCGAAAGATCAGCGTCTCTTAAATATCGCGCCGCACCCAGGCGAGGTTGCCCCCGTCGTCGGCCATGGCGGCCAAGGCAATGAGCAGATGATCCCATGTGCCGTCGGCCTGGTAGCGGCGCTGCCGTTTCCAGACCGTCTGCCACGGACCGAATTCGGCGGGCAGATCACGCCACGCGACGCCCGTACGCAGCCAGAACAGCATCCCCTCGATCACGGGACGATTGTTGGCGAAGTCACGGCCCGCACGGCCCGCCGAGCTGGGCAGGAGCAATTCGAGCAGCGCCCATTGCGCGTCCGTCAGGATCCGGACTGGATCGCCGATCGTCGTGTTCACGGCGAAATCATGCCGTATCGAGCAGCGACAAGGCCAATCGATCGGCGAAATAATTGGGAGACGCAATCAGCGCGGTAGCTGGGAGAGTGCTCCCTCGACACTGCGCACGGCGGTCAGGCACGCCTCGACTGTCGCCTTGTCGATGAGCGGATGCCGGGACCTGGTCCGCCACCTGCGCGCAGCGTCGAGAGCATGGGAGCGCACAGTCGCGGGGTCGGTGTCGGCGGGTAGTCCCAGGCGCACGTGCGGGGCGACGCCGGCGCCGCCGACCAGTCGGAACAGTTCGGCGAGGTCGTCGGGTGGCAGTGGCAACTCGTCGGCGCGCAACCGGCCGAGCAGTCGCAACTCGGCGAAACCGTGCACGTCGGCGAGCAGGGTGCGCACGCGCGGCAGCAGTTCGTCGGCGGGGGTGCCGGGGTGGGCGGTGATCACCCGGTCGAGGGTGGTGAGCGCGGAATGGGCTTTGAGCTGCTCCGCGCGCTGACCGAACTGCACGTCGAGGACCCGGCGCAGTTCATCGATGCCGCTGCGGGCACTGAGCTCGGCCGACAGCGACGCCGCGTCGCGCACGCCGGTGCGCACGAGTTCGGTCGCCATCCGCACACCGAACATGCCGAACCGGTCCAGCAATTGGGCGCGGACCAGCGGCGATACCGGGAGGTCGATATCGGGGCGCGAGAACCGGTCGGCCGAGAGCAGGGCCAGTTCGAGGGTGTCGGCAGGCAACCCGGCCAGGGCGGCGAACGCGGCGAACTCGGGCTGGGTGAGGGTGGCGGCGGCGAAAGCGAGCAGTCCCGCCACGGGGATCACCGCCTGGCACAACCCGGTGCGTTCCAGCTCGGTGGCGAATCTGGCGGCCACATCGCGCGCCGAATTGAGGGCATTGATGTGGCCCGCACTGATCTCGTCGGCCCGCGACACCACACCGACCACACCGAGCGGACCGGCCGGACCGCCGGAGCCGATCTGCTCGAGGAAATGGACGTCGGTGGCGTCGAGGCGGCGCAGCAGGTAGACCACGGCGTCGGCGCCGGGGATGCGCAGGGCGTCGGGTTCGACATCGGCGGGGGTGAGCAGGCGCATGGTTCGCTCGGACACGTCGTGCGACAGCGACGACGTGCCCGGCGTGTCGATGATGGTGGTGCGTGACAACTCGGCCGTCGGCCAGCGCACTTCCAGGTGGTCGACGGCGTACGTACCGGCCGGCTGCCAGCGCAGACCCGACAGCTCGAAGGTGAGACCGTGCGCCCCGGCCCCTCGGCGGACCGCCACGTTCGCCGACGCGCCGTCGGCCGCGAACGCCGTCACCGTTGGGGTGGTTCCGCTGCGGTACCAGGTGACCACGCGGGTGCATTCGGTGGCGTCGGTGGGGGCGATGCTCTGCCCGACCAGGGCGTTGAGCAGCGTCGACTTGCCCGCCTTGATCGAACCGGCCAGCGCGACCCGCAACGGCTGACGCAACCGCTCGGCGCATTCGTCGATCAACCGCCGGGCGGCGGGGTCGCGCAGTTCCCGCGCGGCGGCCTCGACGAGCCGGTGCGCCTCGCCGGTCGTGGGTGCGGTGGGTGCGCCGCCGGGAAGCGGGGATTCGGGCCGATAGTGTCTCATCGGCGCGCGGCCTCCGCTTCGACCCACGCGGCGAGCATCATTCCTTCACTTAAACACACCCTCGCGCGCCGGAGCGAACACGGCGTTCACCGGCGTCCGTCCTCGGCGGGCACCGGCCGCACACCGGGTGACGGCGCCGAATACGAACGCTGCCTGCCGGGCGCCGAGGTGAGCTCGAGCATGCCGTCGGCGTAGCGGGCGTCGAGGGAACCGATCTCGTCGAACGGCACCTCCACGCGGATGTCGCTCGCGCCCGGCGCGGTGAGCACCAGTTCGGCGCGCGGGACCGGCGCCGTCAGCGGCGGGGTGGCTGCCGACGGTGCGGCCGACGTCTTCGCCGGAGTCGTCATGACGATCCTCAGAGGAGGCCACCATCGTCGGCCTGTCGCCGCCTCGGTGGTGCCGGACAGGCCGCCCGTCGCCGCGCCGGTGAGGGTGTCGAACTGTTCGCCTGTGCCGTCTACCTCGGTGGGCACATCGCCCGGGAGGCCGCCGTCGGGCAGACCGCCCTCGCAGTTCAGGACACCCCCGGCCACACCGGCCACGCCGCCGTCGACCACGTCGTTGAGGACCGAGATCTCGTCGATCGCGGCACCGATGCCGTTGGTGGAGATGTCGGTGAAGTCGGCGAAATCGGTGACGTCGTTGCCGCTGAGCAGACCGCCCGCGCCGGCCTCCCCGAGAGCGCCTGCCAGCGCGCCGTTGCCGAGGCCGCCGTAACCACCGCACCCGACGATGCCCTGCAACGGCGCCCCGGTGCTCACGTGCGCTCGGCAAGATGTTCGAAGCTATGACCCCCCCTCGTAACAGGGCGAACCCCTGTTCATCGCACGGGGTGCCCGCTAGGGGATCGAGGGCCGTTAGGGGATCGGCCCCGTTATGGGTGCGCGCACCGGTAACAGCAGACCGTCAGCAATCGACAGTCGGGATAGCTCTCTCGATGATTTCCGTCGCTCCCGTATCTGCAGAGGTTCCCCATGACAGACCGTCTCGCGCTCGGCGTCACCGTCGGCGCATCCCGTTCAGTTGCCGTAGCGACGGCGATCGACGGCGGTGCACCGGTCGCGGTCGTGCGGCGACCCAGTGCAATCGAAGTAGCCACAGCCGGTCCGGCGGTGGTGATCGAGGGCTTCCTGGCCCGGGTCGGCGATCCGGTGCGCATGCTCGCCGAGGACGGTTCGTCGCATGTCGCGGCCGATTTGGTGGCCGCGGCGACCACTCAGCTGATCGATGAGGTTCGCGACCACGTCGAGGGCGAGCCGACGGTGGTGTCGTGCCACCCCGGTTGGTGGACGGATGACCAAGTGCAGGCGGTGCGTTCGTCTCTCGACAACGCGGGCGCCCACGCGGTCGTCCTCGTCCCGGAACCGGTCGCGGTGGTCCGCCGCTACGAGGTCGAGCGCGGACTGTTCGACGAGGGTGCGGTGGTTGTGTACGACCTCGGCGCGAGCGGCCTGACCGTCTCGGTGGTCCGCACCGGGGAGCAGTCGGGTTTGTTGGCCACCCCGCTGCACGACACGGAGATCGCCGGCTCGGAATTCGATTTGCTGACAATGCGCTACGTGCTGTCGCACGCGCTGGGTGACCGGGAATTCGACCCGTTCGATCCGGCCGTGGAAACCGAACTCGCGGCCCTGCGCGAACGCGCACGCCTCGCCAGAGAAGAACTGTCACTCGACACCGCGACCGTGGTTGAGGTCGGCGCCCTCGGCGAGGCCGCGACCGTTCGCCTCGTCCGCCACGAACTCGAGGACCTGCTGCGCGGCTCGGTGCAGGATTCCCTGGCCCTGGTGCGCGAGGCCGTCGAGCGCGCGGGCGTCCGGCTCGGCGACATCACCGCCGTCCTGCTGACCGGCGGCGGCGCGCAGATGCCGCTGGTCGCGGAACTGGTGTCCGCGGAGTTCGCGCTGCCCGTCGTCGCGTGTGCCGACCCGGCCACCGCGAGCGCGGCGGGCGCGGCCGAGCTGGCCGCCGATCTGCGGGCGGCGGAATCCACTCCGCTCGTCCTTCCTCTCGAGGATGTCGGCGAGCCGGCCGCGCCGACGGACATCGCCCCGGTCGCACTCGCGAAAGCCCTGCCCGTCGTCGACGACGAAGCCCCGGCGAAGAAGGTCGTCACCGGCAAACGCCTGGCGGTCGTCGGCGCGGCAGTCGCCGTCTTCGGCGCGCTCACCGCGGGAACGCTGGCCATGTCTCCCCAGTTCGCGACGCCGAGCAAGCCGGACGTGTCCACGGTGAACCCCACCGAGAACGCGCCGAAGAACAGCGGCCCCGGACAGGCGGTGGCGCCGATCGCCACGTTCGACGCGGACGGCAAGCCGGTGGTCGGCACGCCGACCGTCGACGCGAACGGTCAGCCGGTCCCGGGCGCTCCCCTGCTCGACTCGACGGGTCAGCCGATCCCCGGCACCGTCACCCCGGCCGCACCGGTGAACTCCGCCGGGACACCACAGCCGGGCGGCACTGCCCAGTCCCCGGCAACGCAGCAGCAGGTCCAGTCCGGCGGCGGAGCCCCTGCTCCGCAGCAACCCGCACCGCAACAGCCTGCGCCGCAGCAACCGGCCCCCCAGCAGCCCGCTCCCCAACAGCCCGCCCCACAGCAACCGGCGCCATACACCCCGCCGGTCCCCCAGGCTCCGAACGTGCCGAATGTCGGCGCGGTCCCCGGCCAGGTGCTCGACGGCGCGGGCGAGGTGGTCGAAGGCACCGTCGGCGGCGTCACGAAACTCCCCGGTGAACTACTCGGAGGCGGCAATTGAGCCCCATCGCGCTCGACACAGTCCCCCATGCCCGTGAGATTCTGCGAGCGGTAGACGCTGCCGACGACCAGCCGGTGGTGCTGTTGCTGACGGGTCGCTCCGGCACCGGCAAGTCGGTATTGCTCGACGCTGTACGCCGTCGGCTGCGCGGCCGGGGCGTTGCCGTGATCGGCCGGGCCCCCGAGCCCACCGACAACGGCGCCGTCGTGATCGCCGACGACCTGCACGACATGACCCCCGCCCAGCTCGCAGCCCTGCGCACCGAGGTGGAATCGGGTGCCCGCTCCCTGGTCTGCGCCACTCAGCCTCGCCCCCAGCATCCCGAACTGCGCGCCCTGTGCGACGCGGTCGGCAGGCAGGGCCGCCTGATCGAGATCCGCGCACTCGGTTGCGGTGAGATCGGTTCCTTCGCCCGCGAACTCGGGGTGTCGGTGCCGCGTCCGCTGGTCAACCACATCCACACCAGGACCGCGGGCATCCACGGCGGTGTCGTCGCGGCACTGCGGGCGGCGGGTCAGGCCAAGCTCGACGCGGGCCTGCCTGCCGTCGACGCGGCCCTGTCCGCTTGGGCCCGTGCACAATTGGCGGGTTTCGATCCACCACTGCTCGACACCCTCGTCGTCGCGGCGACGGGAACCGGTCTCGACGCCGGTGAGCTCGCCGAGGTGCTCGGGGTGGAATTGCCTGTCGCCCATGACCTGCTGGCCCGGGCGCGGGCGAGCGCACTGGTCACCGATGCCGACCTGTTGCTGAGCGCGGCCGTGCCGCAACTGCGGCTGCTGCTCGGTGATCGCCGCTTCGTCGCCGTGCAGCGCAGGCTCCTCGACACCCGGCTCGAGGCGGGCCTGCTGCGCGACCACACCGGCCTGCTGCTGGCCGAGTCCGGTGTGCGCGACCAGCGCCTCGCCGAATTCCTCTGCGCGGCAGCCCGACAGCAGCGTCCCGATGCCGCCCGCTACTACGCGGCAGCCGTCGCGGCAGGCACCGATCCGCGTCGCGTCACCCTCGCCTGGGCCGAGGCCGCCGCGAAGGCAGGCGACGACGACACCGCTCTCCGCCTGGCCGAACCCCTGCTCGACGGCGCCGATGTCGACACCGCCGAACTCGCGGCCGCCGTCCGCGTCTGCGCGAGCGTGCTCACCCGGCGTGGTCTGGTCAGCCGGGCCGCCGCACTCTACCGCTGGCTCGGCCCGAACCGAGTCGGTGCCGACTGGGCGGTCGCGGCGACCGTGCACGCCCTGGCCGGTGACAGCGCCGCCGCCGCGAAGGCCGCGGCCGACGCCGAACACTGGCCGCCCACCCAGACGGGTGCCGGCGCCCGGCTGATCGCGAACGCCCTGCTCACCTCCCTCGACCCGCACGGCGCGGCCACCGCGGCCGCCATCTCGGCACTGGTCCAGGCCGCGCGGACCAACGGAACCGGCACCACCCCGTGCAGCGCGGTGACCGTCGGCGCCCTGCTCAGCCTGAGCGCGGGCGAACCACGCCGCGCCGACGACGCGATCCGCGCCGCCGACGGCGAAGGCAAACAACTCGGCGTGCTCGCGGCCTGGACCGCGTTGCGCATCGGAGACGAATGCAAGGCCGCCGAGACCATGACCGGCATCGACATCGCGTCCCTTGCCCCGCGCGACCGCCTGCTCGCGCACGCCCTGGCCGTCGGCCTGGCCCGCCGCAGCGGTGACGCGCAGGCACTGCATGCCGCGTGGACCGCCGCCTTCCCGCTGTTCGACGAGGTCGACGTCGACCTGCTGAGCCTGCTACCGATCGGCGAATTGTGTTTGGCCGGAATCCAATTGCGCGACGAGGGCCGCATCCAGCCGCTCGTCGAGGCAGCCACCGCACTGTTGCGCCGCCTCGGCCGCGCACCCGCCTGGACCAACGCCTTCCACTGGTACGGGGTGCAGGCGGCGATCGCCAAGTCCTCGCCCCAGCAGTTGCTGCCGCACGCGCACGCGCTGAAGAACGCCGCCGCCGACGGCGACCCGCACGCCGCCGTCCTGGCCGACGCGGGCCGCACCTGGTTGCTCGTGCTGCGCGGCCAGGTCGACCTGCCCGCCGTGCACAGCGCGGTCCTCGCCTTGGCCCACCAGGGCCACACCTTCGACGGCGCCCGCCTCGCCGGCGACACCGCACGCGTGATCGACGACCCCGCCGCCGCGAGCGCCCTGCTGAAGCTGGCCCGTTCGGTGCGCATCCCCGCCCGCCTCGAGGCACCCAAGACCGGCGACGAAACCTCGGCGGCTCCCCAGCCCGCGATCGAGCGGCGCGCGCTCAGCGATCGTGAACGCGAGGTCGCCGAGCTGGTGCTACTCGGTCTCACCTACCGGGAGATCGGCGCACGGCTGTACATTTCCGCCAAGACCGTGGAGCATCACGTGGCGCGTATCCGACGCCGGATAGGCGCACGTTCACGATCGGAATTATTGTCGATGCTGCGCGCGATGGGACACGGCTCACTTCTGGTGTGACCGCCGGACTCGCCGCCCAACACCACGGACGTCGAAGCGAGGTAACCGGATGGCCACTGGAGTCGGCTTGCGTATCGCCGACGACGAGTGTGTCGCCGCGGTGGTCACCGACGACGGGGCGAAGCATTTCGTCGAGCGGTCGTCGGTGCTGCACATGTCCGACGACGGCGACGCTGCCCTCGGCGACGCACCGCTGTCCGGGAAGGCGCACGCGATCTCCGGTTTCGTCCGGGCGATCGGCGATCCGGCCGGTGTCGATGTCGACGGCGGCGAGGCCTATCGGGCCGAAGACCTGCTGGCCACGGCCATGTTCTGCCTCATCGATCTCACCACCGAGCATCTGAGCGGCCCGGCCGAGTTCTACGCGACGCATCCGGCGCAGTGGTCGCCGGAGGTGGTGCGCGGCGTCCGTGAGGCGCTGGACTATCTGGGTCTGAAATCGGTGGCGCTGCTCGGCGAGGACGAACTGCCCCAGCCCGCCGAGGGTGCCGATCCGGGGAAGGCGTTCGCGTCCTCGGCCGCCGAGGCCGCGCTGGTCGCGGTGCTGGCGACCCCGGCCGGTGCGACGCCGCCGGATCCGATCGTCACCGAGAACTCCCTGGTGAAGACCGATGTGATGCCCGCTGTCGAGCCGCCCGTGGTGGTCGCGCAGGCATATTCGGCGGCGCTTCCGGTGCAGCATCCGACCAAGGCGATGGCCGCAACCGTGCCTGCGCCCGCTCCGGCTCCCACGCCCGCTCCGGCGCGGAACAAGACGCCGCTGTTGATCGCCGGGGCGGCGCTGATCGGCCTGGTGCTCGGTGGCATCGCGGTGTCGGTGCTGCTGCGCGGCACCGAGCCGACCGAGCCGCCGACCATCTCGGACGCGCACTCGGAGACGACCCAGCAGCCGGCACCCACTCCCGTAGTCGCTCCGCCGCCGCCGGAGACGACCACCGAGGAACCGGTCGTCACGACCACCCCGGAACCGACGACGACCACCGAGGAGCCGACCACCACCGAAGCTCCGACCACCACCACGCCGTCACCGACGACAACCACGCCGACGACGACGCCCGGCCGCACCACGACCACTCGGCCGTTCCCGTTCCAGCCCCGCGAGCCCGGCGAGCTCCCGCCGCCGCTCGAGATCCCCGGCTGGCGCAAAACCGAAGCTGGTAGCGGGTAACCGCACCCCATCGCCGGGCGTGCCTTAGAGTGATGCGCTGACCGACATACCCGCCGCCGGCGGTGGTCTCGGTCACTCGTTCGGTGACGAAGGGATTTCATGCGCAAGTTGGTGGCGCGTCGCGCCGCGGTCAAGGCAGCCTCCGCCGGGTTCGCCGCGACCGTTCTACTCGCCCCTCTGCTCGGCTCCGGTGTCGCCAGCGCGCAACCCGCTGCGCCGCAGCAGCTTTCGGCTGACGCCCTACCCGCCGAACTGGTGACAGCCATCTCGCGCGACCTGGGCATGACCCCGAACGAATACCTCGACCGTGCCGCGCGCGCCCAGGAACTGCGCGCCTACGCCGCCGACTTCCGCGCCGAGAACCCCGACACCTTCGCCGGTGCCTGGCTCACGCCCGAGGGCAAAGCCGTTGTCGCGGTGACCGATGCCGAGACCGGCCGCCTGGCCGCCGCCGACGGCTACCAGACCCATCTCGCCCCGATCTCGGCGAGCGGCCTGGAAGGCGCTCTGCTGCAACTGAGTCAGTGGATCTCCACGCTGCCGCGCGAGATCTCCGCGCCGATCAGCTCGATCGCCATCGACGTGCTCAACAGCCAGATCGTTATGAGCGTCGCCAATTCCAGCACCGGCCACCTGCTGAACCTGCCGACCCTGATCGCCACCATCAAGGTGGTCATCACGCCGGGCGGCGGTGGCGAGGTGGTGAACCGGCCGATGGGCGGCGACACCTACATCACCGCCGCCAAGGACCTGCACGACGCCGACCTGCGCGGTGTCGATGTGTGCTCGTTCGGTTTCAACAGCACCGACGCGGCGGGCAACGCGCTGAACATCTCTGCGGGCCACTGCAATCCGAATGTCGACCACGGCACACCCGCCGCGGTGTACGTGCCGAACGTGCGCGACATCCCCAACAGTCCCGAGGTCGGTCAGTTCGCCATGTCCGTTCTCGGCGGGCCGGGCGCGCTGGACTACTCGGTCATCAAGCTCAACGAGCGTGCGGTGAACGCCGGCATGGACCAGGCCCGGGTGCGTGGCGCCAACGGCACCACCCTCGCCATCACCGGCACCGCCGATCCGGTGACCGGTGCGCCGGTCTGCAAAACTGGTCAATCGTCCACTTTCACCTGCGGTTTCGTCTCGGCCGATCACGTGGAGACTCAGCTGTTCACCGCGGAAGGTGTCAGCAAGACGATCCGTGGTTTCGCCACCAGCGCCTGCACCCTCGGTGGTGACAGTGGCGGCGCGATCGTGTCGGGCACTCTCGCGCTCGGCATCACCAGCGGCTCCAATGCCGCCGAGGCACCCAACTGCACCGAGGCCAACACCCAGCTCGCACCCTTCGGCGGCACCGCGACCCTCGGTGTGCCGATCCGGCCCATCCTGGCCGATATCGAGGCCAATTCCGGTGGCGGTCTCGGCAGCGGAATCATGGTGCGTACCAACCCCAACGCGGGTTAGTACCGGACGAATCACCGAACGGACCGGGTGAGTGAAATCTCTTGCCCGGTCCGAGTAGGCATAACCGGTCCGAGCCCATATAGTTCGATCATGCTCCTGCCACGTATGGGTCGCGCCCCCCTCGCACGAAGCTCGAGACGAGCTCGCAAGTCCGTGATCGCCGCTTCGGCGGCGATTCTGCTGTTCGGCCCCACGATGGCAGTCGCCGACGCCGAACCCGCGGTCGATCTGCCTGCCCAGCTGATCGAGGCCGTGAGCCGTGACCTGAAGCTCTCCCCGCAGGAATACCTGCGCCGTGCCGACGAGGCCCAGCAGGTCGCCGCGTTCGCCACCACCGCGCAGCGTCAGTTCCCGCAGGTGTTCGCCGGTTCCTGGCTCAACGACCAGGGCAACGCCGTCGTCGCGCTGACCCAGGGCCCCGGCGCCGACGAGGCCCGTGCCGCCGCCGAATCGGCCGGTTTCGAGGTCCGCAACGTCGCCAAGAGCGAATCCATGCTGCGCGGTGAGAAGACCGCGTTCGAGAACTGGCTGGCCGCCGCGCCGCCGGAGATCGCCAACCTGGTGCGCGGCGTCGTCATCGACACCGTGAACAACGCGATCGCCGTGCGCGTCGAGCAGGCCGGGCTGCCCCTGCCCAGCTTCATCGACCCGGCCCGCGTCGTCGTCACCGCGCCGCCGGTGGCCGGTGAGAAGATCGACCTGGAAGCCACTCCCGTGGCCGGCAACGGCACCGGCCCGATCGCCGGTGGCGAGGGCTACGCCGCCATCGCGGGCAACAGCTCGCTGCGCTGCTCGTTCGGCTTCAACGGCACCGACCGCGCCGGCAACGTCGTGAACATCTCCGCGGGCCACTGCAACCCCGACCTGGAGTCGGCGGGCACCGGTTCCGCCGCCGCCGTGTACGAGATGAACGGTGACCGTGCAGGCGCCCAGCTCGGCACCTTCCAGAAGTCGATCCTCGGCGAGCAGGACTACTCGATCATCCGCGTGAACGACAACGCGCGCGCCCGCTTCGAGAACAACCTCGTCACCGTCCCCGGCGCGGCGCCCATCGCCGTCGACGGCGTCGGCGTGCCGGTCGTCGGCGCCCCCGTGTGCAAGTCGGGTTCGCGGACCGGGTTCAGCTGCGGCATCGTCAACGGTGTCGACCAGACCGTCCAGGTCGGCGATCGTCAGCTCACCCAGAGCTTCTCCGCCAACATCTGCGCGCTGCCCGGCGATTCCGGCGGTGCCATCGTCACCGGCCGCATGGCCCTCGGCATCTCCAGCGCCTCGTCGGTCGCCGACTACCCGATCTGCGAAATCCCCAACATCATCGGCGCCATCACCGGCGACACCCCCCAGCTCTTCGCACAGCCACTGAGCGTGGTCCTGTCGGACAACCCCGGCCTGGCGGTTCGCACGAACTGATGCCTAGGTGGGCAGTGAGCATGCCCTGAACGACGGTGGAGGCCGGTAGCGCTAGAGCTACCGGCCTTTGCCGTTTCTGGGTGGCCGCTGTGTGGCGGGGTTCCAGCCGTGTGGAACTGCCTTGGTGTTTTGTGCACCACAAAGGTGTTGGG